>NZ_AJXT01000203.1 GCF_000264295.1 Rhodanobacter spathiphylli B39 | reverse complement strand
CTTGAACGCCAATACCAAGTTAGAGATAACTAGCCAGCAGGAACTCGAAGAGCTGATCGCGAAAGAAAAGGATGCGATCTCCAATGACAAAGAACTGAAGAAGAGGTTTGCGAAGCTCGACAAACTCATCCAGAAGAACATCACGGTCCGAGACTTCGAAGCGTACCTGCAGAACCATGAAGAGTTGCTGGTCCGACTTGGCAACATACCAGCCTTTAAGGAGGACGTCTGGAAC
>NZ_AJXT01000202.1 GCF_000264295.1 Rhodanobacter spathiphylli B39 | reverse complement strand
AAAATGGCTTTTGCAATTTATTGCGGAACATTAGATTATTGTTCTTAGCCAGAAACGGAAGTGTAATAGTGGCCAATAAAGCTAAAACAATGTTTGTATGCTCACAATGTGGGTTTCAGTCTCCCAAATGGGCCGGAAAATGCCCTGAATGCGGTGAATGGAATTCCATGACTGAAGAAATTGTTCAGCCAGAGCGCGTTTCAGTCAAAAATATTGAACGAAAAGCAGCGGTTGGACGGCCTATAACACTG
>NZ_AJXT01000201.1 GCF_000264295.1 Rhodanobacter spathiphylli B39 | reverse complement strand
TCATAAGGTCAAAGTCAAAGAGATCGACAACAGTGGCAATTCCATTTGGTCAAACGAGACAAGCATTAAAGTCCCTGAAAATAGGATGTGGGTCGGGACTGCGAGCCTTGCAAACAACGGGAAGACTGAAGCGATTGTATCCGGCTGGGCCATGAGCCATTTTGGCGTCGAAAGCGTTGAAATCTATTTGGATGGCAATAGGGTTGGCTCTGTATCGAACAGCAGCATGACGA
>NZ_AJXT01000200.1 GCF_000264295.1 Rhodanobacter spathiphylli B39 | reverse complement strand
ACGCCATTAACTGCGGGCGCTCCCGAATTAGGTCAAAATCCACTGTATCAAGCGGCGTTTTTTCGCGAATCAGAGAGGTGTAAATCCCCGCTCTGGCAATTTCTCCGATTAAAATAAAGCCCTTCAGCAGATTGTCTTTGGTAATCAATTTTTTATAAGTGTTTTCGGTACGGGTGACATAGGTCTTGCCCTCATAGCTGCCGGCAGTAATAACGTGCAGGCCGAAAAATCCGATGGCGTTCATTGGAATCGCCTTGTCGTAAAGCTTTTCACCGCCCGCCATGTTGATACCGGCGGTTTCGCCCTGCATATAGG
>NZ_AJXT01000199.1 GCF_000264295.1 Rhodanobacter spathiphylli B39 | reverse complement strand
AATAGGTATTTTAAATGAAGATGATAATGAAGATATTTTAAGTACATTCGCAAAATTATTGGAGAGTGATTTAAAATAACATGCATAATAACTTAAATCCATTTCAGATAGCCGCTATTAATGAAGAAGAAAATGCACTTGTATTAGCATGTCCTGGTAGTGGAAAAACCCGAGTGTTAACTTTGAAAATTGCCAAAGAACTTGAAAAACTAAGATATAGGACAGATC
>NZ_AJXT01000198.1 GCF_000264295.1 Rhodanobacter spathiphylli B39 | reverse complement strand
ACCAAATTGGCTTTAAGGCGTAAATTTTATCGCCTTAAATGTGCATTGACCAACAGCATTTTTATGCAAAAATAAAGTTGCATAAACAGCTCTTAAAAATCCCTCAGCCGCATAAATTAAGCGGTTGAGGGATTTCTTTGCTGTTTGCTTTCATTTAGCAATCGGTAAATGTTTATCTGAAGAAGTTTCTCCAGAAGTTAGAATAGTTGTCTTCGTTTTCTGACCCATTTCCGTTTTGGTTTCCATTATCGTTGCCTGCCGTGGTTCCGTCGTCGCCCTTGTCTTCTTCGAGCTTAACGGAAATCTGGAAGGTGCTGCCC
>NZ_AJXT01000197.1 GCF_000264295.1 Rhodanobacter spathiphylli B39 | reverse complement strand
CCTATGAACATTACATATTACATTAATTATAACATAAGACTGAGATTCAAGACATTTTTAGTAATAAGTTGATTGGAAGTGTAATAATAAACTATTTTTATTTAGAAAACGCTTACAATAATTAGATAATTATGCTAATATAGTATTTGTAACAGGGTAGAACGATTTCAAACAAAGGGGTAGGGGCTGTATAACAGATAGCTCAAGGTGAATCGTTCGGGTTACATCGAAACATCTTCAATATTTATTACTTACTTTCCTTTCTATTTTGTCGGCTAGCAAATGACTAGCCGATTTTTTATTTAAAAAAAATAATATGTTATATGATAAGATGAATAAAAACGTTGAGGTGACAC
>NZ_AJXT01000196.1 GCF_000264295.1 Rhodanobacter spathiphylli B39 | reverse complement strand
GTTCATAGTTACTTAATACAGCTTGGTCAATATATTGATCTAAAGCTCCAACCGCTTCTTCATAACGATAGCCTCTTAAGTCTAATTCTGTTTTAATAGTTTGACGATTTTGGCGTGTCACCATTTTCGTTGGTTTTTCTTTTTTCTTTTTCGTTTTTTCTAAATCTTCAATAGGTAACTTCATTTTGATAATACCCATTTGAACTACAGCTTCATTTTCTCCGCTTAATTCTAATACTTCGCCTTTTTGGCCATAAGATAATACTTTAACTTCATCGCCAGCATGAATATCATCCCATTTTTGT
>NZ_AJXT01000195.1 GCF_000264295.1 Rhodanobacter spathiphylli B39 | reverse complement strand
ACTTCTATAATTGTTGCTTCAGTACTATGTTTATTTAAAAAATCAACCACATTAAACTGTCCACTAATTTGTAAATAAACAGCATAATTACCAAAAATTCCAAAGAATAAGACACATCCCAATGTACCATAAGCAATTGTTCCTAATATGACTTCTTTGAGACGACGACCTTTTGAAATTCGAGCAATAAATAAACCAATAAATGGTGCATATACAAGCCACCATGACCAATAAAATATCGTCCAATCTTGAGGGAAATTTGTTTCATTACGGTTTCTAATTCCCCCA
>NZ_AJXT01000194.1 GCF_000264295.1 Rhodanobacter spathiphylli B39 | reverse complement strand
ACACAAGATATGTCTTGAATTGTAAGTACTCTTTTATAAGCCATATTTACTCTCCTATTTCCTATGTTATATTCAGCATTTTCAGAAGCTAAACGCTGAAATCATCTTAATTTCTTTCTTCGCTTAAGGCCTTAAAGATTAAGCACAGTATTTGGCGTTCTATATCATAATAGCCTAATTTGCAGCGTCAGTCAATTAATTGTAATTTAATTACCAACAGATTACTATTATTAGCCTTAATGATATTGACAAGAGTTAAGATG
>NZ_AJXT01000193.1 GCF_000264295.1 Rhodanobacter spathiphylli B39 | reverse complement strand
CTATAAATGAAAATCAACGACAAATTAATATAGCAGCAAAAGGCTATCATTATACTAAAATAAAGGAAGAGATAGACAATGAACTTACTGTTAATTGATACTTCAAATCAACCCATGTCAATTGCTTTGATGAACGATGATGAAGTTTTAGCAATAAAAACAACAAATAGTAAAAAAGATCATTCGAGCCAACTTATGCCTGGTATTCAATCCTTATTTAATGAATCGAATTTAAAAAAACAAGAATTAGATGGGATTGTTGTTGCAAAAGGACCTGGCTCTTATACAGGAG
>NZ_AJXT01000192.1 GCF_000264295.1 Rhodanobacter spathiphylli B39 | reverse complement strand
GTAGAGCAAACAACAAAAGGTCCACAAATTTATGTGTCAAGAAGTCATCCGGGTTTATTAAAACGTTTATTTGAACAAGAAGTTCCAGAAATTTATGATGGAACTGTTATTGTGAAATCAGTTGCACGTGAAGCAGGAGATCGTTCTAAAATTAGTGTATACTCTGAAAATCCAGATATAGATGCAGTGGGAGCTTGTGTAGGTGCAAAAGGTTCACGTGTTGAAGCGGTTGTTGAAGAATTAGGTGGAGAAAAAATCGATATTGTTCAATGGGATGAAGATCCAAACGTTTTTGTACGTAATGCTTTAAGCCCATCACAAGTTTTAGAAGTTATTGTTGATGAAGATAACCAATCTACTGT
>NZ_AJXT01000191.1 GCF_000264295.1 Rhodanobacter spathiphylli B39 | reverse complement strand
GAATCATTATCACAATTGTGGGAAGAAAATAAACGTTATTTAAATCCACAAGAATATCCAGTAGATTTAAGCACAAGTTGTTGGAATAATAAACAAAAGCGCATTCTTGAAGTGACAGAACATGTTAAGGAAATGGAGGAAGACAATGACTAATTTACAAGATATCGTAGTAAAAGAAATGAAAGTAAAGAAACATATTGATAGTCAACAAGAAATTCGTGAGATTATCCAATTCATTAAAAATTATGTTCAATCACATACATTTATTAAGTCATTAGTACTTGGTATATC
>NZ_AJXT01000190.1 GCF_000264295.1 Rhodanobacter spathiphylli B39 | reverse complement strand
AAATAAAATTTTCAAGAAGCTGCTTCCTTTTTCTCCTACTGAGAGGCAATGAAACTCCATTATCTAGTATTACTTCAAAATTAGATACAGAGTGTATGTATTTCATATTTACAATACAGGATCTATGAATATCCGCAAAGCCATATTGTGTATATTTATCAACAACCTCACTAAATTGATACCCTCGCAATTCAAAGGTATCGCGGTTAGTACATAAATAAACCTTTCGATTAATACTTTCAAAGTAAACTATGTCATCTATTGGTATTTTTACGGTTATTATATTATTGTTGTGGCCTACAACCTTGAAAATATGAATATTATGGTTATCTTCCTTCAATTTTGTAATAGCTAGATTTATAGTTTCAAATAAACTTTCAT
>NZ_AJXT01000189.1 GCF_000264295.1 Rhodanobacter spathiphylli B39 | reverse complement strand
TAGTACAACTTTGACATTGTTTTACGTGCAACATTTTCACCACTACGATCTCGTTTAGCGACAACTTGATCAAACCCTTGTTGATACATTTCAACCATTTTAGGTATAAATTCCGGAGGATGTTGTAAATCTCCATCAATCATTACGACTGCATCAAAATTCACACTGTGTTGAAAACCAGCAATCATTGCTGCTTCTTTACCAAAATTTCGACTGAAAGAAATATATTTAACATGTTCATCGTATTCCGCTAAATGTTGTATATGCT
>NZ_AJXT01000188.1 GCF_000264295.1 Rhodanobacter spathiphylli B39 | reverse complement strand
CAATATAAGTGCTCCGGAGTTGATTTTGACGACCTTGTCCAAGAGGGTGGCATAGGCCTTGTATCGGCGGTAAGATTTTTTAAATCTGACGCTGGCGCTGCATTTAAAACTTTTGCCTGTCTTTGTATTAGGCGGCAAATTTTATCCGCAATGCGGAACGCAAGTAAAAGGGATATTATTTCCTTAGATTATGTAAGGAATTTGAATAGCAATGTTGAAAATCCCGAAGATGTAGTA
>NZ_AJXT01000187.1 GCF_000264295.1 Rhodanobacter spathiphylli B39 | reverse complement strand
TGTATGTAATGAAATAATGCAAGATGTAAATTCGTTTCCTTTTTCTTTTTCTATGGCAGTACCCCAGCCGTTAAATACTATTGCATCAATTGTATTGGCATAATCAGCTTCAAATACCTCGTGAATTGTTCTAAGTGTTACTTGAAAAATAATATTTTCATAAAAACTATCAAATTCTTTCTTTTTCATCTCAACAGGCTTAATGGTTTTTGAAGATTGAACAAATTTGTATTCAATAACTTTGGGAACTTGTTCTGGATTCGGTAAGTTATACGATACAATGAGAGTTTTTGTTTTGTCGTCGTATTGAATCTCGTAATCC
>NZ_AJXT01000186.1 GCF_000264295.1 Rhodanobacter spathiphylli B39 | reverse complement strand
GATATGATTTTTACACACTTTGGTGTAAGTGGACCAGCTGCATTACGTTGTAGCCAATTCGTTTATAAAGAACAAAAAAATCAGAAAAAACAAGACATACAATTACAATTAGATGTATTTCCAGAGATTTCTTTACAAGATTTAGAAAATAAAATAAAGAAAATCTTAAGCGAAGAACCAGACAAATATATAAAAAATGCACTGCGTGGTTTAATAGAAGAAAGATATTTATTGTTTATGCTAGAACAGGCTAATATTAATGAAAATACAACATTTCATCATTTTTCAAATCAACAGTTGACTCACCTCGCAGAACATTTCAAACAATTCATTTTCACTGTTAATGGTACCC
>NZ_AJXT01000185.1 GCF_000264295.1 Rhodanobacter spathiphylli B39 | reverse complement strand
TTTTCAATGCTTCTTCATGTGTATGACCCACATAAGTGACTAGTCCAGGAAAGACTTTAATATAACGCTTGTGGTCATGTTGTGCCATTTCACTATCTAAGCGCTCGCGATAACGTTTTGCTTGCTTCATATTCCAAGAAACAGAATATACTGCATCTGCATATTTTGTAGCTAATGCAATACCTTGTTTAGATGCACCTGCTTGCATCGCCACAGGTTTTCCTTGAATGCTACTTGGTGTTGTTAATGGTCCATGAACTTGAAAATATTTGCCATTGTGGTGAAGCGGTTTGATATTGCGATTTATCATTGTATGAT
>NZ_AJXT01000184.1 GCF_000264295.1 Rhodanobacter spathiphylli B39 | reverse complement strand
TAACAAGATAGCTGCGGCGCGTTATAATGGCAAGAGCAGTGCCTAATTCATACTTTGCGAAACAAAAAAAGCAAGCTGGAGACAGCTTGCTTTTAAAATTAGTGCCGGCACCGACCTATTTTCCCAGGCGGTCGCCCGCCAAGTATCTTCGGCACTGATGAGCTTAACTTCCGTGTTCGGAATGGGAACGGGTGGGTCCTCATCGTCATAGGCACCGGCTATATTCTAATTTTTCTTATTGTCGTTTTTGGTGACCCGTAGCAGATTCGAACTGCTGTTACTGGCGTGAGAGGCCAGGGTCT
>NZ_AJXT01000183.1 GCF_000264295.1 Rhodanobacter spathiphylli B39 | reverse complement strand
TTTGTGATGATTCCTTTTTCCATTAATTTTCCGTTCAGTACGATTAAAAATGTAAACCCCTCTATATTTCTCGTTTTTGAGTATGTCATGAATACTATTCTTACCAAACGGTCTACCTGTCTGTGTTTTGTAGCCTTCCTGGTTTAATTTATTTATTATTTCGCTATATCCTTTTCCAGCAGCATACATTTCAAAGATTGTTCGTACAATCTGAGCTTCTTGTTCGTTAATTATATATGTCTTATC
>NZ_AJXT01000182.1 GCF_000264295.1 Rhodanobacter spathiphylli B39 | reverse complement strand
ACGTAACGCTGACTGTATTTCAATAATAAAGGTTTGTTTATCATTTAAATCAATATTACGTTTATCAATGCTTTCTAACTGTTGATTGAGTGTTTCAATATCATTTTTTAAATTTTGTATCTTTTTTGAATGTTGATGATATTGTTGTTTTAGGGAAACTTGCTTTTCATACTTATCTTTTAAACTTTGTTGTTCATCTAATTGTTTTTGTAATTGATATATTTGTTCAGTCAGCTCATCAATAGCTTTATTATCCACTTTATAGC
>NZ_AJXT01000181.1 GCF_000264295.1 Rhodanobacter spathiphylli B39 | reverse complement strand
CTTACATACTCAATATATAGTGAATTCCTTGGATCATTAGTGTCGCGAGTTCCCACTAAGCTAAAACCTTGGCAAGGTGGTCCACCTATAATACCTGTAATTTCATTTTTATATTTTTTAATATCATCATTTGAAAAATCATGGATATCAATAGTTGTACCTACAGAGTTTGTATGGTTAAAATTAAAAGTTTCAATTGCATCTTTCCATTTATCTATTGCTAATAC
>NZ_AJXT01000180.1 GCF_000264295.1 Rhodanobacter spathiphylli B39 | reverse complement strand
TTATTGGATTAACGTCTTCTCAAAATAAAACCATTATTACCTTTGATAATTCAGCTCAATGCGTAGTGGATGAGCCTTACATTTTAGTTTATAAAAAATGGCAAGAAAGTATTCTATTAGCCTATTTAATTAATAAGACGACTTCTTTTCATTAAACTTATATTCAAGTAATCTTTTAGTAAACAAAGCAGTCACAAATCTTATGAGATACAAACTGACAACCAAACTAATAATGGCAAAAACTAAGATTAATACAAGATAGATTAGACTTAATTCTGCTTTAGGATTTATAAACTGATTGACTACTGCTAAACTTGCGATAAATCCAGCTAAAAACCATCCTAGTAATAGGATGTAGGTG
>NZ_AJXT01000179.1 GCF_000264295.1 Rhodanobacter spathiphylli B39 | reverse complement strand
AGTTAAAAACCCAGATACAGGAGAAGTTGTAACACCTCCAGTGGATGACGTAACAAAATACGGTCCAGTCGATGGCGATCCAATCATAGAAAAAGAAGAGATTCCATTTGATAAAAAACGTGAATTTGATCCAGATCTAGCGCCTGGTACAGAAGAAGTCGTACAAAAAGGTGAAAATGGAGAAAAAACAACAACAACACCAACTACAAAAAATCCATTAACAGGAGAAAAAGTAGGCGAAGGTGAACCAACAGAAGAAATCACAAAAGACCCAGTGGACGAAATCGTACATTATGGCGGTGAAGAAGTACCT
>NZ_AJXT01000178.1 GCF_000264295.1 Rhodanobacter spathiphylli B39 | reverse complement strand
GGGTAATGTGATACATATTAATTTTAAAATGTGGGTAGGTGTCTTATGTTTTTACTAATAAATATCATTGGATTACTTGTGTTTTTAGGAATAGCAGTTTTATTTTCTAGAGATCGCAAACATATTCAATGGAAGTCTATATTAATCTTAGTTCTTTTAAATGTATTCTTAGCATGGTTCTTTGTATATTTCCAAATTGGAAGATCGATTGTTGAAGGTTTAGCAGCTGCCATTGCTTGGATTATTCAATCAGCTCATACTGGAACAGGTTTTGCATTCAGTAGTTTTACAAGTGGTAAACAAATGGATATGGCAGTGAGTGCATTAT
>NZ_AJXT01000177.1 GCF_000264295.1 Rhodanobacter spathiphylli B39 | reverse complement strand
ATTTACAACACCCAAACCTATATTTGCTTGTGTATTGAATGAAGCATATTCAATAATGAAAAGCATTTGGGTTACCGATGCAGATAAAACATCAGAAATTTGCCATCCAACCCCTCTATTATTGGCAAGCTTTCTCATATTTGCTCTGGTCAAGTTTTGTGTCAAACCGCTTGCTGGTTTTGCATAAGCAATTGAAGAAAGCTTATC
>NZ_AJXT01000176.1 GCF_000264295.1 Rhodanobacter spathiphylli B39 | reverse complement strand
TTTCAACACCATTTCTGACAAACGCAGGGTGAATTTTGAATCCTGGTTTTGGATAATCAGAAACATAATATCTTGCTTTTCTCAAATGATAGCCAATACCATCTTGAATTTTTTCAAGTTTCAAAGGAACAACCTTGTAATAAAATTTTGGTTGTTCAACCATAACCTGAACTATTGTTCCAACCGGATAAGTTACTGAATTCTTTGTAATTTCAACTGTTGTCTTACCGGTTTCACTGTACCCAGGTTCACCATAATAAGCCAAAACAACACCATCATCTGTTAAAATACACCTTTTTCTTCCACCAAAGGCATTTATACTGTCAAAATCAGCACCAGGATTTTTCCCAACTGCACCTGCAAGCCT
>NZ_AJXT01000175.1 GCF_000264295.1 Rhodanobacter spathiphylli B39 | reverse complement strand
GTTCAACGGATGCTTATGCTAAACAAGAAATGTCTGGGGGCGAATCATTTAAAGGATATGCTGGTCGTTTTGTACGTCAACATATTCAATAAAAAGAACGTTAATGTTTATGATTAACACACATAGATGATCAATATTTTATTTTTAGAAGGGGAGAGAATAAATGAAAAAACATTATTTAGCAATCGGTGCGATTACAGCAACCACACTTCTTGTAGGGTGCGACTTGGGAGATGTTACTGGTAATCATAACTCGGATAAGCAATCTGAACATAAG
>NZ_AJXT01000174.1 GCF_000264295.1 Rhodanobacter spathiphylli B39 | reverse complement strand
TAACTTAATTTCATGTTATCAACGTCACTTTCTAGTAGAGAGAGCAATTTATAGATGTCATTTTTACTAAACGTTTCATCGGATTTTACCGTAATCGTCTTGAAGGTCTTTGTAATGATTTCGTATATTGGGATACCGTTTTCTATATTTTGCTTGTAGATAATCATGTTGTTAATTCCTCCTTTGTCTCTCTACACTTAATATAGTAATGGATTTGATTATAAAAAACATGAGTCTATGGTACTAACTTTTACTGCATCGGACTGTGTAGAGC
>NZ_AJXT01000173.1 GCF_000264295.1 Rhodanobacter spathiphylli B39 | reverse complement strand
GGGCGCGTGCCATGCATCCTGGTCGTGGCGGCCTCAAACTCCACACGCTGCTCGACATACGCGGCGCCATCCCCACGGTGATCAGCTTTTCCGAGTCGCGCCAGCACGATGTGCACATGCTCGACGAGCTGGTGCCCGAGCCCGGCGCGATCTATGTGATGGATCGTGCCTACCTCGACTTCGAGCGCTTGTATCACTTCCATTGCGAGGGCGCGTTCTTCCTCATGCGCACGAAGAAGAACTTGCGCGTGCGACGACGTTATTCCCAGCCGGTGGCGGATCGCCGGCTGATCGGTTGCGATCAGACCGTGGTGCTGGTGCGCGATGTGGTTCGCGCGAAGTATCCCTGTGTCCTGCGTCGCGTACGTGTGCGCGATCCCGACAGCGGTCAATCCATCGT
>NZ_AJXT01000172.1 GCF_000264295.1 Rhodanobacter spathiphylli B39 | reverse complement strand
CATCACCGAGAATAAGATCGAGCTGTAGTTCTTCTAAGTCTCTTATAGTTATGCTACCAAATTCATCTCTTAGGCAATACCATTTTCCTGTACTCATTAAGGTGTCGCTTATCGCCGTGTATATTATATCCAACCAGGTTTTATCGTCTTGTACGCTTACCGGCAGTTTATATCCTGTATTTGTGAGAACTCCAGTTTTAAGATTAAAATAATTGCACATCTTTTTAACAAGACTATCTACCGTGTCATTTTTTACAACAATAGTATCTTTTGCTTTGCAATATCGAAGTTGATCATATGCAGTTACCGATACCTCTCCCTTTTTATTTTCTTCCCGTTTAAATACATATCCGTAAAAAATGTTTGCATCATTGTATTTGAATCGTATTATACTTCCATTTTCGATAACCAAACCCCCATTTATGTAAGAGAATTCGAGCTTGCTACATCCATCGTTAAGTTTATCTGTATAAGATACGGAAGTAACAAGCTCGCTAATTTCATATATCTTCCCATCTGTTTCAACCGCAAATTCCATATTCATCTCGGTATCACCAACTTCTGCCCGGGATATATGAGAT
>NZ_AJXT01000171.1 GCF_000264295.1 Rhodanobacter spathiphylli B39 | reverse complement strand
ATTAAGACTGATAAAATTTCAAAACAAGGTATCTATGAGGAAATTCAAAAGTTTAAGAAACAAGTTCGTGAACAAGGTAAAGCATTTTATAGATTGACGATTAATATAGATAATGACAAAATTTTATCAACACAAGATATTCTTCAAATAAGAGAAATGATTAGTGAATATGAAGAAAATGAACATGATTTTATTGTCATTGAAGATATGATTCTTAATTATATACAGAATGAAGAAACACCTCTTATAAATGAATTTTCTAATGAACTCATAAACGATGACAAAGTGTTTGAAGAGGCAATGACAGATTTATATTTAAATCCAAGAGCTTCAAAATATTTAGAAGACTACACCACTTTCAATAAGGCAAAACTCATTCATCGAGCTGAGAAAATATTGAAAGCAGATATGAGAGGTGAAGAAATTGATTATTAAATCACTTGAAAT
>NZ_AJXT01000170.1 GCF_000264295.1 Rhodanobacter spathiphylli B39 | reverse complement strand
GGCGATCTACGATGACACCACAACAATTTGAAAACCTTCGTGACGAGTTTTTGAGTCACGAAGCAAAAATCATGGACTTCAAACGCGGCGAGTACTCACCCAACAGCGACAGGCTTCAAAACTTCCGTGAGGTTGCGGCCTTCCTAGGCCTGAGGCCGTCGGAGGTGGCCTTGACATACCTCCTGAAACACATACAGAGCATAGCCTTGGCTGTGCGCTCAGGGAAATATGCCTGGACCTGGAACACAGAAGGCGGCGAGGGATTGAAGCAG
>NZ_AJXT01000169.1 GCF_000264295.1 Rhodanobacter spathiphylli B39 | reverse complement strand
CTTCCTCAAAAGGTTGTGATTGTATGACTTTTGAAGAAATGCTTGCACTGGTAAAGCAGAATCTCAAAATTGATGACGGCAGCATGGATTTGCTCATTGAAGACGTTATCCGTGAATGTTTAAGCTACTGTAATTTAAAAGAGCCACCTGCAGAAATGGAACCATTTATACGTCGCAAGGTCAAGACCATCATGGATTACGAAGCGGAAACCGGGGGGAAAGCGGTATTTGACGTGACCTCAATAAAAGAGGGCGATACCTCTATAACCTACAACACTGACGAGGTTTCCAGAGAAACTATCTACGGCCTGTCTGAAAAAGACAAGCAGGCCTTGATGCGATTCCGGAGGTTGCGGAGATGAATGCGCTTCAAAGATTATGGAAAGATCGCATGGATATATACCGTTGGGTTGAGGTTGTAGAGGGCGGCTTCACAAAACAGAAAAAGGAGAAGATCCACGAAAACGTCAGGTGTCATTACAGCAAAGGTCAGTTGGTGGACAC
>NZ_AJXT01000168.1 GCF_000264295.1 Rhodanobacter spathiphylli B39 | reverse complement strand
GTACTAAATGAAGCTGTGCAGGAATATATTTAAAATGAAAGAATAAATTGCTGGAGTTTTAAACCTGCGCCGGACAATCTGTTGATAAAACTCAGCGCGTGCGGATGCTGATTGCCGTGTTAAAACCTGCTAAAGAAGGTTAAACGCAAAGAAAAAATAACAGCCGCTGTTGTGAGAAAATCAAAATAGCGGCGAAAAAAATATTGCTGAGTATCAGAGACAAAACTGGCGCCCCCTGCTGAAAGCAGGGGGCGCGAAATATCACCAGTATCTGCCCAATCTGTATATATTG
>NZ_AJXT01000167.1 GCF_000264295.1 Rhodanobacter spathiphylli B39 | reverse complement strand
ATACAATTATTGGTAGATATTTGATTCCATTTTAAATTAGTCTCACGTACAGTTTGTTTTGTTAAACCATTATTTGCTATATCTAAAGCCTCCATTAAATTTAATTTACTTAAATTTTTACGATGAATTTCTTTAAAACAAGGATAGTTAGTTACACCTTTACCTACTATACAATCAACAGATATATGTAAAATTTCTTCAACTTGCTGTATATCATTGACTAGTTGCTCAG
>NZ_AJXT01000166.1 GCF_000264295.1 Rhodanobacter spathiphylli B39 | reverse complement strand
CGCTACAATGGAGGGAAAAGGAATTCAATATCACGGCCAGCAGCGATGAAACGATAGAATTCCGACGTGACCGATTGATTGAACGTAAAAGTCGAAAGCCCCCTATTACGTTGCGTTCGCTGCGCAATCGACTGAACGCCTATATCGGCACAACACAGGCAGAAATTGAACTAGTACCAGGGGAATATGCTTTCTCTATCTCTATACCAGCAGTAGATGGGTACAAATTCCGTGATATACAGAGGCTTGTTGAAGAATTGAAGCCCGCCAACATGGAATATCTGCAATTCCCGTTTTCAGTTGAGAGGATTCGGATCAAAGAAGAAAGTAGAGAAATTAAGATATTTTACGCAAGAGCTGGTCTGGCTATAGCAGGGAGAACAAGAA
>NZ_AJXT01000165.1 GCF_000264295.1 Rhodanobacter spathiphylli B39 | reverse complement strand
CTTGTAACTAATACCGTACATATCACTTTGCTTTGCATTCCTCTACTAACCAGTGTTATAATTTAGACAACAAGAGCTTCGTGCATTATATGCACCAATCCCCTCACTACTCGCAATAGTGAGGGGATTTTTAGGTGTTGGCTAATATCGCCTATTTTTTCTTATTGTTACGTGTACGTAGCCAATGCGTAAATAACGCAACAATACAACCACTGATGACTGTGGTCGTGATGTGAACAAGAGCTTCGACCATCTGATATGCACCTCCGCTC
>NZ_AJXT01000164.1 GCF_000264295.1 Rhodanobacter spathiphylli B39 | reverse complement strand
TCAATCAATATCATTTACTTAAATAGTGTTTGATACGTTATATGAACTTTTTCTTTTTTAGTTTTGCCACCTATATCAACAATTCGAGCACGTCCAAATCCTTGAATAGAGAGCAAATCATTGTTTTGAAGTTGAAAATCGGGAGAATCGATTAAAGTATGATTCACTTTTACCCGTTTTTTTTCAATTAATTGTTTAGCGATTGATCTAGATTTTCGAATCATTTCTTTTAAAACGACATCTAATCTTAAAGCACTGACTGTACTATGATGAATATTCCAATTCTCTTTTGATTGTATCATATCTTTAAATGGAATAGAATCAAGTTTAACTGTAGCACCTTTAATCTTTGTTAATTCCATCATAATATATG
>NZ_AJXT01000163.1 GCF_000264295.1 Rhodanobacter spathiphylli B39 | reverse complement strand
TTTCATAGGTGTATTAAAGCCAAACAATACAATTGCACCAGCAATTGGTGTAGCCATACCTTTTACATTTATTACTAGTCCACTAAATGTTACAATACATGCATTTACTACACCAATCAAGGCATTTGTTCCATATAATTGTAATGGATATTTAGCAATTAAATCAATTTGAGTGAGCGGTTCAACAAAAACTGCAAATGCTTTAGATGGACCACCAATGTTTAATCTACTAAACATCACGTAGTTAACAAATGAAGCGCCTGTAC
>NZ_AJXT01000162.1 GCF_000264295.1 Rhodanobacter spathiphylli B39 | reverse complement strand
ATACAGAACCTTTAATTAATAAATATCATAAAATGAAAAGTGCACAGTTGGCACAAATTCCATTAATTGGTGTTGGTAGTATTGCGCAACGAAAAGATGCAGAACATGCCCTTGAACTCGGTTATGATCTTTTAAGCGTTGGAAAAGCCTATTTAATAGAACCTCAATGGACGGATAAAATTTCACAAAACGAAGAAGTTGAACAATTTGTCGATATACATGACCAAAAAGTACTTCACATACCATCTCCTCTGTGGAAAGTGATGGACTTCATGATTTTAGAC
>NZ_AJXT01000161.1 GCF_000264295.1 Rhodanobacter spathiphylli B39 | reverse complement strand
CCGGGGATAGTCCCACCGATGGAAAGATGCAGCAAATAGCAGAAACCATAAGGCAAAATCTTGGATTTTAAGAAAGGAGAGTGTTAAAACATGCCTAATGTACTTGAATATGCAAAAATCTTTCAGCAGGAGCTTGACAAACAGGTAGTAGCCCAGGCTACATCCGGATGGATGGAAGATAATGCGGGCCTTGTAAAGTATAACGGTGGCAATGAAGTAAAAATCCCTGTTATTGAAATGGACGCTTTAGGAGATTACGACAGGGCTAATGGATTTGTAGAAGGTTCGGTAAACTTAACGTACGAGACAAAGATTATGACCATGGACAGGGGCAGAACCTTCCTGCTTGCCCGCATGGACGT
>NZ_AJXT01000160.1 GCF_000264295.1 Rhodanobacter spathiphylli B39 | reverse complement strand
AAAATTAAGAGTGATATATAAAAGATGTATAAAAAAAGAGAGAAATATTAAAAATATATTGCGACGTCACCTATTTGTAATACACACATCGTTTTACTCATGATAACGTCTATATATTTATAAAAATAAAGACGCAATATTAAAAAAGCATAAAAAAAATGCCTACCCTTTTGGATAAGCAATACGGTCTCGACGGGAATCGAACCCGCGATCTCCTGGGTGACAGGCAGGCGTGTTAACCGCTACACTACGAGAC
>NZ_AJXT01000159.1 GCF_000264295.1 Rhodanobacter spathiphylli B39 | reverse complement strand
CTTTAGACAGTCTCAAACTTAATTCTTTTGTTTTTTCTTTATCATCTTTTACTGCTTTAAATTGATTTAATACATCTTCTGACATTTTAATTCCAGGCACTTCGTTATGTAAGAAAAGTGCGTTATTGTAGCTTGCAATAGGCATGATACCGATAAAAAGTGGGGTATCAAGATGTTTAGTTGCTTCATATACCTCTTTGATTTTTTCTTTACTATATACAGGTTGGGTA
>NZ_AJXT01000158.1 GCF_000264295.1 Rhodanobacter spathiphylli B39 | reverse complement strand
GGAGATGTTAGAGTTCGTGCAGGGAATAGCTTTTTTGGACGAATAGAAGATATAGCGCTTAATAAAAGAATAATAGTAAAATCTGTAACCCATGAATTTATACCCGTCCACATTATGACAGTGGAGGTGGCTATATAAAGTGATTAACGAAATTAAAACTATAGTACAAAATTATCTCGATAATATCAAATTATGCTCTTTGCAAGTTGGCACAGTTGAAAATAACGGAATAAGAATTAGCGATAAATTAGTTGTACCTATGGAACTAATTGTTGGTAATCTTAAAAAAAGCCTTATTATTGGTCAAAAGGTTAGATTACTTCGTAACCATGGTGGACAACAGTTTTACATTTTGGAGGTGATCCAAGAATGACACCAAGATCATCTCTAAGTATTGAGTTTACTACTGAGAATATGACTCAAACGAATCGTACGTATAGGATAATAGGTAACAGAATACAGGGATTTGTAGACGGATTAGAAGCGTTAAAGCAAGCCGTATATAAGGTGCTCAACACAGAGCGATATGAGTAC
>NZ_AJXT01000157.1 GCF_000264295.1 Rhodanobacter spathiphylli B39 | reverse complement strand
AGAATATCAACCTGTTATCCATCGCCTACGCCTGTCGGCCTCAGCTTAGGACCCGACTAACCCAGAGCGGATGGGCCTTCCTCTGGAAACCTTAGTCAATCGGTGGACGGGATTCTCACCCGTCTTTCGCTACTCACACCGGCATTCTCACTTCTAAGCGCTCCACATGTCCTTGCGATCATGCTTCAACGCCCTTAGAACGCTCTCCTACCATTGTCCAAAGGACAATCCACAGCTTCGGTAATATGTTTAGCCCCGGTAC
>NZ_AJXT01000156.1 GCF_000264295.1 Rhodanobacter spathiphylli B39 | reverse complement strand
ATGAGAATATTGAGCTCATATTTAACCGTGACATACAGATTAATGAAACTGAGACTATTAACAACATAGTTAACAGCAAAGGTATTGTAAGCGACAAGACTCTTGTAGCCAATCATCCTTGGGTATCTGATGTAGAAGAAGAACTAAAGCAGATTGAGAAAGAAAGAAAATCAGAGGAACCGCCAATGTTTGAAGCAGGTGATGAAGGATGATGAAGTAGGTGATCTCATTGAGCAAAAACAATATGAAATACTGGGAAGAAAGACAGAAACGAATTTATCTGGCTGGAGAGAAGAAAGTCAACGATTACTACCAAGAACTTAAAAAAGCATTCGAGCAAGCTAAAAAAGAAATTCATAGTGTAATTAATGATTTCTACATACGGTATGCGAAAGAAAATAAAGTATCGTTTGCAGAAGCGCAAAGACGGCTTGAAAAAGCAGAAATAGGGGAACTGGAAGAATTTATAGCAAAGGTTAATCAACACATGGGGGAATATAACCTTGAACTTAACAATATGTCAATAAAGGCAAGGATAACCCGGTATCAGGC
>NZ_AJXT01000155.1 GCF_000264295.1 Rhodanobacter spathiphylli B39 | reverse complement strand
TGGTACATCAGAAGCGCGTAGTGCAGTAGATTCTGTTGTTTCTGAAAAATTACCTTATTATTTAGAGGAAAAAGGACAATTATCTAAATCACTTGTGAAGAAAGCTATTAAAGCGCAACAGGCAAGAGAAGCGGCTCGTAAGGCACGGGAGGATGCACGTTCTGGTAAGAAAAACAAACGTAAAGATACATTATTATCAGGAAAGTTAACGCCTGCTCAAAGTAAGAATACTGAGAAAAATGAATTATATCTTGTCGAAGGTGATTCAGCAGGGGGAT
>NZ_AJXT01000154.1 GCF_000264295.1 Rhodanobacter spathiphylli B39 | reverse complement strand
CGTAGGTATAGGTGCTAAGAAAATAGTAAAAGGACCTATTTTATATATTATTCTTGGATTTATTCTTATTGCTGGGTTCTTTATTTTCACTGGAATGATGCCAGAATATTTAAAGGCACGTTTTAGTACAATTTACGATCCTTTTAGTTCTTCTTCTGGAACTGGGTATCATTTATCCAATTCATTAATGGCAATCGGAAATGGAGGATTATTTGGTCGAGGATTAGGTAATGGAATCATGAAACTTGGCTATCTTCCAGAAGCGCATACAG
>NZ_AJXT01000153.1 GCF_000264295.1 Rhodanobacter spathiphylli B39 | reverse complement strand
ACCCTACGGCGTTCGGGTCCGCCCTCGGTTGGTGGGGCGCCAGAGGGCAAAAGAAGCGCACGGGGGATTCCCTCCCGTGCGCCGTACTTTAGGTTACGCAGCCCACTTCTCTACGGAAGCGTCGTAGATGCCAGCGGTAGCTGCGCCACGGCGGATCACGTTGATCGTGTTAATCGCGTCTTGCTTGTTGTGGTAACCTTCTGACGATGCGATCCGTTCATGGTTCGCAGCGCGGATATTGAAATACCACTGGTTATTTGCAGTGCTCTTGAACAGGTAGAAATACATCGGAGT
>NZ_AJXT01000152.1 GCF_000264295.1 Rhodanobacter spathiphylli B39 | reverse complement strand
CTTACTATCAGAGTGAACTTTTTTGTGTCCAACAAAGGCCATCTCCAATAAAAATCATGCGGAAATTTGTAATATTGAAAGCAAAAATGTATGCTTTTATATTAATGTAACATTTTCTGTAGTATTTGGCAAGCATAATTGAAACCTTTATATATTAAAGAAACCAGCAGTATTGTAACGGCAAAAACAAAGGGTTATAATATTTCCGTAAAGGGGTAATAAAATGGAAAGAACACTTATAAAAGATCTATTTAATAATCCTGGGACCGGCGGACAAGAAATTACCGTTTGTGGCTGGGTCAGGAC
>NZ_AJXT01000151.1 GCF_000264295.1 Rhodanobacter spathiphylli B39 | reverse complement strand
CTCCAACAGAAACCACCCGCAAACGAACCATGAGCCCAGCGACCGCCCAAACATAAAATCAAGAAGCCATTATAAGTGTGATTTTGCCAGAAATTATCACCTACTGGAAGGACAGAATCACCAAGTGTTTCTGATGGTAAGAATAAGAAATCACATTCTTCTGACCATCCAAATGCAGAAACATAACCATTTGATTTTGCAAGTGTAAAACCGCAATTTTTATAAGGTGAGGTTTTAGTATCATCAGCAAAGCCACTATCAGCCCAATAAGCTTGATGGATTCCTTTTGCTTCAATGTTAAGTCCATCTATCCATTTGTAAATGTTCCCCCAAAAGTTTTCTTCACCCCTGTAACTTATGGAAACTAATCCATTTGTTCCAACGGCCATTCCTGAAA
>NZ_AJXT01000150.1 GCF_000264295.1 Rhodanobacter spathiphylli B39 | reverse complement strand
AGATGCGACAGCTGAAGAAATCAGAGATGAGAAAACGAAAGTAGAAGAAGCATTAACTCAATTAACTGAAGCGAAAAATGCATTAAAAGCAGATAAATCAGTGCTAGAACAAAAACGTCCAGGATTAAATCATGTAGGTGTTACCGAAGGTAAGAAACCAGCGAGTGTGACTGCATACAATAATGAAATGGCTAAAATCCATGATGAACTTGAAGCAGCAAAAACAGAAGCAGATAGAGTGATTCATGATGACAATGCGACACCAGCACAAGTAACAGCGGCTATCGCAAAAATAGATGCAGTACAACCTAAGTTAGACAATGCCATTAGCTTACTTCACGACAAAGAAAATAATAGTGAGTTAGTTGAAGCGAAACGTCAACTTGATGAAGCAACGGCAGAACAAGATCCAACACCAGGAATGACGCCAGCAACAGCAGATAACTATAGAGCGAAGAAAGCAGAGGCAGAACGAATTAGTGCAGAAGCTCAAGGTGTGATTAACAACGGTGATGCGACAGCTGAAGAAATCAGGGATGAAAAAGTAAAAGAAGAAGAAGCATTAACTCAATTA
>NZ_AJXT01000149.1 GCF_000264295.1 Rhodanobacter spathiphylli B39 | reverse complement strand
CGTTTGTGGCAATACTGTGATAGACGCCATCAAATTGACAGTAAAAAAAGACTATAAATTCAAATCATCTTCGCTCCAAAGCTTGCATGACTGCAAAAACCGTATCGTCCTCGTCACCGCGCACAGGCGTGAAAACCTCGGTCTCCCACTTGAAAACATCTGTGCCGCGGTAAAGCGTCTTGCGGAAGATTTTCCAGACGTAAAAATCGTTTATCCTGTGCATTTAAACCC
>NZ_AJXT01000148.1 GCF_000264295.1 Rhodanobacter spathiphylli B39 | reverse complement strand
CATTAGGGTTTCGAGGTGAAGCACTGGCCAGTATTTCATCTGTAGCTAAAGTGACACTTAAAACGTGTACAGATAATGAAAATGGTCACGAAATTTATGCTGAAAATGGTGAAATATTATCTCAAAAACCAGCAAAAGCCAAAAAAGGAACAGATATTAAGGTAGAATCATTATTTTATAATACGCCAGCTCGGTTAAAATATATTAAAAGTTTATATACAGAATTAGGAAAAATTACAGATATTGTTAATCGAATGGCAATGAGT
>NZ_AJXT01000147.1 GCF_000264295.1 Rhodanobacter spathiphylli B39 | reverse complement strand
GTTTGGGCGGCGTTTTTTTGGTGGATTTGTGCCTATAGGATTGTATGCTAATTGTGACCTTTTCCTGGTACAGTTCGCCTCCACCAGCAAAGGTCACAATCGTGTCGATGTCAACTTTGTCATCGTACACGATTACTTTTTTTACGTATGCCTGGATGATGCGTTTTTGCTCTTCCGGGCTTTTGCTTCTTATATCAGCATCTTTCTGAAGGTATTTCCTTATCATATCTTCGGTAGGCGCATGTGTTTTGGCTTGCAATTTGGCTTCTTCTAATTTAAGCAAAAGGTTTGCTTTCTTTGTTTCAAGTTCATCCATTTTTTCCTTCATAGACGGATGGAACATTCCTGCTGCTATGG
>NZ_AJXT01000146.1 GCF_000264295.1 Rhodanobacter spathiphylli B39 | reverse complement strand
TCATCATACCGATATAATCAATATCTGATTGCAGTAACATAATATATTCATCTTTTTCATACTGAATCATGTCATATTCATAGCCAATGAATTCATTTTCACTGACTTCAGTAATGTTTTTATGAATCCATACACTGAATTCATCAATAACCATGGGTTTTGGGCTTATTGTGCTTCTTACCCTTCCATAATCCTTCATTTTAATCCACCTTTCTTTTAACATATTTTTCATAATATTCATCAGCAAGTCGAACTTCAAATGAAGCCTACCAACACAGCAGTAGTTGATTTTTATGTTTTGCCAAGAGGCATAGAAATATTAATTACTGTGGTATATAC
>NZ_AJXT01000145.1 GCF_000264295.1 Rhodanobacter spathiphylli B39 | reverse complement strand
TTTCATCCTCAATACGTAGCGGGATGCTTGCATAAATAAATGCCCTTTCTCTATCACTCATTTCAACAAGCTCAGACGGCAAAATATGAAGCTTCTGCAGGGCGAAGTGAGCCAGATTAAATTCCGCATCGCCCTGCTTTATGCGTTTTTTACCTCTTCAATCTCCTCATTGATGTCAACGTCCAAGCCGGAAAGCTCCTGCACTGCTTGCGCCAATGTCGCAAACTCCCCCACATAAAGCATTGCTTTTAAAAGTTCTGCTTCTCCCAGCACACCGTAAGCCTTTTGCAGATCCGCATTCTTGAGGTCCGGAAATACTACCGCAGTCGCCGTCAGCTCATGGATATACCCCGTTCTGTCAAATGTTTC
>NZ_AJXT01000144.1 GCF_000264295.1 Rhodanobacter spathiphylli B39 | reverse complement strand
GGCGGACGGCTTCGCCGCCGCTTAACTCAAGCGTTGAGGCTGTAGAAAAAGCCCTTTCCACGGATGGATAGACGGCCAAAATGACAGCCGTTGCATCACGTCACTCAACGGCGTGGTTTCTTGGAGTTTCGCGTTACGGGTTGCCCGGCTTGATCTGACGCGATGGGTAGGCGTCCCAGGCGCCCATGGCGCGCCTTGTGCTTCTCAGGCCGCCTTGCGGTAGTTCGCCGGCTT
>NZ_AJXT01000143.1 GCF_000264295.1 Rhodanobacter spathiphylli B39 | reverse complement strand
ATCAAAATGTCATTCATCAAAAAGTTTGACATGCCGGGCATGGAGGGTGAATTTTTCTTTACGGCTAAAGTCGAAAATAAGACTAAGAAAAAAATCAGCGTTTACTTAAAAGATGTCTATTTGAACGATACGAATGTAATGGTGGGCAGCGCCGTTCCTTTAGATATACTTCCCGGCAAAAATGGCACCCAAACTTGGTTCACCAAATACGAAGGTACAGGAGCCTCGAAGGCCTCTGATATTAAAACAATCGGCTTTAAAATTTGGGTAACGGATGAGCACATGAAGACTTTAGAAACAACCAAGAATGTAGAAATTAAATTCTAACTTATAGAAGGCCAATGAAGTTATGAAAAGCCTCACGTTTATACGTGAG
>NZ_AJXT01000142.1 GCF_000264295.1 Rhodanobacter spathiphylli B39 | reverse complement strand
GTGTTATATTAATAACAAAATAAAAAAAGAAGTCGCCCACGCCCCGACCAAAGTTTGTGATAGCGACTTACCTAAAGAAAAAAACACTAAGTTGTTTTTTATATATTTTGTATATCTAGATATTAAACGATATAAGTTTATTCTTCAAGATATATATTCGGGTGAGGGACTTCTTAAATTAAATTAAGGAGTCGATTTTTTATGAGTAAAAATAATCATACAAATCATTCAAATCACTTAGAAAATCACGATTCAGACAATTTTTCTAAAACCGGCTACTCTAATAGCCGGTTAAGTGGTCAAACTTTGGGAAAATCTCAACCCGAATTAAGTTTTGATGCGATGACAATCGTTGGGAATTTGAACAAAACTAATGCTAAAAAGTTATCTGATTTTATGAGTGTAGATCCACAAATACGACTTTGGGATATACTTCAAACAAAGTTTAAAGCTAAAGCACTTCAAGAAAAAGTTTATATCGAATATGACAAGGTAAAAGCAGATACTTGGGATAGACGTAATATGCGTGTTGAATTTAATCCCAATAAACTCACAAGTGAAGAAATGCTTTGGTTAAAACAAAATATTATCGACTACATGGAAGATGACGGTTTTACAAGATTAGAT
>NZ_AJXT01000141.1 GCF_000264295.1 Rhodanobacter spathiphylli B39 | reverse complement strand
GGAGAGTAAAACGAATGCCTAAACGTGACGATATTAAAACGATTTTAGTAATTGGTTCAGGTCCTATTATTATTGGACAAGCTGCAGAATTTGACTATGCTGGAACACAAGCGTGTCTTGCTTTAAAAGAAGAAGGATACCGTGTTATTTTAGTAAACTCAAATCCTGCAACTATTATGACTGATAAAGAAATTGCAGATAAAGTATATATTGAACCTTTAACTCATGACTTTATTGCACGTATCATTCGTAAAGAACAACCTGATGC
>NZ_AJXT01000140.1 GCF_000264295.1 Rhodanobacter spathiphylli B39 | reverse complement strand
GAGTATAACATACTAGACTTATTTTACAATAAGTCATTAAACCGTATGCTCTGCGAGGCTAAAACATGTTTTTGTGCAAGCACAAAAAATGGACTGAACAAGTCAGTCCATAAGTTCAAAACCAAATTCAAAATCAAAACACCAGCAACCAAAAATGTGGTTGCTAATGTTCATAAATTTTATGATCACTTACGTGTATAAAATTAAATTCACTCCCAAAATCTAAAAACTAAATCCAATCATCTACCTTATTAATTATATCTTGAAATTCATTTATAAATAATGAAGCATGGTAACCATCACATACAGCATGATGAAGCTGTAAGG
>NZ_AJXT01000139.1 GCF_000264295.1 Rhodanobacter spathiphylli B39 | reverse complement strand
GATTTGGGCTTTGTTCATATGGTAATGAATCTTTATTATTTCTGTCATTATTAAATTTATCATCTGAAATATCTTCTTCATCTGTTAATTGATAAGGTTTTATAAATGCTAATAGTTCTTTATCTAGATATCGAAAACCCATAATTCGATTTGATTGTTGATCCACATAAACTTGAGCATAAATATTACCATATTTAATTAGAGTTTGAGTTTTAATATCTTCATC
>NZ_AJXT01000138.1 GCF_000264295.1 Rhodanobacter spathiphylli B39 | reverse complement strand
GTCATCTGATAAAGGCGCTCGTGATATTTATGACATGCTCGATACATTTTTTAATGAAAAAGGTAAAATCGTTGGATTACTACAAATGTTTATGACAAAAGAAAGTATTGCAGATAGAATCCAACATGAATTGATTCGTTTAACCAATCATCCTAAAGCAAAACGTATTGTAAACCAAGTGATTGATAATGAATATGAAACGCTGAAACGACAATCACTTAAGAAAATCATTGACGAGGCTCAATT
>NZ_AJXT01000137.1 GCF_000264295.1 Rhodanobacter spathiphylli B39 | reverse complement strand
CCTACACACAATCTGTGTTTTCAGGTCGTAAGATAGAAAAATTACTTAATGATAGCATCCGGATGATGTGGCTATCACAAAATCAAAAGCCTTCTTATAAAACGATTAATCGATTTAGAGTCAATCCAAAAGTAGATGCTTTATTAGAATCTTTATTTATTCAATTTTATAGTCAGTGTGTAAAACAAAATCTTATAGATGATAAAGCTATTTTTATTGATGGTACAAAAATTGAAGCAAATGCCAATCGATATACATTTGTATGGAAAAAGAGTATTCAAAACCATGAGACAAAAATGAATGAAGATTCTAAAGCACTCTATCATGAATTGATAACAAATAAAATCATACCTGAGATTAAAAAAGATCACGATAATGACTTAACAAAGGAAGAAATAGATTTGATTGGTAGTCATTTGGATAAAGAAATCGAAGATTTAAATCAACATATCGATAATGAAAAATGTACTAAAATAAGAAAACAAATACGGCTCAAAAGAACTAAAATTAAACAATACAAAAAGCAAATTAATGATTACTCTGGGCGAAAGCATAAATACGACGTCCAAAAATCTATTTTAAAGGATAGAAATAGTTATTCTAAAACAGATCATGATGCCACATTTATGAGAATGAAAGAAGATCATATGAAAAATGGACAACTCAAGCCAGGTTATAATTTACAAATAGCGACAAATTCTCAATTCGTTTTATCTTATAATGTGTATCAAAATCCGACTGATACAAGAACGATGATACCATTTTTAAATTTAATTCAAGAGACCTACGGTCATTTACCTGAATATATTGTAGCTGATGCAGGTTATGGTAGCGAACCCAATTATATGGCAATTATAGATGATTTTAATCGAATACCACTTATAACCTACGGTATGTTTATAAAAGATAAAACTAAAAAATATAAAAGCGACATCTTTAACACTCAAAATTGGGATTATGACGAAATTAACGATGAATATATTTGTCCAAACAATAAGCGATTGGGTTTTAAAAGATATGCCTATCGCCATGATAAATATGGGTTTAAGAGAGACTTCAAATTATATGAATGTGATGATTGTTCAGAATGTCCTCTGAGACACC
>NZ_AJXT01000136.1 GCF_000264295.1 Rhodanobacter spathiphylli B39 | reverse complement strand
CTTTAAGACACCAATGCATGAAATACAATTCAAAAACGAATAAAAAAATAATGAAAAATTATAATTGGGAATATTTTAAAGCCCAAATTAATAAAAAGCTTTCAGAACCAAAAATAAAAACCATCTACAGTCAAAGAAAAATTGATGTGGAGCCTGTTTTTGGATTTATGAAGGCTATTTTGGGTTTCACTCGAATGTCCGTTCGAGGGATAAATAAAGCCAAAAGAGAACTAGGATTTGTGCTAATGGCACTTAATATAAGAAAAGTAACAGCTCAACGAGCTGAAAATAATCAAAAAAATTATAAAAAAGACAATTTCTATATTATTTCAATAGAAATTGTCTTTTTTCACTTATCTAGATACTTTATGTCCCGGACTCTTAAACC
>NZ_AJXT01000135.1 GCF_000264295.1 Rhodanobacter spathiphylli B39 | reverse complement strand
ATACTATACAATTATATATGTTTTTTGTAAATAGTAATGTTTACGAATTAAAACAAGAGTAAGATAGCCTCTTTGTAGATTATGCTATCTTACTCTTATTTTAATTATTGATTCAATATTTTTTCTTTTAATTTGGGGTCAAAAATTTGAGATTTTAACATTTCGATTTCAAAGCGATAAGGCGGCTTTTTATTTTTCTTATCTTCTCCTACATAAGGAGTTTCAAGGATTTTAGGAATGTCTTTAAAAGCTTCATGATGTACCACATTATTCAAGGC
>NZ_AJXT01000134.1 GCF_000264295.1 Rhodanobacter spathiphylli B39 | reverse complement strand
AGCAAAACTTAATCCTGCTGGGAAAAGGCGGGACGGGTAAGACCGGTCTTGCAGCGCAGCTTGGAGAAACTGCAATCAGCAATGGACATAAAACCTATTATGCGCCTTTTGATAATTTTATCGCAGTGGCAGAAAAGAAAGCCACAAATCCAAAAGCAGAAGCGATCTTTTCTTATATGCAGGAATGTGACTTAATTATTAT
>NZ_AJXT01000133.1 GCF_000264295.1 Rhodanobacter spathiphylli B39 | reverse complement strand
CGAATTGCCCCATTTCAAAACTTTTGCCTATATCAGTCAGCCCTGACAATGCGTTGCTTACCTTGTCTACAAGATTTTTCCCCATGGTGCTGCCTTTCGTCCAACCTTCAGAATAATCCATGAATTCTTTAGATTGAACGTATGTTACAAGGTCTGCTTTTGATTTTATTTCTGCAGATTTAGCAGCCAGCTTATCACGCAATGATGTAATTCCACTTGTTATATTCAC
>NZ_AJXT01000132.1 GCF_000264295.1 Rhodanobacter spathiphylli B39 | reverse complement strand
ACAAACTTTCTATTCCTCTGGCCATTGTTTCAATACTGCCTAATATAGTGTTTGCTAAATCTAAAAACATTGTTTTTATAGCAGCTATCGGATTTCTAAACGCGTTACCAAGGAAATTCACGAAAGCCGCAACAATGTTCCACATCTTTACGAATTGGTTGTAGAAAAACGTCGCGAATACACCAATTATACCACCTATAACCCCTATTATCTCGTCCCATGT
>NZ_AJXT01000131.1 GCF_000264295.1 Rhodanobacter spathiphylli B39 | reverse complement strand
CGACGTCCACGACGTCTTTTTTTATCAAGGCAAGTGTGTTGCTTTTGCTTTCGTTTGTGGTTTCAGTTGCCATGCTATACAACCTCCTTCAATTTTTTTCTCTGCAAAATCAAATACTTCAGATTCCTTGCCTTCATTCAAAACGATTCTGCCTTTACCCAATGTGCCGAACAAACCGTACGCCGCCCAATCGCACCCTGACGAATCGCCTTTTCTGGGGCTACCTTTGCCTGTATACCTGCCGACACATTCTTTG
>NZ_AJXT01000130.1 GCF_000264295.1 Rhodanobacter spathiphylli B39 | reverse complement strand
ACAGCACCGTCTGTTGTTTTGTCCACTTTCAACGGCATTGGTTTGATTTCTGATGCCTGCTTCAAAGCTTCCATCTGGTCGGAATTTGGATATTCCGGTGATCCCATACGCTTCCACTCTGCATATGCGTTTCCGTGCGTTTCATCTACATAAATAATTTCGGCGCCAGAAACTTCACGGTTTTGTATTGTCAAATGCACATGCTCGGTTTCGATCTCTTCGCCCAACACATTATGGTTATATGCAAGAATACGCAGCTCATTCTCCTGCGTTGTTGCAATCATACCAACGGAACCCTGTTCCTCTATGCGGGGC
>NZ_AJXT01000129.1 GCF_000264295.1 Rhodanobacter spathiphylli B39 | reverse complement strand
ATTGTTACCAATGTTTAAATTAAATGAACTAAAATCAATCCAAGGAATCATTGAAATCGGTATGGTGTTTTCAGGTATCGCTTTTTTAGGAAACATTTCTTCTTTATCTTTATATTCAAACAAGTCATTTTTATAATTATTATAAAAAGAAGTGAAGTTGTTATCAGATTCAGTCCAAATGTTAGTAAATTTTTCAGTTTGCTTATTAAAAACTGTATACAAAGGATTTAACTTATCCCAATAGCCTAATTTATTCTCACTATTAATTCCTGTTCTAAACACTTTATTTTTATTTACAACTTCCATAATTGCATAAATCAAAGAAGGATAAATTTCATATCCTTTCTTTTTTATCATATCTTTAAACAAAGTAATATCAATTTCTTTAGTAATGCTATACGTAGTTTGCTGGTTAAAATAGTGTTCAAAATATTCTTTTCTATCCCAATTTTCTAATTTGATAATATTAAAAGTCATATATAAATTCCTCCTAAATTTTAAATCTTTGTATTTAGGAGGAATAATCCTCTGATTTTTTCATACGTTATGTCACCTCGTAAATATTAATTATACTGAATTAGCAATTTTTATAAAATAAAACTTATTTTACTTCCAAAACCTAAATTCACGTTGCCAAAAATCAATCTGTTTTTGCAATTGTTTTTCGTTCGCTTTTAAAGTCGATTTCATTAATTCCGTTAAATCAATTGGAGATATTTCTCTAATCATTTTTTTAAATTTAGTCTTAGTATTCTTACTTAGCTTTCCCCACATACTTTCTTCATGCAACAAAGTATAAACC
>NZ_AJXT01000128.1 GCF_000264295.1 Rhodanobacter spathiphylli B39 | reverse complement strand
ACCTTATCTACTAAAGATTGTTCATATTGTTCAAGATGTTTACGAACTGAATCATTTCCAATACTTAAAATTCTCGCTGCTAAAATACCAGCATTTTTAGCCCCAGATTTACCGATTGCCGTTGTAGCAACAGGAATTCCACCAGGCATTTGAACAATAGACAATAGTGAATCTAGTCCTTTTAAACTTTTAGATTCAATAGGTACACCGATGACAGGTAACGTTGTCATTGAAGCAACCATCCCA
>NZ_AJXT01000127.1 GCF_000264295.1 Rhodanobacter spathiphylli B39 | reverse complement strand
CTCCAGAGTCTATGACACCAATGGGTTTATTCATTTACATTCATCCTTATAATACATAATACGTTTATTTTACCATAGACAAACCTAATCATTCATTAATTGATATTTTTGCTCATTTTTATTTTACTCAATAAACATTTATATCCGTATTGAATTCCCCATTAATAAAAACCAGCAAAGTTTTTACTTTGCTGGCAAATATGTCATATTTAATTTACTTGATGATCAGAACCAAAGAATGATTTAAACATATGGAACGATGTTTCACGGTTCATTGC
>NZ_AJXT01000126.1 GCF_000264295.1 Rhodanobacter spathiphylli B39 | reverse complement strand
ACTACGTATTGTTGGCTCGCTTTCTTAGGGGACAGCTTCAGCCTGTAGTCTTCAGCTTGTCCTGTTCCCTCAAGAGTCTCGCCAAAATACTTTGTATTTATATGTAATTTTACATTGAAATACTTTAAAAAAATAAGGCCCTTTCGTATAATTTAATAAATATCACTAAACTAAATTAACGAGGTGCCTTATGTATAAAGATTATAACATGACTCAACTTACTCTACCATTGGAAACTTCAGTTCTTATCCCCACAAATGATATTTCACGACATGTCAATGATATTGTAGAAACAATTCCTAAAACTGAATTCGATGAATTCAGACATCATCGTGGTGCAACCTCATAC
>NZ_AJXT01000125.1 GCF_000264295.1 Rhodanobacter spathiphylli B39 | reverse complement strand
TTGTATGTATAACCCCCTTTTTGTTGCCGCTTCTCCCAAGTGCGCACCGCTGCTTTCCAATCCTTCATCTTGTTTTTCCCAATCATCCAACCCTTGGCGGCGTAAAAGTCATACCATTTCTGTGGATCAACACCGTTGTTACGCTCCTGGCAATATGCGGCCACTTCCTCAAGAGTAGGAGGAGTAAATCCGCGCGACTTGTTCGCGCCATTATTACTAATTGGATTCGGATTAGGATTGGATTCGGATTGGATTCGGATTGGATTGGATTGGATTGGATTAGGCGCTAACTTTGCATAACGTGATTTAACGTGATTTAACGTTAAATCAATACTGTTTACAGTGGAGTTACCTAATACAAGCGACATATTCAGGTCATCA
>NZ_AJXT01000124.1 GCF_000264295.1 Rhodanobacter spathiphylli B39 | reverse complement strand
AAGAAAATTGAGATGTCGTAATCGTATTTGGTTGTTCTAAATAACGTATATCCAATCAATATGACTAGAATACCAAATAGAATAATTATGACTGCACTTACAACTGGAAAGTTGCCTATGAATCTACTCATCACTCTAATTATTTCACTAAAAAATGCATTAAGAAAGTCCCATATATTATGTATTTTTAAATCAATTTTATCTTTATCTTTTAGTTTATGGATTAAAGGCAAATTGATTAAGATAATGAGACCTGTGAAGAGTGAAACGATACCGATCAAGTAACTATAGAT
>NZ_AJXT01000123.1 GCF_000264295.1 Rhodanobacter spathiphylli B39 | reverse complement strand
GCTCAGCTGGGAGAGCGCCTGCTTTGCACGCAGGAGGTCAGCGGTTCGATCCCGCTAGTCTCCACCATTAAATTTGTACATTGAAAACTAGATAAGTAAGTAAATAGATTTTACCAAGCAAAACCGAGTGAATAGAGTTTTAAATAAGCTTGAATTCATAAAAAATAATCGCTAGTGTTCGAAAGAACACTCACAGATTAATAACTATATTAGATTAAGTTATTAAGGGCGCACGGTGGATGCCTTGGCAC
>NZ_AJXT01000122.1 GCF_000264295.1 Rhodanobacter spathiphylli B39 | reverse complement strand
ATAATGATAAAACTGTAATTTTACCGATTAGTAACAAAGAGAAAAGTTCTAACAAAGGTAATACACCAAAAGTAAGTAAAAAAATAAAATTAGAAGGTATGAATGATCATGTTACCATTAATGGTAATAAATTCGATCCTAACAGAATAGATTTTACACAAAAGTTAAACCAGAAAGAAGTATGGGAAATTGAAAATGTCAAAGATAAAATGGGTGGTATGAAACATCCTTTCCACATCCATGGAAC
>NZ_AJXT01000121.1 GCF_000264295.1 Rhodanobacter spathiphylli B39 | reverse complement strand
TTCTTTTGCTGCCGTGATACAATTAATTGGGATTGATGTTTTGCTCTACAGCGGCTTTTAAGCCGTTTTCTTTTTGCGTTCTTTTGCAACTGTCGTGACTTTTCCGTCGTTGATTTCAACCCTATAGCCCATCTGATACAATAGGCAGCAGTCATTCAGATTGACTGGCATGGGCATTTTTGATTTTTTTCTCATTTTTCTCCCGCTCCTTTCTTCTTTTTGCGCGGCACTCCGGGCACCGTTTCGGGAGCGGGTAGCCCATGTTGGAGTACCACATGATTTCTCTCCGGTTCATGGCGAAAACCTTGTTGCAGACTTTGCACTTCACGGATATGGCCGCGATACGGCCGATTTCTCGAGTTTCTTTC
>NZ_AJXT01000120.1 GCF_000264295.1 Rhodanobacter spathiphylli B39 | reverse complement strand
ATACATACCTATGACTGGAACTTCTTCTTGTCCGAATTCTACAAAGTCTGTCATATCAGCGAAAGCTATTTTGATATAGCGATTGAGCACGTCCATTGCGTCAATAAAGAGTTCTTCTTGGAGTTGGCTTTTTAAGCGGCGAATTTCTTTTGCAATGTTAGGTTTTCTTAAGTTTTCATGGCCGATTACATGAGCTGTATCCGGAGAATATCCTGCCTTAATTGCTGCCTGTGTTGCATTAAAGCTTTTAATATAATACAAACAAAAAAGACGCTGTTTTTCGGTAAGTTCAGCGTCTTCTAATTCCTTCAGTATTTTCTTGTCGCTCTTCAGAGGAGCGTTCCTCTCTTTTTGTTTGGAACGTTCCGTATTCTTTTTTGTTTCCTTTTGGAGCGTTCCGTTTAATTTTGCGTCCCATTGGTCTTTATTCTTCCATCCTCGGACAGTTCCCGGAGGCCGGTTCAACTGCTTTGCTATTTCAATAAGGTCAATCTCGCCTTGATGCTCTTTGTATATCTCAAACGCTCTCTCCCTGTCCGGTTCTGCTCTTCTCGGCATCACCCTCCCTCCCTTTTCGGGGATAAAAAACCCCGAAGGCTCATATTTTTTCGGTATCTTATGGCCGCTTTAAAATTTCACCTTCTAAGACCAAAACTCTCCCTTCTGTTTTAGTCTCTATAATATCAACACGAG
>NZ_AJXT01000119.1 GCF_000264295.1 Rhodanobacter spathiphylli B39 | reverse complement strand
TTAGCCACGTCCCCTTTAGTTCGCATGGCGGTGTCCTCGAATCGACCGCCGCCATCGTGCAGGGGGATTGTGACAATCGGTCGGTGACGCGGCCAAGCAGGCGGCGCTTGCAGCGACGCATCGGCGGCAGGCGCGAGCATTGCGTTCATTGCCTGGCGCAGCACGTGAAGAGCGACTGAGCTTTGCCCGCTATCGTGAACAGCCTGTGGGCCGCGCTTCGTACGGCGGAGCGGCACTCACGATGATCTGCCAGCCTTCAACCAGTCGGACCGCAAGCACGTTCGCGAAACGAGAAGCGGCTTGGTCCGGTGATGAAGGGGCCGTCTTCAACGAACTCATGCGCTCGACGCCACCGTCCCTCCTCACCAGGGTTTCTTGATCCAAAAAAAGCCGCCGGGGTTACC
>NZ_AJXT01000118.1 GCF_000264295.1 Rhodanobacter spathiphylli B39 | reverse complement strand
GTCGCGGGGCGATGGCGCTGGGTTACCAGACCGCGGGCATCGGTGACAACGCCACGGCGGTCGGCAACGGCGCCTTCGCGATCGGCGCGGGCGCCACGTCGCTGGGCGGGGCCGCTTATACCGACGCGGATTCGGCCACGGCCATCGGCAACAACGCGGCTGCACGCGGGCAGAGCGCCACCTCGGTCGGCGCCGACAGCTACGCCGAAGGGGCGTACGCCATCGCGATGGGAGCGCAGGACGGCACCGGTTACGGCGGCGCGCTGGGCGACTATTCGCTGGCGCTCGGTCTGGACAGCGGCAGCCTGGGCACCCAGTCGCTGGCCATCGGCCTGCTGGCCGGTGCAGTGAACAACTACGCCACGGCGGTGGGCGGTTTCAGCACGGCCTCCGGTGCCTTCGGTACAGCGTTGGGCTACGCCACCACGGCTGCAGGAAGGGCCAGCCTGTCCGTCGGCGTGCAGGCCGACGCGGAAGGCGATTACGCGGTGGCCATGGGCGCCGGCGCCCAGGGCCTGGGCGTGGATACGGTGGCCGTCGGCGACAGTGCTGCCGCCGCGGCCGACTCGGCCACGGCCGTGGGCGGCGCCTACACGGACACCGACGGCACGGTCTACA
>NZ_AJXT01000117.1 GCF_000264295.1 Rhodanobacter spathiphylli B39 | reverse complement strand
CCCGGGCAGGTCACGCCCACGCCGGTGAACGCCGTGATCACGTCATTCGCGTTGTAGCCCAGGTCGGTCGCCGCCGACTCCACGCCGCAGGCGCCGGAGTTGAAGGTGGAGGTCGCCGTCCAGTACGACTTGTTGGCCAGCGCGAAGGCCTGGAACGCCTTCTTCACGTCCCAGCCCGAGGTCTTGGCCAGCAGGCAGAATGCCTTGTTGTACACGCCGCTGGAGTAATGCACGTC
>NZ_AJXT01000116.1 GCF_000264295.1 Rhodanobacter spathiphylli B39 | reverse complement strand
AGACCTTCACCGACAAGGCCAATGGCAGCTACGCCTACCGGGTGCGCGCGAGCAACGCGGGCGGCTCCGGGCCCTCGAGCACTACCCGGACCGTCGTGGTGGGCCGCATCCCGGCCGCGCCCCCGGCGCCGCACATCAGCGCCAGCGGCCCGGACTGGAAGCCGGTCTTCGCCCTGACCTGGAGCGCGATGCCCTGGGCGACGCGCTACGAAGCGATGGAAACCAGCGCCAGCGACGCCAACACGTTCTACAACTAATTAAATGGGACGTGGCGA
>NZ_AJXT01000115.1 GCF_000264295.1 Rhodanobacter spathiphylli B39 | reverse complement strand
AGACCTTCACCGACAAGGCCAACGGCAGCTATGCCTACCGGGTGCGCGCGAGCAACGCGGGAGGCCCCGGGCCCTCGAGCACCTCCCGGACCGTCGTGGTGGGCCGGATACCGGCCACGCCGCCGGCACCGCACATCAGCGTCAGCGGCCCGGACTGGAAGCCGGTCTTTGCCCTGAGCTGGAGCGCGATGCCCTGGGCGACGCGCTACGAAGCGATGGAAACCAGCGCCAGCGACGCCAACACGTTCTACAACGGGCCGGATACCGCTGCCAGCGTCGTCATCCTGGACGAAGAACCGGTGGGCTTCCAGGTGCGCGCGTGCAGCACGTACGGTTGCTCGGCGTGGAGCGCCAGCACCGGCCATGGCGGGTCGGCACCCACGGGGATCGCCACGCTCAGCGTGCCGGCCAACAGCAGCAACGGCAGCTACACGGTCAGCTGGACGGCGGTGGACACGGCCACGCGCTACACCCTGCAGGAGCAGGTCAACGGCGGCAGCTGGAGCAGCGTGCAGAACAGCACCGCCAGCAGCATGGCGATCAGCGGCAAGGCCAACGGCAGCTACGGCTACCGGGTGGAAGCGTGCAACGCCAATGGCTGCGGCCAATGGAGCACGACCCAGACGATCGTCGTCGGGCTGATTCCGTCCGCCCCGCCGGCGCCGCACGTGAGCGTCAGCGGCCCGGACTGGAAACCGGTCTTCGCCGTGAGCTGGACGGCGATGCCCTGGGCGACGCGCTACGAAGCGTCGAGCAACGACGAGACTTTCTACAACGGGCCGAACACCTCGGCCAGCCTCGTGGTGCTGGACGAGGGCGCGGTGAGCTTCAAAGTGCGCGCCTGCAGCGCCGCCGGCTGCTCGGCGTGGAGCACCAGCACCAACCACGGCGGTGCGGCGCCCACGGGGATCGCCACGCTGAGCGTGC
>NZ_AJXT01000114.1 GCF_000264295.1 Rhodanobacter spathiphylli B39 | reverse complement strand
ACGGTGCGGCCGCCTTCGCGAATGGCGAAACGCAGGCCTTCGTCCATCGCGATCGGGTGGATCAGGCTCACCACCATCTTCACGTTGTCGCCCGGCATCACCATCTCCACGCCTTCCGGCAGGGTCACGGCACCGGTCACGTCGGTCGTGCGGAAGTAGAACTGCGGACGGTAGCCCTTGAAGAACGGCGTATGACGGCCACCCTCGTCCTTCGACAGCACGTAGACCTCGGCCTCGAAGTCGGTGTGCGGGGTGATCGTGCCCGGCTTGGCCAGCACCTGGCCGCGCTCCACGTCATCACGCTTCAGGCCGCGCAGCAGCAGACCGGCGTTGTCGCCCGCCTGACCCTGGTCCAGCAGCTTGCGGAACATTTCCACGCCGGTGACGGTCGTCTTCTGCGTGTCGCGGATGCCGACCACTTCGATTTCGTCGCCCACCTTGATGATGCCGCGCTCGATACGACCGGTCACCACGGTGCCGCGGCCCGAGATCGAGAACACGTCTTCCACCGGCATCAGGAACGGCTTGTCGATCGTGCGCACCGGCTCCGGGATGTAGCTGTCCAGCGCGTCCACCAGCTTGATGATCGACGGCACGCCGATGTCGCTCTGGTCGCCTTCCAGCGCCAGCTTGGCCGAACCGTGGATCATCGGGGTGTCGTCGCCCGGGAACTCGTACTTCGACAGCAGTTCGCGCACTTCCATCTCGACCAGCTCGAGCAGCTCGGCGTCGTCCACCATGTCCGCCTTGTTCAGGTAGACCACGATGTACGGCACGCCCACCTGGCGCGACAGCAGGATGTGTTCGCGCGTCTGCGGCATCGGGCCGTCAGCGGCCGAGCACACCAGGATCGCGCCGTCCATCTGCGCCGCACCGGTGATCATGTTCTTCACGTAGTCGGCATGGCCCGGGCAATCCACGTGCGCGTAGTGGCGCAGCGGCGACTCGTATTCCACGTGGGCGGTCGAGATCGTGATGCCGCGCGCCTTCTCTTCCGGCGCCGCGTCGATCGCGCTGTAGTCCTTGAACTCGCCACCGAAACGTTCCGCCCCGACCTTCGTCAGTGCGGCCGTCAGCGTCGTCTTGCCGTGGTCCACGTGACCAATCGTGCCGACGTTGACGTGCGGCTTGGTGCGTTCGAATTTACCCTTTGCCAT
>NZ_AJXT01000113.1 GCF_000264295.1 Rhodanobacter spathiphylli B39 | reverse complement strand
ACGGTGAGCTGGGGCGACTCCGCCAATGCGGCCCGTTATGAGCTGGAGCAGAGCGTGGATGGCGGGACATGGACCGCCGCCTATACGGGTGCCGGCCTCAGCCAGGCGATGCAGCAGACGGCGAACGGCAGCTATGCCTACCGGGTCAAGGCCTGCAACGTGGTCGGCTGCAGCGGTTACCTCACCAGCACGCCGGTCGTGGTGACCCTGCCGCCCACGGCGGCGCCCACCCTGAGCGCCCCGGCGACCAACAGCACCGGGACCTACACGGTGAGCTGGACGGGTGTGGCCGACGCGGCCACCTACCTCCTGGAAGAGCAGGTCGATGGCGGCAGCTGGACGACCCAGCAGAACACCGGCGCCATCAGCGAGACCTTCACCGACAAGGCCAA
>NZ_AJXT01000112.1 GCF_000264295.1 Rhodanobacter spathiphylli B39 | reverse complement strand
AAGGTTTTTGGCCGTCCAGACGACCGCGTGACAAGTGCTTCGTGGCCGTCGTCGACCTACGCGACCAGCTTGCCGTAGAGCTGAAGCTTCGCCACGTTGTGGACGATGCAATGCAGCTTCCACTGCGTATCGACCTTGCGCTTGCCACGCAGCGTGAAGCGGCGCATGCCGCGTTGCTGGATGTGACCGAAGACGGGTTCGACCAGCC
>NZ_AJXT01000111.1 GCF_000264295.1 Rhodanobacter spathiphylli B39 | reverse complement strand
GTTTTTCTACAGCTTCAACGCTGGAATTAAGCGGCGGCGCAGCCGTCCGCTTGGATGAACGGTTAGGCAGCGACGCGCGCAGTGGCCTACTGCGCAGGTTGCACCGATCAGTCGTAATCTACATGACTCAGCAAACCTTGGCATTCCTGGCAGCGGAAGACGTATACACCGACCGAGCCCCCGTCCAGGTCCTGCAAGCTGATAGGCAATTGGATCCCCAGCTGTGAGGCGAGGCCGTCAAGTATGTCTTGAGGTGGCGCCCCAATCTGGGGCACGAACTTTGCAAGTGAAAGGCTGTTGAGCGTGCCTGCAAACACGGCGGGCCTGCCACAACAGAAAAGCCATTGCTCTCCCTGCCACGTATGGTACTTCGGGGTGCGAATTAGCTCTTCGAGGTCCTGAGGGGCACACTTGACGCTGTACCAGTGCTCATCTGGAAATGCGGGATCAAGAGGGTGAGCAACCAGCGGCAGATCCGGGAGCTTCTCCGGGTCTAGCGGGACGCCGTGGGTCATGCCGGTCCGCGCGTCCTCCGGGCGCACCATGCCGTATTCCGTGTTCATCGTGTGTCCGCTGGCCCGGAAGCAGTCATAGCATTTCTTTGCGAGGAGTAATGGGGCTGTGGCCGCACAGCGCGAGCAAACGCCAGGCTCCTCCACGATTGCTTCCTCCACTGGGCCCTGGAAGAGCGGAAAGTCCAGACCGATGTCCGTGAATGTTGGCATGGGGTACCGAGAAAGTTTGCAGAGCGGCCTAAACGCTTAGCGTTTAT
>NZ_AJXT01000110.1 GCF_000264295.1 Rhodanobacter spathiphylli B39 | reverse complement strand
GCCTCCGTCCCCTTTGATTCCCCACGGGTGGCATGAAAAGGCTATTTGGACAGCGGACAGGACAACTCACCGTTAACTACTTCTTCAGTTCAAGGTAAAGCTCATGAAAAGTCGAAAAAATGAAGTATGTATTTCTTGTATCACTAGATGACTCGAAAAGATACGAATGATCGTAGTAGTAGATCCCCTCCAGGCCCTCTTCCAAACAAAGAAGGAGAAAGCCGCCGCCCGAATCACTGCCAATAATTAATGAATCCTGCGGGATCTCCGATTTTAGTTCATTTTTCCAGAATCGCAAGTTTAACTCGTCCACACCATCGAGCCCAAATAGGTAGTCGATAAGCAGATCTCCCAGCTCCTGCGACTTTATTTGTGAATTCTTGCATGCCCCACCATTTGAATCCTGAAGAAATTTTCTATAATCATCAGGAATCTGAAAGTGAAATTCGTGCTCGAAATTAATGATACTTTGCAGATCCGCTTTTCCATTCGGGATGAACATATTATGATCCATTTCTTTTAATAGAAACACCGCCTCTATGAGTGAACCTACTATGGATGATCTTGTTGACCTCTTCCATTGTTGTTCCGTTCTGATGGTGGTGCCACGTATTTTCATAGAGCTTAGGGCCTAAAGGTGCTGAACTAAAGGGGACGTGGCTAA
>NZ_AJXT01000109.1 GCF_000264295.1 Rhodanobacter spathiphylli B39 | reverse complement strand
GGAGCACGACCAAGACGATCGCCGTCGGCGTGATACCGGCGGTGCCGGGCACGCCGAGCGTGCATGCGTCGGGCCCGTCCAACAAGCCGGTGGTCACCGTCAGCTGGAGCGCGGTGGCCGGTGCGACCAGCTACACCGTGGAGGAGACCGATCCGGGAAGCAGCGTGGGCGACACGTTCTACAGCGGCCCCAATACCTCCGCGAGCTCAATCATCTTCGCGACCGGGTCGGTGAAGTTCCGGGTGAAGGCGTGCAACGCCACCGGCTGCTCGGGCTGGAGCGGTTACGGCTCGGTCACGCTGCAGTCGGATTTCGGGCTGACGGCGCCGGCTGAAGCGAGCTCGGTACAGGGAGGTGCCCCATGAGTACATTCACACGCCTCCTGGGCATGCTGGCCCTGTGGTTGCTGGCCATGGTGGCCCACGCCGGCACGGTGACCTACGTGTACACCGACGCGCAGGGCACGCCGGTGATGGAAAGCGACGCGCAAGGCCACATCACGAAGCGGTTCGAGTACACGCCGTACGGGGTGGCGGTGACGAGCGTGGGCGCGGCGCCGGACGGGCCGGGGTATACCGGGCATGTGAACGATCCGGAGACGGGGCTCGTGTATATGCAGGCGCGGTATTACGATCCGATGGGGCGCATCCTCAGTGTCGACCCAGTGGGGCCGGTGCCGGGTGACATGTACAGCTTCAATCGATACGCCTACGCCAACAACAATCCGATCGTCAATATGGATCCGGATGGGCGCCAATCGACGGATGACATTTGCATGGGGAACATG
>NZ_AJXT01000108.1 GCF_000264295.1 Rhodanobacter spathiphylli B39 | reverse complement strand
CAGCCCCATGCGGTGGGCGTAGATCGCGCGACCCTGGTCGCTGTCGATCTTCTCGCGCATGGCGCGGCAGTGGGGGTTGGGCAGTTTGCTTTCCACGGCGCCTTCGAAGAAGGCCACTTGTCGCACCGCGGTGTCATCCGGTTTGCGCAGGCACTTGTTGCGCAGCGGACACGCTTCGCACGTAGCGGCCGTGCCTTTGAACACGATGGCCCTGCGTCCGTTGATGACGGCATTGGCACTGTTGAGTTTGAGCGTCTTGCCGGCCGGGCACAGGCAGGTGCCTTGCTCGCGGTCGAAGCTGAAGTCCCTGGGCTGGAAGAACTTCGCCTTGCTTGGCGATTTGTGTGCACTGGCGTCGGTGTAGCGCGGGTCGCGCTTGCGCATGTTGCCGTCCGCGATATAGCCGTCGATGTGGTCAGCCGCCAAGGCTTTCAGGCCGCGCTCGCTGTGGTAGCCGGCGTCCGCCAGGTAGGCCGCTTCGTCGGCGCTGCCGGCTTCGCCGATCGCTGCCAGATGATCGCGCACACCGTCGATCATCGGCTTGAGCAGATCGTGTTCCTGCGGTGTCCCATGCGCCTGCGCCTCCACGATCACCTGATGTTCGCCATCGACGGCGGCGACACCGATATAGCCTTGCAGCACGCCTCGACCGCTCTTGAGTGTGGCGCTTTCGGCATCGGTCAGGTTCAGCTTGATCGGCTTGCCTTTGGCTCCGATGCGTTCGGTCGTGGTGGCGAGCGCCGTGCGCAGTTTGTCGG
>NZ_AJXT01000107.1 GCF_000264295.1 Rhodanobacter spathiphylli B39 | reverse complement strand
TGCCGGCAATGTCGCGGCGCAGACGCTGAACTACGCCAGCTACGGCACGGCGGTGTCGTTGGACCTGTCCAACGGCAGCGGCGCGACGACCGGCATTGGTGGCACCTGGAGCGGCGTGACATCGGTGACCGGCAGCGGTCACAACGACACGGTGCATGGCAGCAGCCAGACCTACAACCTGACCGGCGCGAACGCCGGCGGCAGCG
>NZ_AJXT01000106.1 GCF_000264295.1 Rhodanobacter spathiphylli B39 | reverse complement strand
TGCCGGCAATGTCGCGGCGCAGGCGCTGAACTACGCCAGCTACGGCACGGCGGTGTCGCTGGACCTGTCCAACGGCAGCGGCGCGACGACCGGCATTGGCGGCACCTGGAGCGGCGTGACGTCGGTGACCGGCAGCGGTCACAACGACACGGTGCATGGCAGCAGCCAGACCTACAACCTGACGGGCGCGAACGCCGGCGGCAGCG
>NZ_AJXT01000105.1 GCF_000264295.1 Rhodanobacter spathiphylli B39 | reverse complement strand
GGAGCACGACCAAGACGATCGCGGTCGGCGTGATACCGGCGGTGCCGGGCACGCCGAGCGTGCATGCGTCGGGGCCGTCCAACAAGCCGGTGGTCACCGTCAGCTGGAGCGCGGTGGCCGGTGCGAGCAGCTACACGGTGGAGGAGACCGATCCGGGGAGCAGCGTTGGCGACACGTTCTACAGCGGCCCCAATACCTCCGCGAGCTCAATCATCTTCGCGACCGGGTCGGTGAAGTTCCGGGTGAAGGCGTGCAACGCCACCGGCTGCTCGGGCTGGAGCGGTTACGGCTCGGTCACGCTGCAGTCGGATTTCGGGCTGACGGCGCCGGCCGAAGCGAGCTCGGTACAGGGAGGTGCCCAGTGAACAAGCAAGCACGCTGTCTGGCGACGCTGGTGCTGTGGCTGCTGGCCATGGTGGCCCACGCCGGCACGGTGACCTACGTGTACACCGACGCGCAGGGCACGCCGGTGATGGAAAGCGATGCGCAAGGCCACATCACGAAGCGGTTCGAGTACACCCCGTACGGGGTGGCGGTGACGAGCGTGGGCGCAGCGCCGGACGGGCCGGGGTATACCGGGCATGTGAACGACCCCGAGACGGGGCTCGTGTATATGCAGGCGCGGTATTACGATCCCAGCACAGGACGCTTCCTGAGCACGGATCCGGTAGGGCCGTCGCCGGGAAGCTTGTTCCACTTCAATCGGTACGATTACGCAAGCAACAATCCCGTGGTTAACATCGATCCTGATGGACGTGCAGATTGTCCAGGTCAAAGCCGAGATACGTGCGTGCGTTCCGATTCGGGAACAGCACGCGATCTTCGGTCAACATCAGGGCAGGACACTGCTGCGCTGAAAAATCGGTCCAAGGTGGAGACATCTCAAAAGCCGGAAAAGGTGGTTGCTCTGATCGGGACCAAGAATGTTACGGCCCAACCTGTAGCTGGTAAAATTGTTCATACAACAGCCAAAGATGGCGTGGATTTAACAAATCTTCCACCAGGGACGACGGCAGTGGAACATAGTCATATTGATGGGAAGACTCCGGGAGTGTCATCGGATGGCTTCGTTAGCCCGGGTGATGCACAACCGTTGGGCCACGGCATTATTAATTACGCAGTGAGTAATAGACGCGTAATAAAATACGAAATCGTAGGCGGGAGGATTCAAGTTACTGCGATTAAAGGATCTCTTACAGCACATGAGGCGAATGGGCTTGAGAGATCTATAAACCAGCAACAGTCCGCAATTAACACCCTTAGGCCCGCCCAATGAAATATGTTTTGTTACTTTTCCTGGCACTTTTCGCTATGGCAGCCGATGGCGCGGCTTCGGATGGTATGTTGGATATCTCGACGCTGAATGCCCAGCGTGCACAATACGACGGCCAACAATTAACATTGTTTGGCTATTTGGTTATAGGGCCAGAATCAATGTATCTTGTAAAACGATTGGGATACGATAAGGACTACTGGGCGAAGGACTCTGGCTGTTTGAGTCTTCTAAACACAGGGGACCTCAGCGACAAGGAGGATACATACAACGGAAAGTTTGTTGAGATAAAAGGCCTGTTTCGTGCAAATAACTATTCATACGGCATTAGCTTTTCAGAATGTGGATTAACTGGTATCGACATTGATGGAAGCCCGAGCAAGCATATAAAAATATTGAAGCGTGGTGGACAATAAAAAAGGTGCTGAGGACAATTTGACAGCCGGCGCTGCCTCGGCATAAGCGTGAGACGCTGCTTGCACAGATCGTTGTGCGAGTCACGGAGAGTTATCGGTCGTCGCGCCAAACGCGCCCCGCCGCGAGGGCTTCCTCGCGCGAAGCGAAGGTCTCACTGGGTCCGCTGGTGATGTTGCCTTCCTGCGTCCACAGCTCCCAGCGGCCGTCACGCCGCCAGCTCGGCACGGCGGCGTAACCCTGAGCTTCCAGCACCGGCACGACGGCATCGACCTCGGACCGAAGCGTGAGCTGTCCACTCCATATCAGCGGCGTGCCGCAGCGTCCCTCGCGATGGCTTGGCATGGCGTCTGTCCTCTGTTGATCGTGAGCCCTAATTAAATGGGACGTGGCGAATTAAATTCGTTCGCGGTGAGCTTCCAGGTGCGTGCGTGCAGCGTCGCCGGCTGCTCGGCATGGAGCGCCAGCACCAACCACGGCGGTTCGGCGCCCACGGGCATCGCCACGCTGAGCGTGCCGGCGACCAGCAGCACGGGCAACTACACGGTCAGCTGGACGGCGGTGGACAGCACACGCGCTACACCCTGCAGGAG
>NZ_AJXT01000104.1 GCF_000264295.1 Rhodanobacter spathiphylli B39 | reverse complement strand
CTCGTTTTGCAGATCAGTAAGGGGTTTTTCTACAGCTTCAACGCTGGAATTAAGCGGCGCCGGAGGCGTCCGCTTGAATGATCAGTTAGGCCACACTCTCATGGCCTTGCCGACCGTCATCGTGTTCTCGCTCCAGGCACCGTCTTCGCATGTGCCTCGTACTCTTGGAGGGACTTAAGCATTGATTGCGGTGTTGTGCTCTTGAGCTTTGTGGCCATCCAAGCACAGTATTTGTGTGCGTCGTACTTTTTGATACCACTAAGAACAGCGGCGGAGATCTCAAGCATAGACGCCTGCGCAGACTTTGCGGCAGCAGGAGACATTTGCGAGCCCATTGAGCGCCCAAGCTCCGGATTTGATGAAATCCACATGTCCAGCGCCTTGTCTAGGCTGGACAAGTAAGTTCCGTAGCCCTCATCAACTTGGCCCTGGGCCTCTGGCGCATTAGTACGGCAATATTGCACGATTGCTTCTGAGGGCGCAGATTCGAGTTGACGCACGTAATCGCGTTGCGATGTTCCTCGCTCCGTCGCGGCAGATGTAGCTGCAACGGTGAGACACATTGCGATTGCGGCATATCGGTATGGGTGACGCATACTTTCCTTCCCTATGAGGCCTAACGTAGCTGTAGAAAAACTCC
>NZ_AJXT01000103.1 GCF_000264295.1 Rhodanobacter spathiphylli B39 | reverse complement strand
TGTTTTAATGACACAGTAGAACTAAGGAAATGTTATGCCCGCGACAAGGCAGAAGGCGATGCCTGAAAGCAGGCCGAAGAATGCGGGGATCAGAATGTCGCCAATCTGAAGCGAAGTTGAGCCAAAGCAAGCCCAGACAAAAATGGGAGACACGACGATGGCTGCAGCGATGGCCCCTACGCAGACACGCAGAAAGGTCAGCGCGCCATGCGCCCGTAGCCATAGTAAGTATGGAAGTCCGATGCCAAGCATCGCAGCGTAGGTTGCCGGCAAGATGTAAACGAAGACGAAATAGGATCCCTCCGGCACCCTCAGTGCGCCGCGACCTCTGGTGAATAGACCGACTAGCACCGAGGTAAAAACTAGCCCAACGGGTACGACCCATGGCGTGGCCAGCACGGCAAACCAAATTGGGCGGCGATGTTGAGTCATTGGCATAACGCTTAGTAAACCCCATATCGGGGCATATGCAATGGATGTTCAGCTTTCGGCTGCGCTTGGTCAAGGAGCGATCCTGAGGAGCGACAGGACTGGCCGGATGATGGCTCCCGCTTCCGCAGGTAATTCTTCCCTGTGCATATCCCACAAATCGGGGCGCCATGTCTTATCCCCCACAATCGATGGTGATAGCAGGTGCTGGTTCGGTAACGCGTCTACCTGCCTTCTGGACGAAGTTCGGTGGCGTTTGCCGCACGGACACCGCAGCTTGTGCATCGGAACCATTACACCGGATGGATACGCCGGTTCATCCTGGGGAACGGAAGACAGCCCTCGCCTGAAAAAGACGCGGTCCCGCTGGCGCGTTCCGGACCTTGGAGCAAGGCGCCACCGCAGTCCAGGACAGCTCAATGGAACTGGTCGCTCGCCGGCACCCACGAACTGGACGATGAGGCCGGCGCGGCGGATTTGACCGGCAGCGTGATGACCTCGCAGCCGGGGGGCGGCGGACTGCCGGCGACGCGGGCGGCGGCGCATTCGGCGCTGTTGTCGAACTTGATCATCGGCGCGGGCGATGGGCTGCTGGCGGCGACTGCCGGTTTGGCCACGGGATTGGCCGGGGCCAGGTTCAGGCGATCGTAGATTTTCTGGTCCAGCGGCTTCGCCGGCGGATCGGGATTGCCGCAGCCCAGCAGCGCGATCGGTATCAGGGGATTCACGGCGCACTTGATGCGGATGCCGCGTGGCAGATGGAAGGTGTGGGTGACCCGGGTCTTCTCCGCCGCGCGCCGCAACGCGGTGTCGATCGAACTTTCGCCTTCGGGCGCCCAGTCCTGTTCGAAGCGGGTCGGCTTGTAGCCGATGTCGGGGCGGCCGTGGCTCATGATCTGGGTGTCGCCGTGCGGCTTCAGTTGCACATACTCGCCCAGGCCGGTTTGCGGCTCGCCTTGCGCACTGCCCTTCTGCACGCCCTGCAATGCGCCGGGCTGGTTGCCGCCGGGCTGCGCCTTGCCAGCCTGGTCGCTGGCAGTCGGTGCCTTGCCTGTCTGGTCGGCGGCGACCTGCTTGCCGTTGCCCGGCTGCTTCGCCGCTTGGGCCGACGTGGCGGCGCTGCTGTCGGCCGCTGCCGGTTCGCGCACGACGGCATCGGCTCGACCCGGATCACCCAGGTCGCTGCCTTGCGGGATGGCGTCGGGCGCGCGGCTGACGTCGCGCCCCGGCGACTGGTTCGCCGGGGTGGGCGCGGGCTGTTGCGCTTCGTCGCTGGCCCTGGACTGGGGCGATTCGGCTTTTGCCGTCGTGTTGTCGGGAACAGGCGCGGCGGCCGGGGTCACCGTGGGCGGTGCGCTCAGTTCGGGAAGTTCGATGGACGGCTGGACGGCCGTCTGACGCGGCGTGTCGGTCACCTCGATCTTTTCGCTGGGCGCCTGCGGCTTGATCTCGGCCGGTGCCGATGGCGCCAGCGGCACGGCGTCGAGTTCGGCCTCGGCCACCTCGATCGACGGCGCCTGCACCTGGGGCTTTTCGTTGGACACCGTGGGACGGGGCGCGCTCAGCGGCGCGTCCAGATTGACGATGGGCGAGGCCTGCGCCGGCAGGGGCACCGGCTGCAGCGCGGGCACCGGCGGCGCAGCGGGAACCTCGGCGCGCATCACGGTGATGCTGGCCGGCGCCACGGATTTGGGCACGTTCGTGTCCAGCGCGATGCTCGGCATGGCGATCGGCGGCGCGGCCTGCGGCGGCACTTCGGGCATCGCCAGCGAAGGCGGTGGCGGCATCGGCCGATTGCCTTCCAGTTGCGGCTTGCGCACGGCCTCGGGCTGGAACTTCGGCGGCACCGGCGCCTGCACCACCGGCGTGGGCAGGTTGATCGTCGGCGGCTCGCCGGCCAGCGGCACCGGTTGCAGATCGGGCGCCGGGGCCGGTTGCGGCAGGCTCACCGGTGCCGGTGGCGCGGCCACGGGTTTCGGCTTGGGCGCCTTGACCTTCGCTACCCTGGCGACTACCGGCGGCGCGGCCGCTGCGGGTGGCGCCGGCGTCACCACCGCCTCGACGTTGGCGCTGCGTTCGCTGACCCTGGCCGGCCGCTTGTCGCGACCCTGGTGGCGCGGCCCCCGCTCTTTCGGTGGCGTGCCGCGCACCGGTGGCGGCGGTGGCGGCTCGGGCGGCTCGATCAAGCGCACCTGCAACAGCACCTGTTTCGGCTCGGGCGGCAGCACGACCTGGAATGCGGGGCCGAGCACGAAGCCGAACAGGAAGAACAGATGCACCACCACGGCGCCCGCCATCGCCACGATGCGCAGGGTGCGTTCGCGCGGCCGTGGCCGCGTGCGCTGGTGATACACGCGTGCACGAGTGGCCGCCGCCAGTGGCGAGTTCAGCATCACCTGCGCGGGGTTGGCGGCGCGTCGGGAGGTGGCGTGTGGCGGTGGCGCGGGCATCGGATGAGTGTAGCGGGCGCCGCCCCGGTTGCGGTGGCGGGCATGACGATCGACCGCCGCGAGGGGCATGCCGCCGCAGGTTCAGTGCCCGCGCGCTGCCTTCGCAGCCCGCTCGCGCAGCTCGGCATCCACGGCACGATCGGGCGTGTCCACCGGGCAACCCCAGGCCAGCGGCTTGCCGGCGCGATACATGTCGATGCAGGCCTGCTCGCTGGGTGGCTTCGGCGCATGCGCCTGCCCGTCCAGCGAACGCGCCGGCGCCATGTTGAGGCGCACGTCACCGTCCTTCGCCGAAGGTTTCGCCGGTGGATCGCCGCCACAACCACCCGCCAGCATCGCCAGCGAGATCGCGCAGTGGATGCGCACGCCGCGCGGAAGCCGGATGGTCTTCTTCACCGTGGTCTTGTCCACCAGCTTCTGCAGCGCGCTGTCGACGGCGTTGCTCTTGCCCCAGTCCTGGTCGAAGCGCGTGGCCTGGTAGGTGACCGGACTGCGGTGCTGCATGATCCGCGGGTCGCCCTGGGGCAGGTGCTGCACGTAGTCGGGCACCGGGGTGCTGCTTGCCGGGGCGGGCAACAGAGGCTGGCCGTTTTGATCGAACAGCCGTGCCGTGCTGCGCGGTGGTGGCGGCGCGGGCAGTTGCAGGCTCATGGCGTTCTTTCGCGGGGGCTCGCGCGGCGCCGCCGGGACGCGGGGACGCGGCGGCGCCTGCAACGCCGGGGCCGGTGGCGTCGCCCTCGCCGGTGCGCTGCTGATGAAGCGGATCTGCAGCGCTTCCTGCGCGGGCGCGCTGGTGGTCGGGGCGATCATTCGGGGACGCATCTGCTGCCACACCACCAGCACGAACACGCCGTGCAGCAACGCGGCGAGCAGCAGGGCCAGCCAGTGCTGGCGGCGTTCGCGCCGTGGCTCGTGCCAGCGGCGGCCACGCCCGGCCGCCAGGGCAAGCGGGGTCGCCTCGTGCATCGGCGGCGCCGGCGACTCCTCGGCGGGTACCGGCGGCGGGCGTTGGGCGAGCGGCGAGCGGGCGATGACGGAACCTCGGACGTGGCGGGAGCGGGCAGCATGCCGAGCGGGAACTGAATTCCGGCCGGCCGGATGGCGGCGCACATCCGGCGGGATGGCGACGCCACGGCGCTTGAGACCACCCGGCGACGGCGGCGGTTCCCCGCAGTGCAGCTTGACCCGCACGCCGCTCGGCTCAAGTCTAGGCGGGCGGCGCCTTGCGCCGCCTC
>NZ_AJXT01000102.1 GCF_000264295.1 Rhodanobacter spathiphylli B39 | reverse complement strand
CCTTACTGATCTGCAAAACGAGTCCGCCGTGCTGGCGGATTTTTCGTTTCGGCTTCGTGCAGTGCTCCGCTCGCTTCTTGTTTGTCGCTGATAGGCGATTTTTGGCCGCCCAGACGGCCGCATGGCACGGGTTTCACGGGCGTTCTTCGGCTTACGCGGCCAACTTGCCGTAGAGCTGTAGTTTCGCCACGTTGTGGACGATGCAATACAGCTTCCACTGCGTGTCGACCTTGCGCTGGCCACGCAGCGTGAAGCGGCGCAAGCCGCGTTGCTGGATGTGACCGAACACTGGCTCGATCAATCCCATGCGATGGGCGTAGATCGCTCGACCTTCGGGACTGTCGATTTTCTCGCGCATGGCGCGGCAATGCGGGTTGGGGAGTTTGCTTGCTACCGAGCCTTCGAAGAAGGCGACCTGGCGTACGGCAGTGACATCAGGTTTGCGCAGGCACTGGCTGCGCAGTGGACATGCTTCGCAGGTGACGGACGTGCCTTTGAATACGGTGGCCTTGCGTCCATTGATGACGGCATTGGCGCTGTTTAGTTTGAGCGCCTTTCCAGCCGGGCAAACACAGCTGCCGTGTTCACGGTCAAAGATGAAGTCTTTGGGCTGGAAGGTCTTCGCCTGGCTCGCCGGCTTGTGCACAGCGGCGTCGACGTAGCGCGGGTCGCGCTTGCGCATGTTGCCGTCCGCGATATAGCCGTCGATACGGTCAGCCGCCAAGGCTTTCAGGCCACGCTCGCTGTGGTAGCCCGCGTCCGCCAGGAAGGCAGACTCATCGGCGGCACCGGCCTCGCCGATCGCCGCCAAGTGCTCGCGCACACCGTCGATCACCGGCTTGAGCAGATCGTGTTCTTGCGGGGTGCCGTGCGCCTGCGCCTCCACGATCACCTGATGTTCGCCATCGACGGCGGCGACACCGATATAGCCTTGCAGCACGCCGCGACCACTCTTGAGTGTGGCGCTTTCGGCATCGGTCAGGTTCAGCTTGATCGGCTTGCCTTTGGCTCCGATGCGTTCGGTCGTGGTGGCCAGCGCCGTGCGCAGTTTGTCGG
>NZ_AJXT01000101.1 GCF_000264295.1 Rhodanobacter spathiphylli B39 | reverse complement strand
GTTGTTCGGGCGTGGCCTTTTCCGTGGCGACCGCCTTGGCCCGTTGCAGGCTGCTGCGCGCGCCCTGGATCAACAGCGTGCGCAGGTAGCCATCGCCGCGGCAACTGATCGCGCCCAGCCGCGTGTGGCCGCCGCTGGAGTGCTGGGTCGGCACCATGCCGAGCCACGCCGCCAGTTGCCGACCGTTGCGGAATTCCTGCGCCTTGCCGAGGCTGGCGATCATCGCGTCCGC
>NZ_AJXT01000100.1 GCF_000264295.1 Rhodanobacter spathiphylli B39 | reverse complement strand
CCTGCGTCCAGTGGGCGTCGACGCTGCGGATCAACGCCTTGAACTGCGCCGGCAGCGCCGTGTGTGCATCCAGATCGGCCAGCACCCGGCGCAGGGCCTTGTCGCTCTTGCCCATTACGATGCCGAACTCGGCCAGCAGGCCGCGCAGGCGGTTGCCGATCGCCAGACTCTCCGCCTTGTAACCTTCGCGCACCCGGTGCCAGGACAGCCGCGCCTGCTGGTCGACGGTCTTGATCGGCACGAAGCGCATGTTGCCCTGGCGCGCCGCCGTGGCGATCGCCTCGGCGTCATTGCGGTCGTTCTTGCTGCGCTGACTCTTGCGGTACGGCTTGACCAGCTGGGCGGCCATCAGCCGCGGCTGCAGCCCGAACTCCTGACAACGCCGCGCCCAATGGTGCGCCCCACTGCAGGCTTCCATCGCCACCACCGTGCCCG
>NZ_AJXT01000099.1 GCF_000264295.1 Rhodanobacter spathiphylli B39 | reverse complement strand
CCGTCGCGTCCGACCGCGATCATCGACGCCAACACCGGTGAAGTGGTCAAGAGCTGGAACGGCCTGACCGATGCCTCGGCGACCGGCCCGGGCGGCAACCAGAAGACCGGCAAGTACATCTACGGCACCGACTACGCCGCGCTCGACGTGACCCAGTCCGGCAGCACCTGCACGTTGCAGAACACCAACGTGAAGACCTACAACCTCAACCACGGCACCAGTGGTGGTTCGGTGGTCAGCTTCACCTGCTCCAACAGCGACACCGACGCGATCAACGGCGCCTACTCGCCGGTCAACGACGCCCACCATTTCGGTGGCGTGGTGCATGACATGTACAACGCCTACACCGGCGCGCCGCCGCTGAACATGCAGCTG
>NZ_AJXT01000098.1 GCF_000264295.1 Rhodanobacter spathiphylli B39 | reverse complement strand
TGCTTGCAGGGGAGGGAGACAAGCAGCGCTTTGCTCCTCCCCTGCATGTAGGGGGGGGAGACGAGCGGCGCTCTGCTCCTCCCCCTGCGTGCAGGGGGAGGTCAGGAGGGGGTTGCCCGAGGTGGCGAAAAAGCAACGATCAAGTGCGACCCCACCCCGGCCCTCCCCTGCACGCAGGGGAGGGAGTCCATGCCTATTCGCCGGCGACGGTCATGCGGTCGAGCAGGATCGAGCCGGTGAGCAGGTGCGAGCGGATGTCCACGTCGCTGCCCACGGCCACGATGCCGTTGAACATGTCGCGCAGGTTGGCGGCAATCGTGATGCCTTCCACCGGGTAGGCGATCTTGCCGTTTTCGACCCAGAAGCCCGAGGCGCCCCGCGAATAGTCACCGGTGACGGTGGACACGCCCTGCCCCATCACCTCGGTCAGCAGCAGGCCGGTGCCCAGTCGCGCCAGCATGCCGTCGAAATCGGATCGCTCGCCGTCGGCCGCGCCCGCGTCCACCACCAGGTTGTGGATGCCGCCCGCGTTGCCGGTCGACGACAGGCCCAGTTTGCGCGCCGAATAGCTGCTCAGCATGTAGCGCGCCAGCACGCCCCTTTCCACCAGCGCACTGTCGACGGTGGCCACGCCCTCGGCGTCGAAGTTGGCCGAACCCTGGCCGCGCGCAAGATGCGGCCGCTCGTTGATGTCGAGCCATGCCGGCATCACCGGCTTGCCGACCTGGTCGAGCAGGAAACTGGCCTGGCGATACAGCGCGCCGCCGCTGACCGCATTCAGCAGATGGCCGATCAGTCCGCGCGCCAGCTCCGGCACGAACAGCACCGGGCATTGCCGCGTCGACAGGCTGCGCGCACCCAGTCGCGCCAGCGTGCGTTCGGCCGCCTTGTCGCCGAGCGCCTGCGCACTCATGAAATCACCGGCGGCACGCACGCTGTCGTACCAGTAGTCGCGCTGCATGCCGTCGTCGTCACCGGCGATCAGCGCCAGCGACAGCGAGTGCCGGGTGCCGCGCTCGCGCCCGACGAAGCCGTGCGAATTCGCATACACCGACAAGCCCTCGCCGGCCTGCACGCTGGCGCCGTCGGAATTGCTGATGCCCGGATGGGCGCGACCGGCATCCTCGATCGCGATGCCCAGCTCGATCGCCTGCGCGGTGTCGATGCTCCACGGATGCCACAGGTCCAGATCGGGGAATGAGGTGGCCATGCGCGCCGCATCGGCCAACCCAGCGGCGGGATCTTCCTCGGTGTAGCGGGCGATCGCGCAGGCCTGGTCGAGCGTGGCCTGGATCGAATCGGGGTTGAGGTCGGCGGTGCTGGCCGAACCCTTGCGCTGGCCGAAATACACGGTCAGCCCGAAGCCGCGGTCGCGGGTGTGCTCGACCGTCTCCACCTCGCCCAGCCGCACGTTCACGTTGAGCCCGCTGCTGATGCTGGCCGCCACCTCGGCCTGGCTGGCGCCCGCGGCGCGCGCCCGGCGGATCACGTCAGCGGCAAGATCGGCCAGTCGCTCCATGTCCTGTTCACTGCGATCCGGCGTCTGGCTGAGGGCAACTTCGCTCACGTTGGGCATTCCTGGGGATTAGGCGGGTAGAATAAGCGGTTCGCGACCGCCGGCTCCCGAATTGGGGGCGCGAGCGCGGATTGAAAGAGCTGCGGAGCACGTCCATGCAACCTGCCGCCGGCATTTATCGTCACTACAAGGGTCAGCGCTACCGCGTGCTGGGCACCGCGCAGCACAGCGAAACGATGGAGCCGCTGGTGGTCTACCAGGCGCTCTACGGCGACTTCGGCCTGTGGGTGCGCCCGGCGACGATGTTCTGCGAAACCGTCGAGCTGGATGGCGAGCCACTGCCCCGCTTCGCGCTGGAGCAGGCCGAGACCACGCCGGCGGACGACCACACCGCAAGCGTGGCGGACCGCGAAGACCCGCAGCGCTGATCCACCCCATCCTGGAATGACACCGTGAGCCCGAGCCGCAGCCGCAACCAGTACGAACTCGAAGAAGAAGCGGACTACGGCCCCAGCCGCACCCAGCAGCGCCGCGATGCGCTGGCGGTGCTGGCGCTGGCCCAGCAGCTGGTGGACCTGCCGCCCAGCCGCCTGGCCAAGCTGCCCCTGCCCGACGACGTGCGCCACGAGATCGACGTGACCCGCCGCATCAGCTCGCACGGCGCGAAGAAGCGCCAGCTCGCCTTCCTGGCCAAGGTGATGCGCCGCTACGACGACGACGACTTCGCCGCGGTGCGCGCCGAGCTCGGCGAGAACCGCGAGAAGCAGCGCCAGGAAACCGCCGCGATGCATCGTCTGGAGTCCATGCGCGATCGACTGATCGCCGAGGATGAAGCCGCCCTGTCCGAACTGATCGCGGAGCATCCGCAGGTCGATCGCCAGCACCTGCGTTCGCTGGTGCGCCAGGCGCGCGTCGAGAAGGACACGCCGAACAAGCCGCCGAAGGCGTACCGGGAGATCTTTCAGCTGTTGAAGGATCTGGCGCAGAAGGATGATTCGGCCGAAGGCTGATCGCTGCGCTTTTGCTCGCCGATTCGTGCATCGGCCAGCGTGGGGCGGGCACTGCCCGCCGGCTCTCCCGCGCGTTACCTCACGTCGCTAACTCTGACTCGCTCCGCGCTCCAGCTTTTTTGTAGGAGTGCACCCTGTGCGCGATGCTCTTGTCTTTGCCTATGGCATTAAGAGCAAAAGCTTTCGTCTGCCTTCGGCAGCCGAGCCACCTTTCTCTGTGTGGCCAGAGAAACGTGGCCCAAAGAGAGGCCACCCCGCTTCCGCGCCTTGCGGACATCCTGTCCGCAAGGTTCGCGAGTCGGGGCCGGGCTTTTCGACAGGGCATCCTGCCCCGGCGAAAAGGAGCCGACATCCCTGTCGGCTCCCGCTACGCGGCCTGTCGTCCCCGCCTCGCCGCTGCAGAGGGGCCCCGGGTAGAGCAGCGGGCCATCGTGGCCCGCACTCGATGATGAAGCCTAAAGGCAACAGCGAGAGCGGAGCCGAAGCATCTGCGCACGGCAGACGCCGTGCGCAGATGTGACTTTCTTGCTGAGGGCAGTCCCGATGAAAGGCAAAGTCCCGGCAGCGCGGTCTATCATCACGTCGACTATTGGACGGGCTCTACAACGTGGGCGCACGCCACACAGCGCACTGTTGTTCGAGGATTTGTTCCGCGCGGAGTCAACCATGAATGCCATCACCTGCACGCAGAACCACCAGTGAGCACGATCTTTATCGGAGGTGGCGAGTTCAATTCTGAAGTGC
>NZ_AJXT01000097.1 GCF_000264295.1 Rhodanobacter spathiphylli B39 | reverse complement strand
AATAACACAGTAGAACTAAGGAAATGTTAGGCACCACCCTAGATCTTTTCTCCACGCCACACTTTTCTTGCCATAAAGGAAAAGAAGATCGTGGCTCCGATATATGTTGCGAAGAGAAGAACGTAGCCAGCTGGATTTGTGTCCGGGTTGATCGCAAAGGAGGCCTCACCTCCCTTGGATATGAGCACGTGCCTTGTTTGAACGTGAGCGACCATCCAGTACGCATCCAGAGCAGCAAAGGTTGCGCCCCCAAGCGTGAAAAGAAGGCCGGATATTTTAGCAACCTTGACTTGACGCGGGGTGGAGGGAGTGCGGCCTTTACGAGTGATGATTGAGTAGGGCAAGGCTAGAAACGCGATTAGAAAGAGCTGTGAAATCGTGAGCATGTCTATCCGATGCCTAACGCTTAGCGTTTATCTG
>NZ_AJXT01000096.1 GCF_000264295.1 Rhodanobacter spathiphylli B39 | reverse complement strand
AAGGTTTTTGGCCGTCCAGACGGCCGCGTGACAAGTGCTTCGTGGCCGTCGTCGACCTACGCGACCAGCTTGCCGTAGAGCTGAAGCTTCGCCACGTTGTGGACGATGCAGTACAGCTTCCACTGCGTGTCGACCTTGCGCTGGCCACGCAGCGTGAAGCGGCGCATGCCGCGTTGCTGGATGTGGCCGAAGACGGGTTCGACAGCCCCATGCGGTGGGCGTAG
>NZ_AJXT01000095.1 GCF_000264295.1 Rhodanobacter spathiphylli B39 | reverse complement strand
ATAAACGCTAAGCGTTTAGGCCTTATGACAGACTTTGACGAAGTTCTAGCTGCAGAGCGAGCCAAGGACGGCGAGGCATTGCGCCAAGCGTTGTCGAAAGCAAAGGTTCCAGCGTCCATCTTGATGAGGCTCCTGCTAGACGACTGGCATGACCTGCATGAGGATATTGTCTTTGACCTCGGGCTCCTTGGGGAGCCAAGTGCTGTTGAGGCAATTCAAAAAGCCATCAATATTCCGTTCGGCCATCTGGTTGAGTGGGGCAACCTTCATGCATTTCAGCGTAAATGTGCCTACGCTCTGGCTCGCATAGGCACTGAGCAGTCGCGGGTAGCACTCGAAACACTTGCTCGCAGCACGGACTCCTATATCCGTGAGTACAGCGAGGAGGGCTTGTCAAAGTGGCCTCTTCCATTTCGCGGGTAAGGCCTAACATCTCCTTAGGAGACTTCCGGT
>NZ_AJXT01000094.1 GCF_000264295.1 Rhodanobacter spathiphylli B39 | reverse complement strand
TCCATCGCCACCACCGTGCCCGACGGCCGCTGCGCCAGCCACACGGCAAACGCCTCACGCTTGAACTCCCGCCGTTCCAGCACATGCCCGGCGCCATCCACCGCGCACACCGAAAACACGCTCTTCGCCAAGTCCACACCCAGGGTTATAGTGCTCATGGAGACTTCCTCTTCTGTTGACGGTTGTGTTGCAACACCATCATGGCCCTCGA
>NZ_AJXT01000093.1 GCF_000264295.1 Rhodanobacter spathiphylli B39 | reverse complement strand
TTTTCTACAGCTACGTTAGCCAATGGAAAACGCGCTCCTATACATGAAAGTGATCGCCGTCGCCCACGGCATACTTGGGTATTTGGGTGGCGCTGTCGCGGCCTCCCCAGAAATTCAGACGGACATCATCTACCAGAATCGAAGTCCGTTGGCAGGTGACGTAAAGAAGTACTTGGTCTACGGGATGTGCTTTTGTCTGGTGCTCTGCGGCCTCTGTCCGTGGTTCAAACCGTCCGCAACTCCGTTGTGGGCATGGCTCGCCCTTGGCTTTCATCTACTCAGCGGCGCACTCGACCTTGCAACACAGCAGGGGCGCTTCCACTGCTGGCGCTGTATGGCAACTGGCGTTACCGTCAAGACCATTGCAGCTGTTGCTCTTACCTACCTAGCTACCACGCTTCCATCGGCGGGCAATGGCTAACCATTCGTTCAAGGCGGACGGCTTCGCCGCCGCTTAACTCCAGCGTTGAGGCTGTAGAAAAAGTCCTTTCCGCCGGCGGATAGACGGCCAAATGGGCGGCCGAAGATATCGTCGCTTGCCGCGCTCCATCCTTGGTGG
>NZ_AJXT01000092.1 GCF_000264295.1 Rhodanobacter spathiphylli B39 | reverse complement strand
CGCGGCAGCTGATCGCGCCCAGCCGCGTGTGTCCGCCGCTGGAGTGCTGCGTCGGCACCATGCCGAGCCAGGCCGCCAGCTGCCGGCCGTTGCGGAATTCCTGCGCCTTGCCGAGGCTGGCAATCAGCGCATCCGCCGTGAGCGCCCCGACACCGACGATCGCGCGCAGCCGCACGCACCGCTCGTCATCGCGCGCATGGGATTCGATGCGTGCATCGCACGCGTCGAAGGCCGTGCGGACCTGCGTCCAGTGGGCGTCGACGCTGCGGATCAACGCCTTGAACTGCGCCGGCAGCGCGGTGTGTGCATCCAGATCGGCCAGCACCCGGCGCAGGGCCTTGTCGCTCTTGCCCATCACGATGCCGAACTCGGCCAGCA
>NZ_AJXT01000091.1 GCF_000264295.1 Rhodanobacter spathiphylli B39 | reverse complement strand
CGGCTTCGCCGCCGCTTAACTCTAGCGTTATGCCTAAAAGCAGGGGAGACACATGCGATTCAGGAATCTTGCAATTTTATTGGTTGTTCCGTTCTTGCTTAATGCCTGCGCGACCGCGCGCATTGCGCAGTCAGCCCGAGGCAGTTATGCCGGACCGCCGATACACACAATCGCGTTCGCACCTGGTGGCGGAGCGCTCGCGGATGCAATTGGCGTCGAGCTTTTCAATGACGGTATCAACGTGGTCGACTCCAATCAGACAACCGCCATTCTTGGCCACGTTGGGATCTCGGAAATTCAAATCGCAAGCCCGGAAAGCTACGCTGCACTCAGCAAGGCTGGAGTCGACGCGGTGTTGGTAGTCAAGGGTGTCATGTCCCAAGACGGCACGCCTGAAAGTGCGAGCGTTCGTCTTACCAGTGTGTCTCGCGGCGAAGTGATTGCCGGACTTACGTGGCAAAATGGCTGGGGCGGCATGCGTGGTTCTATGGCCGATCGCACGATGCGAAAGAACCTTTCAGATGCATCGTCAGAAATTAGTTCCGCTCTGTTGAAACGCATCAGGTAGCGGCATAACAACGCGGTCAAGCGGACGCGCGAAAAGCCGCGCGCCGCTTACCTCCAGCGTTAGGGATGGTCTGATCAATTAAGTT
>NZ_AJXT01000090.1 GCF_000264295.1 Rhodanobacter spathiphylli B39 | reverse complement strand
TCGAGGGCCATGATGGTGTTGCTGGACAACCGTCACTACGAAGAGGAAGTCTCCATGAGCACTATAACCATCGGGGTGGATTTGGCGAAGAGCGTGTTTTCGGTGTGCGAGGTGGAAGCCTCCGGCCGCGTCGTGCGGCGGCTGGATCTCAAGCGTGATGCGTTTGCGACCTGGCTGGCGCAGTGCCCAGCGGGCACGGTGGTGGCGATGGA
>NZ_AJXT01000089.1 GCF_000264295.1 Rhodanobacter spathiphylli B39 | reverse complement strand
TCTTCCAGGCCGACGGTGCGGACGACGGCAGCGAGGATGCACTGGCCGACGGCGAGCACTCGGTGGCTTCCGGTGCGAGCAGCTACGCCGCAGGCGCCGAGAGCGCTTCGTACGGCTATCGCAGCTATGCCGCCGACGACTACTCCACGGCGGTGGGCTCGGGCGCCGGGGCCATGGGCGTGGGTTCTTCGGCATTCGGCAGTGGCGCTGTAACCAATGCTGACTTCGCCACGGCGGTCGGCTACAACGCGGTGGCCACGGGAACCAACAGTGCGGCCTTTGGCGTCTATGCACAGGCGACCGGCCCGGCCAGCCTGGCCATGGGCGGAGCGGCGGTGGACGAGAACGGTGACCCGTTGGTGCAGGACATGGACGGTAATCCGGTCACCGTGGGCGCTACCAGCGCCGCGGTGGCGGGCACGGCTGTGGGCGCCAGTTCGCAGGCCAGCGGCTTCGCCTCTTCGGCCTTCGGCGTGGGCGCGTATGCCAGTGGCGATCTGTCGCTGGCGCTGGGTGCCGTCGCCAATGCGGTGGGTGATTACGCAGTCGCCGTGGGTCCGCAGAGCGTGGCGTCCGGCAACGGCAGCGTGGCGTTGGGCGGCGTAGCCGACCTCATTCCCGGTGCGGGCTTCTACATCTCGACCGGAGCGAGTGGCGAAAACGCCACGGCGCTCGGTGCAGGCGCGCAGGCAACGGACGACTACGCGACCTCGGTCGGTGCGATCACCGAAGCTGGCTACGGCGCGACGGCGGTGGGCTATTTCGCCTACGCGCCAGGCGAGAACGCCAGTGCGCTCGGCATCAACAGCTGGGCAGCCGGTGCCAGCAGCGTGGCCGTGGGTGACAGCAGCACCGCGCTCGGCGACGGCAGCGTCGCGCTGGGCGCCTATTCCTGGGCGAGCCGTGATGGCACGGTGTCGGTGGGTGACGTGGACAACGGCCTGACCCGCCAGATCACCAGCGTCGCCGCCGGCACGGAAGACACCGACGCAGTGAACGTGGCGCAGCTGAACGATTCGGTGACGGGCGCCACGCGCTTCTTCCAGGCCGACGGTGCGGACGACGGCAGCGAGGATGCATTGGCCGACGGCGAGCACTCGGT
>NZ_AJXT01000088.1 GCF_000264295.1 Rhodanobacter spathiphylli B39 | reverse complement strand
TCTTCCAGGCCGACGGTGCGGATGACGGCAGCGAGGATGCACTCGCCTCGGGCGAGCACTCGGTGGCGTCGGGCGCCAGCAGCCTTGCCGCAGGCGCCGAGAGCGCTTCGTACGGCTACGGCTCTTCGGCTTATGGCGACAACAGCATGGCGATCGGCGCGGGCAGCCTTGCCGATGCGGTCGGTGCCTCGGCATCGGGTTCACTGTCCAGCGCGATGGCTGACTACAGCACCGCCTCGGGTTACGGCAGCCTGGCCAGCGGCGAGAGTAGCGTGGCCACCGGTGCGAGTGCGCAAGCGACCGCGGATTACGCAACGACCGTGGGTGCGGAAAGCGTGGCTTCCGGCGAATTCAGCGCGGCGTTCGGCGCGGCCAGTCTGGCCAGCGGCGACGGCAGTGCCGCGCTGGGCGTGTTGAGCGAAGCCAGTGGCGAAGAGTCGACGGCGGTGGGCTTCTACAGCTTGGCGTCCGGCGACGTGGCGACCGCGCTGGGTGCCGAGAGCATCGCCGGTGGCGTCACTGCGGTGGCGGTCGGCTTCCAGGCAGAGGCCTCGGAGGATTACACGACGGCGATCGGCAGCTGGTCGGTGGCATCCGGTTTCAACAGCACGGCACTGGGTAATTCGGCCGAGGCGCAGGCCGAGAACTCGGTGGCGCTGGGCTCGGATTCGATCGCCGACCGTGACAA
>NZ_AJXT01000087.1 GCF_000264295.1 Rhodanobacter spathiphylli B39 | reverse complement strand
GTTCACCGCGTCGGTGTCTTCCGTGCCCGCCGCCACGTTGGTCACCTGCCGCTCCGCTCCGACCGCGCCCACCGACACGCTGTTGTCGCGGTCCGCTTCCGAGCCCACGCCCAGCGCCACCGCATTGGTGCCCGAGGCAAACGCATCCACGCCGATCGCCGTGCTCTGCTGGCCCACCGCCCACGCGTTCGCACCGATCGCCGTCGCGTCGTCGCCAAACGCCCAGCTGCCCGCTCCGATCGCCACCGTGTTGGCGCTCTCGATGCCGAAGGCCGCATAGCCGGTCTCCGCCCCATTGCCGATCGCCACGCTGCCGTCACCCAGCGACGATGCACCCGCACCCATCGCCACGTTGCCGTCGTTGTACGCGCTGGCACCGTAGCCCACCGCCGTCGACAGCATCCCTTCGGCATAGCTGGTCGCGCCCAGCGCCACGGCCCCGTCACCGACCGCCGCCGCCTGGAAGCCGCCGGCCAGCGACTGCTCGCCCGCCGCATAGGCCAGACCACCCACCGCCGTCGACAGATCGCCGTCCGCTTCGGCACCCACGCCGAGCGCCGACGAGGCCAGCCCCGCCGCCTGCGCGCTGGCGCCCACTGCCGTGCCACCCATGCCCGCACTGGTCGAGGCGAACTCGATCGGGTCCCCGTTGGCGTCGGTCAGCAGCGCGCTGCCATCGTCCTGCGTGGCCATCCCGCCGACCGCCACGCTGCCTGCGCCGCTGGCCTGCGCGCCGGCACCGTAGGCCGCACTGTTGTTGCCCGACGCCGATGCGCCATAACCGGTCGCCGTGGCGTAGTCCGCATTGGTCTGCGCCAGGCTGCCGATCGCCGACGAGCCCACGCCGAACGCACTGCTCAGCGCGCCCACCGCCAGGCTGTTGTCGTCCAGGGCAAACGCGCCGTAGCCCACCGCCACGCTCTCCGTGCCGGCCGCATAACTGCTCGCGCCCGACGCCACCGAGTGCTCGCCGTCGGCCA
>NZ_AJXT01000086.1 GCF_000264295.1 Rhodanobacter spathiphylli B39 | reverse complement strand
AACTTAATTGATCAGACCATCCCTAAAAACACGCAAATTAGGATGGAAACAACGCGCTTCATTTCATAAACCCTCTTTCATGGCGTCTCAATCTGAACATCAGTATATTCTTTACCGCCAATTATTTGAACGCGATGAATCAGGGCGGTCTTCAGGTCAAACTCCCCACCCCAGTACGAACTGTAAAAGTTTGCCTAAATACCATGTCGGAATATTGATTTCGTGGAAAATTAGAGCCAGAAACTCCAACCTTGTCGGTTATAACTCCATTATAGAAGATCTGAAATGAATCGTTTGTATTACTGTCATAATAATCTTTATTACCCCTAAAGGAAATACGCGTTACGTGTTCTCTCACCGTACCATCCGGATAAACTTCGACACCCTCCGCATTTATTAGCTGATATCTCCATATGTATACACAATTATTACCACAGCCCGACTGCAATACCCCGCGACCTCCAATGACAACAAGGCCTGCCGGGCTCTTGTCTGCCTCGGCGAGCTGAGCTGTAGTAAGTGGCATGGAAAATGGTGATGGCGTCAACTGAACGCGTGATGGCCCCCCGCTATCGCATGGAACCGGCTCATTACATATTTCCATATCCTTTCCATGCCTTGGCGATCTTCCGGACGGATCAACCAACATGATCGGATTCCCACTAACATAGCCAAAACGACCGATATTAAAAATGTTACCCGCTTGAGGTCCCACCGGATCCACACTCAAGAATCGCCCCACCTCCGGATCGTAATACCGCGCCTGCATGTACACGAGCCCCGTCTCGGGGTCGTTCACATGCCCGGTATACCCCGGCCCGTCCGGCGCTGCGCCCACGCTCGTCACCGGCATGCCGTACGGCGTGTACTCGAACCGCTTCGTGATGTGGCCTTGCGCATCGCTTTCCATCACCGGCGTGCCCTGCGCGTCGGTGTACACGTAGGTCACCGTGCCGGCGTGGGCCATCATGGCCAGCAGCCACAGCACCAGCGTCGCCAGACAGCGTGCTTGCTTATTCACCGGACACCTCCTGCGTCGAGCTCGCTTCGGCCGGCGCCGCCAGCCCGAAGTCCGACTGCAGCGTGACCGAGCCGTAACCGCTCCAGCCCGAGCAGCCGGTGGCGTTGCACGCCTTCACCCGGAACTTCACCGTGCCCGTCGCGAAGATGATTGAGCTCGCGGAAGTATTGGGGCCGCTGTAGAACGTGTCGCCAACGCTGCTCCCCGGATCGGTCTCCTCCACCGTGTAGCTGGTCGCGCCGGCCACCGCGCTCCAGCTGACGGTGACCACCGGCTTGTCGCTCGGCCCCGACGCATGCACGCTCGGCGTGCCCGGCACCGCCGGTATCACGCCGACCGCGATCGTCTTGGTCGTGCTCCATTGGCCGCAGCCATTGGTGTTGCACGCCTCCACCCGGTAGCCGTAGCTGGCGCTGGTCTTGCCGCTGATCGCCAGGCTGCTGGCGGTGCTGTTCTGCACGCTGCTCCAGCTGCCGCCGTTGACCTG
>NZ_AJXT01000085.1 GCF_000264295.1 Rhodanobacter spathiphylli B39 | reverse complement strand
CAGATAAACGCTAAGCGTTAGGTCGCAAACATGGATAGTCGCGAGTCCCTTCTAAAAGCTCTTCTTTCGTTTACGCGGCCAATCCCGGACATTGCTCGCGACCTCTCGGCTTACGGCTGGGACGCTCCTAGCCCGCTGGTCGTGCTTGACGCCGTCCATATTTCCTCGGTGCTCGGTCGGTTCATGGCAGGTGAGCTTTCTTCTGTGCAGGTCGACGACTGGGCCAGCTGCATAGAGCTCCGTGACGACATTGAGTACGACCCTTCGTCAGCAGTCGGCTTGGCGCTCCACGAACTTGCCAACCCTGTGCTTACATGCTCTCTTACAAGGCAATCTGCAGCAGCGCTGGTTGCAACTCTTTCGTAGCTGCAACCTAACCCGTCATTCAAGCGGACGGCTTCGCCGCCGCTTAACTCCAGCGTTAGGCCTCACGAGGTAGCTATGTCGCTTGCCCGCACTCTGATCATATTTTCGCTGGCCGTTATGGTATTGCCCCTGTCCGCTCAAGAGCACAATGTGCGTCCCGTACAAGGGCTTGTGCCAGATGCCAAGACGGCAATTGCAATCGCAGTTGCCGTCTGGTCTCCCATCTACGGCGAGAAAGAAATTGCTTCGGAGCAACCTTACGTAGCCACGCTTTCGGATGACGGAAAGTGGACTGTTACAGGCTCGCTTCCCAAGGGCTGGCTCGGCGGCACTGCAATTGCGGTCCTCTCAAAATCAGACGGCCAAGTCTTGCGTGTTAGTCACGGCAAGTGAGGCCTAACCACTCGTCCAAGCGGACGGCTTCGCCGCCGCTTAACTCCAGCGTTAGGGAAACTCTGATTTTGCT
>NZ_AJXT01000084.1 GCF_000264295.1 Rhodanobacter spathiphylli B39 | reverse complement strand
GACGATAGTCGGGGATCGGTCAGGGGAAGTGGGCAGGTTCACTGAACCGCTTTGCTGCTCGGCTGCGAGACATGGGGGACATGGCTCATCAGATTCACGAACCGTCTTTCGGGTCGGGCTCGGCCGTGCCTTCCTGATTAGCCACTTTCCGTTGTCGATCGGCTCGATCGCGATGCAGGCATTCCGCCAATTAACGGGACGTGGCTAATTAAATTCCAATTGAATGGGACGTGGCTAATTAGATTTTCCCGATGTCTGGCAGGGCGGGCCATCCGCCGGGAATAATTGGCTACTCCCTTTTTTTGGAAAGGGAAAAATGATGAAGATCGTGACACTCGATTCGCTGGATGCCCAATCCCGTGTGTTCCTGGCCGACATGCTGGACGATCCGGTGCTGCGAGCGTCCCTGTTTGGTGGCAGCGGACACATCAGTGCGTGGCATGCTGAGCGAATCTGGTCGCACGCCGTTGATGATGAGACAAGATGGCTGGTGCGTTGCGTAGAGTCGCAGCGCATTGTCGGAGGCATCGGTGTCGTGCGCGAAGAGGTGCGTTTGTTCGTGCGCTCCGATCTCCAAGGCCAGGGCTATGGCCGCGCATCTCTCGCTGCGTTGCTGCAGTTGCGCCAAACACTCGGGGTTTGGCCCAACTTGAGTGCGTGGACGGTACGCGAGAACCGCGCAGCGCGGCTGGCGTTCGAGGCTGCGCACTGGCGGGAACTCGGCCTGCGCCGGCAAGGTGGTGGGCTACCGACCTTGGTGCACTATTGCAGTTCGCTCGTTTGATCAACCACGTCTGAGGAGTAAGTCATGGACGCACCCCAGGAAGAAGTGAAGGTAAAACACGACCCGGCGTTGACGAAGGACACCTGGTGGCACAGCTTCAACGCGGATGGCGGGGAAGCCGGCTACGTCGCCACATCGGATTTGGAGGAGCTACCGTCGGAGGTCCAGGTTGCGCTCGGACTGTTCGTGTGTGATTTCAAGGGCCTGGATGAAGAGGCGGTCAACTGGAACGTCACCCACGTAAGCAAGAACGGCATGTCTCGATTGAGCGGCCCCAAGTTGCTCAAAGGTGGCCAGCGTTCGGGCAACA
>NZ_AJXT01000083.1 GCF_000264295.1 Rhodanobacter spathiphylli B39 | reverse complement strand
TGACATTTGCATGGGGAACATGGAATGCATATCCAGTGGGTCAGCGGGTGGTGGAAGTGTTAGTGGCTCGGGCGAGGGAGATTCAGTGAGCCTAAAAGCATCCAGCCAACAAGCTGCAGTGACCAACGCAGCGAGCCAAGCGAACCGTTATGGCCGCTATAAGATGCCGTCCGGATGGACCTTTAAAATAGATGCGCGCTATGCGTATCGTGAAAGCGAAGACAGCCCGACAATCCTTACAGATAAGCCATCAAATGACCCGACCTTACGTGGCGTGCCGGCAGAATCCGATGAAATGAATAAAATTACTACATTTTATCAAGGTGCATTTCAAGAATTTAATAATCAATACTTATATTACAGGGATGTGGATGAAATTAAGCCGATGCTAGAATTACGTTCCTTCACATTGAGTGCCAATAACTCGTTACTCTTCATTACCGAGCATGAGTTCGTGCATATAAACCTTCATTCTGCCAACGACCCAGAAGGAGAGGGTGTTGCAAATTTTCGGGCGAGTAAGGCGGTAAATTCATATATACGTAATGGAGGGCACTGATCACATGACACCCATCATATCTTCCAAGTCGATTTTGGTAGCTTCAGCGCGAAAATCGTGGGCCGTACCGCTATTTTTTATTGCACTTATGGGGTGGATGACTACTCCGACTGCCTCCGCCGGTCAATTCAATCAGCTTGCTCACGCAAAGTATATGTTCATTGGGGTTGTCACTGAAGCGAAGGTGGAGGCTCGGGCCGATTCTGCCTCAGGAGTGGCTGAAGGATCAAAGCGTTCATCGCGAGGAATAAACTACGTAAAAGCCTTGGTGTCGCCGCAGAAAACATTGACAGACGCACCTAAAGGTCCCGTGGGCAGCCAAAATGTATATATCTGCGCAGCTGATATATCTGTCGGAGCTACTTATCTCTTTATTCTCGGCGATCCTGATGAAAGGAGGGGCTGCTTCCATTCCGTACCTTTCTTGCTTGGTGCGTTGCCAGGTAAGTCGCCAAACAGCAGTATTGTTTTAACGGCGGACACCATTTTCATGATGCCCGAATCGCCAAATTTGGATCAGTTTCCAATTGCAATGCCAGATGCTAACGTTAGCGGGAACTTCTGCAAACGGAAAATTGTGGTGTTGCATAGCTACATGGACCTTCATGTCTTCTTGCGCCTGCTTAAAGAAGAAAGAGCAAAAGGAACGAACAAAAACCAATCAAAGGCAATCAAAGGGGACGGAGCCTGAGGTTTCCCCACGAATCCCCTCGATCAATCAACACGTAATTTTCAACTCAAGGGGACGCAACTAAAGGAGGCGTGGCTAATTAAATCGGTTCAACTAAAGGGGTGTGGCTAATTAAATCGGTTGGGGTACATGCCGCCGAATTAAATGGGACGTGGCTAATTAAATTCGTTTCGCGGTGAGCTTCAAGGTGCGCGCCTGCAGCGCCGCCGGCTGCTCGGCGTGGAGCACCAGCACCAACCACGGCGGTGCGGCGCCCGCAGGGATCGCCACGCTGAGCGTGC
>NZ_AJXT01000082.1 GCF_000264295.1 Rhodanobacter spathiphylli B39 | reverse complement strand
GACCGCCTTCTGGCAGGGCGGGCCACCTGTCTGCATAACTTAGTCAGGTCCCCTTTTCTGGGGGTGCATGAGCAAACGGGGGTCAGAGTGCACTTTCTTGGAGCTTGCTCGAGAGAAAGTTGACTCTGCCCCCTGTTTTGCCTGTTTTTGTTTAGCGGTCAAACTCCCGAGCGCGAGCCTTTCACCCTTGCGCGCAACGCCGGAAACGTTGCACGCAACCCGCCACCTCTTGCATGCAACGGCCAATCCCTCGCGCACGAGGTTCGCGACGTTGCGGTGATAAGCTCCACAGCCTTGCGCGCGACGTCAGCAGGCTTGCGCGCGAAGGTTTGAACGGTTGCGCACGACGGTTTGAACCTTGCGTGCG
>NZ_AJXT01000081.1 GCF_000264295.1 Rhodanobacter spathiphylli B39 | reverse complement strand
GACCGATCCCCGACTATCGTCCGCTGCATCTTGCCGTGATGCGGTGGTCTTGCCTAGGTGGGGTGGCGAGAACCGGCGCAGTGACGGTCGGTTCCCTGGGGCTCACTGCCGCCCCTCACCGGGGCGCCTTCGACCGTTCTCCTGCCGATCACCGGGAGACCTTCGCGAGCGGATTTAATTAGCCACGTCCCCTTTATTGATTCCGGGCTACGGGTTGCAGATTTGGTTAGGCTATTTCGCTTTTAGAAGAAACCGAAAAACACTAAATCCCAGCATGGACCATATCGTTAGCTCACTAAAAACTCCCACAAGGAACCAAGACATATTTCTATCGAAATGCCACTTGAACATGCCATACCCTGGGCCAAATCCGGTTACCACGTACCCGCTTTTCATGTTGATGACTAATTTTATAAGCTGCAAGAAACTCACAACTACAAAAGGAGACAGAAAAACTATCTGAAAAATATGAAACGAATGGTCCCGCGGCATTGGCCTGTGGAACACAGAAAAAGCCAATCCGATAAAAATATCGGCCAAAAGAGAAATGATCATTACGGAGTAAAATTTCATGTCATTCGCCAAGGAGCGAAAGAAAGGGAAGAAAGGGGGCGTGGCTAATTAAGCCAGGCAAGCGGCGCGCCTTGCCAGACGACGATCCAACTTAATTAGCCGCGCCATTAATTCCCATTAATTCACGCCCCCTTAATTGCCTTAATTGGTTTTGGTTTCAGAAATAGATATCCACGGTGGCGGCCGGGAATGCGCCCACCCCTTCCCTGACGACCGGCATCTCGCCCGACACATGGCAATGCGGACAGGTGGTAGTGACCGCCAAGTCACCTTTCTTGTCCTTCTTCACATTCTTGCTTTTCACGTTTTCGTGCGCGAACCTGGCCGTAAAAGCGAGTCCGCAGGCGGCGCTGGCGCAGGTGCACCATGCTTTTGTCGGATGCGCGGTCAGATCTCGTGCGAGTGGGGAGTCGGGCGCCTCGTTGGCCGCGGTGTGACAGACCAGGAAGGTCTTCACTCCTGGCCGGAACAGGAGCAGGAACGTCTCCCCGCGCGCCAGCTCCGTACGATGCTTGCTGATCAACTCGTAATCAACCATCGGCCGCACCACGATGACAGACTTCGTGCGATCCGCCAACGCGACCAGCGACTTGCAACACCGCTTGCACGGGCATAGACCGCCGTCGATCAGGTAGATGATTTCCAGGTAGCAGAACTCGGCAGAACCCTTGGCGACGACTTGGGTCTTCTTGTGTTTCGGATCCTTGGGGACAGCCCACAGCTCCTCCTCACCACAGCCTTTGTTGCCCGAACGCTGGCCACC
>NZ_AJXT01000080.1 GCF_000264295.1 Rhodanobacter spathiphylli B39 | reverse complement strand
AATAACACAGTAGAACTAAGGAGCAGTTAGGCCACACTGCGCAGTAGCCGCATTTGCACAGCATCGTAATACACGCCATCGAACCGCATAGCGTGTACCTTGACCGCCTCATGCACGAACCCTGCAGACTCGTAGAGCCGGATAGCACGCTCATTGTCTATGCGCGCCTCCAACTCGACGCGCGTGATGCCCTTGGACCAGGCCTTGGCTATGCAGGCCTGTAGCAGACGCTTGCCGATGCCCCGGCCTCGGTAGCCGGGGAGAACACCCATTCCAAGGAATCCACAGTGGGCGATCGCGTGTGCCCATGCAGGAAAGATGTCTGCCCACCCGACTACGCGCCCTGCTTCCAGTGCGACAAACTGAACTGCATCTGTGGCAACGCTCTCTTGAACAAAGGCACGAACGCGCTCCAGCGGCAGTGCCTCCACCTGTGCAAGATACTTCTTCTCACGTGCGACAGTGTCCAAACAGGCACGGAAGCTCTCGGCCATGTCTTCAGCGATCGGGACGATGGGAACCATGATCATCCTGTGCGACCTAACGTAGCTGTAGAAAAACTCCCTCGCAGCCTATCATTCGCGTTGCCCGCAAAAAAGGCGGGAAACGAGGCGAAGCGA
>NZ_AJXT01000079.1 GCF_000264295.1 Rhodanobacter spathiphylli B39 | reverse complement strand
GGAAACTCTGATTTTGCTTCGCTGTCGAAGCACGCACCTGTCCAAGAGAGTGTAGACGATGGCCGATCAGCTGACCTTGGCAACGCAGGTCGACGGTGGATTTGAAGCCCACCGCAAGGCCACGCGACGTGATGTGTTCCTGGCCGAGATGGACAAGGTCGTGCCGTGGCCGGAGCTGTGCGCGGTAATCGAACCGTTCTATCCCAAGGCACGTGCCGAAGGCGGGCGTCGCCCCGTGGGTTTGGAGCGCATGTTGCGCATCCACTTTCTGCAGCAGTGGTACGCGCTGAGCGATCCCGCGGTAGAGGAAGCATTGTACGACTCGGCGTCGATGCGCCGCTTCGTGGGCATCGATCTGGGGCGCGAGCCGGCGCCGGACGAAACGACGGTGTGCAAGTTCCGCCACCTGCTGGAAAAGCACGGGCTGGCCAAAGAGCTGTTCAAGGCAGTGAATCGACATCTGCACGACAAGGGGTTGAAGCTGTCGCAGGGCACCATCGTCGACGCGACGATCCTTGGTGCACCGTCGTCGACGAAGAATCGAAACAAGGCGCGTGATCCGGAGATGCACCAGACGAAGAAAGGCAACCAGTGGTATTTCGGCATGAAGGCGCACATCGGCGTGGACGAGGCCACCGGCTTGGTTCACAGCGTGGTGACGACGGCAGCGAACGTGGGTGATGTCACCCAGGTCGGCGATCTGCTGCACGGCAAAGAGAAAGTCGTGTTTGGCGACGCCGGCTACACGGGTGCCGAGAAACACGCGCCTGCCAAGCGAGGGCGGACGTGGCATATCGCTGCCAAGCGCAGCAAGGTCAAGGCGATCGAGGATGAGGCATTGCGCGCTCTGACCGAAGAGGTCGAACACCTCAAGGCGTCGATCCGCGCCGCCGTCGAGCACCCGTTCCGCGTGGTCAAACGGCAATTCGGTCATGTCAGGGCGCGCTATCGTGGCTTGGCCAAGAACGGTGCGCAAGTACTGACGCTGTTTGCGCTGAGCAATCTGTGGATGGCCCGACGAACCTTGTTGGCGACCGCAGGAGAGGTGCGCCTGTGAGGCAGGCAATGAGACATCAACCGAGGTATGGCAGCAGAGTGCCGGCAAGAATCAACCCATAATTCATCGTTCGGCGCAGCCAATT
>NZ_AJXT01000078.1 GCF_000264295.1 Rhodanobacter spathiphylli B39 | reverse complement strand
GACGGTCTTGTTGAGTCGATGTTGCCGGCTCGGACCAGGGTATAAACCGCGCCCGGAGACCTCATTCGTTCAGCGGTGTCGTCGGTGCTCGGGGATCGGCCGAAGCACGTTTGGACGGCCAGAATGTTAGTCAGGTTCTCTCCGGGTGGGTCTGACCCGTTGTTACCGCGTTGCGCTGACGGTGAATCGAATGAAGGGCTTCCTCAGGCGAGCTGGGCGGGGCGATGCATCGGGTGGCGCTGGCTGGCGCAGGGGTCGTAGTCCGCGTCGTGGGCCAGCATCACCCACAGCTGGCGCGCATGCTTGTTGGCGATGGCGACCAGCACCTTGCCGAAGGACAGCCGCGCCGCCAGGGATCGAATCCAGAGTTGTTCGGGCGTGGCCTTTTC
>NZ_AJXT01000077.1 GCF_000264295.1 Rhodanobacter spathiphylli B39 | reverse complement strand
TTGACCGGAAGTCTCCTAAGGAATTGTTAGGGCGCAGCTACTCAAGGGTTGAGCCAACGTCCACGGAGACTTTGGTGATAACAACGTTGTCAGGATGCGAAACACCATAGATCTTGAAGGATTTGGGGAATGGGCCGACGCGATGCTCCCCGACTGATATCTCAAAGCAAGATGGATGCTCAAACCTGGATGTTGGGCAGTCGATCTCTTGAGCAGAGTAAATATCACTTAGCTTTAGCCACCGTAAATCGTCCTTGCCGTTGCCGCACAATCCCGTGCAGCTGTACTCAAAGTCCTGGGTTGCGTATGGGCCTTCACCTGCAATTGCCTCAACGTACCAGCTAATCTCTAGAGCGGATTGCGGATCAGGAGCCGGAAAGTAGTCGCGGGTTGACAATACACCTGCGCAGATGCGTCCGGACTCTTCATATGTCCAGTCGCTTGTCTTCGGATGGGTATTTCCAGCAACCCCGTATCGCCTTTCTGCACGAAGCGTATCCACCATTCCACGCTCATCAAAATCTACCGTGACCCAGTCCGCGCCACACAGACCAAACTGGCTGCCGGTGACTGTGGCATGGCTATAAAACGTTACTGCCTCCATGACATTGGGAAAGCGCGGACGATCCGCATCAATCATGATGCGCCCAGACTGCCCAAGTAACTTTGCTGCGAGCTCGTGTAGAGGGAGATTCCGCGCTTGATCGACTGTTACCTGAGCAATGCAGGTTGCAGGAATGAAGAGAGCGGCAATGCAAAGAAGTCTTGTAAGAGGTCTCACTAAATCTCCTTCTGCGCCCTAAGGATGGTCTGATCAA
>NZ_AJXT01000076.1 GCF_000264295.1 Rhodanobacter spathiphylli B39 | reverse complement strand
GCTTGAGACCACCCGGCGACGGCGGCGGTTCCCCGCAGTGCAGCTTGACCCGCACGCCGCTCGGCTCAAGTCTAGGTGGGCGGCGCCTTGCGCCGCCTCTCCGCCATGACCGCCCGATCCGCTGACTTCGCCTGCCGCGAACTCGAGGACGACCATGACGGCCCGCCATTGTCAGCCGCTACAGCGCGGCTTCGTGCGGCGCCGTGGTTGATGCCGGCACGATCCGCGCCCAGTCATGGGAGGGTCGCATCGTGACGTATTCCACGGAAAGCATCCGCAACATCGCATTCGCCGGGCACGCCGGCGTGGGCAAGACCAGCTTGTTCGAGGCGCTGCTGGTCGCCGGCGGCGCCATCCAGTCCGCCGGCAGCGTCGAGCGGGGCAACACGGTTTCCGACAGCGACAGCCAGGAGAAATCGCGCGCCCATTCCATCGACAGCTGCGTGGCGAACCTCGATCACGGCGACTGCCACGTGAACCTGATCGACACCGCCGGCTACGCCGACTTCCGCGGCGCCACGCTGGCCTCGCTGTCGGCGGTGGAAACCGTGGCGGTGGTGGTCAACGCGATCAACGGCATCGAGTACGGCACGCGCCGGATGATGATGCATGCAAAAGCGCGCGGCCTGGCCCGCGTGCTGGTGATCAACAAGATCGACTTCGACGGCGCCAACCTGCCCGTCCTGGTCGACGCGCTGCGCGACGAGTTCGGCAGCGAATGCCTGCCGGTCAACCTGCCCGCCAACCGCGGCAATCGGGTGCTGGACTGCTTCTTCCACACCGAAGGCACCACCGATTTCTCATCACTGGCCGAGGCGCACCAGCGCATCCTCGACCAGGTGGTGGAGATCAATGAAGGCGTGATGGACAGCTACCTCGATGCCGGCGAAGGCGCGCTCACGCCGGAGCAGCTCCACGATGCGTTCGAGCAATGCCTGCGCGAAGGCCACCTGGTGCCGATCTGCTTCGTCAGCGCCCGCACCGGCGCGGGCATCCGCGAATTCCTCGACCTCGCCGCGCGGCTGCTGCCCAATCCCGCCGAAGGCAACCCGCCACCGTTCGCCCGCGACGACGGCACGCCGCTGGCGGTCAGCGCCGATCCCTCGGCCCACGTGATTGCCGACGTGTTCAAGATCGTCAACGACCCGTTCGTGGGCAAGCTCGGCGTGTTCCGCGTGTGGCAGGGTACCGTGCGCCGCGACAGCCAGCTGCTGGTCGACGATGGCCGCAAGCCGTTCAAGGTCGGCCACCTGTTCCGGGTGCAGGGCAAAAGCCATGTGGAGATCGAAGCCGCCGTGCCCGGCGACATCGCCGCAGTGGCCAAGGTGGAGGAGATCCATTTCGATGCGGTGCTGCACGACTCGCACGACGAAGACCGGATCAGCCTGGCGCCGCTGGCCTTTCCCGCGCCGATGTTCGGGCTGGCGCTGGAGCCGAAGCACAAGGGCCAGGAGCAGAAGCTTTCCAACGCGCTGGCGCGGCTGGCCGAAGAGGACCCGTGCTTTCGCGTCGAGCACCACAAGGAGCTCAACGAGACGGTGGTGCGCGGCCTGTCCGACCTGCACCTGAAGGTGATGCTGGAGCGCATGCGCGAGCGCTACGGCGTGGAGGTCGACTCGCATCCGCCGCGGATCGCCTATCGCGAAACCATCGCCGGCCACGCCGAAGGCCATCACCGGCACAAGAAGCAGACCGGCGGCGCCGGCCAGTTCGGCGAGGTGTTCCTGCGCGTCGAGCCGATGGAACGCGGCGCCGGTTTCGAGTTCGTCGACGCGGTGAAGGGCGGCGTGATCCCCGGCCAGTTCCTGCCGGCGATCGAGAAAGGCGTGCGCCAGGCGATGGAACACGGCGCCGTGGCCGGCTATCCGCTGCAGGACGTGCGCGTCACCGTCTACGACGGCAAGTACCACGCGGTGGACTCCAAGGAAGTGGCCTTCATCAGCGCCGGCAAGAAGGCGTTCCTGGATGCCGTGGTGAAGGCGCGGCCCACCGTGCTGGAACCGATCGTCAACATCGAGGTGGCGATCCCCGAGCACAACGTGGGCGACGTCACCGGCGGCCTGGCCGGCAAGCGCGCCCGCATCCTAGGTACCGACAGCCAGCGTGGCGGCGAGCTGGTGATCAAGGCGCAAGCGCCGCTGGCCGAACTGACCGACTACCCCACCGAACTGAAATCGATGACTGGCGGGCGCGGCCGCTACAGCCTCGACCTCAGCCACTACGAGGCGGTGCCGGCCACCGTGCAGAAACAGCTCAGCGAGGCGTGGAAGCCGCACGCGGAGGAGGATTGATGGCGCCGCGCGCCACGCGCACGTCGCTTTCATCGCGCGCCGCTATGCTGGTCATCCCCCACCGACACGGAGCATCACGATGAAGCCTGCCTGCACCCTGCTGCTGCGCGGCCTGCTCTGCGGCTCGATGCTGTGGCTGGGCGCCTGCGCCGTGCGCGCCCAGACCGACGGTGCCCAGCACATGCCCGAGAACAGCATCACCCTCGAACGCAGCACCTGCTTCGGCAACTGCCCCGCCTACCGCGTAACCGTGACCGCCGCCGGCCAGGTGAGCTTCACCGGCCAGGCCCACGTGCAAACCATGCAGGCCACCGGCCAGGTCACCCCTATCCAGCTGGCCGCGATCCACGACGCGCTGGCGCGCGCGGACTTCGACGCGATGCAGGCCAGCTACGTCAGCCGCGAGGACGGTTGCGGCATGATCATGACCGACCAGCCCGGCATCAGGATCACCGTGGACAACCCCGGCGGCAGCCGCAGCGTGGACTTCTACCTCGGCTGCACCGGTCCGGTCGCCGAAGCGATACGCCCGCGCATCGAGCAACTGGCCAACAGCATCGACCAGCAACTCGGCACACGGCGCTGGATCGGCACGCCGAAACCGCCGGGCGCGGCGGAACACGTGGAGCGCTGAATCTGCGCGGACAGGGAAGATCAAAAGGCCGGGATTTAATTACTTCTACTGTGTTATTAAACATG
>NZ_AJXT01000075.1 GCF_000264295.1 Rhodanobacter spathiphylli B39 | reverse complement strand
CAAAATCAGAGTTTCCTTAGGTCGCAAACATGGATAGTCGCGAATCCGTTCTAAAAGCGCTTCTTTCGTACACGCGGCCAATTCCGGATATCGCTCGCGATCTCTCGGCTTATGGCTGGGACGCTCCCAACCCGCTCGTTGTGCTGGACGCTACCCATCTCTCTTCGGCGCTCAATCGGTTCATGGCTGGTGCGCTTTCCGCTGTGCAAGTCGAGGCGTGGGCCAACTGCATCGAGTGCCGCGACGACATTGAGTACAACCCTTCGTCCGCAATTGGTCTGGCGCTTCACGAGCTTGCCAACCCATTGCTCACTTGCCCTCTTACAAGGCAATCTGCAGCAACGCTGGTTGCGGCTCTTGCGTAGCTGCAACCTAACCACTCGTCCAAGCGGACGGCCAATACGGGCCGCCGCTTAACTCCAGCGTTAGGGCTCAGGGGGAGCACACCTCGAATGCGAGAGTTCTCAATAGTTGCGGTCTGCTTCACCCTCATATTCTGGTTCTCTCTTCATCCAGGCTCCCGTCTCGGGGTAGCCATCACGCTGGCCGATTTCGGAAGCATCTGGCGAGACCTTAGCCGCAAGGAACTGCAAACCCGCGACCGCCTTCGGTCAGCAGGCAAGAAGTCGCTGGCCTTTTACTCCCTGCTGCTTCTCATCGGTGGCTCAGCCGGCATCTCAAGTAGTAATTACACATTTGCTCAGGCGTTACCTGGGTTTGCCGGCGCATTCACAGGCTTGGCCATCGCTTATACTTTTCTTCACTGGTCAACTAGACCGCGGGGTTGGTATGGTCTGCCCTAACCAGTCGTTCAAGGCGGACGGCTACGCCGCCGCTTAACTCCAGCGTTAGGTTCATATGCAGTTTGTTCGCAAAGGTGATCTTCTCAGCGTTGCTCGCATCACAGGCTCGCACGACAATCTGCTGCAGCTGCGCCTCAGCACTAACGTCGTGGCATCTCCAGTCGTGGAGTGTTTGCCTGCGCGCCGCTCCCTCAATCGTGAGGCTCTCGATCTCAGCAAGGTTTTGGCAGCCGTTATAGAAGGCCTTGCAGCGGTCAACCAAGAGCTCGGTACTTCGTACTCAGCTACACATATTCGTTACGTGCCTAACGACTCACCACCCGAGACAGTTTATGGCTTTCTTGCAATGTCACTTGTTCGCCACCTCGCTTCGGGCGGCAAATTCGTCGAGGCCTAACAACTCGTCCGAGGCGGACGGCTACGCCGCCACTCAACTCCAGCGTTAGGCCGATGACGGCGTCCGACGAATACATTCCCGACGTTTCCGAGCTGCAAGCGCTTCTGGCAGTAGCCGCTGCTCCCGAGATTGTGCGCGCCTCGGAGGACCTGGGCGTCGCCAGCTCCTACTCTGCGCATGCCTTTGCTCACGGCAAAGAATCGCTTCTGTTTGGCATTTCCGCGGCTCCCTGGGCGGTCCGGGCCATCTTCAGGGCCGCGCACGATCCCAACCGGGTGCTTGTTCAAGTACAGGCAAGACTGAGAATCACCCATCCGTCTGGCTACAGCGGCTTCCTGCTCAAGGGCGGCTATGATCGCAGCAGCCCGAGCACGTTCTCGGTAAGGTCCAAGACCAATGAATACAACATCGTCGGCTTTCGGGCTTGGGCCTAACCACTCGTCCAAGCGGACGCGCGTACCACGCGCCGCTTAACTCCAGCGTTAACCGCAAAATGCAATCGTCCATTTCCTTCGACTCAAACGACGGCTCCATACGCATCGCCACAGTTGCGTGCCCCATCGCGCAAGGAATGCGGCAAGAGGTTGCTGCATCTGAGCTTGCGGCTTTTTTCCGCAACCAGACAGATCATGGCAATGGCTACGTGTGGCTGGCATTTCATCAGCTCACTTTCAACGGTCAACCTTGTGGTGTTTCGCTTTGCTTCCACCTCGGCAAGCTGGAGTCAGCGCACTTCGGTGTTGCTTTGCCAGACTCGCCTCGCGAGGGCGGCTGGCCAACTCGCCAAGCCATCGACGCCGAGATATCCTTCATGCGGCAAGCGCTATCTCACTCGTTCTCTCGTTCCTTTTCTACCGGCCAAGAGCAATTCACTTGGGGCGCCGTATGGTCGCTATTTGATGCCAAAGGGTTCCAGGCAAGTTCCGGCATCCGGTATGCGGTCTAACATCTCCTTAGGAGACTTCCGGTCAACCCCGGGTGCATGATGCTTTTGCCCTGAGCTTTCGGGCGACTGCTGGTGGTCGTTTTGTCCTTCGTGCTGCGTGCTGCTTCGTCAGTTTGATGCGGCGTCGAACGTTGCCAGACTGCATTTCCTT
>NZ_AJXT01000074.1 GCF_000264295.1 Rhodanobacter spathiphylli B39 | reverse complement strand
GCCTCCGTCCCCTTTGATTCCCATCCACAGAGGTAATGAACGAGTAGTGTCCTTCCCTATGCGCGAATGTATCTATAGGGTCTGAAAGTGCGACCAAGTGCGCCATATGAGCAAGATCTGCGCTTGCGGGCACGAACCGACGCACGTTGGCGGAACAGGCTGCCAGTACTACCAATAGCGAGCAAAGTAGATACTTCATCGCTGTCCCCGATACCTGTGCCTTTATGGACCGGCGTAGCGAATATCGAAGTGACCGGCAGGGTACGCCCGCACGTTCAATCGCATGAGGCTACCTCCGATGCCGACTATGTTGATCCGTTCGACAGACGCGTCCGGCCGTGAGTTGTCGGAGGCCACAAGCGCGTAGGTAGCGTTAGGACTGGGCACAGTCACGTCCAGGGTTACCGAGAGTGGCGTGAATCCGTGTGCACTTTCCACCGAATATTCGTATCCATCCGGCAACGGTTCGATTACCTGCCCGGCCTTTGTCAGAACCCGAACCACGGGAACCGCGATGCGCTTATCGAAGCCTAGGCAAGCACAGTAGGAGATTAATTTTAGATGGAGCGTGCCGTTAACTTGGGGAAGCCGATACAGCCGATAATAGGAACTACCTTGCGCCAGCTTCACCGCCGGTGCGCCTGGACCCAGCTCGCCTTTGACGGGCTGCATGCCAAGCAGGGGCGCATCACTTCTGAGCTTTACCGCCGCTAGTGGAACTGGATTAGCCTCTACCAAATTGCCCATAACATCCGGGGTACTGGGCACCGCGGCGCACCCGGAAAGGAAAAATAGAGCGAGAAAAGCCCACCTGATCTTCATGTGCGTATCCTTATTTACACACCGTTGAAACCATCAAGCCAAAGATACAGCCACGCTCAGCCGTGCTGCGCTTCAACAGCCACCCAACGTAGCTGTAGAAAAACTCCCTCGCAGCCTATCATTCGCGATGCCCGCAAAAAAGGCGGGAAACGAGGCGAAGCGACGATGGCGCGATACCGGCACTACGACCCCGATCAGACCAAGATGATCCCGGTGAGCTACGGGCGGCAGTTGCTGCCGGGCACCTTCGAACATGCGCTGAGCTACCTGATCGACAACGAGATCGACCTGGG
>NZ_AJXT01000073.1 GCF_000264295.1 Rhodanobacter spathiphylli B39 | reverse complement strand
AGCGTTGAACTAAACCGCTGTCGCGGTGGCTGCCAAGCCAGCCTTCTTGCGGCGCTTTGCGAGTGTGCGTTGCACGGGTTGTTGCATGGATCGAGCCTTGAAGGTGGGGAATAGCCCCCGTCTTCAGGAGTCTGCCATGACACCTCTTCGCCGCCGCATGATCGACGCCATGGTTCAGCGTGGCTTTGCGTTGCGCACGCAGGAAAGCTACGTCGATGCGATTGT
>NZ_AJXT01000072.1 GCF_000264295.1 Rhodanobacter spathiphylli B39 | reverse complement strand
TGTGTGAGCAATTGCGCCAGCACGTGCGCAGCTATCACCCGCGGCAGTGGCTGTTTCCCAAGCGTGACGGTGACAGCCACTTGACCATCGAGTCGGCACAGCGCGCCTATCACGGGGCGCGGGCGCGCGCCCACATCACCAAGCCCGGCGGCATCCATACCTTGCGCCATTGCTTTGCCACCCATCTGCTCGAAGGTGGGGTGGATCTGTATACGATCCAGCGACTGCTCGGCCACGGCAACATCGGCACGACCAGTCGCTATTTGCATTTGACCTCGCCGCAGTTCGCTGCCCCCAAAGGGGTGGACCCGCTCGACTTGCTCGCCGGTTTGCCGCGCGTCTCCACGCCGTCCCCAGCGCAGCGGTAGCTCGGCCATCCCGATGGCCACGCTGGCCGATGTGCTGCACCGCTTCGGCGCGGCGTACCTGGCGCAACGCCGCTTGTCCACGCCACAGGCCAAGGCGTGGCGGGCGATCCTTGCCTGCCGCACAGCGGCGCTGGGCGGTCACCGGGTGCAGTGCGATACCTGCGGCCACAGCCATGCGGTCTATCACTCCTGTCGCAACCGCCACTGTCCGCAGTGCGGTGCGCGCGCCAAGGACGCGTGGCTGCAGGCGCGGCTGGGGGAAGTGCTGTCGGTGCCTTACGCGCATCTGGTGTTCACCTTGCCGCACGCGCTGAACGCGTTGTACGGCGCGCATCCGCACTGGGTCATCGACACGCTGTTTGCCTGTGCCGCACAGACGTTGAAGGAGTTTGCCGCCGATCCGCAGTGGTTGGGCGGCACCCCGGCGCTGAGTCTGGTGCTGCACACCTGGACGCAGGACTTGCAGCGGCATCTGCACGTGCATGGCGTGATGGCATGCGGCGCGCTCACCGATGACGGGGAGTGGCAGGTTCCGCGTCGATCGCCGTCGTTCCTGTTTCCGGTACACGCCCTGTCGCGGGTGTTTCGGGGCAAGTTCATGGCGGCGCTGGAACACGCGCGTCAAGGTCATACCTTGCCGCGCGACCCGCAAGGCACTCAGGGCGAGTGGAACCGGCGCCGCCGGAAGCTCTATCGGCACGACTGGGTGGTGTACGCCAAGACCCCCATGGGCGGGCCGGCCCAGGTGCTGTCGTATCTGGCGCGCTATACCCATCGCACCGCGATCTCGAACGAGCGCATTGTGCGTATCGATGCGCAGCATGTGGCGTGGCGGGTGCGCGCCGATCCGCACGGCGGCAAGCGCATCGTGAAACTCGATGGGGTCGAGTTCGTGCGTCGCTTCGTGCTGCATGTGCTGCCCACAGGGATCAAGCGCATCCGCCATTACGGACTCTTGGCGCCCACCGTCAAGCGCATCGGGCTGGCCAAAGTGCGTGCGGCGCTGGCCATGCCAACCGCTAATGCCCGCGCCATCGAGTCGGTACAGGCGTTTATGCAACGGGTGGCGCAGCAGGACATCGCGCAGTGTCCGGTGTGCCAGCACGGGCGCTTGCGTGCCGTGGCGGTGCTGCCTGCACTCAAGCGCTTGCCCGACCCGTATCTGCAGGTGTACCCCATCCGCTCCACCTGTCACCGGCCACCCGCCACCGGGCCACCCGGGGAGAACGCATGACAGCCAACCCATCGTCTCTCAGTGACATCTCTCGTGCGCCACAAACGCGGTGCCCCAGTACTGCGGACGAAGGGTCGGTGTTGTCGTCGCGATCACGCACATCGTCGCGAAAAACACCGGGTGTACGCGCCATCGCTGCGGTCAACGTGCCCGGCGGCCAGTGCCAAACCGCCTCGCCGCATCCTCAAGGTCGCGCACGCAAGGCGGTCAGGCTTACAATCCCCAAAGCGACTACCTCGCGGGCGGTTTAGTCCAACGAGGTTTATCTGTCGCGACACGCATCGCGCCTTGGATCTTGCTGTGTTGGCGCGACAGATAAACGCTAAGCGTT
>NZ_AJXT01000071.1 GCF_000264295.1 Rhodanobacter spathiphylli B39 | reverse complement strand
GACAGCGGTTTAGTTCAACGCTTATTAGACCCCGCATCGGGGCATATGCAACGAATGTTCAGCTTTGATCCGTGGCGCGTCAAGTAGGCAAATCCTACGGCTTGACGGGTGTTTGCCGGCTGCCGCCTGTGATCTGGCTGGGCAAGGATGTGCTTTGCATATCTCACCGATTGAAGTGCTATGTCTTATGACCCCGCAAACGCAGGAATAAACCGTATGGTCAGCGGCCCTTCGGCGCCGCGTTTGATGGATGAGGTGCGGCGCGTGTTGCGGCTGAAGCACTACAGCATCCGCACCGAGGGGGTGTATGTAGGGTGGATTCGTCGCTTCATCCTGGCCAATGGCAAGCGGCATCCGCGTGACATGGGCGAAGCCGAGGTCGAAGGGTTTCTGTCGGCGTTGGCGGTGCAGGGTAAGGTCGCCGCGGCCACCCAGAATCAGGCACTGGCGGCGCTGCTGTTTTTGTACAAGCAGGTGCTGAATATCGAGCTGCCATGGATGGAGGGTGTCGTGCGTGCGAAGCGGCCGCAGCGCGTGCCGGTCGTACTTTCGCGTGATGAGGTCACGCGTGTGCTGGCAAGGATGGATGGGCGTCCCTGGCTATTGGCCAGCCTTTTGTACGGTACGGGCATGCGCCTGATGGAAGTGTTGCGGCTACGGATCAAGGACGTGGATTTTGCTCGTAATGAAATCACCGTGCGTGATGGCAAGGGTGGCAAGGATCGGCACACCATGTTGCCGCGATCACTGGCGGAACCCTTGCTCCGTGAAATGGAACGCGCCCGCCTGTTGCATGAGGCCGATTTGGCGTCGGGGTTCGGCGCGGTGTGGTTGCCGCACGCGCTGGCCCGAAAGTATCCGGGCGCACCGCGCGAAATCGGCTGGCAGTATGTATTCCCAGCGGCGGAGCGCTCGATTGACCCGATGGACGGCGTCGAGCGCCGACATCATTTTGGTGATGCGGTGCTGTCGCGCGCATTGAAGGCAGCGTGTCGCGCTGTCGGCATTGCCAAGCCGGTGAGTGCGCACACGCTTCGCCATTCGTTCGCCACGCATCTGCTGGAGTCCGGCTACGACATTCGCACTGTGCAGGAACTGCTCGGCCACAAGGACGTGGCGACGACCCAGATCTATACGCATGTGCTCAATCGTGGCGGCCATGGGGTGCTGAGTCCGCTGGATCGTTGATGCATTGCGCGGCCGCTGACGTGTGCCGGTTCACTCCGCTCTGGGCCAGTTGAGTTCCACCTGGTGCTGCACGCCGTCGTCGGCCAGCGTGATTTGTCCGTCGGGCTGCGGTTCGCCATCCAGCCACAGTGCGGGCACGGTGCCGGGTTCGCCTTGCCGCAGGTCGATCCGGTACAGCGTGTCGTGGTGGCGGTAGTCCAGGCGGAAGCCGTCCCACTGCGCCGGCAGCACCGGCGCGAAGCGCAGCTTGCCGGCTTCCAGGCGCAGGCCGAGCAGGGATTCGACGATCAGCCGGTACATCCAGCCGGCCGACCCGGTGTACCAGCTCCAGCCGCCGCGGCCGACGTGCGGGGCGACGGCGTAGACGTCGGCGCTGACCACATAGGGTTCGACCTTGTAGACGTCCATTTGATTCGCGTCGCTGCCGTGGCTGACGGGGTTGATCATGCGCAGCAGTTCCCAGGCGCGCTCGCGATCGCCCAATTCGGCGAAGGCCATCGTGGCCCAGATCGCCGCGTGCGTGTACTGGCCGCCGTTTTCGCGCACGCCGGGCACGTAGCCCTTGATGTAGCCGGGGTCCAGCGCCGACTTGTCGAAGGGCGGATCGAGCAGCTGGATCAGGCCGGCATCGCGGCGCACCAGGTGCCGGTTCAGCGACTCCATCGCCTGCTGCCGCCGCTGGGCCGGCGCCATGCCGGACAGCACCGACCAGCTTTGCGCGATCGAGTCGATGCGGCATTCGTCGTTGCCGGCCGAGCCCAACGGGGTGCCGTCGTCGAAGTAGGCGCGGCGATACCAGGCGCCGTCCCAGCCGTGTTGTTCCAGTGCCAGGTGCAGGCGCGTGACCTCGCTTTCGCAGCGCTGGGCGAAGGCTTCGTCGCCATGCAGCCGTGCCACTTCAGCGAAGCGGGTCAGCACCTCGCCGGAGAAGAAGCCCAGCCACACGCTTTCGCCGCGACCGGCTTCGCCGACGCGGTTCATGCCGTCGTTCCAGTCGCCGCCGCCGATCAGCGGCAGGCCATGCACGCCGCGCTGGTCCAGGCTGTGCTCGATCGCGCGCACGCAGTGCCGGTAAAGCGTCTCGCGCAGGCCGGCGGGTTGCGGCAGGTCGTAATAGGACTCCTCGCCCGGATGCAGCGGGCGGCCGTCGAGGTAGCCGGCGGTCTCGTCGAGCACGCCGCGGTCGCCGCTGGCCAGCACGTAGCGCGCGGTGGCCAGCGGCAGCCACAGGTAGTCGTCCGAACAGGTGGTGCGCACGCCGCGGTCCAGCGGCGGATGCCACCAGTGCTGCACGTCGCCCTCGACGAACTGGTGCGCGGCGCACAGCAGCAGCTGCGCCCGCGCGATCGCGGGAGCCGCGTGCAGGGTGGCCATCGAATCCTGCAGCTGGTCGCGAAAGCCGAACGCGCCGCCGGACTGGTAGTAGCCGCTGCGCGCCCAGATCCGGCAGGCGATGGTCTGGTACAGCAGCCAGCCGTTGGCGAGCACGTCCAGCGCGGGCTCGGGCGTGTGCACCTGCACCGCGCCCAGCGTGCGTGCCCAGTGCGCGCGCACCTTGTCCAGCGCGTCGGCGGCGCTGCCGTTGCCGCGGAAGCGCTGCACCAGCGCGGCGGCGTCCGCGCCGTTGCGGCCCAGGCCGAGCCGGAAGATCAGCTGGCGTTCGGCGCCGTCGTCGAGGGTGAGTTGCGACTGCAGCGCGGCGCAGGGGTCCAGCCCCGCGCCCACTCGTCCGGACAGGTGGGCGCGGGCCAGGGCGGCCGGCGCGTGCATGCTGCCGTTGCGGCCCAGGAATTCGCTGCGGTCGCCATCGATGCCGCGTGCCGGGTCGTCCACGTCGAGGAAGGCCACCCGATCGGGGAACTCGGTGTTGTACGCGTTGCGGGCGAACAGTGCGCCGCTGGCCGGGTCGGATTCGGTCACCACGTGCATCGCGGTCTTCGCGCGCAGGTCGCCGAGCAGCCACTCGACGTAGGCGGTGACGCTGATTCGGCGCGCGCGGCCCGAGTTGTTGCGCAGCTTCAGCACCGAGAACTTCACCGAGGCATCCAGCGCCACGTAGATCCACAGCTCGGAGCGGATGCCGTCTTCCACGTGCTCGAACACGCTGTAGCCGAAACCGTGGCGGGTGGTGTAGCTGCCGCGGCCGCGACACGGCAGCGGGGTCGGTGACCACACCTGGCCGGTGTCCTCGTCGCGCAGGTACAGCGCCTCGCCGCCGCCGTCGCCGACCGGGTCGTTGTGCCAGGGCGTGAGGCGGAACTCGTGGGCGTTCTCGGCCCAGGTATAGGCGCTGCCGCAGTCGGAGATCACCGTGCCGAAGTGCGGATTGGCCAACACGTTGCACCACGGCGCCGGCGTGCCCTGCCCGCCCTGCTGCACGATGACGTACTCGCGGCCGTCGGCGCTGAAGCCGCCGTGCAGGTTGGCCAGTTGCAGCCGGGCCGGCGCCGGGGCTTCCGCCACGCCCGTGTCGCCGTCGCTGCGCAGCGGACGACTGGGCTCGAAGCGTGGCGCGTGCACGGCCGGTTGCCGTCGTCCGATCTGTTCGGCCAGGCTGCCCCGCGCGTCGCCAAGGATCAGTCGCGCGCTGGCCAGCATCACCACGCGATCCTCGCCGGACAGCTGCTGCGATGGGCGCACGAAGATGCCGCCGGGCCGGTCGAGCAGGCTGGCCTCGCTGCCCGACGCGATCAGGCCCATGATCTGGTCCTGCAGTTCCTGCCGGTAGCCGGCGCGGTCCTCGTTCCAGATCACCAGGTCCACCGCCAGGCCCTTCAGGCGCCAGTACGCGTGCGCCTGCACCAGCTGGCGCACCAGCTCGATCCGCGCGGGGCTGGTGATCGTCAGCAGCACGATCGGCAGGTCGCCGGAAATGGATTGTCCCCACAGGCCGGACTGGCCGCGCCGGTTGGCCCGCAGCACGGCGGGCTGGGCGCGCAGGCTGGCGTTGGGATACAGGATGCTGGTGGCCATGTGCTCGTACAGCTGGGCGTCGGCGAGGCTGGCGTTGAGCTGGCGCAGCAGCACCTGGCTGTGCGTCCAGGCCAGGTCGAACACGCGGTCGGCGAGGTGGCGGTCGCGGTACTTGCCGATCAGCTGGATACAGCCATCGCGCTGCTCGGCGATACCGCTGACGAAGTCGATGGTGGCGGTCTGGTCCGGTTCCAGCGTGATCCGGCAGCGGATCGCCATGATCGGGTCGAGCACCGAGCCGTCACTGTCGGAAAGTCGCGCCTGCTCGCGATCGAACACCTGCGGATCGGCCGTGCTGCGGCCGCGGCCGATGAAGCGCGCGCGATCGGTTTCGTAGGAGATCTCCACGATGTCGGCGTCGTGCACGGCCAGCAGGTGGAACATCCACGGCATGTGCTCGCCGGCCGCGCGGGGACGGCGGGTGCAGACGATCGCCTGCAGCTCGGGCACCAGCTCGGTCTGCACGAACAGCTTGCTGAAGGCCGGGTGCAGCGCGTCGGCGATCGGCGGCGCCAGCACCACTTCGGCGTAGCTGGTCAGCTCGATCGTGCGCCGCGTGCGACCCCGGTTGGTGAGGTGGGTGCGGCGCAGCTCGATGTCGTCTTCCGGTGACACCACGATCTCGGTATGCGCGTCGAACTCGCGTTCGCGCACGCGGAATTCGGCGCGCGCCTCGGAGAAGATCGCCTCGAACTGCTCGGTCTTGCGGCAGGTGGGCTGGTAGGCGGTGGACCAGCAGGCGTTGCTGGCGACCTCGCGCACGTAGCAGAAGCTGCCCCAGTGATCGCGGGTGATGTCTTCGTGCCAGCGGGTCAGCGCCAGTTCGCCGCGCCGGCTGTAGCCGCCGCCGCCGCTGCTGAGCATCACGTGGTAGCGCCCGTTGGAAAGCAGCTGCACCGCCGGCAGCGCCCGGTCGGGATCGGCGAACACGCGCAGCCGCGCCTCCGGGGGAACGCCGCCGGCGCGCTCGGGGAAGCCGGTGGCGTGCAGGTATTCGGCGGCGGTCTTCGGCACGCGCTCCTGCAGCAGCAGGCTGCTGGCCTGGAACTGCGGGTGCGATTCGAAGCGGCGCTGCATCGGTCGCTCCAGCAGGGCGTAGTCCAGCGCCAGCAGGGTCATGCCCTGGTGGTGCGCCATGAACTGCCGCACGATCGCCGCGTCCTGGCCCAGCGGCAGGCGCGCCGGCGTGTAGTCGATCGCTTCGTACAGGCCGTACAGGCCGCGCGCCCCGATGCCGGCCAGGCGCTGCAGGTTCCGGGTGGCCGCCGCGGGCGCCACCATCATCGCCAGCGCGCTGGCGTACGGCGCGATCACCACGTCGTCGCCCAGCCCGCGCTTCAGGCCCAGCCCGGGCACGCCGAACGCACGGTACTGGTAGGTGAAGTGCGCATCGAGCGTGTTGTAGCCCGATTCGGAAACGCCCCACGGGATGCCCAGCTGGTTGCCGTATTCGATCTGCCGGGCCACCGCGGCGCGACAGGTCTGCTCCAGCAGGGTGCCTTCGAAACCGGGCATCACCAGGGTCGGCATCAGGTATTCGAACATCGAGCCGGTCCATGACAGCAGCACCGGTTCGCCGCCCACCGTGGTCAGCAGCCGGCCCAGCGCGAACCAGTTGTCCTTGGGCAGCTGGCCCTGGGCGATCGCCACGAAGCTGGCCAGCCGCGCTTCGGACGCCAGCAGGTCGTAGTAGCTGGCGTCCAGCCGGTGCTGGTCGACGTTGTAGCCGATCGCCAGCAGGTCGCGCGTGCTGTCGTAGAGGAAGCGGTAGTCCATCTGCGCCAGCTGCTCGGCCAGGTGGGCCAGCTGTTCGATCAGCGCGATCCGGGCGGACGCACGCTCGCGTACGCCTTCGGCGTCGGCGGCGTCCGGCCAGCACAACGGTTCGATGCGCGCCAGCTGATGCAGGGTGGGAATGCCGCTGAAGCCCACGGCTTCGTCCGACGGCGCATCGAGTTCGAGCAGCACGGCGTCGGCATGCAGTTCGTCGATCTGCCCGCGCAGGGCATCCAGCCAGAAGCGCGCGTCGCCGGCGGCCGGCGCGTCCGCCGCCGCGGCCAGCGCATGGACGTGCCGGCGCAGCTCGGTGAGCAGCAGCACCGTGGCGCCGGTGGATGCCGGCGGCGTGGCGATGGCCTCGTGCAGCAGGCGTCGCAGCGGCACCAGCTGCGACGGAGCATCGCGCTCGAGTGCGTCGTGCAGCAGTTCCAGCGTGTCGAGCAGGCCTTGCAGCAGGTGCGCGCCGAACACCGGCGCGTCGATCAGCTCGAGCAGGCCGGGGCACAGGGTCAGCAGGTGGCCGGCCAGGTTGCCGCTGTCCACCGCCGACACGTACATCGGCGCCAGCGGCTGCAGGGTCTGGGTGTCGTACCAGTTGTAGAAGTGGCCGCGGTGGCGCGGCAGACGCTGCATGGTGTCCAGGGTCAGCCGGGTGCGTTCGAGCAGGCGCGCCGTGCCGAGGAAGCCGAAGTCGTGGGCGGCCAGGCCCGCCAGCAAGGCCATGCCGATGTTGGTGGGCGAGGTGCGGTGGGCGACCACCGGGCCGGGCTGCTCCTGCAGGTTGTCCGGCGGCAGCCAGTGCTCGGCGGCGTTGACGTGCACGTCGAAGAACGCCCAGGTCTGGCGCGCCAGCGTGCGCAGGAAGCGCTGCTGCCGCGCATCCGGCACGAAGCTGTCCTGCCTGCGCGGCTGGCTGATCCACCAGGCCAGCAGCGGCGAGGCCAGCCACAACAGCAGCAGCGGCGCGGCCAGCCACAACGCCAGCGGCCGTTGCAGCGCCAGCAGCACGATCATCAGCAGCGCCAGCGCGGGGCCGATCCACATCAGCCGCCACGTCGCCAGGGCCGCGTTGCTGCTGCGCCGCTCGACCTCGCTGGAGGTCTGCCATTGCAGCAGGTGCCGATGGCTGACCGCCATTCGCCACAGCGTGCGCACGATCGCGTCGAGATGGTAGTGCGCCTCGTGCGGCAGCCACGCCAGCCCCAGCGCCATCCGCACGAAGTGCTGCACGCCGTCGTGCAGGCCGGCGCGCAGGTGCTGGTCGAGTTCCACGTCGCGCGGCTTCTGCACCAGGTCCAGCAGGGCCGACAGCAGCGGCGGCACCAGCACCATCGCCAGCACCGCCAGGGTCCACGACAGCACCGGCGAGATCACCAGCCAGCCGACCAGCAGCAGTGCCAGCAGCGCGGCCGGCACCAGCGAGCGGCGCAGGTTGTCGAGGATCTTCCAGCGCGACAACGCGGTCAGCGCGTTGCGCCGCCAGCCGTCGTGCGCGGTCGGCGCCCACGGCAGCAGCCACGGCAGCAGCTGCCAGTCGCCGCGAATCCAGCGATGGCGGCGCCTGACGTCGGCGCCGTAGCGGGCGGGCCAGGCTTCGAACAGCTGCGTGTCGCTGAGCAGGCCCGAGCGCGCATGGCAACCCTCGACCAGGTCATGGCTGAGGATGCGGTTTTCCGGGAAGCGGCCATCCAGGGTGCGTTCGAAGGCGTCGACCGCGTAGATGCCCTTGCCGATGAACGAGCCTTCGCCGAACACGTCCTGATAGACGTCCGAAACCATCTGCGTGTACGGATCGATGCCGGCGTCGCTGCCGTACAGCTGGGCGTAGCGCGAGCGCGCCGTGCTGGGCAGGCTGATCCCCACGCGCGGCTGCAGGATCGCGTAGCCGCTGACCACGCGGCGCCGTTCGGGGTCGTACACCGCGCGGTTCAGCGGGTGATCGATGGCGCCCACGAATGCCTGCGCCGCATCGCGTGGCAGCTCGGTGTCGGTGTCCAGCGTGATCACGTACTGCACCGGCGGCAGCGAGGCGATGTCGCCCACCACGCGCATGAAGGCCGCGCCACCGCCGCCGCGCAACAGCGCGTTCAAGTCGGCCAGCTTGCCGCGCTTGCGTTCGTGGCCCATCCAGCACTGCTCGGCGGCATTCCAGCGGCGCGGGCGATGGAACAGGAAGAAGCGGTCGGCCGCGGCGCTGGCGTAGCGGTCGTTGAGCGCCTCGATGCGCCGCTGCGCCAGCCGCAGCAGGTGCTCGTCGCCGGGCAGGGTTTCGCGGTCGGCGTCGGCGAAGTCGGTGAGCAGGGCGAAGTGCAGGTGCTGGTCGCGATTGCCGAGGAAACGCACTTCCAGTGCCTCGACCAGGTCCTCGACGTCCTGTTCGCTGGCGAACAGGCTGGGGATCGCCACCAGCGTGCGCGCGTGCGCGGGGATGCCGCGCGAATAATCCATCCGCGGCAACTGCTGCGGCGCGATGGACAGCGTGGCCAGCCAGTTGAGCAGGCTCAGTCCGAGCTGGCTGGCCAGGATCACGGCGGGCACCGCGATCGCGATCAGCGCCCACGGCGGCAAGCCGTCATGGGCCGCGGCCGCCACCAGTGGTTGGGCGAAGGCGAAGGTGAGCACGGCCAGCGTGCCCAGGTAGATCGGCAGCGGCGCCCGGTCGAATGCCCGGCGCAGCACCACGGCCAGCCGCGGGTGGATGCCCAGGTGGCGCTCCAGCTCGACCCGGCCCCGGTCGACCAGGTAGTAGCCCACGTGTTGCGCCAGCGTGTCGCGGCCGGCGGCGACCGCGGCGGCGCTCAGCGCGATCGCGGCATCGGCCACCGCCAGTTCGGTCAGCTGGTGCTGGCGGGCGATCGATTCCACCACGTGGCGGTAGCGGTCCCGGGTGGCGAAATCCATCGCGGCGTAGATGCCGGCCGGATCGTCGCGCAGGCAGCGCTCGACCAGGCTGCAGTGCTCGGTGAAGTCGCGCCAGTCGATCGCCGCCAGCGTGCGCAGGCTGCCGATGCTGTTGCTGATGGTGACCTGGTTGGTGGCCTGCTGCTGCGCCTCGACCTGCACCAGGTGCTCGACGCTCTGCCCCGATGCGGCCAGGCGCTGCTCGATCCAGCTCAACGGCAGCGCCAGCGCCGGGCTCTGGCCCTGCAGCCGGCGCGCCATTTCGGCCACGAACGGGCCGTTCATCGGCGGGTCCGAGCGGGCCATGTCGGCCACCACCAGCACCACCGAGTTCGGGTCGGTTTCGGTGGTGGCGATCAGGTTGTCGGCCCAGCGCGCGGCGCGGCCGCGGTAGCGCCAGTCGGCCATCACCCGGGCGGCCACCCGGCGCAGGTTCTCGATCAGGGCCAGCCGCAGCATGATCGGGATCGCCCACAACTCGCCCAGCTTCAGCGGCGACACCTCCTGGTAGGCCTGGATGAAACGCTGCAGGCTGTTCACGTCGACGCGGCCGTCGCCGTGCGAAATGATCTCCAGCGCGATGTCGTAGACGCGCGGCAGGCCGGCGGACGGCCCCTGGGCCAGGCGCGACAGTTCGCGGCTGTAGCCCTTGGGCAGGTGTCGCCGGGCGATGCGGATCTGCTCCTCGACCAGGTAGAAGTTGTCCAGCAGCCATTCGCCGGCCGGGGTGATGCGCAGGCGCTTGCGGGTGGCGTGGGTCAGCCGTTCGCAGGTGTGGGTCAGCACCGCCTCGTTGTCGGCCAGCCGCGCCAGCAGCAGGTCGGCGTTGCGCCGCGCGCTGAGCCGGTGCTGGCTCGCCAGCGCCCGCCCGTGCCGCTCCATCTGTTCGGCGCTGAACAGTTCGGCGCGCAGCGCGGGCTCCTGCTCGGGCCGGGTGCGCGCGGCGGCGCGCCGGCGCCGGAATGCGTTCAACCGGCGCAGCTTCAGCAGGTCGAGGAAAGTGCCGATGTTCAAACGGGGCATCCTTGTGGCTTGCCGGTGGGGGACGACGGACGCGGCGGGAAACCCGGCGGCCGTGGCGCGGCGTGGCGAGGGGCCATTCGCCGGGCGCGGCCCCGGCGCAGAAACTACGCGGCGGCATGTGAAGGCCACGCAGGCTAGGATGTGGCCTCACCACCGATGGGAGTGATGCCGTGCCCCTGCAGATCCGTGCCGCCGAACCCGCCGATGTCGCCAGCCTGGTCCAGTGGAACGCGGCGATGGCCTGGGAAACCGAGCAGAAGCAGCTCGACCCGGCGATCCTGGCGCGCGGCGTGGCCGGCGTGTTCGAGCAGCCGCAGCGCGGCTTCTACCTGGTCGCCGAACGCGACGGTACGGCAGTTGCCAGCTTGCTGGTGACGCGCGAATGGAGCGACTGGCGCAACGGCGATTTCTGGTGGATCCAGAGCGTCTACGTGATCCCCGCCGCGCGCCGCGGCGGCGTCTTCCGCGCGCTGTACGCGGAAGTGGAGCGGCGCGCCGCGGCGGCCGGTGCGGTGGGCCTGCGGCTGTACGTGGAAACCGAAAACCGCCACGCCCAGGCAACCTACGCAGGCCTGGGCATGCAGCGCTGCCACTATTTCATGTACGAGATGCCGCTGGCGGCGGCTTCGTAGCGCAGGGCACGCCCTACGGCGCGGACACCGGTTCGGCGAGCAGCTTCTGCAGTTCGCTGGCCGGCATCGGCATGCCGTACAGGAAACCCTGCAGCTGCGAGCAGCCGGCGTGGCGCAGGAAACTGCCCTGCTCGCGCGTTTCCACGCCTTCGGCGATCACGTCCTTGTTGAGGCTGCGCGCCATCGCGATGATCGCGCTGGTGATGGTCGCGGTGTCGTGATCGCTGATGATGTCGCGCACGAACATGCGGTCGATCTTCAGCGCGTCGATGGGGAAATGCTTCAGGTAGGACAGGCTGCAATAGCCGGTGCCGAAGTCGTCCAGCGACAACCGCACGCCGCGGTGCTTGATCCGCTGCAGCAGGCCCGTGGTCGCCTCGCCGCCGGACATCACCATGCGTTCGGTCAGTTCCAGCTCCAGCAGGCGCGACTCCAGCCCGGCCTCCTCCAGCACGTCGTCCAGCCAGGTGTAGAAATCCGCGTGCTGGAACTGCAGCGGCGACACGTTCACCGAAATCGGGATCTCGTGCCCGGCCTGCTGCCACATCCGCGCCTGGCGGCAGGCCTGGCGCAGCACCCAGGCGCCGATCGGCAGGATCAGCCCGGAATCCTCGGCCACCGGGATGAACTGGTCCGGCTTGTACAGATCGCGCCCGTTGAGCTGCCAGCGCAGCAAGGCCTCGGCTCCGACGATGCGGCCGCTGTGCGCGTCGACCTTCGGCTGGTAGTGCAGCTTCAGCTGATTGCCCGGCAAGGCCTGGCGCAGGCCCGTCTCGATTCGCCGCTGCGCGCGCGCCCGCTCGTTCATCGACGCGGTGAAGAAGCGATAGCCGTGCTGGCCCTGCGCCTTGGCCGCCATCAGCGCGGTCTCGGCATGCTGCACCAGCTCGTCGGCGCCGGTGGCGTCGTCCGGATAGACGCTGATGCCGATGCTCAGGTGCAGCGACAGCTCCGGCTGGCCGGCGATGCGGGTCTGTTCGCCGTGGGTGATCAGGTTGCGGCACAGCACCGCCGCTTCGCCCGCGCTGTCCACGTGCGGGAGCACCACCACGAATTCGTCGCCACCATAGCGGCTGAGCAATTCGTCGCCGGTCAGGCAGCGCTGCAGCTGGCCGATGAACGAGCGCAGTACCTGGTCGCCGGCGGTGTGGCCGACCAGCTCGTTGACCTGCTTGAAGTTGTCGATGTCGATGTACAGCACCGCGGCGCGCTGGCGGCGCCGGCTGGCGCTGTCGATGGCCCGGTTGATGTGGCCGGGCAGCTGGCTGCGGTTGGGCAGGCCGGTCAGCGTGTCGTGCTGGGTCAGGTGGATCATCTTCAGCGCCAGCGCCCGGTTCTCGCTGACGTCATGGAACACCAGCACGCCGCCGATCACGTTGCCGGCGTGATCGTGGATCGGCGCGGAGGAATCCTCCACCGGCGTGTCGAAGCCGTGGCGATGGCGCAGCAGGGTCTTGCCGGCCAGGTCGACGATGAGGTTCTGCTCGATCGCCGAGCGCAGCGGGTTGGCCACGGCGAGGCCGCCCTGGGCGTCGAACAGCTGGAAGATCTCCTCGATCGGCCGTCCGTTCGCTTCGGCGCTGCTCCAGCCGGTCATCGCCTCGGCGATCGGGTTGAGCGAGGTGACGCGAACCTGCGGGTCGGTGGTGATCACCGCGTCGCCGATCGAACGCAGGGTCACCTCGGCCAGCTCGCGCTCGCGGTGCAGCGCGTCCTCGAAGGCCTTGCGCTGGCTGATGTTCTGCACCTGGGAAACGAAATACAGCGGCGTCCCGGCCGCATCGCGCACCAGCGACACGCTGAGCAGGATGTGCACCACGTGGCCGAGCTTGTGGAAGTTGCGTTTCTCCAACTGGTAGGAGTCGCGCTCGCCGGCCAGCAGCTGGGCCATCAGCGCCTGGTCGGCGGCGACGTCCTCGGGATGGCTCAGCCGGCCGATGTCCTGCTGCAGCAGCTCCTGCTCCGAATAGCCGAGCATCTGGCAGACCGCCGCGTTGACCCGCAGGAACTGGCCGTCCGGCTTGGTCAGCGCCATGCCGATCGCGGCATGCTGGAACGCGCTGAAGAAGCGCTGCTCGCTTTCGTGCAGCTGCAGTTCCAGGGTGCGCCGTTCGGTGATGTCGATCAGCGCGGTGAAGATGCCGCAGACGTGGCCGTCCGGATCGAAGTCGGGCTGGAAGTTGCCGTGCGCGTAGCGGCGCTCGTTGCCGTTGAACAGCTCGCCCTCGTAGCTGGCCGCGGTGCCCGCGTAGGCCTGGGCCAGCGCCGTGCCGGCCAGCCGGTGGTTGCGCTCGCCGATCACGTCGACCAGGTGCCGGCCGATCAGCCGCGCGGGATCGAGCCCCAGCCAGTGCCGATGGGTTTCGTTGGCATAGCGGAAACGCTGCTCGTGGTCGAGGTAAGCCAGCAGCACCGGCGTGCCGCGCAGCACCTTCTCCGACCAGTCCGGCCGGTTTGCGAGCGAAGGCAATACCTCGGCAGACTTGTGCGGCCGCATGGTCCTTCCGTCAGCGTGGCGCCCCCTGTGGCGCCGGATCATCATGCGCCGAGTTCCGGCGTTTGCCCAGACGGGGGGCGAACGATCCGCCCGCTAGTGGAGGATCGTGGCCGGCACCGCCAGTTGGCCGTCCCCGTCCAGCATGATCCGGCCCAGCGCATGCAGCTCGCCGGCGCTGCCGTGGCGATCGGCCAGCAGGGCGAGCAGGCTGCCCAGTGCCTGCGGCTTCAGCGGCCAGGCATGCGCCAGCACCCGCGACTGACCCTGCTCGCCACGCTGGCCGACGGTGATCGCCACCACGCCCAGGCCGGGCGCCTCGTGCGCAAACAGGGTGGGCGGGTCGTAACGGGCGTCCGCCGCGGCCAGGGTTTCCAGCAGGTAGCCGTCACCGGCCTCGACCGCAAGCGTCGGCGCCGGCTGCAACTGCAACGGCAGCTGGTGGGCGTCGAGCAGGGCCGCGTACTGGCGCAGCTCGAACACGATGCCGGCCAGCGCGTGTGCCCGTTCGGCGATGTCGCCGCCCTGCCCGGCCAGCCACTGCGACGGCGACTGCGCCAGCACCTTGCCGTCCGCGTAGCGCAGCGCCAGGCCGCGCGCGCTCATCGTGGATTCCTCGCGATACGGCGTCAGCAGCGCGGTTTCCAGCAGCGACCACAGCGGCGCCAGGTTGACGTGTTCGTACTGCACGCAGGTCAGCGCCAGCAGGTCGTTGCGGCTGAGGTAACGCACGTGTTCCAGCCGGATGCCCAGCGTGCGCATCAGCCAGTCGGCGGTCAGCGCGCCCGTCTCGCCGCGGCCGACCAGCTGGATCTCCAGCTGGTCGGAAAGTTCTTCGGCGAGTTCCGCCGGGGCCAGCAGGCTCATCGGCAGCAGCCGCATCGGGCCTTCGGCGTAGAGGGTCGAAGGTTCCAGCGGCTGCGCCGGCATGTGGCCGTCGTGGCTGCCGAAGGCCACCACGTTCTCCAGGTGCCCGCGCGGCACGCGCCGGGCCAGTTCGTCCAGCGTGCTCCACACCGGGAAGCCGGGGCGCAGCAATTCGACCTGGTCGAACAGCGCGCCGGCCAGCGCGAGCCGGGCCGCATCGACTTGCGGCACCAGCGCATGCAGGTCGGTGGCAACCAGGGCCGCCAGTTCGGCGGCTTCGTCGCGGGTCAGCGTCAGGCGCGCCGGCGGCTCGCCCGCGACCGGTTCCAGGGCCAGCACGATGGGCAGGGCGATCGGCGTTTGCGCTTCCACGGGGTTTGCATCCACGGACAAAGAGCACAATTCTACCATTCAGCGTTTTGGGCTTCCGCCGCACGGCATGGCGGGTTAGCCTTGACCCAACTTGAGTGGTGGACTGTTTTGAGCATGGAAAACACGCAGAGGCGCGTCGGCATCATCGGCGGGGTACGCATTCCGTTCTGCCGCAACAACACCGCCTATGCCGATGTCGGCAACTTCGGCATGTCGGTGAAGGTGCTGGGCGCACTGGTCGAACGCTTCGGCCTGCATGGCGTGGAACTGGGCGAAGTGGCGATGGGCGCGGTGATCAAGCACGCCTCGGACTGGAACCTGGCGCGCGAGTCGCTGCTCAGCTCCGGGCTGGCGCCGACCACACCGGGCATCACCACGGCCCGCGCCTGCGGTACTTCGCTGGACAACACCATCATCATCGCCAACAAGATCGCCGCCGGGCAGATCGAGGCCGGCATCGCCGGCGGCTCGGACACCACCTCGGACGTGCCGATCGTCTACGGCACCCGCCTGCGCAAGCGCCTGCTGGCGATGAACCGCGCCAAGACGCCGATGGACAAGCTGAAGGCCGCCCTGCGCGGGTTCTCCTTCAGTGAACTGAAGCCGTCGTTTCCCGGCGTGGCCGAGCCGCGCACCGGCAAGTCGATGGGTGACCACTGCGAGCAGATGGCGAAGGAATGGCATGTGGGCCGCGAGGCGCAGGACCAGCTGGCGCTGGACAGCCACCACAAGCTGGCGGCCGCCTATGCCGAAGGTTTCTTCGATGACCTGCTGGTGCCGTTCCGTGGCCTCAAGCGCGACGGCTTCCTGCGGCCCGATTCGAGCATGGAAAAGCTGGCCTCGCTGAAGCCGGCGTTCGACAAGCGTTCCGGCCATGGCACGCTGACCGCCGGCAACTCCACCGGCTTGTCCGACGGTGCCGCCGCGGTGCTGCTGGGCAGCGACGCCTGGGCGGCGCAGCGCGGGCTGACCGTGCAGGCGTACCTGCGCGACGCGGAAGTGGCCGCGGTGGATTTCGTCCACGGCGAGGGCCTGCTGATGGCGCCGACCATCGCCGTGCCGCGAATGCTGGCCCGCAACGGACTGAGCCTGCAGGACTTCGATTTCTACGAGATCCACGAAGCGTTCGCGGCGCAGGTGCTGTGCACGTTGCGCGCGTGGGAGTCGGCGGATTACTGCAAGCAGCGCCTGGGCCTGGATGCGCCGCTGGGTTCGATCGACCCGGCCCGGCTCAACGTGCACGGCTCCAGCCTGGCGGTGGGCCATCCGTTCGCCGCCACCGGGGCGCGCATCGTGGCCACCCTGGCGAAGATGCTCGAACAGAAGGGCTCGGGCCGCGGCCTGATCTCGATCTGCACCGCCGGCGGCATGGGCGTCACCGCCATCCTCGAACGGTGAGCGGGCCGCGGCTTCAGCCGCGATTCGCCCGGGCGGGTGCATAAAGGCGGCCATGTTTCGCCTGCGCACCACCTCCACTCTCAGCCTGCTGGCCCTGCTCGTCGGCACGGCCGGCACCGGCTGGCTCAGCACGCAGACCGGCGTCTGGCCCGGCCCGCCGGCGCGCTATGCCGCCACGGTCGACACACCCACCGCCGTGCGTGCCCGCCCGGCGCCGCGTCGCCCGCACCTCCGTTCGCGCGTGGTGCCGACGCGCCGCGCCCAGCCGCCGCGGATCGTCGCCGACGAGGTGCAGGCCGCCTTCGTGCCCGCGCCGGCGCCGGCGCTGGTGCCGCTGGCGACGCCCGCCGACACCTCGCAGTCGTGGGAGCAGTTGCGTGGCCACCTCGATGGCCGCGTGCTGCTGCACGTCGACATCGATGGCCAGGGCCGGGTCAGCGCCGCCAGCCTCATCCAGTCCAGCGGCGACCCGGTCCTCGACGAACACGCCTTGCGCAGCGTGCGCGGCTGGCGCTTTGCCGTGCCGGCGGATCACCCGGACGGCCTCAGCGGCGAGCTGCCGATGCGCTACGCCTCGCAGGGCGACCGCATCGCCGGCGTCCCGTAACGACGACTGTTCCTGTTTCGCACGGCCGCACTGCCTGACCGAACCGCATCGCGCGCAGTGCCTTGCGTCCTTCCCGTTCCCCGCTGCTGCCCCTACAGCACGCCCTTGGCCCCCACGCCGAACGCGGTGACCAGCCGGGTGATGATCAGCTTCGGCGACAGCGCCACGTCGGGGAAGTCGCCGACCGGCTGGTAACAGGCGTAGAAGTCCGGATCGGTGGCGCGCATCGGCTGGCAGCCGGGCTTGAGCTCGAAGCTGGTGGCATAGCGGAACGGCCACAGGTCGAACAGCGGCAGGCTTTCCGACACCGTGCCGATGGCCCGGTTGATGTCGGTCAGCACCGGCACCTTCGCCTGTCGCGGGGCGACCACCCAGGCGTTCTCCGGCTGCACGCTGCGCATGATGCTGTGGCGCAGCTGGTCGGCGAACGCATGGTCGTAGACGATCACCCCGGCCTCGGTGTTGTAGTGGTCCGAGCGCGGGTCGAAATTGTGCGAGCCGACCATGGCGAAGGCATCATCGACCACGATCGACTTCGCGTGCAGGCCGTAGCGCCGGCCTTCGCTGTGCAGCGGCGCCGGCCGGTTGTTGCTGCCGCGGCTGCCCAGTAGGTGGAAGTGGGCGCGCGCCGGACCGTCCGGGCTGACGATGTCCGGCGGCAGCGTGGCGGTGTCGGTGTCCAGGTTGGCCAGTTCGTTGTCCACCGCCGCGCTGGGTGCGTGCGGCTTGAACTCGTGGATCTCGAAGCCGAACTTGGTGAGGTAGCGCTTGCGGTGCTTGTACGACATCGCATACACCGCGAACGCATCGGTGGAGGCCAGCGAGTTGGTCGACACGATTACCCGTGGCGGGTCGGGAAGGCGATGCAGCACGCGGAAGATGTGTTGCGCGCGCTTGCTCATCACCAGATACGGCGTCTGCAGCAGGACCTCGCGCTTCGCCCCGCCGACCATGCGCATGATGTGGCGGGTGTACTGCAGCGCGCGCCGCTTGTCGGGCGCGTCGGTCTTGGCCGGCAGGTCGCTGAAGTAGTCGACCTTGCCCACCTGCAGGCTGGGGTCGACCAGCCAGGCCTGCAGCCACGCCGGATCTTCGGCGGCCTGCAGCAGCTGCGCCACCCGCTGCGGGCGCCGGTACTTCGGCGCCGGCCAGGCCGGTGGCGTGGTGTCGCCCAGCAGGCGTGCATTGACATCGCGCAGGTGGGTCAGCGGCGCCGCGCGGGGATGGGCCCAGAACAGCTCGAAGCTGTCCGCCATCACGCGGGCGGCCGGGCCGCCCACCATCACGTCGCGGTCGACGTAGTCGAAGGCATCGTCCCAGTTGAAATAGCGGTCCTGGTAGTTGCGCCCGCCGGTGATGCCGATCAGGCCGTCGACCAGCAACAGCTTGTTGTGCATGCGCTGGTTGAACTGCATGAAGCAGCACAGCACGCCGGCGGCGAACTCCAGTGGCTGGGTGCGCGCCTTGTGGAAGGTGGGGTTGTACAGCCGCACCTCCAGGTTCGGGCTGATCCGGGCCAGCCGGTCGAGCAGGTCGACGTTGCCGAACGAGAACAGCTGGTCTGCCAGGATGCGCACCCGCACGCCGCGCCTGGCCGCGCGCACCAGTTCGTCCAGCATCAGCTGGCCGGCGTCGTCCTGGTCCCAGATGAAGGTCTGCACGTCGACGGACTGCTGCGCCGCCCGCACCAGGTTGATCCGCGCAGCCAGCGCCGGCTCGCTGTCGTCGAGCAGGGTGACCACATGCACCGGCTGCGCCGGCGTGGACGCGGCCACGGCCGCCTCGGCGGCGGCCCGCAGCGGCGACGGCGTGGCGCAATGGTCGGGCCGGTCGCAGCTGCTGCTGCGGTTGGTGGTGGCGGCCACCACCGCGTCGGCGCGGCGGATCTGCGCCCGCGACACGGTGCAGCCCTGCAGCAGCGTCAGCGCCAGCAGCAGTGGTAGCAGGAATCGGCAGGTAACGGACATGGGCAGATGATACGTGCTGTGCCCGGTGCGGCCGTGATCGCACGGCCGCCAGCACGGTACGGGAAGCGTCGATGCCGGCGAAACGCCGGGCGGGGCGGAGCCGCGGGTCAGGGTGACCAGAAGGCGTCCAGTCGCGCGTTGCCCGGCTCCAGCGAGCCGTTCAGATGCAGCACGGCCAGCGCCCCCGGGGGCATGCCGCGGAATTCGTCGGAGCGGCCTTCGACCAGCAGCGCGACCAGGCGCTCGATGCCGGGATTGTGGCCGACCAGCAGCACGGTGCCGGCGTCGTCGTGCTGGTCGAGCAGGGCCAGCAGCTCGCCGGGCGAGGCGTCGTAGATCTCGGCCGCCTGCTGCGGCACCGGGGCGTTGTCGATCGCCGCCAGCGCCAGCCGGGTGGTTTCGTCGGTGCGCAAGGTGGGCGAGCAGAGCACCCGGTCCGGACGCAGCTTGTGCGAAGCCAGCCACAGGCCTGCGGCCTGGGCTTCCTGCTCGCCGCGGCTGCTCAGCGGACGGTGCCGATCCTCGCCGGCGGCTTCTATCGGCACCGCTTCGGCGTGGCGCAACAGGATCAATTCGTGCATGGGAAACTCCGGCAGTGGTTGCGCGAGGCGCGCGGGATGCATCAGGGAGCGTGTTTCAATGCTGGCGCTTGATCCAGCGCAGCAAGGCCTTCCAGTCCTGCTGGTGACTGCGGACCTGTTCGGACTGGTAGTCGAAGATGCCCTTGCCGAGGCCGGCCAGCAGCACATAGGCCTGGCTGTCGCGCAGTTGCGCCGCGATCGGGAAGGGCGACTGCTCGGCGAGCCGGGCCACCGCGTCCTGGCTGGCGTGGGTCCACGGCTTGAGCCGATTGGCCACCAGCGCCACCGGCAGCTTGCCGCGGTGGATGCGGTTGATCGAGCGCAGCTCGTCGAGGAAGTGCAGGGTGGCGTCGAGGTCGAACGAGGACGGCAGCACCGGCACCAGCAGCACGTTGGCCGATTCGAGGTAGGGCTCGAGGTCACGCTCGGTGGAACCGGCCGGGGTGTCGATCAGCAGTTGCTGCGTGTCCGGCGGCACCCGCTGCAGGCCGCGTCGACCGCCTTCGAGCGCCAGCACGCCGGGGACATTGTCCGGGCGGAGTTCGGCCCAGTGGAAGCTGGAATGTTGCCGGTCGCCGTCGACGATGGCCGTGTGCTGCCCCGCCTGTGCCCAGTGCGACGCCAGTTGCGTCACCAGCGTGCTCTTGCCGCAACCACCCTTGCTGCTTGCCACCAGCGTCGTAAGCATCGGATCACCCTTGCCACGTAAGGTGATCCCAGCCTAACGGGCGAGGCGCGAAAGGGGAATGGGGCCCGGGCAGGGAATCGGGGCGGGGGGAATCGGGACGCGGAGAAGCGCGCCGCTCCTTCCCCTGTGCCCTATTCCTGATTCGCCGCAGTTCGCGGCTGCCAGTCGGCGGGCGGGTCGGCGGGGATGTCGTTCTCGCGCAACGCAGCCAGTTGCAGGCTCATCTGGGTGCCGCCCTTGCGGGCCAGTGCCAGCAGGCGTTGCGACAGCGCGGCATCGTCCGGGGCGCGGGCCAGCAGCTGGGTGAAGTTCTGCACCTGCCAGATCAGCGTGCGGCGGGCATCCTTCGCTTCCTGTTGCGCCGCCGGGTCGTCGGAAAGCACCTCGCGCAGGTGCAGGCCCAGTGATCGGGCCAGCGGGCTGGAGCCCCATTCCAGGGTCTTGCCCAGCGCCAGGCAGTCGGACTTGATCGAGGCATCCTTGCCGGCGTTCTCGCAAAGCTTGGCGATCAGCGGCAGGCTCGGCTGCGGCTGGCTGCTGGCCAGTCCGAACACCAGGATGGTCTGCATGCCTACCGCGCCACCCGCATGGGCGGGGTCCAGCGTGTCGGCCGGTGGCGGCAGCACGCCGACCGAGCCGGCCAGCGCCTGCAGGCTGACGCCGCTGTAGTCGTCGTAGAGTTTTGCCGCCGCGGCCCGGGCCAGGTCGTCGCGCGCGTCATCCTGCTTCATGCCCCGCGCGTCGGCGCCCAGCTTGACCAGCCAGACGGCGGCATTGTCGGGTGCCTGAGTCAGCAGCTTGTCCAGCGCGGCGCTGTTCGGGCAGGCATCGGCCTCGGCGTCGCAATCGGCCAGCTGGGCCCAGCTGACGGCGGCGCCGGCGCCTTCGGCCATCGCTGCCCGCTCGATCAGTCGATGGAAGCTGTTGGCGGGCGGCTGATTGAACAGTGGGCGTGCCAGCAGCGCAGCCCCCAGCAGGCGGTTCGGATCGCCACCGGGTGCCAGCACGCTGACCAGGTCGCGCTGAAAGGCCAGCTGCGCCTTGTCACGGGCCTGGGCGCTGGCGCTGGGGCCGTGCGCCCTGGCCTCAGGCTTGGTCTTGGCGGCGAGCGCCGGCGCGGCCAGCAGTGACAGCGAGCAAACCAGGGCGAGGTGACGCAGTCCGTGCAGCATGGGCGTGCTCCGCAGTCAAAGCGTGCAGCATACCGCCCGCAGATTAAGCGCGGCTGATTCGGCGGCCAGCCAAAACGCGCGGTTTTCACGCGGCTTGCTACGATGGGCGTTCCCCGGCGCAGGGCCGCGCCCCCATGAGCATCGTTCGGGAGACGCGTAGTGGATCATCTGTCGACATTCGCCGACGGCGCACCCTGGTTTGTCGGTTGGGGCACGCTGGCCCTGATCAACGCCGCGCTGGCGCAGGGCAAGAACCGCAGCGGCCTGCTGTGGTTTCTGCTGTCGCTGCTGCTGGGGCCGATCGCCACCTTGCTGATCGTGCTGCTGCCGAAGGTGCGCGCGAAGATGTTCTGAGGGCGGGGCTGCTGGCCCGAGGTGGGCCTGGGCACCACCAGAGCGCGGTTGATCCAAGCCGCGCTTCGGAGATCCGCACGATGTCCATTTGAAGCTTTTGGCTTATTCGCCAAAAGCTTCGCGCATGAATTCCGGCTGGGCCAGTGCGCCCTTGTGGATCTCGGCGTTGTAGTAGCGGGTCGGGAAGTTCTTGCTCAGCGCGCCGCGCTCGCGGAAGCCGGACAGGTCGCCGCCCTTGCGCGCCATCGTGCAGCTCCACCAGCCGGTGGGGTAGCACGGCTGCGGGAACGGCAGGGTCTTCACCGCGCTGAAGCCCGAGGTGCGCATCGCCGAGCGCATCGACTTGATCAGCTCGAGGTGGGCCAGCGGCGATTCGCTCTGCTGCACCAGCAGGCCGCCATGGCGCAATGCCTTGAAGCAGCTGGCGTAGAACGCGGCATTGAACAGGCCTTCGGCCGGACCCACCGGGTCGGTCGAGTCGACGATCACCAGGTCCAGCGAATCGGGCTCGGCATCGGCCATGTACTTGATGCCGTCGATGAACAGCAACTCGGCGCGCGGGTCGTTGTTCGAGTCGCACAGCTCGGGGAAATACTGCTCGGCCAGGCGGGTGACGCGCTCGTCGATCTCCACCTGCACGGCCGACTCGACTTCCTCGTGCTTGAGCACCTCGCGCAGCGTGCCGCAGTCGCCGCCGCCGATGATCACCACGCGCTTGGCCCGCGCATGGGTGAACAGCGCGGGATGGGTCATCATCTCGTGGTAGAAGAAGTTGTCGCGGGTGGTCAGCATCACGCAGCCATCGATCACCATCAGGTTGCCCCAGTCGGTGGTCTTGTGGATCTCGATGGTCTGGAACGGGGTCTTCTCCGCGTGCAGCAGTTGCTCGGTGCGGAAACCGATGGAGGAACCGGAAGCCTGGTGGGCCTCGGTGAACCAGCTGGCTTCATTCGGCGTGGTCTGCTGCGACATGGCGGGTGTTCCTGACGAACCGTGGTGGGATAGCAAGACTGCCCATTGTAGCGACAACCGCCGTGAACGTCCCGCCAGCGGCGGCCGGCTCTTGCGCATATCGTCACACCTGCCCGTTACAATGGCCGCTGGCCTGCCGGCGTCCTGCCGGCGGCCGACCAGTCCGATCGGCCCCGCGGCGTGCGAGGCTTCCGGTCGCTCGGGCTCGTGCTCCTGTCGTTGAGCAAGACGTCAAGGCTCGCCGCTGCGACGACATCATCCTTTTCCATCGAGGAGATCTCTCACCATGGCGAACCCCTGGAACACCGACGCTGCCCGCCACACCTACGCCGTACCCCACTGGGGCGACGGTTATGTCGACGTGGACAGTGCCGGCGACATCGTGATGCGCCCGCGTGGCGTCAACGGCCCGGCGCTGTCACTGCCGCAGATCGTCGGGCGCGCCCGCGCCGAGGGCCTGCGACTGCCGCTGCTGGTGCGCTTTCCCGACATCCTGGCCGACCGCCTGGCGCGGCTGCAGGGCGCGTTCGCCCAGGCGATCGCCGAACACGGCTACGCCGGCGGCTATACCGCGATCTACCCGATCAAGGTCAACCAGCAGCGCGGCGTGGCCGGCGAACTGGTGGCGGCGGGCACGCATGGCTTCGGCCTGGAAGCGGGTTCCAAACCCGAGCTGATGGCGGTGCTGGCGATGGCGCGGCCCGGTTCCATCGTGATCTGCAACGGCTACAAGGATCGCGAGTACATCCGCCTGGCGCTGATCGGCAAGAAGCTCGGCCTGCGCGTGCACATCGTGATCGAGAAGCTGTCCGAGCTGGAGCACGTGTTCAGCGAGGCGAAGGCGCTGGACGTGGAACCGCTGCTCGGCGTGCGCGTGCGCCTCGCCTCGATCGGCGCCGGCAAATGGCAGAACACCGGTGGCGACAAGGGCAAGTTCGGCCTGTCGCCGAACCAGGTGCTGAGCCTGATCGAGCGGCTCGACGCGGCCGGCCTCAAGCACACGCTGAAGCTGCAGCACTTCCACATGGGCTCGCAGATCTCCAACGTGCGCGACATCGCCAACGGCATGCGCGAGGCCACCCGCTACTTCGTCGAGCTGCGCCGGATGGGCGTGCCGCTGGAAATCGTCGACGTCGGCGGCGGCCTTGGCGTGGACTACGAAGGCTCGCGCTCGCGCAGCCACAACTCGATCAACTACTCCATCGAACAATACGCCTCGACCATCGTGCAGTCGCTGGCCGAGGCGGTGGCCACCGAAGGCCTGGCCGCGCCGCACATCCTCACCGAGGCGGGCCGCGCGATGACCGCGCACCACGCGGTGATGGTGGTCAACGTGACCGAGGTCGAGGAGGTGCCGGCCGGCGCGATCCCGCCGCCGTGCGCGGACGAGCCGCCGGTGCTGCGCCGCCTGCGTGAAACGTACGGAGAACTCGATCGGCGGCCGGCGCTGGAGCTGTTCCACGAAGCCCAGCACCACCTCAGCGAGGGGCAGACGCTGTACGCGCTGGGCCAGCTGGCGCTGGCCGACCGCGCCCGGCTGGACGAGATGTTCTATGCCGTCGCCAACGCCGTGCGCACGCGCCTGCTGCCGGCCGAGCGCTCGCATCGCGCGGCGCTGGACGAGCTGGACGAGAAACTTGTCGACAAGTATTTCGTCAACTTCTCGGTGTTCGAGTCGATCCCCGACGTGTGGGCGATCGGCCAGATCTTCCCGATCGCGCCGATCGCGAGGCTCGACGAGCAGCCCACCCGTCGGGGCGTGATCGTCGACCTCACCTGCGATTCGGACGGCCGCATCGACCATTACGTCGATGCCGACGGTGTCGACGTGAGCCTGCCGTTGCACGCGTTGAGGGACGGCGAGAGCTACTGTCTCGGCGTGTTCATGGTCGGCGCCTACCAGGAGACCCTGGGCGACATCCACAACCTGTTCGGCGACACCGACGCGGTCAACGTGCGGGTGGAAGGCGATGGCTACGTGTTCGCGCACAGGCGCAGCGGCGACACCACCGACCTGATGCTCGACTACGTGGGCTACGACCTCGAAGCGCTGCGGCAGAGCTACCGCGAACGCATCGCCAGCGCCGGCGTGAGCGGTGCAGAGGCTGCGCGATTGTATGGCGTGCTCGACGGTGGCCTCACCGCCTATACCTATCTGGCCGAGGACGTCGGCTGAGGCCCTGTCCCAAGGTCCGATGGCGCCGTGTGCAGCGGCGCCTACAATTTGCGGCATGTGCGCGGCCGGCGGCCGCGCCTTCCCAACCCCGAGGAGCAATCGCATGAACAGTCTCGAAGGCAAGGTCGCCCTGATCACCGGCGCGGCCAGCGGCCTCGGCAAGGCGATCGCCGAGCTGTACGCGCAGCATGGCGCCAGCGTGGCGATCGCCGACATCAACCAGCAGGCGGCGGACGCGGTGGCGGCGCAGATCAGCGCCGCCGGCGGCAAGGCGATCGGCATCGCGATGGATGTCAGCAACGAGGAGGCGGTCAACGCCGGCACCGACCGGGTGGTCGCCGAGTTTGGCCGTCTGGACATCCTGATCTCCAACGCCGGCGTGCAGATCATCAACCCGATCGACCAGCTGGCCTTTGCCGACTGGAAGAAGATGCTGGCGATCCACCTGGACGGCGGTTTCCTCACCACCAAGGCCGCGCTGAAGCACATGTACCAGGACGACGGCACCGGTCAAAGCCGCGGCGGCATCGTGATCTACATGGGCTCGGTGCATTCGCACGAGGCCTCGATGCTGAAGGCGCCCTACGTCACCGCCAAGCACGGCCTGCTCGGCCTGGCCCGCACGCTGGCGAAAGAAGGCGCGCCGCACAACGTGCGCTCGCACGTGATCTGCCCCGGTTTCGTGCGCACGCCGCTGGTCGAGCGGCAGATTCCCGAGCAGGCGCAGGAGCTGGGCATCAGCGAGGACGAGGTGATCAGGAACGTGATGTTGAAAAACACCGTCGATGCCACCTTCACCACGCTCGAAGACATCGCCCAGACCGCGCTGTACCTGGCCACCTTCCCGTCCGCCGCCCTGACCGGGCAGTCGATCGTGGTCAGCCACGGCTGGTTCATGCAGTAACGGCCGGGGAACAGACGTTCGTCTGTTGGAGGGCGGAACTCGCAAGAGCGCAGGGCGGGCACCGCTCGCCAGGCCAGACTCGGCGGCGCGGTTTCTACGCGTCGCGCGCGACCTGCAAGCCCGCTGCCGACTGGCTGACCGGCATCACCTCGACGCGGTTGACGTTGAGGTGCGGCGGCATGTTGGCGATCCACCAGATGGTGTCGGCGATGTCGCCGGCGGTGATCGGATGGGCGCCGGCGTAGAGCTGGTCCGAGGCGGCCTGGTCGCCGCCGGTGCGAACCACGGTGAATTCGGTTTCGGCCATGCCCGGCTCGATCGAGCTGACCCGCACGCCGGTGCCGTGCAGGTCGCAGCGCAGGTTCTGCGAGAACTGGGTGACGAAGGCCTTGCTGGCGCCGTACACGTTGCCGCCGCGGTAGGCGTAGCTGCCAGCGATCGAGCTGATGTTGACGATCGCGCCGCGGCGTTCGATCAGCTGCGGCAGCAGCAGGTGGGTCATCGTCACCAGCGCGGTGACGTTGGTGTCGATCATCTGCTTCCACTGCGCCAGGTCCGCCTGCTGCGCCGGGGAAGTACCCAGCGCCAGACCCGCGTTGTTGAGCAGCAGATCGATGGCCGCGAAGGCCGGCGGCAGCGCCGCGTGCGCCGCGCGCATCGCGCTCTCGTCGCGCATGTCGAAAGCCGCCGCGTGCACCTTGTCGGCGCCGTGCCGATCCACCAGCTGCTGCAGGCGCTCGGCGCGGCGGCCGCTGGCGATCACCCGCCAGCCGCCGGCCACGAAGCGTTCCACGGCGGCGGCGCCAAAGCCGGAGCTGGCGCCGGTGATCCATGCGGTCTTGCTTGTCATGCGCAGTGTTTCCAGGAAGTGCTCAGCGACCTTCTTTCAGCGCGATCGCGTTGATGCCGGCGCCGGCCAGGCGCTGCTTGGTCGATTCCAGGTCGGTGGCCGAACGGAACGGCCCCAGCCGGACCCGGTGATAGGTCTGCCCGCCGATGCTGACCGACTGCACGTTGGCCACGAAGCCCTGCAAGGCCAGCTTCGCCTTCAGCGTTTCCGCATCGGAGGCGTTCGGGAAGGCGCCCACCTGCAGCAGGTAACCGCTGCCGGCACCGGGCTGCGCCACGGCACTGGCCGGCGCCGCGGTGACGTTCTGGGTGACCGCCTGGGGTGCATTAGCCTGCGCCGCGGCCTGCGCCGCCTGCTGCGCCTGCAGCTGGGCCGCCTGCTTCTGCTGCTGCTCGACACGCGCCTGCGCGCTGATCTCGGCGTCGGGGATGCGTACTTCCTTCTCCGACAGCACCGAGTAGAAGTCGAACTGCGGCTTCTTCGGCGCGGTGTCGCTGGCGCCGGACTCGAGCACGCCCGGCGCGCTGCCGCGCTCGGCGGTCGCCTGCGGATTCGCCTGCGGACCGTCGGCCTTGCGCAGGCTGGTCAGCAGGCTGCCGCGCATCATCACCGCCATCAGGATCACCCCGGCCAGCAGGCCGATGACGGCGTAGCCCCATCCCGGGAAGCCACTGCTGCCATTGCGCACGGCCTGTCGGCCCTTGCCCTTGCGTGCTGCCATTACATCTTCTCCGGGGCGCCGAGGCCCAGCAAATCCAGACCATTCTTCAATACTTGCCGCGTCGCCACCACCAGCGCCAGACGCGCGTTGCGCAGGTCTGCGTCCTCGACCAGGAACTGGTACGAGTTGTAGTAGGTATGAAACGCGTTGGCCAGTTCACGCAACCACGCGGCAACCAGATGCGGCTCCAGGTTCGCCGCAGCGGCCTCGACCACTTCCGGGTACTTCGACAGCTCGGTCAGCAGGATCTGCTCGTGCTCGTTGTCCAGTCGGTCGAGGTGGGCCAGGCCGTCGGCGACGTTCACCGTGAAGCCCTTCTCCGGCGCCTGGCGCAGCACGCTGCAGACGCGGGCGTGCGCGTACTGGATGTAGTACACCGGATTGTCGTTGGACTGCGAGCGGGCCAGGTCGATGTCGAACACCAGCTGCGAGTCGCTCTTGCGCGAGATCAGGAAGTAGCGCGTGGCGTCGCGGCCGACCTCGTCGATCAGGTCGCGCAGGGTGACGTAGCTGCCGGCGCGCTTGGAGATCTTCACCTCCTCGCCACCCTTCATCACCGTCACCATCTGGTACAGCATGTAGTCGGGGTAGCCCTTCGGGATACCGCAATCGAGCGCCTGCAGGCCGGCCTTCACCCGCGCCAGCGAGCCGTGGTGGTCCGAGCCCAGCACGGTGATGGCCTTGCCGTAGCCACGCTGCCACTTCGACAGGTGGTAGGCCACGTCGGGCAGGAAATAAGTATAAGTGCCGTCGGACTTGCGCATCACGCGGTCCTTGTCGTCACCGAACTCGGTGGTGCGCAACCACAATGCGCCGCCTTCCTCGTAGGTATGGCCGTGGGCGACCAGTTCGCGCACGGTCTCCTCGACCTTGCCGTCGCTGTACAGCGACGACTCCAGGAAGTACGTATCGAAGCTTACGGCGAACGCCTGCAGGTCCAGGTCCTGCTCGTGACGCAGGCTGGCCACCGCGAAGCGGCGGATCGCGTCGAGGTCGTCCACGTCACCCGCGCCGACCACGGTTTCGCCGTCAGCCACCACCGATTCGCGATCGAGATAGGCGCGCGCCACCTCGGCGATGTAGTCGCCGCGATAGCCACTCTCGGGCCAGTTGCTGTCTTCCGGCGTGATGCCGCGCGCGCGCGCCTGCACCGAGATCGCCAGGTTGGCGATCTGCACGCCCGCATCGTTGTAGTAGAACTCGCGCTTCACGTCCCAGCCGCTGGCATCGAGCAGGCGGCTCAGGCAATCGCCGATCGCGGCATTGCGGCCGTGGCCCACGTGCAACGGGCCGGTCGGGTTGGCCGAGACGAATTCCACGCCCACGGTCCTGCCGGCACCGCTGGTGTTGCGGCCGTAAGCATCGCCTTCGGCCATGATCCGACGCACTTCGGCGTGGTAGGCGCCGGCGGCCACGAAGAAATTGATGAAGCCCGGGCCGGCGATCTCGACTTTCGCCACCAGCGTGTTGGCCGGCAGTGCGGCCACGAGTTTCTCGGCCAGCTCGCGCGGCCTGGCGCGTGCGGCCCTGGCCAGCAGCATGGCTGCGTTGCAGGCGAAATCGCCGTGTTCGCGACTGCGTGCGCGTTCGATCACGAAGCCCGGCAATTCGAGATCGGTGGGCAGGGTGGCATCGGCTTGCAGGGACGTGATCGCCTGCAGCACCAGTTCGCGCAGCTGTTCTTTCACGGGTGGGGTCGGTTTCGTGATGGAACCGCCAATCCTAACAGACCGCCACGGCGGCGAAACGCGCCCGTATGGGTACCGGCGACGGCCGGTGGCTGCTGATCCCGTCTTGCTGCGGCGCCGCGAACCGGCTTGTGGATAAGTCTGTGGGGAAAGCTGCGTCCCGCAAACGGCGGCCTGCCCCTGACGCCATCCGGTTCCGCTGTCGCAAGAAATTGTTCAATTATTTCATGGGCTTGATGAATAAAACTCAGGTGAATCGGCGAGCCTGCCCGGCAAGGGTCGGTATCACCGTTTTGTGCATAAGTTTCGGCCACTTGGCGCTGCCTTCGCGGCAGGGAATCGTCATCGGCCTGTCATGCGGCGATGCGACACTGGCCAGGCCACGAGATGACCTCCCCTCCAGATCCTGGCAAACGGAGATGCCGCTCTCTCCTCTCCAATCGGCCCGCGGCGTGGCTCTTGCCACGCCGTCTTTTTGTGGACCGATGGCCTGGCAGACGCGCCCGTTCAGATCAGGCCGCGGGCGGCCATCGATACCGGCTCGCCGCTGCCGATCACCAGGTGATCGAGCACCCGCACACCGACGAGTTGCAGCGCGCTGCGCAATTCATGGGTGATGGCGCGATCGGCGGCGCTGGGTTCGGCCACGCCGGAAGGATGGTTGTGCGCAAAGATCACGGCGCAGGCGTTGTGCTGGAGGCAGGCGCGCACGACCTCGCGCGGGTGCACGCTGGCACCGTCGACCGTGCCCCGGAACAGCTCCTCGAAGGCGAGTACGCGGTGGCGGTTGTCCAGATAGAGGCAGCCGAACACCTCGTAAGGCAGATGGCGCAGGCGCGCGCGCAGGAAATCGCCGCTGTCGCGCGGATTGCCCAGGCTGGGCTTGTCCTGCAGTTGTTCGGCCAGGCTGCGCCGGGCCAGTTCCAGCGCCGCGGCGATGCGCGAACGCTTGGCCGGGCCCAGTCCGCCGACCCGGATCTGCTGTTCCGGGCGAGTCAGCAGCGCGCCCAGGCTGCCCGCGTTGGCAAGCAGCTCGCGGCCCAGCGCCAGCGCATCCTTGCCGCGGCTGCCGCTGCCCAGCAACACCGCCAGCAGCTCGGCATCGGACAGCGCGGAGCTGCCGCGCGCCAGCAGTTTTTCACGGGGACGTTCGCCCTCGGGCCAGTCGCGAATGCTCATGCACAGACGTTGCCGGAGCACGCCTGCAGCAGGCAGCGGTGGGCGGGGATGAATCCGGTAAGCTAGGCCACTGCCCGACTGTCAGGCCCGCCTTACATATGAGTCTTGCCCAACGCCGCATCCTGCTGGGAGTGTCCGGCGGCATCGCCGCCTACAAGTCCTGCGAGCTGGTTCGCCGGCTGCGCGACCTCGACGCCGAGGTGCGCGTGGTGATGACCGAGGGCGCCACGCATTTCATCAGTCCGACCACCTTCCAGGCACTGTCGGGACAGCCGGTGCGGGTGAGTCTGTGGGACGCCCAAGCCGAGGCGGCGATGGGCCACATCGAACTGGCGCGCTGGGCCGAACGCATCCTGGTGGCGCCGGCCAGCGCCGACCTGCTGGCCCGGCTGGCCCATGGCATGGCCGATGACCTGTTGACCACGCTGTGCCTGGCCAGTGCCGCGCCGCTGTACCTGGCGCCGGCGATGAATCAGCAGATGTGGGCGCACCCGGCGGTGCAGGCAAACATGGCGACCTTGCGCCGGCACGGTGCCCGCGTGCTGGGGCCGGCGGTGGGTGACCAGGCCTGCGGCGACGTCGGCAGCGGACGCATGCTGGAACCGCACGAGCTGCGCGATGCCCTGCTCGCCTCGTTCGGCGATCGCTGCCTGGCCGGCTTCAAGGTGGTGGTGAGCGCCGGGCCGACCTATGAAGACATCGATCCGGTGCGTTTCATCGGCAATCGCAGTTCGGGCCAGATGGGCTTTGCCGTGGCTGCCGCCGCCGTCGCAGCGGGCGCCGAGGTGACCCTGGTGGCCGGGCCGGTCAGCCTGGCCACGCCGGCGGGCCTGCATCGGCGGGTGGATGTGCGCAGTGCGGCGCAGATGCATGCGGCGGTGCTCGAGGCGGCGACCCATGCGGACGTCTATATCGGTGCGGCCGCGGTGGGCGATTACCGTCCGCAGGAAGTGTCGGCGCAGAAGCTCAAGAAGCGCGATGGCGGCGAGCTGGTCCTGCATCTCGATGAGAATCCGGACATCCTGGCCAGCCTTTCGGCGCAAACCGCGCACCCGTTCCTGGTCGGATTTGCCGCGGAGACGCATGATGTGGCCACGTATGCGCAGGGCAAGCTGCGCCACAAGGGGCTGGACATGATTGCGGCGAATCAGGTGGGCGGTGGCCTCGGTTTCGAGGCGGCCGACAATGCGTTGACGCTCTACTGGGCTGACGGCTCGGTCGAGCTGCCGCGGGTGGCGAAGACGGAGCTGGCGCGCCAGCTGATTGCCCGGGTGGCGGAACGTTACCGGGCCACCCGGGCATGAACATCGATGTGGCGATGAAGATCCTCGATCCACGCCTTGGCGACAGCATTCCGCTGCCGCAGGCGGCGACCGCAGGCAGCGCGGGCATGGATCTGCGCGCCGCACTGGAACAGCCGCTGACCCTGGCGCCGGGCGAGAGTGCACTGGTGCCCAGCGGCATCGCGATCCATATCGATGCCCCCGGCTGGTGCGCGCTGATCGTGCCGCGCTCGGGACTGGGTCACAAGCATGGCCTGGTGATGGGCAACCTGGTCGGGGTGATCGACGCCGACTACCAGGGGCCGTTGATGATTTCGTGCTGGAATCGCGGGCGCGAGTCCTACACCATCGCCGTGGGCGACCGCATCGCGCAGTTGCTGCTGGTGCCGGTGGCGCAGGCGCGACTGCATGTGGTCACCGAGTTCGCAGCGAGCCAGCGTGGCGAGGGCGGCTTCGGCTCGACCGGTATCCGATAGATCGACGAGCCGGTTCGGAGTGCACCGAACCGGCTTGCAGCTTCAGCCGCGGGGGCGGAAATGGCGTTGAACATCGCAAGAGAGCGCTTGAGCAACCTCAGGGTCGACTGGTCGACCCTGTTGCCGCTCGTCGGCGCCACCGTGCTGCTGCTGGTGGGCCTGTTCTGCGTCTGGCAGACCTGGCTGATCGCCGACGAGGGCGATGCAATCGATCGGGTGCACCAGGCCCAGGACCAGGCGGTCAGGGCGATGTCCGAGGAAATCGTCAACCAGCGCCGCTCGATCGAGAAGGTGCTGGCCGGGGTGGACCCGGCCACCCTGATGAGCGACCCGGCGCAATCCGCTGCCGCGCTGCGCCAGCAGTTGCCCCAGGCCAGGAAGCTCGAGTTGTACAGCGGTGACCTGGCCGAAGTGCTGCGCGCCAACTACCGAGAATTCGGTTATGCCAAGGCCGCCCAGCTGATGGCGGCGCAGAGTGCCGACGGGGTGCCGCCGGCACAGAGTGTTTCCTACGGCAGCGGGGACCGGCGGCTGAGCCTGGTGATCCCGCTGGGCCTGCCGCAACAGACCCAGGCGTGGGCCTGGGTCGAACTGCCGTTCGCCCCGATGAAGCAGCGCTTCGACGCCATCTCGCCGGCCGGTGGCCGGCTGGAGCTGCGCCAGGGTGACGACAGCGGCTACATCCAGCTGTTTTCCAACGGGTCGAACTCGGCCGAGATCGAGGCCGCCGGCAAGCCGGTCGCCGGCAGCGCCTTCAGCGTGGGCGTCGGTCTTCCCCGGGCGTTCATCGTGTTGCCGCGCTCGGTGATCCTGAGCGCGTTGCTGGCCCTGCTAGGGCTTGGTGGCGGCGCCTACCTGAGCTGGTTGCGTCTGCGTCGCCAGCAGGTGCCGGTCGAACCGGAGGAAGACGAACTGCCGCTGGCGCCGCTCACTCCCGCGACCGCGGAGGCGGCGAGGCAGCCCCGCACCTCGCCGCCAGCCCCGTCGCCGCCGCCAGCGGTCGCCCCGGTGCCCGCGCCGACCAGCGTGGACTCTGCCATCTTCCGTGCCTATGACATCCGGGGCGTGGTCGGCAAGACCCTGAACGCGGACGTGGCGCGCCTGCTCGGCCAGTCGATCGGCACGCTGATGGGCGAGAAGGGCTTGCGCGAGATCGTGGTCGGCCGCGATGGCCGGCTGTCCGGTCCGCAGCTCGCCGCCGCACTGGCCGACGGCCTGCGCGACGCCGGCATCGACGTGATCGACATCGGCGCGGTGCCCACGCCGGTGGTGTATTACGCGGCCTACCGTTTCAATACCGGCTGCGGCGTAGCCGTCACCGGCAGCCACAACCCGCCGGACTACAACGGCTTCAAGATCGTGATCGGTGGCGAGACCCTGTCCGAAGGTGCGATCCAGGACCTGTACCAGCGCATCGCCAGCGGCGCGCTGACTGGTGGCGGCTCCGGCGGGCTGCGCCAGGTCGACGTGGCGCCGGACTACATCGAGAAGATCGTTTCGGACGTGCTGGCCGAGCGCCGCCTGAAGATCGTCGTCGACTGCGGCAACGGCATCCCGGGGGCGATCGCGCCGCAGGTGCTGGAAGGCGTGGGCTGCGAGGTGGTGCCGCTGTACTGCGACGTCGACGGCAGCTTCCCGAACCATCATCCGGATCCGTCCGACCCGGCCAACCTGGAAGACCTGATACTCGCCGTCAGGCAGACCGGGGCCGATCTGGGCGTGGCGTTCGACGGCGACGGCGACCGCCTCGGCGTGGTCACCCAGTCCGGCGAGATCATCTATCCGGATCGCCTGCTGATGCTGTTCGCGCGCGACGTGCTGTCGCGCCAGCCCGGCGCCACCGTCATCTACGACGTGAAGTGCACCAGTCACCTGAAGGGCCAGGTGCTGGACGCCGGCGGCAGTCCGCTGATGTGGCGTACCGGCCATTCGCTGATCAAGGCGAAGATGCGCGAGACCGGGGCGGAGCTGGCTGGCGAGATGAGCGGGCACTTCTTCTTCAAGGAGCGCTGGTACGGCTTCGACGATGGCATCTACGCCGCCGCGCGGCTGCTGGAGATCCTGGCCGGCGACCTGCAGGGGCGCAGCCCGGCCGAGATCTTCGCGACCTTGCCCAAGAGCGTTTCCACGCCGGAACTGAAGATCGAGCTGGCCGAAGGCGAGCACTACCGGTTCATGGACAGGCTGCGTCAGCAGGCGACGTTCGAGGACGCCACCCTGATCACCATCGACGGCGTGCGGGCCGACTGGCCCGACGGCTGGGGTCTGGTGCGTGCGTCGAACACCACGCCCGCGCTAGTGCTGCGCTTCGAGGCGGACAATGCGGCGGCGTTGGCCCGCATCCAGCAGGTGTTCCGCAAGCAGTTGCTGGCAGTGGACTTCAAACTGAAGTTGCCGTTCCCGTAGGCAGGGCGTCGCCGCGACGTCGAGCTGCGGAACACGCGGCCCGCACCGGAGCTTGCTAGTCGTCCGAGCGCTGCTTGTCCTGGACCGCCTTGACCTCGCGGTAGTGCGCCATCAGCTGGGCCTGCTGCTGCACGGATTGAGCCCGCGCCGCCTGCTGGCGTTGCAGGGTGCCGCGCAGCGAGGCCACCACGTTGCGCTGTCTGGCGATGTTGTCGACCAGGGCCTTCGGCACGGCCTCCTTGCCGTTCTCGATATCGGCGGCGCGGCCCAGCAGGTCGGTCAGCGCCTTCTCCTGGCTGCGCAGGTTGATCCGCGTCGTGTTGATCTGCTGGTCGAAGGTGTCCAGCGCCTGCTGCAGCGAGATCTGGTAGGACTCTTCGTCGGGATAGGCGGACAGCATCTGCGCGTCGGCGTCCGCGCGCTCCTGGATGGCGCGATCCTTCGCGGCCTGTTCGGCAGCCAGCTTGTTGGCGGCCGCCCGCTCCTGGGCGTTCAGCTGGCGCGACACGCGTTGCACCACCAGGCCACGATCGTTGACCAGCTCGTAGCCGTACTTCATCGCCTCGGTGGTGAGGCTGTCGCTGAAATGCACCAGGCCCTGACCGTCGTGCCATTTGTAGCGAACGCCGGTGTTCTGCGCGTACGCCGAAGCGCCCGCGCACAGCACGATGGCAGCAATGATGAGCAATGGTCTACGCATGGATTTCCCTCTTGTCGGCCAGTATAGCCGCGCCGGTCACACTGGCTAGCTGCTGCCCGGCGGGATGCAGGGGCAATCGTGGCTACTGTGACCGGTGTCGTCGCAGTCTATGGGCCGGGGCCGAACTCATGGCTGAACCCCGTACTGCTGCCGATAAGCCAGCAGTCGGGCGTGTTCGGCGCTCAATTGCGGGCGCTCGCCGGCATAGGCCAGCACGTCGTCGAGGCTGGTGATCGCGATGACCGGGATGCCGTGGTCGGCAGCCACCTCCTGGGCGGCCGAGCGCCGGCCCAGGCCGCGTTCCTGCCGGTCCAGCGCGATCAGCACGCCGGCAGGCGTGGCGCCGTGAGCGCGGATCAGCGCCAGCGATTCACGCACCGCGGTGCCAGCAGTCATCACGTCGTCGACGATCAGCACGCGACCCTGGAGCGGCGCGCCGACCAGTACGCCGCCCTCGCCGTGCTCCTTCGCTTCCTTGCGGTTGTAAGCCCAGGGCAGGTCGCGTTGATGCTGCTCGGCCAGCGCGATGGCAGTGGCGGCGGCCAGCGCGATGCCCTTGTAGGCCGGACCGAACAGCATGTCCACCGGCAGCTCGGCGTTCATCAGCGCGGCAGCATAGGCACGGCCGAGCTGGGCCAGCGCGGCACCGGAATCAATCCGGCCCATGTTGAAGAAGTACGGGCTCTGGCGTCCGGACTTCAGGGTGAACTCGCCAAAACGCAGCACCTCGCGCTGCAGGGCCAGTTCGATGAAGTCGCGTTGGTAATCGTGCATGGTCGTCTCGCGCGGTTCGGTTTCGATGCAGCGTGTTCCACGGGCCGGGGAACGCTGGGCGGGCGCCATGGTACAGCCGGCGTCACGGCGATGCCGATGGCGGGTCCGGGAGACAGGCTTGTTATGATGGTCCATCCGCTTCGGGAGCATCCATGCGCATCATCAGCCTCAATGCCAACGGCATCCGCTCGGCCGCCAGCAAGGGCGTGTTCGACTGGCTGCGCACGCAGGACGCGGACGTGGTCTGCCTGCAGGAAACCAAGGCGCAGGAAAACCAGCTGAGCGACCCGATGTTCCGCCCGGACGGCCATCACTGCTTCTACCGCGACGCCAGCAGCAAGAAGGGGTACAGCGGCGTGGCGATCTACGCGAAACGCGAGCCCGACCAGGTACTGACCGAGCTGGGCTGGGTCGAGTTCGACAACGAGGGCCGCTACATCGAGGCGCGCTTCGGCAACCTCAGCGTGGTGTCGCTGTATTTTCCGTCAGGCTCCTCCGGCGACGAGCGCCAGCAGTTCAAGTTCAAGGCGATGGAGTGGATCACGCCGATCTTCGACCAGTGGCTGAAGAGCGGCCGCGACTACGTGATCTGCGGCGACTGGAACATCGTGCACACGAAGAACGACATCAAGAACTGGGCATCCAATCAGAAGAACTCCGGCTGCCTGCCGCAGGAGCGCGCATGGCTGGACCTGCTGTTCCAGCAGCGCGGCTGGGTCGACAGTTTCCGCGCGATCAAGCCCGAGGCGGTCGAATACACCTGGTGGTCGAACCGTGGCCAGGCGCGCGCGAACAACGTGGGTTGGCGGATCGACTACCAGGTCTGCACGCCGTCGCTGCGCGAGCGCATGCAGGCGTGCTCGATCTACCGCGACCAGCGCTTCTCCGACCACGCCCCGTACATCGTCGACTATGCCGACTGAGTCGGGCGCGCCCAAGCCGGCGAAGCCCTCGGTCTGGCGGGCGTTTGCCCAGCCGGCGGCGTGGACGATGTTCCTGCTCGGCTTCTCCTCGGGCCTGCCGTTTCTGCTGGTGGCCGGCACGCTGGCGTACTGGCTGAAGGAAAACGGCATCAAGCTGGCGGACATCACGATGATAGCCAGCGCCGGCATGACCTACGCGTTCAAGTTCGTCTGGGCGCCCTTGCTGGACCATGGCCGCATTCCCGGCTTCGCCCGGCTCGGACAGCGCCGCGGCTGGCTGCTGTTTGCGCAGCTGGGCGTGGTGATCGGGCTGTTCGCCATGGCGCTGCTGACGCCGGCGCAACTGCCCCTGTTCGTGGTCGCCACGCTGGTGGTGGCGTTCTTCGGTGCGACCCAGGACATCGCTGTCGATGCCTACCGGATCGAGATCGCACCGATCGAGGCGCAGGGCGCGCTGGTGGCCACCTACTCGCTGGGCTACCGGATCGGCCTGCTGCTGGCCGGTGCGGTGGCGCTGATCCTGGCCGACCACCTGCCATGGCGGACGGTCTACGCGCTGATGGCGCTGGCGATGGTCGTGCCCGTGGCGACAACCCTGATGGCGCGCGAACCCGAGGTGTTGCGGGTGCGCGCCGCACGCTGGCGCGACGCCATGCGCGAAAGCGTGATTGATCCATTCGCCGATTTCTTCCGTCGCTACGGCTGGGTGCTTGCCGTGGTCACGCTGCTGTTCCTGCTGCTGTTCAAGATGCCGGAGCAGGCGACCATCGGCGGCATCATGAGTCCGTTCTATCGCGACATGGGTTTCTCCAAGACCGAGATCGGCACGATCACGAAGATCTACGGCATCTGGATCGGCATTGTCGGCGTGTTCCTCGGTGGTGCCGCAGTAGCCCGCTGGGGCGCCTGGCGGCCGCTGGGCGTCACCATCGTGCTGTGCGGCTGCAGCAACCTGTTGTACCTGCTGTTGATCGCCCACCCCGGCAACCTGCTGGTGCTGACCCTGGTGATTTCCGGCGAGAACCTCACCCTGGGCATGCTGGGGCCACCGACCGTGGCGTTCCTCTCGTCCCTGGTCAACCGGCAGCACACCGCGACCCAGTACGCGCTGCTCAGTTCGCTGGTGAATCTGCCGGGCAAGCTGCTCGGATTTTTCGCCGGCGGCATCGCGACGGCCACCGGATACGGTGGCTACTTCGTGATCACCGTGCTGGCCGTGCTGCCTTCGATGATGTTGTTCGCGTGGCTGTGGCGATACTTTCGCGGCGCCGAGCGCGAACGGCTGGCGAACGAATCGGGCAGCTGAGGACGCAGCCCGCTCCGCGGGCCCTTAATTGACAACGCGCACAAGCGGACTGCGAAGCAGTCCACGGATTCGTGCTTCCGGCGCCCTGCCCGTTGATGGCTATGCAAACATCGGGGTACAGGGGCATGTGTAACATGGAGTGACGCTTGTGCCGGACATGATCTTGCAACACGTCGACAGCCTGCTCACCGAGCGCATCAGGGCGTTGGCCAAACATCGCCGCTGCTCCATCAATGACGTGATGCTGCAGGCATTGCGTAGCGGACTTGGCATTTCGGTGGCTCACCACTTCAGCGAAAGCCAGCGCGACCCCGACGCCTTCGGCAGCCTCGACGGGCACTGGGAAGATGCCGAACAGGGTGTGTTCCAGGAAGCCCTGCGCGCGCTGGCGCATACCCGGCCGACGCAGCTGGCTCCGGAGCGGATTCGTTACGACGAACCGGCCGCCGGCGCGGAATAGATGGCGCCCAGCACGCGGTGACCGCGTGCGCCGGTGACCGACGGAAGGTTGCCCGGCAATCCCAGCAGCCGCTGGCGCGCCAGCCAGGCGAAGGCAGTCGCTTCGAGGAAGTCGGGGTCGACGCCGTAACGCGAGGTGCCGAGAAGCGCCCGGGGCGCCAGCAGTTCCGCCAGCCGCCGCATCAGTGCGCCGTTGTGGACGCCGCCGCCGCAGGCCAGGACTTCGCGGGCATCCGGCGCGTGTTGCGTGATCGCTGCGACGACACTGCGCGCGGTCAGTTCCAGCAAGGTGGCCTGCACGTCGGTCGGTTGCACCGCCGCCAGCCGCAAATGGGTTGCGAGCCAGTCCAGGTGGAAGTATTCGCGGCCGGTGCTCTTGGGCGGCATCAGCGCAAAGTAGGGGTCGTCCAGCAACTGCGCGAGCAGGGCTTCGTCGGCTTGCCCGCTGGCCGCATACCTGCCATCCCGATCGAACGACTCGCCGCGCTGGCGCAGGCACCATGCGTCGAGCAGGCCATTGGCCGGGCCGGTGTCGAAGCCGAGCACGCTGCCATCGGCGCCGAGCACGGTGATGTTGGCGATGCCGCCCAGATTCAACACGACTCGCGTGTGCCCCGGTCGGGCCAGCAGCATCGCGTGCACGGCAGGCAGCAGCGGTGCGCCCTGCCCGCCAGCGGCGATGTCGGCGCGACGGAAGTCCGCCACCACATCGATACGGCAGCGCTCGGCGATGACGCTGGGGTCGCCCAGTTGCAGCGTGAATGGATAGTCGCCGCCGGGCCGATGACGCAAGGTCTGGCCGTGGGAGCCGATCGCGCGGACAGCCGACGCCGGCGTGCCGCTGCGCTCGAGCAGTTCCAGCGCCGCTTCGGCGAAGCCGTGGGCGATCTCCACGTCCAGTCGCCCCAGAGTGTCCAGATCCGGCGCGCTCTCGCCTTGCGCCAGGGCTAGCATCCGCTCGCGCAGCGCGCCGGGCCAGGGGTGCGAGTGACTGGCCAGCAATTGCGGCATGCCACGGGGAAAGCTGACCAGCACGCTGTCGATGCTGTCTGCGCTGGTGCCGGAAATCAGCCCGAGATAAGTCGCCGACGCATCGTCATCCACGAGTGGGATTGCTCAGTTGTCGTGGTTGGCAGGCGTGCTGGCGCGAGCCAGCCTGATGCGCGAGTCCAGTTCGGTGAGGCGCGCCAGCTGCGGCTTGACCACTTCAGCCTTGAATCGCGCCATTTGTGTGGCGGGCAACGGCTCGGGCTTCGGCAGGGTGACCGTCTGCGGATTGCGCTGCTGGCCATTGACGCGAAACTCGTAATGCAGGTGCGGGCCGGTGGCCAGCCCCGTCATGCCCACGTAGCCGATCACCTCGCCTTGGCGCACGCGTTCACCGACGTGCTGGCCCTTCACGAAACGCGACATGTGGCCGTACGCGGTACTGATGGTCTTGTCGTGCTGGATCACCACGAAGTTGCCGTAACCGCGTTCCCAGCCGTGATACTTGATGACGCCATCGCCGGCCGCGTGGATCGGCGTGCCGCTCGGGGCGGCGTAATCGACGCCCTTGTGTGCGCGCATGCGACCGAGGATCGGGTGCAGCCGCGCCGCGGTGAATTTCGAGGAGATCCGGGTGAAGTCGACCGGGATGCGCAGGAACGATTTCTGGATCGGCCGGCCGTCCTCGCTGTACCAGCCGTAGCTGCCGTCCGCCTTCTTGAAGCGGTACGCGGTATAGCGCTTGTCCTGGTTGATGAACTCGGCGGCGATGATGTTGCCCTGGCCGTAACGCACGCCATCGCGGTAGATGTCGTCGTAGATCACCGTGAAGCTGTCGCCGACGCGGATGTCCTGCACGAAGTCGATGTCGTACTTGAACAGGTCGGCAAGCTTGCCCACCATGGCCGCGTCCATGCCTGCCTGATCGCCGGCGGCATACAGGCTGCTGCGGATGACGCCATGGGCGACCTGTTCGCGCAGGTCCATGTCACGCTGCTGGATCGCCAGCGTCGGCTGTGCGCCATCGAGTCGAACGATGGCTCGGCTCGCCTGATCCTGGTCGAAACGAAAACCCTTCAGGCTGCCGTCGCTGCCGAGCAGGAAGTCGAATTCCTGCCCCGGGCGGATGCTGTGCAAGGCGGACTTCGCCGAACCGGCAGCGTCCATGACGCGTTGCAGATCCGCCATGCCAAGGCCACGTGCATTGAAAATGTCGGAGAGCGTCTGGCCGGGCTGCACCCGCACTACCTGCCAGTCGTCCACCGTCGGGCTGGTGATGCTGGACGGCAACGCCTTGGGCAGCGCAAGCGGAAGCAATGCGTGGACTTCCGGTGTCGGCGCCGGCCGCATCGCACTGGCCCATGCGGGCATGATGAAGCCGGACAGGGCGGTAATCAGCAGGGCGGTACCAGCCAGTACCAGGCGTTCGCGATGCCAGCGGATCGGTTCGATCTCGCCGGAACGATTGAACGACCAATGTGCACAGCGTTCGTAAAAGTTGGAGTGTCGGCGCTGTGCCTTGCGGCAGATCGCCTGCTTGCGGTTTTGCCGCGTCCCCTGCTTTTCTTCTGCCATGCTGTATCGCCCACGTTACAAAGTACAAACTGCGCGTACCATAACGGGCATGTGTAAAGGGCGTCAATGCCTTTCCCATCAAGGGTTTGCAACACATTCCTTGTTAACACACAATTAACGTTGACGGCACGGTCACACTGCTTGCCGCGACCCACTTTTCACCAGCAGAGAAAGAAACACATGAGCGAGCTCGAGCAGGCGCTGGCCACCATTGCCCGTGGCGCCGACGACATCATCAAGCGGGAAGACCTGGCCGAGCGCCTGAAGACCGGTCGTCCATTGCGGATCAAGGCGGGTTTCGATCCGACGGCGCCGGACCTGCATCTTGGCCACACCGTATTGCTGAACAAGATGCGCCAGTTCCAGGATCTGGGACACCAGGTGATTTTCCTGATCGGCGACTTCACCGGCATGATCGGCGATCCGACCGGCAAGAACGTCACCCGCAAGCCGCTGACGCGGGAAGACGTGCTGGCCAACGCCGAGACGTATGCGGAGCAGGTCTACAAGGTGCTCGACCGAGAGAAGACCGAGCTGCGCTTCAATTCCGAGTGGTTCGGCAAGATGAGCGCGGCCGACATGATCCGATTGGCGGCGCAGCACACCGTGGCGCGCATGCTCGAGCGCGACGACTTCACCAAGCGTTACGCGGCGCAGCAGCCGATCGCGATCCACGAGTTCCTGTATCCGCTGGTGCAGGGCTACGACTCGGTGGCGCTTAAGTGCGACGTCGAGCTCGGCGGCACCGACCAGAAGTTCAATCTGCTGATGGGGCGCGCGCTGCAGGAGCACCACGGCCAGCCGCCGCAGGTCGTGCTGACCATGCCCTTGCTGGAGGGGCTGGACGGCGTCAACAAGATGTCCAAGTCGCTGGGCAACTACATCGGCATCAACGAGCCGGCCATCGACATCGTCACCAAGACCATGAAGATCGGCGACGAGTTGATGTGGCGCTGGTTCGAGCTGCTCAGCTTCGAGGTGTCGCTGGACGAGCTTTCCCAGATGAAGCGGGACATCGCCAGCGGCGCCCTGAATCCACGTGATGCCAAGCTGCGTCTGGCCCGCGAGCTGGCCACGCGCTTCCACGACGCGGCAGCTGCCGAACTGGCGATCGCGGGCTGGCATGCGGTGGTACGTGGTGAGGGCGACACATCGTTGTTGCCGCAGACGGATATCGGCGTGCCCGGTGAGGGCCTTCGCCTGGCGGCTCTGCTCACCGCGGCCGGGCTGACGGCGAGCAACTCCGAAGCGAACCGGAAACTGAAAGAGCGTGCGGTGCGGATCGATGCCGAGGTGGTCGAGGATGCGCAGCGGGTCTTCCATGCAGGCTTCGAAGGCGTACTGCAGGTTGGCAAGCGCAATTTCGCCCGCGTGCGGTTGGTGCAGGGCTGACCGGGGCGTCGTTCCAGCGCTGCGTTCGGTGGACGCGAAAATTAAATTTCGCGTCGGCTCAGCGGTTTGCGCAACATCCGCAAGGTTTCTCTGAAGAAGCGCTTGCCAAACCGAAAACACATCGTATTATTCGCAGCCCGCAGTCGCCCAACGTCGCAAGACGGACCGCCGGGACCTCGAAAAAAGCTTTCACGAGG
>NZ_AJXT01000070.1 GCF_000264295.1 Rhodanobacter spathiphylli B39 | reverse complement strand
CTTCGTAGTTGAATCCGTCCGGGAACATCGCGGGTCAGCACGGCGACCCTGCAATCCTCAAGCGGTGCCCGAACCTGGTCCTATCAGTACGGTACGGACGTCTATCACGTACTGAACAAGGTCACGCTTCCCGACGGCACGGCTTGGTCCTTCGACATGGCGGACTTCCTCGCCTCGGACATGAACCCGGCGGGCGGCACCTGCTCCACGGCGGCGCAGTTGTCCACCGAAACGTGGACCGGCAGCATCACCCATCCCTCCGGCCTGGTGGGCAGTTTCCAGGTCAAGGGCATGGTCCACGGGCGGTCGTACGTTCCCCGGACGTGCCACGGCAGCGGCGACGACGCGCCAGGAAGCACGGCAGCGATTCCCGATGTCTATTACCAGCTCACGCTGTCGCAGAAAACTTTCAGCGGTGCAGGAATACCCGCTGAAACCTGGCACTACGCCTACTCGCCCGCCAACCAAAGCTGGCTGCAGGACTGCGCCAGCGGCTGTGCATCCACTGTCTGGACCGATGTGGTGAACCCGTTGGGGCAGGCGACCCGCTACACCTTCAGCAATCGGTTCGATGCGACGGAAGGGCAACTGCTGTCCACTGATGTCTACAGCGGTGCCGTGGGTACGACGTTGCTACGGTCGGAAGACAACGGTTACGCGGCCATTCCTCCGGCAACCGACGCATGGCCGTGGCCGTGGCCGGAACGCTATGGCGGGGTCGTCCAGACCCGCATGAACCGGGCGCAGGTCGAGGTGTTGGCGCCGCAGATCCTGCGCATGATCAGCCAGGACGGCGATACGTACACTTGGCAGGCGGAGGCATTCAACGCCTACGCCCAAGTCACTCAGACCAAGCGCTGCAATTCCTTCAGTGTGCGATGTGACCGCCCATCGGATCACCCTCTGGAGGAAACCGTCACGTACCGTAACGACACCGATCGGTGGGTGCTGGGCCTGCCACTGCAAGTCACCAACATTACCGACAACATCAACGAAGTCGAGTCCAGCAACACCTACAATGCCAGCGACGACACCTTGCTCACGCGCGCCCGTTTCGGCCAGACGTTGATGAGCTACACGTTCAACAGTGCCGGCCAACTGGCGAGTTTCACGGACGGCAACAGCCACACCACGACACTGGGGAACTACAAGCGCGGCATCCCGCAGGCGATCGGTTACCCCGACGGCACTTCGCAGACGCTGGTCGTCGACGACTTCGGCCAGATCGGCAGGATTACCGACCAGGCCGGTCACGCCACCAGCTACAGCTACGACCCGGTGGGCCGCATCACCGGCATCAGTTATCCCACCGGCGACGAAGTGGCTTGGTCGCCGAAGACATTCGCCTACGACTTCGTCACCAGCGCGGAGCGGGGCCTGCCGGCCAACCACTGGCGCCGCACCATGACCACCGGCAATGCGAAGGCAGTGACGTACTTCGACGCTATGCTGCGCCCGGTGCTCAGCGACAGCGCCATCGGCAGCACGGTGCAGGCGAGCACGCTGACCACTTACGACGCCAAGGGACAAAAGGTTTTCAGTGCCTATCCGAGCGCCTCGGCGCTGACCTTCTCGCTGAATCCCTCGGTCGATGGCAGCTCCACGACCTACGATGCCCTGGGTCGCGTCACCCAGGTGGTGCAGGACTCCGAGCTGGGTCCGCTGACCAGCCACACGGCCTACCTCTCCGGTGCCCGCCAGCAGGTCACCGATCCCAAGGGCAACGTCACCACCACCAGCTACCAGGTGTTCGACTCGCCCTCGTACGATGCGGTGATCAAGGTGCAGGCCCCGGCCGGCATCACCCAGACCATTGTCCGGGACAGCTACGGCAACCCGCTGTCGATCACCCAGTCCGGCCTGTACGGCGCTACCGAGACCGACACGGTCACAAAGACGCTGACCTACGACCCCTACCACCGCCTGTGCCGCACCACCGAGCCGGAGAGCCACAGCACGGTGATGGCCTACGACGGCGCCAACAACCTGGCATGGAGCGCGGCGGGTGTCGACATCACGACTGCCGGTTGTGGGCAGGTGGACGATGCGGCCAAGACGTGGCGCACCTACGATGAGATGAACCGGGTGCTGACGATCCAGCCGCCCGTGGGCACGGGTACGCAGAGCACCCAATACCACTACACGCCAATGGGCCAGCCGGACCACGTGGTCTCGGGCATCACCACATGGAACGGCACGTACAACTTCCGCGGCATGTTGACCGGCGAGAGCCTGCAGGTGACTAGCCAGGATGCCTGGGGACTGGGTTATGCCCATGATCCCAACGGCAGCCTCAGCGTGGTCCATTACCCGGATGGTGAGGATGTCAGCTATGCGCCGGATGCGCTGGGACGTGCTACCCAGGTGGGCGGCTACGCCGGCGGCATCGACTATTTCCCCAATGGCGCGGTGGCGTCCTTTGCCTACGCCAACGGACTCACCTACGTGGCCGAGCAGAACACCCGCCAGCAGTTGAGCAACCTTAGTTACGGCCAGGATGGCACGCCGTATTTCAGCGAAGACCTGGGCTACGACAAGAACGGCAACATCACTACGGTCGCCGACCTGGCCGACGGTCCGCGCAACAAGGCGTTCAGCTACGACGCGCTGAACCGATTGACCAGCGCCCAGGCTGACGGCTTGTGGGGCACGGAAAGCTACACCTACGACGCGCTCAACAATATCCGTACGCGGATCAGCGGCGGGCAGACCTTCACCTACAACTACGATACGACCAACAGGTTGTCCCATATCACCAACGGTTCAGCCACGGTCAGCAGCTACGTCTACGACAACCGCGGCAACGCCATCAACAACAACGGCACCAGTCTGGTCTTCGACCAGAAGAACCAGCTGACCCAGATCCAGGGCTACGACGACTACGCCTACGACGCGTCCGGCCGGCGCGTGATGAAGACGCCGGCCGGCGGCGGTGCGCCGACGTACTACTTCTACAGCCATGCCGGCCAGCTGATGTACCAGTACGAGCCGACCGGCAACAAGGCGACGAGCTTCATCTACCTGGGCAGCAAGATGATTGCCCGGAGCAGCCTGCTGCTGGTGATGCCCGACGCGCCGGCCTCGATATCCGTGCCCGGGAGCAGCGGCGGCAGCTATACGGTGAGCTGGGGCGACTCCG
>NZ_AJXT01000069.1 GCF_000264295.1 Rhodanobacter spathiphylli B39 | reverse complement strand
GATTCGTGGGGAAACCTCAGCCTCCGTCCCCTTTGATTTTTGCTCTACTTGGCACTGGGCCGTAGTTCCGAAGAACGCTGTGAAGCCTATCGGACATGGCTGCGGGAGGGCGTGACCGACGATGACCTTGCCCGTATCCGGCAACACGTGAATCAGGAGCGCGCACTCGGCGATGAGCGGTTTCAGCGCATGGTGGAGAAAACGCTGGGAAGACCTGTTGCTTGCCGCCCACGCGGGCGGCCAAGATCAAAGATCGAGATTTAATTACCTCCGTCCCCTTTGATTGGGTTCATCGCATCGTAGGTGCGAGCGGTTTTGGCACCCGTGGCCACCTGGTCCTGGCTGCACGCGCTACCAGTGATGCCCAGGCCGGTGGCGCTCCAGTCCAGGTTGTTGGCCGCGTCGTAGTGCATCACGGTGCTGCCGCTTTCCGGTTCGCTGCTGCGGCACAGGCGGTGGTAGATGTCGTAGTAAAGATGCCTGGTGAGGCTGTCCTGCTCGGTGCCGTACAGGCCGGACTGGGTGATCGACAGCGGGTTGCCGTAGAGGTCGCGGGCAATGGTCTGGGTGATGCCCTGCGGCGCCTGCACCTTGATGACGCCGTCGCCACCGGGCTGGTCGAACACCTGGTAGCTGGTGGTGGTGATGTTGCCCTTGGGGTCGGTGAGCTGGCGGCGCGCGCCGGACAGGTAGCTGGTCAGGACCAACTAAGGGTCAGGTCTTGTTTTGCCACATTTCTGCCGCGCAACGCGACCTTCAGAACACCTGGCGCTCCTCCTCGTCGAGGAAGAGCGTTGCGCATCACCCCCGCGCCATCACGTGATACAACGCGCCAGCGAACTCAATGCGAAGTGGGCGGGACGTAGAGGCCGCCTGCGCCTGGCAATGTGGCAATGTGGTAAAACAAGACCTGACCCCAAGATCTGCCAGCGCTGCCTCACCGAGCTGACTCAGGTAGCACAGGTAGTCCTGCACGCGCAGGAAGCACGGCTGGCGATTGTTCCCGCGCTGGATGACGTGTTGCGGAACCCCGGGCAAGTCCAGACGGCACTGACGTGGCATGACGGCCTCCCGCCATCTTCTGACCAGCCCCATCCTCGCAGCCCGAACCAAGCCCCATCAACAGCTCAGACCACCACTCCTCGTCGGATAATGTCTCTGACCCCTTTTGCCCAACCCCTTTTGCCCACCTTTTGCTTGCACTTGATAGTCGTATGACCCTAATGTTGTTCTGACTACTTCTCAATTGATGACCAAATTGACTTAAGGAAACTCTGATTTTGC
>NZ_AJXT01000068.1 GCF_000264295.1 Rhodanobacter spathiphylli B39 | reverse complement strand
GGGGAAACCTCAGGGACGGAGGTAGTTAAATTGGATTAATTACCTCCGTCCCCTTTGTCTCGACTGAGTTCGGAGGCCAGGGGGCCGATCCACGGAGGTCCACTTTTGCGTAAGGAATTCTCCGGCTTCGCCACCGCTTAACTCCAGCGTCATGCCCCAAGACACTCTTCTCCCTCCAGCAGATATCCCTGATCTGTCTTCGCTACATGCGCAGACGGAGTGGGCGGCGGTTTTGCGCTACTTTAAGGGTGGCGGGTCTTCCGACATCGTCACGCACGCATTGTTCGTCAACTGTGTTCGTTTACACGATGCAGCCATACGAGAATACGGGCTCGGGCGACAAGCTATATTAGCTTGCCATGGCCGCAAGCCAGACGAGTTCGGGCTCGGCCATATCGCCGAGGCAACGACTCACTTTGAGAGCTGCATCTGGCATTTCGAGCGATTCATTAAGCACGTGCGTGCCCTGCGCTCACTGAAGTCCGCGGAAATTGAACTAAAGGAATTGCTCCCGCGTGACCTGAGCTTTCTGAACCAGTCGGCAGAGAATCAGATCACCCAATTGCGGCACACACTGGCTCACTTGGAGGGGGCTGCGCTACGGGGAGAATTTCTTCAAGGGACTAGTGTTGCTCTCATGCCGTTAGAGCGTGGCCTTTCGGTATCGAATCACACGATCTCGTGGTCGGACCTTGCACTGTGGCTACGTGATGCCCACGCTTGCATTGAAAAGCTTTCACGGTTCAAATCGCCATCGCCATCGCCATCGCCATCGCCATCGCCATCGCGCAAGGCGTAGCAATTCGTCCAAGCAGACGAGCGAAAAAGTCGCGCGCCGTTTAAATCAAACGCTAGGTCCTTTTGGAGATGCAATGCGGCTCTACAATCTCACATCAGCCGAGTTTGCAATCTCCAATCTAGCGCTGCGCCGTATCAAGATCTCGCGAATCGGCGATCTGAACGATCCATTTGAGCTTTTGCCAATAAATATCCGGGATAAGAAACTCCGAATTGCGGCACAGCAGACCCGGAACCAAATCGCTGAAACACGCGGCGTGATTTGCTTCAGCAAAGACTGGTCCAACCCGGTTCTATGGAGTCACTACGCAGACAAACATCGTGGAATCGCCTTGGGTTTTGAGGTAACAGAGCGATTCGCAATTCCGGTGAGCTATGAAAAAGCTCTTTCTAAGGTGGAGGTTGACGAGCTCTTGTTGGGCGCTGACCCTTCGGAAGATTTTGGCCGGATGCTTCTGGCAACAAAATTTGATGATTGGAGATACGAAAAGGAGTACCGCGTATTCATTGACTTGACTCAGCATCAGTCAGAGGGCGGCCTCTACTTCTGCTCATTCGACGAGCATCTCAAGCTTAATTCTGTTGTCTTGGGGGCTAGATGCGAAATTCCAATTGGCCAAGTGCGCGAGCTGGTTTCTAACTATCCATACAAGGTGCCTGTCATACGCGCTCGTATGGCGTTCACCAAGTTTGCGGTCACTGAGAATCGACTTCACCGGGAGAAGGCCTAACAATGCGTCCAAGCCGAACTCGTTTCGCTCGAAGATCGAGGTCAGGTTCACTTTATCGCGACAGTAAGTGAACCTCACCCCGATAGTCCGCAAAGGCTCCGGCGAAGGCCTACTGCTACAAGTCTTGATGATGCGAAAGAAAGAAGGTCAGGGGAATCGTCCAACATGAAACCAAAAGTCACGTTCTTCGACAGAAATGTGATCAAGAGATCCGTGAAATTTGTTGCGGGCGCATCAACCGTCCTGTCCGCGGTCCTGTTGTTCGTGACGGATTCAACTACGAAGCGC
>NZ_AJXT01000067.1 GCF_000264295.1 Rhodanobacter spathiphylli B39 | reverse complement strand
CCCAGCGCCATCGCCCCGCGACCTTCGGCCGCGGCGATCGAACCGAGCGCGATCGAGCCCTCGCCCTGTGCTTCGGTGGCCAGGTAGTTGTTGTCCGGATCAGGGTCGCCGCCGCCGATCGCAATGCTGCCCCGATCGGATGCCTGCGCGTTGGCACCCAGCGCCACACTGTTGTAGCCGTCGGCACCGGCATTGCTGCCGCCGGCGAACGAGCCCTGGCCCGTTGCGTACGCCAGCGCGCCCACCGCAGTGCTGTCGGCGCCATCCGCGCCGGCGCCGGCGCCCAGCGCCGTGGCCCCGAAACCGCTCGCTTCGGTGGTGTAGACCGTGCCGTCGGTGTCGACATAGGCGCCGCCAAGCGCGGTGGCCGAGTCCGCCGTGGCGCTCGCATTGGACCCGATCGCGCTGGCGTTGTTGCCACTGGCGTCCGCATCCACACCGCAGACGAAGGCGCCATCGCCGGTCGGAGTCGCCGGCACGCTGGTGCTGGTTCCGTCGGTCGTGTAGGTGCAGGTGGCGGCGGCCGTCTGGGCATGGACCGTCAGCGGCGCCAATGCCAATCCGAGCACGCCGACGATCAACTGGCGCCGTACGCCGGCGGCACGACCACGGCCGCGCGCCAGTTCCGATGCGACCACCATTGCTCCGAGCGCTGCATTCCAGACCTTGCGGTAAATCTTGTTCATTGCCCTCTCCCGATTATGGCTGCGCTGCTGCGGCGGCGATGAATCGCGCCGCGCGGCTGACGTTGTTCTTTTGCCTGTTCGTCGACGGCGGCCACCAGCAGCCAGGCGGATGGCGGCGATGCGGCGACGAAAATCGCGCAGCACCCGAGGGTGCTGCGCGCCGAGGTCCCGCGCTTACCTGGGGACGTTGTCGCAGGTCACGCCCACCACCGCGAAGGCGGCGGCAACGTCGGCCTCGGCGTAACTGCGGTCGACCGCAGCCTGTTCCACGCCGCAGGAGCCGCTGTCGTAGGTTTCCGAGGGACCCCAGTACAGCGCGTTCGCGTCGTGGAACACCTCGAAGGCCATCTTCGTATCCCAGCCATCGGTCCGCGCCAGAGTGCAGAACGCGCGGTTGTAGACGCCGCTGGAGTAGTGCACGTCGAGGCCGTCGTAGTAGTCGGCCGCGTTGTCGATCGACAATCCGTCGTTGCTCGGCGTGCACATGTCGCGCAGCGCCGCCATGCCCAGCAGGGGCACCGTGGCGGGCTTGACCATGTCGGCGCCGACCATGAAGTCGTTGCTGCCGCGGTCGTAGAACTTCACTGCCTCGCCGGCCATGTCCGAGAACGCCTCGTTCATGCCGCCGGACTGGCCGTCGTACTCCAGGCCTGAATGCTGTTCGGTGAAACCATGGCTGATTTCGTGCCCGGTCACGTCCAGCACCACGAACGGGAAGAAATACTGGTCGCCATCACCGAAGATCATTTCGCTGCCGTCCCAGAAGGCGTTCTCGTAGTTGGTGCCGTAATGCACCCACATGTGCAACTGCATCGGCGTGCCATCGTCATTCTCCAACGGTGGCTTGCCGAACCACGTGTTGTACATGTCGTACACCACGCCGCCGAAATGGTGGGCGTCGTTGATCGGCGAGTAGGCACCGTTGATGCTGTCGCCGAAGCTCACCCAGTTTGCCGGATCGGAACCGCTGCAACCGAACGTCCACTGGGTAACCCGCTGGCCGCCGGCGAGGTTGTAGGTGGCCACTTCATCGTTCTGCAGATAGCAGGTGTTGCCCACGCGCTGGGCGCCGAGCAGCTCCCGGCCCGGGCCGGAATTGTCGTAGTCGTAGAGGCCGGTCAGCTCGTTGCCACCGGGACCGGTGGCGCCTACGGCTACCGGAGTCGTGCTTCCGCCCGGCGGACGACGGCCGTCGGTCAGGCCTTCCCACTGGCGGATCACCTGGCCGTTGTTGGCATCGACCAGCGCGGTCGGTCGCGACGGCTTGCCGTGAACGGTCACCAGGTAGGAGGTCTGATAGACCAGCCGGGCCTGGCCATTCGCCTGCGGATAGACGTATAGACGGCTCTTTGCGTTGTCGGTCACCAGCGCGGACTGGCCGCGCGCGGACTGCAGCGCAGCCTGCGCCTGCAAGGCGGTCATGCGGGGATGCACCGACGGCAACTGCGCACCCAGGTCGCGCTCCGCCGAACCCCGTGCCGTCAGGACAACGCCGGAGGCATTGCGCTCCACCACCAGATGCCGGCCATACACCGGCACGCCGAGATAGGTCTGCTGCTCGCGGGTCTTCACCGTGCCGTGCGCGGTCCTGAGCTGGTTGCGCGGCACGAACGCGTTGCCGGTACCGAGGTTCAGCCGCGCGGCCATGGCCGACGAAGTGATTTTCCCGAGCGCCTGCGCGTGGACGTCCACGCGGGTCGCAGCCATGCAAAGCGGCATCGCAAGGCCGCCCATGACGGCGAGCAAGGCGCCGACGAGTTTCTTCTGGAGCATCAGTTTCCCCTTTCGGACGATGGATCAGCGAAAGCCGGTGGCTGTCGCCGGATCTGGACGGAATGTCATTCGCACTCCCTCGGGAGTTGACGACGCGCCGACGCTAATGACCGCTCCGAAAGAGTGTCAATGCGAAAAATTCGCAGTACGAAGGATTTATGAAAGTAATTACGAATAATCGACAGATAATCGAAATATAATGCGACGCATGGTCGCTTCCGCGCTCCTGTCCCGGAGCAATGGAATACGCCAAAGGCCTCGACGCGACTCATCTTTGGACGGTGGCGGCAGTCCACCCTGGCGCGGCGAACCCGGGCGAATCGCAAGATAATGCGCTTCGCGCGCGTGATCGCATTCCGCTCGCGAGACGCCCGTCGGGGCGTTGGCACAAGGCGAAAATGCGCACACCCATTCCTCCGCAACGGGATTAAGATCGCGCGCGAGAAACGCGAAACGCGAAACGCGAGCCGCGTGCCAGTCCGATGCACGCCGTGGATTTCCACGGCACTAAAAAAACCGGCGCCACGAGGGCGCCGGTTTTTTTGAACGCGACCCGGTGAACCGGGTCGCCGGGTTTACCAGCCGACGCCCAGGCCGACACCACCGGACGTCTCGTTGCCGCTGACCGCCGCACCGAACGTCAGGTTGGCCTTGGGCGACAGTTGACGCGAGAAGCCGACCGACAGCGCCGCCTGGCCACCGTAGGCGCCTGCGCCGACACCGAGCCGGTTCTTGGCATCGATGCCCTGCGTGCTGAACGCCATCTGCGCCATCGCCGTTCCCATGGCGCCGACGCGGCTCAGCCGCTGGTTGACCGTGTGGAAGCGGCCGTTGACTTCGTTGCGCAGCGAACTGAGATCGCTGGTGCTGACGAAACCGGCGGTCTTCTGGTCGGTATAGGCATTCGCCTGGCTCAGCGTCTGCTGGTCGCCCACATCGGCATAACCCTTCGCGGTGACCAAGGCTTCCTGCACCTGGCCCAGGTTGGCCGCGTCGGTGGTCTGCGTACCAGCCGCCACGTTGGTGATCTGGCGGGTGCTAGCCGCCGTGCCCACCGACACCGTATTCGCCCGGTCTGCCAACGAGCCCTGGCCCAGCGCCACCGCACCTTCGGCGGTCACCGAACTGCCCTGGCCGATCGCCGTACCCGACGCCGCGCTCACCGATGCGCCTTCGCCGACCGCCACCGCGTTGGTCGCCGTCGCCGCGATCGTGGTATTGGCACCCACCGCGGTGCTGCCATCGGCATTCACCTTCGCATTGCCGCCGATCGCGGTGTCGTTCGGGCCCGCCGCGTAGCTGTCGCCGCCCACGGCCGTGCCGTAGCTGCCGCCCGCCGCTGCGCCGGAGCCGATGGCCACGCCCTTGGAGCCCTGCGCCACGGTGGCCGGATCGCTGCCATCGCTGGCACCATCCACCGCCACGCGTGCGCTCGTGGCATCGCCAGCGGCCTGCGCCTGCTCCACCGCCGTCAGGCGCCCATCCAGGCCGTTGATGCTGCTCAACGCACCGGACAGTGCCAGGTCGAGCGCGCCCAGCGCGTCGCCCACGTTGTCGTAGCTGCCGCCCTGGATCGCGAAGTTCGGCATGACGATGCCACCGCCCGCCTGCAGCATTGCGCCTCCGCCGAATGCGCCGAGCACGTCGGCGATCTGGCCTACCGTGGCCGCGTCGTCCGCCACGTCGCTGGCCTGCAGATTGCTGAGCCTGGTGCCGTTGGCACCGGCCAGGGTGACCTGCTCCTTGCTGGCGTCGTCGTAGGTCACCGCGCTGTCGGCAAGATCACCCAGGCCATCGGACACGCTGGTGATCGCCGCATCCAGCTGGCCCTTGTTCACCGCGTCGGTGTCTTCC
>NZ_AJXT01000066.1 GCF_000264295.1 Rhodanobacter spathiphylli B39 | reverse complement strand
AACTTAATTGATCAGACCATCCTTAATGTCACTCAAAAGCGCATCGATGCCGTTATTGTGATTCTTTTCCTTGAGCATCAATAGACTTTTTTCTAACATTTCAAATATCAAGCGCTTTTGCTCATAACGGTCTCCAGACTTGAATTTCGAATAATCGATTCTAATTCTGAAATCCATGTCGCCATTTTTTCTATTTAAAACAAATTTTTCGGGAAAGCAATCATCGTCCCGCACTATAGCAATGCAGTCCCAACTTTCCACTCCTAAATCATATTCACGAAAATCAATATAGGAATTAATCGTATCGACGACACACCTTCTCACATTTCTGAATTGATCACCGATATCTGCCTCGATCTCCGCACCAATCCATAATTTCATACGCAGATAACCTCAATAGTCATTTTTATTTTTCGGAGGGCGACGGCCATTTACCTTCTTATACTCCCTTATTTTCTGATGCTGCCATTCATGCATCTCCTTTTTTGTCCCAGTAGCCTCCTTCTGATAATCGACTTTATTTTCCTTCATATACTTTTTTGAATATCTTTTTTGCGTGCCAAATCGCCGCTCACCACGCGTCGTTTCTCCATATTTCTGCACCTCGCCTGTTTCCGAATCTCTTAAAGAATATCCCTCCGCGGGCTTGTCATCTAAGGAAACTCTGATTTTGCT
>NZ_AJXT01000065.1 GCF_000264295.1 Rhodanobacter spathiphylli B39 | reverse complement strand
TTCTACTGTGTCATTAAAACATGACATGATGACGCCATCTTCGAGCAACACGCAAGGAGGTGGGTCATGGGAACGAGTCTGGAAGCACGCTTTGCGCGCTATGGCGAGGCGATCTCGGCGTCCTTGGGGCATGCGGATCGGGCGGCACCAGCCACTTGGTACCTGCAAGGTTTGATGCTGCCCGGCGGACGCAAGAGCGTGGAGCCGATGGCGGCGCGCGTGCGCCCGCAGGATGTGCGTTCGACCCATCAGTCGATGCACCATCTGGTGTCAACCTCGGACTGGAGCGACGAAGCCTTACTGGCCACGGTCGCCGAGCAGGTGCTGCCGGTGCTGACGCGTGGCGGCGCGGAGCTCTGCTTCTGGATCATCGACGACACCGGCTTTCCGAAGAAGGGCACGCATTCGGTGGGAGTGGCCCGCCAGTACTGCGGGCAGACGGGCAAGACCGATAACTGCCGGGTGGCGGTGAGCCTGTCGTTGGCGACGGACTCAAACAGCCTGCCGCTGGCCTGGCAGCTCTACTTGCCCGCCGAGTGGAGCAACGATCCGCAGCGATGCGCCGATGCTGGCGTGCCCTCGTCGGTGGGCTTTCTGACCAAGAACCAGATCGCCGCCGCCCAAATTCGCGCCGCGGTCGCCGCCCAAGTGCCCCGGGGCGTGGTGCTGGGCGATGCCGCCTATGGCGATGACAGCGCGCTTCGCGATGAACTGAGTGAACAGGGATTGATCTACGCGCTGGGCATTCGGCCGCTCACCGCGGTGTGGTGGGGTACGCACCAACCGGCACTCCCGCCGCCACTGGCGGCGCGGGGTCGCCCGCGCGTGCGCACGGTGCGCGATGCGGCGCATTCCCCCCTCAACGTGCGGGCCTTGGCGAAGGCGCTGCCGGCGCGAGCGTATCGCACCATCCGCTGGCGACAGGGCTGCGCAGAAACCTTGTCTGGCCGCTTTGCCCGCGTGCGCGTGGTCACCGCGCACGACGATCGCGCCCGGAATCCCGAATGGCTGGTCATCGAATGGCCTCGCGGCGATGCCGAACCGCTCCGCTACTGGCTGTCGACGCTGCCGGAAGACACGACCTTCCAGGCGCTCGTCGGCGCTATCAAAGGCCGTTGGCGGATCGAGCGGGACTACCTGGAACTCAAGCAGGAACTTGGCCTGGGCCACTACGAAGGACGCAACTGGCGCGGCTTTCATCACCACGCCAGTCTGTGCATCGCCGCCTATGGCTTTTTGACCCTGGAGCGCCTGCGCGGCAGTAAAAAAAACCGCGCTCGATTCAAAGCGCCTGCCGTACCCGAAGGCTTCCGCCCGCGTGGGGCTGGGGCCGATGCAGCGGCATCAGCCGCTCTCGATCGCGACCGTGCACTTTCGTCTCGCCCGCGTGATTGCTCGACACCTGTCACGATGCCCTTGCTGCGGCAGGGCGCACCGAAGCATCAGACATGTTTAATAACACAGTAGAA
>NZ_AJXT01000064.1 GCF_000264295.1 Rhodanobacter spathiphylli B39 | reverse complement strand
CTTCCGCGCCTTCCGGGCATCGGGCAACTGCTCCTGCGTTGCCTCAACTCGGGCATCCATGCCCTCGCCTGCCCGCAAGGTCCGCGAGTCGGGGCCGGGCTTTTCGAGCGGGCTCCTGCCCGCGCGAAAAGGCGTTGCCATCCTAGGCAACGCCCGCTACGCGGCCTGTCGCCCCCGCCTCGCCGCTGCAGAGGGGCCCCCGGGTAGAGCAGCGGGCCATCGTGGCCCGCACTCGGTGCGCAACCGCTGCGCGGTTGCGAGAGCGGGTCGGCGCATATTTGACCGACCGCTATTTCTGGTTCGAGATTTGCGTAGTGGAAGTCCACCCGTTTTGAGGGGCTATGATGTTTTCATATCAAGGGGGCCGACATGGAACAGGCGATAGCAGCGGTAACTAACTTGCGTGATCAGTGGTCGGGGCTGCTTGCGGCACGGCCGAGCGAAATTGATTTGAGCACGATCGGTTTCAATGCCCCCACTGAGTCGCTCACGGCTCTATTCCAAGGGTGGCTAGATACGCTCACGTTTCTTTCAGGCAAAGCAAATCGGCTAGATCCGACCGAAGGTGCTTTAGCCAACGCGCAGTTGACAAAATGGATAAGCGAACTGGCCAATAACGTTGCCGCCGCCAGAGGCAATGGTGGCCCGTGGCTGATCCAGCAACCTCTATTTCTCGACCGGCTGGTTTCTATTTCTGGGGTTGTCTCCCTGCTTGCAGGGCGACGTACAGAGATTGCCAAGCATCTTGCCAAGCGACTAGCCGACGGGAGCGTTGAAGGCGCGAGCACGTTGCTTGAAGTGGCACCGAAGGCGGCTGCATTCCTGGAAAAGAGCTCTGATATAACGATGGCGCTGGCCGAAATTGAAGTTCAGCAGACCAAAATGCAGAAAGAGCTCAAGACGTGGGACGACACGGCTGCAGGTTTTAGCGACGTACAGCAAGAGATTGAAGATGCGCAAAAGACCGTGTTGGGGCGCAATGCCGAGGTCGAGCAACTTTACAAAGACATCGTCGGCTACCGCTCGCAGGCCGAGCTAAAGTCGACCGAACTTGAGAAACGTATAACGGAGCTGAATTCCGAAGTAGAAACGGCAAAGTCTGAGGCAAGTGCTGCCGTCGCATCGTTGCAAGCTGCACTCATCGATGCACGTAAGCAAGGTCTCGCCGGTGCGTTTACTGATCGAGGAGCCCAAGTAAAGAGTGAGCGTCGTACATGGGGAATCGTATTCAGTGGTGCCGTTGTTGTTCTTTTGGTTCTCGCGCTCGCATTTGTTAGTGATCTGACCACATTCACTTACGAAGCTCTTATCGTAAATCTCTTGAGGCGACTCGCGGTTGCGGGCCCCATGATATGGGTTGGCTGGTATGCAGCCAAGCAGATTGGTCGTCTGGGTCGTGTGCAAGAAGACTACGAATACAAAGCGGCGACCGCGCTTGCCTTCCAGAGCTACAAGGCGGAGGTCGCTTCGGTCGGAGACGGCGCCCTGACGGCTGAACTACTTCAGCGGGCCATCGCAACATTCGGCGAGAATCCCGTAAGACTCTATGGGACTGAACACCACGATCCTGTCTCCCCCGTCAGTGAACTCCTGAAACAGATAGACAAGGATGAGACGTTCAAGCTTCTCAAGAAATTTTCAGAGATCGTGAGATAGCCTTCTGACACACCAACATCAAAAGGCCTCGCACTGCGGGGCCTTTTAATTTCTATCCGGTCACTTGGCGAGGATGTCGAGCGCTGGAAGGCGGTTGACGATCTTCATGGTTTCCAGGCTGACGGTGATCACGAGTTATCGCAGGGCTGCTTCGGTTAGCCGGGTGCCGCCGGTGAAGTCTTCGGGGCATAGACTGATTCGACCGACTGCTCTGCCACGCGCGAGGCAATGGGTGTTGCGGTAAACAGGCCGGCCTGCGGATTGGTGGAGCCTGGCTGCCATTCTTCGGGAGTTGCGCGATCATGCAGGTCGATGCGCAACTCGTCGCTGCATCCGTCAAGGAATGTATCCCAGTCTTGCGTTGATTTCAGGGTGAACGATGCGGCAGAGCCGTGGATCAGCACGACGGCCTTGCCGGCGCGTATCAGACGCAACACATTCAACACGGTGCCGGGACTCTTGCCGTCCCAGATCATCAGGCCGAAGTCGGCCGCCGCAGCCATCTCGCGATCCTTGGCGGCATAGAACTGGAATCCCCTGGCCGACTTGGGCGGCGCGACCGGATGCAGGTCCCACTGCCCGAGGTTGTTGCGCGGTCGATCGCCGGAGCAATACACAGTGACCTTGCGGTAGCCAGCTTCGTGCAGAAATTTTTGCGCTGCTTTGTCGGCACCGTTGGCATCGCCGAGGACAACGTCATGGCCCTTGCTTATGACGTTGTTGATCCGCTCCCTGACCTGGCTGGACAGGTGCGATACGTGACGCGAACCGACGGATTCAACTACGAAGCGC
>NZ_AJXT01000063.1 GCF_000264295.1 Rhodanobacter spathiphylli B39 | reverse complement strand
CGCCGCTGCAGAGGGGCCCCGGTAGAGCAGCGGGCCATCGTGGCCCGCACTCTTCAGAAGAGCCGGAGCAAAGCCGAGGCAAAGCAACCGTGCGTGGCGGCCACCGTGAACGGATGTCATCCCCAAGACGAAGTACACCAACATCATCCCGGCGCCAAACATCCCCACCATGACCCCGAGACGGAAGACGCGGCGCCGCCGACGCATTTTCTTTAGAAGTCGTGTATGCATGTGCCTTACGCTGGAATGAAGCGGCACGCGGGTTTTCGCGCATCCGCTTGAACGGTTGGTTACGCGTCGCCCGATTTCCTGGGCACGCCGAACAAAAGACCTGTAAGGATTGCCAACGGCAATGTCACCACTACAGATAGTTCGTGCATCTTGCTGTATTCGAACACTTCCCTGGAAACCTCGGTATAGCCACCTTTGGCGCCCAGGAAGTATTCACCCGCCTCTACTTTGCCGCTCAACGCATCGCCGCCAAGGCGATACGCCACTGCGGCAAACACCAGGAAATTGACACATGCTACGGCGATGAAAACGGTGTGCGCGACATGGAGAAGTGGATGGCGGGTAAAGATATCGGAGCGCATGTGCCTTCCCATTATTCTGACGAAGTTATAGCGGAACCCGCGTCGTCGCCCATACCCAGTCGTGGCTCGCTCTCGGTTTGATATTCCACCACCCACTCAACGTACTCGATGAGGCGGTTGCGGATACATTTCCAGCACCAGAGGGTCCATGACATCCGTTGAAGTGGTTCGCGCAGAATTGGAAGCCTGACGCTGAGGTTGAGCGTCGGCGAAGTCGTTCGCCCTGAACAAGATGCTGGACGACTCACCAGAACCGCCACCAAGGCCGCCTTGTTTCTGTTGGTGAAGTGTTGCCGTCCGGATACGTAATGCGCTCGGCCTGCGGGTCATATACAGCCAGCCCATGCTTCCGTGCGAGCGAGTGAACGAAGACGGATACGTAGTCTGCTTTTGACCAGACAGACGGCATGATGACGTGCCCGGGAGAGCGATCGAGCGCACAGCTCCAGGGACAAAGATCGTGGTCGTCGATGAGATCATCCGGGATCGTGTCGATTTCGGGATGCTTCGCAGTCAGTTCGGCGTAGAAAGCGTCGACGGAGGCATGCGGCTCGATCTGGCATGCCTCGTCCTCGCACAAGCGCGCATAGAGCAAGCCAGCCTCTTTCTCCGTGAGGCGATCATGCGGGTACCACACACCCAAATCGAAGCTCATCGACCCGCCCGTCCGACGCTTGCTGGGCCCCGCATTGGGGGCATATGCCACGGATGTTCAGCGCTGGCCTGTTGCGCGTCAAGCAGACACTTCCCAAGGTTCGGCGGGCGTTTGCCGGGCGAAGTAGTGCAACGAGCCTGAGGTGCGGGCTCGCTTTTGAACGCCTCCCTGAGGCCGAAATCAAGCCACTCACAGGACTCCGAAGAGCAAGAGCGAACCCCACCCCAACCCTTTCTGCGACCGAAGGAAGTCCCTTCAGGGGCAAGCAGGGGAGGGAGACAGGCGAGGCGCTGCCGCACGCCTCAAACGAACGACGCGCACCGTCACTCGTTTGTGCCCGTCGACAGCCCTGCCGACGGCAGACTTTCCGCCTTCGCTCTTCGCTCTTCGCTCTTCGCTTTTCAGCTCTCGCAACCGCGCAGCGGTTGCGCACCGAGTGCGGGCCACGATGGCCCGCTGCTCTACCCGGGGCCCCTCTGCAGCGGC
>NZ_AJXT01000062.1 GCF_000264295.1 Rhodanobacter spathiphylli B39 | reverse complement strand
GGTGGGGGTTTTTCTTTGGCGCTGTTGCGGTGGCGACCGCCGGTCGCAGCCCGCAACAGGTCACCGCCAGGGGCTTTATCCTGAAACACCCTCACCGGAAACGGTGGGGGTTTTTCTTTGGCGCTGTCGCGGTGGCGACCGCCGGTCGCAGCCCGCAACAGGTCACCGCCAAGGGCTTTATCCTGAAACACCCTCACCGGAAACGGTGGGGGTGTTTCTTTGGCGCTGTTGCGGTGGCGACCGCCGGTCGCAGCCCGCAACAGATCGCGGCCACGCGGGGCAAATTGCCGCAGTGCGGAATACGCGAACGCAACTTCTTGCGGTGATCGCTAGAATCGACCGATTCCTCCCATCACGGAACCGCATGACGACTTCCAACCCAAGCCGCCTCGGCCCCTTGTCGTATCTGATCTTCTCTTCGCGTTGGTTGCAGCTTCCGCTCTACCTGGGCCTGATCGCGGCCCAGGGCATCTACGTCGTGCAGTTCCTGCGCGAGCTGTGGCATCTGGTCTCGACCACGTTGTTCCACAACGGCGTCGACGCCGGCGGGGTGGAAAGCGCCGAGGCCACGATCATGTTGACCGTGCTCGGTTTGATTGATGTGGTGATGATCTCGAACCTGCTGGTGATGGTCATCGTGGGAGGTTACGAGACCTTCGTCTCCCGCCTGCGGCTGGAAGGACATCCGGACCAGCCCGAATGGCTGTCGCACGTGAATGCCACCGTTTTGAAGGTGAAGCTGGCGATGGCGATCATCGGCATCTCCTCGATCCACCTGCTCGCCACATTCATCAAGGCGCGAAACATGGATGGCGAGACGATCATGTGGCAGATCCTGCTGCATCTGACTTTCGTGGTGTCGGCGGTGGCACTCGCGTACATCGACAAGCTGACCCAGCCGGTCGGCAGACACGCCGAAGCACACTGAGCGCGACCGATCGAATCACGACGACCACCCATCGCGCAGGCCAGTTGCTACTCTTGACCGATGGGTTCGCGTGAAGGGACGTGCGGTGGAACAGCGTTACATTTTGGCGATAGACCAGGGGACGACCAGTTCACGCGCGATGCTGTTTGACCGTGCCTGCGCAGTCGTCGGATCGGCGCAACGCGAGTTTCGACAGATCTTTCCGCAGCCCGGCTGGGTCGAACACGACCCGCAGGAGATCATGTCGAGCGTGCTGGCGACGGTGGCCGAGGTTCTGGCCCGGGTGCCGGATGCGGCGACGATGTTGGCCGGCATCGGCATCACCAACCAGCGCGAGACCACCGTGGTGTGGGACCGGCACACCGGCAAGCCGGTCTGCAACGCGATCGTGTGGCAGTCGCGGCAGAGCCTGGCGATCTGCGAGCAGGTGGAAGCGGACGGCTACGCATCACTGGTGCGCGAGAAGACCGGCCTGCTGATCGATGCGTATTTCTCCGGCAGCAAGATTCGCTGGATCCTCGATCACGTCGATGGCGCGCGTGCCCGGGCGGAACGCGGTGACCTGCTGTTCGGCACGATCGACAGCTGGCTGATCTGGAATCTCAGCGGCGGGGCATTGCATGTCACCGACATCAGCAATGCGGCGCGGACGTTGCTGTTCGACATCCACACCTGCCAGTGGGACGACGAGCTGCTGCGCATGCTGGACATCCCGCGCAGCATGTTGCCCCAAGTGCGCCCGTGCAGCGAGGTCTACGGCCATACCGTGGCTTTCCCCGGCGTGCCGGCCGGAGTGCCGATCAGCGGCGTGGCCGGTGATCAGCAGGCGGCGTTGTTCGGCCAGGCCTGCTTCGAGCCGGGCATGGCCAAGAACACCTATGGCACCGGCTGCTTCATGCTGATGAACACGGGTACGCAGGCGGTGCCTTCGCGACACGGCTTGCTGACCACCATTGCGTGGAAGCTGGATGGCGTCGTCGAGTACGCGCTCGAAGGCAGCATCTTCGTCGCCGGCTCGGTGGTGCAGTGGCTGCGCGATGGCTTGCGCATGCTCGAATGTGCCAGTGACTCGCAAGCCTGCGCCGAAAGCGTGGACTCCTGCGAAGGCGTGTACCTGGTGCCGGCCTTCGTCGGTCTTGGAGCGCCGTACTGGCGCAGCGACGTGCGGGGTGCGATGTTCGGCCTGTCGCGGGGCACGCGCAAGGAGCACGTGGTGCGCGCCGCACTTGAATCGATGGCCTACCAGTCGCGCGACGTGTTGTCCGCGATGCAAGCCGACGCAGGCATTCCGCTCAAAGAGTTGCGCGCCGATGGCGGGGCGATCGCCAACGATTTCACGGCGCAGTTCCAGAGCGACATGCTCGGTGTGCCGGTGCTGCGTCCGAAGGTCGTCGAGACCACGGCGCTGGGCGCAGCCTGTCTGGCCGGGCTGGCGGTGGGATTCTGGGAAAGTCGAGCGCAGATAGCGACGTTGTGGCAGATCGATCGGCGCTTCGAACCGCTGATGGCCGAACCCGACCGCGAACGCCTGTATCAGGGCTGGCGCGACGCGGTGCATGCCACCATCGGCTTCCGGATGGCCTGAAAGAAACGAGGCCCCGGCATGCGCGGGGCCTCGTTCTTCGATCGGTGATGGCCGGCTTCAGTCGAGCGCGTAGCCGAACTGGTCCAGGAATTCGGCGGCAAAGTCGGCGTAGCCGAAGCGCTGGTTCTGCGTGCCGGGATGTTCAACCTTGAGTGCACCCATCAGCGAGGCCATGCGACCCACGGTCGGCCAGTCCTTGCCGCGCATGATGCCGAACATCAGCCCGGCGCGATAAGCGTCGCCACAACCCGTGGGGTCGACGATCTGCCGCTCGCGGGCCGGGGGGATATGGTGGGTCTCGCTGCCGACGTGGATGATCGATCCGCGTGGGCCCTGGGTGACGATATACGCGGTCACTCTCTGCGCAATCTCTTCGGCGCTCCAGCCGGTGCGTGTCTGCAGCAGCTGCGACTCGTAATCGTTGACGATCACGTAGGTCGACTTGGTGATCATCGAACGGAACTCTTCGCCGCTGAACAGCGGCATCGCCTGGCCCGGATCGAAGATGAAGGGCACGCCGCGGGCGGCGAACTCGTCGACGTGCTGCAGCATCGCCTCGCGGCCGTCCGGTGCCACGATCGCGAAATCGATGTCGGGGATGTCGCGTACGTGATTTTCCTGGGCGCTGGACATCGCGCCGGGATGAAACGCGGTGATCTGGTTGTTGTCCAGATCCGTGGTGATGAAACATTGCGGCGTGAACTGGTCGTCGAACACGCGCACGCTGTCCAGGCGGATCCCGCACTGCTCCATGTGCGCGCGATACGGCGCAAAATCCTGGCCTACCGCAGCCACCGGCAGCGGATCTCCGCCGAGCAGCTTGAGGTTGTAGGCGATGTTGCCGGCGCAGCCGCCGAACTCGCGCCGCATGCGTGGCACCAGGAACGACACATTCAGGATGTGCATCTGATCGGGCAGGATGTGGTTCTTGAACTGGTCCTGGAACACCATGATGGTGTCGTAGGCCAGCGATCCGCAGATGACGGCAGACATGATGTGCGGGAGCCCCCGGGCAGAAGTGGAAAACCGTATCGCCGCGGGACGGCGCAGGCCGCACCGGACGGCCCCGGTCAAAGGGGCGATCTTAACGCCATCCGCCCGGATTGGCGACTTTCGGCCAGCCATCGAAGCTCAGCTTGCGACGCAGAAAACGTGCTTAGGGTCGTGTTGTAGAAGGATTTCTTAACGTTATTGTCCTTGCGCATGCAGGACACGCTGACTAGACTGGCGAGCTTACTTTTTAACCAGGCCGGACCACGGCGGACCCATGTTCAAGAAGTTTCGCGGGATCTTCTCCAACGACATCTCCATCGACCTCGGCACGGCCAACACGCTGATCTACGTGCGTGGGCAGGGCATCGTGCTGAACGAACCGTCGGTGGTGGCGATCCGCCAGGATCGTGGCCCGGGTGGTCCGCGCACGATCGCCGCAGTCGGTGGCGATGCCAAGCGCATGCTGGGTCGCACGCCGGGCAATATCGCCACCGTGCGTCCGATGAAGGACGGCGTGATCGCCGACTTCACCATGACCGAGGCGATGCTGCAGCACTTCATCAAGCAGGTGCACAAGTCGCGTTTCCTGCGCCCGAGCCCGCGCGTGCTGGTGTGCGTGCCGTGCGGCTCGACCCAGGTCGAGCGCCGCGCGATCAAGGAATCGGCCGAAGGCGCCGGCGCCCGCGACGTGTTCCTGATCGAGGAGCCGATGGCGGCGGCGATCGGCGCCGGCATCCCGGTGCACGAGGCGCGTGGCGCGATGGTGCTGGACATCGGCGGCGGCACCTCCGAGGTCGCGGTGATCTCGCTGAACGGCATCGTCTACTCGCAATCCGTGCGTGTCGGCGGCGATCGCTTCGACGAGGCGATCATCAATTACGTGCGCCGCAACCATGGCACCCTGATCGGCGAATCCACCGCCGAGCGCATCAAGCTGCAGATCGGCTGTGCCTTCCCGCAAGCCGACGTCAAGGAGATCGAGATCTCCGGCCGCAACCTCGCCGAGGGCGTGCCGCGGATGTTCACGATCAACTCCAACGAGATCCTCGAAGCCCTGCACGAGCCGCTGGCCGGCATCGTGGCCGCGGTGAAGTCGGCACTGGAGCAGACTCCGCCGGAACTGTGCTCCGACGTCGCCGAGCGCGGCATCGTGCTCACCGGTGGCGGTGCCCTGCTGCGCGACCTGGACCGGCTGATCTCCGAGGAAACCGGCCTGCATGTGCAGGTGGCGGACGACCCCCTGACCTGCGTGGCGCGTGGCGGCGGCAAGGCGCTGGAGCTGATCGATCAGCACGGCAGCGACTTCTTCGCACCCGAATAAGGCGAGAGCCTGCTCATGGCGCGTGCGCGCGACGAATCCTCGCCGCTGTTCGCCGGCAATGCCGCGGGAACCCTGCGGCTGATCGTCTACCTGGCGCTGGCCATGGTGCTGATGGTGCTGGACCATCGCAATGGCTGGCTGTGGCGGCTGCGCGATACCGCGTCAGCCGTGGTCGAGCCGGTGTACCGCCTGGCTGGCCTGCCTGCCGTCGGGGTGCGCACGATGAGCGTGGCCTTCGCCGATCGCCAGCGTCTTACCGAACAGAACCAGCGTCTGCGCGAAGACCTGTTGCTGGCGAACGCCAAGCTCAACCGCATGGCGGCCGTGGCGGAACAGAACCAGCGCCTGAAGGAATTGCTGGACACGCAGCACAGCCTCGATCTCAACGTGCAGCTGGCGCGGGTGATCGGCGTGGATCTCGGCGCATATCGCTACCAGCTGACCCTGAACATGGGCGCCCGCGACGGTGTCCGGCCGGGCCAGCCGGTGATCGATGCCCACGGCGTGATGGGGCAGGTCAAGGAAGTTCTGCCGACCACCTCGGTGGTGATGCTGATCACCGATCCGGCCCATGCGATTCCGGTGGTGGTCGAGCGCACCGGCCTGCGCACCGTGGCCTACGGTTCCCGCGACGGCGACGAGCTGGCGCTGCCCACCATCCCGCTGGCGGCGGACGTGCGCGTCGGTGACAAGCTGCTCACCTCGGGCCTCGGTGGTCGCTTCCCGCCCGGCTTCCCGGTCGGCGACGTGCGCTCGGTGGCGCCAGCGCCCACCGGCATGTTCCTGGTCGCGCTGGCGAAGCCGGCGGCGGACATCGACCGCAGCGAGGACGTGCTGCTGCTGCATGACCAAGCCGAGCCGGATGGCCCGCCCGCACCGGTCAAGCCGATGGGCCCGCCCAGCCAGCTGGCGCCTGGCGCCAGTGTCGGCGCACCGGCTGCGGCCGGCGAGGTGAAGCCATGAGCCGGCAACGCCTGAGCCAGTGGTGGTTTGCCGGCACCCTGGTGTTCGCCCTGCTGTCGATGCTGGTGCCCTTGCCCGGCGTGCTGGAGCCGTTCAAGCCGTACTGGCCGGCGCTGTTCCTGCTGTACTGGTCGCTGGAATCGGAGGACCGGGTCACCCTGGGGCTGGCTTTCATGATCGGACTCGGCGCCGACCTGCTCAACGGCGTGGTGCTGGGCGAACAGGCATTGCGCCTGTGCGCGCTGGTCTTCATCGCCCTGCGTTTCCGTTCGCGGCTGCGCTTTTTCCCGATGTGGCAGCAGGCGCTGGCCGTGCTCGCGCTATTGTTGAACGACCGCATCCTGCTGTTGCTGGTGCGGCTGCTGGCCGGCGCCTCGCTGCCGCCGGCCAGCTGGTGGATTTCACCCTTCGTCGGCGCCGCCTTGTGGCCGTTCCTGTTCCTGCTGCTCGACGATCTGCGCGCACGGCTGCGGATCCAATGAGACATGAACCAGTGACATGAAGATCCGGCGATCGATCAAGGACCCGCGTGGCGAAAGCCTGCTGTTCAGGCGTCGCGCCGCGGCTGCCTTCGTGCTGATCCTGCTGGGCCTGTGTCTGCTGCTGGTGCGCTTTGCCTACCTGCAGGTGGCGCACCACGAGGAATTCGTCACCCGCTCGCAGAACAACCGGGTCAAGCCGCGGGCGATTCCCCCGGCGCGCGGCCTGATCTACGACCGCAACGGCGTGTTGCTGGCCGACAACGTGCCGGCGTTCCGGCTGGAAGTGGTGCCCGAGCAGGTCAAGGACATGCCGGCATTGCTGGAGCAGCTGGGCCACGTGGTGCCGCTGGACCGGGACGATCTGGACGCCTTCCACAAGCAGCTCAGGCAGAGCCGGCGCTTCGAGAGCGTGCCGCTGAAACTGCGCCTGACCGAGGACGAGATCGACCGCTTTGCGGTCAACCGCTGGCGCTTCCCCGGCGTGGACGTGGTGCCGTACCTGACCCGGCGTTATCCGCTGGGCGCAATGTTCGCCCATGTCGTGGGCTATGTCGGGCGCATCGACGCCGACGACGTGGATCGCCTCGATCCGGTCCGCTACAAGGGCACCAGCCACGTCGGCCGCAGCGGCATCGAGCGGTCCTACGAAGACATGCTGCACGGCACGCCGGGCTACGAGCTGCTGGAGGTGAACGCCGACGGCCGCACCCAGCGCGTGCTGGAAACGCATGCGCCCAAGCCGGGCAAGAACCTCTACCTCAGCATCGACATGCGCCTGCAGAAGGCCGCCGAAGAGGCGTTCGCCGGCCGGCCCGGCGCCGCGGTGGCGATTGATCCGCGCAATGGCCAGGTGCTGGCGATGGTCAGCGTGCCCACCTTCGATCCCAACCTGTTCGTCAACGGCATCAGCCAGGCCGACTACAGCGCGTTGACCAACGATCCGGAGAAGCCGCTCTACAACCGGGCGCTGCGTGGCGTCTATCCGCCAGGCTCCACCGTCAAGCCGCTGGTCGGCCTGGCTGGCCTGGAGAGCGGCCTGCGTACGCCACAGGACACCGTGGTTTCCACCGGCGTGTTCTACATTCCCGGCCAGGCCCGCGGCTATCGCGACGACCAGCGCGGCGGCGTGGGGCGCGTGGACCTGGCCGGTGCGATCGAGCAGTCGGTCAACACCTACTTCTACAAGCTCGCCCTGGACATGGGCATCGACAAGCTCAGTGCCTACATGGCCGAGTTCGGCTTCGGCAAGCCGACCGGGATCGACCTGATCGGCGAATCTGCGGGCGTGCTGCCCTCGCGCGAATGGAAAGCCGCCAACTCCAGACAACCCTGGTATCCCGGAGAAACGGTCATCGCCGGCATCGGCCAGGGCTTCTGGGCGGTGACGCCGCTGCAGCTCGGCCATGCGATCGCCACCTTTGCCGGTCATGGCATTCCCTACACCCCACGGCTGGTGATGGCGACCCGCGATGGCGTCAACGCGCCGCTGCAGCCACTGGCCAACCCGCCCAGCGGACCGTCGGTGATTCGCAAGCCGGCCGATTGGGATGCCGTCAACCTGGGCATGGAGCGGGTGATGTATGGCGAGCGGGGCACCGGACGCACGCTGGTGGCCGGCTTCCCCTACCGCCTGGCCGGCAAGAGCGGCACCGCGGAGCGTTACTCGCGCACCACCAATGCCTACGACGACCGCAGCAACCTGGCCTATCTGGCCAGCCGCAACCGCGCCTGGTTCGAGGTCTACGCGCCCGCGGACAACCCGCAGATCGCGGTGGCCGTGCTGCTGGAATCCGGCGCGTGGGGCGCCAGCTCGGCCGGCCCGATCGCCCGCCAGATCCTCGACGCGTGGCTCGCCTCGCACGGCGGCGTGATTCCCGACGCGGAACGCCTGCCGGTATCGAACGCCGCGCCGGCGAGCGCTCCCGCCGAGGTCCCGAACGACGAACCGGTCGAAGACATCCCGGCCCAGGCCACCTCAAGCGGGGACACGCCATGATCGAGGTGCTCTACGCGCGTGGCCGGCGCTTCCTGCGGCGGATACTGACCCGGCCCCGGATCGACCTGCCGCTGGCGCTGGGCCTGTTCGTGCTGGCGATCGCCGGACTGGTCACGCTGTACAGCGCCGGCGACGCCAACCTGTCCCTGGTCGGCGGCCAGGCCGGTCGCTTCGTGCTGGGCGCAGGCCTGCTGCTGCTGGTGTCGCGCATCCCGCCTTCGGTGCTGCGCAGCTGGACGCCGTGGTTGTATGGCGGCAGCACTGCGTTGCTGGTGGTGGTGGCGATCCTCGGCGAGGGGCGTGGCTCGATCCGCTGGCTCGACCTCGGCTTCATGCGTTTCCAGCCGTCCGAACTGCTCAAGCTGACCATGCCGATGATGGTCGCCTGGTACCTGCACCCGCGCCAGTTGCCGCCGGGCTGGAAGGACATCGCCGTGGTCGGCCTGCTGATCGCGATCCCGGCCGGGCTGATCGCCGAGCAACCGGACCTGGGCACCGCGGTGCTGGTGACGGCTGCCGGCGCGTTCGCGCTGTTCCTGTCCGGCATGGCGTGGTGGCGGATCGGCCTGCTGGTCGGCGCGGTCGCCGGCATGATCCCGGTCGGCTGGCACTTCCTGCACCAGTACCAGCGCGACCGCGTGCTGACCCTGCTCAATCCCGAATCCGATCCGCTGGGCAACGGCTGGCACATCATCCAGTCGCAGATCGCGGTGGGCTCCGGCGGCGTCTTCGGCAAGGGCTGGCAACACAGCACGCAGTCGCGGCTGGACTTCCTGCCCGAGCACACCACCGACTTCATCTTCGCGGTGTTCTCCGAGGAGTTCGGCCTGATCGGCGTGTGCGCGCTGGTGGCGCTGTACGCCTTCATCATCGGCCGCTGCCTGTGGATCGCGATGGAGGCGCGCGATACCTACTCGCGCCTGCTGGCCGGCGCGATCGGCATGAGCTTCTTCGTCTACGTCTTCGTCAACGGCGGCATGGTCGCCGGCATGCTGCCGGTGGTCGGCGTGCCGATGCCGATGATCAGCTACGGCGGCACCTCGGCCGTCTCGCTGCTGACCGGCTTCGGCGTGCTGATGTCGATCCACGCCAACCGCAAGACGCATCTCTGAACCTCGCCAGCGCATCGTCCCGTGCGTGCCCGAAGTTGCGCGCGCCTGCGTGTTAGGCTTTCGTGGACATGGCAATTCCGTGAGCGAAACCACAACATGACAGCCACGCCTGCGCCGCGCCCGGCCCGTTTTCTCGCCGTCCTCAGCCTGTTGTGGGTGGCCTCGCTGACGCCGGTGCTGGCGGCCACCCATCCCGGCCAGGCCGAACTGGTGCGCGAGGTGGCGCGGGAAACCGGCAAGAGTCCGCAGGCGCTGAATGCGTTGCTGGACGGCGCCAAGATGCAGCAGGGCATCCTCGATGCGATCAGCCGGCCGGCGGAGGGCAAGCCGTGGAAGGACTACCGGCCGATCTTCCTCACCGACAAGCGCATCGACGATGGCGTGGCCTTCTATCGCGAGCATCGTGCGCTGCTGGATCAGATCGGCAGGCAGTACGGCGTGGCGCCGCAATACATCGTGGCCATCGTGGGCGTGGAGACCAGTTACGGCGGCAACACCGGCAAGTACAAGGTGCTCGACGCACTGGTCACGCTGGGTCTGTACTACCCGCCGCGGGCGAAGTTCTTCCGCGAGCAGCTGAAGGAATTGCTGAGCCTGCCGGACAACCACCTGGCCGGCCCGCTGGACACGCTCACCGGCTCGTATGCCGGCGCCCAGGGCTGGGGCCAGTTCATGCCCACCAGCATCCGCGATTTCGCGGTGGACGCGGACCAGGATGGCCATATCGATCTGCAGAACTCGCTGCCGGACATCTTCGCCAGCGTGGCCAATTACTTCGTGAAACACGGCTGGGTCACCGGTGGTCCGGTGGCGGCGCGCGCGCAGCCGGATGCATCGGCAACACCGCTCACGGTGACCGACACCAAACCGACCTGGCCACTGGAGCAACTGGAGGCGTGGGGCTATGCGCCGCTGCAACCGCTGTCGCCGGCCGAACCCAGCAGCCTGCAGACGCTGGAAGGCCCGAACGGGCCGGAATACTGGTTCACCTTCCAGAACTTCTACGTGATCACCCGCTACAACCGCAGCCCGCTGTACGCGATGGCGGTGAACCAGCTGGCGCAGGCCATCGAGGCTGGCGTCGGCCCGGCGGAAGCGGCGCGATGAGGCTGGCCCGCGTCGCGCTGGTGCTGGCGGCGGGCCTGCTGCTGGCCGCGTGCGGAGGCCACCGCACGAAGCCCGCTCATCGCGACGGTCATTCGCGGACGTCGCCGTCGAGCCCGTCCCGGACCTCCGGTGACGACCGCTTCGAGGACGACCTCAGCAAGCCGCAGGGCAGCCGCTACCGCGACGGCGAGGACAGCGTGCCGCCGCCACTGGACGTCAGCAAGCTGGTCGAGCCGGTGCCGAAGGTCGAGCCGCGCTCGCTGTATGGCAACAAGTCGCCGTACAGCGTGCGCGGAAAAAGCTATCGCGTGCTGCCCAGCGCGCGCGGCTACGACGAGCGCGGCATCGCCTCGTTCTATGGCAACAAGTTCCACGGCTACAAGACCTCCAGCCTGGAAACCTACGACATGTATGCGTTCAGCGCCGCCAGCACCACGCTGCCGCTGCCCAGCTATGCACGGGTGACCAATCTCGAGACCGGCAAGAGCGTGATCGTGCGGGTCAACGACCGCGGCCCGTTCCACGACAACCGGCTGATCGACCTGTCCTACGCCGCTGCGGTGAAGATCGGCATCTGGCCCAAGGGCACCGGCCTGGTCGAGGTGCAGGGCATCGACCCGTCCCGGCCCGGCAAGGAACTGCCGCCGGCGCCCGTGGTCACAGGCTCACATCCCGGCATCTACCTGCAGATTGGCGCGTTCGCCGACGCGGACAACGCCAACCGCCTGGCCCAGCGCCTGCGCCAGGCCAACCTCGGCGCGGTGCAGGTCACCGACGCGGTGATCAACGGCCAGCGCGTGCGTCGGGTGCGGGTCGGGCCGCTGGCCAGCGTCGATCGCGCCGACCAGGTCAGCAGCCGGATCGAAGGCATGGGTCTGCCCCGGCCGCAGGTCGCGGTAGACTGAGCAGGATTTGCGCAACCTTTTCCACCTTGATCGACGCCTGCGACGTCGAACGCCAGACACCGGACTGAACAACACGATGAATTTCTTCCGCCGCACCCTGCTTCCGCTTGCCGCCGTCACCCTGCTGGTCGGCGTCGCCGTTGCCCAGACCCCGCCGCGTCCGTCACCGGTGCCGCGTCCGGTGGTGCCGGAGGCGCCGGTGCCGCCGCCGCCGGACGTCGACGGCAAGAGCTGGGTGCTGATGGATTACGCCACCGGCCAGATCCTGGCCAGCAAGGAGCCGGACCTGCGGCTGGAGCCGGCATCGATCACCAAGATCATGACCGACTACGTGGTCTCGGCCGAGGTCGCCAATGGCAAGGTGCACATGACCGACCCGGTGACCATCAGCGAAAACGCCTGGCGTGGCGGTGGCGCGGGCACCGACGGCTCCACCAGCTTCATGAAGCTCAACAGCCAGGTGCCGCTGAAGGACCTGCTGTACGGCATGATCATCCAGTCCGGCAATGACGCGGCGATCGCGCTGGCCGAACACACCGCCGGCTCCGAGCAGGCCTTCGCCGGCCTGATGAACGCCTATGCCAGGCAACTCGGCATGGTGAACTCCAACTTCGAGAACGCCTCCGGTTATCCGATCGCCAACCACTACACCACCGCGCACGACGTGGCGATCCTGTCGCGCGCGCTGATCCACGACTTCCCCGAGGACTACGCGATCTCCGCGGTGAAGGAATTCGAGTGGAACGGCATCAAGCAGCACAACCGCAACACCCTGTTGTGGCGCGATCCCAGCGTGGACGGCATCAAGACCGGCCACACCGCCGCCGCCGGCTACTGCCTGGCCGCCTCGGCCAAGCAGGGCGAGTCGCGGATGATCGCGATCGTGATGGGTGCCAGCAGCGAGAAGGCGCGCGCCGATTCGGCGATGGCCCTGCTCAACTACGGCTTCCGTTTCTACGAGACCCACAAGCTGTATGAAGCCGGCAAGCCGCTGGCCACGCCGAAGCTGTGGAAGGGTGCGTCCAACCAGTTGCCGCTCGGAGTGAACGAGAACGTGCAGGTCACCGTCAAGCGCGGCCAGTACGACCAGTTGAAGGCCACCATGGACATCCCCGCCACCCTGGTCGCGCCGTTCACCAAGGGTCAGCAGGTGGGCACGCTGCACATCACGCTGGACGGCAAGCCGGTGCAGAACGTGCCGCTGGTGGTGCTGGCCGATGCGCCGCAGGGTGGCTTCTTCTCGCGCCTGTGGGACAGCATCCTGTTGTGGTTCCACAGCGACAAGAAGGCCGACGCCGCGGCGCCGGCCAAGGGCACGGACGCGAAGTAATGCAGCCGATCGACTTCACCAGGGCGAAAGAGGAAGGCAAGGGTTTCGAATTCCCCGGCGAGTTCGAGATCACCGCGGTGGGCAAGTCCAGCGCGAACCTGCCGACCCATGTGCCGCAGCTGCTGGAGCGCGCCGGCCTGCGCGTGCTGCATGAGACCGTGCGGCACCGGCACTCCGGCGCCGGCAACTACGTCTCGGTCACGGTCAGCTTCCACTGCGAGAACCGCGAGCAGTACGAGGCGGCGCACCACGCGCTGCGCGGTGATCCGGACATCCGGTACACGATGTGAGAGCCGGGAACAGGGAATCGGGAACAGGGAATTGAACAGCAGCCATTCCGTGTCCTGCACGCTCATCCACGCATGAAGATCCACGCAATTCCAATCCTCCCGTGACCGACGATTCCCCATTCCCCATTCCCGATTCCCGGCCGCTGAAAATCCGACGGCTCGGTCGCCAGCCCTACGCGGCGACCTGGCGGGCGATGAGTGCGTTCACCGACAACCGCACCGCCGACACGCCGGACGAGCTGTGGCTGCTGGAGCATGACCCGGTGTTCACCCTGGGCCAGGCCGGCAAGATGGAGCACGTGCTGGCGCCAGGCGACATCCCGGTGATTCCGGTCGATCGCGGCGGCCAGGTGACCTATCACGGCCCGGGTCAGATCGTCGGCTACCCGCTGATCGACCTGCGCCGGATCGGGGTGGGCGTGCGCGAGCTGGTCCACCGGATCGAGCAGTCGCTGATCGACACGCTGGCGCACTGGAACGTCAACGCCTCGCGCCGCGAAGGCGCGCCGGGTGTCTACGTGGGCGCGGCCAAGGTCGCCGCGCTGGGTCTGCGCGTGCGCCGCGGCTGCAGCTTCCACGGGCTGGCCTTCAACGTGGCCATGGACCTGGAGCCGTTTCACCGCATCAACCCTTGCGGTTACAAGGATCTGGCGGTCACGCAACTGCTAGACTTGGGCGGCCCTTCAAGCCTGGCCACGGTCGAGGACGTGCTGGTGGCGCAGTTCTGTCGCCAGTTCGGTTTCGTCGCCGAGCCCGCAGCTTCCCTATTACCCGAACTCCCCGCGCGCGCGGCGGTCTGAGCTTTCTACATGAGCGAATCAACCACATCGTCGACCCGGGTCATCCCGATCACCGTGGTCGGCAACGCCCCGGCCGGTGAAAAGCAGCTGGGCAACGACAAGATCGCGCTGAACCGCGCCGGCTTCGACACCGCCGTGCCGACCCTGCGCAAGCCGTCGTGGATCCGGGTGCGCCTGCCCCAGGGCAACGCGGTGCAGCAGCTGAAGGCGCGCCTGCGCGAGAACTCGCTGGTCACCGTGTGCGAGGAAGCGTCCTGCCCGAACATCCACGAATGCTTCAGCAAGGGCACCGCCACGTTCATGATCCTGGGCGAGGTGTGCACCCGGCGCTGCTCGTTCTGCGACGTGGCGCACGGGCGGCCGCTGCCGCCGGACACGCTGGAGCCGGCGCGACTGGCCGAGACCATCCGCGACATGCGCCTGAAGTACGTGGTGATCACCTCGGTCGACCGCGACGACCTGCGCGACGGCGGCGCCGAGCATTTCGCCGCCTGCATCCGCGCCACGCGCCACGCCAGCCCGAACATCCGCATCGAGATCCTCACCCCCGACTTCCGCGGCAAGGGCCGCATGGAACGCGCGCTGGAAGTGCTGAAGGACTTCCCGCCGGACGTGTTCAACCACAATCTGGAAACCGTGCCGCACCTGTACCGCGAAGTGCGCCCGGGCGCCGACTACCAGTGGTCGCTGGACCTGCTCAAGCGCTTCAAGGCGCAGCATCCCGACGTGCCGACCAAGTCCGGCATCATGCTGGGCCTCGGCGAGACCTACGACCAGGTGATCGAGACGTTGCGCGATTTACGCGCCCATGACGTCGAGATGATCACCATCGGCCAGTACCTGCAGCCCACGCCCCACCATCATCCGGTGGTGCGCTACTGGACCCCCGAAGAATTCGACATGCTGCGCGAAGCCGGTGAGGCGATGGGCTTCCATCACGTCGCCTCCGGTCCGCTGGTACGTTCGTCCTACCACGCCGACCTGCAGGCCCATGCAGCCGGTGTCACCGAGTCAGCCTGAGAGCCTCCATGAAATTTCGCCCCGCGCTGTTCCTGCTGCTAGCCCTTGCCGCCACCGGCGCCCAGGCGCAGTCCGCTGCCGACATGGGCGCGGGCAAGCCGCGCAAGGCAGCCACCTGGCCGCTGACCTCCACCCCGGAGGAGGCGCAGGCCGCGCAGCTGTCGGCGCGCTTCCTGACCCGCTTCCACTACGATGCGCAGCCGCTGGACGACGCGATGTCGGCGCGCATCTACAACGCCTACTTCAAGTTGCTGGACAGCGAGAAGGTGTTCTTCACCCAGGCCGACATGGCGCAGTTCGCACCCAGCAAGACCAAGCTGGACGACGCGATCTGGAACCAGGACCTGTCCGCGCCGTTCGCCATCTTCAACGCCTACGTGCAGCGCGCCGTGGAGCGGATGACCTACGCCCGCGGCCTGCTCAAGCAGGGCTTCGACTTCTCCGCCGAGCAGAGCTACACCTTCGACCGCGAACACGCCGACTGGCCGAAGGACCAGGCCGAGCTCGACGAGCTGTGGCGCAAGCGCACCATGAACGACTGGCTGCGCCTGAAGCTGGCCGGCCAGGACGACGCGGACATCCGCAAGACGCTGGACAAGCGTTACGCCGCCTACATCGAGCGGATCAGGCAGCTCGACGGGCAGGATGCGTTCCAGACCTTCATGACCGCGTATGCCGAAACCACCGACCCGCACACCGACTACCTCGGCCCGCGCGCGGCGGAGAACTTCGACATCTCGATGAAGCTGTCGCTGGAAGGCATCGGCGCGGTGCTGCAGGCGCGTGACGACTACACCCAGATCCGCGAGCTGGTGCCCGCCGGTCCGGCCGGCAAGTCCGGCAAGATCCAGGTCGGCGATCGCATCGTCGGCGTCGGCCAGGGCGACAACGGCCCGATCGTCGACGTGATCGGCTGGCGCCTCGACGACGTGGTCAACCGCATCCGCGGCAAGAAGGACACCGTGGTGCGGCTGGAAATCCTGCCCGCCGACGCCGGCGTGGACGGCAAGCACGAGATCGTCACCCTGGTGCGCAAGAAGGTCAGCATCGAGGAGCAGGCGGCGAAGAAGAAGGTCGTCGAGATCAAGGACGGCGGGGTCACCCGCAAGATCGGCGTGATCGACCTGCCCACCTTCTATTCCGACTTCGGTGCGCGCAGCGCCGGCGACAAGAACTTCAAGAGCGCCACCCGCGACGTGGCCCGCCTGCTCGGCGAGCTGAAGCAGGAAGGCGTGCAGGGCGTGGTGGTCGACCTGCGCAACAATGGCGGTGGCTCGCTGGCCGAGGCCAACTCGCTGACCGGCCTGTTCATCGACAAGGGCCCGGTGGTGCAGGTGCGCGACTCCAAGGGCCAGGTCGAGCAGCAGGGCGACGACGACCCGGGCATGGTGTGGAGCGGCCCGCTGGCGGTGCTGGTCAACCGCGGCACCGCGTCCGCCTCGGAAATCTTCTCCGCGGCGATCCAGGACTACCACCGCGGCCTGATCATCGGCGAGCCCACCTTCGGCAAGGGCACCGTGCAGAATCTGGTCGACCTGGACCGCTTCGCCCAGAGCGACGACGAGAAGCCGCAGCTCGGCGAGCTGAAGATGACCATCCAGGAGTTCTTCCGCATCAACGGCGGCTCCACCCAGCTGAAGGGCGTCACCCCCGACATCGCGTTCCCGAAGAACGGCGACGAGAAGGACTTCGGCGAATCCACCTACGAGAACGCGCTGAAGTGGACCCAGATCGCGCCGGCCGACTACCAGGTGGTGGCGAATTTCGCCGACTACCTGCCGCGGCTGGAGAAGCTGCACGCCGATCGCGTGGCGCAGTCGCCGGCGTGGAAGCTGATGCTGGACGAACTGGCCCAGTACCGCACGATGCGGGCGAAAACATCGATCTCGCTGAACCTCGCCACCCGGGAAGCCGAGCGCAAGAAGCTGGAGGCGATCCAGGCCGACTTCCGCGCGCGGCACAAGGCCATCGACGGCACCGACGCCTCGCTCGCCGACGAGGCCAGCAGCCTGGACGACGGGCTGAACGCGAACGAGCGCAGCCTGAAGAGCGAGCTGAAGCAGGAGAAGGACGCCAAGAAGGCCAAGGACGTGCAGCTCAACGAAACGGCGCACATCCTGTTCGACGCGATCGGCATGATCAAGGCCGATCCGAAACTGGCCAGTGAAGTGCTGCCTTATGGCGGCAAGTCGGGCGTCAGCGTGGTGAATGCCCAGCCGGACGAGTCCGGCGTGCTGCAGCAGCACTGAGAGGTTGAGAGTTTTCCAATCTCTCAGGTCGGCCAGGCACGGCCGACCGCGGATCGGTCACGCCAGTGACTGATCCGCGTGAGCACGTCCGGGCATGTACCGGACGTGCG
>NZ_AJXT01000061.1 GCF_000264295.1 Rhodanobacter spathiphylli B39 | reverse complement strand
CTCGAAAAAAGCTTTCACGAGGGTGTTGACGGAGAGGAAAAGCGATGTAGAATGGGCGGCTCACCTAGGACGAAACGTCTTGGGGCGCAAACCGGAAACGGGATGCAAGCGAACGATCTTTGACAGTGTGCGCAGGTGAATTGTGTGGACGTCTTGTGTTGAATGGGTCACGACCTGTCCAAGCAATGCAAGCGTCCCACCAAGTAAAAAGTCAGTAATGAGTTTTGATTGGTTGGGAACAACGCTTCAGAAAGATAGATCATCCATCGCTGCAAGGTGATGACATGGTCGAAAACTTAAGTGAAGAGTTTGATCCTGGCTCAGATTGAACGCTGGCGGCATGCCTAACACATGCAAGTCGAACGGCAGCACAGCAGAGCTTGCTCTGTGGGTGGCGAGTGGCGGACGGGTGAGTAATGCATCGGGACCTACCCAGACGTGGGGGATAACGTAGGGAAACTTACGCTAATACCGCATACGTCCTACGGGAGAAAGCAGGGGACCTTCGGGCCTTGCGCGGTTGGACGGACCGATGTGCGATTAGCTAGTTGGTAGGGTAATGGCCTACCAAGGCGACGATCGCTAGCTGGTCTGAGAGGATGATCAGCCACACTGGGACTGAGACACGGCCCAGACTCCTACGGGAGGCAGCAGTGGGGAATATTGGACAATGGGCGCAAGCCTGATCCAGCAATGCCGCGTGTGTGAAGAAGGCCCTCGGGTTGTAAAGCACTTTTATCAGGAACGAAATACCACGGGTTAATACCCTATGGGGCTGACGGTACCTGAGGAATAAGCACCGGCTAACTTCGTGCCAGCAGCCGCGGTAATACGAAGGGTGCAAGCGTTAATCGGAATTACTGGGCGTAAAGGGTGCGTAGGCGGTTCGTTAAGTCTGTCGTGAAATCCCCGGGCTCAACCTGGGAATGGCGATGGATACTGGCGAGCTAGAGTGTGTCAGAGGATGGTGGAATTCCCGGTGTAGCGGTGAAATGCGTAGAGATCGGGAGGAACATCAGTGGCGAAGGCGGCCATCTGGGACAACACTGACGCTGAAGCACGAAAGCGTGGGGAGCAAACAGGATTAGATACCCTGGTAGTCCACGCCCTAAACGATGCGAACTGGATGTTGGTCTCAACTCGGAGATCAGTGTCGAAGCTAACGCGTTAAGTTCGCCGCCTGGGGAGTACGGTCGCAAGACTGAAACTCAAAGGAATTGACGGGGGCCCGCACAAGCGGTGGAGTATGTGGTTTAATTCGATGCAACGCGAAGAACCTTACCTGGCCTTGACATGTCCGGAATCCTTGAGAGATCGAGGAGTGCCTTCGGGAATCGGAACACAGGTGCTGCATGGCTGTCGTCAGCTCGTGTCGTGAGATGTTGGGTTAAGTCCCGCAACGAGCGCAACCCTTGTCCTTAGTTGCCAGCACGTAATGGTGGGAACTCTAAGGAGACTGCCGGTGACAAACCGGAGGAAGGTGGGGATGACGTCAAGTCATCATGGCCCTTACGGCCAGGGCTACACACGTACTACAATGGTCGGTACAGAGGGTTGCAATACCGCGAGGTGGAGCCAATCCCAGAAAGCCGATCCCAGTCCGGATCGGAGTCTGCAACTCGACTCCGTGAAGTCGGAATCGCTAGTAATCGCGGATCAGCTATGCCGCGGTGAATACGTTCCCGGGCCTTGTACACACCGCCCGTCACACCATGGGAGTGGGTTGCTCCAGAAGGCGTTAGTCTAACCGCAAGGGGGACGACGCCCACGGAGTGGTCCATGACTGGGGTGAAGTCGTAACAAGGTAGCCGTATCGGAAGGTGCGGCTGGATCACCTCCTTTCAAGAAATGACGGCGTGAGTCACTCACGCAAGACGTCCACACAAGACACCTGTACTTCACGCAATCGTTCAACCTAGGTTCCAGGTCGTCTGGTTCAGGTTCTGGGGTTCGATCTCTGGGTCTGTAGCTCAGGTGGTTAGAGCGCACCCCTGATAAGGGTGAGGCCGGTGGTTCGAGTCCACCCAGACCCACCATTATGCCAAGGTTTCCTTGGGGCCTTAGCTCAGCTGGGAGAGCACCTGCTTTGCAAGCAGGGGGTCGTCGGTTCGATCCCGACAGGCTCCACCAAGGTTCGATCCGACGCGTGAAGTATCAGCACACACAAGATTTGTTGAAATCATCCGGCATTGAGGCCGGCGTGATGTTCTTTGAAAACAAGTAAACGAGTGACAAGCGTCTTGGTTCGAAACCGAACCGAGGCAAGTGTTAAGGCACGAAAACGAAGTAACTTGGCTGCACCTGATGAGGGTGCATGCCCCGAGGCGACTTGGGGTTATATGGTCAAGCGACTAAGCGTATACGGTGGATGCCTTGGCAGTCAGAGGCGATGAAGGACGTGGCAGCCTGCGAAAAGTGTCGGGGAGCTGGCAACAAGCTTTGATCCGGCAATGTCCGAATGGGGAAACCCACCGCGCAAGCGGTATTGCATGGTGAATACATAGCCATGCAAGGCGAACCCGGGGAACTGAAATATCTAAGTACCCGGAGGAAAAGAAATCAACCGAGATTCCCTGAGTAGCGACGAGCGAACGGGGACTAGCCCAAAAGCACATTGTGTTCTAGTCAAACGGGATGGAAAGCCCGGCCATAGATGGTGATAGCCCAGTCGACGAAAGGGCACTTTGTGTGAAATTGAGTAAGGCGGGGCACGTGAAACCTTGTCTGAACATGGGGGGACCATCCTCCAAGGCTAAATACTACTGACTGACCGATAGCGAACTAGTACCGTGAGGGAAAGGCGAAAAGAACCCCGGAGAGGGGAGTGAAATAGACCCTGAAACCGTATACGTACAAGCAGTGGAAGCCCGCAAGGGTGACTGCGTACCTTTTGTATAATGGGTCAGCGACTTACTGTCTGTGGCAAGCTTAACCGTATAGGGGAGGCGAAGAGAAATCGAGTCTGAATAGGGCGCATAGTCTCAGGCAGTAGACCCGAAACCGAGTGATCTATCCTTGGCCAGGTTGAAGGTGCGGTAACACGCACTGGAGGACCGAACCCACATCTGTTGCAATAGATGGGGATGAGCTGAGGATAGGAGTGAAAGGCTAAACAAACTCGGAGATAGCTGGTTCTCCTCGAAAGCTATTTAGGTAGCGCCTCGGACGAATCTTCCTGGGGGTAGAGCACTGTTATGGCTAGGGGGTCATCGCGACTTACCAAACCATGGCAAACTCCGAATACCAGGACAGACTATCCGGGAGACACACGGCGGGTGCTAACGTCCGTCGTGAAAAGGGAAACAACCCAGACCCGCAGCTAAGGTCCCAAAGTCATGGCTAAGTGGAAAACGATGTGGAAAGGCATAGACAGCCAGGAGGTTGGCTTAGAAGCAGCCATCCTTTAAAGAAAGCGTAATAGCTCACTGGTCGAGTCGGTCTGCGCGGAAGATTTAACGGGGCTAAGCCATGCACCGAAGCTCGGGGTGTGCACATTTATGTGTACGCGGTAGAGGAGCGTTCCGTAAGCCTGTGAAGGTGTGTTGTAAAGCATGCTGGAGGTATCGGAAGTGCGAATGCTGACATGAGTAACGATAATGGGGGTGAAAAGCCCCCACGCCGAAAGCCCAAGGTTTCCTCGCGCAACGTTCATCGGCGCAGGGTGAGTCGGCCCCTAAGGCGAGGCAGAAATGCGTAGTCGATGGGAAGCAGGTTAATATTCCTGCACTTTTCTTAAGTGCGATGTGGGGACGGAGAAGGTTAGGTCTACCGGGCGTTGGTTGTCCCGGGGAAAGGCGGTAGGCATGGGTCTTAGGCAAATCCGGGACCCTTTATGCCGAGCACCGAGACGAGCCCTTTTGGGCGAAGTGACTGATACCACGCTTCCAGGAAAAGCCACTAAGCTTCAGCTTAAGAAAAACCGTACCGTAAACCGACACTGGTAGGCAGGGTGAGAATCCCAAGGCGCTTGAGAGAACTCGGGTGAAGGAACTAGGCAAAATGGCACCGTAACTTCGGGAGAAGGTGCGCCCTTCGACGTGGTCACATGCGTGACTGAGCGTTGAAGGGTCGCAGTAACCTGGCCGCTGCGACTGTTTATCAAAAACACAGCACTCTGCAAACACGAAAGTGGACGTATAGGGTGTGACGCCTGCCCGGTGCTGGAAGGTTAATTGATGGGGTCAGCCGCAAGGCGAAGCTCTTGATCGAAGCCCCAGTAAACGGCGGCCGTAACTATAACGGTCCTAAGGTAGCGAAATTCCTTGTCGGGTAAGTTCCGACCTGCACGAATGGCGTAACGACAGCGGCGCTGTCTCCACCCGAGACTCAGTGAAATTGAATTCGCTGTGAAGATGCAGCGTTCCCGCGGCAAGACGGAAAGACCCCGTGAACCTTTACTATAGCTTTACACTGAACGTTGAGTTCTTCTGTGTAGGATAGGTGGGAGGCTTTGAAGTGCAGACGCCAGTTTGCATGGAGCCATCCTTGAAATACCACCCTGAAGTGCTTGACGTTCTAACCTCGGCCCGTAATCCGGGTCAGGGACCGTGTATGGTGGGTAGTTTGACTGGGGCGGTCTCCTCCCAAAGAGTAACGGAGGAGCACGAAGGTACGCTCAGCGCGGTCGGACATCGCGCACTGTGTGCAATGGCATAAGCGTGCTTGACTGCGAGATCGACGGATCAAGCAGGTACGAAAGTAGGTCATAGTGATCCGGTGGTTCTGTATGGAAGGGCCATCGCTCAACGGATAAAAGGTACTCCGGGGATAACAGGCTGATACCGCCCAAGAGTTCATATCGACGGCGGTGTTTGGCACCTCGATGTCGGCTCATCACATCCTGGGGCTGTAGCCGGTCCCAAGGGTATGGCTGTTCGCCATTTAAAGTGGTACGCGAGCTGGGTTCAGAACGTCGTGAGACAGTTCGGTCCCTATCTGTCGTGGGCGTTGGAGATTTGAGGGGGGCTGCTCCTAGTACGAGAGGACCGGAGTGGACGTTCCGCTGGTGTTCGGGTTGTCATGCCCATGGCATTGCCCGGTAGCTACGAACGGAAGTGATAACCGCTGAAAGCATCTAAGCGGGAAGCACGCCCCAAGATGAGATCTCCCGAGAGCTTGACTCTCCTTAAGGCACCATCAAGACTAGGTGGTTGATAGGTCAGGTGTGGAAGTGCAGCAATGCATTGAGCTAACTGATACTAATGAGCCGTGAGGCTTGACCATATAACCCCAAGACGCTTCGTTCGTTCCCGAAGCTTGTCTGATTCGAATTTCACCTCGACGCTTGTCACTCGTTTACGATTTATAACGTGAGTTTCCACTCACGGAAATGTCTGGTCAGCTGTATTGACCGGGCCTTTCAAGAAGATGTGGAGCCGGCGCAACAGCGCTGCTCCCACCCCTTCCCTGGCGGCCATAGCGGCGTGGTCCCACCTGATCCCATCCCGAACTCAGAAGTGAAACGCGCATGCGCCGATGGTAGTGTGGCTTTGCCATGCAAGAGTAGGTCACCGCCAGGGGCTTTATCCTGAAACACCCTCACCGGAAACGGTGGGGGTTTTTCTTTGGCGC
>NZ_AJXT01000060.1 GCF_000264295.1 Rhodanobacter spathiphylli B39 | reverse complement strand
GCCAGCGGCACGGTGAACTTCGGTACCAGCGGCAGCGTCACGGGCAACATCACCGCGCAGACGCTGAATTACACCAACTACGGCACGGCGGTGACGTTCGACCTGGGCAATGGCGCCGGCGCGACGAGCGGCATGGGCGGCACGTGGACAGGCGTCACCACGGTGACAGGCAGTGGCAACAGCGACACGATCACGGGTTCGGGCC
>NZ_AJXT01000059.1 GCF_000264295.1 Rhodanobacter spathiphylli B39 | reverse complement strand
CAAAATCAGAGTTTCCTTAGGCGTGTCTCAGGTCGCGGCTGGTGAGGATGACTATATTGCTCGAAACCATGGCGAACTGTCTTACTATTTTCAGTACCAATTTACGGGAAGGAGTTTTATTGTTGCGGCGCCCGCGGAGTGCTCGCCTAATTATTTTGGAGGCATTCGATTGTTGGCGACGACCTTGCCTCCTCATGACGAAAGTTATGGAAAGGTTGAAGCATTGAGACAATTCCATATTAGTGTCAATAATATGGGCTATAATGTGTACATGGCGGCTTCTTTTTGGTAGGCAACCTTCGTTATTTGGTGTCGAGGTGAAGCAATTTGTACTAAAGCCTTATGAGCGGACGCGACCTGATCTTGCGATACAATCCTTGTTGAAGAATCCCGACGTGGTTGAAGCGATGGAGAAGTTAGGTATTGAAGTCGCTGCAGAGCCGCCTTTGGGGCCTGGGGCTACCTCGCTTCGCGGTCCTCATGCGCTTCCACGTATATTTAGAAATATCTCGATTTCAGAGATTTTGTCAGAATTTCTGCGCACTTATCCGGGGACAATATTGCTTCTTGAGTGCAAGCTTCCTTCTGGTCGGCACGCATTTACATTGCATTATCAGGATCCGTCAGTTCTGACCTTTCCGCCTGATAATTGGTAGCCGGCATGAATTTAATGGCGCGGCGGGGCGGCGCCCTGCGGCATCGCGAAACTCAGAAACCTCAGGGTCAAGTCTTGTCACGACACATCGCCAAGCTTAGCCTGCCACGATGTTCCGTCCACTTCGCATTGGGTTCGCCGGCGCGCTGTACCACGTGATGGCGCGAGGTGACGCGCGCAGGCGAGCGCTTCGAGTGGCGGCTATGGCCTATTGTTTGATGGACAATCACTACCACCTGCTGGTCGAGACGCTGCAGCCGACACTTTCGCGAGGGATGCGCGAGCTCAACGGCGTTGATACGCGGGCATTCCGACAAAAAGGGGGCGTGGCCAATTAAGCCCCCTGACGAAGGTGTCGCCTATGGAACGGCTACATTGATGGCCCTCGTGCGACATCCATTTCTTGCACCACCTGCATCCGCATCACCCCCACAACACCGGCTTCGCCACCATCAGCCAGAACGTGGCGATCACGGCGAGGAAGGCCGGCCAGCCCAGTGCGAACCAGGTGCGCATGCAGCGATGGTAGGCCGGCGGCAGGGCGGTGCCGTCGCGCAGTGCGGCGGCGGCCAGGTTGCGCGCGCGCCATTGCAACCAGACCACTGGCAGCCAGCAGGCGCCGGCCAGCAGGTATAGCGCGATGGCGGCTTGCAGCCACGGCGTGTGCAGGTCGAAACCCATCAGGCGCATCAGCAGGTAGCCGGACAGCGGCTGCACGATCACCGCCGGCGTGGTGAACAGGAAGTCCGCACGCACGGTCAGCCGCGTGGCCACCGCGATCGCGGAGAGCTGGCCGCTGCGGTGGGTGAACCACAGGAAGAAGGCCGTGCCCAGTCCGGTGCCGAACAGCAGGGTGGAGGAGAGGATGTGCACGGTTTTCAGCAACACGTAGGCATTCATCGACGTTGTTCCGTCGCCAGCAGCAGCGCCAGTGCCGCGACCAGCGGCAGGTTCTTCAGCAGGCCGCCGAACGGGTCCAGCCAGTGGACGGGCCAGGCGATGCCGATGCCGAAGGTGTAGCCGAGCAGCATCGCCAGCATCAGGCCCAGCACCAGATGCGGCCGCCAGCGCAGCAGGCACAGCGCGCCCAGCAGCAGGTCGGCGCTGGCGGTGATGCGCGCCAGCGCGAGCAGGCTGCCGGCGGCGAGTGAACTGCCGTGCGTGGCGGCGACCACGTCGGTTGCCGGGGTCAGCCAGCCGACCACGCCCGAACCGATCCACAGCAAGGCCATCGACACGCGCAGCAGCGGCAGGCAGAAATACAGCCGCGCATGCCAGCGGTCCTGCACGTGGCTGGGCGCTTCGGCCAGCGCGCGTGGCAGTGATCGCGGAGTCAGGCCGAGGCGCTCGCGCAGGCGGGGGACGGCATCGGCGGCGCCGGCGTTGCCGCGTTCCAGCATGCGCCCGATGGTGTTGCCGAGCGGGCCGTTGCCGAGGTGTTCGCCCAGCGCGCAGGCCAGTCGCACCAGCGGCATCGGCACGGCGAGCGCGTATGCGTGCCCGAAGCCGAGCCAGCGTCGCCAGGCCAGCAGGTAGTCGCGCAGGCTCATGGTGTCGGGGCCGACCAGTTCGAGCATCTCGCGGGCGACTTGCGGTCGGGCCAGCGCGGCGACGACGGCCAGGCCGACGTCTTCGGCGGCGATCGGCTGCAGCGGCTGCGCGCCGCGGCCGGGCAGGGGCAGCAGGCCGGGTAGCCCGGCCTGCGCACGCAGCAGCGAACTGCCACCGTACGAGCCATGCGCGCTGTAGACCAGCGACGGGCGCAGCACCAGCCAGTCCAGTTCCAGCGCGGCCAGCGCCGCATCGGCACGATGCTTGGAGGCGATGAACTCGCCGTCGGTGGGATCGCCCAGTGCGGAGACCTGGATCACCCGCCGCACGCCGGCCTGCACGCAGGCGCGGAACAGGGCCAGCGGCGCCTGCTCGTGCACCGCCGCGTAGCTGTCGGCGCCGCGCTCGCGCAGGATGCCTGCGCAGTTGACCACCGCCTCGATGCCGGCGAGGCGGGGCAGCCAGTCTTCGCTGCGCAGGTCGCGGGCCATGTCGCAGGCGATCGCGTCGAGTCCGGGGAAACGCGTGTCGAGGCGCGCGCCTCGCACGGCGCAGACGACGTCATGGCCCGCGGCGACCAGCGCCGCCACGATGTGCGCGCCGATGAAGCCGTAGGCGCCGGTGACCAGCACGCGCATGGACACTCCCTGTTTGCCTTGCGGGGGAACGATGAAGGTGCGCTTCAGGCGTAGCGGTCGGCCAGCCGATCCATCGCCTGCACCAGCTGGTCGACGATCGCGGGATCAGCGGCGCTGTGGCCGGCCAGCACCACGTGCAGCTCGGCTTCGGGCCAGGCCTGGCTGAGGTCGTATGCGCTCGTCATCGGGCAGATGATGTCGTAGCGGCCGTGCACGATGGTGGCGGGGATGTGCCGGATGCGTTCGATGTCGCGCAGCAGCTGGTTCGGTTCGAGGAAGATGCGGTGGCGGAAGTAGTGCGCTTCCATGATCGCCAGGCTGACCGCCTTGTGCGGGTCCTCGAAGTCGCCACCGCCGTGGGGATCGTGCAGCAAGGTGGTGCTGCCGCCTTCCCATGCGCTCCACGCCTGCGCTGCGGCAAGCCGGGTCGCCTCGTCATTGCTGGTGAGCCGGCGCCAGTAGGCTTCCAGCATCGAGTCGCGTTCGGCTTCGGGAATGAAGTCGCGAAAGCGCGCCCATCGCTCGGGGAAGATCTGCGAGGCGCCGCCATCGACTTCGTTGAACCAGCGCAGTTCCGGCTCGCGGCCGAGGAAAATCCCGCGCAGCACCAGGCCGAGCACGCGCTCGGGATGCGTCTGCGCGTACGCCAGCGCCAGGGTGGAACCCCACGAACCGCCGAACACCACCCAGCGCTCGATGCCTAGGTGCTCGCGGATCGTCTCGATGTCGGCGACCAGGTGCCAGGTGGTGTTGTCGGTGAGCTCGGCGAACGGCGTGGACTGCCCGGCGCCGCGCTGGTCGAACAGCACGATGCGGTAGCGCGCCGGATCGAAGAAGCGACGGTGATAGGCGGACAGGCCGGCACCGGGGCCGCCGTGCAGGAACACCACCGGCAAGCCGTCAGGGTTGCCGCATTCCTCGACGTGCAGGGTGTGGATCGCGTCGACGGCGAGGCGATGGGTCTGGTAGGGGTCGATGGCGGGGTAGAAGTCGCGCATGGTGATCTTGGCGTGTCGCTGGAAAGGTGCAGCTTACGGGGAAATCGGCTTCGATGAAGTTCGACGCGGCGTGGACCCCACCCCTGCCCTCCCCTGCGGAGCAGGGGAGGGTATCCCGGTGGCGATGGAGTTTCGGGTGGCTCGTTCTGCTCCTCCCCCTGCCTGCAGGGGGAGGCTGGCGACCGAAGGGAGTCCTTCAGGTGAGGGGGTGCTCTGGGGCTCAACTGAACTGCAGCGCCGCGGTGAGGTCGCCGGGTGGCGGGCCGCCGGCGGCGATCATCGAGGCGTCGCGCAGTTTCAGGCCGGGCAGTTGCCTGAGGCCGAAGCGGCGGGTGAGGAAGCGCAGGATCGAGCCGGTGTCGTAGACGGTGTGGTCGACGAAACCCTTCTTCGCGTGGGGCGACACGATGATCGCGGGGATGCGCGAACCCGGTCCCCAGCGATCGCCCTTCGGCGGCGCCACGTGATCCCACCAGCCGCCGTTCTCGTCCACGGTGATCACCACCAGCAGGTTCGGCCACAGTGGACTTTTCTGCAGCGCCTCGACCACCTGCGCCAGATGTTCGTCGCCGGCATCCACGCTGGAATAGCCCGCGTGCATGTTCAGGTCGCCCTGCGGCTTGTAGAACGACACCGGCGGCAGCGTGCCGGCCTCGATCGCGGCGATGAAGTGGTTGCTGTCGGCGTGGTTGCCCACGCCGGCGTCGCGCAGGTGCTGCGCGCGTGCCGGCGTGCCCGGCGCGAAGCTGCGGAAGTAGTTGAACGGCTGGTGGTGGATCTGGAAGTTTGGTACTTCCGGGAACGCCTTGTGGTCGCCGTCGCCATGGCCGTCCAGCGCGAGCTGCCAGCCGCCGGCGTACCAGGCCCAGTCGACGCCGGCGTCGGACAGCGCATCGCCGATGCTGGCGTGCACCTGCGGCGGCAAGGTGTTGTGGCTGTCCGGGTCGGCAAAGCGCGGATCGTGCTTGTCGTGGCTGAAGGCGGGCGCGTAGGCCGGCCCCATCGTGTTGACCGCCCAGAAGTCCGGCGTCAGTGCGTCGCGCGAGGCGAACTCCGGGCGACCCTGCATCGCGCTGGCGGGCGAATCCTCGGCCATCACGCGCTGGAGGCCGGTCGGGTCGTCGCCTTCGACGGTGGCGATCTGGATCTTCGCCGGGTGCCGGTCGGCGTGCGGGAAATACGGCGGCTGCGCGGCGACCAGGTAGTGATGATTGAGGAAGGAGCCGCCGAACGCGCCCATGAAGAAGTTGTCGCACAGGGTGAATTGCCCGGCGAGTTTCCACAGCCGCAGGTTGGCCGCGCCGTCGCCGTAGTGGCCCATCGTCATCGCGCCGGTGTTGCCCCAGGCCACGAAGCCGTCGTTCCTGCCGCCGTTGATCTGCAGCTGGTTCTCGTAGAAGCGGTGCACCAGGTCGCGGGTGATCACGCCGTGCGGCAGTGCGTCGCCGTCGGGCGTGCGCAGGACGAAGGGGCGGTTGGGCAGGCCGCGGATCGCGTCTTCGCCGATCTGGTAGTGACGGCCGTCGACGGTCTGCGCGTGTGGCGCCAGGCCACCCCATACCGGTGGCAATGCGTCGAGCAATCGACCATCGCGATCGCGCTGGCGGTAGGCGGGCGAGTCGAGCGCCTGCAGCGGTTGCGCCAGCCCGGGGAAGTTCGCGAACAGGTTGTTGAAGCTGCGGTTCTCGGCGTACAGCACCACCACGTGGTGGATGTGCTGGCGCAGCTGTGCATCGAGTGCCGCGTCGCCTGCGCCTGGCGCCGCGGCTGCGCCGCGCTCGCCGAACGGCTGGCAGCTGCTCACGCCGAGCGCGGCTCCGGCCATCGCGAGGCCGCCGAGCAGGCGGCGGCGTTGCGGATCGGCGGGCGCGCCGGTGGTGGTCGAAGGGGGCGGGGTGGTGGGCTTGTCGGTCATGGGATGGTCGCAGGGGAGAGGGTCAGTCGCGTGACGCGGCGAGTGCGGCGTTCCACATCGCGCGGGTCAGCGGGCGGTGTTCGTGCGGCGTCTGCAGCACGATCAGGGTAGTGGTGCTGTTGCTGGCGCCGGTCTTGAGCAGGCGGTCGAGCACCGATTCCAGGTGGCCGATCGACATCGCCACCACATGCAGCAGGGCGGAGTCCTCGCCGGCCAGGCGGCGACACTCGAGCACTTCGGGGATGTCCTCCATCAGTGCGCCGATGCGCGCGCAGGTGACGCCGTCGCAACGCAACCGGATCATCGCGCTGATGCCGTAGCCCAGTCGCCGGGGGTTCACCGTGGCGCGGTAGCCGCTGATCACGCCGGCTTCCTCCAGCCGTTTCACCCGCTCGGCCACCGCCGGCGCGGACAGCCGCACCTTGCGGCCCAGCTCGGCGTAACCCAGGCGCGCATCCTGCTGCAGCGCTTCGAGCAGCTGCCAGTCCTTCGCGTCCAGTTCGAGCTTTGATTCCATGACTTTCGATTCCAAGGCAGGATCAGGTATCGATGAATTCGATCGCTGGCGAAACAGCGCGAAAACGCTTCGGTGCATTATTCCTCGGCGCGAGCGGCAAGACTAGGATGCGCACTTCCCCGTTTCAGGAATGCGTCCCCATGGGTACCGTTGACCGTCTCGATGGCCGCGCGCTGCTGGCCATCGCGATCGCCCTGCTCACCTGGTCGTCGGCGTATGCCGCGATCGCCTATGCGTTGCCCTCGTTCACGCCGGGCGAGGTGGCCTTTGCGCGGCTGCTGACCGGCTCGCTGTGTTTCGCCGTCCTGTTGTGGGTGAAGCGGGTGCCCCTGCCGGCGCCGCGTGACTGGCCGCAACTGGCCTTGCTCGGCGTGCTCGGCCTCAGCGTCTATCACCTGTGCCTGAACTACGCCGAGACGCGGATCGCCAGCGGCACCGCCTCGATCCTCATTTCGCTGGTGCCGGCCGCCACGGCGGCGGTGTCGGCGTTCTGGATCGGCGAGCGCCTGACCTTGCGCACCTGGGTCGGCCTGGCGCTGGCCCTGCTCGGCACGGTGCTGGTGGTGCTGGCCAGTGGGCAGCGGGTGGAGGTGGACCCGCACGCCTTGCTGGTGCTGGTGTGCGTCGCCGTCTCGGCGGTCTTCTTCGTGGGTCAGAAGGCGCTGTTCGCCCGCAGCAGCATGGTCGGCGTCACCGCGTTCGCGATGTTCGCCGGCACGCTCGGCGCGCTGCCGTTCGGCTGGCATCTGCCGCAGGCGCTGGCGGCCGCGTCGTGGTCGCACATCGGCGCGCTGCTGTGGCTGGGCATCGCGCCGACCTTCGTCGGCTACCTGGCCTGGAACATGGCGGTGCACCGTGCTTCGGCTTCGCAGGTCAGCAGCTTCATCTACCTGTCGCCGCCGATCGCGCTGCTGATCGGCTGGTTGTGGCTGCACGAAGTGCCGAATGCGCTGATCCTGGTGGGCGGGGCGGTCACCATCGGCGGCGTGGTGCTGGCCAATGCGCGGCGGCGGCCCGTGCGGGTCGTGCCGCCGATCGAAACCTGCGAACAGAACTGACCACGGGAGGTTGCACGACATGTACCAGCTGCACATCGCCAACAAGAACTATTCGTCGTGGTCGTTGCGGCCGTGGCTGCTGCTCAGCGAGCTTGGCATTCCGTTCGAAGAACATCTGGTGACGTTTGCCCAGGGCAACGGCGCCAGCTGGCAGGCGTTTCGCGCGTTCTCGCCCAGCGGCAAGGTGCCGTGCCTGCACGACGGCGAACGGGTGGTGTGGGATTCGCTGGCGATCGCCGAATACCTGGCCGAACGTCATATGGACGTATGGCCGTCCGATCCGGACGCGCACGCCTGGGCGCGTTGCGCTGCCGCGGAGATGCACGCGGGCTTCGCGGCCCTGCGCAACCAGTGCGGCATGAACTGCGGCCTGCGCATCCGCCTGCCCGACGAGCTGCCGGCGGCGCTGCAGGGCGACATCGCACGCATCGATGAATTGTGGAGCGAAGGGCTGGCCCGGTTTGGCGGGCCGTTCCTGGCCGGCGCGAAGTTCGGTGCCGTCGATGCGTTCTTCGCGCCGGTGGCCTTCCGCATCCAGAGCTACGGCCTGCAGCTTGGCGCGCCATCCTCGGACTATGCGCAACGGCTGCTGGCGCTGCCCGGCATGCGCCGCTGGTATGACGCCGCGCTGCAGGAGGGCTGGCGCGACGAGGAACACGAGCGCGAGGCGCGGCAGTCGGGCACGGTCTGGCAGGACCTGCGCGTGCCGGCGAGCTGAGGCGCGCCGCGCGCTCAGTTCAACCGGGTCACGCGAACGACGGCGGGATCGTCGGCATGCTCCAGCAGCAGGCACTTCACCCGCTCCTGCCACGCCTGGCCGAAGGCCGCGCGCTGTTCCGGCGTGGCCTGCGGGTCGAGTGCCGCCCCCAGCAGCGGACGCAGGCTGGCCGGCGCGGGGACATCGCCGAGATCCAGCGCCACCGACACGCTCTTTCCGTTGTCGCGTCGATGCACCCGCAGGCCCGCACCTGCGTCAGGCGTGGAGAAGTGCAACAGCGAATGCCGGGCGAAGCGGCCGGCAATGCCGTGAAAGCCGTTGGCTGCGGCGGCGCCGGTGACCAGGGTGAACACCTGGCCGATCACGCCGTTGACGCCCTCGTCTTCCGCGCCGCTCATTTCCACGCTGACGCCGCCGCGCTCGGCGGGGCCATCGGGATAGAGCGCGCGCAGCGCGGCACGCGCCATCAGCCAGGCGCCGGCTACGGTGGGGCAGGAGTGGCCGGCCAGACGCACGGCGTCGATGTAGTGGTAGTCGAGCAGGCCGTCGTCGGCCGCGCCAAGCAGGTCCGCCAGCGGATCGCGCAAGGTGATCGCTGGCGCCTGGTCGAAGAAGGGCGGATAGCGCATCACTCCACCGGCAGGCCGGTGATGCCGAAGTCGATCACCACGGCGTCCGCATCGCGCTGGCGGTAGGTCACGCTGAGGTTGTCGCCGAGGCGTTCGCGCAACTGGGCGATCAGCGGGATCGGGTCGTGGTCGTTGACGAAGCGCATCGTCTCACCCGAACGCAGCGCGCCGATCGCACCGAAGATCGCCGAATGGCGGAAGCGGCGGGCCACCCCGCGGGCGTCGAAAAGATGGGTGTTTTGTTCTGCAATGATGTCGCTGGCCATGGGGCGGGCTCGTCGGGAAAGGGAGCCCAACATACGCCGCGCGTCGCGGCGGGCCACTGATCTGGATCACGTCCACCCGGCGCGAATCGCCTTCCATGCAAACGGAAAACTGCTCGCCGGGTCGATCGGGGGAGGGACGGCGATGAATGCGCAGGTTGCGGCCGATGACGACGAGCCGGGGCGGGTTTGCCTGGGCCGGTTGACCTGGCGGGAGTCGATCAGCTTCCGCCAGGTCGAACGCGATGGCCGTTCCGGCGACACCTCAGCTGGCACCCGTCACCTTGTCGGCCGCGGGCGCAGGTCGGCTGCGGAACAGCCACTGGTAATTCATGATCGGGTGGAACAGGGGCGCCACAGCCGCCAGCAGCGTCACCAAAAGCAACGTCGCCCCGATGACCACGCCCAGGCTCTGCCCGACACCCAGGTGCCGGAACAGCTTCCAGATGCCGTATGCGGTGGCCAGCTTGATCAGAAGCCCATGCAGCAAGTACACCGAAAGACTCTCTCGACCCATCTTTTCAAACGGACTTGCTGCGCGAGGGGTCAGTCGCAGTACCGCCCATACGCCTGCGGCGGATGCCGCAAGCAGGCCCGCCTGGATCGCGCCTCCCCAAAGATTGGTGTAGGGAGCGAGACCGAAAAGCCATTTGGCGCTGAGCTCGCGGATCAGCCAGGCGAAACCGGCAAGCGCCAGCAACACGCCGACGGCTGCGAGGCGCGGCCCTTTGATCTTCGTGCCATGCAGATAGCCCGCGACGAAGAATGGAAAGAACACCAGCGTGCGCGACAGGCTGAACGAGTAGCCGACGTCGTTGAGGTAGCCAGAAAGCACGGCCAGGGTGCAGGCGACCAGGAGCGGTCTGGTAAAGGAAAGTGCCGGGATCAGCATGATCCGCCAGCAGGCCAGGCTCATCAGATACCAGAGTATCCAGTTGGGGCTTGTCACGGAGTAGACGAATGGCTTGCCAAGCAGCCACGCGTCGAAAGCGAGATAGATCGCCTGGAAAACCAGGAATGGCAGAACCAGCCTGGTCAGCCAGCGTGTCCCCTGTTCGATGCCGAACTTCGGCCGGGACAATGCACCGGACAGATAGATGAAGGCCGGCATGTGGAAAAGATAGATGAACTGATAAATAGCCAGAACGACAGGCGACTTGTAGCGCCACTCTTCCATGCAATGCCCCAGGACAACCAGCGCGATCAGGATGAACTTTGTGTTGTCGATCCAGGAGCTGCGTTGCGGGTCTGCGACCTGCGCGGATATTTCTTTTGCCGGGGAGCTGATCATGGCCTGCTGTCTTCGATGGCCGGAAGAGAAGACGCGCGTCGAAGTCACGCCAGATGGAAGCGCAGCATGCAGGCAGTGGCTGACGGATGCAACGGCGCATGCCGTCGAGAGCCCGAGTGGCCGACCGCATGTCTCCGCAAGATCATCGGGCGGGCACTGGTCGATACGCGGAAGCCGCCGCGGGGGGCGGCTCGCCGTTCATCTCCCGCGAGCCTTGGCGGCGCGTTGCCGAATCCGCGATCGTGTGGACGAAAATTCTCCTCTTCGACGCGTATATTCTCGCTTTTACCCGACTTGCGGGATGACGACGGTTGCCCGTGTGATGACACACTGGTGGTCGGAGTCGGCCTGTTCCGGCGATCCACGTGATGAAATGGAGGACGCAGACAATGCGCCGCAGCTATCCCGTACTACTTCTGCTGGCGATGTTGCCTGCGGCTCACGCGGCGAACCCGTCGCTGTTGCGTGTTGATACGGCGCCTGTCCGTGCGCTACTTGCCACGCCGGCAAGAACGCCGGTCTTGCTCGATGAAAACGCAGCACTTGCCGCGATGCAGGATGGTGGCCTGTGGCTGGACAGCCCGACGGGCGGACGCAGTTACGTGCGCTACGTGCGGCACGAAACCTTTCCCAATGGCGACTGGACCTGGATCGGCAGCGTCGATACGCAGCATGGTCCGCAGTCGGTGGTGCTGACCTTCGGCGCGCATGCCAGCTTCGGCAATATCCCGCAGGCCACCGGCGCCTCCCTGCGCGTCTACACGGATCGCTCGGGCAGCTGGCTGATGGCGCCGGCGACCCAGTCGCGGCTGCGGCAGCGCGCGTTGGGACCAGGCCGCAACGATGCGCGGATTCCCCCGCGCGACGCGCGAAAGGCATCGTTCGCGACCGCAGGAATGAGCCTGGCGGCACAGCAGGCGGCGATCAGCCCGCCAACCTCCCCGCCGACCGGCACCACCCTGGTCGACGTGCTGGTGGCCTACACACCGGACATGGTCCAGCAGCTGGGTTCGACCGACAACGTGCTGACCCGCATCCACTACCTGATCAGCTACGCCAACCAGGCCTATGCAAACAGCCAGGTCGACATGCGCGTGCGGCTGGCGCGCGCGGTCCCCGTCGACTACACCGCCGCCACCTCCAACGAGCAGGCACTGGACGACCTGACCACGGTCGGCGGCACCACGGCGCTGGAGCCGTTGCATGCGCTGCGCGACCGCTACGGCGCCGATCTCGTCGCGCTGTTGCGTCATTTCGACAACGCACGGGATGGCAGCTGCGGCAACGGCTGGCTCAGTGGCGGTGACGGCACCTCGATCACCGACCACTACGATTTCTCGGCCGGTTATGGCTTTTCGGTGGTGAGCGACGGCTCCGACGAGAGCGGGTACTACTGCGAAGACAAGTCCTTCACCCACGAACTTGGCCACAACATGGGCCTGGCCCATGACGTGGACAACGCCGACGGCACCGGCGCCTATCCGTATGCCTACGGCTACAAGAAGACAGTCGGTTCGGGTGGCTTCGGCACCATCATGGCCTACGAGGACGCGGGACAGGATTCGACCCAGGTGTTCTCGAGCCCGCAGCTGACGATCTGCCAGAATTTCCCCTGTGGCGTGCAGAATCAGGCTGACAACGCGCGCGCGCTGCGGCAGACAGACTGGCTCATCGGGGGCTTCCGGCACAACCGGATCGCGCCATTCAACGCCGATGGCGACACCACCTCCGATCTGCTCTGGCACAACCCGAACGATGGCCGGATGGTGTATTGGCCGATGCTTGGGGCAGGCCACGATGGTTATCGCAACCAGTCAGTCAGCACCTCGCTGCGGCTGCTCGGTACCGGCGATTTCAATGGCGACGGCTTCGTCGACCTGTTGTGGGCCGACAGCAGTCGTCGCATGACCATCTGGCTTGGCGGTCGGAATGCCGGCAAGAGCGACTACGTCGCCAGCAGCTTCGGCACCTACAACAGCAATGACTGGTATCTGGCCGGCATCGGTGACGTCGACGGCGACGGCAAGGACGATCTGGTCTGGCACAACCAGGTGCAGGGTACGCTCGCCTACTGGCTGATGGACGGTTCCAGCAGGAAGTCGGCGCGCAGCATCGGCGTCAACAAGGCCTACCGTGTTCTGGGCGTCGGTGACTTCAACGGTGACGGACTGGTCGACGTCCTGTGGGGCAATGCGCAACGCACGATGTATGTGTGGCTCGGCAATGGCAGCACGTTCTCGATCAACGCCTTCGGCACCTACAACGCCGGTGGCTGGAAGCTGAAGGGCACCGGTGACGTCGACGGCGACGGCAAGGACGACCTGCTCTGGTACAACCAGAGCCTTGGCACCTTCGCCTACTGGACGATGAATGGGGCCAGCAGGAAGGGAACGAAGAGCTTCAAGGTCAATGCGGCTTACGACGTGCTGGCCACCGGCGACTTTGACGGCAACGGCATGGTGGACATCATGTGGGGCAACGCTTCACGAGTGCTGTACGCCTGGCTCGGCAATGGCAGCACCTTCGACGTGCAGGCGGCCGGAAGCTACTCGACGGGCGGCTGGAAGGCGATCAATCGCAAGGGCGTGACCGACGCGGACATGGCGACGCCCTGAAGCGAGGAAGGTGGCAGCGGCGCGACCGTCTCCGTTCCGCCGTGTCGAATGCGCAGGGAATGCATGAACGGCGAGGCTGGAAGGCGAGGCCGGGAAAGGCAAGGCGACGATGGAGACGCTATGCCGCCGAACCGGGCACGCTGGTGCCGGCGGGTTCGCCGGCCGGCTCCATCGGGGCCGGCGGCTTCGCGATGTCGCCGGCCTGCCGGGCGGCTTTCTGCGCACGGGCGCGGGCGAGGCGGGCGAACAATCGGGTCAGCAGGGGAATCGTCAGCAGCACGAAGTTGTTCGGTCCTTCCCAGAACCATGCCAGCCCCAGCGACATCGCCGCCGCTACCGGCAAGCCCCACGCCCGTCCCAGTGCCCCGGCCACGTCCACGGGGCTGATGTCGGCATGCAGGAAGCCCGAACGCAGCGCACGGCCGAACAGCCAGCGCTGGAGCAGCGCTGCCAGCAACAGCGTGGCGGAATAGAACATTTCCGGCACGCGCGACAGCGGGTTCGAACTCATCAGCGCGGTGGCGAAGGGCATGAACGCGATCACCAGCAGCATCAGCAGGTTCGGCAGCATGACACCGGGGCTGTAGGCGGAGATCATGCCGAATACGCGGTGGTGTGCCGCCCACAACGCGCCGATCACCAGGAAACTCAGCACGAAGCCAAAGATGCTCGGACCCAGCGCGGCGAGTTCGGAGAGAAACACCTGGTCGCTGGCCAGGCCCAGTCGCGGGACATGGATTTCGATCACCAGCAGGGTGATCGCGATCGCGAACACCGCGTCGGAGAAGAAGACCAGGCGTTCCAGCTGGTGGTTGTGGCTGCTCATGCGGCGACGGCTCTCGGGGCGATACGGTCGATATTCGGCTCAGAACTTGTATGCGCGATGGATCGCCACGATGCCGTTGGTGAGGTTGCGCACCTCGACGCGGCCGAAGCCGGCGCGCTCCATCATGCCTTTCAGGGTTGCCTGGTCGGGATGCTTGCGGATCGACTCGGCCAGGTACTGGTAGCTGTCGGCGTCGCCGGCGAACAGCTGGCCGAGCTTCGGCAGGATCCTGAACGAGTGGAAGTCGTAGAGCTTGCCGAACAGCTCGCTCTGCACTTTCGAAAATTCCAGCACCAGCGCGCGGCCGCCGGGTTTCAGCACGCGGCAGATGTCGGCCAGCGCCTTGTCCTTGTCGGTGACGTTGCGCAGCCCGAAGGCCATGGTCACCGCGTCGAAGCTGTTGTCGGGGAACGGCAGCGCTTCGGCGTTGAGCTGGGCCCAGCGCAGGCCGGAAACCAGGCCGCGGTCGGTCATGCGGTCGCGGCCGACGCCGAGCATGGCCGCGTTGATGTCACCCACCACGATGTCGCCCTGGTCGCCGACGACCGGCTTGAGCAGGGCGGCGATGTCGCCGGTGCCGCCGGCCAGGTCGAGCACCCGGTCGCCCCGGCGCACGCCGCTGGTGGCCACGAAGTGGCGCTTCCACAGCCGGTGCGTGCCGAACGACATCAGGTCGTTCATCAGGTCGTAGCTGCGTGCGACCGAGGTGAACACCTGGCCGACCAGCTTCTGCTTGTCGCCCACGGGCACGTCGCGGAAGCCGAAGTGGGTGGTCGATTCGGGCGTGGTCTTGGGCTGTTCGTTCATGGCCGGCAATGCTACAGGAACGCCGTGGTCAGGCGTCGGGAGTGGGGCCGCGACGATCGTCGCCGCTGCGCCGTTCGTGTTCGTGCTGCTCGGCGTCGACGTGGCGCCGGTGCAGGTCGGCGGCGGAGGCGTCGTCGGGCAGCGCCTGCACGGGCACGGCATCGACCGGTTCCTCGGTGGCCGTTTCCCGCTCGCCGCCGGGGGTGATCTTCAGGATCGAGTGGCGCACTTCGCGCGACAGGATCACCCGCGCATCGCGCACCATGCCTTCCAGCGCGCTGTCGTAGTCGAGCTTGCCGTCGGCATCGGTCCACACGATGCGCCGCTCGCGCAGCTTCTGGATGAAGCCGCGGAACAGCGCCTTGTCGAAGAATTCCGGCGCGCTCAGTTCGTTGAGCAGGGACAGCCGCTGCGCGGTCAGCGTGCAGGCACTTTCCAGTTCGCCGCCGCTCATCGTGTGCGGACCGTTCTTGGCCAGCGCGGCGATGGTGATGTAGTAGCGCTCGAACGCCTGGATCAGGCTGCGGGCGATCACCTTGAGCTGGAACGCACCGTCGTCCTGGCCCGGGCTGCGTTCGAGGCTGCGGCCGTCGTTGGTGGATTCGAGCAGGCCGCGGCGCACGAAGAAGTCGATGGTCGCTTCCAGCTGCGCCACGAAGCCGTCCGCATCCCATGGCAGGAACAGCTCGCCCTGGATGAACGGGTAGATGATCTGGCCCAGCCGCAGCACCGAGGCCCGCGACATGCGGCGGTTGTTGAGGAAGCAGCAGGCCACCCATGCCGCGGTGGCGTTGAGATGCAGCACGTTGTTGCGGAAGTAGCTGAGCAGCACCGCCTGCTCGGCACCCACCGTCAGCACGTCGCCCAGCGGATGCTGCACGCGCTGGATCCAGCCCATCTGTTCGCCGTAGGCGATGATCGCGGCCGGATTCATCGGCGTCAGCGTGACCCGGTCCGAGTACGGCAGTTCTTCCAGCATCGCCTTGCCCAGCTCCAGCTGGGTCAGCAGGTCGGCCTCGGCCATCGCGTGCTTGGGCGTGGCCAGCAGGGCCAGCGCCAGCAGGTTGATCGGGTTGACGTCGGCGGCGCGGTTGATGTTGATCTGGATCTGTTCGGCCAGCCGGTCGGTGACGCTGTTCAGCCACTCGGGCTTGACGTCGGGATCGGCACCGGCGGCGCGCCAGTCGCTGCTGGCCGCGTCGAGCAAAGGGGTCAGCTCGATCGGCTCGCCGAAGTTCAGCGCCACGTGGCCATAGCGCTGGCGCAGCACCTTGAGGCCGCGCAGCAGGCCGATCAGCGACTCCTTCTCCTTCGCCTGACCGCTCAGCTCGCCGGCGTAGGACTTGCCTTCCATCAACTTTTCATAGCCGATGTAGACCGGCTGGAACAGCACCGGCCGGCGCGGCGCGCGCAGGAACGCGCGCACCGTCATCACCAGCATGCCGGCGCGCGGCGCCAGCAGGCGGCCGGTGCGCGAGCGACCGCCCTCGATGAAGTATTCCATCGGCACGCCGCGGTCGATCAGCTGCGCCACGTACTCGTTGAACACCACCGAATACAGCGCATTGCCCTTGAAGCTGCGGCGCAGGAAGAACGCGCCGCCGCGGCGCAGGATCGGGCCGATCACCGGCAGGTTGAGGTTCACGCCGGCGGCGATGTGCGGCACCACCACGCCGGACACGTGCAGCTGGTAGCTCATCAGCAGGTAGTCGGCGTGGCTGCGGTGGCAGGGCACGTAGATCACTTCGTGGCCGGGCGCGGCGGCGCGGGCCTTGTCGAAGTGGTGCATCGCGATGCCGTCGTACAGCTTGTTCCAGAAGTTGCTGAGCAGGAACGAGGCCGAGCGCACCACCGGATGCGAATAGTCGGCGGCGATCTCCAGCAGCAATTTGTTGGCCTTGCGCCAGGCCTTGGCGTGGCTGATCTTTTCCTTGGCGGCGGCCGCGACGATTGCCGCGCGCACCGGTTCGGCGTTCAGCACCGAGTCGACCACGGTGCGCTTGTGCGACAGGTCGGGACCGATCACCGCCGCACGGATGCGATGGAAATGGGTGCGCAGAACGCGGGCGACCTTGCGCGCGAAACGCTCCGGCGCGATCGTGCCGGACTCGTCCAGCATCTGCCGCAGCGACACCGGCGCGGAGAAGTGCACCACGGTGTCGCGTCCGTTCAGCAGCAGCGCCAGCAGGCGTCCGAAGCGGCCCACCATCACCCAGTTTTCCGAGAACAGCACGCGGAACCAGCCGCTGTCGCGGCTGGGCGCGCGGCCGACGTAGATCGACACCGGCACGATCTGCACGTCGAGCTCGGGCTGGCCTTCCAGCGAATGCACCAGCTGGCGCAGCGGCTCGCTGGCGGCACGCTTGCGGTTGCGTCCGAACAGCCAGCCGTCGCGGCGGGTCAGTGCGAACACCGAGCGGCGCCGGCGGGTGCCGGACAGCGCCTGCATCGGGCTGGGCAGGCCGGCCTCGCGGCAGGCGCGCTGCAGGATCAGCGCGTCGGAAAAGCCGTCACGCTCGATCACGTAGCAGACCGGCACGCCGGCCTGCAGCAGGGTCGCCGGTTCGGCCGGATCGCGGCGGATGCGCACCCAGGGCTGCAGCAGCTGGCCGGCGAGGTTGAACCACCAGGGAGCGGGTTGGCGGGCAGGAGCGTCCGCGGTCGTGATCATGGGCATCCGCCTATTCTAACGGTTGGGCGGATCAGTCTTTCGTTACGGGGCTGGCCGCGGCGGCGACCGTGCCGGCCACGGCCGCCTGCTGCTGCAGCCGGGCGTGCGAGCGGCGGGCATTCGCCAGCAATTCCTCGTTGTACCAGCGACCGTTTTCCTCGACCATTTTCGCTTCGGCGGACAGCGGCTTGCCGAGCAGGGTGTAGTCGATCTTCACCACGGCGTGGCCGTTGCCGTTCGTCAGCGGGGTGAGGCGGACCGAGTCCAGCGTCTGATCGATCGACAGGCCGTAGATCGCCAGCAGCTGCTTGGCGCCTGCGTAGGCGGTCGCGTACCTGGTCATGGTGGTGTCGAAATCCAGGCTGCGCAGCTGGTCGGCATCCTTGATGTCCAGCTTGCGGGCGGTGGCCACGGCCACGCCGATCGCCTGTTTCGCATGGGCCGCGTCGAACCACGGGGCCTGCTGCGCCCACGGCAGCAAGGCGTCCAGCACGCTGCCGAGCTGGGCTTTCTGCGTCTCGCCCAGGCTCGGGCTCCGCGCGATGGAACGCTTCAGGATCGCCTCGCCCACGCTGGCCAGTACCGGCAACTGGTCCTGGTACTGCTGCTGCATCTGCGCCAGCTTCGGCTGCAGTTCCGCATACAGGGTGTCCTCCGCGTCCGGGGCCGTCAGCTTGCGCAGGGTTTCGCTGAAGCGGGCGCGTTGCCCGGCGCTGTCCGGCTGGGCGTGGCGCTGTTGCAGGGCCCAGTCCGCGCGCATGCTGGCGTAGTCGGCTGGCGGCAGCAGGTGCTTCCACAGCCCGTTGAGGTCACCGCTGCGGAGCAGGTCCACCGACGACTGCAGCGCCGCTTCGGGCGTGCTGCCGCCGGCCTGTGCCGGCTCGTCCTTGCCGTGGCAGCCAGCCAGCAGCAGGGCGGCGAAGAGCAGCAGGGCGTGACGCAGGACGGGCAGGCGCATCGAATCGGTTCTCGCGTGGGGAGCGGGCGCGGATGCGCCGCCTGGCGGGCAGGCGCGCAGGGTAAGGGGCGTGGCGAGGGCGAGACAAGCGCGGCTGCAGGTTTTTGCGAGGCCGCCAAAAGAAAACCCCGCGGGCGCTGGCCTCGCGGGGAAATCCGGCAGGGCCGGAAGGGAAATGGCCTTGCCTGCAATGCACTTCGGTCAGCAGGTGTCGGCAGCGAGATATTAACGATTCGTCAAAGCTGAGGCAACACTTTTCTTTTGTGTTGCAAGTTATTGATTTAATTGTGTGGATCAGTGCGTGCGCAAGGCCTCGATCTTCTTTTGGCGACGCTGGTCGGGCGAGGCGGACCAATCGTTGTCGAACAGCGCCGGTTCCCACGAGCCGTAGGTGGGGTTGGGCAGCACGAACCAGCGCGTGCCGATCCACGGCAGATAGTCGGCCACCGCCTTGCGCCGGCCATCAAGCGTGTTCAGCGGCACGTCGACGAAGTCGCCGATCTGGTCGCCGAACTGCATCAGCACGCGGTAGTGCCGGGCCACCAGCTGGCGGCGGCAACCCTTCTCCGAGCCGGCCTGTTCGCAGCCCTCGACCACGGTGCCCAGGCCCAGGAACGATTCCGGGCCGGCAACCGGCAGGCCGGCCTTGCGCAGGTTGGCCAGGGTGACCTGATCCAGATCCTTCGCGCGGTTGGAGATGTAGATCACCGCGATCCCGTGCTTCGCCGCGAACTGGGTGAACTCCACGGCGCCGGGCAGGGCGCGGGCGATGGCCTCGCGGCACCAGGCGGCCCACTCGGCCTCGTTGTACTCGCGGTTGCCCTGGATCATGCGGGCAGCGGATGGCGAGTTGTCCAGCACGGTTTCGTCGATGTCCAGGATCACGGCGGGCTTGAGGCCCTTCAGCGGCGTGGTGCGATCGTTGCGGCCCAGCGCATCCCAGTGGCGGTCATGCAGCGCGGCTAGCAGGCGCGACTGAGCGTCGCGGTAAGTCTGCAGGTAGATCAGGTCATGTTCGATCGCGTGCTGGCTCCACGCCACCGCGTTGAGGTTGTCGTTGGCGGCGACCGTCGGCGTGGCGACAGGTGGGGACGCCGCGGGCGGCGTGACGGCCGCGCGCTGCGTGGGTGCGGCGGCGCAACCGGCCAGCAGGGCGAGCGCGAGCAGGGTCGAGGAAAGACGCAGTGACATGGGGAATCCTTGGCAAGACGAACTGGAGCTGATGCGGTACGAGAGCATGAACGGAGTCTACGACAGTCGCATGGCGGGGCTGGCCGCGGCGGCGGCCTGCTGACAGACTGGCGTCCCCGCCGCCACGACTTCACCCGCATGGATTCCTCCCTGCCCGCCTCGCGCGCGCCTTCGCCGGCCATCCGTTACGCGAGCTACGTGCTGACCGCGGCGGTACTGCTGCTGGTCATCGAGATCCACCTGCTGCCGGCGCTACTGGCCGGCCTGCTGGTGTTCGAACTGGTCCAGGCGATGGTGCCGCTGCTGGGGCGGCGCATTTCCGGCGACCGGGCACGCGTGGTGGTGGTGGCGGTGCTGGGCGCGGTGGTGGTGGGCCTGCTGATCCTGCTGATCCTGGGCGCGATCAGCCTGTTCCACAACGAGATCGGCAACCCGCAGCTGCTGTGGCAGCAGCAGTTGATGCCGCTGGTGGAAAAGGCCCGCGCCCAGTTGCCGCCGCTGCTGGTGAACAACCTGCCCGACAGCATGGACGACCTGCGCGTGGGCGCGATCGAACTGGCGCGCAAGCACGCGGCAACCCTGCAACTGGCCGGCAAGGGCGCGGTGCGCGTGTTCGTGCACATCATCATCGGCCTGGTTCTGGGGGCGATCGTGGCGCTCAGCCGCACCCGTCCCGCGCACCAGATGGGGCCGTTGTCCGCCGCGCTGAGCCAGCGTTGCCAGCGCCTGGCCGAGGCCTTCCACAATATCGTGTTCGCGCAGATCAAGATCTCGCTGATCAACACCGTGTTCACCGCGATCTTCCTGCTCGGCGTGCTGCCGTTGATGGGCATCCATGTGCCGTTGGCCAAGACCCTGGTGGTGGTGACCTTCGTGGTCGGCCTGCTGCCGGTGCTGGGCAACCTGATCTCCAACACCGCGATCGCGGTGGCGGGGCTGTCCGTGTCGCTGGGGGTGGGCATCGCCGCGCTGGTGTTCCTGATCCTGATCCACAAGCTGGAATACTTCCTCAACGCGCGCATCGTGGGCACCCAGATCCGGGCGCGCGCCTGGGAACTGCTGGTGGCGATGCTGCTGATGGAAGCCGCGTTCGGCCTGCCGGGCGTGATCGCCGCGCCGATCTACTACGCCTACCTGAAGAGCGAACTGGAAGCGGAGAACCTGCTGTAAGCGTGGGCGATGCCTGGTTGAATCCCGAATCCCGAATCCCGAATCACCCGCTGGCCAGCATCGCCTTGATCCGCGCCATGTGCGACTCGGCGGTTTCGCGGGTCACTTCCTTGTCCGCTTCGGGGTCCTTGCCCTGCCAGTGCAGGTCGTCCTGCGGCAGTTCGTGCAGGAAGCGGCTGGGCTGGTTGCGGTGGACTTCGCCGTAGCGTTTGGTCTGCGCGCACCACGACAGCGTCAGCAGCTCCTTGGCGCGGGTGATGCCCACGTACATCAACCGGCGTTCTTCCTCGACCCGACCTTCGTCGATCGCGCCTTCGTGCGGCAGGGTGCCGTCTTCGCAGCCGACGATGAAGACGAAGCGGAACTCCAGGCCCTTGGCCGCGTGCATCGTCATCATGCGCACCGCGTTGCCCGGCTCGTCGCGATCGGCGTGGCTGAGCAGGGCCAGCTGCGAGGCGAGGTCGCCTGCCGTGTTGCCACCTTTCTGCATCGCACGGAACCAGCCGGCCAGTTCCTGCAGGTTGCCCAGCTTGCGCTCGCGCGCGCTGGCGTCGGGCGTGCCGGCGATGATCTGCGCGGCGTAGCCGGTGCGCTTCAGGATCAGTTCGACCAGGTCGGCGGCGTTCTCGTGCAGCGAGGCGCTGCGCAGTTCGTCCAGCAGGTTGGCGAACGAGGCCAGCGCCGCCGCCGGGCGCGGGGTGAGCTGGCGCAGCACGCCGTCGCTGCGGGTGGCGTCGAGCAGGGACGAGTAACGCGACTGCGCAAGCTGGCCCAGCTTCTCCAGCGTGGTCGCGCCGATCTCGCGTTTGGGCACGTTCACCACGCGCAGGAAGGCGGCGTCGTCGCTGGGATTGGTCAGCAGGCGCAGATAGCACAGGATGTCCTTCACCTCGGCGCGGTCGAGGAAACTCAGCGCGCCGGTGAGGTGGTAGGGAATCCGCGCCAGGCGCAGCGCCTTTTCCAGCGGCCGCGCCTGGAAGTTGCCCCGGTACAGGATCGCCATGTCGTCCCAGCGCGCCTTGTGCTTCTCGGCCAGGGTGGTGGCGATCGCGGCCACGCGCTCGGCCTCGTGTTCGGCTTCCTTGCATTCCAGCACGCGGATCGGCGCGCCTTCGGGGTGCTCGCTCCACAGCTTCTTTTCGTGCAGGTGCGGGTTGTTGGCGATCAGCTTGTTGGCCGTGCGCAGGATGCGCTTGCCGCAGCGGTAGTTCTGCTCCAGCTTGATCACGCGCAGGTTCGGCCAGTCGCGGCCGAGCTGGTCGATGTTCTCCGGGTTGGCGCCGCGCCAGGCGTAGATCGACTGGTCGTCGTCGCCCACGCAGGTGATCCCGCCGCGCTCGCCGGTCAGCGCTTTCAGCAGGCGGTACTGCGCGTCATTGGTGTCCTGGTATTCGTCCACCAGCAGGTAGCGGAAACGCTCGCGCCACGCCTCGCGGCATTCGGCGTCGGACTCCAGGATGCGCAGCGGCAGCCGGATCAGATCGTCGAAATCCACGGCGTTGAACGCGCTCAGGCGCTGCTGGTACAGGTCGTAGATGGTGGCGGCCTCGATCTCGCGCGGGCTGCGCGCGGCGGCCAGCGCTTCCTCCGGCGACAGCCCGCCATTCTTGGCGCGGCTGAGCAGGTTGCGGATGCCGAACAGCACGTCGTTCTTCACGCCCTTGGGCGCCAGCTCCTTGACGATGCCGCTGCTGTCGTCCGCGTCCAGCACCGAGAAGCCGCGGCGCAGGCCGGCGCGCGCATGCTCGATCTGCAGGAACTTCAGGCCCAGCGCGTGGAAGGTGCTCACGGTGAGCGCGGCCGCGTCCTCGCTGCTGACCAGCTTCGCCACGCGCTCGCGCATCTCCTTCGCGGCCTTGTTGGTGAAGGTGATGGCGGCGATCTTGTGCGCACTGAGCTTGCGACGCTGGATCAGGTACGCGATCTTCTGGGTGATCACGCTGGTCTTGCCGGAACCGGCGCCGGCCAGCACGAGCAGCGGCCCCTCGCAGTGTTCGACGGCGGCCTGTTGTTGGGGGTTGAGCATGGATCGGAACAGTGCGTGATGCGGAGTCCGATGTTAGCAGAGCCTCGCTGGCGCGCCGCCGCGCTTCGGCCATAATCCGCCCACGACAGTCGCTGGGGAGAGGCATGGCGGAGCAGCAGGCAGAGCAGCAGGCAGAGCAGCAGGCAGAGCAGCAGGTGGAACAGTGTGACGTGGTGGTGATCGGTGGCGGCCCGGGCGGCAGCACCGCGGCGACGCTGCTGGCGCGCAAGGGTTACAAGGTGATCGCGCTGGAGAAGGCGCATCACCCGCGTTTCCATATCGGCGAGTCGCTGCTGCCGATGAACCTGCCGGTGTTCGAGCGCCTCGGCGTGCTGGACAAGGTGCGCGCGATGGGCGTGTTCAAGCCCGGCGCCGATTTCGAGGCCGACAACGAACGCGGCTACAACACCTACGCGTTCGCCCGCGCGATCGGGCAGAGCCCGCCGCATGCGTTCCAGGTGTGGCGGCAGGATTTCGACAGGATGCTCTACGACCACGCCCGCGAATCCGGCGCCGATGCGCGCGAAGGTCACGAGGTGGTGCAGGTCGAGCAGCGCGGCGCCCGCGAGAGCTGGCTGGACGTGAAGACCGACCAGGGCGACAGCTACGCGATCCAGGCCCGCTACGTGGTCGACGCCAGCGGTCGCGATGCCTTGCTGGCGTCGAAGAAGAAGCTGCGCCGCAAGAACGGCCAGCACCAGAGCGCAGCGATCTTCGGCCACTTCCGCGGCGCCGAAACGCGCGCCGGCGAAGACGCGGGCAACATCAGCATCTACAGCTTCGGCTACGGCTGGATGTGGATGATCCCGCTGCCCGATGGCGTGATGAGTGTGGGCGCGGTGTGCCGGCCGGAGTATCTAAAACAGCGCAAGGGCCGCAGCGTCGACTTCCTGCTCGACACGCTGAAGCTCAGCCCGGCGCTGTGGCAACGCGTGCAGCATGCCGAGCTGATCGACAACGAGGTGCGCGTCACCGGCAACTACTCTTACGACTCCACCTGCATGGGCGGACCGGGCTGGATTCTGGTCGGCGACGCGTTCGCCTTCCTCGATCCGGTGTTTTCCTCCGGCGTGTACCTGGCGATGAGCGGGGCCGAGCAGGCGGCCGAGGTGGTCGACCAGGCGTTGCGCGAGCCGTCGCGCGAACTGTCGCTGCTGCGCAAGCTCGAAAAGCGCCAGCGCGCCGGCATGGCCCGCTTCTCGTTCTTCATCTACCGCTTCAACGGTCCGGTGATGCAGCAGATGTTCCGCCAGCCCCGCAACACCTGGCAGCTGGAGCAGGGCGTGATCTCGATGCTGGCCGGCGACCTGTTCGACACCCCGAAGGTGCTGTGGCGGCTGCAGCTGTTCAAGCTGGTCTACGCGATCTGCGGCCTGCGCGACTGGCGCCGCTGGCGCGACGAGCACCGCTATCGACTGGCGCAGGCGCGCCTGCGCTTCACCGGCGGCACGACGCCGCTGGATCGGGAGTAGGGGTGGGGAACAGGGAACAGGGGCGGCTCTGGCGTTTGGAGTCTGTGAGAAACTGGGCGGCCTGTGCGGGCTCGGCGCTGCTCCTGCCGTTTCCGTTCCCCGTTCCCTGTGCCCCGATCCCGACCCCATGGCCAAGCTCTATTTCTATTACTCGGCGATGAATGCCGGCAAGACCACCACGCTGCTGCAGAGCGCGTACAACTATCACGAGCGCGGCATGCGCACGCTGATCCTCACGCCGGCGCTGGACAACCGTTTCGGCGAAGGCGTGGTGGCGTCGCGGATTGGCCTGAAGGCGAATGCCCGCCGATTCAGCCGCGACGAGGATCTGTTTGCGCTGGTCGAGGCGGATATCGCCGCACGCGGTGCGCTGAACTGCGTCTTCGTCGATGAGGCGCAGTTCCTCGGCAAGGCGCAGGTGTGGCAGATCAGCGACGTGGTCGACCGGTTGAACATCCCGGTGCTGGCCTACGGCCTGCGCACCGACTTTCGCGGCGAGCTGTTCGAGGGCAGCCGCCACCTGCTGGCCTGGGCCGACAACCTGGAAGAGATCAAGACGATCTGCCACACCGGCCGCAAGGCGACCATGGTGGTGCGCGTGGATGAGCACGGCCGTGCCGTCACCGACGGCCCGCAGGTTGAGATCGGCGGCAACGACCGCTATGTCTCGGTGAGCCGCGCCGAGTTCAAGAAGATCAGCGCAGGCGACGGCCGCATCGAGTTGCAGCAGACCGTGCTGCCGCTGGGCGAGCGCGAATGAAACGGACCATCAAGGAATCTGCATGAGCGAAGTCACCCCCGCCGTCAGCTGGCCCCGGCCGTACTGGCAGCCCGGCGAAGAAGAGGCCGTGCTGCAGTTCTACGTGTTCGGCAAGTTCGAGCCCGAGTTGCTGATCCCGTCGCCCCGCTATGGCAGCCCGGGCCTGCCCGAAGGTGTCGAGATCCAGCGTTTCCAGAACGCGGTGCTGCGGCAGTGGGAAGGCTATCCGCTGAATGGCGCACTGGGCCAGCTGATCAAAGAAGACACGCCGGCGGCGTACGAGAACGCGCGCATCGCGCCCGAGGTGCTGGTGGTGCGCGGCGTGCTCAAGGACGCGGACACCCTGGATTACCTGCGCGACACGCTGGGCGTGCTGGCCGGCATGCTCGACGTGGGCGGCACGGCGATCCTCGATCCGCAGATTCTCACCCTGTTCGACGCCGACCACTGGCGCCGCCACTACCTGGTGAAGGACGGCGCGCCGCCGCGCAATCACGTGCTGATCCTGCGCAGCGGCGAGGAAGCAGCCGATCGGTCGTGGATACACACCCGCGGCATGCGCAAGTTCGGCCGTCCGGACCTCAGCCTGCACAACGTGCCCGAGGGCGACATCGATCGCGCCGGCGTGCTGTGCGAGCGGCTGGTGGAGCTGTTGTCGCTGGGCGCGAACTTCGCCGCCGGCCAGGAACTGGAGGTCGACGGCCTGGCCGAAGGTCTGGTCGCGCGACCGGGCGGCAGCCTTGACGATCCGGATTTCAACAACACCCATATCGCGTTCCACTGGCCGCAGTAAGCGCCGCCACGGCCACAACGACAAAGGGCGACACCGAAGTGTCGCCCTTTGTCGTCAGTCCGACGGATGAGAGGCTGCGAATCAGTCACTCGCGTGACCGATCCGCGACCGGCCATCCGTGGCCGAGCCAGCTCACACCTCTCAGCCCTTGACGATGAAACGCTGGCTGTCGTCCATGAAGGCCTTCTCGCCGAAGCCGCCTTCGTGCGAACCGAACGGCATCTGCGCGCGCAGTTTCCACGTCGCCGGCACGTCCCATTCCTGGCGGGTGGCATCGTCCGCCACCGGGTTGTAGTGCTGCAGGCTGGCGCCCACGCCGGCCTCGGTCAGCGCCAGCCACACGGCGAACTGCGCCATGCCGCCGGCCTGCTCGGACCACACCGGGAAGTTGTCCGCGTACAGGGCGAACTGCTCCTGCAGACCCTTCACTACCGACTGGTCCTCATAGAACAGCACCGTGCCGACGCCGGCGGCGAAGCTGTCGAGCTTGGCGGCGGTGGGCGCGAAGGCGTCGGCCGGCACGATCCTGCTCAGCTCGGCCTTGGTCAGTGCCCAGAACTTCTCGCTCTGCTCGCCGAACAGGATCACGGCGCGCGAACTCTGCGAATTGAACGACGATGGCGTATGCCGGATGGCTTCCTTGATGCGCTGGGTCAGCGCGTCCTTGTCCAGCGACACGTTCTTGCCCAGCGCGTACTGGGTGCGGCGCTGCTTGAGCGATTCGATCAGGGTGCTGTTCATGGGGATTCCTTGGGCAATGGGGTCGATGCAGGGAATCGCGGGTTGCAGAAGGCTTGTCAGGGAAACAGTGCCGGAGGGCCGTGCTGTCCGCGCCCGACCACGGAAGAATTCCGTTTCGTCGCCTTCATCGCCTTACGTCGCGATCCATGACCAACATGTTAGGCCCGAAAATCGGCCTGGCTAGCCGGCGACTCGTGGTTAGTCTGTTTCCAGAAAGAAACAATGGGCGGACGGATGCCAGCCTGCGTCAGCGCTGGCAGTGCGGGCACCAAAACGTCGAGCGCTGGCCCAGGGTGACCTGGCGGATCGGTGTGCTACACACGCGGCAGGGCTCGCCGCTGCGGCCGTAGACCATCAGTTCGCGGAAGAAATAGCCCGGTGCGCCGTCGGGGCTGATGAAGTCGCGCAGGGTCGTGCCGCCGCGCTCGATGGCCCAGGTCAGCAGGCGTTTCACCTCGGCGGCCAGTCGTGCATAGCGCGCCCGTGAGACCTTGCCCGCGGCGAGCCGAGGATCGATGCCGGCGTAGAACAGCGCTTCGCTGGCGTAGATGTTGCCCACGCCCACGACGATCGTGTTGTCCATCAGGAACAGTTTCACCGCGGCCGTGCGACCGCGTGAGCGACGCCACATCAGGTCGCCATCGAAGGCGTCGGTCAGCGGTTCCGGCCCCAGCTTCGCCAGCAGTTCGTGCGTCTCACCCGGCGCTTGCCACAGCAGGCAGCCGAAGCGGCGCGGATCGGTGAAGCGCAGGATGCGCGGCGCCTGCGCGCTGGTGCGTTCCAGCGCAATGTCGACGTGATCGTGCTTGCCGATCGGCGCATCCGGCGGCAATACGCGCAGCACGCCGCTCATGCCCAGGTGCAGCAGCGCGCTGCCCGCTTCGGTATGCAGCAGCAGGTATTTCGCCCGGCGTTCCACCGCGTCGATGCGCTGGCCGGGCAGCATGCTGCTGATCTCCGGCGGAATCGGCCAGCGCAGGTCGGGACGACGCAGGGTCACCCCGGTCACGCGCCGGCCGATCAGATGCGGCGCGATGCCGCGACGGGTGGTTTCGACTTCGGGCAGTTCGGGCATGCGCTGCTGCCGGTCAGTGCAGTTCGGTGACGGCGACCGCGGGCGAGCGCGGCATGTAGCGCGACGACACCAGCGCCACGCGATCACCCACGCGCACGTAATGCTGTGGTCCGGTCACCGAGCTTTCGCCGAACTCCAGCTTCTGTCCATCCAGCAGCAGCACGGCGCGCGGTGGCAGCAGGCCGATCTTCGCCGGATCGAAATCGCTGGCCGGGCGCCAGCTCAGCACATGGGCGGCGGCGATGCCGGCGAGATCGTCGAGGCGATCATCGTTGGCGACGCGGCCGGGCGTGCCGTTGGTGCGCCACCAGTGGCCGTCGTCGTGCTTGCGGTAATCCAGCGGGGTGGCGCCCGGCAGGGTGAGGCTGATCTGCGTGATGGTCGCCGGGTCCAGCGTGGTCAGCGGGCCGGTTTCCCGGCTGGCATCACGCTGCAGCTGCCAACCGGCCACGCCGAGCAGGACCAGCACGCCCAGCACCAGGAACAGCTTGCCACGCTGCGCGCGCTTCATCGCTCAGCGCCGCCGCCGACGCCACACGATGGCGCCGCCGATCAGCAGCAACAGCAGCGGCAGCGCGATCAGGAAGCCGAAGCTCAGCGCGTTCAACTCGCCCTGCGAGATCTGCAGCAGCCGGTCCGGCGCGCCCCGCGGGGGCAGGTTGACCAGCTTGTCGTCGCCGAGCAGCCAGTCGAACACGCGTTCGCCCAGCGCGCGATTGCCGCCATTGCCCAGGTAGGTGTTGGACAGGAAGTCGCCGTCGCCGATCACCACCGCGCGCTGCTCGCTCTTGTCCGGGCTGGGCGACAGCCGGCTCAGGGCGAAGCCGAAGTCCAGCGGACCCTTCAGCTCGCCCACGTCGGCATCGAAGCGGATGTCGGACGACTTCGCGTTGTCGATCGGCTGGAACTCGGTCCAGCTTTGCGCGCTGGAACGCAGGAACGGCGCGAACGCCCAGCCGCTCTGGTCGAGCTGCGCCAGCGCGGAGGCCTGCGGAAACAGCGTGGTCAGGCTGAAGCCGCGGGTGATCGCCTGCGCCGGGTAGTCGCCCAGGGTGATCAGGCGCGGGTCGTGCAGCCCCAGCGCGGCGCCCGAGCCATCGACCAGCACGCCGGGCAGCACGCGCACACCCAGTGCGGCGGCCAGCGGCCTGAGGCCCAGGTCGTCGTTGGCCGGTTCGGCCAGCCACAGCAGGTTGCCGCCGTTGGCCACGTAGTTGACCAGCGCCTGCACCGCCGCCGGCGGCAGCGCCACTTCCGGACTGGCCAGCACCACCAGGTCGGTGTGCTCGGGCACGGCGCCGACCTGGCTGAAGTTCAGCGGCACCGCGCGCATGCCGCGGCTTTCCAGCTGGGTGATGAAGGTGCCCAGGTCGCCATTGCCCTGTCCGTCGGCACGCCGCTCGCCGTCGCCGGTGACGAAGGCCACGATGCGGTCGCGGCCGCGCAGCAACCGTTCCAGCGCATTGGTGAGGCTGCGCTCGGACAACTCGTCCAGGCGTTGCTCGCGATCCTGGTAGTGCAGGATCAGCGCGCCGTCGACCGTGATGCCCAGCTCGCGCATCTTCGCCGGGTCCAGTTGCGGGTCGACGAAGCGCAGCGTGAGGTCGGGCTTCACCGCCTGGTAGCGCTGCAGGAAGCCGGCCACGGTCTGGCGCAGGTCGCCCTGCGGCCGCGCGTAGCTGACGATTTCCACCGGGCCCTGCAACTGCCCCAGCACGGCGCGACTTTCCGCCGACAGGCTGGTGCGGCCATTGGTGGTCCAGTCGGACTGCGTCGCGTAGCGGGTCGAAAGGTAGCCCAGCGCGGCGAAGGCCAGCACCAGCAGTGCGGCAAACAACCAGCCGTCCAGACGTCTGAACAGGTTTTGCATCAGCCACGCTCCCGGTCGGCGGCGAGCCGGCGCGTCGCCAGCGCCAGCGCCAGCGCCGCCAGCAGCACGAACCACGCAAGGTCGGCGCTGGACACCAGCCCGCGCAGCAGCGGCTGCAGGTGCGAGCTCATCGCCAGCCAGTTGATCGCGCCGCCGTTGATGCCGGCCAGCTGTGCGCCCAGGTTCACGCTCCACAGTGCCAGCGCGATGACCAGGGCCGCGGCGGCCGCCATCGCCGGGTGCGAGGCGAAGCTGGAGCAGGCCACCGCGATCGCCGCCAGCGTGGCCAGCATCAGGGCGAGGCCCAGGCTGGCGGCGGCCAGCTTGCCCCAGTCGAAGTGGGTGGCGTGCATCAGCACCAGCGGCATCATCAGGGTCAGCGCCAACCACAGCAGCAGCCAGCCGAGCAGGGCCAGGTACTTGCCCAGCACGATGCGCGAAGCGGGCACGCCCGCGGCGAACATCAGCGGCAAGGTGCCGTTGCGACGTTCGCCGGCGATCACCGACATGCCCAGCAGCGGCACCACCAGGAAGGCCAGCTGGGCGAGCTGGCCCAGCAGCGGCACGCCGACCAGGTCGACGAAGCCGGGGCCGTCAGGCTGGGCGGCGCGCTGGATCTGGCCGGCCAGGAAATTGCCCAGCAGCAGGGTGAAGTTCCAGGCCAGCCAGGCCAGCGTCAACGCCGCCAGCACCCAGGCCAGCGGGCGCACCAGCAACCGGCGCCATTCCAGTCGTGCCACCGCAAGCAGAGTCATGCGGCCTGCGCCTTGTCGCTGCCGTTCATCGCAATCCCGAAGAAGGTCTGTTCCAGTGCCGGGTGGTCGTCGGCCAGCACGGCGCCGTCATGGCGCAGCGTGCCCTCGTGCAGGATCGCCACGCGATCGCACACCGCGGTCACCTCGGCGAGCAGGTGGGTGGACAGGATCACCGCGGTGCCGGCGGCGGCCTGTTCGCGGATCAGCGCGCGCAGCGCCGCGACCTGCACCGGGTCGAGCGCGTTGGCCGGCTCGTCCAGCACCAGCAGGGCCGGGCGATGCAGCAGCGCGCAGGCCAGCCCGAGCCGCTGGCGCTGGCCTTGCGACAGCACGCCGGCCAGGCGCCGGGCCAGTGGCTGCAGTTCCAGTCGTTCGATGATCGCGGTGCGGGCCTGGCGCAGGTTGCTGCCACGCATGCCGCGCAGTCGCCCATGGGCATCGAGATGCTCCTCGACCGTCAGTTCGGCCCACACCGGCGCGCGCTCGGGCAGCCAACCGATTTCGCGCCGGGCGAGTTCCGGATACTCGAGGAAATCCTCGCCGTTCAGCTGGATGCCGCCGCTGTCCGGGCGCAGCGCGCCGGCGATCATCGACAAGGTGGTCGACTTGCCGGCGCCATTGACGCCCAGCAGGCCCATCACCTCGCCGCTTTTCAGCGCCAGGCTGAGCTCGCGCACGGCCTGGCGGCCGGCGCGTCGGCGGCTGAGGCGATCCAGTTGCAGCACGGTCTTGGGGGAGGCCGGAACGATGGTGGTCATTGCCTGATTGTCATGGCGCCCCCATCCTGAAACAACAGGCGCGTGAATAACGTCGCCTTAGCTTCCACGGCTTGACCAACTGCTATCATTCGTGGTTCACAACATGCTGGTGGGTACGGAAGCCCCTGATTTACACTGACTTGTCTCTCATCCGGTGCCTTCCATGCTCGACGCGGTAATCAATTTCCTCAACGATGGTCTGACCGGCGCAAGCTGGGGCCAGATCGCCGTGTACATGCTGGTGATGACCCAGCTCACCATCTTCACGGTGACCCTGTACCTGCATCGCAGCCAGACCCATCGCGGCGTGGATTTCCACCCGGCGCTGGCGCACTTCTTCCGCTTCTGGGGCTGGCTCACCACCGGCATGGTCACCCGCGAGTGGGTGGCGGTGCATCGCAAGCACCACGCCAAGGTCGAGACGGCGGACGACCCGCACAGCCCGATGATCTATGGCATCAAGAAAGTTTTCTGGGATGGCGTGTCGCTGTACCGCGACGCCTGCGAGAACAAGCAGGACATGGAGCAGTACGGCCGTGGCACCCCGGACGACTGGGTCGAGAAGCACGTCTATGGTGCGCATCCGTACTGGGGTCCGACCCTGATGCTGTTCATCAGCGTGGCGCTGTTCGGCGTGATCGGTGCGGCGCTGTGGGCGCTGCAGATGGTGTGGATTCCGTTCTGGGCCGCCGGCTTCGTCAACGGCATCGGCCACTGGGCCGGCTATCGCAACTTCGAAAGCGCGGACACCGCGCGCAACCTGATCCCGTGGGCGTTCTGGATCGGCGGCGAAGAGCTGCACAACAACCACCACGCCTTCCCCAGCTCGGCCAAGTTCGCCCTGCGCAAGTGGGAGTTCGACATCGGCTGGGCGGCGATCTGCGGCCTGCGCGCCGTGGGCCTGGCCAAGGTGCTGCGCGTGGCACCCACCCTCGACATCCGCCCGAACGTGCGCCTGCCCGATGCCGAAACGCTGAAGGCCGTGCTGACCCATCGCTTCCAGGCGATGACCGACTACTACCGCGGCGTGATCCTGCCGACCATCGCCGAAGAGGCGCAGCATGCCGGCGAAAGCCTGAAGTCCACCCCGCGCCGCCTGCGTCGCGCCCTGGCCGACGGTGGCCGCTGGCTGGACAGCGAAGGCCGTGACCGCATGCAGGCAGTGCTGGCCAGGCGTCCGACGCTGGCCACCGTGGTCGAGTTCCGCAGCCGCCTGGCGGCGCTGATGGAGCAGCGCGGTGCCGAGCAGGCGCTGAAGGGCCTGCAGCAGTGGATTCACGAAGCGGAGGAAAGCGGCATCCGGGCGCTGCAGGAATTCGCCCAGCGGCTGAAGGGCTACGGCGTGGCCACGGCCTGATCGGAAGCCAGCATGTTTCAGCAGAACCCGCCGTCCGGCGGGTTTTGTTTTTCGGGGATCGCCACGGGGGAATGGATGGCCTTGCGCGTAGTGTTGATCGGCGCCACCGGCGTGTTCGGTTCGCGGATCGCCCGCCAGCTGGCGGGCGATCCGCGCTTTCAACTGGTCGTCGCTGGCCGACGGGCGCAGAGCCTGGCGGCGCTGCGTGAGGCGCTGGGTGATGCCTCGGTGCAGCTGGCGGCACTCGACGTGGCCGCGCCGGGCCTGGCCGATGCGCTGGCCGCGTTGGGGCCGCAGCTGGTGATCCACGCGGCCGGTCCGTTCCAGCAACAGGACTATCGGGTGGCCGAGGCATGCCTGGCCTGCGCCAGCGACTACATCGACCTTGCCGACGGACGCGACTTCGTCGGCGGCATGAGCCGCCTGGACGACCGTGCGCGGGAGGCCGGCCGCCTGCTGGTCAGCGGCGCCTCCACGGTGCCGGCGCTGAGCAGCGCGGTGGTCGATGGCCTGCTGCCGCACTTCGCCGAGCTGGAGGTCATCGAGCACGCGATCAGCCCGGGCAACCGCACGCCGCGCGGCGACGCCACGGTGGCGGCGATCCTGGGCTACTGCGGACGCCCGCTGAAGCTCTGGCGCGACGGTCGCTGGCAGCGCGCTCACGGCTGGATGCTGACCCGGCGCCCGCGGTTTTCGTTCGGCCGACGCTGGACCGGCTTGTGCGACGTGCCGGATCTGGAGCTGTTCCCGCGGCGCTATCCCGGTGTGCGTACGGTGATCTTCCGCGCGGGGCTGGAGCTGAAACGTCTGCACTTCGGCACGCTGGCCGCGGCGTGGCTGGTGCGACTGGGGCTGCTGCGCGACCTGGCCCGCCACGCCACGCGCCTGCGCCGGATCAGCGAATGGTTCCTCGGCGCGGGCAGCGACGTCGGCGGCATGCTGGTCGAGCTGCGCGGGCGCGACGCCCAGGGGCGGGCGCTGAAGTTGCGCTGGTCGTTGCGCGCCGGTGCCGGCGATGGCCCGCAGATTCCCGCCACGCCCGCGGTGGTGCTGGCCCGCAAGCTGGCCGACGGCAGCCTGTCGGCACGCGGGGCGATGCCGTGCATGGGCCTGTTCACGCTCGACGAGGCGCTTGAAGCACTCGATGGCTTCGCGATCCAGACGCAGCTGGAAGCGCTTACGGGCTGAAACGCGCGCGTTGTTCCGGCGTGGGCACGAAGCAGCTGCGGCTCTGTCCGAAGATCCGGTAGCGGTGGCGGGCCACGAAGCGATAGGCCGGGTCGGCGAGCCAGCGCGGCACCCGATGCAGCGCATGGCCCAGCCAGCGCCAGCGACGCTGGCCCAGGCTGCGCAGGATCTGCACGATCGCCCGGGTGTCGGTGTAGCCATACTGGTCTTCGACCAGCAGGAACGACAGCGGCGAGTCCGGGTCCAGCCCGTGCGCCAGCAGCAGGGCGCGGCCGTGCTCCGATTGCATCGCGGCGAAGTGATAGCGCGATGCGCGATCGTGCTTCAGCAGGAAGCGCACCCAGCGACTGCACAGCAGGCAGACGCCGTCGAACACGATCACCGGTGCGGCGGTTTCAGCCTTCATCCGGTGTTGCCCCGGTTTGCGAAGGTTCCAGCCAGCCGTGGTAGGCGACCAGCTGGCCCAGCCACGGCAGCCGCACGTCGACGCTGAACTGGTAGCGACCGTCACGGATGCCGCTGCGCGAAAGCACCTGGCCATGCAGCGCCCGCGGGCAGGGCAGGCCGAGGAAGTGCACGCTGCGCAGCTGCCAGTCGATCGCGTCACCGTCCTGGCGCAGGGCGAAACCCAGCCGGGCCGGTCCCAGCGTTTCGAACAGCAGGGGCGAGCCGTTGCGCCGGCCCAGCGTGGAGCGCATCTGCCTGCTGGCGAAACGGCGGGTCCAGACCTCGCGGTCGTCGCGGCGTTCGATGGTCAGTGCCAGTGCCTGCGCCGGGCCTGGCGACGGCAAGCCCAGCAGCCGGCGCAACCAGCGTGCGGGCAGGCGGCGGTCGCCGGTGATGTCGGCCAGGCCGTTCGCCTGCAACCGTGGTGACGAGCCGTGCATGGCCTGCACCGCCGCTGGCAACTGTCGCCAGCTCTCGTCGCCGAGCAGCTCGGGAAACAATGCGATCAACGGGGCGGGACTCATCCGGCGATGATGCGTGGCAGTCGCCGGCCCGGCAAGCAGGCAAAAGAAAACCCGCCACGGGGGGCGGGTTTTCTTCGGCGCGTCGATCAATTACTTGATCTTGCCTTCCTTGTACATCACGTGCTTGCGAACCACCGGATCGTACTTCTTGAACTCGAACTTTTCCGGGGTGTTCTTCTTGTTCTTCTGCGTGGTGTAGAAGTGACCGGTGCCGGCCGTGGAGATCATGCGGATCTTGTCTTGGGTCTTGTTAGCCATGGTTTGATCCTCAGACCTTTTCGCCGCGGGCGCGCATGTCGGCAATCACGGCCTCGATGCCATTCTTGTCGATGGTGCGCAGGGCGTTGTTGGAAACGCGCAGCTTGATCCAGCGATTCTCGCTGGCCACCCAGAAACGACGCTCATGCAGGTTCGGCAACCAGCGGCGACGGGTACGGTTGTTGGCGTGCGAGACGTTGTTGCCGCTCATCACACCCTTACCGGTGACTTGACATACACGGGCCATGACGACCTCCGTAAATTTTTTTGACACCCGTTGGCCAGGGTGTGATCGGCCCAGCGGCGCCATGCGCCACGCGATGCTGGAGGTCTTGCGTCGCGTGAGCGTGAGGTCCGTACCGCGTGGCGGACCGCCCGGAAACACCGGGTCGACAGAGGCGAGCCGCGTATTCTCGCAGAAAAACAGCGCCCTGCGCAATCTTTGCCGCATTTGGCGGTCCCCGCCGGCGTGCGCGCGGCGGGGATGTATGGAACAATCGTCCTCTTTTATTCAAACGACCCGACTCGAGGAACGCCCGATGGCACAAGAGATCACCAACGACCAGGCCAACGGCCAGTCCAGTCAGCCGCAGCTGGTGATGCAGAAGATCTACGTGAAGGACGTGTCCTTCGAGGCGCCGAACGCGCCGCAGATCTTCCAGGAGATCGACGAGAAGGATCAGCCGCAGGTGCAGCTGAACCTGGGCCAGAAGGCCACCGATCTGGGCAACAACATGTACGAAGTGGTGCTCAGCCTGACCCTGACCTGCACCATCGGCCAGCGCACCGCGTACCTGGCGGAAGTGGAGCAGGCCGGCGTGTTCGGCATCGCCGGCTTCAGCGAGGCCGACCAGGCCGGCATCATCGGCAGCTACTGCCCGAACCTGCTGTTCCCGTACGCCCGCCAGGTGATTTCGTCGCTGGTGCTGGAAGGCGGCTTCCCGCCGTTCCTGCTGCAGCCGATCAACTTCGATGCGCTGTTCGCGGAACAGCAGCGCCGCGCGATGGGCGGCGACGAAGCCCCGGCCACGCTGAACAGCTGAGTCCGGCCCATGCCTGACCACCCGAAGCTGACCGTTCTCGGCGCCGGCTCCTGGGGCACTGCGCTGGCGGCCCTGATCGCACGCAACGGCGTGCCCACCACCTTGTGGGGGCGCGATGCCGGGGCCCTGGCGGCGATGGCGGCCGCTCGCGTCAACCAGCGCTACCTGCCGGACATCGAGTTGCCGGAGCAACTGGGCTACGAAAGCGACCTGGCCCGCGCCGTGCGCGGCGCCGGCATCGTACTGATCGTGGTGCCCAGCCATGCCTTCGCCAGCATGCTGGACGAACTGGCACCGCTGCTCGATGCGGATACCGCGATCGCCTGGGCCACCAAGGGTTTCGAGCCGGGCACCGGCCGTTTCCTGCACGAGCTGGTGGCGGAGAAGCTGCCCGGTCGCGCGGCGGCCGTGGTCACCGGGCCCTCGTTTGCGAAGGAAGTGGCGTCCGGCCTGCCCAGCGCCGTCACCGTGCACTCGGACGATGCGGCGTTCGCGCAGCAGCTGGCGACCCTGCTGCACGCGCCGAACCTGCGCGCGTATTCCGGCGGCGACGTGCTGGGCGCCGAGCTTGGCGGGGCGATGAAGAACGTGCTGGCGGTGGCCACCGGCATCGCCGACGGCATGGACCTGGGCCTCAACGCCCGCGCCGGCCTGATCACCCGCGGCATGAACGAGATGCTGCGGCTGGGCGTGGCGCTGGGCGCGCGGCCGGAAACCCTGATCGGGCTTTCCGGCCTGGGCGACCTGGTGCTGACCTGCACCGGCGACCTGTCGCGCAACCGCCGGCTGGGTCTGGCGCTGGGCCAGGGCATCGCGATCGACGAAGCGGTGCGCCGGATCGGCCAGGTGGTCGAAAGCATCCTCACCGCCGACGAGGTGGCACGGCTGGCCGACAAGCACGGCCTGGACCTGCCGATCAGTGCCAGCGTGCGCGCCGTGCTGCATGGCGAGGTCACTCCGGTGGCAGGGCTCAAGGCGCTGATGGCGCGCGAGCAGAAGCCGGAATATCCGCACGGGCTGTTCGGCAACGCCTGAGAGGTTGTGATTTTTCAACCTCGAAGCCCGGCCAGGGATGGCCGGACGCGGATCGGTCACGCAAGTGACTGATCCGCGTGAGCACGTCCGGGCGTGTACCGGACGTGCGATAGAAGAAAACCACAGGAAGTGGTTTTCTTCACCGGACCTGATTCTCCCCCGCGCCCCGGTCCGCATTGGCCGGCGATGCGATCGCAACGATCGCATCCAGCCCGCGCGCTGCTAAGCTCAATGTTTTGGTCATCGCCACGGACCGCATGCGCATGCAGCAACCGGACGAGAAACAGCACGCCGCCAGCGCAGCATCCGGCGATGACGAAGCCCTGCCGCAGGCATGGCGACGGCTGCTGGCTGCGCCCCGGCCGACCGCGACGGACGAGCCGGGCGTGCTCGGTTTCTTCCTGGAAGTGATGCCCGAAGAGAATGCCCCGTTCGCGCGCCTGGACGTGGCGCCGGTGCTGCTCGGCGTGGTCGAGCACGGTCGCTACGCGCGGCCGGTGCCGCTGGACAGTCGGCACCTGGCGCAGTCGCCGCTGCAGCCCCACGAGCAACGCCTGGCCGCGACCATGCTCGGCCTGCCGCAGAACGTGCGCAAGGGGCGCAGCTATGCGCGCATGGGCGGCCACGTCGGCGACACCCTGTTGGCCGAGATCCTCGACACCGCGCCCTGTTTCCTCGGCGGGCTGGCTGGCCTGCGCCTGTCGCGCGGCAAGTCGCACCAGCTCAACTGGCACTGGAAGATGGAGCCGGACGGCAGCCAGCGCCTGTTGCCGGTGCTGCCGCACAGCCAGCGCCTGCTGCGCATCGACTGCCTGTGGTATCTCGATGTGGAGCGCGCCACCGTGGGCCGCTTCGATGCCGTCGGCGAGGAGACCCACTGGCTCGACCTGCCGCCGCTGAAGCATGAGCACGGTCGCCGCCTGCGCAGCCGCTTGAGCGGCAGTCGCCTCGCCACGCGGGTGCCGCCGCCCCAGGTGTTCGGCGAGGTGCGCCGCTCGGAGCTGGCGCCCAAGCCCATCCTGATCCTGCACGCGCTGACCCGGCATGCCCGGCTGGCCGCCGGCACGCCGCCGCTCGGCTACGCCAGGCTGGCCTTCGACTACGCCGGCGAACGCCTGCCCGGCCGCGGTGGCGAACCGCTGGTGCGCCGGGTGCGCAACGGGCAACTGGTGGAGATCAACCGTCGCCGCGCCGAAGAACTGACCGCGATGGAACAGCTCGAGCGCGCCGGCCTCACCCCCGGCGTGGATACCGAAGGCCTGCCATGGGACGTGGCCGAGACCTTGCCCGACGACGCGTGGCTGTTTCCCGGCACCGGCTATGCCGGCGCGCTGGAGGTCAACACGCCCGCCCGCTGGCTGGCGCTGCGGCCCAAGCTGGAGGCCGAGAACTTCCACGTCGAGTACGCGCCCAGCTTCCCGTTCGAAGTGCTGGAAGGCCCGGTACAGTGGTACGGCCACGCGGTGGAGGACGCCGACGACCATGCCTTCGACCTGGAAATCGGCATCGAGCTGGATGGCCAGCGGCACAACCTGCTGCCCGCCGTGGCGCAGGCGCTGGCCGAGCATCAGCTGAACCTGAGCCCGGCGCCGAACGAACCGGAAGACGCGGTGTGGTACGCGCCGGTCGATGCGCGCCGGCGCGTGCCGGTGCGACTGAAGGAACTGCGCGGCCTGCTGGCGCCGCTGGCCGAATACCTGGAGAAGCCGCGCAAGAAGCTCCACCTGCCGCGGGTGCAGGCAGGCCGGCTCGAAGAGCTGGCCGCGGCGATGCCCGGTGGCAGCCAGCTGGAAGCGGCCGAGCCGTTGCTCGGCTTCGCCGCGCGCCTGCGCGATGCCGCCGAGCGCGCCAGCGATGCGGTGCCCGAAGGCCTCACCGTCGAGATGCGGCCGTACCAGCGCGAAGGCCTGCGCTGGCTGAATGCGCTGGCCGAGGCCGGCGTTGGCGGCGTGCTGGCCGATGACATGGGCCTGGGCAAGACGCTGCAGCTGATCACCCATCTGCTGTCGCTGAAACAGGGCGGTGCGCTGAGCCAGCCTGCGCTGATCGTGGTGCCGACCAGCCTGATCCCGAACTGGCAGTCGGAAATCGCCCGCTTCGCGCCGATGCTGCAGGTGCTGACCCTGCACGGCCCGCAGCGCGCCGAGGAGTTCGACCAGCTGGGCGCGCAGGACATCGTGCTGACCAGCTACGCATTGTTGCCGCGCGACGTGGTGGCGCTGCGCCAGCAACCGTTCGCGCTGATCGTGCTGGACGAGGCGCAGCAGGTGAAGAACCCGCGCACCCAGGCGCGCCGCGCCTTGCTCAGCCTGCGCACGCCGCGTTATGTCTGCCTTACCGGCACGCCGCTGGAAAACCATCTGGGCGAGCTGTGGTCGCAGGTCGACCTGGCGGTGCCCGGCCTGCTCGGCGACGAGAGTGCGTTCCGGCGTTTCTACCGCGTGCCGATCGAGAAGCAGCACGACGAGGAATGCCAGCAGCGGCTGAACCTGCGCATCTCGCCATTCATCCTGCGCCGGACCAAGTCGCAGGTGGCCAAGGAGCTGCCGCCGAAGACCGAGATCACCCGCCGCGTGGTGCTGGAAGGCCGCCAGCGCGAGCTGTACGAAGGCCTGCGCCTGTCGCTGGCCGAGGAACTGCGCGAGGTGATCGCCGAGCGCGGCATTTCGCATTCGGGCATCGTGGTGCTGGACGCGCTGCTGAAGCTGCGCCAGGTCTGTTGCGATCCGCGCCTGGTGAAGCTGGAGGCCGCGCGTGGCGTGCATGAATCGGCCAAGTTCGAACTGCTGATGGACATGCTGCCGGCGCTGCTCGACGAAGGCCGCAAGGTGCTGCTGTTCTCGCAGTTCACCGGCATGCTGAAGCTGATCGCCGCCGAACTCGACCGCCGGCGCATCCGCTACGTCACCCTCACCGGCGACACCCGCGATCGCGCCGAGCCCGTGCAACGTTTCCAGAACGGCGACGTGCCCCTGTTCCTGCTGTCGCTGAAGGCCGGCGGCGTGGGCCTCAACCTCACCGCCGCCGACACCGTGATCCACTACGACCCGTGGTGGAATCCCGCCGCCGAAGCGCAGGCGTCCGATCGCGCCCACCGCATCGGCCAGGACAAGCCGGTGTTCGTGTTCCGCCTGATCACCTCGGGCACGGTGGAGGAGCGCATCGAGGAACTGAAGGAGCGGAAGGCCGAACTGGCCGCCGCCGTGCTGGAAGGCGGCGGCAGCCGGCAGAAGCTCAGCTTCGACGAAGGCGACCTGGACGCGCTGCTGGCACCGGGCTGAGCCGCTTCGGCAGGTGCGACGCGGCGGTGGATATCCGCCGTGGCACAGATACTTGTCAAAGCAGTCATCAACCGCAACACTCGAGGAAGTGCTTGACGGGGGGCGGCAACACGATGGTGCGCATGGAGGCGGTGACACGTCATTACCGGATCGGCGGGCAGCTCATCGCCGCGCTGGACGGGGTCAGTTTCGCGGTGCCGCAGGGCCAGTTCATGGCCATCGTCGGGCCGTCCGGTTCGGGCAAGTCCACCTTGCTCAACATGCTTGGCTGCCTCGATCGGCCGGACAGCGGTCGTTACCTGCTGGATGACGTCGACGTCTCCACCTTCGACGACGAGCGCGCCAGCGATTTCCGCAACCGCCGCATCGGTTTCGTGTTCCAGTCGTTCCACCTGCTGCCGCGCCTGAGCGTGCTGGAGAACGCACTGCTGCCTCGGCGCTTCCTGCGCGGCTCCGACGAAGGGCTGGAACAGCGCGCCCACGAACTGCTGCAGCGGATGGGCCTGCAGCGGCACCTGGCACATCGCCCGGGGCAGCTGTCCGGCGGTCAGATGCAGCGCGTGGCGATCGCCCGCGCCTTGCTGATGAAGCCGGCCCTGCTGCTGGCCGACGAGCCCACCGGCAACCTCGACTCGAAGAGCGCCGCCGACGTGCTGGCCCTGCTCGCCGAAGTGCATGGCGACGGCCAGACCGTGGTGATGGTCACCCATGACGCCGACGTCGCTGCGCGGGCGCAGCGGCAGATCAGCCTGCGCGACGGGAGGATCGAGCATGATTCGGCGGCTTGAGGCGCTGGCGCTGCTGCTCCTGCTGCCGTCGCTGGCGTCGGCGACGGTGTTCAGCGGCGAGGTGCAAGTGGCCGGCGCGCAGGAGATCTTCACGCCGCCCTCGATGAGTTCGCCAGTGGTGTTGCGCTATTACATCGCCGACGGCGCGAAGGCGAAGCCCGGCGACGTGCTGCTGCGCATCGACGCCGGCCCGGCCGAGACCCAACTGCGCACGCTGCAGGCGCAGCTCGACCAGGCCATCGCCAAGAACGCCAAGGAAATCGCCGAGCTCGAACTGAAGCAGGCCGACGCTGAACTCGCACTCGCCGATGCCCAGGCCGAACGCGACACCGCGGCGGTGGACGCGGTGATCCCCAAGTCGCTGATCTCGGCGCTCGACTACGACCGCCACCAGGGCGAGATGCAACGCACCGAGCGCGCGCTGGCGCTGAAGAAGCAGGAGGTGGCCCAGGCCATCGCCGCGGTGACGAGAAGGCGGCAGGACAGCGAGCTGGAACTGGGCAAGCAGCGCGCCTCGCTTGATTTCTACCGGAAGCAGGTGGCCGGCGCGGTGGTGCGCGCCAGCCACGCCGGCACCGTGGTGCACGGCTTCGACGACGTGTTCGGCAATGGCGGCCGTTACGAGGAGGGTTCGACCAGTTTCCCCGGCGTCAAGGTCGGCGAGCTCGTGGGCGAGGCCAGCGGCTACACCGTGCGGGCCTGGGTGCTGGAACCGGATCGCCCGGGCCTGCGCGTGGGGCAGCCGCTGCAGTTGCACGTGGACGCGCTGCCGGGCAGCAGCCTGCGCGGCAGCATCACCAGCATCGCCGGTGCATCGGCCAGCAAGGATGCCTGGGGCGACGGCCGCTACTTCGAGGTCGACATCGCCTTGCCCGCCGGGATGAAGCTGCCGTTGCGCCAGGGCATGAGCGTTCGCGTCGACAGCGACCTCGATGATCCGCAGCCACACGCCGGCGCGTCGGGTGGCGGCATGCTGGCGCCGCTGAAGGCCGATGGCGAGGTGTTCGCCCAGCGCAGCCTGGCGATCTCGCCGCCGTCGGTGGATGGCCTGTGGCAGATGACGGTGAGCCAGATGGCCGGCGATGGCGAGTCGGTGAAAAAGGGCGACATGCTGGTGGCGTTCGAGGCTTCCGAGGTGGTCAAGAACCTCACCGCCAAACAGGGCGAGCTGGCCGAAAAACGCCGCAAGCAGGAACAGCTCAAGCTTGACCTGGCCGATCGCGCCCGCGAAGCCGAGCTGGCCACGGCGCAGGCGCGCGCCGAGATGGAAAAGGCGCAGCGCAAGGCCGATCAGCCGAAGGACTACATCGCGCGGGTGGATTACCAGAAGCTGGTGGTGGCGCGAACCAGGGCGGAGCAGCGGCTGAGCCTGACCGCGCAGCGACAGCAGGTGGCGGCGCGCGAGCGCGGCGCCGAGCAGGCCATGGCCGATGAGGACGTGGATGCGCTGGAAACGGAGGTGGGCAAATTGCAGGAGTCGCTGGTTGCGTTGACCGTCAAGGCGCCGCGCGACGGCATCGTGGTGCACGAGGACAGCTGGCAGGGCGGCAAGGTCGATGTCGGCACGCAGATATGGCGCGGCCAGTCGGTGGCGCAGATGCCCGACCTGTCGACGCTGGCCGTGCGCGCCGCGTTGCCCGAGCGCGAGCTCACCCGGGTGAGCAAGGGACAGCACGTGCGCGTGCTGGTGTCCGGCGGCGATCGCAGCCTGTCGGGAGTCATCGCCGAAATCGGCGGCACCGTGCACAGCAAGTCGCGGGTGGAGGCGATACCCGTGGTCGATCTGATCATCCATCTGGACCAGGGCCAGCCACGCCTGAAGCCGGGCCAGCCGGTGCAGGTCGAGCTCACCGCGACAGCGGGAGCGAAACGATGAACCGCTGCGCCTGGTTGCTGCTGTTCCTGCTCGGCGGATGCTCCCATGCAGACGCCGATCACACCGTGCTGGAACAGGCGCACGCGGGGCCGCTGGAATTCAGCGTGCTCGGCGAGGGCGAGCTGCGTTCGACCCGGCCGACGCCGCTGCTGGTGCCCGGCAAGCAATGGAGCTCGCGCCAGCTGAACTGGATGCTGCCCGACGGCAGCACGGTGGAGAAGGGCGAACTGGTGGCGCGGTTCTCGGCCGACCAGAGCAAGCAGGATCTGCTGGAAGCCCAGATCGACCTGCAGCGCAACGCGCTGGCGCGTGCCGGCAAGCAGGCCGAACTGGATGACAAGAATGGCCAGCTTGATGTCGACCTGATCCAGGTGGCGGCGCAGCACGCGATCGCCGCGCGCTATGCCAACGCCAGCCTCGACGCGATGGCGCGCAACGACATCCTCGACGCGGTGCAGGACGTGCACTACCTCGACGTGCGCCAGCGCATCCTGCAATGGCGCGAAGACCAGTCGGCGTCGCGCGGAGCCGCCGAGCTGGCCGTGCTGGATGCCCAGCGAAACAGTTTCGAAACCCTGGCGAAGCAGAAGCAGGCCGATCTGGAGGCGCTGGAACTGCGCGCCCCGCATGCCGGCGTGCTGGTGTTGGAAAGGGACTGGAGCGACCAGGTGCCGCACGTGGGCGGCAGCCTCTACGCGGGCAACACCTTCGCCAGCCTGCCGGACCTGGCGGCGTTGGAAGTGCAGCTGAGCGTGCCGCAGATCGAGGCCCAGGGCATTCGCGTGGGCGATGTGGTGCAGCTGCATCGCTGGGGCATCCCGGCGCAGACGGCGAGCTCCCGCGTCAGCTGGATCGCCTCGGCGGCGCAACCGCGCAGCCGCGACAATCCGGTGAAATACCTGTCGCTGAAGACCACTCTGCCGGCTGACGTGGCGCGGCGCTACGGATGGATTCCCGGCCAGCGCTTCGTCGGCAAGATCATCCTGTTGCAGGCGCAGGGCTACAGTGTGCCGAACATGGCCTTGAGTCACGACGACGGCCACGACAGCGTGCAGGTACTGGCCGGCAACGAAGTGCGCACGAAGCGGCTGAAGCTGGGCGTGCGTGGCGCCACCCGCACCCAGGTGCTCGACGGACTCCGGAGCGGCGACCGCATCCTGCTCGCCGGCAAGGCCGGGGAAGCGAAATGATTTCCGCATTGTGGCGCGAGGCCATCGAGGAACTGTCGCGGCGCAAGCTGCGCACCCTGCTGACCCTGCTCGGGATGATCTTCGGCGTCGGTGCGATCGTGGCCATGCAGGGCGTGGGCGAAGGCAGCCGGCGCGAGGCGCTGAAACTGGTCGACAGCCTGGGCCTGCACAACCTGATCGTGGAAGCGAAGAGCCAGGATGGCGATGCGCTGAAGGAAGCCCGTGCCCGCAGCATCGGCCTCACCGTGGCCGATGCGCGGGCGGCGCTCGACGTGGTGCCGTCGGCCGAACGCTACGCCGCCGAAAAGCGGGTCAAGCGCTGGGACGTCTACAGCGATGACGGACATGCCGACGCCGAGATCAGCGGCATCAGCCCGGACTACTTCCAGCTTGCCTCGCTGCATCTGGCCGAGGGCCGCGCGCTCTCCGCGGACGACGATGCCGGCCTGGCCCCGGTGGCGGTGCTCGGCCACCAGGTAGCACACGACCTGTTTCCCGATGGCAAGCCGCTGGGCCGGCTGTTCAAGGTCAACCAGGTGTGGCTGCGCGTGGTCGGCGTGCTGGCCGATCGCGACCTGGGCCAGGACAAGTTCGAGGGCGTGGCGCTGGGGGCGGAGAGCAATCGCGTCTTCGTGCCGCTGGCCAGCGCCCGGGCGCGCTTCCGCTTCCAGCCGATGGAGGACGAGGTCGACCGCTTCCTGCTGCGCCTGAAAGACCCCGAAGGCCTGGCGGCCGGCGCTCGCGTGCTGACCGCCCTGCTCGACCAGCGCCATGCCGGCGTGGGCGATTACCGGCTGATCGTGCCGCAGCAGTTGTACCGGCAAAACCAGAAGACCCAGCGCATCTTCAGCGTGGTGATGGGATCGATTGCCGGCGTGAGCCTGCTGGTCGGCGGCATCGGCATCATGAACATCATGCTGGCCAACGTGCTGGAACGTCGCCGCGAAATCGGCCTGCTGCGGGCGATCGGTGCACGCCGCCAGGACATCGTGCAGCGCTTCCTGCGCGAGGCGCTGGTGATCTGCCTTGCCGGTGCGTTGGCCGGCCTGCTGTTCGGCGCCCTGCTGGCCTACGCGATCGCGGCCTTCGCAGGTTGGCAGGTGGCGTGGGCACCGATCGGCGTGATCGCCTCGGTGCTGGCCTGCGTGCTGATCGGGCTGGCCTTCAGCATCTACCCGGCACGCCAGGCGGCGGCACTGGACCCGATCGCGGCGATCCGCGACGAGTAACCGGCAATCCGGGCGTCAGGACGACTGCGGCGGCAGTCGCGTGCGCAGCAGGGCGTCCACCGACTGCTGCCATTCCGGCGAGCCGGGTTGCGACTGGGGCGCTTCCTCACCCAGCTTGCGCTGCACAGCCTGGTTCCATTCGGCCGAACCCTGATCCGGGCCGTGGCCGTCGTCGCTGATATGCAGGGATTGATCGACCCAGGCATACCAACCGGCCGAGCCGAGCGCGGCATTGGCCTTCGCCACTTGGGCGGTGCCGGCTGCCGGCGGCGCCGGCGAGCAGGCGGCGAGCAGCAGGGCGAGCGGCAGACTGGCGAGAAGTCGACGCATGGGCGGCTCCCTTGGCGATGATTGCACGATGCAGCGGAGCCTACTGCGTCGCCCGTGGCCGGTGATTAATTTTTCATGAGATGGCGCGTGGCGATTCAGCTGCCTTGCGCGTTCAATCGCGCGCCGCCACTTCGTCCACATGGCGCAGCAGGTCGGCCGGATCGTCATACACGCGGAACGCGCCCGATTGCTGCAATTCGGCCAGGCCGTAGCCGCCGCTGAGCACGCCCACGCCCAGCGCCCGGGCACGCTGGGCGGCCAGCATGTCCCACACGCTGTCGCCGATCACCAGCGACTGGCGGATGTCCACGCCGAGGCGTTCGGCGGCGGCGATGAACAGGTCCGGGTCGGGTTTGGCATGACGCACCTGGTCGCGCGTCACCACCGGCACCTTCGCCGGATCGACGCCAAGCGCCTGCAGGTTCGGCGCGGCGGTTTCCATCCGCCCGCTGGTGGCGATCGCCCACGGAATGTCCTGCGCGGTGAGGTAGTCCAGCAGTTCGCGCGCGCCGGGCAGCGGTCGCACGGCACCTTGCGCATGCTGTCGGTTGAACGCCTCGGCATGCCAGCGGCGTAGTCGTTCGAGGCGGTCCTCGGTGATCTCCAGCCCGGTCTCGCGCAACAGCATGTGCGAGAACAGCCCGCCGCTCATGCCGATCTTGCGATGGATGCGCCACACCGACAGCTCCACGCCCTCGCGGTCCAGCGATTCCTTCCACGCCAGCACGTGCTGGTACACGCTGTCGATCAGGGTACCGTCGAGGTCGAACAGGAAGGCGGTGTCGCGGCGGGGCATGGGCGGTTCTCCGTGAAACGGCGGTCAGCGCAACAGCTTGATCCTGCGCATGCCGCGCCGGATCGCGTCGAGGTTGCCACCGGGCGGCCAGCCGACCACGGTGTCGACGACGGTACCGTGGTCGAGGAAGTAGAACACCGGGGTTTCGATGCGCTCGACCATCGGCAGCGCGGAGCGGTCGTAGGCGACGCCGAGCCGCAGCGCGGGGTGCAGCTGGTTCCATTCGCGCAAGGCGTCGAAGGCGGTGACTTCATCCGGTGGCGCCACCCATTGCCCGAACTCGCGGAACAGATCGCTCAGCAGCGGGTCCGCCTCGATGTCGTGCGCGGCGCTGGCGGAAAAATGGCATCCGGTCGAGGCCAGCACGATCACTTGCGCCGGCGCGCGGATGTTGAAGCGGAAGCGCACCAGCTCGCGTTTGCGCGTCCCCGGGGTGACCACCCACAGGCTGGGCTGGCCCTTGCGAATGCGGTTGAACGTGCGCATCGATGGTGGCGGGTTGCGTTCGAGCGCGGGGTGGGCGGCGAGCAGCGCGCGCGCTTCGTCGTCGTGATGCGCGGTGAGCAGCGCGTCATGGAAATCGGCGAGCTGCGGCCGATCGATCCGATGCCGGCGTTGCAGTTCGGCAAAGTCGCCGCGCATGTCGGCGAGGTAGGTCGGCTGGCCGGTAAGGCGGAAGGCCAGGTTCGCGGCGCGGAACAGGAACTCCGTGTCGCGGTCGCCGAGTGCGTGCCGTTGCGCGTCGTTCTGTGCAGGTGCGAAAGCCGCGGCGTATTCCTGCACGACTGTCGGTGTCTGTGCTCCATCGACCTCGGCCTGATCGACGGCCTTCAGCAGGCGATCGTAGGCGGGCTCCAGCGTGCTGGTCGCGGGTGATTCCGGCGCCCGCGTGGTCAGCGCGTCCAGGTCGATCGCGTAGTTCTGCGCACCGAACAGTTGCAGCAACACGTAGGCCTGCTCACGGGTGAGCTCGTAGCGCAGGTCGGCAAGGCTCATGCCGCCCAGGCCGTGTTCGCGGTACACCAGGCTGTCGATGAAGCGGCGCCTTGCGCCAGGCGTCAGCCAGCTCAGTGGCGAGCTTTCGGGTGGCGTATCGCGCTGATAGGCGTCCAGCGCCGCGCGCGAGGTGATCGGCGTGGCCGGGATGGCCAGTACCGCGTCGCGGGTGACGCCGGGATCCGATGCCGGCGCCGCCAACGCGGCGAACGGCAGCGCGGCGAACGGCAGCGCCAGCAGGCACAGCAGGCGAACGATGGTGGAGCAGGACATGCACATTCCTCGCAATCCGTCGGAAGGATACGTGTTCGCCCGTGGCGTCGCCGCGGACTAACGCGATGGCAGCAGCGTGCGGCCCGATTCCAGCACCGCCAGCGCCGCCGCGCCCAGCAGGCCCGGCTCCGGATTCATGATCGCCTGGGTCGGCACTTTTTCCATGATGTCGCGGAAGCGGCCCTTGGCCTCGAAGCGTTCGCGGAAGCGGCCGCGTTCCAGCCACGGCAGCAGGATCGGGATCAGCCCGCCGGTGAGATACACGCCGTCCCACGCGCCCAGCGTCAGCACCAGGTCGCCGGCGACGCTGCCGAAGATGCCGGCGAAGGTTTCCACCGTGCGCGTGCACAGCGGGCAGCTGCCGTCCTTCGCGCGGGCGGTGATGTCTTCCGGTTTCAGGTCGGCCGGTATCGCGCCGACCATGTGGCAGATCGCGTCGTAGAGGTTGACCAGGCCCTGGCCGCAGATCAGCCGCTCGTTGGAGACGCGGCCGTACTTGTGGTTGAGGTAGTCGAGGATCGCGATGTCTTCCGGCGTGTGCGCGGCAAAGCCGGCGTGGCCGCCCTCGGTCTGCAGCACGCTGCAGTGGCCGGCGCGCACCAGCAGGCCGCCCACGCCCAGGCCGGTGCCCGGCCCGACGATGGCGAAGGTCTGCTCGGCCTCGGCGCCGATCACCGGTCGCGGCAGCGTGCCCACGTCGACCAGGTCGTCGCCGTGCAGCAGGGTCACCGCCATGCTCTGGGCGGCGAAGTCGTTGACCAGATGCACATACTCCAGGTCTAGCGCGCTGGCGGTCTGCTGCGCCGAGATCGCCCACGGATTGTTGGTGACCTTGACCGTCTCGCCATCCACGATGCGTCCGGCCGCAGCCACGATCGCGCGGCGCACTTCCAGGCCGGTGTCGGCGAGGTACTGCTTCGCGGTGGAAACCAGCGAGTCGTGCTCGGCCACGCGGTAGCGCCGGATGCTGTCGGTGATCAGCGGCTTGTCGCGCGAGGGGTCGGCCACGCCGAAACGGACATTGGTGCCACCGAGATCGACCAGCAGGGTGGGGGCGCTGCGAGACTGGCTCATGGAGCTTCCTGACGACGTGAAGCGACAAGCCTGCCGGCCCGCTGGCGGTTAGTCCAGTGTTTTGCTCACCGTACGGCGCAGAATGGCCGGGCCGGCACATTCGGTGGAGGCTTGCCGCAACGGCGTAAAATGGCCCGATGCCCCGCCACGAGACCACGCCATGAGCTTCCCCGCCATCCGCATGCGCCGCATGCGCCGCGACGCCTTTTCCCGCGCCCTGATGCGCGAGCACACCTTGCTGGCCAGCGACCTGATCATGGTGGCCTTCGTGATCGAGGGCGAAGGCCAGCGCGAAGCGGTGCCATCGATGCCCGGCGTCGACCGTCTCTCCATCGACGAGTTGCTGAAGCTGGGTGGCGAATGCGTGCGTCTGGGCATCCCCGCGCTGGCGCTGTTCCCGTCGCCCGGTGCCGACGTGAAATCGCTCGACGCCAGCGAGGCGTGGAACCCCGACAACCTGATGCATCGCGCCACCCGCGCGCTGAAGGCGAGGTATCCCGAGCTGGGCCTGATCGGCGACGTCGCGCTCGACCCGTACACCACCCACGGCCAGGACGGCCTGATCGACGACACCGGCTACGTGATGAACGAGCCCACCGTCGAGGCGCTGATCAGGATGTCGCTGGCCCAGGCCGAGGCCGGCATGGATTTCGTGGCGCCGTCGGACATGATGGACGGCCGCATCGGTGCCATCCGCGAAGCGCTGGAAGACGCCGGCCACATCCACACCCGCATCCTCGCCTACTCGGCCAAATACGCCTCCGCCTTCTACGGCCCGTTCCGCGACGCGGTCGGCTCGTCGGCGAATCTCGGCAAGGGCAACAAGCACACCTACCAGATGGATGTCGGCAACAGCAACGAAGCGCTGCACGAAATCGAGCTGGACATCGCCGAAGGCGCCGACGCCGTGATGGTGAAGCCCGGCCTGCCGTATCTGGACATCGTGCGCCGGGTGAAGGACAGCTTCGGCGTGCCGACCTTCGTCTACCAGGTCAGTGGCGAGTACGCGATGTTGAAGGCGGCTTCGCAGAATGGATGGCTGGATGAGAGGGCGGTGGTGCTGGAGTCGCTCACTTCGATGAAGCGGGCGGGGGCGGATGCGATCCTTACTTACTATGCGATTGATGCGGCGCGGTGGTTGCGCGGGGAATGACCCGCTCTGCCCGATGCACAAAGCCATGTCCGAAGTCGACGGTCGACAAGTGCTGCCATGGGTAATCAGGGCAAAAAACCGCTCGTCCCAGTGATCGTCTTGCTGTGCGCCATGTTGTGTCTGTGCGTGGGTTTTTGGGTTCGGGAACGCTTGGTGGTGAAGGTGCAGGGGGCGGTGGTTGCGCGCGCGCTGACGGCATCTACTCCGGTCGGTGTCGATGCTGCCCGGAACTACCCTGCCGAGACCGTTGGCGTGGACGAAGCTGGCACCCATGTTCACCGCTTCCTCCAGAAAGCCGACTACACGTACACCGCATTCAACGGCGAATTGCTTGGTGCTGATCGCGGCGAGTGGGGTGGGGAGCTGGTGTTTCGTGATGCAAGCGGGGCGGTGCAAACGTTGCTCAGACAGAACGTGCGGGGCATCGTGGGCATGCCGTTCGGCATCGTTGTCTTCACCGGGTTGTCCCATATGCGGCATAGTACCGGCGGCATCTTTCGCGTGGAGCAGCGCAACGATGGTGCCGTAGTCGCGACGCCACTGCATTCTCTTCGCGGTGCTCCGGGTGATGTGCGGTGGACAACGCGCGGTGACCTGGTGTTTACAGTCGACTATGTGTCTCGTGGCAGGCTGTTCGGAGGGATGCATACGCAATGTTTCCTGCTGAAGAGATCCGGTGACCTGCGAAGGCAGCCTTGCCTGGCCATCGCAGGTGAATAGCGAAAGAGCAGGAATGTCAGCAGGAGCTTTCGTCCTTCTGCGGAGATCGAGCTACTTTTCTTTGTGTAGCAGGAGAATCTCTGTTCCGGCGAAGACTAACTAACCTGTCGGCTGTCATTCCGGCGAAGGCCGGAAGAGCTTTAGAACAGCGAAGCTGGTCATCGCACTTGTTGTTGTCGCGCAAGAGCAAAAGCTTTCGTCTGCCTACAGCAGCCGAGTTACTTTCTCTTTGCGTGGCCAAAGAGAAAGTAACCAAAGAGAAAGGCC
>NZ_AJXT01000058.1 GCF_000264295.1 Rhodanobacter spathiphylli B39 | reverse complement strand
CGCTTCGTAGTTGAATCCGTCCTGCCCCGCCTTGTACATCGCGCACGGAAAGGGGCGGGCCAGCGAAAGAATTCTAGCGCAACTACAAGACAGGTCATTTCCAAGCGGCCAAAGTCTATCGTCAGCACGCACTACTCTCTTTGGCGACAGCACGGGCTGCGCGCACCCGCGGCAGTGCGCGGTTACACCAGGGTAGTCGAGGTCGACTCGGTGTCCAGCCGCGCCATCACCGCGTCGGTGACGCGGGCGCAGCGCTGGCCCATGAACGGGAAGGCTTCGCCCATGGTGGTGGCCAGCTGATCGTGCAGCGCGGCGCGCAGCAGGCGCCGGGCGCGATGCAGCCGTGTCTTCACGGTTTCCGGCTTGATCGCCAGCAGGGTCGCGGTTTCCTCCACCGAACACTCTTCCACGTCGCGCATCATGTACACGGTGCGGAACGCCGGCGGCAGTGCGTCGATGGCGTGTTCGAGCAGGCGGCGGATCTGCAGGCGGGCGGCGGACACGGCCGGGTCCTCGCTGCCGAACTTCGACGGGAACTGGATGATCTGGTGGCTGTCGTCCGGCGCCGCGTCGACCTGCTCCAGGCCCACCATGGTGTGGCGCTTGCGCAGCCGGCCACGCGCCTCGTTCAGCACGATGCTGGTCAGCCAGGTCAGCAGGGTCGAGTCGCCGCGGAACGAATCCAGCTTGTGATAGGCACGCATATACGATTCCTGCAGCACGTCTTCCGCTTCCGAGTCTTCGCCGAGCACGGCGCGCGCCACGCGGAACAGCCGCTGGTTGCAGCGCTGCATGATGTGGCGGAACGCCTCGCGATGCCCCGCGCGGACCAGCGCCACCAGCGCGTGGTCGTCCAGCGCGGCGTAGTCGACGGGTGCAACATGGGCATGGGCAGACATGGTTTTCTCCTTTTACACCCGATCCGATGCTGTGGGGTAGCCCGAGGTTCCCGGCTCAGCCGGCCAGCGTCGCCAGGATCTCGCCGCGCCGCGGCTCCCGGGCGAATTCGCCGAGCAGGCGCCGGGTCTGCATCGACACCCCATGCGCGCGCACCCCGCGCGACGACAGGCACGCGTGGCTGGCTTCGACAATCACCGCCACGCCTCGCGGCTGCAGCACCCGGGCCAGGGTATCGGCGATCTCCGCGGTCAGCCGCTCCTGGATCTGCAGACGGCGACCCAGCGCCTCGACCAGCCGCGCCAGCTTGGAAATGCCCACCACCCGCCGACTCGGCAGGTAGGCGATGTGCACCACGCCGGTGATCGCCGCCATGTGGTGCTCGCAGGTCGACTGCAGCGGGATGTCACGCAGGATCACCACCTCGTCGTAACCGCCGACCTCGCCGAAGGTCCGGCTGAGCAGTTCGGCAGGGTCCTGCCGGTAGCCGGCGAACCATTCCTCATAGGCCCGCACCACGCGGGCGGGCGTGGCCAGCAGGCCTTCGCGGGCGGGGTCGTCGCCGGCCCAGCGGATCAGCGTGCGGACGGCGGCCTCCGCCTCGGCGCGGGTGGGGCACGGGCAATCCGCGATCGGCAATGGCGCAGCGGCGGGCGTGGGGTTCTGATCCAGTTCGAGCATGCAGGCGGTATCGGTGGGATGACAGCTGATCCGATGCAGGCGCCCCGCGCGAGGTTCCCGCGGCGCCCGCTTCGCCGGCCGGAACCTGTGCCCCGCTGCTGCATCTCATGGGCACCGGCAGCGATGCCGGCCCCTTCCTCACGGAGCACCCGTCATGACCAAGTCCCTGTTCGCCCTCATCCTCACGCTCGGCCTGGGCAGTTTCGCCAGCGCATGCGCCGCGCAGGCACCGGCCGCAGCGCCCGCGATCAACGACGCGCAGATCGCCCACATTGCTTATACCGCCGGCGTGATCGACGTCACCGCGGCGAAGCAGGCGCTGCAGAAATCGCACAACAAGGCGGTGCGCGCGTTCGCCGAGGAAATGGCCCGCGACCACACCGCGGTCAACGACCAGGCGCTGGCGCTGGTGAAGAAGCTGGGCGTGACCCCGCAGGACAACCCGACCAGCCAGTCGCTGGCCAGCAACGCCGCGGCCGAGCAGAAGAAGCTGGCCGCGCTCAGTGGCAGCGCCTACGACAAGGCCTATGCCGCCAACGAAGTGGCCTACCACAAGGCGGTCAACGCGGCCCTGCAGGACACCCTGATTCCGTCGGCGCAGAACGCGGAACTGAAGTCGCTGCTGGAAACCGGGTTGAAGCTGTTCCAGTCGCACCAGATGCATGCCGAGCATCTCGCCCAGAGCCTGAAGTAGGGAGAACGCGATGCTGCGCATGACGACACTGCGGTGCGGCCTGTGGCTGCTGGCCGTCGCTTCGCTGCCGGTCGCCCCGGCCGCCGCTGCGCCAGCGTCCGCGGCGCATGCCGCGCGGGTGCACGTGATCATGATCGACAAGATGCAGTACGGCCCGATGCCGACCGGCGTGCGCGCCGGCGACATCATCGAATGGACCAATCATGACATCCTCGAACACAGCGTCACCGCGCGCGACGGCAGCGTCGATCTCGACCTGAAGGCGGGCGCCAGCGGACGCTTCACCGTCACCGCCGGCAGCCACACGTACTTCTGCAAGTTCCACCCCACCATGACTGCCACCCTGCTGGTCAGGTAGTCGTGGTCAGGTAATCCGGCGGCAAACTCGCCACCCCCGAGGCTGCAGGCCCGCACTGGCCACCTGCGGCGTCGCCGGCTTCCCGGCCATGACGCGCCCCACCCCGGCCTGTCGTGGCCGGATTCTTTTTGCGGCTCAGCCGCCCGGCGGGGTGCGAGTCAGCTCCACGCCGTCGACCACCATCTTCCAGGCGCCCTGATCCTGATGCGGCGGCACGGACACCACGAAGGTGGTCTTGACCGGACCGACGCCGACCACGAAGTTGTCGCCTTCGAACTTCTGCAGCGGGCCGTTGACCGAGGTAGTGCTGCCGTCCTGCATGCGCTTGTACTGGACGTTGCCGCCCGCGGTGATCAGCAAGGCCATCTTCTGCGCCCTCCAGTAGCCCGCGTAGGCCGCCTTCTCCGGCGGCAGCGGCTTGGCACAGGCGGCCAGCAGCAGGCAACACGACACGAGCACACCCATCCCTTTGTTGCGCATGTTTCCCCCATGCAGGGCATTCGCCCTGCGCTGCGTGATCAGGCCACTTCCCGCCAGTTGAAATACTTTCGGTCAGCGATACGCAGCAGGTCAAGGTCTTCGCTGGTATCGCCGTAGGCGTAGACGCGGTCGAAATCGCCGCGGTTGTACCGCTCCAGCACCCGCCGCGGCTTCTCCGCACCCACGCACTGGCGGCCCCGATAGCGGCCGCTGTAGCGGCCGTCGACCCGCTCCAGCTCCGAACAGATCAGCGCCAGTCCGTGCTGCTCGCACCAGTGCCGCAGGTAGACGTCGAGCGCGCCGGACACCACCACGACCACGTCGCCCTGCGCCTTGTGCCAGGCGATGCGTTCCATCGCCTGCGCGCGCAGCACGCCCGGCAGCACTTCGCGCGCAAACCGTTCCCCGGCCTGGTCCAGCCGCGCCAGCGGTTCGTCGCGAAAGCCGAAGCGCACCACCTGCGAGCGGATGGCGTTGCTGGAGACCAGCCCAAGCTTGTAGCCGATCACCACCGGCGCCAGCAGCACCCTGCCGGCAGCCAGCCGCCGCGGCGTCACCGCGAAGTGCATGAAGTCGGAAAACATCTCGCGGCTGGTGATCGTTCCGTCGAAATCGAACAGGGCGAGATTCATCGGCAACCATTCCCTTGGCATGCGGCGCGCACGCGTCGGCGTGCGGGAGGCCGGCTCATTTCACGTTGACCACCGGATCGACCGCGCTGCCGATGATGAAGGTGCACTTCGCATCCTTCACCGCACACACTTCGGTCTGCATCTTGATGCGTTCCATCTCGACGAACTGGGCCGGACTGAGGTTCATCGCCAGGCGGTAGGCGTTGTCGGCCTCGGCGCGGCTCTGCTCGGCGGCCTTGCGCGATTGTTCGGCCAGGTCGCGCTTCTGCTCGGTCAGCACGCGCTGTTCCTGCTGCGCGGTTTCCACGCGCTGGTTGCGCACCGCGTCGGGCGGATTGGCCTTGCCCACGGTGATCTTGAGCAGGCGGATCGGCAGCTTGTTCTGGTTGAGGTATTCGGTCATCTCGCGGCTTACTTCGCTGTCGATCTCGTCGATGGCGGTGGTCTGGATCGCGGTCTCGTTCATGCCGTGCTTCTTCACCGCCGAACGCACCCGGTTGAAGAACTCCTGCTCCACGTTGTTCTTGTACCAGTCCTGGCCGAAGTTCTTCACCAGCGCCACCGGATCGGTCACCTGCAGGCGGATGATCGCGTGGAAATCCAGCGGCACGCCGTCGCTCGACATCAGGTCGCCGAAGTTGCCGTCGTACTGCTGCGGAAACATGTTGACGTAGATGCGCTTCGTGGAGAACCACGTATAGGTCAGACCGGTGGTCACCGGCTGGTCGCGCACGCCACCGTGACCGAACAGGACCGGCTTGTCGATCAGCACGGCCTGCTGGCCGGCATCCGGCGACACCACCGTGCAACCCGTGCACGCCAACAGCATCGATGCCGCAATCGCGGCGAAACCCGACTTCTTCATGTCTTCCCCTGATGTCCTATTGTGGCGCTGCCCCGGCTCCATCATGCAACAAGGCCGTCGGCACCGGAATGCCGACGGCCCTCGTGCGCCCGCCTTCAGTGCGCGGCGGAAGCGCCCTTCACCGGCTTCACATACGTCTCGAACAATTCGTCGATGCGGCGGTATTCGTCGTGCCACGAATCGGCGTGGACGAAGCCGTGGCGCTCCATCGGGTACAGCGAGATCCAGAAGTTCTTCTTGTGCAGTTCGATCAGGCGCTGGTACAGGCGGATCGAGTCCTCGGCCAGCACGTTGTCGTCGATCAGGCCGTGCTGGATCAGCAGCGGATCGCGCAGGTTGTCGGCGTACTCGATCGGCGAGCTGGTCTTGAACGCCTCCGGATCGAGCTGCGGGTCGTTGAGGATGTCCGAGGTGTACTCGTGGTTGTACAGCGTCCAGTCGCTGACCGGGCGCAGCGCCGCACCCGCCGCGAATTCGCCAGGCGCGCGCAGCAGGGCCATCTCGGTCATGAAGCCGCCATAGCTGCCGCCGTAGATGCCCACGCGTTCGGGATCGACGTGGTGGTTCTGCACCAGCCAGGCCTTGCCGTCCAGCAGGTCTTCCAGTTCGGGATGGCCCATCTGGCGGTAGATCGCGGTGCGCCACGCGCGGCCGTAGCCCTCGGAGGCGCGGTAGTCCATGTCCAGCACCACGTAGCCCTGCTGCACCAGCAGGTTGTGGAACATCTGCTCGCGGAAGTAGTTCGACCACGACAGCGTGACGTTCTGCAGGTAGCCCGCGCCGTGCACGAAGATCACCGCCGGCTTCGAGGCGGCGCTCTCGTCGGCCGGACCGTAATACTTCGCGTAGATATTGCCGGCGCCGTGGCTGGACGGCACCTCGACCACCTTCGGCGCAATCCAGTCATGTGCGGTGAACGCCGGCTTCATGGTGTCGGTCAGTTCGTGCGGCGCACCGCCCGCGGACGGCTGGACGGCCAATTGCGACAGCACGTACGGTGAGGAATGCAGCACGGCCAGCCGGCTGCCGTCGGGGGACAGCACGAAGTCGTCCATGCCCTGGTAGTTCGTGATGCGCTCCAGTTTCCCGCCCGCGGAGGGCACGCGGTAGACGTCGTAGCTGTACGGCGCAACCTGGTTGGTGCGCAGGTAGAACCAGCGGCCGTCCTCGCTCAGCTGCGGATGGCTGGTTTCGAACGAGCCGCCGGTCAGCGCCCTGGGCTTGCCGTCCAGCGCCTTGGTGTAGAGATGCGAGTAGCCGTCCTGTTCGCTCAGGTACCACAGCGTGCGGCCATCCTTCAGCCAGCCGAAATCGTTGAAGTTCCAGTTGATCCAGGCGGGGTCGGTGAGCCGCTGCTGGTTGACCAGCGCGTGTTTCGCAAAATCGACGCTGGCGATCCAGCGATCCTTGTTGTCGATCGCACGCAACTGCACGGCGGCGTTGCGGCCATCGTCGCTCCACACGATGCCGCCGCCATTGTCGGCGCTGAGCACGGTGACCGGGCGCAGGTCGGGCGCCTTCAGCGCCTTGGCCTGGTCATCCTTGCCGGCCTTCTGCAGCGCGGCGATGGCCTTTGCGCGCAGGTCCTTCAGCGGATCGTCCTTGATGCCCGGCAGCGTGTCGCTGGCCAGCGGCCACGATTGGTGGCTCGCCAGGTCGAGCAGCAGCAGCGACTGCGGCGCCGGATCGTTGCGACCCACGTAGACACGGGCTTCCTGCTGCTCGGGGTAGCCGGAGTCGGTGATGTAGTGAGTGAGTTCCGGCGACTTGCCCGCGTCGTAGCTTTTCGGCGCGGTGATCAGCAGCAGCCAGCGGCCGTCGGGTGACAGCTCGCTGTCGACCAGGCTGACCTGGTCACCGAGGTAGAACGGCTGCGCCGCGCGTCCGGCATCGGCGGCATCCAGCGCCTTGTCCTGGTCGCGCCGGGCCTGCTTGTCATCCCGGATGTCGCGCAGTGTCTTGAACAGTTCCAGCTGGCGCGCGCCCAGCGCATCGGGCTGCTTCGCCTGCGGGTCATCGACAAACTTCAGCACCGCCGCCGGCGCGGTGACGCCGCTGGCCAGGTCGTGGCTGTACCAGTCGTTGCCGTCGCGGAACTGCAATGCGCGGCCGTCGGACGAGAAGCGCGGCGCGGATTCGTCCTGCAGCGTGCGGGTGATCTGGCTGCGCCGTCCGCTGGCCAAGTCGACCATGAAGACATCGCCATGCAGGATGAACGCCGCGCGCCGGTGGTCGCGATCGAACACCGGCGGGCCGTCCGCCTGCGCCAGCGCGGCGGGGTCCAGTTTCACGCCCGGGCCGCCCGCCGGATCGATGCGATACACGTCACGCACCTGGCTGCCGTCGCGCTTCAGCGAGTAGTAGACATGCCGACCATCCACGCTCCAGTACGGCGACTCCACCGCCTGGCCGATCCAGTCGGGGTTGGCCATGATGGTTTCCAGGTCGAGCGGCGTCGACGCCGGTGCGGCGGCCACTGCCAGCGGCGCGACGGTCAAGGCAACGAGAGCGGCAAGCAGCAGTCGACGCATGGATTCCTCCCGGACAAAAAGCCAGCATAGCCGAGCCGGCACGCCGAAGCCGGAGCACCGTGCCAAAGGTCAGGGACGCCGGCCTCGCGCCGACTGCACATGCCTGTCGGGGAACGCGGTACTGGTACAAAGCTCGCCGCCAGTCGATGATGGCCGCTGCCGGCGCGCGGTCGCGGCGCTCACAGGGGGACGTGGCATGAAACATTTCTTGATCGGTGCAGTCTTGCTGCTGGCCTGCGCCCAAGCGGTGCACGCCGCCGAACGGCGCGAACAGACTTACCAGGTTGGCGCCGACGTGGATGCCACGGGGCACGTCATCGCCACCCAGATCGAGCCGGACGTGCCGCCATCAATCGCCGGTGTGCTGACTTCCGCGCTCAGGCAATGGCAGTTCGTATCGGCCAGGCGCAATGGTCAAGCGGTGTCTGCACACACGTTCATCTCCGCAAGGCTGCTGGCATTGCCAAACGCAAGTGGCCAGTACAGCTTGCACGTCATCTACGCGGGCAACGGCCCGAAATTCCACCGGGCCGGGTGGAAAGCGCGATATCCCCGGGACGCGGTGCAAAGGCGCCAGGCTGCGTTCGTTTTCATCGACGCTACCGTGCAACCTGACGGTCGCCTGGCCGACATCACGGTAGACAGCCAGTTTGCCGAATGGCCGGTGGCCCGGTCATTCAGGGATGCCGCACTGAAGGCCGCCAGGAGCTGGCATTTCACTCCGGAACAGGTCGACGGCCAGCCGGTTGCGACGCAAGTGCGCGTGCCAATGAACTTCACTTTGCGCGACCAGATACTCACTCCGGAACAAATCAGGATCCTGCGCGAAGCCGCAAGCAGGGAAGCCGCGGTGGCGAACGCCGAGGCTGACCAACTCGGCATCCCGCTGCCATCGGAGCAGGAGATTGCGCTGGACAGCCCGCTGCAACCGCATGCCGTCGCCACTATCATCAGCGCCCCCTGACCCGCCGAGCACCGCATGACCCTGCCCGCCGTCGAACACGAAACCGCCGCCCATCCCACCCACAGCATCATCTGGCTGCACGGGCTGGGCGCTGACGGCCATGACTTCGCGCCGATCGTGCCGGAGCTGGTCGATCCGGCATGGCCGGCGCTGCGCTTCGTGTTTCCCCATGCGCCGGTGCGGCCGGTGACGATCAACAACGGCATGTCGATGCGGGCCTGGTACGACATCACCGGCTTCGACCTCACCTCGCGCCAGGACGAGGCCGGCATCCGCGCCTCGATCGCCGAAACCGAGGCGCTGATCGCCCGCGAGCACGAGCGCGGCGTGCCCAGCGAGCGGATCATCCTGGCCGGCTTTTCGCAGGGTGGCGCGATCGCGCTTTCGGCGGGCGTTCGCCATGCACAGAAACTGGCCGGCATCGTGGCGCTGTCCACCTATCTGCCGATCTCCGCCACGGTGGCTGGCGAGCGCCACGCGGCGAACGCCGCCACGCCGATCTTCTGGGGCCACGGCACGGCCGATCCGGTGGTCGTGCTGCAGCGGGGCAGCGACTCGCGCAACGCGCTGCAGGCGCTGGGCTACACGGTGGACTGGCATACCTATCCGATGGCCCATGCGGTCTGCGCCGAAGAGATCGGCGACCTGCGTCACTGGCTCGGCCAGCGGCTGGCCTGAGCGGCTTGAGGCAACGCTGATCAGGTATCACCACCGTCACCCACCCTCTCTGTTCGCAGACCACAGGGCCGTCGGCGAAGGCAGACTGGCCGTCTGTCGAGGCGACGGACCGAAGG
>NZ_AJXT01000057.1 GCF_000264295.1 Rhodanobacter spathiphylli B39 | reverse complement strand
GACGGACCGAAGGTATGCGGACAGAGAGGGTGGGCCTCAACTTCTTGAATTTGAAATGATGAGGTGATGACTGGAAGGCCCGCAGCCGATGCCGCGCGGCTTGGCAAGACGGCCAGTCTTGCCGGCGCCACGCAACATCACCTGAGGGCCTTCCAGTCATCATGACGGCGGCGATACCTGATCAGCGTCGCCTCAGGCTGCGGCATACTTGCCGCATGCGCGAATCCACGCCCAGCCGCACGCCTCGCGGACCCGCCGAACAAAGCCCGCTGCCGGACTTCTGCCGGCTGCCGGCACTGTTCGCGATGTTCGTGGTCGGCGCGCTGACGGTGACCGTGATGTGGCTGGCCGGCGACGACCCGCGCGTGTGGTCGGCGTACAGCGTCAGCATGCTGTTCGTGACCTGGCTGGTGCTGGTGGTCGGCGTGCTGCTGTGCAAGTTGCGACCGGCGCTGCAGCGCCTGCCCGGCCACCTGCCGTATGTCGGGGTGTGGTTGCTGATCATGCTGATCGTGCTGCTGGCCAGCCTGGTCGCGCACTGGTTCGACGGCGCCCTGCAGATGCGGCTGATCAAGAGCAGCACGCTCGCCTATACCCGCGACAACCTGGTGATCGCGGCCCTGCTCGGCGCCGCGATGCTGCGCTACTTCTACGTGCTGGCGCAGTGGCAGGCGCGCTTGGCCGCGGTGACGCGGGCCCAGGTGGAGGCGCTGCAGGCGCGCATCCGGCCGCACTTCCTGTTCAACAGCATGAATACCGTGGCTGCCCTGATCCGGGTCGATCCGGCCGCCGCCGAACGCACGGTGGAAGATCTGTCCGAACTGTTCCGCGCCGCGCTGGGCCAGCACGACAGCGCCGACGGCACGCTGGGCGAGGAGCTGGCCCTGGTCGAGCGCTATCTGGCGATCGAACAGCTGCGGCTCGGCCCGCGGCTGCGGGTGACGCGCGAACTCGATGACCTGCCGGCCGACTTCCCGCTGCCGCGGCTGCTGCTGCAGCCGCTGGTGGAGAACGCCGTGCGCCACGGCATCCAGCCGTTGCGCGAAGGCGGCGAGGTGATCCTGCGCGGGCAGCGCGAAGGCCGCGGCGTGCGCATCGAGATCATCAATCCGTTGCCGGCCACGCCCGCGGTCGGCGGCAACGGCCATGGCCTGGACAACGTGCGGCGCCGCGTCGGCTGGCGCTACGGCCCGCAGGCTCGGGTGGTGGCGGAGCCCCGTGGCGATCGCTTCGTGGTGCTGCTGCAACTTCCCGGAGGCCCGGCATGACCCGCGTGCTGATCGTCGACGACGAACCGCTGGCGCGGGCGCGCCTGGCTGCCCTGCTGGGCGAGTGCAGCGGCGTCGAGATCGTCGGCAACGTGGCCGATGGCGAGGCGGCGCTGGGCGCGATCGGCGAACTGCAGCCGGACGTGCTGCTGCTGGACATCAACATGCCCGGCATCGACGGCGTGGGCGTGGCGCAGCGCCTGGCCGGCCGCAGCCGCCCCCAGGTGATCTTCTGCACCGCCTATGAAGCGCATGCGCTGAAGGCGTTCGAACTGGGCGCCGCGGACTACCTGCTGAAGCCGGTGCGGCTGGAACGCCTGCGCGAAGCGCTGCAGCGCGCGCAGCGACGCGTGGCCGATGCGCCCCGCGAAGCCGTCGCCTGGCTGCACGGTCGCCACGGCAGCGAACAGGTGCGCATCGCGCTGGACGAAGTGACCTGCCTGCTGGCCGACGAGAAATACGTGGTGGTCCATCATCGCCGCGGCGAGCTGCTGATCGAGGAATCGCTGCGCCAGCTGGAAGAGGCCTACCCCGAACAGCTGGTGCGCCTGCATCGCAACTGCCTGGTGCCGCCGGCGCGGCTGCTGGGCCTGAAGACCCTCGCCGACGGCCGCGTGCTGGCCCGGCTGGATGGCACCGAACTGGCGCCGGAAATCAGCCGGCGCAACCTGCCCGCGGTACGCAAGCTGCTGCGGCCGCTGTAGACACACGACAACGCGTTCCCACCGGAACGCGTCAACGCAAGGAGTCGCGCATGTGGGTGTTGGGGCGGTTGGCCTTTACCTTCTTCCTGGTCTTCAGCCTCGGCTGGGCGGTCTTTCCCGGCGGCTTCGGCACCCTGCACTTCCGCGAGTCACACCCCGGGCTGGCCGGCCAGCTGGCCCGCCTGTGCTGGTGGTTCGTGCTGCTGGTGCATCCGCTGGCGCTGTACCGGGTGTGGAGCGGTGACCTCGTCGGCTACTGGCTTGCCGCGCTCGTGGCGATGCACGTGCTGTTCTTTTTGATCTTCGTGCGCGACGTCGGCACGCGGTGACCTCGTGCTGCTGCGCGGCCCCGGGTCGCCACGCTTCGTGCACGGCGTTCGTGCTGGAATGATCGGCATGTCCACGCTGCGGAGCACATCGCGATGAGCCATGCCTTCAAGGTCGGCGACCACGTCCGCTGGAATTCCGAAGCCGGCCACGTCAGCGGAAAGATCATCAAGGTGCACACCCGCGACACCGACTACAAGGGTCACACGCGTCATTGCAGCGAGGACGATCCGCAGTACGAGATCAGGAGCGACAGGACCGACCACGTGGCGATGCACAAGGGCGCGGCCCTGCGCAAAATCGACTGAGGCGATGCCCGCCGTTCCCGCCACGATCTGGTCCATCGGCCACTCCACCCGCACGCTGGAGGAGTTCCTCGGCCTGCTCGACGAATACCGGATCGAAGCGATCGCCGACGTGCGCCGCTTCCCCGGTTCGCGCCGCCACCCGCACTTCGCCAGCGAGGCGCTGGCCCGGTCGCTGCCCGCGCACGGCATCGCCTACCAGTGGATTCCCGCACTCGGCGGCCGCCGCAAGGTGCAGCCGGGCTCGCCGAACACGGCGTGGCGCAACGCCTCGTTCCAGGGCTACGCCGACTACACCGCCAGCGAGGAATTCGCCGAGGGCCTGGCCGAACTGCTGCAACTGGCCGCCGGCAAGCGCACCGCCATGATGTGCGCCGAGGTGGTCTGGTGGCGCTGCCACCGCTCGATCGTGTCGGACGTGCTGAAACTGCGCGGCATCGAGGTCATCCACATCATCGACGCCAGCCACGCCACCGAACATCCGTACACGTCGCCCGCCCGCATCGTCGACGGCCGGCTCAGCTACGCGCCCGCGCAGGGCGAACTGCTGTAACGGCGCCGCGTCAGCGCAGCGGCTCTTCCGCGGTGTCGCCGCTGCACTTGATCGGCGCGCCGGTATTGCCGATCGCCTGGGTGAAGCTGGACCCCTTGCGATTGATCACGATGCCGTCGGCGCAGCGCTGATCCGGCCCCAGCCGATAACTGGCCTTGATCCGCAGCGCTTCCTGCCGCTGCCGTTCCTCGCGCCGCAACTGTTCGGCGTGGTATTGCGCGGCATCCTCGCTGACCTGCCGATAGGTATTGGCCAGGTCCTCGCGCTGGCGTTGCAGGGTGGCCGCCAGCTGCGCGCTGCGCTGCTGCGCCTGCGCCCTGGCCTGCTGCGCCTCCAGTTCGGCATTGCGGGCCACGTCCATGGTCAGCTCGTCGGCGTGGCGCGCGGCCAGATACAGCGAGACCCCATGCCACGCCAGCGCAGCAGCGACGACCGCCGCCACCGCACCTCCCACCTTCCAAGACAACGGCACGGCCATCACGTCCAACCCCCAGCAAGACAGTCGAAAACCCCGGACGATCCCGCGTGCGCCAGCGCCTTCGCGGATCGGTCGGGCGAGTCTAACAGGGAGCTTCTGGCCGTCTTGCCGCCGTGCGTCACAAGTCATCCAGGCCTTGCTCCCTCCCCTGCATGCAGGGGAGGGCCGGGGAGGGGTTCGCTCTTGATCTTCGCTTCAGAACGGCGGCAACTTGCTGCCGATGCGGCGTTCAGAGCAAAAGCTTTCGTCCTCCTGACGGAGGGCGAGTCCCTTTCTCTTGAGTGGCCAAGAGAAAGGAACCAAAGAGAAGGCCACCCCGCTTCCGCGCTTTCCGGGCTTCGGGCAACTACTCCTGCGTTGCCTCAACTCAGGCATCCATGCCGTCGCCTGCCCGGAAAGTCCGCGTGCGGGTTACGGGGTTTGTCGACAGCCCATCCCTGGACTGACGCCAAACTGGTCGGCATCCATGTCGACCACCCTGCGGGCTGATCCTCCACCCGCTCGCCGCTGCAGAGGGGCCCCGGGCAGAGCAGCGCGCCATCGGGCAACTGCTCCTGCGTTGCCTCAACTCGGGCATCCATGCCCTCGCCATGGCGCACCCTCGGTGCGCAACCGCGTTGCGGTTGCGAAAGCCGCAGAGCCGGGAATCCGCTGCGAGCGGGACTTTTCAATACCGTGCATGTCTCCGTTCGTCTGCATAAGACGAGATCGACCCGGCATTCGGAAGCGGGAGAGCTTCGCCCTGGGCCCTGCGATCTTGCACATGCCCATTTCGGGCATTAACATGCCCAATATGGGCACTAAAGCCAGCAAGGGAATCAGCGAGGCAGCGGCGCTCTACGCCAGCACCAGCCTGTCCGATGCCTTGTTCACCACCACCCAGCAACGTGTCCTCGGCTGCCTGTTCGGCCAGCCGGAGCGCAGCTTCACGGTCAGCGAACTGATCCAGACCACCGGCGCCGGCAGCGGCGCCGTGCAACGTGAAGTCGCGCGGCTGGCCGGCAGCGGCCTGCTCACCGTGGAACCGGTCGGCAACCAGAAGCGTTACCGCGCCGATCCCGCCTCGCCGATCCACGCCGAGCTGATCTCCCTCGTGCGCAAGACCTTCGGCCTGGCCGCTCCCCTGCGCGAAGCCTTGGCACCCCTGGCCGAGCACGTCGCGGTTGCCTTCGTCTACGGCTCGGTGGCCAAGGGCAGCGACACCGCGGCCAGCGACATCGACCTGATGCTGGTGTCCGATACGCTGACCTATGCAGACCTCATGGCCGCCCTGCATCCGCTGATCGAACGCCTCGGCCGCGAGATCCAACCCACGCTCTACACCCGCGCCGAGTTGCGCAAGCGCATCGCCGCGCGCAACAGCTTCGTGACCCGCGTGCTGGCACAGCCGCGGCTGTGGGTGATCGGGGGCGAACATGACCTCGCCGCTTGAGAGCCTGGCCGGCGCCGGCAAACCGCTGGCGGCGGAACCGATGGATGCGGCGGAGTTCGAGGGCTTGCTCCGCTCCGGCAGGGCGCGACTGGTCGACGCCCGCAACGCATCGCTGGCCCTGGAAAGCCGCTTCGACCTCGCCTACAACGCGGCCCACGCCCTGTGCCTGGCCGCCTTGCGCCGCCATGGCTATCGCGCCCGTCATCGCTACATCGTGTTCCAGGCACTCCCTCATACACTAGGGCTGGGACCGGAGGTATGGCGCGTGCTGGACAAGTGCCATCACATGCGCAACGTCGCCGAATACGAAGGCGTTCTCGATGTGGACGAGCGCATCGTGGCTGATTTGGTTGCGGCGTGCGGGAAGGTTGCTGATGAGCTTGCGCAGGGCTGAAAGGGCTTGATTCACTCCCTGGCCGGGGTGGGGTTCACTCTCGATCTTCCTGCCTTGGAAGTGATCGGTCTTTTGCCGACCTGTCGACATCAAGAGCAAAAGCTTTCGTCCTCCTGGCGGAGGGCGAGTCCCTTTCTCTTGAGTGGCCAAGAGAAAGGAACCAAAGAGAAGGCCACCCCGCTTCCGCGCCTCGCAGGCATCGGGCAACCGCTCCTGCGTTGCCTCAACTCGGGCATCCATGTCCTCGCCATGGCGCGCACTCGGTGCGCGTTGCGGTTGCGAAAGGCGTAGAGCCAAGAACAAGAAATTCCCTCTGCGAGCGGGACTTTCAATACCGCGAACGTCTCAGTTCGGCCAACTGCGGACATTCGGGACACTGGCGACGCGCACCACACGACGGAATGGAAGCCGTGGTCCAAGTTGGGCAGTTTCATGGCGAGACTGAGCTATCTACGGGGTCAGTGAAATAGAGCTGCGCAGTCAGGTTGGCAAGCTCTTCCGCTGATCCCGCGTAAACGTGCTTGCCGATCTCAGCTTCCAGTCGCTCCATCACGTGGTATGGCTCAAGCTCCCGCGCAGTCAGAAGGATCACGCGGCGGCGATAAGGTCCATTCAAGGTACGAGCCATCGTGATCTCGTCGGACGTAAATGGCGCCAACTTCACAAACAAGATGTACGTATCGAATCGGTGCGGTGGGAGAGCATCCGCGATCTGCCGCAAGTTATCCAAGTCGCGCTGGAATTCATCCGCCGAAATTGGCCCTTGGTCCTTGCACTCAGCGAGGATCAGCGAGTCTCGTTTCGGAAATCGCCCATTTTCCAACCAGACGAAATCGATCTCACACTTTGGCAATGCAGATCCGTTTACCGGCTTCATATCGAGCGACGGCGAATACATGTTCGTGCTCATTGCTTCGCGTAGCGTCGTCCCAAGCTGCTGAAGGGCGAGCGCCACAGGTACTGCACCTTGTGCACTACGCTCTGCTCCAAGCACGCCAGATCGGCGAAATCGCCATTCGACATCGATCAGTTGTTCCGTGGCGTCATAGCCGTGGCCACAGAGTTCACATGTGGTGCTCTGCTTGAGCACATCCAGCGCCAACCAACTCTTCATATCGCACTTCGGGCAACGAAGGTCGGCGCCCATCCGAAACAATCCCTTGCATACCACGAAAGCAAATACATCTTGGGGCGTCAGCTTGATATCAAACGGGCGCGGGCCGAGAAACAAATCTGTATGAGCACCGAATGTTCCGCCGGGATACCTTGGCGATTTATCGCGAATCACGTTAAGTGCAGCTTTGCGAGTAAAGGTGTCGGTCAAACCGAACGCTTTCAGTAGCGATCTCGCTCCTGGGACCTTAAACACTCGAGCACCTTGCAGCCCACCCAGTTGCGTCAACAACTGTCGTACGATGCGACCGCCGTTGCTCAGTGAGCTTTCGAGCCCTGCCATCGAAAATATCCGTTTGAACAGGTCAGCTATCTGCATCGCGTTGAGAAAGGTGTCGTGATCTGCCACACTAATGATGAGACCAGTGCTTTCCGGTCCAATTCGAAGTTTGTTGTAGTCGAAATGCATGGTCCGCGCGTAGAACTCATTGAGCTCTGGGACGTAAGGCACGTCGAAGGTATGTTGCTCGTCGCCGTAAAGACCGCCGATAAGCGAAACCGATGCCACGAGATGCTGTTGTGCGAAGTGCAGATCAGTGCAGAAGGGCTTGTCTGCCAACGCAAAGTTTACGCGAGGAATGCCGCCTGAATTTCCCATTACGCCGAGCGTCGATGTCCGTCCGAGATGCATCTCGGGCGGCGATACGGCGCCGCCGCCCCAGAAGTGATCTCTCAATCGACAGAAGGTCAGCTCCATACCTGCGAAGTGTTTACTCGCCTCATCGATGTCTTGTCGCGACCAAACACCAAGACGGCGATCCCACTCGTGGCGTCTGTGTTCAACGTCAGCTTTGAGGACACGTGCCCACTCGGGAATCAGATCAACGTAGCGATCGATATGATCGACATCGACAAACCACAGTGGGATGTCACAAGCGCGGATATTCCAGAATGACACTAGATCATTCGGATCGACGACGCTCCCTACAAAGAAACCCGGCGCATCCCAGCCGGGGGGCACTCTATAGTGACGGTCAATTCCAAATCGGCCAATCGACGCTAAGCCGGGATGCTCAACGACATCTGCCGGAATCCGGGCATCTGGCGCCAACGGGAACGCCACCGGGCTAACGTTTTTGGCAACGAGATCGGCATAGTCCACACCAATCTCGTCTGCAGCGGGAAAGGCGCCGAACTGCATAGCGAATACATCAGTGAGAGGATCGTCCGCTTGCCAGTGGTAGGCGCGCAGCGCGTGATCTTTGAGCTGCTTCCACTCAGGTCGATCATGCCAGTGCGCAATCGCGTTGTAGATATCTAGCACCCAAGAGAAGCTTCTCCACTGCTCCTGTTTGACGAAGACGGCATCACCGTGAAAGGGCTGAATCAGGTGGGGAAACTTCTTGGGAAAGTCCCTTACCTCTTGGCTGTCACCCACCGGTACAATCACATCAAGTCGGAACAGCTCGACCAGTTGACGTGCCTCCTCTTCACGATCGACCACCAAAATCGGATTGAAGCGGCCGCCCCATAGTGCATGCGAGTACTCCACGGCTTTCCTGATCGCGGGCAAATCACCATCGTGCACAGCCCAGCCGATGCGCAGCGGTCGATACGAAATATCTACTCTTACGGTATCGGCCATAGTGCTGGTTGCCCCCTCTGCCGCTATAAGCTGCCTTGTAAACGCCAGCGCTTTTTGAATGTGCGCTCGCCGCGATAGATCAAATGAGCTTACCGCAGGATAGCGTTAGGACTCCCTGCCGGCATTGAAGCCACGCACGTCCGCAACGGGTCGGTCAGCGCCCGTCCGCGCGTGGGCGCAAGCTTCTTGGCTCCGCCACAACGGTAGGAGCATGTCATGAGCATGATAGGAGTATCCGCACGACGTCACGAGCCATGGAACAAGGGAAAGCTGAGCGGACAGAAGGCGCCACTTAGACTTCGGGACATTTGGGCCATCCGTGTCCGTCTTCAGCTTAGACAGAAGATTCGGGATCTCGCTTTGTTCGATCTCGCCATTGACAGCAAGCTTCGAGCCTGTGATCTGGTGAAGCTACGGGTGTGCGACATAGCACACGGGGACCACGTTTCCGCTCGCGCGACCATCTTGCAACAAAAGACGCACCGACCCGTGCAGTTCGAAATCACGGAACAGACACGGGAAGCGATCACCGCATGGATCAGTAGTGCCGGGCTGGTGCCGGATTCCCATCTGTTCCCAAGCCGAATCCATGGATCACCACACCTCTCTACCCGGCAGTACGCCAGAATTGTGGATGATTGGATTGCAGGGATTGGCCTCGATGTTGCTGCCTACGGAACGCATACGATGCGTCGAACGAAGGTTTCGCTGATCTATCGACGCACAAAGAACCTGCGCGCAGTCCAACTTTTACTCGGCCACAGCAAGCTGGAGAGCACCGTACGCTATCTTGGCATCGAGGTGGATGATGCCTTGGAAATTGCTGAGCAGACCGAGGTCTGAACACACAATGGAGCAAGGATGGCGACCGGAAGCACGGTCGCTATCCGGCCAAGAGCGGACCTCAATCGATCAGGAGTAGCAGGCTGAGCAGCTCGCGTCAGAACAATTACGCAATATGAGTCCCGTCACCAATCCATATTTGCGGATCGATCGACTTGATCACCCCAATGCCGCAAAAAGTCCCGCATCTCGTTAGTTGACTGCATGGCGATGGCGTAGGTTGCCACCATCGTGAGTACGGTGCTGTAGCGCTCCTCTAGTAGGAATACGCGCGCCGGTGCGCGCGCTCCGGCAAACATGAAGGCCTCGAATTCGTCCAACACACCGAACACTTGTCGGGCGTCAAAATCTAGTCCATTTCCGAATCGAAAGTGCCGCGGTCCGGTCCGGTGTGGCAGCAACACAGGAACTGCGCCGGCGCTGGAGTGGAACGACAACGCTTCGCCCTGTTTGCCGAACGCGCCGTGAGCGACGTGATTACGCAGGTCCTGGCGCACGGCTAGGATGCGATCGAGCAAGGTAGCTGCGCCTTTTTCAGTGCGGTCCAAGGCCGCATTGAACTTCCCGACCCAGTCGCCAGCTGCCAAGGTGGCGACCTGAGATGCCGTGGTCACTCGCCCCTGCAAGATGGCCAAATGAATCAAGGCGTGCTCTGTCCAGGAAAAGAACGCTTCCACCGCCGACAGTGCGAGCCAATCGCCCTCCGGCTCGAAACGGGTTCCCAGCAAATGCAGTTTCAGCCAGCCCGAGAGGTCTGTCATTCCTTCCGTTGCAACACGGCTCTCGGCTTGGCGCTGTTCGGCTGCGTCGAAATGCGCTTGCGCAGACTCGCGAAGGTACTTGTACCGCTGATGGAGCGGTTGACTATGATTAGCAACGTTTACGGCCGATTGCACCACCTGCTGATCGGCCAGCCAATTGAAAAACGGCTGAGCCTCCTTCGTCGCCTTGCCGATGCGGTTGACGATTTCATTCGCCTCCGTCACATGCGCGTCGGGATCGGGAATGAACAACCCGAGCCCCATTTTGCGATGTTCGATCGTATACAGCTTGCCGCGGTAGTCCAGAGGGATCGTCCAAGCGACCTTTTCCTCGGGACCTTTATGCGGGAATCCGAGTAGTTCTACCAATAGGAAGTACACCAAGTAGTACTCGGGCAAACGTCGTCCGGCGTCGGTTCGCTGGGCGTCTGCCCAGAAATCAGACGAGGTGCGCGTGTTGTGATGAACGGATCGAACGTCGCGCAAGGCCCGGAGCGCCTTCGCACGAATGAGCTCCATTTCTGGCGGCAGCGCATGGGCGCCGATCATCAGGACCGTCTCGCTGCGCGACGATGGTGTGGTGTCATAGCCTTAGCCTCTCGCAGAATCAGTTCTCACTAGTCAAGGGTTATCGACGATCTCGAAAAGGTTATGCGACCACGATGATCAAAGCGAGACACATCTGCAGTCGGCCAGAAGGGTCCACTCTAAAAAACACTCTAGCTGGGCTTTTCCGAAGGTGGTTACAGTAGTTCTCGACCAAGCCGGTTGATAACCGGCGGCGGGGACTCTGAAGGTGGCAATGGAGGGTTTGACGTGGCGAAGGTCAACAACCGAGACATGAGATTCCATGGCACGTTCCAACTTCCGAGCGACATCAGCTCCTTCGGCGAATTGGTCGTCGACGGGCGGAGGACGCTGCTCAACCTCAGTAGTCAATCCGAGCTTCCTCTACTCAGATCAGTCGGCAACATCCTTGGCGTGACCTTGGACGGGAAGAGGATTACTTGCATAGATTGCGTTGGTTCGTCGCAAGGTCGGTCGACTATGGGGCACGTTGTAACCAGCCACTATGCACACGTCTTTCCTCACTATGTCGTAATTGGCGACGAACACGTGGACACGAAATCTGCACGCATTCAGCGCATCAGCTTTACCGTGGATGATATCGCGTCTCTGTTTTACGACTTTGATGCGTTCGGTTTTGTGATTGATGCTTCCAAAGTCATCGATTCTGTACTGGAGCAGCAAAGCAGGATCAGGCAGATCAAGGCGGGTGAGTGGCCAGAAGTCGCCTACTTCACAGGGAGGTTCACAGTGGCAGAGTTGGATAGCGCCATAGGGAAGATCGCTGTAAGGCACCGGCCAACCTCCAACATGGGAGGCCCTGACGGCTTCTACATGAAGAACACTATGTACGTTTCTATCGAGCCAGACCATCCGGTCTCCTTCGAGAGCGCGATGGATCGTGTGGCCTGTGTTTCCCACTTTTTGTCGATGGTGGCCGGACGGGTGCAGGGAGCCACAGATATCCAGATAAGTCTTGCTGGATACGCTGACGATAGACGTCGCAATCCATTGAGAGTGCATTGGAGCTATGCCCCCAAGACCCCCAACTCAAGTGACTCGGAACGCAAACCTCATCCCGGAGACGTGCCACTTGATCCTATTCAACGCCGTGACGAGTTCATCTCGGTAATCACCTACTGGATCGAGCGCGACAGTGGACGCAGAACGGCGAGGGTCCGGTATCTCAGTTGCTTACAGAAGGGCAATTCATATGGCGTCGATCGATTGGTAGCCGCAGCCAACATGTTCGACGTACTGCCTCCGGAAGCAACGCCAGCACCTGTTCCGTTGCCGGATGACCTTTCGGAGGCTCGGTCGACCATACTGAGCACGCTCAAAAAATTGCCGCAGAGCCAAGATAGGGACAGCGCGATATCGGCGATTGCGCGAATGGGAAAGCCTTCGTTACCGAAGAAGGTGGCGCATCGGACTCGGATCGTCACTGAGCAGGTGGACTCTGCGTTCCCCGACCTTGATTATGTGATTAGGATCGCCCTTTCATGCCGCAACTATTTCGTCCACGGGGGTGGTCCCAAGGCCTTCGACTTCAAAGCGGCAGAACCATTCGTGCCATTCCTGACGGACGCGCTTGAGTTCGTGTTTTCGGCATCGGATCTTATTGAAGCCGGCTGGGATGCGTCCAGATGGAACCAAGAGCCGCACGGCACCGGCCACAACTTCGCGAGGTTCAGATGGGGATACAAGGAGACGGTTGCCCAGCTGAAGCAGGCCATGGCAACTTGACCGAAAACCCAGGTCAGCTCAGAGCCACACTTTCGAGTGACTGCTTCGGGTCGAAAGCCGACTTCCGAGGCCTGATCCTGCATCGCCTCATATTCGAAGAATGACGAAGCATCTGTTCGTAGCTCCGGCATTGCGCTGCAGCTTTTGCTCTGCTCCGGCTCTTCTGAAGAGTGCGGGCCACGATGGCCCGCTGCTCTACCCGGGGCCCCTCTGCAGCGGCGGGGCGGGGTCGACAGGCCGCGTAGCGGGAGCCGACAGGGATGTCGGCTCCTTTTCGCGCGGGCAGGAGCCCGCTCAAAAAGCCCGGCCTCGACTCGCGAACCTTGCGGACAGGCGACGGCATGGATGCCGGAGTTGAGGCAACGCTGAGAGCGGTTGCCCGATGTCCGCAAGG
>NZ_AJXT01000056.1 GCF_000264295.1 Rhodanobacter spathiphylli B39 | reverse complement strand
GGCCTTCTCTTTGGTTACTTTCTCTTGGCCACTCAAGAGAAAGTGACTCGCCCTCCGAAGGAGGACGAAAGCTCTTGCTCTGGATGTTGCGGCGGTAGCGCGTCGCCAACTTCCTGGAGCAAAGATCAAGAGCTGACCCCACCCCAACCCTCCCCTGCGAGCAGGGGAGGGAGCACGGCCGGCGGGGAGGGAGCGCGGCCGGCGGGGGAGGGAGCAAGGCCGGTCATTCCTTCTTGATCGCGTGACCGCCAAATTCATTGCGCAGCGAGGCCAGCAGCTTGTCGGTGAACGAGTCGTCGTCGCGCGAGCGGAAGCGTTCCATCAGCGACAGGGTGATCACCGGGGCGGACACGTTGAGTTCCAGTGCCGCGTTCACCGTCCAGCGGCCTTCGCCGGAATCCACCACGTAGGGCGCGATGCCGTCCATTTCCGGGTTCTTGCTCAGCGCGTCGGTGGCCAGCTCCAGCAGCCATGAGCGCACCACGCTGCCGTCGCGCCAGATGTTGCCGATCTGCGCCAGGTCCAGGCCGAATTCCTCCTTGTGCTTGAGGATCGAGAAGCCTTCGGCGTAGGCCTGCATCAGGCCGTATTCGATGCCGTTGTGGACCATCTTGGTGAAGTGGCCGGAACCGACCGGGCCGACGCGGCCCCAGCCCTTGTCCTTGCCCGGCGCCAGCGTCTCGAAGATCGGCTTCAGGCCATCGACGACCTGCTCGTCGCCGCCGACCATCATGCTGTAGCCCTCGGCCAGTCCCCACACGCCGCCGCTGGTGCCGCAGTCGACGTAGTTGACGCCCTTGTCCTTGCACTTCGCTGCGTGGCCCAGCGAATCCTTGTAGTTGGAATTGCCGCCGTCGATCATCGTGTCGCCCTTGTCCAGCAGGGCCAGCAAGGCGTCGACGGTGTCGTCGGTGATCTTGCCCGAGGGCACCATCAGCCACAGCACGCGGGGCGCGGGCAACGCCTGCACCAGCGCCTTCAGCGAATCGGCAGAGCCGCCGCCATGGCCTTCCAGGTTCTTGCGGGCGTCGGCGCTGGGGTCGAAGCCGGTCACCTGGTGGCCGCCCTGGAGGAGTCGCTGCGCCATGTTGGCGCCCATCTTGCCGAGGCCGATCATGCCGAGTTGCATGGGAGAGTCCTTGCGTCAGTGGAGTAAGGGAAAACAGTGTAGGTGCTGGCGGGGAAAGCCGGCGTGACCGACATCAGCGCGGCCGCGCCAGCCAGTGCTTGAGGCGCGCCACCACGCGCGCGCTCAGCCGCGTCTGGTTGTATGCCTTCGCCGCCAGCCGGATCGCCGAGGTGCGGGTGGGATAGGCGTGGATCACCTTCGCCAGCGTGCGCATGCCCACGCCGGCCACCATCGCCAGGGTGATCTGGCTGATCATGTCGCCGGCGTCGCGCGCCACGATGGTGGCGCCGAGGATGCGGTCGCTGCCGTCGCGCACGTGGATCTTCACGAAGCCGCCCTGCTCGCTGTCGGTGATCGCCCGATCCACCTGGTGCATCGGCACGGTGAAGGTCTTCACCGGGATGCCCCGCGCATTGGCCTCGCGCACGTACATGCCGACGTGGGCGATCTCCGGGTCGGTGTAGGTGCACCACGGCACCACCAGCTCGCTCATTTTTTCGCAGCCGCCGAGCACGGCGTTGCGGATCGCGACGCGCGCGGATTCCTCGGCGGTGTCGGTGTACTTTTCGTCGAGGCAGACGTCGCCCGCGGCGTGGATGCGCGGATTGGCGGTGCGCAGCTGGTCGTCGACCCGGATGCCGGCGACGTCGTCATACGCGACGCCGGCCTTTTCCAGCGCCAGCCCCTGCACGTTGGGCAGGCGTCCCACGCCGGTCAGGATGGCGTCGACGCGGATCGTGCTGTGGTAATCGTCGCTGACCAGGTCGACCACCTTCTCGTCGCCCTCGCTGCGGACGGCGACCGCCATGGTGTTCAGGCGCACCTCGATGCCGTCGCGGGCGAACGCGTCGGACAGCGTCTGCGCCGCGTCGCGTTCCTCGCGTTCGAGGAACAGCGGCAGCTTCTGCACGATGGTGACCCGCGAGCCCAGCCGCTGGAACGCCTGCGCCAGTTCGCAGCCGAGCGGACCACCGCCGATCACCAGCAGCCGCGGCGGCAGTTCGGCCAGCTCGAAGATGGTGGTGTTGGTGAGGAAGCCGGCCTGCTTCAGTCCCGGCACGTCGGGGATGTCCGGGCGCGCGCCGGTGGCGATCAGCGCCTTGTCGAACTGCAGCGGCTGGCCGTTGACGGTGAGGCTGTCCGGTCCGCTGAACTGCGCGCTGCCGAAGAACACGTCCACCCCGCTGGCCGCCAGCAGGCGCACCGAGGTGGTGTTGGTGAGATGGCTGCGGATGCGCCGCAGGCGCTCCATCACGGCGCTGAAGTCGACCCGGATGTCGGCCGGCACTTCGGCGCCGTAGCGGGCGGCGTCGCGCATTTCCGCGTACACCGCGGCGGTGCGCAGCAAGGCCTTGGACGGCACGCAGCCGGTGTTGAAGCAGGTGCCGCCGATCTCGTGGCGCTCGACCAGCGCCACGCGCAGGCCCAGTGCCGCCGCCTCGCGGGCCGCGGCCAGGCCGGCCGGCCCGGCGCCGATGATCACCAACTGGTACGGCGCGGCGGGCGCGGGGTTGTTCCACGACGCGGGGCGCACCGCGGCCAGGCGCTTGCGTTCCCACGCGTCCACCGGCGTGCTGACGCTGGCGTCGAATTTCGTGCTCATGCCGCGGCCTCCGCTGTCGGCGCATCCAGCCAGCCGCCGCTGAAGCCGGCCTTGCGCAGGCCTTCGACCAGCGGCTGGCAGCGGCGCAACGTGCGCCAGATGCCGCCGCTGCGATGGTTTTCGATCATCATGAAGATGACGCCCTGGTCCAGCCCGTACTGACCGCCCGACACCCATGGCCGTCCATTTGCGTCGACCAGGCTGGCGTTGAAGCTGGTGGCCAGGCGGTCGCCGTCGAGAACCTCCGGGTAGCGCAGCAGCATGTTGCGCAGCGCAGACAGCGCCAGCTCCGGCGCGAACGGCACCGAGGCCAGCACCGCCGGCGGCGACAGGGTGCCGTCGTCCGGGCCGTAGGGCACGCCGCGCGCCGCGTAGCCGAACAGGCGACGGCGTTCGTTGTTGACGTCGGGGCGTTCGTCGGTGGGACCGTCGCAGGCGGACAGGCCCCAGCAGTTGCGGTCGTAGCCGGCGAACTCGTGGGGATTGAGTTCGGCGTAGCAGCGCTGCACGTTGATCGCGCGCCGGGTGTTCTCGAAATAGTCGGACTGCTTTTCGCGCATGAAGCCGTCGCGGATGCCGCGCAGGTCGAGCCAGGCGTGCGAGAACTGGTGCACGAACAACGGCCCGGCATACAGGAAATCCTGGTCGTACAGGTTTTCCCACTGGTAGGTGGACTCCCAGCCCGCGTAGCACTCCGGCGACACCGGATGGGTGGGCGAGCCCAGCGCCAGCGCGTACAGCACGATCGCCTCGCTGTAGCCTTCCCAGCCGTAGTGCAGGTAGCCGCACTCCGGCTTCCAGCCCTGGCGGATGGTGCCCGCGTCGTCCTGCGCCCAGCGCCAGTCGACGCGGCGATACAGCGTGTCGGCCAGCGCGCGCAGTTCGGCTTCGGCGGCGTTGTCCGCCTGGAACCAGGTGGCCGCAGTGAGCATGCCGGCGATCAGCAGGGCACTGTCGATCATCGACAGCTCCGACTGCCACACGCGCCGACCCTGGTGGATGTCGAGGAAGTGGTAGTAGAAACCCTTGTAGCCGGTGGCGGTGGGGCTGCCGCTCTGGTCGCTGTCGCGGAAGAAGCGCAGCGCCAGCAGGCAGCGCCGCACCGCCTCGTCGCGATCCATCCAGCCGCGCTCGACCGCCAGCGGATACACCGACAGCGCGAAGCCGACCACCGCGATGCTGACCGGCGAGTTGTCGCGCGAGGTATCCGGCACCAGTCCGTTGCGGGGATTCATCAGCTCCACGAAGTAGCCCAGCGCCGCCCGTTGCAGGCGCTCCAGCAGGGCGTCGTCGGGAAGCGAGCACAGCGGCGGCATCGGTGGCATCCAGCGGGTCCCTGTAGTCGTTGAGGGCAGGACGGGCGCGCCATGCGCACGGCATCGTCCGGCATCGGGCAAGGCTTGGGACAACCGCACCCGGCATTCGTGCCCGGTGCTGTGGCGCGGCTATCCATCCGCCAGTCTGCGCAGGCGACTGCATGGATGGCGTGACCACGCAGATCGAGCGCTGCTTTCACGCGATGTTTCCCCGCCGCCGCCGTAGGCTGGATGGAGATCGCGGCGCGCAAGGCCCGCGATGATCGCGTCAGGAGTCCACGCCCGCCATGTCTTCCCATTCACCCGTTTCCTCCGCTGCCGATGGCCACCGCACGGCGTTGCCGCTGCTCTCCAATGGCAAGCTGACCAGCATGCTCGACGCCAGCGGCGCCGGCTTCGTCCGCTGGCACGGCCTGGCCGTGACGCGCTGGCGCGAGGATGCGGTGACCGATCCCTGGGGCAGCTTCCTGCTGCTCCGCGACGAGGAAAGCGGCGCGGTGTGGGGCGCCACCGCGCAGCCACTGGGCGAGACGGCGACGATCGGCACAGCCGGGTACGACGCCGGACGCCTCGTGTTCGGCCATCGACACGGCGACATCGAAAGTTCGCTGGAAATCGCGGTGGCGCCCGATGCCGACATCGAACTGCGCCGGCTCACGGTGACCCATCACGGCGATCGAACGCGGCACCTGTCGCTGACCAGTTACGCCGAACTGGTGCTGGGCGCGATCGGCGACGACAACGCCCACCCCGCCTTTTCCAAGATGTTCGTGCAGACCGAATGGGATGACGCGTGCGGACTGCTGCTGGCGACACGCCGCCGGCGCAGCGACAGCCAGGCCCAAGTGTGGGCGGCGCAGGCGCTGCAGGTCGAGGGCGCGGCCCATGTCGCCACCACGCACGAAACCGATCGCGCCCGCTTCCTCGGCCGCTGCCGCACGCTGCGCGACGCGAGCGCGATGCAGCCCGGTGCGAAACTTTCCGGCAGCACCGGCTGCGTGCTCGATCCGGTGTTCGCCCTGCGCCACGGGTTCACCCTGGCCCCCGGCGGCAGCATCCGCCTGTTGCTGTGGACGCGGCTGGCCGATACCCGCGACGGCGCGGCGCAGCTGCGCGCGCGCCTCGACGATGCCGACGCGGCCACGCAGTTGTTCGCCGCCGCGGCCCGGCACGCGCAGGAGGAACGCCAGCGCTTCGGCATCGACGCGACGCGAGCCCGCCAGTTTGCGCAGTGGCGACAGGCCTTGCTGGTCAGCGACGCCAGCCAGCGCGCCCATGCCGACCAGCGCCAGCGCGGCCAGGGCGGGCCGCCCACGCTGTGGGGCGCCGGCATCTCGGGCGATCGACCGATCGCCCTGCTGTTCCTGCGCACCCCGGCGGATGTGCCCCAGCTGGACGAGCTGTTGCTGGCCCAGCGCTGGTGGCGCGCCCATCAGCTGGCGATGGACGTGGTGGTGCTCGACCAGCTGGGGGCCGACGCCGGCACGCAGCGTGACGAACTCGACCGGCGCGTCGATCGGCAACGGCAGCACTTGAAGGAACCGGACGAGGGGCCCAAGGCCGAACTGTTCTGCCTGCGCGACGACCAGGTCGGCGACGCCTTGCGCGACGGCCTGCTGACCGTGGCGCGGCTGGTGCTGAACAACCCCGCCGCGGCGTCGCCTTCGCCGCCACCGGAAACGGCTTCCCGGCCTTCCCCGATCATCGCCAGCGCCGCGGCGATCGACTTCGACGACGACGACGCGGCAGCCGAATTCGCCAACGGCCACGGCGGCTTCGTCGCAAACGGCCGCGCCTACCGGATCGAGCTGGACGCGGCGCGCCCCACGCCGGCGCCGTGGAGCAACGTGATCGCGAACCCGGCCTTCGGCTTCCTGGTCACCGCCGAGGGCGGCGGCTACGCGTGGTCGGGCAACAGCCAGCAGAATCCGCTGACGCCGTGGCCGAACGATCCGGTCAGCGACATGCCGCACGAGGCGATCTACCTGCGCGACGCGGACGACGGCGCGCTGTGGACGGCCACCGCGTTGCCGATCCGCGTCGACGGCGCCCGCTGCACCACGACCCACGGCAAGGGCTGGACGCGCTTCCGCAACGACGCGCACGACATCGCGCTGGAGCTCGTCCAGTGCGTGCCGGTCGACGACACGATCAAGCTGTCGCGCCTGCGCCTGTGCAACCGCTCCGCCCGCACGCGGCGACTGGCGATCACCGGCTACGTCGAATGGGCGCTGGGCCCCAACGGCAGCACGCCGGCCCCGTTCGTGGTGACCTCGCGCGACGACGACACCGGCGCGCTGTTCGCCCGCAATCGCTGGCGCGCGGATTTCGGCGAGCGCGTGGCGTTCTTCGACATGGGCGGAATGCAGCAGTCGATCAGTGGCGACCGCGCGCACTTCCTGGGTGCGCTGGGCAGCCTCGCGAACCCGGCCGCGCTGCAGGGCGAGGCGCCGCTGGACGGACGCGTGGGCGCCGGGCTGGACCCGTGCGGTGCGCTGCAGACCTGGGTCGAACTGCCGCCGGGCACGTCGCTGGAGCTGCACTTCCTGCTCGGCGAAGGTGGCGATGCCGCGGCGGCGCAGGCCCTGGTCGCGAAGTATCGCGACATCGACATCAATGAGGTGCTGGGCGACGTCGCCGCGTGCTGGAACGGCGTGCTCGACACCGTGCAAGTGAGTACGCCGGAACGAAGCATGGACCTGCTGCTCAACGACTGGGCGCTGTACCAGGTCACCGCCTGCCGGCTGTGGGCGCGCACCGCCTACTACCAAGCCAGCGGCGCCTACGGCTTCCGCGATCAGTTGCAGGACGTGATGGCGCTGTGCGTGAGCCGGCCCGACCTGGCCCGCGAACACCTGCTGCGCGCCGCCGGCCGCCAGTTTGCCGAAGGCGACGTGCAGCACTGGTGGCTGCCGCCCAAGGGCCAGGGCATCCGCACGAAGATCCGCGACGACCGCGTCTGGCTGGGCTACGTCACGATGCACTACGTCGAGGTCAGCGGCGACCGCGCGGTGCTCGACGAGGTGCTGCCCTTCCTCAGCGGCCAGGCCATTCCCGACGACGCCACTGACGCGTTCTTCCAGCCTGGCGTCTCGGACGAAACCGCCACCGTGTACGAGCACTGCGCGCGGGCGATCGATACCAGCCTGAGCCGGGGCGCCCACGGCCTGCCGCTGATCGGCACCGGCGACTGGAACGACGGCATGAATGCGGTGGGCGCCCGCGGCCGCGGCGAGAGCAGCTGGCTGGGCTGGTTCCTGCTGGCCACGATCGCGCAACTGGCGCCGGTCGCCGAACAGCGCGGGGAACACGCACGCGCGCAGCGCTGGCGCGACCACGCCACGGCACTGCGCCAAGCGCTGGAGCAGGCGTGGGATGGCGCGTGGTATCGCCGCGGCTATTACGACGACGGCGCGCCGCTGGGTTCGGCGCAGGACGCACAATGCCAGATCGACACCATCGCGCAGTCCTGGAGCGTGCTGGCGGGCGCCGACAACCATGCGCACGCGGCCCAGGCGATGGCCTCGGTCGACCGCCTGCTGGTCGATCACCCGCATCAACTCGCGCGGCTGTTCACGCCACCCTTCGACCAGGACGGCAAGGAAGACCCCGGCTACATCAAGGGCTACCCGCCCGGCGTGCGCGAGAACGGCGGGCAGTACACGCATGGCGCGACGTGGTCGGTGTTCGCCTGGGCCGGGCTGGGCGACGGCGACCGCGCCGGCGACCAGTTCAAGCTGCTCAACCCGATCAACCACGGCGGCAGCGCCGAGGCCATCGCCCGCTACCAGGTCGAACCGTACGTGGTCTGCGCGGACGTCTATTCGGTGGCGCCCCACGTCGGCCGCGGCGGCTGGACCTGGTACACCGGCTCGGCGGCATGGCTGTACCGGGCAGGCCTGGAGGCGGTACTGGGCTTCCACCTGCGCGGCGACCGGCTGCGCATCGCGCCATGCATCCCGAAGGCCTGGGACGGCTTCCGCATCAGCTACCGCCATCGCGGCACGGCCCACGAGATCGAGGTGCGCAACCCGGAGCATGTCTGTCGCGGCGTGCTGCAGGTTGAAATGGACGGCCAGACGCTGGACGCGGCCGAGCCCATTGCGCTGGCGACCGACGGTGCGGTGCATCGGCTATGCATCACCTTGGGACGGGTGGCCGCATAGGAGCCCGGCACCGGGCGAGCGGGCCCGTTCGGGACGCGGCTCAGCGCCGCCGCGTACGCGAAGCCCCCAGCTTGCGGGTCAGCGTATTGCGGCCCACGCCCAGCGCCTGCGCCGCGTTCTGCCGATGGCCTTCGTGCGCCTGCAGCGCGGCCTGCAGCAGGATCTGGTCGAGCGCCTCGCGGGCACGGGCGTGGATGTCCGCCTCGCCGTCGGCCAGCGCCTGCGTGGCCCATTCGCGCAGCGCGTCGGTCCATTCGCCACCACGGCTGCCGCCTTCCGGCGTGCCCAGGTCGGCCGGCAGGATTTCGCTGCCCGGAGCGATCACCGCCAGTCGGCGGCACAGGTTTTCCAGCTCGCGCACGTTGCCCGGGTAGTCGCGCTGGGCGACCTGTTTCAGGGCCGCCTTCGAGAAGCGCTTCGGCGGCAGTTTCAACTCCTGCGCGGTGGCGGCCAGGAAGTGCCGGGCCAGCAGCGCGATGTCGCCGCGACGGGTGCGCAGCGGCGGCAGTTCGATGCGCACCACGTCGAGCCGGTGCATCAGGTCGGCGCGGAACGCACCGGCGGCGACGCGCGCTGCCAGATCCTGGTGGGTGGCGGCGACGATGCGCACGTTGCAGCGGATCAGCTCGCGCCCGCCGACGCGATAGAACTCGCCGCCGGCCAGCACGCGCAGCAGCCGGGTTTGCAGCACCAGCGGCATGTCGCCGATCTCGTCGAGGAACAGCGTGCCGCCCTCGGCCTGCTCGAAGCGGCCGGCGACACGACGGGTGGCGCCGGTGAACGCGCCGGCTTCGTGGCCGAACAGCTCGCTCTCCAGCAACTCGCTGGGAATCGCCGCGGTGTTCAACGCCACGAAGGCCTGGTCGCGGCGCGCGCTTTCCTCGTGCAGCGCGCGGGCTACCAGTTCCTTGCCGGTGCCGGTTTCGCCGGTGACCAGCACGTTGAGGTCGCTGGCGGCGACGCGGCCGATCAGCCGGAACACCTCGCGCATCGGCGCGCTCTCGCCCAGCAGCGCATGACCGGGCGCGAGCGTGTGGGTGGCCGCCGCGGTGGGCGCCGCCACGCTGGCCAGGGCACGCTGCACCGAGGCCACCGCGTGATCGAGGTCGAACGGCTTGGCCAGGTAGTCGACCGCGCCGGCGCGATACGCCGCCGCCGTGGTGGCCACGTCGGTGTACGCGCTCATCACGATCACCGGACCGACGCCCTGCGCCTGCAGTTCGCCGAGCAGGCTCAGGCCGTCCTCGCCCGGCATGCGCACGTCGGTGAGCAGCAGCGCGGGACGTGCCGCCTGCAGCGCCGCGCGTACCGCGGCCACCTCGCCGAACTCGCCCACCGCCAGGCCCGCGTCGCGCAAGGCCTCGGCCAGCACGAAACGCACGCCGCGGTCGTCGTCGAGGATCCAGATGTCTTGCGTCATGGCTTTACTCCGCCGCGGCTTTGCTCCTCCCCCTGCGTGCAGGGGACAAATCGGCAGGA
>NZ_AJXT01000055.1 GCF_000264295.1 Rhodanobacter spathiphylli B39 | reverse complement strand
TGGGAGGGGGTTGCTCGGGCGGGCCGCGAAGATCAAGGACTGACCCCACTCCAACCCTCCCCGGCTGCGCAGGGGAGGGAGTGGAGCGCGTGCGCGCGGGTCAGTCATGGGCGCGCTCCAGTGGCAGGTACAGCGAGAACACGGTGTGGCCGGGGCGGCTGGCGCAGCGCAGTTCGCCGCCGTGTTCGTGGGCGATCTCGCGCGACAGGGCCAGGCCCAGACCGGTGCCGTCGGCGCGGCCGGAGACCAGCGGCTGGAACAGGCTGTCGCGCAGCGCGGCGGGCACGCCGGCGCCGTCGTCGATCACGTCCACGCGCAAGGCCATGCGCAGCATCCGCTCGCCCACGCGCAGGCCGTGTTCGATCCGCGTGCGCAGGGTCAGCGTGTGCGCGCCGGCTTCCATCGCGTTGCGGGCCAGGTTCAGCAGCAGCTGTTGCAGGCGATCGGCGTCGCCCATCAGGTCGGGCACGCTGGGGTCGTAGTCGTGACACAGCCGGGGCGGCGCGGGTTCCGCCTGCAGCAGGTCGCACAGGCGTTCCAGCAAGCGGTGGATGTTGACCGGGCCGAGCTGGGGCGCGCCGTCGTGATGCAGCAGGCGATTGGCCAGCACGCCGAGGCGGTCGGCCTCGTCGATGATCAGCCCGGCCAGCGCGCGCAGGTCGTCGCTGTCGACCCGCCGCTGCAGCAGCTGCGCCGCGCCGCGCAGGCCGGCCAGCGGATTCTTCACCTCATGGGCGAAACCGCGCAGCGTGGCCGACAGCGGCGAGCTGCTCTCCACCGGCTCGGCCAGCGCGTGCACTTCCAGCAGCAGACCGTCGTCGAACGGCTGCACGGCGATGTCCGCGCTGAGCTGGCGACCGCTGGCCGCCGGCAGCGACACCCCGCGCCACTGCGCCGGCCGCTGTTCGGTCAGCACCCGCGCCGCCTGCGCCACCGCGCCGTCATCGCCCAGCAAGACCCCGAGCGGCTGCCCGAGCGGACTGCGCAAGCCCAGTTCCAGCCACTCGGTCAGCGCCGGATTGACCCAGCGCAGGCGCAGCTCCGCGTCGACCAGCACCAGCCCGGTCGCCATCTGCTCCGCCCACGTCCGCCACGCCAGTTCGTTCATTGCACCATCATGGACAATGTTTCGATTTGGTGCAACGCCGCAGATCCGCGTGTCGTCCTCACCTGCGATGGACCACCGTGGAGTAGCTTTACAACGATCGAATCACGGGACCCGGACCATGAACGAGAAGTCGACACCTGCCAGCGAATCCCTGCCCGGCAACCTGCAGGACCTGCTGCCGCAACTGGAAGCGCTGTACACCGACATCCACGCGCATCCCGAACTCTCGATGCAGGAGACCCGCACCGCGGGCCTGGCCGCCGAGCGCCTGCGCGCGGCCGGTTATGAGGTGACCACCGGGATCGGCAAGACCGGCGTGGTCGGCCTGCTGCGCAACGGCAACGGGCCGGTGGTGATGTTGCGTGCGGACATGGACGCGCTGCCCGTGGAGGAGGCCACCGGCGCGGCCTACGCAAGCAAGCTCACGGCAACGGACCACGCAGGCAACAGCGTGCCGGTGATGCACGCCTGCGGCCACGACATGCACGTCGCCTGGCTGGTCGGCGCCAGCACCTTGATGGCACAGACGCGGGACAGCTGGAACGGCACGCTGATGGCGGTGTTCCAGCCCGCGGAAGAGACCGCCGAAGGCGCCCAGGCGATGATCGACGACGGCCTGTTCCAGCGCTTTCCCAAGCCCGCCGTGGTGCTCGGCCAGCACGTGATGGTCGGTCCCGCCGGCGCGATCGGCGGGCGCAAGGGGGTGATCACCTCGGCTGCCGACAGCCTGCAGATCCGCCTGTTCGGCCGCGGCGCGCACGGTTCGATGCCGCAGGCGAGCATCGATCCGGTGGTGATGGCGGCGGCCACCGTGCTGCGCCTGCAGACCATCGTGGCGCGCGAACTCTCGCCCAGCGAGGCGGCGGTGCTCACCATCGGTTCGCTGCAGGCCGGCACCAAGGAAAACGTGATTCCCGACGAGGCGGTGATCAAGCTCAACGTGCGCACCTTCGACGAGGGCGTGCGCGCGCGCGTGCTCGCCGCGATCACCCGCATCGTCAACGCCGAGGCGGCGGCGTCGGGCGCGCCGCGCCCACCGGAGATCACCCCGCTGGACAACTACTCGCTGGTGAGCAACGACGAGGCGGCGACCACCACGGTGGCCGAGGCTTTCCGCCGCCACTTTGGCGCCGAACGCATCCACCAGACCGGGCCGACCTCGGCCAGCGAGGACTTCGGTTCGTTCGGCGCCGAGTGGTGCGCGCCCTCGGTGTTCTGGTTCGTCGGCGGCACCGACCCGGAAACCTACGCGAAGGCGAAGGCGGAAAATCGCCTCAACGAGATCCCCACCAACCACAACCCCCGCTTCCTGCCGGTGCTGCATCCGACCCTGGAAACCGGCGTGCAGACGCTGATGGTGGCCGCGCGGGCGTGGCTGGCGAACGGGGCCGGCGACTGATCCCCGCGGCGGACGACTCAGCCGAACTGCACGCTCAGCATCGAGATCGAGCCGCCGTCCATGCCCTCGACCGGGAATGTCACCGCGTCGCTTTCGTCGCTGGCGCCGAGCACGTACAGCAGCGGCAGGTAGTGTTCCGGCGTGGGGATCGACAGTTCGGCATCGCGGCCCAGCGCCGGGTAGTCCACCAGCGCGTGATGGTCGCCTTGGCGCATCAGTTCGCGCGCCCTGGCCTCGAAGCGCAGCGCCCAGTCGAACGGCTCGGCCGGGTGGCGGCCCCAGGCATAGGCGTGCAGGTTGTGCACCACGTCGCCACTGCCGATCAGCAGGATGCCTTCGTCGCGCAGCGGCCGCAGCAATCGGCCCAGGCCGTAGTGGAACGCCGGCGGCTGCGACTCGTCGATGGACAGCTGCACCACCGGCACGTCGGCGTCGGGATAGACATGGCGCAGCACCGACCAGGTGCCGTGGTCCAGTCCCCACGAACGGTCCTCGCCCACGTCCAGCGGCTGCAGCAGGTCGCGCACGCGACGCACCAGGTCGAGGTCGCCCGGCGCCGGGTACTCCACCTCGAACAGTTCGCGCGGGAAGCCGCCGAAGTCATGGATCGTGCGCGGCCTGGCCATCGCGGTGAGCAAGGTGGCCGGCAGGTACCAGTGCGCCGACACCGACAGCACCGCGCGCGGCCGCGGCAGGCGCTGGCCGATCGCGGCCCAGCCGCGGCTCCAGTCGTTGTCGTGCAACGCGTTCATCGGATTGCCGTGGCCGAAGAAGATCGTCGGCAGTCGCCGCGGGGTATCGGGTTGTCCACTCATGTCAGCACTCCGCCGGAAGAAGATCGGTGTAACGCCCGACTTACATTCGCCGTGGCAGTCTGAGCCGACGCCCCGCGTCGTGGCAATGAACGACGTTTCACGCTTCCTGGAGGAACCCATGGACATCGCCCTGCTCGGCGTCAGCGGACGCGTCGGCTCGCGCCTGCTGGCCGAACTGCTGCACCGCGGCCATCGCGTCACCGGCATCGCCCGCGACACCGGCAAGCTGGCCGGCCAGCCGGGCCTGGTGCTGAAGAACGCCGACGCCGGCCAGCCCGCGCAACTGGCGCCGCTGCTGGCCGGCCACGACGCGGTGGTCAGCGCGCTGAAGTTCGCCACCACCGATGCCGCCACCGTGCTCGCGGCGGTGAAACAGGCCGGGGTCAAGCGGTTGCTGGTGGTCGGCGGGGCCGCCACGCTGGAAGTGGCGCCGGGGCACATGCTGCTCGACGCGCCCGGCTTTCCCGCGGCCTACCGGCCCGAGGCCGAGGGGGGGCGCCGCTTCCTCGACACCTTGCGCGGCGAGCGCGACCTGGACTGGACCTTCCTGTCGCCGTCGGCCGAGTTCGTCCCCGGCGAGCGCACCGGCAAGTTCCGCGTGGGCAGCGACCAGCTGCTCAGCGATGCCCATGGCAAGAGCTGGATCTCGATGGAGGACTACGCGATCGCCCTTGTCGATGAACTGGAAGCGCCGAAGCATTCGCGGCAACGCTTCACGGTGGGCTACTGATCGCTCGACAAACGAAGGGGATAATCAATCCTCCTTGATCACCCCGCCCCCTTTGACCGGAACGTCGGCCATGCCCAGACACCTCGTCGCCCTGTTGCTGCTCGCCTTTCCGCTCTGCACTCAGGCAACGGCAACGGGGGTCATCCCGCAACCGGAACGGATCGAGGCAGGCCGCGGCAGCTTCGCACTGGGTCCGAACGTGCGCATCGTCGCGCCGGCCGATCGCCGCGCGCAGGAGATCGCGGCCTTCCTGCGCGACGGCATCCGCGAGGACAGCGGCATCGCGCTGCGGATCGGCGCAGCCACCCGCCAGCCGCGCATCGAACTGCGCACCGACCCTTCCGTGCAGGGCGAGGAGGCCTATCGGCTGACCGTGACGCCGCAGCGCGTCGAGATCGCGTCGGCCGACGACCGCGGGCTGTTCTGGGGCGTGCAGACGCTGCGCCAACTGCTGCCGCCCGGGCATCACGCCACGCTCGCCATCGCCGCCGTGCGCATCGACGACGCACCGCGCTACGCCTGGCGCGGCGTCATGCTGGACGCGGCACGGCACTTCATCCCGGTGGCGCTGGTCAAGCAGCAGATCGACCTGCTCTCGCGCTACAAGCTCAACGTGCTGCACTGGCACCTCACCGACGACCAGGGCTGGCGCATCGAGATCCGCAAATACCCCAGGCTCACCAGCGTCGGCGCCTGGCGCACCGAGGCCGACGGCAGCCGCAGCGGCGGCTTCTACACCCGGCAGGACATCCGCGACATCGTCGAATACGCACGCCAGCGCAACGTGATGATCGTGCCGGAGATCGAGATGCCCGGGCATGCCTCGGCGGCGGTCGCGGCCTACCCGTCGTTGTCCTGCCCGCAGCAGCCGATCGTGGTGCCGGCCACCTGGGGCGTGTTCACCGACATCTACTGCGCCGGCGACGAGGCAAGCTTCACCTTCCTGCACGACGTGCTCAGTGAAGTGGCCGAGCTGTTCCCTGCGCCGTACATCCACATCGGCGGCGACGAGGTGCCCAAGCAGCAATGGGCGCAGAGCGCATCCTCGCAGCAGCGCATGCGCGACGAGCACCTGGCCGGCGTCGACGCCCTGCAGAGCTGGTTCGTCCAGCGCATCCAGCGCGACCTCGAAGCGCGCGGCAAGACCCTGGTCGGCTGGGACGAGATCCTCGAAGGCGGCGCCGACCGCAACGCCATCGTGGAAATGTGGCGCGGCGACGCCGAGGCGGCCAAGGCCCTGGCCAACGGCAACCGGCTGATCGTCGCCGGGCCGTTCTACCTGGACACGCCGATCGAGGAACTCACCACGCAGGACATCTACCGCATCAACCCGTTCGCCTCGCCGGCTTTCGCGGGACACCAGGACCAGGTGCTCGGCGCCGAGGCGCCGCTGTGGAGCGAATACGTCACCCCGCGCAACCTGGAGGCGATGCTGTACCCGCGCGTGATCGCGCTGGCCGAACGCCTGTGGAATCCCGACGCCAACGACTACGCCGACTTCCAGCAGCGACTGCGCACGCAGTACCCGTGGCTGGACGCCCAGCACATTGCCTACGGCCCGGAAGACCGCGACCTGGTCGACTACAAGCTCGACTACAACCCGCTGCAACACCGTTGGCGCGTGCGCGCCGCGCGCGGCTTCGACGACATCGCGCTGCACTACACCGTGGACGGCAGCGAGCCGACCTCGCAATCGCCCGCCTTCGGCGACGTGCTGGACCGCTACGTGCCGGCGACGCTCAAGATCGCGCCTTTCCGCCACGGCGTGCCCTACCTGCCCAGCCAGACGTTCCAGAGCGTCGACAACAAGGCGCTGGGCAAGCCGATCAACTACCTCACCGCTCCCGACCCGCACTACGCCGGCACCGCCACGCAACTGGTCGACGGCGTGATCGGCGACGACGACTTCAACGATGGCCTGTGGGTGGGCTGGAGAGGCAGCGACCTCGACGCCACCCTCGACCTGCAGCCCGTCACGCCGTTCCACACCATCCAGATGCGCTTCCTGCAACAGAGCGGTTCATGGGCGCTGCTGCCGCGCCGCGTCACCTTCGCCGTTTCGGATGACGGCAAGACGTGGCGCACGCTGCAATCCACGCCGATCGCGGTGGACCCGATGGACCTGCGCGCGATGATACGCACGGTGCGCTTCGAAGCCGCCACGCCGGTGACCGCCCGTTACCTGCGCGTCACCGCGCAGAACTACGGGGTGCTCCCGCCCGGCCATGAGGGCGCGGGGAAGCCGGCCCATTTGTTCACCGACGAGATTCTCGTGCAGTGAAACTCACGGATGACTTTCGCTCGGGAGTTCTGTCGGTTGGCGTCAGGGGAGTGGGATGGCAAGCGGGGCAGGCGCCAGATCGTTTCGATGGTGGGTTTCGGCCAGGACCGGTCGTTCAACGTTTGAGTTCAGTGGCTTCCGAAGGCAATACACTGGAACGAATGGTCAGGGCTTTATGAGCCCCCAGCCAACCTGAGTTTCACGGTTGTAGAAGCCGTAGCCATTTGTCGGATAAGCCGTGTTCGAGACGCCAAACTGCGCGATAGCGTCAAGCACAGCCGGTAGTTTGAACGGGATGTGGATTACGCGAGCCTTGCCGTTCGTGATGCGTGATGCAAGAGCAGGAGGCCAATAATTCGCAAGGTCTGCCGGTGCCAGTATCGAGTCGAAGTCCGGATAGACAGCGATGATCGGCATCTGACACACATCTACGGCGTGGGCTATCTCGAATGGAACCCAGTCGGTGTCGTTTTTTGTCGTCGTCGTCAGGACAAGCACCATGTGCTTGGAGTTGTTGAGGCGCGCGACCAGCGACCGACGCAAAGTTTCCTTTGTTGATGAATCTCGTACTGCCGCTGTCTTCTCATGGCTGTTGATTAATGTGAATTCAATGTTCTTGTTAGCACTCCACATCTTCATCGTGTTGTAGTACTTGATATCTGATGCCGTGGGATCAGTTGTTCCGCCAGCGTGGAAGGCGACATAGGAGCCGTTTCGGTAAGTCATTAGTTTCTCCGGAAATTCTCGATTAATGCCGGGCCCACTCTGTCGCCAGCAGTTATTAACGATCCAAACAACGAATGGCGGCAATGCTCTCTATTCGCCGTAAGCGATCAGCCGCCGCAAGAGTGAGAAAGGCCCACACGCTAGACGCCGTTCTTCACCGATGCGATGTCCAAGAGATTGATCTGATCGATCTTGCTCTCGTGAATGACGATGGTTAGCTTTGCAGGATACTTGAACCGCATCTCGCTGATCCGGAAGGTCCACAGCATGATCTTCAACAAGTCCTCATCGCTGATCGTCTTGTGACCCTTGATACGGGTAATCCCAGAGCCAAAAATAGTTGTTGACACGCTTTGCTGGGCATAGACCTTATTAACTTTGTCCCAGAAGTTGATGAGGAACTCTAGGTACTCCGGCATCGTCAGGTTGGCCTGGTTCTTAGCGTCAAATCGGGCAAAAGCCGTGAGGAGGAAGTCGTTGTACACGCAGATCGTGCCAAGCCGGTACCGCGTCGTCTTGCCGATACGTCGCCGAACCGTGGTCTCGAAAATATCCCCATCGTCGAATCGAAAGTTCGCGATATAGTCGTCGAGCGCCTCGACAGACTCCTTCAGCTCAGACTCGATAAACTTTCCGTTTAGCGATGCCTTGCTGATGATGACGTTGTCCACCCGGGTGTCTAGGTATTCGTTGAAAGCAATCGCCTTCAGCCCCTTTTGCTTGAAAATGTCACCGGTGGTGATGCTTACTTTACTTCCTTCAATCTCGATGCTGATTTCACGAAGCGAATTCGCGCGCACCCAAGTGGCGAGGTGAATCAGGGCAAGCACGGCCAAGAACGCGATGCCAGCCCCTATCTTGTAGTCGGCTGGTATGTCGACGGGCGAGTTCAATTCTGAAGT
>NZ_AJXT01000054.1 GCF_000264295.1 Rhodanobacter spathiphylli B39 | reverse complement strand
ACAGGGTCTGGGCATTCTGCCCACCGAACGACACTTCGGTACCCGAGCCCACACGCAAGGTGACGTTGGAGCGCGAGTCGACGGCCTGGCCGTCATGCTGCAGGGTGACCGTGTAGTTGCCCAGCGGCAGGGAATCCACCGCATAACGACCCGTCGAGTCGACAGTGGCCTGGCGGGTGACGCCAGACGAGCTCTTGACCAGTACCGTTTCGCCGCTTCCCGCCTGAACCTGACCGAAGATGCTGCCGGTGGTCGACTGCGCCACCGCTCCGGTACCGATCAAGCACAGACCGAGACCGATCGCCAGTGAAGTATGACGCAACTGGCGCGCCGTGAAATTTTTACGCGAATTCATAAGTGGCAACTCCCCAAGTTCAGCCCGAAGCTTTCGGGCACATGAAACTTTAATTGTGTTCAAATATCCAACGGCCACAGCCCAAGCAAGGTGCTTAGCCCGGTCCATCCGCATGATTTAACGCACGTTCCTGCGCAACCTCTAGCGCAAGTTACTGCGACGTTAATTCAAGAAATCACGGAGGTCAACACTTCCGTAACTTTTTCTGGAGGCTTCATTACTTGACTTCTGTCATAAACTTACGCTAGTGCCAATTTCCCCTCGATATAGAACGGTATTCTTGATGGACACGCAACTCAGTACCCAGCGGCAAGCCACGGAAACATTCGCTGAACGCATCAAATTGCTGATCCAGCGCGTGGGAAGTGCTACGGAAATCGCCCGCATGTGTGGCTTCTCCGAGGGCGTGGTTCGCAGTTGGCGAGATGGCAACACCGACCCGTCGCGCGCGCGTTGCGTAACGCTGGCCAAGACGCTGGGAATCTCGCTGGTCTGGCTTGTGGCCGGCGAAGGTACGTTGCAGGTCGACCCCACCTATATGGGCAGCGACGAACAGTACAGCTCGGAAGACGCCGCACCCAACCGCTCTCACGCCAAGGTGAACCCTGCTCAAGGCCAGGCAGCCACGCCGGCGACCGTTGATGCGCGGCGGCTGGATACTGCCGTTCGCATCCTGCAGTCAGAGCTGAGTTTGGCAGGCAACCAACTTTCGCTGTCCGAGAACACAGATTTGTTGAGCCAGCTCTATGAGATGCTCGGACCCGGCGGTTCCCACGTGGATCCCCTCGCCATGGTGACGTTCAACGAGCAGCTCGCCGAACGGATCCGTAAAGACCGCAGTCCGGCCTGATCCCGCTTCAATCATGGCCAGGGCAGGAGTTCTCCTGCCCTAGAGCAGCGCGATGTCGGCGATCGCGCCGAACTGCGTCTTCAACTGGTTGAGCAGCGCGAGGCGGTTGGCGCGCACGGCCGGGTCGTCGGCATTCACCAGCACGCTCTCGAAGAATGCATCGACGGGCGCCTGCAGTTGGGACAGGCGCGCCAGAACAGCCGCATAGTCTCCGGCGTCCAGCGCGGCAGCGCTGTCGTGCTGTGCCGAGGCCAGGGCATCGGCCAGCTCGCGTTCCGCGTCGGTTTCGAAGCGGGCTGGATCCACGACCCGCCCGATCGGCGGTGCCCCCGTCTCTTCGGCCTGCTTGCGCAGGATATTGCCGACGCGCTTGTTGGCGGCAGCCAGACTCATTGCCTCGGCGCGGCGACCGAACTCGGCAACGGCACGCAGGCGTCGATCGAAATCGGCCAGGCTGGCGGGCTGCACCGCCAGCACCGCTTCGAACTGGTTGTGGTCGAAGCCCTGCTCGGCGTAATAGCCACGCAGCCGGTCGAGCACGAAGTCGTACAGTTCATCGAGCAGGATGGCGCGCCGCTGGGCGGCGTTGAGCGCCGGTGGCTTGCCATCCTTGCCGGGCTTGAGTCCTGCGGCGAGAGCTGCATCCGGTATCAGTTCCAGAGCCTCGATGAAACTTCCGCGCAAATCCAGTTCCAGGCCACCTTCGATCAGGGTGCGCGCCAGCCCCAGCGCGGCGCGGCGCAGGGCGAAGGGATCCTTGTTGCCGCCGGGCTTCATGCCGACGGCAAAGATGCCCGCCAGGGTATCGAACCGTTCGGCCACCGCCAGCACCTGGCCCAGCTTGTCCGCGGCAATGCGATCACCGCCGAAGCGTGGCTGGTAATAGCTGTCCAGCGCCTCGGCCACGACCGCCGGTTCGCCGTCGTGGCTGGCGTAGTAACGCCCCATCACACCCTGCAATTCGGGGAACTCGCCGACCATGCGGGTCAGCAGGTCGCACTTGGCCAGGCTGGCCGCCCGCGTGGCCGCGCCGGCGTCGACACCGGTCCGGTTGGCGATGATCCGCGCCAGCTCCGCCACGCGCACGCTCTTGTCCCACAGGCTGCCCAGCGCCTGCTGGTAAGTGACTCCCTTGAGCTGCTCCTGGTATCTGGCCAGCGGGGTCTTGAGATCCTCGTCCCAGAAGAACTTGGCATCGGCGAAGCGGGGCCGGATCACGCGCTCGTAACCCTTGCGGATCTCGGAAGGGTTCGTGCTTTCGACGTTGGCGATGCCGATGAAGTGCTCGGTGAGGCTGCCGCCGGCGTCGAACACCGGAACGAACTTCTGGTTCGCCACCATGGTGGTGGCCAACGCCTCGGGCGGTACGGCAAGGAAGTCGCGTTCGAAGGTGCAGGCGATCGCCACCGGCCATTCGGTTAGGTTGGCCAGTTCGTCCAGCAGGGCGTCATCCAGTCGAGGCACGCCGCCGGTGGCACCCGCCACCTTTTCGATCTGGTCCTGGATGCGCTGGCGCCGTTCGCGAGGATCGGCCAGCACGTTGCAGGCACGCATGGCATCGAGCCAGCCGTCGGCATCGGCCACGTGCACCGGCTGCGGATGCATGAAGCGATGGCCGCGTGACTTGCGTCCGCTGCGCAGCCCGAGAACTTCGCCATCGACGATCTCGGCGCCGTGCAGGATCACCAGCCAATGGGCCGGCCGCACGAAACTGTAGTCGTGGTCGGCCCAGCGCATCGGGCGCGGGATCGGCAACGCCTTCAGCGCTTCGTCGACGATTTCCGGAAGCAATGCCGCCACCGGCTGCCCCGGCTTCACGCTGCGCCAGACGAACCAGCTGCCCTTGTCGGTTTCAAGTTTTTCCAGAGCGCCCACATCGACGCCGCATGACTGCGCAAACCCCAGCAGGGCCTTCGAGGGCTGGCCTTCGGCATCCAGCGCGGCGCTCAGCGCGGGACCCCGGCGCTCGATCGTCTGCTCCGGCTGGGCCACTACCACGGCGGGAACATGGACGGCCAAACGACGTGGCGAGGCATAGCCTTGCGCCTGGTCGAGCGCGGCGCCGATGTTGCGCCTGGCCAGCCCGTCGCAAATTCCGCGCAGGAACGCGGCAGACAATTCGTCGAGCGCCTTCGGTGGCAGTTCTTCCGTACCCAGCTCGATCAGCAGTGACTTGGCGGCGCTCATGCAGCCTGCTCCTTGTGGCCCGCAGTGAGAGCCTGTTTCAGGCCCGGGAAACCGAGTTTTTCGCGCTGTGCCACATAGGTTTCGGCGACGCTGCGCGACAACGTGCGTACACGCAGGATGTAGCGCTGGCGCTCGGTGACGCTGATCGCACGGCGCGCATCGAGAAGATTGAAGGTATGGCTGGCCTTCATCACCTGCTCGTAGGCCGGCAAGGGCAGGTTGGCGCCGATCAGCTGGTTGGCGGTGGCCTCGCAGACATCGAACCAGCGCAACAACTCGGGCACGTTGGCGTGTTCGAAGTTGTAGGTGCTCTGCTCGACCTCGTTCTGGTGAAACACGTCGCCGTAGGTCACCGTGCCGCGCGGCCCATCGGTCCAGATCAGGTCGTAGACGTTGTCCACGTTCTGCAGATACATGGCCAGCCGTTCCAGGCCGTAGGTGATCTCGCCGGTGACCGGGCGGCATTCCAGGCCGCCAGCCTGCTGGAAGTAGGTGAACTGGGTCACCTCCATGCCGTTCAACCAGACTTCCCAGCCGAGTCCCCAGGCGCCGAGCGTGGGCGACTCCCAGTTGTCCTCGACGAAGCGCAGGTCATGCACCAGCGGATCCAGCCCCAGCTCCCTGAGCGAGCCGATGTACAACTCCAGGATGTTCTCGGGATTGGGCTTCATCACCACCTGATACTGGTAGTAATGCTGCAGGCGGTTGGGATTCTGGCCGTAGCGACCATCGGTGGGACGACGCGACGGCTGCACATAGGCGGCTGCCCAGGGTTCCGGACCCAGTGCCCGGAGGAAGGTGGCGGGATGGAAGGTGCCGGCGCCGACCTCGGTATCGAGCGGCTGCAACAGCACACAACCCTGCGCCGCCCAGTAGCGGTTGAGGGTCTGGATCACATCCTGGAAGGTGCGTGCGGACATGGCTTTCCGTGACCTGGATTAAAGCGCGTTAGTATAGCCGCAGCTTGCTTTCGCACTGGGCTGCGCCCGGAAATGCACGGGGGATACCACCGGATGGCCGCTTCACCGCAAATCGCTTCACTGCTTGGCCGCCGGGGTCGATTGGAGCTGGACGAACTGCTGGCGGCCTTGGTCGTGGATGGCTATCTGCTTGCCGACGACGCCAAGCAGGTTCGCATCGGCAACCGGGCCGGTCGCAGCACGGTGGAGTTGCATCCGCTGGTGGTGATCGCCAACGCCAAACTGGTCAACCAGCGCGATCCGGGCCGTCCGCTGAGCCTGGAAGGGCTGACCGAATGGCTGGCCGGCCACGCCGGACTGCCGTATCTGAAGATCGATCCGATGAAGATCAATGTCGCGGCGGCGACCCAGGTGGTCAGCCAGGCCTATGCCAAGCGGCACCGCATCCTGCCGATCGCGGCCGCACCGGGAGAAGTGACGTTCGCCACGTGCGAACCGTTCGAGTCCGGTTGGGCGCCGGATCTCAGCCAGATGCTGCGCCGGGACATCCGGCGGGTGGTGGCCAGTCCCATCGACATCAATCGCTACCTGCAGGAGTTCTACGGCGTCCAGCGCTCGATCCAGCTGGCGCAGGACGCCAAGAACGGCAGCGACGCCTCGTCGGCCATCCTCAACTTCGAACAACTGGTCGAGCTGGGCAAGAGCGGTGAAGTCGGTGCGGACGATCGCCACGTGGTGCATATCGTCGACTGGCTGCTGCAGTACGCGTTCGAGCAGCGGGCCTCCGACATCCACCTGGAGCCGCGCCGCGAAACGGGTCATATCCGCTTCCGCATCGACGGCATCATGCAGAAGGTTTTCGAGCTGCCCTCGCCGGTGATGACCGCGGTCACCGCCCGCATCAAGATCCTGGCGCGCATGGACGTCGCCGAGAAGCGTCGCCCGCAGGACGGCCGCATCAAGACACGGTCTTCCTCCGGGCGCGAGGTCGAATTGCGCATCTCCAACATGCCCACCGCATTCGGCGAGAAGGTGGTGATGCGCATCTTCGATCCCGACCTGGTAGTGAAGGACTTCGCGCAACTGGGCTTCTCGCCTGGCGAGGGTGCGAACTGGCGCAGCATGGTCGAGCGTCCGCACGGCATCGTGCTGGTCACCGGTCCGACCGGCTCGGGCAAGACCACCACGCTGTATTCCACGCTGAAGCATCTGGCCACGCCCGAGCTCAACGTATGCACCGTGGAAGATCCGATCGAGATGGTCTCGCCGGAGTTCAACCAGATGCAGGTACACGCGGCGATCGACCTGGATTTCGCGGCCGGCGTCCGGACACTGCTGCGACAGGACCCGGACATCATCATGATCGGCGAGATCCGCGACCTGGAGACTGCCCAGATGGCCGTGCAGGCCTCGCTCACCGGGCACCTGGTGCTGTCCACGCTGCATACCAACGATGCGCCGAGCGCAGTCACCCGCCTGCTCGACCTGGGCGTTCCCCACTATCTGATCCAGTCGACCCTTACCGGCGTGGTGGCGCAGCGACTGGTACGCACCCTCTGCCCGCATTGCAAGCGGGCCAGCGTGCAGGACCCCCACGCCTGGAACGTGCTCGTCCATGGCTGGGATTTGCCGCTTCCGGCGCAGGTGTTCCAGCCCGTCGGGTGTCTGGAATGTCGCAATACCGGCTTCCTCGGCCGCACCGGCATCTACGAGATGCTGAAACTGTCGCCCCGCCTGCGCGGGATGGTTTCGGCCCACTTCGACCTGAGCGGATTCGGCCAGGCCGCACTGTCCGAGGGGATGCGCCCCTTGCGCATCTCCGCCGCGGACCAGGTGGCTGCGGGCCTGACCACCGTGCAGGAAATTCTCACCGTGCTGCCGCCGATCGACGCCCTCGAAGACGGACGGCCCTGACTGCAACCCGAACTCAGCCCTGCATGAAACCCGTCCTGATCATCCGCACCGGCCGCGCCCCGGACCCCATTCGTGCCCGCCACGGCGACTTTCCCCACTGGTTCCGGCTGAGCGCCGGCCTGCAGCCACGGCGGCTGCAAGTTGTCGATGTCGCCAATGGCGAAGCCCTGCCGCCACCGAAAGAAATCGCTGGGGCCATCATCACGGGTTCGGCAGCCATGGTCACCGAACGGGCGCACTGGAGCGAGCTCACCGCGGGATGGATCCGCGATGCCATGGATGTCAGCCTGCCGCTGTTCGGCGTGTGCTATGGCCATCAGTTGATGGCCCATGCCCTGGGCGGCACGGTGGGTTACCTTCCAGGCGGGCGCGAAATAGGCACCCAGCTCATCGAACTCACCGACGCCGGCAAGCGCGACTCGCTGGCTCTTGGCCTTCCGCCGCACTTTCGGGCGCATACCACGCACGAACAAAGCGTGCTTGAAGCACCGGCGGAAGCGGCCGTGCTGGCCCGCTCGGCCAGGGACCCGCATCAGTGGCTGCGTTACGGCCCGCACGCGCTGAGTGTGCAGTTCCATCCGGAATTCAATGCCGAGGTGATGCGCGCCTATATCCGGCGCAAGCACTCCGACATGCATCGCGAAGGCAGCGATCCGAAACGCGTATTCGGCGAAGTCGGCGCCACGCCACTCGCTCGACGCGTGTTGCGCCGATTCGCCAACGCCCATCTGCAGGACGACGGCGCATCCTGAAACATCAGCCTCGCAGGCGACGCGCTATGCCTTCGCGGGCGAACAGGGCGAACATCACGCCGAACAGGAACCCGCCGATATGCGCCCACCACACGTAGGCGCCGTAGCTGGGCCCGGCATAGCTGAACAGCAGTTGCAGCAACACCCAGATGCCGATCAGGAGAAAGGCCGGGACCCGGACAAATTCCAGATAGAGACCCAATGGCAACACCAGGCCCAGTCGTGCCCGCGGGAACAGGGCTACATAGGTGCCCACCACAGCCGAGACAGCCCCGCTGCAGCCGATGATCGGCAGCCTCACCCCCGCGAGCGACAGTGCGCCAATCAGGTTCGCCACGATGCCGCCCACCACGAACAGAAGCAGAAAGCGAAGCGAGCCCAAAGCACGCTCTCCGGGCAATCCGAAGATCACCAGGAAGAGCAGGTTGCTCAGCAAGTGCAGCCACGTGACGTGAATGAACAGCGCGGTGAACAGCCGCAACAGGGCCGGATCGGTCAGCTGCGGCAGCAGCGCCTCATGGGGATCGAAGATGTTCGCCGGGATCGTGCCCCATTCCAGCAACAGGGAGATCCGCTGCGCCGGTGGCGTCAGCGCCAGAACCACAAAGCACAAGACGCAGAACGACACCACCAGCAGGGTGGCCCAATGCCAACGGGGACGGCGCCGGGTTTCCACGTGAATGAACAAGAGCCGCTCCTGGCGTGAGGCGCTGACTGAAGGAGGTTCATCATAGGCGATGGATTGGCCCGGCAACGGTGATCCACACGGAAGAACAATCCATCAAACGCCACAAAGACGAAGGCCTCCCCGATTGGGAGGCCTTGGAACAAAAAACCCTTGGCGGTGACCTGTTGCGGGCTGCGACCGGCGGTCGCCACCGCGACCGCGCCAAAGAAAAACCCCCACC
>NZ_AJXT01000053.1 GCF_000264295.1 Rhodanobacter spathiphylli B39 | reverse complement strand
GCCGCCGCTGAACATGCAGCTGGTGATGAAGGTGCACTACAAGTCGAACTACGAGAATGCGTTCTGGGACGGCAGCGCGATGTACTTCGGCGATGGTGCCAGCACGTTCTACCCGCTGGTGTCGCTGGACGTGACCAGCCACGAGATCAGCCACGGTTACACCGAGCAGAACTCGGGCCTGGAGTACAGCGGGCAGTCCGGCGGCATGAACGAGGCGTACTCGGACATCGCCGGTGAAGCGGCCGAGTTCTACGACCGTGGCTCGGCCGACTTCCTGGTCGGTGCAGACATCGTCAAGACCAGCGCCGGCATCGGCGACGCGTTGCGCTACATGTGCAACCCGACGCAGGACGGCGGCTCGATCGACAACGCGGCCGACTACTACAACGGACTGGACGTGCATTACTCCAGCGGCG
>NZ_AJXT01000052.1 GCF_000264295.1 Rhodanobacter spathiphylli B39 | reverse complement strand
GCGTGGGCGTGACCTGCCCGGGTACCGGTGGCGGCGGTGGTGGCGGCGGTGGCACGACCACCGAGTTGCAGAACAACGTGGCCGTGACCGGCGTGTCGGCGGCGACGGGCGCCGACAACGACTACTTCATCACGGTGCCGGCGGGCGCCACCAACCTGGTGATGTCGATCTCCGGCGGTACCGGCGATGCCGACCTGTACACCAAGGCCGGCAGCGCGCCGACCACCAGCAGCTACGACTGCCGCCCGTACAAGACCGGCAACTCGGAAAGCTGCACCGTGGCGTCGCCCGTCGCAGGCAAGTACTACATCAAGGTGCACGGCTATTCGTCGTACTCCGGCGTCACGGTGAAGGCTTCGTACAGCACCGGCGGTGGTGGTGGCGGTGGCGGCAGCAGCGATTCGGTGAACCTGCCGACCGTGACCACCGGCAACTGGTCGACCACCTATACCGAGACGGTACAGGCCGGCCACACCGTGACCTTCGCGATCTCCGGCGGTACCGGTGATGCAGATCTGTACGTGCGGGCCGGCAGCGCGCCGACCACCAGCAGCTACAACTGCCGTCCGTACAAGACCGGCAACAACGAAAGCTGCACGTTCACCCCGGGCAGCAACACCACCTACTACATCAAGGTGCGTGCGTATCAGACGTTCTCCGGCGTGACGCTGACGGAAACGCTGAACTGAGGTCGGCCGAAGCTGCGCCGGCATGACCGGCGCAGCTTCGCCACAGGTTCCCTCGAAACCCCGGCTTCCGCCGGGGTTTTCCTGTTCGTGCACCGACGTGCCAGAAGGCGCTCTCGCAAGTCATTCCGTACGCATGACGGTGCGTCGACGGGCAACAAGATCGCTTCACGCCAGCGAATCTTTCTCTTCACGCAACTGAACCTGCTCCGCCTCGTCAACACGCCCGTACCGTGGTTGTGATGTCTGTCACCCGGGGTAGGAAAAAATCAGATAGCTAGCTTGCCTGCCGAGGAATAACGTGTCGCATCCGCTTTCCGGGGAGGTCGGCGGATGATCCTTTGGCGACGCCATCGTCGTCTTGCAATTACGCATCCACGCGCTGCCTGTACATGGAATGTCAGGGGGAGGGCAGGCGATACGGATGTAGTTTGGGATCGCTAGACAGCACACGAAGAAGGGGCCGTGCCTCGCACGGCAAATCTGCATGGGGTCCTTGTGACCGCATCGGGTCCGATTGTCCCTAAAATTTTGTCTAGGAGTTTGTAAATGCCCAATCATTACCGTCTGAAATTGCTGGTCGCCGCGATCGGCGTGGCCACCGCCTCGGTCGCCACTGCCGCCACCACCAAGACCCTGCATGCACAGAACCTCGGTGCGGTGCCGGCCAGCTCGCTGGCCGCGCAGCTCAACCTTGGTCAGGACATGTCGCTGGCACCGCGCAGCGCCGTCAGCATCGCCAATGGTCACAAGGTCGTGCGCCAGCAGCAGATGTATCGCGGCGTGCCGGTCTACGGCCGCAGCATTGCCGTGGTTCAGGACGCCCAGGGCAATGCCCTGCGCGCCTCGGGTGAACTGATGCAGGACGCCCAGCTCGGCCTGAGCTCGGTGGCGCCGAAGTTGAATGCCGCCCGTGCGATCTCCGCACTTCGGGCGCATGCGCACACCACCTTGGTCGGTGGCACCACCATCAGCAACCAGAAGACCGACCTGTTCGTGTATCCGCAGGACAATGGCACTGCACGCCTGGTCTACCGCGTGTCGTACTTCGTCAACGGCGCGAATCCGTCGCGTCCGACCGCGATCA
>NZ_AJXT01000051.1 GCF_000264295.1 Rhodanobacter spathiphylli B39 | reverse complement strand
TTCGCGAAGGCGGCCGCACCGTTGGCGCCGGCGTGGTGGCCAAGGTCATCAAGTAATACATCGGGAGTAGGGAATCGGGAATCGGGAATCGCTGGAGCGAAGCACGACACGCTCCAGATCGGTTACCATTCCCGATTCTCTATTCCCTGTTTCCGTTTTTACGCCAGTAGCTCAATTGGCAGAGCAGCGGTCTCCAAAACCGCAGGTTGGGGGTTCAAGTCCCTCCTGGCGTGCCACTTCACCGAGGATCAAGACGGATGGTGGTGGCAGGGTCGGCCGCAAGGCACGGCATGCCGCTGACACCCGGTCACCAGTGCATGAATACCAAGGTTGAACAGCCCAAGGGCACGAACGCCGCCGACATCGGCAAGCTGGTACTGGCGGTGCTGGTGCTGGCTGCCGGTATCTTTGCCTATTCCTGGCTTGGTCGGGACGGCAGCATTTCCTCGTCGGTGCGCCTGCTTGGCGTGCTCGCTGCGCTGGTCGTGGCGATGGCGATCGCGGCTTTTACCGCTCTGGGGCGGCGGGTTCGGAACTTCATTGCCGAATCGCAGTTCGAGATGCGCAAGGTCGTTTGGCCGACCCGCGACGAGACGATCAAGACGACGGGCATCATCATCGTGGTGGTAGTCGTCCTGTCGCTGCTGCTCGGTCTGATCGACCTGATCCTGAAGTCGGTCATTCTGGACTGGCTGCTGAAGCTGTAAGCCTGAGGTGAGCATGAGCAAGCGCTGGTATGTGGTACACGCCTATTCGGGCTTCGAAAATCAGGTGAAGCGGTCGCTCGAGGAGCGCATCAAGCGCGCCGAGATGGAAGAGCGGTTCGGTGAGGTGCTGGTGCCGACCGAGGAAGTGATCGAGATGCGTGGCGGCCAGAAGCGCCGCAGCGATCGCAAGTTCTTTCCCGGCTACGTGCTGGTCCAGATCGAGACGAACACCGAGGGCAAGTCGCCGCGCATCGACGACGAGTGCTGGCACCTGATCAAGGAAACTCCCAAGGTGATGGGCTTCATCGGCGGCACCGCCGATCGTCCGCTGCCGATCCGGGACAGCGAGGCCGATGCCATCCTCAGTCGGGTGCGTGAAGGCGTCGAGAAGCCCAGGCCCAAGGTGCTGTTCGAGCCGGGCGAGATGGTGCGTGTCACCGAAGGCCCGTTCAACGATTTCAACGGCGTTGTCGAGGAAGTCAACTACGAGAAGAGTCGCCTGCGCGTCGCGGTGCTGATCTTCGGTCGCTCGACCCCCGTAGAACTGGAATTCGGTCAGGTCGAGAAAGCCTGAGTCCGGGCGAAGTCCGATGGGGCGACTCCCGCGCGGCACCTTCGCCTTCTCCCCCGCTTGCGGGGGAGAGTTGGAGAGGGGGGACCCCCGCCTGACCAGATCCACCCGTTCTTGATTCACGCCCTGATGCCCCCGCTGGCACGGGGCTTGCTGATGATTCGCTAAATCTCTATACTGCGCGGTTCACGCGGGGTCTTTTTGGCCCGGCGTGTCCGCGTTTTCGGATCCGCAAGAGGCGGATCTTCCTTCCATCCACGGATCGGTGAACAGCGAGGAGCCGCAAGGCGCCTGGACTCGCGAGGAAAATCCCATGGCAAAGAAAGTTGTCGGTTACATCAAGCTGCAGGTCAAGGCCGGTCAGGCCAACCCTTCGCCGCCGGTCGGTCCCGCTCTCGGTCAGCGCGGCCTGAACATCATGGAATTCTGCAAGGCCTTCAATGCCGCCACGCAGAAGCTGGAGCCGGGTCTGCCGATTCCGTGCATCATCACGGCGTATTCCGACCGCAGTTTCACCTTCATCACCAAGACCCCGCCGGCCACGATTCTTCTGAAGAAGATCACCAGCACCGCGAAGGGTTCGTCCAAGCCGAACACCGACAAGGTGGGCAAGGTCACCCGCAAGCAGCTGGAAGACGTGGCAAAGCAGAAGGAGCCGGATCTGACGGCTGCCGATCTCGACGCCGCGGTGCGCACCATTGCCGGTAGCGCCCGCAGCATGGGCCTTGTGGTGGAGGGTTAAGACATGGCAAAGCTCACGAAGCGCATGAAGGCGGCCAAGGCCGCGGTGCAGCCGGGCAAGTTCTACGGCCTGGAAGAAGCACTGAAGATCATCAAGGACAACGCCAAGGCGAAGTTCGCCGAGTCGGTGGACGTGGCCGTACGCCTGGGCATCGACGCGAAGAAGTCGGACCAGGGCGTGCGTGGTTCCTCGCTGCTGCCGCATGGCACCGGCAAGACCGTCAAGGTTGCCGTGTTCTGCCCGCCGGGCGAGAAGGCCGAGGCCGCCAAGGCCGCCGGTGCCGACGCCGTCGGCATGGACGACCTGGCCGAGCGCATGCAGGCCGGTGATCTCGACTTCGGTCGCGTGATCGCCACGCCGGACGCGATGCGCGTGGTCGGCAAGCTGGGCCAGTTGCTCGGCCCGCGCGGCCTGATGCCGAACCCGAAGGACGGCTCGGTCACTGCCGACGTCGCCACCGCGGTGACCAATGCCAAGGCCGGCCAGGTGAAGTTCCGCAACGACAAGGCGGGCATCATCCACGCCACCATCGGCAAGGCCAGCTTCGATCCGGCACAGCTGGCGGAGAATCTGAACACGCTGATCGGCGACGTGGTCAAGGCCAAGCCGTCCACCGCCAAGGGCGTGTTCCTGCAGAAAGTGGCCTTGTCCAGCACGATGGGCGTCGGCGTTGCCGTCGATACCTCGTCGCTGACCCTGTCCGCCAAGTAAGACTCAAGTCCCGCGGCGCCCGATTCGGGCGGCGCGGGCAGTTTTTGAGGGCAGTTCCGGCCTGCTGCATGGGGCGGGACCGCTGTCAAAGACCGCAGGCGCAACCAGCGCGCGACGACGACGGGCAGGGAGCTCGGTGACGGCAGGGAATCGCCGGCGTCGCCAACGGGGTTGCTTAATCGGGTTCTTGCGAATCCGGCCTGCGCAGATGGTGCTGCCCCTTCTGGAATCGTTCGACTTCTGGAAAGGCCAACACCCGGGACACCGCAATGTCCCCGACGTCACGGATGGCGTCGCCCAGGACCGCAAGCGGCAGGAGCCGTGAGCGGAGTTCATTTGGAGGAGTGCAATGGCTCTCAATCTGTCACAGAAGAAAGAAGTAGTCGCCGAACTGGCAGACGTTGCTTCGAAGGCTCACTCCCTGGTCGCTGCCGAGTATGCGGGCACCACGGTCGCTCAGATGACCGCGATGCGCAAGAAGGCCCGCGAATCCGGTGTGTACTTGCGAGTTGTCAAGAACACGCTGGCGTCGCGCGCCGTGGCCGGTACCGAATTCGAGGTCGTCAAGGACGTCCTGGTCGGTCCGCTGCTGTACGCATTCTCGACCGAAGAACCCGGCGCTGCCGGGCGTCTGATCCAGGAATTTGCCAAGGGCAACGACAAGCTGAAGGCGAAGCTCGTCTCGGTGGAAGGCAAGCTGCTGCCGGCGTCGCACGTCGACGTGCTGGCTGCGTTGCCGACCCGCGAACAGGCGCTGGCCATGCTGGCCCGCGTGCTGGCCGAACCGGCCACCATGTTCGCGCGCGTCGTCAAGGCCGTCGCCGATCAGCAGGGTGGTGGCGAAGTCGCCGCCGAAGCCCCGGCTGAAGCCGAACCCGCCTAAGTTCATCGTCTATCAATCCGAATCTATTTCCAGAGGTAAATGCAATGTCCCTGACCAACGAACAGATCGTTGAAGCCGTCGCCGCCAAGTCGCTGATGGAAGTGATGGACCTGGTGAAGGCCATCGAAGAGAAGTTTGGCGTCACCGCCGCTGCCCCGGTTGCCGTGGCCGGCCCGGCTGCTGCTGCTCCGGTTGCCGAAGCGCAGACCGAGTTCGACGTGATCCTGAAGAACGCCGGCGCCAAGAAGGTCGACGTGATCAAGGCTGTCCGCGCGATCACCGGCCTGGGCCTGAAGGAAGCCAAGGACCTCACCGAGGCCGGCGGCGTCCTGAAGGAAGCCGTGTCCAAGGAAGACGCCGAGAAGTTCAAGAAGGACCTCGAAGCTGCCGGCGCCACCGTCGAATTGAAGTAATCGGCGTTTGTACGCCGCTGCTTCGACTTGATGTCAAAGCAAGCCTGGGAGCGAAAGCTCCCGGGCTTTGCCCGTTTGAACGGGAATGGGGAATGGAGAATCGGGAATTGTCGAAGAAGGCGCGCTCCGCTTTGACGATTCCCGATTCTCGATTCCCAAATCCCGACCCCGGATGGCCTTGGCCATCCGGCAAAGACCAGATTTTTTCATTCAGCCGGTGTGTGCACCACCGGCGTCACTGCGAACCGAGGCGCTACCGATCATGGCCTACTCGTTTACCGAGAAGAAACGCATCCGCAAGGACTTTGGCAAGCGTCCGCCCGTACTGGGCGTGCCAAACCTGCTGACCATCCAGACTGATTCCTATCGGGAGTTCCTGCAGGAGCATGTTGCGCCGAAGCAGCGTGGCGAGAAGGGTCTGCATGCCGCGTTGAAGTCGGTGTTCCCGATTTCCAGCTATTCGGGCAATGCCGCACTCGAGTATGTCGACTACCGCCTCGGCGAGCCGGCGTTCGACGAGCGCGAGTGCCGCAACCGCGGCATGACCTACGGTGCGCCGCTGCGCACCACCGTGCGCCTGGTCATCTATGACAAGGACAGCCCGGCCTCGAAGAAGGTGGTGAAGTACATCAAGGAGCAGGAGGTCTACATGGGCGAGATTCCGCTCATGACCGACACCGGCACCTTCATCATCAACGGCACCGAGCGCGTGATCGTCTCGCAGCTGCATCGTTCGCCGGGCGTGTTCTTCGACCACGACCGCGGCAAGACGCACAGCTCGGGCAAGCTGCTGTTCTCCGCCCGCGTGATCCCCTACCGTGGTTCGTGGCTGGACTTCGAGTTCGATCCGAAGGACGCGCTGTTCACCCGCATCGACCGTCGCCGCAAGCTGCCGGTGACGGTGCTGCTGCGCGCGCTCGGCTACAACAACGAAGAAATGCTCGCCACGTTCTTCGAGCACAACGTGTTCCACCTGGGCAAGAAGGGCGGCACCACGCTGGAGCTGGTTGCCGAGCGCCTGCGCGGCGAGACGCTCTCCTTCGATCTGGCGATCGGCGGCAAGGTGCTGGTGGAAGCCGGCAAGCGCATCACCGCGCGTCACGTGCGTCAGCTGGCCGCGGAAAACATCACCGCGCTGGAAGTGCCGGATGACTACCCGGTCGGCCGCATCGTGGCCACCGACATCGTCGACAGCAAGACCGGCGAACTGCTGGCCTCGGCCAACGACGAGATCACTGCCGAGCAGATGGAGGCGTTCCGCAAGGCCGGCATCGAGACCGTGCCGACGCTGTACGTCAACGACCTGGACCGCGGCGCCTACATCTCGCACACCCTGCGCATCGACAACACCAAGACGCCGCTGGAGGCGCTGGTGGAAATCTACCGCATGATGCGTCCGGGCGAGCCGCCGACCAAGGATGCCGCGCAGAACCTGTTCTTCAACCTGTTCTTCACCTTCGATCGCTACGACCTGTCGGCCGTGGGCCGGATGAAGTTCAACCGTCGCGTCGGCCGCAAGGACATCCTCGGCCCGGGCGTGCTGTACGACCACAAGTACTTCAGCGAGCGCAAGGAAGACGAGTCGCAGCGCCTGGTCGCCGAGCAGGGCGAGAGTTCCGACATCCTCGACGTGCTGAAGGTGCTGATCGACATCAAGAACGGTCATGGCACCGTCGACGACATCGACCACCTGGGCAACCGCCGCGTGCGTTCGGTCGGCGAAATGGCCGAGAACACCTTCCGCATCGGCCTGGTCCGTGTGGAGCGTGCGGTGCGCGAGCGCCTGTCGCTGGCCGAGGCCGATGGCCTGACCCCGCAGGACCTGATCAACGCCAAGCCGGTGGCGGCCGCGGTGAAGGAGTTCTTCGGCTCCTCGCAGCTGTCCCAGTTCATGGACCAGAACAACCCGCTGTCGGAAGTCACCCACAAGCGCCGCGTGTCGGCCCTTGGACCGGGCGGCCTGACCCGCGAACGCGCCGGCTTCGAAGTGCGCGACGTGCATCCGACCCATTACGGCCGCGTCTGCACCATCGAAACGCCGGAAGGCCCGAACATCGGCCTGATCAACTCGCTGGCCGTGTACGCCCGCACCAACTCGTATGGCTTCCTAGAGACGCCGTACCGCAAGGTCGCGGGTGGCAAGGTGACCGACAAGGTCGACTACCTGTCGGCGATCGAGGAAGGCGATCACGTGATCGCCCAGGCGAACTCGCCGCTGGACAAGCACGGCGCCTTCATCGAGGACTTCGTGTCCTGCCGTTTCCGTGGCGAATCCGAGCTGCGTCCGGCCGCTGAAGTCGACTACATGGACGTCTCGCCGATGCAGACCGTGTCGGTCGCCGCGGCGCTGGTGCCGTTCCTGGAGCACGATGACGCGAACCGCGCGCTGATGGGCGCGAACATGCAGCGCCAGGCCGTGCCGACCCTGCGTTCGCAGACCCCGCTGGTGGGTACCGGCATCGAGCGCGCCGTGGCACGTGACTCGGGCGTCATCGTCTCCGCCAAGCGCGGCGGCGTGATCGACCAGGTCGATGCGGCCCGTATCGTGGTGCGCGTCAACGAGGAAGAGGTCGGCGACAACGACGCCGGCGTCGACATCTACACGCTGACCAAGTACACCCGTTCCAACCAGAACACCAACCTGAACCAGCGTCCGCTGGTGAACGTGGGTGACGTGGTGGCGAAGGGCGACACGCTGGCCGACGGTTCGTCGACCGACCTGGGCGAGCTCGCGCTCGGCCAGAACATGCTGATCGCCTTCATGCCCTGGAACGGCTACAACTTCGAAGACTCGATCCTGCTGTCCGAGCGCGTCGTGCAGGAAGACCGCTACACCTCGATCCACATCGAGGAGCTGTCGTGCATCGCGCGTGACACCAAGCTGGGCGCCGAGGAAATCACCGCCGACATCCCGAACGTGGGCGAGCAGGCGCTGGCGCGCCTGGACGAGAGCGGCATCGTGTACATCGGTGCCGAGGTCAAGGCCGGTGACATCATGGTCGGCAAGGTCACGCCGAAGGGCGAAAGCCAGCTGACCCCGGAAGAGAAGCTGCTGCGCGCGATTTTCGGCGAGAAGGCGTCCGACGTGAAGGACAGCTCGTTGCGCGTGCCGCCGGGCATGGACGGCACCGTCATCGACGTGCAGGTGTTCACCCGCGACGGCATCGAGAAGGACAAGCGCGCCCGCCAGATCGAGGAGACCGAGGTCAAGCGGATCCGCAAGGATCTGGATGACCAGTTCCGCATCCTCGAAGGCGCGATCTACAGCCGCATGCGCACCCAGTTGCTCGGCAAGTCCGCGATGAGCGGCCCGGGTGGCCTGAAGCGTGGCACCGAGATCACCGACGCCTACCTGGACGGCCTGAAGAAGGACGACTGGTTCAAGATCAACGTCAAGGACGAGGACGTCACCGAGTTCCTCGAGCGTGCGGCCGACCAGATCAAGCGCCACCGGGAAGAGTTCGACAAGCGCTTCAAGGAGAAGCAGGGCAAGATCACCCAGGGCGACGACCTCGCGCCGGGCGTGCTGAAGATGGTCAAGGTGTTCCTGGCCGTGAAGCGCCGCATCCAGCCGGGCGACAAGATGGCCGGTCGCCACGGCAACAAGGGCGTGGTGTCGAACGTGGTGCCGGTGGAAGACATGCCGTACTCCGCCGACGGCGTGCCGGTCGACATCGTGCTGAACCCGCTGGGCGTGCCGTCGCGCATGAACATCGGGCAGATTCTGGAAGTGCATCTGGGCTGGGCTGCCAAGGGCCTGGGCAAGAAGATCCAGAAGATGCTCGAGGCGCAGGAGAAGGTCGCCAAGATCCGCGAGTTCCTCGACCAGATCTACAACACCCACGTGGCCGGTGCCGTGCAGCACGTCGACCTGAAGTCGCTCACCGACAAGGAGATCTTCACGCTCGCCACCAACCTGCAGGTGGGTGTGCCGATGGCGACGCCGGTGTTCGACGGTGCCGAAGAGACCGAGATCAAGGCGATGCTGAAGCTGGCGGATCTGCCCGAGTCGGGCCAGACCACGCTGTACGACGGCCGCACCGGCGAGGCGTTCGATCGCCCGGTCACCGTGGGCTACATGCACTACCTGAAGCTCAACCACCTGGTTGACGACAAGATGCATGCGCGCTCCACCGGTCCGTACTCGCTGGTCACCCAGCAGCCGCTGGGCGGCAAGGCGCAGTTTGGTGGCCAGCGCTTCGGCGAAATGGAAGTCTGGGCGCTGGAAGCCTACGGCGCGGCTTACACCCTGCAGGAAATGCTGACGGTGAAATCCGACGACGTGCAGGGCCGCAACCAGATGTACAAGAACATCGTCGACGGCAACCACGAGATGTCCGCGGGCATGCCGGAGTCCTTCAACGTGCTGGTGAAGGAAATCCGCTCGCTCGCCATCAACATCGATCTGGAAGAGGTCAAGTGACTGGCGGGATTCGGGCATCGGGACACGGGATTTGCGAAAGCAGACCCGGCTCCCGGTCCCGGATCCGGCGAACCTGATCCTGTTCGAATCGCGGACCTCGACCCAAGACAAGCTCCGACCGGAGATTCAAATGAAAGACTTGCTCAACCTCTTCAACCAGCAGCGCGCGACGCCCGACTTCGACGCGATCAAGATCGCGCTCGCGTCGCCGGAGCTGATCCGCTCGTGGTCGTACGGCGAAGTGAAGAAGCCGGAAACCATCAACTACCGCACGTTCAAGCCCGAGCGTGACGGCCTGTTCTGCGCTGCCATCTTCGGTCCGGTGAAGGACTACGAGTGCCTGTGCGGCAAGTACAAGCGCATGAAGCATCGTGGCGTGGTCTGCGAGAAGTGCGGCACCGAAGTGACGCTGGCCAAGGTGCGCCGCGAGCGCATGGGCCACATCGAGCTGGCCAGCCCGACCGCGCACATCTGGTTCCTGAAGTCGCTGCCCTCGCGCATCGGCCTGATGCTGGACATGACCCTGCGCGACATCGAGCGCATCCTGTACTTCGAGGCCTTCGTGGTGATCGATGCAGGCATGACCGCGCTCGAGCGCGGCCAGCTGCTCAGCGAAGACCAGTACCTCGAGGCGACCGAAGAGCATGGCGACGAATTCGACGCCCGCATGGGCGCCGAGGCCGTCTTCCACCTGCTGAAGTCGCTGGACCTGCCGGGCGAGGTCATCCGCCTGAAGGAAGAGATCACCTCCACCAATTCCGAGACCAAGCTGAAGCGCCTCACCAAGCGCGTCAAGCTGATCGAGGCGTTCCTGGAATCCGGCAACAAGCCGGAGTGGATGGTGCTGACCGTGCTGCCCGTGCTGCCGCCGGACCTGCGTCCGCTGGTGCCGCTGGATGGTGGCCGTTTCGCCACCTCCGACCTGAACGACCTGTATCGCCGCGTGATCAACCGCAACAACCGCCTCAAGCGGCTGCTCGAGCTCAACGCGCCTGACATCATCGTGCGCAACGAGAAGCGCATGCTGCAGGAATCGGTCGATGCGCTGCTCGACAACGGCCGCCGCGGCCGTGCCATCACCGGCACCAACAAGCGTGCGCTGAAGTCGCTGGCCGACATGATCAAGGGCAAGCAGGGCCGCTTCCGCCAGAACCTGCTCGGCAAGCGCGTGGACTACTCCGGCCGCTCGGTGATCGTGGTCGGTCCGACCCTGCGCCTGCACCAGTGCGGTCTGCCCAAGAAGATGGCGCTTGAGCTGTTCAAGCCGTTCATCTTCGCCAAGCTGCAGGCGCGTGGCGAAGCCACCACCATCAAGGCGGCCAAGAAGCTGGTGGAGCGCGAGGAAGCGCAGGTCTGGGACATCCTCGAAGAGGTGATCCGCGAACATCCGGTCATGCTGAACCGCGCGCCGACCCTGCATCGCCTCGGCATCCAGGCGTTCGAGCCGAAGCTGATCGAAGGCAAGGCGATCCAGCTGCATCCGCTGGTGTGTACCGCGTTCAACGCCGACTTCGACGGCGACCAGATGGCCGTCCATGTGCCGCTGTCGATCGAGGCGCAGCTGGAAGCGCGCACCTTGATGATGTCGACCAACAACATCCTGTCGCCAGCCAACGGCGAGCCGATCATCGTGCCGACGCAGGACGTGGTGCTGGGTCTGTATTACCTGACCCGCGAGCTCATCAACGCCAAGGGCACCGGCATGGTGTTCTCCGGCATCGGTGAGGCACGTCGTGCATACGACAACCGCGCAGTGGAATTGCACGCCAAGGTCAAGGTGCGCATGAAGCTGGTGCACATCGCCGAAGACGGCACCCGCACGCAGCAGACCCGGATCGTCGACACGACGGTGGGTCGTGCCCTGCTGGCCGAAATCATGCCCGAGGGTCTGCCGTTCGAGCTGGCCAACACCGAGCTGACCAAGAAGAACATCTCGCGCCTGATCAACTCCAGCTACCGTCTGCTGGGCCTGAAGGACACGGTCGTGTTCGCCGATCAGCTGATGTACGCCGGCTATCGCTACGCGACCCGGTCGGGCATCTCGATCGGCATCGACGACATGCTGATCCCGGACGAGAAGAAGCCGATCCTGGAAGAAGCCGAGAAGGAAGTCGTCGAGATCCAGCAGCAGTACCAGTCGGGTCTGGTCACCGCCGGCGAGCGCTACAACAAGGTGGTCGACATCTGGTCGCGCACCAGCGAACTGGTCGCCAAGGCGATGATCGACGGCATCGGCACCGAGAAGGTGAAGGATGCCGACGGCAAGATGGTCAACCAGAAGTCGATGAACTCGCTGTACATCATGGCCGACTCCGGCGCCCGTGGCTCGGTGGCGCAGATTCGCCAGCTGGCCGGCATGCGCGGCCTGATGGCCCGTCCGGATGGCTCGATCATCGAGACCCCGATCAAGGCCAACTTCCGCGAAGGCCTGAACGTGCTGCAGTACTTCAACTCGACCCACGGCGCTCGAAAGGGCCTGGCGGATACCGCGTTGAAGACGGCGAACTCCGGTTACCTGACCCGTCGCCTGGTCGACGTGGCGCAGGACGTGGTCATCACCATGGATGACTGCGGCACCGAGGACGGCATCCTCATGCAGCCGATCGTCGAAGGCGGCGATGTGGTCGAGCCGTTGCGCGAGCGCGTGCTGGGTCGCGTGGTGGTCGAGGACGTCTACGCCCCCGGCGACGACGACCAGCCGATCGTCACCCGCGACACCCTGCTCAACGAGGCCCTGGTCGAGAAGCTCGACAAGGCCGGCGTACAGCTGATCAAGGTGCGTTCGCCGATCACCTGCGAAGCCGAGCATGGCGTGTGCAAGCTGTGCTACGGCCGCGATCTGGCCCGTGGCCATCTGGTCAACATGGGTGAAGCCGTGGGTGTGGTGGCCGCGCAGTCGATCGGCGAGCCCGGCACCCAGCTGACCATGCGTACGTTCCACATCGGCGGCGCGGCTTCGCGTGCGGCGGCGGTGGACAACGTGACGGTGAAGACCACCGGCTCGCTGAAGTACAACAACCTGAAGTCGGTGCAGCACAAGGCCGGCCACCTGGTCGCGGTGTCGCGTTCGGGCGAACTGAGCGTGATCGACGCCAGCGGTCGCGAGCGCGAGCGCTACAAGGTGCCGTACGGCGCCACCATCGCGGTCAAGGACGGTGCGGCGGTCAAGCCTGGCCAGACCGTGGCCAACTGGGACCCGCATACCCATCCGATCGTCACCGAGGTGGCCGGCGTGGTGCGCTTCATCGACTTCCTCGATGGCGTCACCGTGCAGAGCCAGACCGATGAACTCACCGGCCTGGAGTCGGCGGTGGTCACCGATCCGAAGCGCCGCGGCGCGCAGGCGAAGGACCTGCGTCCGATCGTGCGCCTGGAAGATGCCAAGGGTCGCGAGCTGAAGCTGCCGGGCACCGACATCGCCGCGCAGTACTTCCTGCCGGCCGGTGCGATCGTGTCGATCCAGAACGGTGCCGAAGTGGGCGTGGGCGACGTGGTGGCCCGTATCCCGCAGGAATCGTCGAAGACCCGCGACATCACCGGTGGTCTGCCCCGCGTGGCCGACCTGTTCGAGGCACGCAAGCCGAAGGAACCGGCGATCCTGGCCGAGCGCTCGGGCATCATCAGCTTCGGCAAGGACACCAAGGGCAAGCAGCGCCTGGTGATCAAGGACGTCGACGGCAATGAGCACGAAGAGCTGATTCCGAAGTGGCGCCAGGTCATCGTGTTCGAAGGCGAGCATGTGGAGAAGGGCGAAACCGTCGTCGACGGCGAGCCGAGCCCGCATGACATCCTGCGCCTGCTGGGCGTGGAGCCGCTGGCCTCGTACCTGGTCAAGGAAATCCAGGACGTGTACCGCCTGCAGGGCGTGAAGATCAACGACAAGCACATCGAAGCGATCATTCGCCAGATGCTGCGCAAGGTCGAGATCGTCGAGCCGGGTGACAGTCACTACCTGCGCGGCGAGCAGATCGAGCGCGTGCGGATCAATGGCGAAAACGATCGTGCCGAAAGCAAGGGCGAGCGCCCGGCGCAGTATCAGTCGATCCTGCTGGGCATCACCAAGGCCTCGCTGGCGACCGAGTCGTTCATCTCGGCGGCCTCGTTCCAGGAAACCACCCGCGTCCTCACCGAGGCGGCGGTTCGTGGCACACGCGATACCTTGCGTGGCCTGAAGGAAAATGTTATTGTCGGCCGTCTAATTCCGGCAGGTACAGGCTTGGCGTACCACGCATCGCGTCGTCGCCAGGGCGGTTTGTCCGCCTCGGATCTGGAAACTCTCTCCAGCGCCACGCCTGCAGCTTCGTTCGCCGAGGCTCCGGTCGGTAGTGAAAACGGTGTCGAGTAAGTCCCTCGGGGGCGTTGCTCGCTGACATACGAAATGAGGTGCATGGACGCACCTCGTGTTCGGGTCCAGGACGACTGAGCGTTGGCTTGCCTATGGCAAGCTGCTCATGTTAAATTCCCGCTTCTTGGCAGACCGAGCTTGATCGGGCTGCCTTTATGTTTTCAGGAACAGCTACGCATGACGACAGTCAATCAGTTGGTGCGCAAATCGCGCAGCCCCAAGACCTACAAGAGCGGGTCGCCGGCCCTGCAGAGCAGCCCGCAGCGTCGTGGTGTCTGCACCCGCGTCTACACGACCACCCCGAAAAAGCCGAACTCGGCGTTGCGCAAGGTTGCCAAGGTGCGCCTGACCAACGGTTTCGAGGTCATCAGCTACATCGGTGGCGAAGGTCACAACCTGCAGGAGCACTCGGTGGTGCTGATCCGCGGCGGTCGCGTCAAGGACCTGCCCGGTGTGCGTTACCACACGGTGCGTGGCAGCCTGGACTGCGCTGGTGTCACCAAGCGTCGTCAGTCGCGCTCGAAGTACGGCGCCAAGCGCCCGAAGAAGTAATGTCGCGCGGCCCTCGCTGGCCGCTTTACAGGCGGGCAGGAATGTCCGCGAAAATAACGGACAACAAACATGTCGCGTAAAGGTTCACATCCCGCCCGTCTGGTTCTGCCGGATCCCAAGCATGGCAGCCAGCTGATCGCCCGCTTCATCAACATGGTGATGAAGAGCGGTAAGAAGTCGGTCGCCGAGAGCATCGTCTACGGTGCCCTGCAGCACATTGGCGAAAAGAACGCCGAGCCGGTGGCTCTGGTCGAGAAGGCGCTGAACAACATCGCTCCGGCGGTCGAAGTGAAGTCCCGTCGTGTCGGCGGCGCCACCTATCAGGTGCCGGTCGAGGTGCGTCCGGGTCGCCGCATGGCGCTGGCCATGCGCTGGGTCATCGATGCGGCGCGCAAGCGCGGCGAGACCTCGATGCCGCGCAAGCTGGCTGCCGAGCTGCTGGAAGCCTCCGAGAGCCGCGGCGGCGCTGCCAAGAAGCGTGAAGAAACGCACCGCATGGCCGAGGCCAACAAGGCCTTCTCGCACTACCGCTGGTAAGTGCGTTTTCCGTGCCGCCTTCATCGGCGGCACGAGTTGGCTGATGGCTCTGTGCCTCGCCGATGGCGGCAAAAGGATCCGGCGCCCATGCCGGACTTTTCATAAAAGCTGCAGCCGGATGGCTGCGTGAATCCTGGGCAGGATCGCCCGATACAGGTAGATATCCATGGCACGTACCACTCCCCTCGCGCGCTATCGCAACTTCGGCATCATGGCGCACATCGACGCCGGCAAGACCACCACGACCGAGCGCATCCTGTTCTACACCGGTGTCAGTCACAAGATTGGCGAGGTGCACGACGGTGCGGCCACGATGGACTGGATGGAGCAGGAGCAGGAGCGTGGCATCACCATTACGTCGGCGGCAACGACGGCGTTCTGGAAGGGCATGGACGGCTCCATGGAGCAGCACCGCTTCAACATCATCGACACCCCGGGACACGTCGACTTCACCATCGAGGTGGAGCGCTCGCTGCGCGTGCTCGACGGCGCGGTGTTCGTGCTGTGTGCGGTCGGTGGCGTGCAGCCGCAGTCCGAGACGGTGTGGCGCCAGGCCAACAAGTACCGGGTGCCGCGGCTTGCGTTCGTCAACAAGATGGACCGCACCGGTGCCAACTTCGACAAGGTCGTCAGCCAGCTGAAGGCCCGCCTGGGTGCGCACCCGGTGCCGATGCAGGTGCCGATCGGCGCCGAAGACGGTTTCGAGGGCGTGGTCGACCTGCTGAAGATGAAGGCGATCATCTGGGACATGGAATCCCAGGGCATGAAGTTCGAGTACCGCGACATCCCGGCGGATCTGGTCGACGCCGCCACCGAAGCGCATGCGTTCATGGTCGAGTCGGCGGCCGAAGCCACCGAAGAGCTGATGAACAAGTACCTGGAAGGCGGCGACCTGTCCGAGGCCGAAGTCATCGCCGGTCTGCGTCAGCGCACGCTGGCCAACGAGATCATCCCGGTGTTCTGCGGTACCGCGTTCAAGAACAAGGGCGTCCAGGCGATGCTCGACGCAGTGGTGCAGCTGCTGCCGTCGCCCGCCGACCGCCCGCCGGTGGCCGGCATCGACGAGGACGACAACGAGGCCAGCCGTCCCGCGGACGACAAGGCGCCGTTCTCCGCGCTGGCATTCAAGATCATGACCGACCCGTTCGTGGGTTCGCTGACCTTCTTCCGTGTCTATTCGGGCACGTTGAACTCCGGCGATGCCGTGTACAACCCGGTCAAGAGCAAGAAGGAACGCGTGGGCCGCATCCTGCAGATGCACGCCAACGAGCGTCACGAGCTGAAGGAAGTGTGTGCTGGCGACATCGCCGCCGCGGTTGGCCTGAAGGACGTGACGACCGGTGACACGCTGTGCTCGCAGGAACACATCATCACCCTGGAGCGGATGTCGTTCCCGGAGCCGGTGATCTCGATGGCGGTCGAGCCGAAGACCAAGTCGGACCAGGAAAAGATGGGCATCGCCCTCGGCCGTCTGGCCGCGGAGGATCCGTCGTTCCGCGTGCGTACCGACGAGGAATCGGGCCAGACCATCATCTCCGGCATGGGCGAGCTGCACCTGGACATCTTGGTCGACCGCATGCGCCGCGAGTTCAACGTCGAGGCGAACGTCGGCAAGCCGCAGGTGGCCTACCGCGAAACGATCCGCCTGGCGGACGTGAAGTCGGACTACAAGCACGCCAAGCAGTCGGGCGGCAAGGGCCAGTACGGTCACGTCGTGATCGAGATGTCACCGATCAGCGAAGCGGATCGTGCAGACGAGAAGATCGCCGCGCTGATCAAGGACGACTTCCTGTTCATCAACGACATCACCGGTGGCGTGATTCCGAAGGAATTCATCCCGTCGGTCGAAAAGGGTCTGCGCGAGACGATCACCAGCGGTCCGCTGGCCGGCTTCCCGGTGGTGAATGTGAAGGCCAAGCTGGTCTTCGGTTCCTACCATGACGTCGACTCGTCGGAAATGGCGTTCAAGCTCGCTGCGTCGATGGCGTTCAAGCAGGGCTTCAACAAGGCCAGCCCGGTGCTGCTCGAGCCGATCATGAAGGTCGAGATCGTCACCCCGGAGGACTACATGGGCGACGTGATGGGCGACATCAGCAAGCGTCGCGGCATGCTCACCGGTCAGGAAGACACGCCGTCGGGCAAGACCATCAACGCCGAAGTGCCGCTGGGTGAAATGTTCGGTTACGCGACCACGATTCGTTCGCTGACGCAGGGCCGTGCCACCTTCACCATGGAATTCGATCACTACGCCGAGGCGCCGACCAACGTCGCCGAGCAGGTGATGAAGAAGGCGTAAGCCGTGCGATCTTCCAGATCGCGTTAGCAGGGATCAAGGCGCGGCACCCGTGTCGTAGCCTCCAACGGCGCCCCTTCGTGGACGCATTATCAAATTCAAGTTATCTCAGAGGTTTGAGTCATGGCAAAGGGTAAATTCGAA
>NZ_AJXT01000050.1 GCF_000264295.1 Rhodanobacter spathiphylli B39 | reverse complement strand
CGGGGTGGCCTTTCTCTTGGGTTACTTTCTCTTTGGCCACTCAAAGAGAAAGTGACTCGGTCGCCGAAGGCGATCGACCGCTCTGCACTTGAGCTCTCGCTTTTCTGGGCATAACGCGAGAACAGAACTTGCCCTCCGAAGGAGGACGAAAGCCCATCACTCTGAAGCCAACGAAACGCGCCGCGCAGCGGATAACCTGCCAGCGCTACTTCGCCACCTGATCAAACTTGCGGATGAAATCCCGCACCTGCGGGTACACCGTTTCGCGCCAGCGGCGGCCGCTGAAGATGCCGTAGTGGCCAGCGCCTTCGATCACCCGGTGGGCGCGGCGCCCGGCCGGGATGCTGCTGCACAGGTCGTGTGCCGCTTCGGTCTGGCCCAGGCCGGAGATGTCGTCCAGTTCGCCCTCGATGGTGAGCAGGGCGCTGCGCTTGATCGCCGAGGGATCGACCCGTTCACCGGCCACGTCCCACAGGCCGCGTGCCAGCAGGAACTGCTGGAACACCTTCTCGATGGTGTCGAGGTAGAACGCCGCCGGCATGTCCAGCACGGCGTTGTATTCGTCGTAGAACTTGCGGTGCGATTCGGCATCGTCCTGGTCGCCGCGCAGCAGGTCCTGGTAGAAATCCCAGTGCGAAGTCATGTGCCGGCCGGGGTTCATCGCGATGAAGCCGGCGTGCTGCAGGAAACCGGGATAGACCTCGCGTCCGCGCCCCGGGTAATTCGGCGGCACGGTATGGATCACGTTGCCCTTGAACCACGACAGCGGTCGCTGGGTGGCGAGGTTGTCGACGCTGGTGGGGCTGCGCCGGGGGTCGATCGGGCCGCCCATCATGGTCAGGCTGCGCGGGGTATCCTCGCCGCGCGCGGCCATCAGCGACACCGCCGCCAGCACCGGCACGGTCGGCTGGCATACGGAGATCACGTGCAGGCTGGCAGCGCCGATGTGACGGATGAACTCCTCGACGCAGGCGACATAGTCGTCCAGTCCGAACGTGCCTTCGGCCGCCGGCACCATGCGTGCGTCGACCCAGTCGGTGATGTACACCTTGTGGTCGCGCAGCAGGGTGCGCACGGTATCGCGCAGCAGCGTGGAGTGATGGCCGGACAGTGGCGCCACCACCAGCACCACCGGATCGTTCTTCATCTTCTCGATGGTCGAGGGATCGTCGCTGAAACGCTTGAAGCGCTTGAGCTGGCAGAACGGCCTGGCCAGCGCGACCCGTTCGATCACCGCGATCTCGTGGTCATGCGCGGTGGCGCTGTGGATGCCGAACTCCGGCTTTTCGTAATCCTTGCCCAGCCGGTGCATCAGCTCGTAACCGGCGGCCAGCCGTTGCGCGCCCGGCACCTGGGCAAACGGACTGCTGGTGTCGTTGAGCATGTTCGCGCTGGCCTGCGCGAAATGGCTCAGCGGGCCGAGGAACGCACGTTGCCACTCATGGATCTGATAGAGCATCGAAGGGGGATTGCCGGGACGAAAGCAGCCATCTTAGCGCCGTTTTGGCGGTGCGTGTTGCGATGCCGCAGCGGCGGCTCCCAATCCAATCAGTGGCTTGGCGCTGTCGCTGGCCGATACGTGCAGCGCAGCAGCACCTCGTCGACGCCAGCGGTGTCGCCCAGTCCCGCATGCCATTGCAGCGGTTTCTGGAAGCGCAGCCCGATCGGCATGAAGACCCGGTTGTACCACCACATCGCGCGTTCGCGCTGGTGCGTGAGGTACCACTGGCCCAGCGCCAGCAGGCGCGAGGAGCCCGGTTGCATGCCGTAGACCGCGCTCTGTTCCAGGACGAAACCATGTGCAGCCAGCCGGGCCAGGATTTCCGCCGGTTCGTAGCGTCGGTAATGGCCCACGAACTCGTCGAAGGCGGTCCACGCCTGCGGATGCAGCGGCACCGACAGCAGCACGCTGGCGCCCGGTGCGGCGACGCGGGCCAGTTCGGCCAGTGCGCCGTCGTCATCGGCGACGTGTTCGAGGATGTCGAGCGCGCAGACCAGGTCGAAACTGGCGTCGGCGCAGGGCAGCTGACCGATCATCCCGTGGATCGCGTTGCCGCCGCCGGCCCGCAGCCGGCGCAGCGCGGCATGGCTGAGGTCGACGAAACAGGTGCCGGCCAGCGGCAGTCGCGGGCGCAGGCCCGGCGCCACTTCCAGCCGGCGCGGCGCAGCCTCGGCCAACTCGCGCGACAGCGGCCAGGTATTGAAACGTTCCGGCCCGATCAGCCTGGCCGCGGACCACAGCGATTCGTAGAAGCCGCGGTTGATGCGGACCAGGTCGGCATCGCTGCGGCTGGTGTCGGCTCGGCTTCGGGTCATCGGCGGATTGAACCTTTCCCGGGCTGAGCACGGCGTGAAGCCGGACGCTGCGGCCTCAATCGAGCCGCCGCACTTCGGTGCCCGCCGCGAAATCGTGCACGGCGCGCCGGCGACGATCGAACAGCGCCACGGCAAACCAGCCCGCCCACACCACCAGCAGCGTCCACAGCGTGGTGCGCAGACCGAACGCGGGCGCCAGCAGCAACAGCACCATCGGCGCACCGGCCACCAGCAGGCGGATCACCGCCTGCTGCAAGGTCACCGTGCCGCCATCGTCGCGGGTCACCCGGATGCGCCACGGCCGCATGCCCACGGTCTGTCCGCCGCGCCGCCACGAACTGATGAAGTACGCCGCCACCACCAGGCCCTGCAGGCACTGGTACCAGAGCGGGATCACGGTCTTCGCGCCGGTGGTGATCAGCTTGCCGCCGGTGGCGAGCTGGCACAGCAGGCCCACCACCATCACGATCGCCACCACGATCAGCAGGTCGTAGACCAGCGCCAGCAGGCGGCGCCACAGCGGGCAGGGGGCAGGGGTGGCGGTGGAATCTGCGGGCATCGTGTCCGGTCGCTTGCGTCGGGCGCGCGCAATGGCCAGCATCGTGCGCATGGAGAAGGAAATGATCCGCGACAGTATCGCCGAAGCCGACCGCCGCAGCATCGCCGCGTTCGTCGAGCGGGTGTGGTCGGAGGACGGCCTGGCCGATCGCACGCTGGAAGCGTATCGGCGCGACCTGGAATCGCTGGCCGCATGGCTGGCCAGCCACGGTCGCGAGCTGGCCACGGCGCGGCGCGAGGACATTTCCGCCTATCACGGCAGTCAGGCGGTGGCGGTGCGATCGCTGGCGCGACGGCAGTCGGCGTTCCGCCGCTATTACGCGTTCCGGGTCCGCAACGAGCCCGGCTTCGCCGATCCCACCTTGCTGATCGAACGTCCGAAGCTGCCGCGCAGCCTGCCCAAGGCGCTGGCCGAACGCGAGATCGACGGCCTGCTGCAGGCGCCGGACAGCACCACCATGCTGGGTCTGCGCGATCGCGCGATGCTGGAACTGATGTACGCCTCCGGCCTGCGCGTATCCGAGCTGGTCGAACTGCCGCTGGCCGCGCTGAATTCCCGCCAGGGCGTGCTGCGGGTGACCGGCAAGGGCGGCAAGGATCGCCTGGTGCCGGTCGGCGAAGAGGCGCTGGCACACATCGGCAAGTACCTGGCCGATGCCCGTCCCGCACTGGCGAAGGGACGACAGCCGGCGGCGCTGTTCCTCAGCCAGCGCGGCGAGGGCATGACCCGGCAGATGTTCTGGACCCTGGTCAAGCGCTACGCGCTGCGCATCGGCATCCATCCGAAACGCATCTCGCCCCACGTGCTGCGTCATTCCTTCGCCACCCACCTGCTCAACCACGGCGCCGACCTGCGCGCCCTGCAGATGCTGCTGGGCCACAGCTCGCTCAGCACCACCCAGATCTACACGCTGGTGGCGAAGGAAGGATTGAAGCGGCTGCATGCGCAGCATCATCCGCGGGGGTGATGGCGGATTGCCGTGAGATGCCTGGGTCGGGGAGTGCAATGGCGCGGTGCCGGCGTGGCTGGCTCGCGGGGAGATTCCGGCACAACCCGGGCCCTGCCATACCGTCGCACATCCCCGGACGAGCCCTCGGCCTGTGCGAGAATGGGCGATACCGTCGATCCCCGCGACGGATCGATGAACGAGGCTGGTGATGCTGAAGAATCTTGTGTTGGCGCTGTGCCTGGGTGGTCTTTCGCTGAGTGCCTGCGCCGTGCAGAACGAGCCGGCGGCGGCCGCCACTGCGGCGGTGACGCCGGCCGTGCGCGAGATGGTGCAGAAGGCGATCCGCAGCCTGGCGCCGAACATCAACGTGGACGTGATCGAGCCGGCGCCGATGCCGGGCTTCTACCAGGTGATCGCCTCGGGCCAGATGCTCTACATCAGCGCCGACGGCAAGTACATGATGCACGGCGACCTGATCGACCTGGGCCGCAAGCAGAATGCCAGCGACGACGCCTGGGCGCGCTTCCGCAAGGCCGAACTGGCCAAGGTGCCGGAATCCGAGCGCATCGTCTATGCGCCGGCCAACCCGAAGTACACGATTTCCGTGTTCACCGACGTCAACTGCGGCTTCTGCCGTGCGCTGCATGAACACATCGCGGACTTCAACAAGGAAGGCATCGCGGTGGAATACCTGGCCTGGCCGCGCGAAGGCCTGGTGACCACCGCCGGTGGCCCCACGCCGACCTATACCGAAATGGTGTCGGTATGGTGCGCCAAGGACCGCAAGGCAGCGTTCACCGCGGCCAAACAGGGGCGCCCGCCCGCGCCGACGACCTGCGTGAACCCGGTCAAGGACCAGTTCAACCTGGGCGTGAGGCTGGGCGTCAACGGCACCCCGGCGATCTACGGCCCGGACGGCCGCACCCTGGGTGGCTACGTGACGCCCGAACAGCTGCTGCAGGCGTTGAAGCAGGGCGGTTGATTCCCGATGCTCCCTCCCCTGCAAGGCAGGGTGGAGCGAATGTGTGATTCCCTGCCTTGCTCCCTCCCCTGCGCAGCAGGGGAGGGCTGGGGTGGGGTGCTCTTTGCGGCAGGATCAAGAGCGACCCCTCCTAATCTCCCCCTGCGCGAAGGGAGGGAGGGGCAAAAGCCAGGGGCGCGGCTTCGCTGGGACGGCTTGGGTAGCCGGGGCTACCCCCTCCCAACCTCCCCCTGCTAGCAGGGGGAGGGGCGAATGTGTCTTCGGCGCAGCCGAAGACGGCTTGAGCTGGAAGGGGGGTCTCGGCGTAGCCGAAGACGGCTTGAGCTAGAATGGGCAATTCCCTCGCATAGCTTCGTTCCCCGCATGATCGCACTCGACGGGCAGAACGCCCTCTCGCCGTTCCGCCTCGAACGCCTCAATGCCCACCTTGATGCCCTGCATCATGGCGTGCGCGTGCAGGCGTCGTGGTTCGTCCATTTCATCGACGCCGACAGCGCGCCCACCGGCGAGCTGCGCCAGCGGCTGCTGGCCGTGCTGGAGGCGAAGGACGCCGCGCCGGAGCCGGCCACGCTGTGGGTGGTGCCGCGGCTGGGCACGATTTCGCCGTGGTCGAGCAAGGCCACCGACATCCTGCACGGCGCCGGTTTCGATGTGCCTGGCTTCAACCTGCGTCGGGTGGAACGCGGGCAGGCCTGGCTGGTCGCCGGGCTGCCGGCGGAGGATGCGCCCGATCACGCCGCGATCCTGGCGGTGCTGCATGACGCGATGACCCAGTCGGTGCTGACCCGCATCGACGAGGCGCAGGGCCTGTTCCTGGCCGGGACACCCGGCGACCTGGTGCACGTCACGCTCGGCGCCGATCCGCAGGCGGCGCTGGCCGAGGCGAACCGGCGGCTGGGCCTGGCGCTGGCCGACGACGAGATCGAGTACCTGGTCGATCGCTACGCCGAGCTGGGTCGCGATCCCACCGACGCCGAACTCTTCATGTTCGCCCAGGCCAACTCCGAGCATTGCCGGCACAAGGTGTTCAACGCCAGCTGGACGGTGGATGGCGAGGAACAGGACAAGAGCCTGTTCGGCATGATCAAGCACACCCATCAGCAGTCGCCCGCACATACGCTGTCCGCCTATTCGGACAACGCCGCGGTGATCGAAGGCAGCACCGGCCGCCGCTTCTTTGCCGATCCGGCCGATCGCGTGTGGCGGGGCCACGAGGAACGCATCGACTTCGCGATCAAGGTGGAAACGCACAACCATCCCACCGCGATCGCGCCGTGGCCCGGTGCCGCCACCGGCGCCGGTGGCGAGATCCGCGACGAGGGCGCGACCGGCCGCGGGGGCAAGCCGAAGGCCGGCCTCACCGGTTTTTCGGTCTCCGACCTGCGCATTCCCGGCCATCCGCAGCCGTGGGAAGTGCAGCGGCCGCTGCCGCCGCGCATGGCCAGCGCGTTCGAGATCATGCGCGACGGCCCGCTGGGCGCGGCCGCGTTCAACAACGAGTTTGGCCGTCCCTGTCTGGGCGGCTATTTCCGCAGCTATGAAGCCGAGCTGCCCGGCCAGCCCGGTTTCCGCCGCGGCTACGACAAGCCGATCATGCTGGCCGGCGGCCTGGCCAACCTGCGCCCTGGCCACGTGCTGAAGCGCCCGGTGCAGCCGGGCAACAAGGTGATCGTGCTGGGCGGCCCGGCGATGCTGATCGGCCTGGGCGGTGGCGCGGCCTCGTCGGTGGCCGGCGGCGCGTCGAGCGCGGAGCTGGACTTCGCCTCGGTGCAGCGCGACAACGCCGAGATGGAGCGGCGCTGCCAGGAAGTGATCGACGCCTGTTGCGCCCGCGGCGACGCCAACCCGATCGTCAGCGTGCATGACGTGGGCGCCGGCGGCCTGTCCAACGCAATCCCCGAGCTGCTCAACGATGCCAGCGTCGGCGGCGTGATCGACCTGTCGAAGATCCCCTGCGACGACCCCTCGCTGTCGCCGATGCAGGTGTGGAGCAACGAGTCGCAGGAGCGCTACGTGCTCGCCATCGCGCCGGAGAACCTCGCGGAATTCGAGGCCATGTGCCAGCGCGAGCGCTGCCCGTACGCCGTCGTCGGTGACGCCACCGTCGAACGCCGCCTGCTGGTGACGCGTGCCGCTGTCGCTTCTGACGATTCCCGATTCCCGATTCCCGATTCCCGGGAGGTCGTCATCGACCTCCCCATGGACGTGCTGTTCGGCAAGCCGCCGCGGATGCATCGCGATGCGAAGCGGATCAAGCCGCGCATCGATCTGGTGCCGGATCTGTCCGGCGTGGGCATGGACGAGGCCCTGCTGCGCGTGTTGCGCCTGCCTACCGTGGGCAGCAAGAGCTTCCTGATCAACATCGGCGACCGCACCGTCGGCGGCCTCAACCATCGTGATCCGATGGTCGGCCCGTGGCAGGTGCCGGTGGCCGATTGCGCGGTGACGATGGCCGACTTCGACGGCTACGCCGGCGAGGCGATGGCGATGGCCGAACGCGCGCCGGTGGCCGTACTGAACAGCGCCGATGCGGCGCGACTGGCGGTGGGCGAGGCGATCACCAACCTGGCCGCCGCTTCGATCGCCAGCCTCGGCGACATTCGGCTGTCGGCCAACTGGATGGCCGCGGTGAATCATCCGGGCGAAGACGCCGCGCTGTTCGACGCGGTCAAGGCGGTGGGCATGGAACTGTGCCCCGCACTGGACATCTCGATCCCGGTCGGCAAGGACTCGCTGTCGATGCAGACCGTGTGGCACGACGGCCAGACCGACCAGCGCACGGTGTCGCCGGTGTCGCTGGTGATCACCGGCTTTGCCCGCGTCACCGACGTGCGCCGCACGCTCACGCCGCAACTGCGGCTGGATCGCGGGCATTCGGAACTGTGGCTGATCGATCTGGGCGCGGGTCGCGATCGCCTCGGCGGTTCCTGCCTCACCCAGGTATTCAACCGTTCCGGTGGCGTGCCGCCGGACCTGGATGATCCGAAACGCCTCAAGGCACTGTTCGAGCTGATCCAGGAAGCGAACGCCGCCGGCATCCTGCTGGCCTATCACGATCGTTCCGACGGTGGCGTCATCACCACCCTGATGGAGATGGCCTTCGCCGGCCACTGCGGCCTGGAAATCCATCTGGACGGCTGGGCCGAGGCGACCCTGCGCGCGCTGTTCAACGAGGAACTCGGCGCGGTGGTGCAGGTGGCCGAGGCCAACCGCGAGGCGTTCGAGGCGCTGCTGGTGAAGTACGGCCTGGCCGGCATCGGCTACCGCATCGGGCGGCCCAAGGAAAAACTGGGCATCAAGCTGTTCCTCGGCGACGAGACCTTGTTCAAGTGGAACTGGAGCACGCTGTTCAAGGCGTGGAACGAGACCAGCCACGCGATGCAGCGCCAGCGCGACAACCCGCAAAGCGCAGACGCCGAACTGGAATGGCGGATGGACGATGCCGACCCGGGCATCAGCCCGAAGCTCAGCTTCGATCCGGCGCAGAACGTGGCGGCGCCGTTCATTGCCAGCGGCGAGCGTCCACGCATCGCGATCCTGCGCGAGCAGGGCGTCAACGGCCAGGTGGAAATGTCGGCGGCCTTCACCCGCGCCGGCTTCGACGCGGTGGACGTGCACATGTCCGACCTGGCCAGCGGGCGGGTGAAGCTGGCGGATTTCCGCGGCTTCGCGGCCTGCGGCGGTTTCTCCTACGGTGACGTGCTCGGTGCCGGTCGCGGCTGGGCCACCTCGATCCTCTACAACGACATGCTGCGCGAGCAGTTCAGCGCGTTCTTCGCCGACCCGACCAGGTTCGCGCTGGGCGTGTGCAACGGTTGCCAGATGCTGTCGCAGCTGAAGGAAATCATCCCCGGCGCCCAGCACTGGCCGAAGTTCCTGCGCAATGCGTCGGAGCAGTACGAGTCGCGCCTGGTCACGCTGGAGATCCTCGACACGCCGAGCCTGTTCTTCAAGGGCATGGCCGGTTCGCGGATTCCGGTGGCAGTGGCGCACGGCGAGGGCCGGGTGAGCTTCCCCCAGGTGTGCAGTCCGTCGAAGTCGAACGGCGCGGTGCGTTTCGTCGACAACCGCGGCAAGCCGACCGAAAGCTTCCCGCTCAACACCAACGGCTCGCCCGGTGGCCTGGCCGGCTTCACTGCCGCCGATGGCCGCGTCACGATCATGATGCCGCACCCCGAGCGCGTGTTCCGTACCGCACAGCTGAGCTGGCATCCGGACAGCTGGGGTGAGGATTCGCCGTGGATGCGCATGTTCCGCAACGCGCGCGTGTGGTGCGGCTGAACCTCCTGCGGTTGACGAGGCGCTGAGCGATGGCCTGGCGCCGCTGGCCCGCGTCGCGGGCGTTGCTGTCGGTCGTGGCGTGGATGGCCGTGCTGGCGGTGTTGCCGTGGTGGCTGGACCTGCCGTTGCTGCTGTCGCTCGCCGCCTCGACGGTGTTGCTGCAACATCGCCTTGCCGGGACGCACGCCGCGATGATCCGTCGCGCGCTGCGCTGGGGACTGCCGGGCATGCTGTTCGCGCTGCAGCGCAGCCTGGGTGGCGACGCGATGGCCTGGGGCGCGGCCCTGCTTGGCGCGCTGGCCGGCTACACCCTGCTGGCGGGGCTCGAGGCCTGGCTCGATCGCGAACTGCGACGCGCTCCGCCGGCACCGCCATCGCCCGAATGGCCGGAACTGGCGCTGGCACCCAGCGGACCGCCGGCGCGGATCATCGAATTGCAGCCGGTGCGCTGGCAGCCCGTCGCCGATCATCCGTCCGATCCGCTGGGCGGCAACGTGGTGTGCAGCGATGGCCACTGCCGGCTCGCCACCGGCGAGTGCATCGATGACGTGGGCGACGCGGTCGCCTTCAGCGTTTCCGGTCGCTGGCTGATCGCACGCCTGCGCGACGAACGCTCGCTGCTGTTGTGGGATCGCCAGCGCGATCGGCGATACCGCTTGCGGCGCTGGCAACTGGTCGGCTGGGATGGCGAGCAGCCCTGGCTCGGCCGCGGCGACGATGCGATGCCACTGGCCTTGCCGGCCGTGCTCGGCCGGGACGACGAAGGCTGAGGCCGGAGTCGCGCGCTGTCGACGCTTCGAGGTTTTACGTTCACGCGTCACCGCGCATACTTGCCGAATGGATACCCCTGCATTCCATCGCTCGCCGTTCACGCTGCCGCTCAGCGTGGTCGTGGTATCCGCCGACAGCGGTCCGGCCCTGCGCGAATGCGTGCGCAGCATCCTGGCCAGTTCGCTGGCCCTGGAACTGCTGCTGGTCGACAACGACTCGCACGACGGCGTGCCCGAGGCGATCGAGCGCGCGCATGCGCACGACAGCCGGCTCAAGGTGATCTACAACCACCGCAACCTCGGCTTCGGCCCCGCGGTGAACCTCGCCTCGCAACAGGCGCAGGGCGATGCGCTGCTGGTGCTCAACCCCGACTGCGTCCTGCAGGAAGGTGACCTGCAGCGACTGGTCGGCCTGCTCGCCGGCAAGCCGAAGGTGGGGCTGATCGGCGCGGTGGTCTGCGATGCCGAGGGGCGCGCCGATCCGGCATCCTGGCGGCGCGATCCGTTGTTGCAGCGTTCGCTCAACAGCCTGTTCAACCGGGCCGGCGAGAAGGTCAACGTCGGCGGGGAGATCCCGCCCCGGCTGATCGAGGCCGAGGCGGTGTCCGGCGCGCTGATGCTGATGCCGCGCGCGCTGTTCCGCCGGATGGGCGGCTTCGACGAAGACTACTTCCTGCACTGCGAGGACCTGGACCTGTGCCGGCGCGTGCGCGACATCGGCTACCAGGTGCTGCTGGCCGGCGACATCCGGATACACCACGGCAAGGGCAGCTCCAGCCGGCACCGTCCGGTGTTCGTCAGCCGGCACAAGCATCGGGGCATGTGGCAGTGGTTCCGCAAGCACGATCCGGCGGCCGACAACCGGCTGGTTTCGGTGACCGTGTGGCTGGGCATCTGGACCCACTTCCTGCTGCAGATTCCCGGACAGCTGTGGCGGTTGCTGCTGCTGAAGGCCCGCCGCCGGCCAGTGCCGGTCGACAACGAGTAGGCCGCGACACCGCGCGCCGGTTGCGCTAACGTGCCCGCCTCACTGCCGCCCCGCCTTCCCGATGTCCGCCACCCACCGCCACCACACCCTGCTGGCCACGCTCGGCCTCATCGCGATGACCGCCGTGTGGGGCTCGACCTTCGTGCTGATCAAGGATGTGGTCGGCCGCATGCCGGTGGCGGACTTCCTCGCCGTGCGTTTCGCCATCGCCGCGGTGGCGATGCTGGCGCTGTTCGCCCGGCCGGTGTGGCGGCTGGGGCGAGGCCAGCTGCTGCGTGGCCTGCTGCTGGGCCTGGTCTACGGTTGCGGCCAGCTGCTGCAGACCTGGGGCCTGTCGCTGATCGCGCCCAGCGTCAGCGGCTTCGCCACCGGCATGTATGTGGTGTTCACGCCGATCCTGGCGATGCTGCTGCTGGGCCAGCGCATGGCCGGCATCGTGTGGCTGGCGGTGGCGTTGTCCACGCTGGGTCTTGGCCTGCTGTCGTTGAACGGCGTGTCGGTGGATCTCGGCGTATGGCTGACCCTGGCCTCGGCCGCGCTGTACGCGCTGCATATCGTCTTGCTCGGCCAGTGGTCGCGACCGGGCGACGCGTTCGGGCTGTCGGCGGTGCAGATGGTCGCCATCGCGGTGGTCTGCCTGCTCGCCACTGCGCCGCACGGGCCGGTGCTGCCACCCGATCGCGGCGCGTGGCTGGCCATCCTGTACATGGCGCTGATCGCGGGCGCCGGCGCGATGCTGATGCAGACCTGGGCGCAGTCGCACCTGCCGGCTGCCCGCGCCGCGATCGTGATGACCACCGAGCCGGTATTCGCCGCCGCGTTCGCGGTGCTGCTGGGCAGCGACGTGCTGAGCTGGCGCATGCTGGTTGGCGGCGGGCTGATCCTGGTGGCGATGTATCTGGTCGAGCTGCTGCCGCCGAAGGGGGGGGCGATTACGTTGCCGGCGGAGGCGGTGCATCACGAGGTGTGAGGGGGCGCGGTGGATCTGGGCGATCACCGCGTCTTGGTGTTTTTGGATCAGAAGCGTTTCGTCCTCCTGCGGAGGGCGAGTCACTTCTCTTGAATCGCCAAGAGAAGTAACCAAGAGAAGGCGACCCTCCTCGGCGCTTGCCGGGCTGCGCCCGCCAAGTCCGTGAGTCGCGGCCGGGCTTTTCGACAGGACTCCTGTCCTGGCGAAAAGGCGCCGGCATCCATGCCGCCGCCCCTGCGGGCCTGTCGTCCCCGACTCACCGCCTCACAAGGGGGGAAGTTCAAGATCAACGGCTACCGCAACCGCAACGGCAACTGCCAAGCGCACTCCATCGTGATGCTACAAAAATTTGCCCCACAGTCTTCGCGAATGTGGCAAAGCAAGACCTGACCCTAAGGCTCTAAGGCTTCTTCGGACCACCACCTTTGCTAACTACGAGAAGCTGACATTCTCGGTGACTACCGGTGATACATGACGAGAGGTTTCACTTCGTACCGTCGCCAAGCTTTCCCTTTTTGCTTCTCCACGGCAGCAGATACGATCGGTCAATGTGCATGTCGTCTAAGGCAAAACGAAGTTCACCCTGCTCTTTGATCAATCGTCCACATGCAAGGACATCTTGCCGATAATACTGAATCTTGCTCATGTCTTTCTTGTACTTCGCCCCTTCCATGGCTCGCAGTTTTTCAAACAGATCACTGGTCACATTGAATGGCGGCCGGGTTGAAAAACCGTGTCTTTGACTGTAGACAGTGGACTCCTCATCGGCGGTGGTTAGAACTGTGAAGTTCGACTTCTCAGCGAGCCAGATGCGCGTGTATTCCTTCGCATCGGTGGTCAGGACTGCATGTGTCTGAATCCGTCTGTTGAGAAACCGGTTCTGGTTCATGAGCAACTGATCGAGAGAAACAAGCTTAGCGCCGTCACAAAAACATGCTGCATCGGCCTGCGCTGAAACGAGACACCAAAGTACGCCAAAAATCCATCGGGTTTTCATGGACATTTACCACCCGGACAATAACTGACGGTTGAAGTCTCGGCTTCGCTATACACCTGTTGCATGTTCAATCCGCCACTTGTGGTCCAAGTTCCCCACAAGGGGTCACTCTGGCCCATCCCTTCCCATATTGGTGTTTCAGCACGTACCCCACGAACCTCGTGCCAGAACTCGTTCACCGGATCACGGGGTTTGTCGCCAGCCAGCATGTCATCCATCACATGTTGAATTTCATGCCTTCCAGTGGCTGCGAAGTTCGCTTCGCCCTGTTGAGTTTTCGGCTGCGCGTTGAGCTGCGCCAGATTAAGCGTGAGGGTTGGTGTCTGACCTTTTGGAGCAGATCCCCAACCGAGCGCGGTCGACATTGGCTGGTTAACGGTAACGACGTGTATGGCGCCGCCATCGTTCGCGGTCCCTAAAGCCGTGATACCTGCCGCGAGCGATTTGTACGCAGGACTACCTCTCTTGTAGTGCTGTTGAGCTTTCTGGAAGTCGCCTCGAAGCTTCGTCCCTGCATCACAAGATGCCTTGTTGTTACATTCGAACATGCCGGTCGGGTCAATCTTGTTAATGGGATTATTGCCGACGTACGCGTAGTCGTTAAACCCAGCCTTCCGGCCCGCAGGATCAGGTGAGAGGAATCGCCCCACCGCCGGATCGTAATAGCGCGCCTGCATGTACACCAACCCGGTATCAGGGTCGTTCACATGACCCGTATACCCCGGCCCGTTCGGCGCGCCGCTCATGCCGTTGCTTGTAACCGCCGTGCCGTATGGCGTGTAATCGTACGTCGCCACGATGTTGCCTCTGGCATCGGTCTCCGCCAGTACGGTGCCCTGCGGATCGGTGTAGTAATAATGCACCGTGCCGGTCGGCGCCGATGTCGTGCCAGCCACCATGGCGGCATGCGCAGCCGCGGCGGCTTGCTCGGCGGCATTTCCGCCGCTCGTTTGCGCCGCGCAGTACAGCGGAACTGCAAGTAATAGAATCCAGACAAGGCTGGTGCAGCGCTTGCAAAAACGAAACATTCCGTTGCCCCTGATTGTCGCTGCATTGCGCAAGCATGTTGGATTTGACAGCCACAATCTGCTCAGGTCAAGGACGCATGCAAGCACGAACACGAGCACAGGCAAGCGCGGGGTGATCCAGGTCTACTTTCGTAGCATCTCGATAGAGCGTGCTTGGCCTTTGCCGCGGATCTTGCCCTTGTACTTCACTCCCTTGTGAGGCGGTGAGTCGTGGGCGACAGGCCCGCAGGGGCGGCGGCATGGATGCCGGCGCCTTTTCGCCAGGACAGGAGTCCTGTCGAAAAGCCCGGCCGCGAGTCACGGACTTGGCGGGCGAAGCCCGGCAAGCGCCGAGGAGGGTCGCCTTCTCTTGGTTACTTCTCTTGGCGATTCAAGAGAAGTGACTCGCCCTCCGCAGGAGGACGAAACGCTTCTGATCGAGTCACTCAGTGAAGTGTTGCTGGGTAGAACCGCAAACCAATCCACCAGAGCCCGTCGCTACTTGCGAGGCTGCAGCGCGATGCGCACCAGATAGATGATGATCACCACGTTGCCGAGCAGGGTGGCCAGCTTCAGCCAGCCGAAGTGGTACAGCGTCTCGTACAGTTCCAGCGGAATCAGCGAGCCGGTGGCGATCACGGTGAACCATTCGGCCCAGTGCTTGCCCAGCCACAGGCCCACGCCCTCGATCGCGAACAGCACCGCGTAGCCCAGCGCCACCGCGCCGACCGCCACGAACCTGCTGGGGCCGAAGTCCTGCAGCAACTCCACCAGTTTCCAGCGCAGGCCATTGCTGTCGGCCAGCGAAAGATGCCCCAGCCAGTGCACCAGCCGGTCGAAGTTCTGCTCGTGATAGAAGTGGAAGGCCGCCATCGCCACCAGCAGCAGGCAGACGGTCTTGACCATCTCGTAGATGGCGATGATGCGCAGGCCGGCGTGATGTTCTGACGGCGTGGCGGAAGGCGAGGGATGCTTGCGTGGGAACATGGAGGCCAGGCGGTACAGGCAATCCGCCCATTGTCCTCGCCTGGGCCGGGATCGCCAGTGCGCTTTGGCACGGCGATCACCGGCAGGGCATCAGGATCGTGGCGGATCAGCAGCAGCGCCCGCCGCCGCCCTTGTAGCGGGCTTCCTGCCGTTCGCGGAAGAACTCGCCGTAGCTGGGCACCTTGCGCTCGGGATGATGCTCGCGCAGATGCTTCACGTAGACGTCGTAGTCGGGCACGCCGCAGCACAGGCGGGCGGTCTGCACCGCCCACTTGCGCACGGACCGGAAGGTCGCGTCCATCTCAGCCGGCCACGCTGGTCAGCGCCACGTACGGTTCCTCGTGCGCGGTCGGGTGGTTCGCCTTCCAGCCCCTGACCAGCGCGCGCAGGCAGAACGCCACCATCGCCACGATCAGCAGCATGAACAGGCCGGTCAGCGCCATGTCCACGTAGTTGTTGGTGACGATCTGCTGCATCTCGGCCGGGGTCTTCGCCGGGGCCAGCAACTGGCCCTGCTGCATCGCGGCCGAATACTTGTTGGCGGCGGCGGTGAAGCTGATCGGGCCGCTGAGTTTCTGCCAGCCCGCGGTGAGCGTGCAGATGATCAGCCAGATCGCGGGGATGCCCGGCACCCACACGTAGCGCTCGCGCTTGAGTTTCACCACCACCACGGTGGCCAGCATCAGCGCGATCGCGGCCAGCATCTGGTTGGCGATGCCGAACAGCGGCCACAAGGTGTTGATGCCGCCCAGCGGGTCGACCGCGCCCTGGTACAGGAAGTAGCCCCAGATGAACACGCAGATCGCGGTGGCCAGCAGGTTGCCGGTCCACGAGTCGGTTTCCTGCAGCGGCTTGTGGATCAGGCCGGTGATCTCCTGGATCATGAAGCGGCCCACGCGGGTGCCGGCATCGACCGTGGTGAGGATGAACAGCGCCTCGAACAGGATCGCGTAGTGGTACCAGAACGCCATCATGCCGCCGCCGGGGATGATGTTGTGCAGCAGCTGGGCCATGCCCACGGCCAGCGTGGGTGCGCCGCCGGCGCGACTGAGGATGCTGTTCTCGCCGATGTTCCTGGCCGTCTGGATCAATTCGTCCGGAGTCACCACGAAGCCCCACTGGCTGATCGTGGTGGCGGCGTCCTGCACGGTGGTGCCGATGATCGCGCCCGGCGCGTTCATCGCGAAGTACACGCCCGGGTGCAGCGAGGCGGCGGCGACCAGCGCCATGATCGCCACGAACGCCTCCATCAGCATGCCGCCGTAGCCGACCATGCGCGCCTGGCTTTCGTTGGCCAGCAGCTTGGGCGTGGTGCCCGAGGCGATGATCGAGTGCCAGCCCGACACCGCGCCGCAGGCAATCGTGATGAACAGGAACGGGAACAGGTTGCCGGCGAACACCGGGCCGCTGCCGTCGATGAAACGCGTCACCGCCGGCATCTGCAGCATCGGCGCGGACAGGAAGATCGCCAGCGCCAGCAGCGCGATGGTGCCGATCTTGAGGAAGGTGGACAGGTAATCGCGCGGCGCCAGCAGCAGCCACACCGGCAGCACCGAGGCGCAGAAGCCGTAGCCGATCAGCCACCAGGCCAGCGCCTTGGCGTCGAAGTCGAACAGCGGCGCCAGCGTGGCCGACTCGGCCACGAAGCGGCCGGCCCAGATCGACGCCAGCAGCAAAAGCAGGCCGATGATCGAGACTTCGAGAATCCGGCCGGGCCGGAACCAGCGCAGGTAGACGCCCATCAGCAACGCGATCGGAATGGTGGCGGCCACGGTGAAGGTGCCCCACGGACTGTGCGTGAGCGCCTTGACCACCACCAGGGCCAGCACCGCCAGCACGATCATCATCAGCACCAGCACGCCGATCATCGCCACCAGGCCGGGCACCGGGCCCAGCTCCTCGCGCAGCATGTGGCCCAGCGAGCGGGCGTCGCGGCGCAGCGAGAGGCCGAGGATCATGAAATCCTGCACCGCGCCGGCAAACACCACGCCGAACAGGATCCACAAGGTGCCGGGCAGGTAGCCCATCTGCGCGGCCAGCACCGGACCGACCAGCGGGCCGGCCCCGGCGATCGCGGCGAAGTGGTGGCCGAACACCACCCACTTGTCGGTGGGCACGTAGTCGAGGCCGTCGTTGCGCAGCACCGAGGGCGGCGCGCGGGTCGGGTCCAGCTTCAGCACCGAGTGCTCGACGAACTTGCCGTAGAAGCGGTAGCCGATCACGAAGATCGCAATGGAGGCGGCCACCAGCCAGATCGCGTTGATCGGCTCGCCTCGTCGCAGCGCCACCACACCCAGGCAGAACGCGCCCACGATGGCGATGGCGACCCACAATATCTTGCTGGCCGGGCTGGGCTTGGGCATGACGGTGGCTTGCATGGCTGGGCTCTCCTCGGTGGTCGCCCAAGGGTCTGCCCGTCGGGCGGCGGGGTCAATCCCAAAACCCGCAAAGCGGCATTAGCCATTGGTCGAATGGCGTGGCGATGGAGATCACGCCATGGGCGGGATTGCAGGGCTACACTGATCGCCCTGTCGATCCCGAGGAATTGGTCATGCGTATCGCCATTCGCCACGGCGTGTTCGGACTGGCTCTCGCTGCGGCGATGGTGCCGTTGGCGGCGATGGGTGCCGGCCAGTTCAAGGACTTGTTGAACAAGGTCAAGCAGTCGACCCACGGCTCGACCTCCTCGCAGCTGGGCAGCAACCTGCCGAGCAGTGACATCGCCGCCGGCCTCAAGGAGGCGTTGGCCAAGGGCACCACCAATGCGATCAACAGCCTGGGCCGCGACGGCGGTTTCTGGAACAACAGCAAGGTGCGCATTCCGTTGCCGGGCAAGCTGGAACAGGCCGGCAAGCTGGCGCGACAGCTCGGCCAGGGCGCCAGGGTCGATGCGTTCGAGCTGAGCATGAACCGGGCGGCGGAAAAGGCGGTGCCCCAGGTGGCCGAGATCTTCGGCGACGCGATCCGCAAGATGACGCTGAGCGATGCGCGGGGCATCCTCGCCGGCGGCGACCATGCGGCCACCGACTTCTTCCGTCGCGTCGCCGGCGACGCGCTGACCGCGCGCATCCACCCGATCGTGGCCAGGGCCACCGACAGCGTCGGCGTCACCCAGAAGTACAAGTCGTTCACCTCGGGCAGCGCGGGCGGCGAACTGGGCGGCTTGCTGGGGTCGCTCGGTGGCGGCAAGTCGAGCAGGAACGGCAACGCGCTGGACCTGGACGACTACGTCACGAAGAAGACGCTGGACGGCCTGTTCACCACGATCGGCGAACAGGAGCAGTCGATCCGCCACAACCCCGGCGCGCGCACCACCGATCTGCTGAAGAAGGTGTTCGGCGGCTGAAGCCGCTTGCGGCTTCGGCAAACCGGTACGGGCTTTGCCTGGCTTTTCGCTCTTGCAGCATTGGCATCGCCGCTTGCATCGACATCGCATCGACCACAAATCATCCAGTAACAGCGTTCAAGGCGAGGCTCCGATGATTCGTGAAATCCTGAAGATGGGCGATCCGCGCCTGCTGCGCGTCGCGCCGAGCGTGCCCGCCGCGATGATCGGCACGGCCGAGCTCGATGCGCTGATCGTCGACATGTTCGACACCATGCACGCCGCCGACGGCGTGGGGCTGGCGGCGCCGCAGATCGGTGTCGACCTGCAGCTGGTGATCTTCGGTTTCGACAACAACGAACGCTACCCCGAGGCGCCGGCGGTGCCGCGCACGATCCTGCTCAATCCGGTGATCACGCCGTTGTCGCAGGACATGGAGGAGGGCTGGGAAGGCTGCCTGTCGGTGCCGGGCCTGCGTGGCGCGGTGAACCGCTACAGCCTGATCCGCTACCAGGGCATCGACCCCCAAGGCGAACGCATCGACCGCCGCGCCGAAGGCTTCCACGCCCGCGTGGTGCAGCACGAATGCGACCACCTGATCGGCCGGCTGTATCCGTCGCGCATCACCGACTTCAGCCGCTTCGGCTACACCGATGTGCTGTTTCCGGGGCAGGAGCTGGGAGACGACTGATGAGAGCCACCTGGAACGACGCCGTTCTGGCCGAAACCGACGATACCGTCGTGGTCGAAGGCAACCACTACTTTCCCGCTGCGTCGTTGCGGCATGAATACTTCCGCGAGAGCGATCATCACAGCGTCTGCCCCTGGAAGGGCACGGCCAGCTACTACGACGTGATCGTCGGTGACGCGGTCAATGCGCAGGCCGCATGGTATTACCCGCACCCAAAGGAAGCCGCCGCGCAGATCGCGGGGCGCGTCGCCTTCTGGAAAGGGATACGCGTCATCGACTGAGGTGCAGTTGCCGAGGCCCCGGCGCTCGTCGATGATGCGGCATCGTCTCGATGCGGCTTCATCCATGCAGACCGTGCCAGCCTCTTCCGGAAATGCCGTCGAAGCGACACGCGCCCGCAACCCCGGCATTGATCTGCTGCGCGGGCTGGCGATCGTGCTGGTGGTGCTCAACCACCTGGGCTTGCGCATTCCGTTGAAGCAGAGTGCGCTGGCCGACGTGCTGCCGCCATGGTTGCTGAGCCGCCTGAACTACAACGGCTACGAGGCCGTGTTCGTGTTCTTCGTGATTTCCGGCTTCCTGATCGCGGGCAATGCGCTGCGTCGCCGGGGCAGCCTGGAGCGGATCGACCTGCGCGCGTTCTACGCGCGGCGCTTCGCCCGCATCGTGCCCTGCCTGCTGGCGCTGATCCTGGTGCTCAGCGTGCTGCACCTGCTGGGCGTGCAGGATTACGTGATCCATCGCGAGGGCCAGTCGCTGCCGCGGGCGATCGTTGCCGCGCTCGGCCTGCATCTGAACTGGTACGAGGGACGGACCGGTTACCTGCCCGGCAACTGGGACGTGCTGTGGTCGTTGTCGATCGAGGAAGTGTTCTACATCGGCTTCCCGCTGGTCTGCCTGGCGACGCGTCGGCGTGGGGTGCTGATGCTGGTGCTGGGCGCGCTGGCGCTGTCGATGCCGTGGACGCACGCGGCCTTGCGTGGCAACGAGATCTGGCAGGAGAAGGCGTACCTGCCCGGCATGTCGGCGATCGCCATCGGTGTACTGGGTGCGCTGCTGGCAGCGCATTGGCGCTTGCCGCCACGACGCACCAGCGGGCTGCTGGGTTGGCTCGGCGCGGTCGGCCTGATCGCGGCAACGATCTTCGGGGCCGCGATGTGGCAGCTGCTTCGCGATGGCTACCTGTTGCTGCTGGCGGTCTCGGCGCTGTGCCTGCTGCTGGCCTGCGAGCAGCGCCAGCGGCGCGGTCCGTGGCAACCGTGGCGCGGGCTGGGCTGGCTGCGTTCGTGGGGGCGGCTCAGCTACGAGATCTATCTGAGCCACATGTTCGTGGTGTTCGCCGTGGTGCGGATTTTCCGGCTGGCCGGCGGCGATCCGCGTTGGGGGCACCTGTGGTACCTGCTGGCGCTGCCGCTGTGCTGGCTGCTTGGCAAGGCGGTGGAGCGCTGGCTGTCGCTGCCATGCGAGCGCTGGTTGCGGGCACGGCTGCTGCGCCCGCGTACGGCGGCAGCTGCCCCGGTGGCGATGGCGGTCGACTGAGCGCAGACGCCACCACGCGGAACTTCATGACGCAGGCCGCGCCGAGCGGGCGCAGTGCGGCGTGGTCGCGGCGAGATGCGTGATGTTTGCCGCATCGCGTCCGTGGCTGTTCAAGGGTGTGCGGGTGTGGACGCCATCTTGACCAGGCCCGCGGTACTTTCCGGAAGTGCAGTGCTTGCCGCCCCTGACAGCGCCCGATCCGACGCTGCAAGGAACGAAGAGCGCTGGCGGGTGCACCGCACAACGTCCGGGAGAGGTCTGGAACATCGGCACCATGAAACATGCCAAGCCACCGCCGTCACGCCATGTCGTCAATTGGGACCATCCCGACCTGGAGTCCCTGCTCGACAAGACGGCGGGATGGGGGCTGGATCATCGGGGCGCGTTCGAGCCCGTTCCGTGCGAACTGCACGTGGGCTGGGGGGCGGTGGTGGGCCGTCCCGCGTCGTTGCTGTACGAAGGCGAGGGTGTGCTGGTGATCGCGGCGAACTTCGTCATTTCCCCGGCCGAGAATGTCCGTATCGACTACCTGCAGGCAGGCCGCATGCGCTCGCGTTGGGGCATCGTGGTCGAAGGCCGTGCCGGGCTTCGCGCCGAAGATGCCGAAAACGGCACCCGGGTGTATTGGGTGCACATGCGCTGAGCTCGCGGCGGGGACGCGGGCCGTCCATGGCCCGCCGTCGCGTTGCTCAGTGCTTTTCGGCCTGCGCGGCCTGTTCCTTCTCCGCGGCGGCCTTCGCCGAGGCGGCATCATCGAACTGCCACGCCGGCTTGCTGGCGTCATCGAGATTCAATTGTGCGCGTGCAAGTCCATCCATGCCGTTGAACTGGACATGGGCGGTTTTGGCATCGGTACCCATTTCAAAGGCCGCTCCCCGGGCCTTGGGGTCGCCGTAGTTGATGTACATCCCGGCGAAATTGTCCTGGTCGTCCACCATCAGGCCGATGGCCTCGTACGGGGGCGTGGCCCGATCGAGGGCGATGCCGACGCGTCCGCTGCCCATCGAAGCCATGCCACCGCGCTCGCTGCCCTTGGTGTCGTAAAGCGTCATGCCGTAGTTGTTGTCGTCGCCCCGACGCTTGTAGGTCTTGCCATCGATATGCAGGGTCGGCGTCTGCCCGACCGCGAGACGGTCGGCACCGGTCCTGTCGAGGAAGATGATGCCGTCCGAAGCATCATCCTTGCGGGTGCGGTCCTTGCTGGCCGGCACCGGTGCGCCGATCAGGATGCGGTCGTGGCCCTGGGCATCGGTGATCACCAGGCCCTGCGTGCGGATGATCGCGTCGGGCTTGGCCGGCGCCTCCGGTTTGCGCAGCAGGGACATGGCGGCCAGGGCAATCACCGCCAGCAGGGCGACGATCACCAGTACACGCAAACGGGCCACTTCATGTTGCAGGCGATTCCAGTCTTCCATGGGAATGTCGTTCCGGTCGGACATGCGTTGAGTTCCTTGGGGAAAGAGGGCTGCGCGGTGGAGCGGCCGGTGGCCGCCACCGGCAGGAACCAAGCCTACAGCGCTGGCGAACGCCAGGTGCCATCAGAAAACATCGCAGGAACGTGCGATGGCGTAGAGTGAGCCGGGGCGGAATCCCGCCCGGGAGAAATCCGGTGAAGAAAGAAGATGAAACACACATGCAGATCGTGTCTGCCGACATCAGTTCGGAGTCGCTGACCGGCATGGTGATCTTCCGGCCGCATTGCGTGTCACGCGCGGGACGCAATGCGGCCGAGGTGGGCAAGAGCGGCAACTGGTATGCCCTGCGGCCAGCCGAGGTGCGCAGTTTTGCGCGGGCGCTGCTCGATGCGGCGGACGCGCTCGACCTGAAGACGAAGATGCAGCACGCGGCGAAGTCCGCCGCGGTGTGACCGATGCGCCGGCGACGTGCCGGCGCATGCCTCATTCAATCGTGCCGATGACGATTGATGGTGTCGCGCAGTTCGCTGGCGGCGGCACGCGCGGCCAGCGCGAAGTCCTCGCCATGTCCCGCGTAAAGAATCGCCCGCGACGAGCTGATCATCAGACCCGTGCCGTCGCCCGTGCGGCCATGGCGCAACACCGCTTCCACGTCGCCGCCCTGGGCGCCGATGCCCGGCACCAGCAGCGGCATGTCGCCGACCGCCGCGCGCACCTTGCCCAGTTCCTCCGGCCAGGTGGCGCCGGTGACGAGGGCGCAGTTGCCGTGTGCGTTCCAGTCGCGGGCGATGGTCTCGGCCACGCGCAGATAGAGCGGTTGCCCACTGCAATCCAGCGCCTGGAAATCCGCGCCGCCCGGGTTGGAAGTGCGACAGAGCAGGATCACGCCCTTGTCGGCGCGGTCGAGGAACGGCTGGATCGAATCGCGGCCCATGTACGGGTTCAGGGTCACCGCGTCGGCAGCGAAGCGCTCGAAGGCTTCGCTGACGTAATGCTGCGCGGTACTGCCGATGTCGCCGCGCTTGGCGTCGAGGATCACCGGCACGCCGGGATGCTTGTCGTGGATGTGCGCGATCAGCCGTTCGAGCGTGTCCTCGGCGCGCAGCGCGGCGAAGTGCGCGATCTGCGGCTTGAACGCGCAGACCAGGTCGGCGGTGGCGTCGACGATGGCGGCGCAGAACGCGAACACCGCGTCGGGCGTGCCGCGCAGGTGCGCGGGGAATTTCGCCGGTTCCGGATCGAGTCCGACGCAGACCAGTGAGTCGTGGTCTTTCCAGGCCTGCTGCAGGGACTGCATGAAGTGCATCGGGGTCTCCGGTCACCGAGGTTTGCTCCTCCCCCTGCGTGCAGGGGGAGGCTGGGAGGGGGTTGCCCGGGCTGGCGGGGAAGATCAAGAGCTTGACCCCTCCCCAGCCCTCCCCTGCAAGCAGGGGAGGGAGCAAGGGCATTACGCCAGCTTCTTGTACTTCACCCGATGCGGCCGCGCGCCTTCGTCGCCGAGGCGACGCTTCTTGTCGGCCTCGTACTCGTTGTAGTTGCCGGGGAAGAACTCGACGTGCGAGTCGCCCTCGAAGGCGATGATGTGGGTGGCGATGCGGTCGAGGAACCAACGGTCATGCGAGATCACGATCGCGCTGCCGGGGAATTCCAGCAACGCGTCTTCCAGCGCGCGCAGGGTTTCCACGTCGAGGTCGTTGGACGGTTCGTCGAGCAGCAGCACGTTGCCGCCCTGCAGCAGGGTCTTGGCCATGTGCAGGCGGCCGCGCTCGCCGCCGGACAGGCTGCCGACGATCTTCTGCTGGTCGGTGCCCTTGAAGTTGAAGCGGCCGATGTAGGCACGCGACTGGATCTCGAAGTTGCCGATGGTGAGGATGTCCGAGCCGCCGGACACTTCCTGCCACACGTTGTTCTTCGGGTCGAGCGCGTCGCGCGACTGGTCGACGTAGGCGAGCTTGGTGGTGTGGCCCAGCTTCACTTCGCCGGAGTCCGGCGTCTCCTTGCCCATGATCATCTTCATCAGGGTGGACTTGCCGGCGCCGTTCGGTCCGATCACGCCGATGATCGCGCCCGGCGGCACCTTGAACGACAGGTCCTCGATCAGCACGCGGTCGCCGAACGACTTGGTGACGTTCTTGAACTCGATCACTTCCTGGCCCAGGCGCTCGCCCGGCGGGATGAAGATTTCATTGGTCTCGTTGCGGCGCTGGTAGTCGACCGAGTTCAGCTCCTCGAAGCGGGCCAGGCGGGCCTTGCCCTTGGACTGGCGGCCCTTGGCGGCCGAACGCACCCACTCCAGCTCCTTCGCGATGGCCTTCTGGCGCGACTTTTCCTGGTTCGCTTCCTGCTTCAGGCGGGCATCCTTCTGCTCCAGCCATTCGGTGTAGTTGCCCTTCCACGGAATGCCGCGGCCGCGGTCGAGTTCGAGGATCCACTCGGCGGCGTTGTCGAGGAAGTAGCGGTCATGGGTAACGGCGACGACGGTGCCGGGGTAGTCGTGCAGGAACTTCTCCAGCCAGTCCACCGATTCGGCGTCCAGATGGTTGGTCGGTTCGTCCAGCAGCAGCATGTCCGGCTTGGACAGCAGCAGGCGGCACAGCGCCACGCGGCGCTTCTCGCCACCGGACAGCGGTCCGATGACCGCATCCCACGCGGGCAGACGCAGTGCGTCGGCGGCCACTTCCAGCTGGCGTTCCAGCGCATGGGCGTCGTTGGCGGCGAGCAGGTTTTCCAGCTGTTCCTGTTCCTTGGCCAGCTTGTCGAAATCCGCGCCGTCTTCGGCGTAGGCGGCGTACACCTCTTCCAGCCGCTTCTGCGCGTCGAGGATCACGGAAACACCTTCCTCGACCACTTCGCGCACGGTCTTCTCGGGATTCAGGTCGGGCTCCTGCGCCAGGTAACCGATCTTGGTGCCCGGCTGCGCCCGCGCCTCGCCCTGGAAGTCGGTATCCACGCCGGCCATGATCTTCAACACGGTGGACTTGCCCGCGCCGTTGACGCCGAGCAGGCCGATCTTGGCGCCGGGGAAGAAGCTGAGCGAGATGTCCTTGATGATCTGCCGCTTCGGCGGAACGATCTTGCTGACACCGTTCATGGTGTAGATGTACTGCGAGCTCATGCAACCTCCGAAAGCGTGCGCCGCGCCACCGACAGGCAGGCGCGGAAAGGGAATTCACCAAACCGCGCATTATAGGCGAGGAGGGGTCGGAGTGCCTTTTCATTCCGACGAAAAGGCGCTCCGACCCCCGGTCCGGCCCAACCGGCTATTTGCGCCGTCGTGGCGGAGTGGGTGCCGGGGCCAGGCCGGCCAGCAGCAGGTCGAGCAGTCGGGTAAACGCCACATCCTCACCGGGCTGGTTCCACAGGTGGGAAAGCCCCGGATAGTGGAAGCGCGCCGTGGCGTCGAATAGGGCCCGCGCGGCGGCGGGCGGATCGAGCTCACGGAAGTCGCCACTGGCCATGCCGGCGGCAAGGATCGAGGCGATCTGCTGCTGCATGCGCTCCTTGTGCTCGGCGATCGCGTCGCCCGCTTCCGCCGCCAGCGCGCTGTAGGTGGCGAACAGCTCGGGGTCGCCCAGCACGTTGTCACGCTTGGCCTGGCGCAGGGTGGTAAACCACTGGCGCAGGCGCGCCGGCGGCGGCGTGCGGCTGTTGGCGATTGCCTGCAGCGGCGCCATCGAGCGCGCCAGCCAGCCGCGCAGGACCGCCTCGCGCAGTGCCGCCTTGCTGGCGAAGTGGCGGTACACGCTGCCGTGGCTGACCCCGAGCGCCTGTGCCACGTCGACCACGGTGGCCTTGCCGGGACCATAGCGGCGCAGGACATCCTCGGCGGCGGCGAGGATGCGTTCGGGGGTGAGGACGGAGTCGTTCATGCCGCCGATTCAAGCACATCGAACGTGGCGCAGACGAGTTCGTCCGCCACGTAACCCAGCGGGATGCGGCCGCAGACATGTTCCGTCGAACGCTTCTCGAAGCCGATCCAGCCGCTGTTGAAGCCGTCCAGCATGGCGATGCGCGGTGCGGTCCGATCGGCCGGCATGCCTTCGTCCACGAAGCGGGCCACCCATTGCTCGCGCGGTATCGCGATCGTTTCCACGTCGTGCTCCAGCACCGCGGCCAGCGACTGCGCCATGTCGAGCGGGCTGTAGCGTCGCGGACCCTCCACCTCGATCACCCGGCGACCGAACCAGGTTTCCTCCAGCGTGCTGGCGACGGTGCGGCCGACGTCGTCGGTGGAGACCATCGGTATCGGGCGGTCGAGCGGCTGCAGGTGGCTGGCAAGCCGCCCCTCGAATTGCGCCAGCGGCACATCCCAGCGCAGGTTTTCCATGAACCAGGCGGCGCGCACGTGGGCGCGCGGCATCGGCAGCGCGTCCAGCGCCTGTTCCAGCACGTGCAGCTGGGTGATCAGGCCCAGGTCGCGTTCCTGCTGGGCGCCGATCGACGACAGCGCCACGATCTTCGGCGGCTGTGCCTTGCGCAGGGCGGCGGTCAGGGTGTCGATCAGGGCGCGTGGTTCGGCGAAGTCCGCATCGGGCGTGAAGTTGGCGGGCAGCATCACGAACACGCCTTCGACGCCGGTGAAGGCCGCGGCCAGTGCCTCCGCATCCGACCAGTCGGCGACGACGAGCTCGGCGCCGCGGGCGGCCCACGCCGAGGCCTTGCTCTTGTTGCGCACGATGCCGCGCACGCGTTCGCCGCGCTCCAGCAGGTACTTCGCGGCGGCGCTGCCGACCTGGCCGGTGATGCCCATGATGGCGTACATGTGATGTCCTCGAAGAAAGGATGGAGGGTGTCCAGCGAAGTCGCGCTGGCTGTCGGGCGTCATCGCGGGTGCGGGGGATGGCCGTTGCCGGTTGGGGGGTCGGCCCGAGGGCTGCGTACGACGCGTGCCGATGTTAGACAATCGACTGACAGATTTCAATATTTGTCATTCGATCATTCAAGCCATGCCCGTGCCGGTCGCCATCAGTGGCCGGAAACGCCCGTGGGGGCTACACTTTCGGACTTCCCCGCCCGCCACTCACGAGGTCAGAATGTTCCCCAAGGACTGCACGATTGCCGGTTACGACGACGAACTGGCCCGGGCCATCGCCGATGAGGGCCGCCGCCAGGAAGATCACGTCGAGCTGATCGCCTCGGAGAACTACGCCAGCCCGCGGGTGATGGAGGCGCAGGGTTCCAAACTGACCAACAAGTACGCCGAGGGCTACCCGGGCAAGCGCTACTACGGTGGCTGCGAGTACGTGGACGTGGCCGAGAAGCTGGCGATCGAGCGCCTGAAGCAGTTGTTCGACTGCGACTACGCCAACGTGCAGCCGCACTCCGGCTCGCAAGCCAACCAGGCGGTTTACCTGGCGCTGCTGCAGCCGGGCGACACGATCCTCGGCATGTCGCTGGCCCATGGCGGCCACCTGACCCACGGCGCCAAGGTCAACATCTCCGGCAAGCTGTTCAACGCGGTGCAGTACGGCGTCGATGAAAATGGCCTGATCGACTACGACGAAGTGCAGCGCCTCGCCACCGAACACCAGCCGAAAATGCTGGTCGGCGGCTTCAGCGCCTACTCGCAGGTGGTCGACTGGGCGCGCATGCGCCAGATCGCCGATTCGGTCGGCGCGCTGTTCTTCGTCGACATGGCCCACGTCGCCGGCCTGGTCGCCGCCGGCGTGTACCCGAGCCCGCTGCCGCATGCGCACGTGGTCACCTCGACCACCCACAAGACCCTGCGCGGTCCGCGCGGCGGCATCATCGTGAGCAAGGGCGCCGGCGAAGAGATCGAGAAGAAGCTGCAGTCGATCGTGTTCCCCGGCATCCAGGGCGGTCCGCTGATGCACGTGATCGCGGCCAAGGCGGTGGCGTTCAAGGAAGCGCTGGAGCCGGCGTTCAAGACTTACCAGGCCCAGGTGGTGAAGAACGCCAAGGCGATGGCGAAGACCTTCATCGAGCGCGGCTACAAGATCGTCTCCGGCGGCACCGAGAACCATTTGATGCTGGTCGACATGATCGGCAAGGAAGTCACCGGCAAGGCGGCCGAGGAAGCGCTGGGCAAGGCGCATATCACCGTCAACAAGAACGCCGTGCCGAACGATCCGCGCAAGCCCTTCGTCACCTCCGGCCTGCGCGTCGGTTCGCCCGCCGTCACCACCCGCGGCTACATGGAAGGGGACGTGATCGAACTGACGCAGTGGATCTGCGACGTGCTGGACGCACCGGACGACGAGGCGGTGATCGCCCGCGTGCGTGAGGCGGTGACGGCGCAGTGCAAGAAGTTTCCGGTCTACGGTTGACTCGGGAACGGGGAACGGGGAACGGGGAACATGGAGGTTCCAGTGGCTTGCGACTATCGAGACTTGCGGGTTTGGCAGGACGCCATGAAGTTGGCGGAGTCTGTTTATTCGGTGACTCGTGGATTTCCGTCAGATGAGCGCTTTGGGTTGACGGCACAAATGCAGCGAGTGGTTGTTTCAGTAGCTTCCTGCATCGCTGAAGGCAACGCGCGTAGTTCGATCCGCGATTATTTGAGGTTTTTGTCGATGTCATCGGGATCACTGGCCGAATTGGAAACACAGATGCTCTTGGCGGAGCGGCTTGGCTATGTCGCGGCACGGGACGCCGCAGCGCCGTTGACGGCATTGCGTTCGATAGCCCGTCAACTTCAGTCCCTGAAAAAGGCGCTGTCAGGCAAACTGTCCGGGACCTCCCATTTCCCCGTTCCCCGTTCCTCGTTCCCCGCTCCCTGATGCACTGCCCCTTCTGCCAGCACGAAGACACCCGCGTGATCGATTCGCGACTGACCGAGGATGGCAGTACCGTGCGTCGCCGGCGCGAGTGTCCGCAGTGCGCGGAGCGCTTCAATACTTACGAAACCGCCGAGCTGAAACTGCCGGCGATCGTGAAGAGCGGCGAACGGCGTGAGCCCTTCGACGAGCGCAAGTTGCGGGTGAGTTTCGAGCGCGCGCTGCAGAAACGGCCGGTGTCCAGCAACGACGTTGACGCCGCGGTACGCGCGATCGTCAACGACCTGCGCCGCAGCGGCGAGCGTGAAGTACCTTCGCGCCAGCTCGGCGAGCTGGTGATGCGCGAGCTGAAGAACCTCGACCAGGTCGCCTACGTGCGCTTCGCCTCGGTCTATCGCAAGTTCGAGGACGTGCAGGCGTTCCGCGAGGAGATCGAGCGGCTGGAGCGCGACCTGCCGGGACTGGCCGATCTGCAGCTGCCCCTGCTCGGTGGCGGCAAGCGCGAAGGCAAGTGACGGAGTCCTTTTCGGCGGTCGATCATGCCCACATGGCGCACGCCCTGCGCCTGGCCGAACGTGGCCTGTTCACCACCCAGCCGAATCCGCGGGTCGGCTGCGTCATCGCGCATGGCGACGACGTGGTCGGCACGGGCTTTCACCAGCGTGCCGGCGAGCCGCATGCGGAGGTCTTCGCGCTGCGCGAAGCGGGCGGGTCGGCGCGCGGCGCCACCGCTTATGTGACGCTGGAACCCTGCGCGCATCACGGCCGCACGCCGCCCTGCGCCGAGGCGCTGGTCGCCGCGGGCGTGCGCCGCGTGGTGATCGCCAGCGAGGACCCGTTTCCGCAGGTCAACGGCCGTGGCATCGACCGGCTGCGCGCGGCCGGCATCATGGTCGAGACGAGCCTGCAGCGCGAGACGGCCCGCGAATTGAATGCGGGCTTCTTCAGCCGGATCGAGCGTGGCCGTCCGTTCGTGCGGGTGAAGCTGGCGATGAGCCTGGACGGGCGCACCGCGCTGGCCAACGGCGAATCGAAATGGATCACCGGCGAGGCCGCGCGTGCCGACGTGCAGCGCTGGCGCGCCCGCAGCTCGGCGATCCTCACCGGCAGCGGCACCGTGCTGGCCGACGATCCGCGACTTACCGTGCGACTGGGCGACGACGAGGAGTTCAGCCCGCCGCTGCGCGTGGTGCTCGATCGCCAGCTGCGCACGCCGCCCGGCAGCCACGTGCTGGACGGGTCGACGCCGACCCTCGTCCTGCATGGCGCCGCGGCATCTTGTGCGGACGGACGTTTCGCCCGGGTCGAGCGGATGGCCGTGGCGGCACGGGGCGACATGATCGACCTGCACGCCGTGCTCGGTCTGCTGGCCGGCCGCGGCTGCAACGAGGTGCATGTCGAGGCCGGCCCCACGCTGTGCGGCGCGCTGTTCGCCGCCGGCCTGGTCGACGAATTGCTGCTGTATGTCGCGCCGATCCTGCTGGGCGACAGGGCCCGGCCGCTGCTGCAACTGCCTGCCCTCACCGACATGGCGCAGCGCTGGCAACTCACGCTGCGGCAGCAGCAACTGCTGGGCGCGGACTGGCGATTGCAGCTGCGACCAGCCTGAGCCAGGTGTTGTGGCACCCGGGTGAACACTGCATTCGCCGCGGCAACGTGCGGTCGCGTCACGTCGCGGTGCTAGAATTCGCCGTCGGCCTCGGCCGGCAACCATGCACAGCGTCTTCAGGGCGGGGCGAAATTCCCCACCGGCGGTAGGTTCTTCGGAACGAGCCCGCGAGCGCTTCCGGCCAGGCCGGAAGGTCAGCAGATCCGGTCAGACTCCGGAGCCGACGGTTGGAAGCGGGCGACCGTTTCCTCACAGTCCGGATAAAGAGAAGACGGCACGACGCGCGCCCCTGCCGGTGCGCGTCTGGCCTGATGCCTTGTGGCGTACTCGCTTAACTTCATGCGGGATACGTTTCATGAAAGCCATTGCGTTCATGCGATCCACCGCCCTCCCGCCGGAGGCGCGCTGATGTTCACCGGCATCATCCAGACCGTGGGCCGCGTCGCGCGGCTCGAGCCGCGGGGCGGCGACGTGCGCCTGCATGTCGACACCGCCGACCTCGACCTCGCCGATGTGCAGCTCGGCGACTCGATCGCCGTCTCCGGCGTCTGCCTCACCGCGATCACGCTGGAGCCGCGCGGCTTCAGCGCCGACGTCTCGAACGAAACCCTGTCGCTGACCTCGTTGGGCCAGCTGAAGGCCGGCGATCCGGTGAACCTGGAAAAGGCCTTGCGGCTGGCCGACCGCCTCGGCGGACACCTGGTGTCCGGCCACGTCGACGGGCTGGGCAAGGTGGTGTCGATCACCCCGGATGGCCGCTCGCAGCGCTGGACGTTCGAGGTGCCGGCGGCGATCTCGCGCTACATCGCGGCCAAGGGTTCAGTCTGCATCGACGGCACCAGCCTCACCGTCAACGAAGTCGCCGGGTCACGATTTGGCGTCAACCTGATCCCGCACACGGTCGAGCACACCGCGTTCCACGCGCGCCGCGCCGGCGACGCGGTGAACATCGAAGTGGACGTGATCGCGCGCTATGTCGAACGGCTGCTGGCCAGCGGCGGGACGCCACGGCTGGACGAGGCGTTCCTCAAGCAGCACGGCTTTGCGTGAGGGCATGGAGATGCGCCAGGTCTTCCTGACACTTGCTCTGTTTCTGTTCGGGAGCTCGATGGTCTGCGCACACGAATTCGTCCTCGTCATGCGCGGTGGCGAGCCTGGATGGGCCCCCGAAACAATCTCCCTGAAGGGAAATGTCCTTGCGGTTCGCTACAAGGACCCTCCGCCTGCAGGCATGTCGCAGCACGAAAAAATACTGACCACACGACTGGACATGACGGCGGCGCGGCGCCTGGGGGATTTGGCCGCCAGCCTTGATGATTTCGAGCATGGCTGCGGCATTGGCATCCTTGACGGGATGACTTACACCTTCAGTCTCGACGGAGAGCCGCCGCGACACTGCAATGCAATGGGCGGGTGGCCAAAGGGAGCAAACACCAGGGCCTTCCTGGTTGCACTTTCTGCCCACCTTCCGAAGATGCTTCGCCCGCCGTCTTTTTGATCCCTTCCCAGCCTGAAGCCGTCCCGGCTCGAGTACCCCATGCCCTTCAACACCATCCCCGAAATCCTCGAAGACATCCGTGCCGGTCGCATGGTGGTGATCCTCGACGACGAAGACCGCGAAAACGAGGGCGACCTGATCATGGCCGCGCAAATGGTGCGGCCCGAAGACATCAACTTCATGGTGCGCGAGGCGCGCGGACTGGTCTGCGTCACCCTGACCGAGCAGCGCACGCGCCAGCTGGGCCTGAAGCCGATGGTCAGCGACAACACCTCGTCGTACCACACCAACTTCACCGTCTCGATCGAGGCGGCCGAAGGCGTCACCACCGGCATCTCGGCGCATGACCGCGCGCGCACCATCCAGGTCGCCGTGAAGAACGACGCGAAGCCGCAGGACCTGGCCCAGCCCGGCCACATCTTCCCGCTCACCGCGCAACCCGGCGGCGTGCTGACCCGGGCCGGCCACACCGAGGCCGGTTGCGACCTGGCCGCGCTGGCCGGGCTGGAGCCTTCGGCGGTGCTGATCGAGATCCTGCACGAGGATGGCTCGATGGCGCGCCGTCCCGAACTGGAAGTCTTTGCGGCCAGACACGGACTGAAGATCGGCTCGATCGCCGACCTGATCCGCTACCGGCTGGAGACCGAGAAGACCGTGCAGCGCGTGCATGACGAAATGGTCGAGACCGAGTTCGGCATGTTCCGGCTGATCGCCTATCGTGACGTGATCCGCCGCGGCCTGCACTACGCGCTGGTGCGCGGGACCGTCGATGACGGCGCGCCGGTGCTGTCGCGCGTGCACGTGCGCAACACCTTGTCGGATGTGCTGCATCTCAAGCGCGACGACCTCGGCCTCACCGTGACCTCGGCCCTGCGCCGGATCGCCGACGAGGATCGCGGCGTGTTGCTGGTGCTGTCCGGCGAGGACACGCCGGAAGCCTTGCTGGCAAGGCTGCAGCGCCAGCCCAGCACGCAGGCGCCGGAAGATGCGCAGCAGCAGGAGTGGCGCCAGCTGGGCCTGGGCGCGCAGATCATGGGTGATCTCGGCGTGCGCCAGCTGCGCGTGCTGGGCACGCCGCGCAAGCTGGTCGGCCTGGCCGGCTTCGACCTGGAAGTTGTCGAATACGTGTAGAAAACGCGCCGCGTCCTGCCACGCAATGCCCACACCACGACCGCATAATCCAGCTTTCCTTCCTCGACCATGCCCATGTCCGCAATCCGCATCCGCCTGATCGCCCCTTCCGGCTACCCGCACGATCGCGCCGCGATGACGCGCGGCGTGGAACGCCTGCAGGCCGCAGGTTGCACGGTAGACGGACTGGAAGTACTCGATCGCACCGAGCAACGCTACGCGGGCAGCGACGCCGAACGCGCGGCCGACCTCAATGCGCTGGCGACGCTGGACGCGCTGCCCGACATCGCGCTGGCGATCCGCGGCGGTTACGGCGCCACGCGTCTGCTGGCGGGGCTGGATTACGACGCGCTGCGCGAGCGCCTGCAGGGCAGCAACACCTTGCTGGTCGGCTACAGCGATTTCACCGCCGTGCAGCTGGCGCTGTACGCGCGCAGCGGGCTGTGCACGTTCAGCGGGCCGATGCTGGGCGCCGATTTCGGCGCGGCGACGCCCAGCGAGTTCACCTGGCGGCATTTCTGGGACACCGTGCGGGCGCCCTCGGCGCAGCTCGAGTGGAACACGGCGCCCGACGCCGAGCTCGACGTGGAGGGCCCGCTGTGGGGCGGCAACCTGGCGGTGCTGTGCAGCCTGATCGGCACGCCATATTTCCCGGACATCGACGGCGGCATCCTGTTCGTCGAGGACGTCGGCGAGCCGCCGTTCCGCATCGAGCGCCTGCTGTACCAGCTGCACCTGTCCGGGGTGCTGGGGCGCCAGCGGGCGCTGGTGCTGGGCGACTTCAGCCAGTGCCGTCCCAGCGGCTACGACAACGGTTACGGGCTGGCCGAAAGTTTCGAACAGATCCGCCGGGCCAGCGGCGTGGCCGTGATCGGAGGCCTGCCGACCGGACACGAGCCGGACAAATTCACCTTGCCATTCGGCGCGCCGGCGCGCTTGCGCGTCTCGGGCGGCAAGGCCCGGCTCCACTTCGGCGGCTACCCGCACCTGCCGCCCGGGGCCTGATCCCATCCCGACGCTCTCCAGCCGGGCCGGGGAGGAGGCAAACGGGCAGGATCGTCGGCAAACCCGTAAAATGCCCGGTCTGCCTGGGCCGCGCGTCCAACCAAGGAAATCTGCAATGAAGATCATCGAAGGCGATTTCGCCACGCCCAAGGGCCGTTTCGCCATCGTCGCCGGCCGTTTCAACGGCTTCGTGGTGGAACCACTGGTGGCCGGCGCCCGTGATGCGCTGGTGCGCCACGGCGTCAAGGACGATGCAATCGACCTGATCCGCGTGCCGGGCGCGTGGGAAATCGCGCTGGCCGCGCACAAGCTGGCCAACTCCGGCCAGTACGCGGCGGTGATCGCGCTGGGCGCGGTGATCCGCGGTTCCACTCCGCACTTCGACTATGTCGCCGGCGAATGCGCCAAGGGCCTGGCCCAGGCCGCGACCAGCTCCGGCGTGCCGGTGGCGTTCGGCGTGCTGACCACCGACAGCATCGAGCAGGCGATCGAGCGCTCGGGCACCAAGGCCGGCAACAAGGGCGCCGACGCCGCGATCGCCGCGCTGGAAATGGTCAACCTGTACGGGAACCTCGGATGAGCCAGGGCATCGACATGCAGGCGCGCTCGCGCGCTCGCCGCCGCGCGCTGCAGGCGCTGTATGCGTGGCAGATCAGCGGCAGCCACATGAACGCGGTGATCGACCAGTTCCGCCACGAACAGGACATGGAAGTGGCCGACCTGGAATATTTCGAGGACCTGCTGCACGGTGTGGAGAAGAACGTCGACGCGCTCGACGAGGTTCTGCGGCCGCACATCGACCGCGAGGTGGCCCAGGTCGATCCGATCGAGCGCGCGGCCCTGCGCCTGGCCGCGTATGAACTGAAGTTCCGCCCCGACGTGCCGTACCGGGTGGTCATCAACGAGGCGATCGAGGTGACCAAGCGCTTCGGTGCCGACCACGGCCACAGCTACGTCAACGGCGTGCTGGACAAGCTGGCCGGCGAGTTGCGCGTGGTCGAGAAGCAGCACGGCCGCTGAGCGCCTGCCGGGGCCGGCCGATGGAATTCCGACTGATCGAACGCATCCGCGAACTCACCGCGCAGGCGCGTGACGACGTGCAGCTGGGCATCGGCGACGACGCCGCGTTGCTGCTGCCGCCGGTGGGGCAGCATCTTGCGGTGGCGCTGGATACCCTGGTCGAGGGCGTGCATTTCCCCCGCGGCACGGCCGCTGCCGACATCGGCTGGAAGGCGCTGGCGGTGAACCTTTCCGACCTTGCCGCGATGGGCGCAAGCCCGGCGTGGGCCTTGCTGGGGCTGACCCTGCCCAGGGCGGACGCCGACTTCGTCGAAGGTTTTGCCGAGGGCTTCTCCAAGCTGGCCAGGCCACATCGACTCGCCCTGGTCGGCGGCGACACGACGCGCGGTCCGCTGGCGATCAGCGTGACCGTGCATGGCTTCGTGCCGCCGGGCAAGGCATTGACCCGGGGCGGCGCACGCGTCGGCGACGCGGTGCTGGTGACCGGCACGCTCGGCGATGCCGCGGCGGGTCTGCAGGCGCTGCAGCAACCGTTGTCCGATGACGACACCCGCGCCGGCCTGCGTGCCTTCCTGATCGAACGGCTCAACCGGCCCACACCGCGCCTGTCCGCCGGCGTCGCCCTGCGTGGCCAGGCCAGCGCCTGCGTCGACGTCTCCGACGGCCTGGTCGCCGACCTCGGCCACATTTGCAGCAGCAGCGGCGTTGCCGCAGAAATCGACGCGGCACTGCTGCCGCGATCCCCGGCACTGATGGCGCTGTACGACGAAGCGGCTGCGCTGCAGTGCGCGCTGATCGGCGGCGACGATTACGAACTCTGCTTCACCGTGCCGGCGGCACGGGTGGCCGACGTGCAGGCCGACCTGTCACGGCTGGGCTGTGGCGCGACCCGGATCGGGCGCATCGTCGAAGGCGCCGGCGTGCGCGTGCGCGGACTCGATGGCGAGTGGATGAACACGGATCGGCCCGGCTGGGAGCATTTCGCGTGAGCGCAAAGAAGACCTTGAGCAGCGGGCAACGTCGCGCCTTGCTGGCCACGCCCGCCGGCTGGCTGGCCTCCGGTTTCGGCTCGGGCCTGGCGCCGGTGGCGCAAGGCACGTTCGGCTCGCTGGCCGCGCTGCTGCCGTGGCTGTGGCTGCGCGAACTGTCGTTGCCGATCTACGTGGTGATCCTGCTGGCGGGTTTCGCGCTCGGCGTATGGGCATGCACCGCGGCGGGCCGCGCGCTCGGTGTCGACGATCACCGCAGCCTGGTCTGGGACGAATTCATCGGCCAGTGGATCGCGCTGTTGCCGTTGCTGGTGCTGCCTGCACCGTGGTGGTGGATCGTCATCGGCTTCGTCCTGTTCCGTCTGTTCGACGTGTGGAAGCCCTGGCCGATCCGCTGGCTCGACCGTCGCGTGAAAGGCGGCTTCGGCGTGATGATCGACGACGTGATCGCCGGCGTGTTTGCGGCCATGGTGCTGGCGCTGGCGTTTTTCCTGCTGAACTGATCCGCAGGGCCGCGACGCCGGTACGGAACGAGCGAAGGATCGCCTCGTCCGTTCCGGCGTCGAACGCTCAGTGCGTCGAATCGGGGGCAGGCCCTGTCGGCGCCACCGTTGACGCGGTCAGGTCGCCCTTGACGCCGTTGACCAGGTTGGCCAGCGAATCGCCTTTCATGCCGATCTCGCCCAGCACGGCATCGAGGATCGGCTGCTGGGCACGATAAGCCAGCGCGGCGGAGACCGCCTGTTCGGCCAGGTTGCCGGTGCCCGTACCCGTCGCCGAAGCCTGGCCGTTGCCGGCATGGCCGCGATTGAGCCCGTCCACCTGCACGATCTTGATGCCGTCGATCTTTTCCATCGGCTTCACCGACGCCTCGATGATGCCGGGCAGGGCGGCGATCAGCGCCTGCTTGATCTGCAGCATGACCTGCTCGGCACCGAGCGTGTTCAGCGACTCGTTGCGCATGCGGATGCCGGAGGCCTCCACCTCGAAACGCACCCGGTCGGCCTCGGCCTTGATGCGGACGGCCTGTGCCTGGTTGTCGGCGGCGTCGCGCTCCGCCTCGGCGGCGACCTTCACCCCGATGGCCTCTTGTTGTGCTTCCTGCTCGGCGGCAACCAGGGCGATCTGCTTCTCGCGGTCGGCGATCGCCACTTCGCGCGCAGTCTTCACCTGCTCTTCGGCGCGGGCGGCCAGCGCACGTGCCTCGTTGGCGTCGCGTTCGGCCTCGGACTGCGCCTTGGAGCGCTCGGCGATCGCGGTCATCTTTTCCTGCTCGGCCAGGGTGGTGCGCTTGACCTGCTCGATCTGCGCCACCTGGACGTCGCGCTCGGCCTCGATCTGGCGCTGCTTGATGGCGCGCTCCTTCTCCACCTGTGCCTCGCGCACCAGCCGCTCGGCCTCGATGGTCGCCTGCTGTGCCTCGCGGTCGCGCTGTGCCTCGATGGCCGCCACCTCGGCTTTCTGCTGGGCTGCGCGGGTGGCCACTTCCTGCTGCTGCGACAGCGTGGCGAAGGTCTGCTCGCGGTCGATGCTCAGGCGCTGGTTGATCGCCTCGTAATTCTTCTGCGCGATCTCGACCGAGGTGTTCTGCTCGATCTCGTTGCGTTGCTTGGCGCGCAGCTGGGTCGCTTCGGTGAGCTTGGTCAGACCCTCGGCATCGAACGCATTGTTCGGGTCGAAGAAGTTCATCGGGGTCTGGTCGACCCGGGTCAGCGAGACGCTCTCCAGCTCCAGTCCGTTCTTCAGCAGATCCTCGGCCACCGCGTGCTGCACGGCCTGGATGAAATCCTGGCGCTTGTCGAGCAACTCCTGCATGGTCATCGACACGGCGGCCGCACGCAGCGAGTCGACGAACTTGTCTTCCACCAGCTCGCGCAGGCTGTCCGGCGCCATGGTGCGCTGGCCAAGGGTCTGTGCGGCGTTGGCAATGCCTTCGACGCTGGGAATCACCCGCACGAAGAAGCCGGCGACCACGTCCACGCGCATGCGGTCGCGGGTGAACAGGCTGTCCTTGCCGGCGCGAGCCACTTCCAGCTTCAGCGTGTTCATGTTGACCTGCATGATCTCGTGGAACACCGGCAGCACCAGTGCGCCGCCGTCCATGATCACCTTCTGGCCGCCCATGCCGGTGCGCACGAAGGCCATTTCCTTGGAAGAGCGGCGGTACAGCCGCGCAATGACCAGGCCCACCACGACCAGGCCGAGCAGCAGGATGCCCACGAGGATGGAGACGTCAATCAGGTTGTTCATCAAGATTCCTTGCTTGAAGCGGTTGATCGGATGTCAGCCCAGCAGATCCGGGCGAGGATTGGGGATGGCCGCGAAGCGCGAGCCGCTGATCTGGCGCACCAGCAGCACGTCGCTGTCGATGGCCAGTTCGTCGACGGTTTCATCGGGCTCGACCATCAGATAGAGCGTATGGCCGTTGCCGTCGGCCACCTTCGCCTGGGCCGGGTACGCCGGCCGGGCGTGGCCGAGCATGTGGGCGACGCGGCCGACCAGGCTGTCAAAGGTGACCGCATAGGTTTCCTCGCGCGGCATCCAGCGGGCCAGGCGCGTTCCCAGTGCGCGCACCGCCGGCAGGCTGGCCAGCAGCGCCACGGGCGCCGAGAGAAGGGGCGGCAGCGGTGCGCCGAACGAAGCCATCGCGATGAAGTTCAGTGCGAAGCCGATGAGTGCAAACGCGGTCAGCAACAGCGCCAGCAGGACCAGCAGCGGCGCGCGGCCCACATGCATCCAGCCCAGGAATCCATCGGGTGGCTCGTGCTCGATCATGCCGTCGAGCCAGTGCCAGGCACTGGCGCCGAACAGCAGGGACAAGCCCTCGACCAGGCCCAGCAGCAACAGCACGCCCAGTGCGGCGACGAAGGGCAGCGATGCCGGCAGCACGAACGGATTCACCGGTCCTCGCCCAGCTGGATCTTCAGCGCGGCCAGGCGCTCATCGATACGCTGCTTGCGCTGCATATCCGCGATTTCCTTGAGTTTCATCGCATCCCCCTGTGCGGCGGCAAAGCCTACCACGCCGGTTTCCCGGGCCATGATCCGGTCGAACGCGTTTTCGGCGCGGGCCGCGCGATTTTCGCGGCCGCCATGGTCGGGTGCCTGGCCTGGCGCATTTTCCTGGCGGCGCGAGGCGAGGAATTCGCGCAGGATGGCCTCGCGCTCCTGCTTGCGCGCCATCAGTGCGCGCAAGTAGCCCTCGCACTCCGCTGCGCGTTCGCGCTGCGTCTCCAGGTTCTGCTGCAGCACCGGCAACTGATCCTCGATCAGGGTCTGTCGTTCCAGACAGGCCGTGGCCAGATCGTCACGTTGCTGCTGGACGGCCAGTTCGGCGCGGGCGGCCAGTTCCTCGTGTTCGCCGGTGAGCTTGCCCATGCGGGTCGCCAGCTGGTGCTTGGCCGCCTCGATGCGGCCGAGTTCGACGCGCACTTCGCCGAGCACCTGTTCGATTTCGCGCAACACCTGGTTGAGGGTGGCCTCGGGTGCCAGGCCTTCGACCCGGTCGAGCAGCGCGTGCGCGCTGCCACTGATCAGACGGACAACGCGATCCTGCAGTGAATCGGTCATGGCTTTCTCCTTGCGTTCCGGGTGAGATGAGGGACGGGCAGTCAGGTGGCCTGGCGGGCGGCGCGGACGGCATCGACCAGCGCGGCGAGTTTCGGCAGCTGCCGGTCGATCGCCGCGCTGTCGTAAGCGGGAACATCGGGCGCCACGCCCAATCTCAGCAGCGCGCTGATCAAGGCGGTACTGCGTTGCAGCAGCTGGTCCTCGATCTTGCGCGCGCGTTCGGGCGAGGCATCGGCGTCGATCTGTTCGGATGCCAGCAGGGCCATCAATTGCGGCACCCATTCCAGCATCGTGGCGACGATGTCGGAGCGCAGTTCCCGGCGATGCTCGAACCCGGCCACACCACGGGCGAACGGTTGTACCAGCTCGCGCAACCAGCCCAGGGTCAACTCGTAGGAATCGCTGCCGTCGAGCTGGCGTCGGTAGCGCTGGATGATGGCGCGCAGCTTGTCCGAGGGCGTGCTGGTACCGGGCACGTCCAGCGCGGTCAGCCACTCGAAGTCTTCCTGCGGAACCCGTACCGAAAGGGGAATCGAGATCGACATGGTCTGAATACCTTCGTATGCAATCGTATACACATGCATACTGCCCCTCCCCGCGAGGCTTGTAAAGAGGGGACGCGGCGAACGGGCTCCCGCGTCCGCTCACGTGGGCCCGCTGGACGACTTCACGTCAGGTTCGTCATGCTGCCCGTTCGGCATACCGGCCTTTCCCATGAAGGAGTCCTCCCATGCAATACCGTCGCCTCGGCACTTCCGGCCTGCAACTTTCCGCGCTGTCGTTCGGTGCGTGGGTCACCTTCGGCAAGCAGGTGGGGCGCGGGGAAGCGCGCGAGCTGCTCGCGCTGGCCCACGATCGCGGGGTGAATTTCTTCGACAACGCGGAGACCTACAACAACGGCGTGGCCGAGCAGGTGATGGGCGACGTGCTGGCCGACTTGCGCTTTCCCCGCGACAGCTACTGTGTGTCCAGCAAGGTGTTCTTCGGCGCGGTGGACAAGCCGCTGCCAACCCAGCGCGGGCTGTCGCGCAAGCACGTGATGGAAGCCTGCACGCAGGCGCTGCAGCGATTGCGCGTGGATTACCTGGATCTGTACTTCTGCCATCGCCCCGATCCGGACACGCCGATCGCCGAGACGGTGATGGCGATGGACACGCTGGTGCGCCAGGGCAAGGTGCTGTACTGGGGCACCAGCGAATGGCCGGCCGAGGCGATCCACGAGGCGCACCGGATCGCCCGCGAGAACCACCTGTACGCCCCGGTGATGGAGCAGCCGCAGTACAACCTGCTGCATCGCGAGCGGGTGGAAGAGGAGTACGCGCCGCTTTACGCGGCCTATGGCATGGGCACCACGATCTGGTCGCCGCTGGGCTCGGGCCTGCTCAGCGGCAAGTACAACGATGGCGTGCCGGTGGACTCGCGCCTGGCGCAGCCGGATTACGCGTGGTTGCGCGAAAGCGTATTGGGCAAGGGTGACGAGCGGCTGCGCAAGGTGCGCGCCCTGCAGCCGATCGCCGATGAGCTGGGTGGCAGCCTGGCGCAGCTGTCGATCGCCTGGTGCCTGCTCAATCCGCACGTGTCCACGGTGATGCTGGGAGCCAGCCGGCGTGAGCAGCTGGAACAGAACCTCGGCGCGCTGGAGGTGTTGCCGAAGCTGGACGCAACGCTGGCACAGCGGATCAGGACGATCGTCGAAGCCGCCTGAGTGCACGCGGGTGGGCAGGGCGGTTGACAGGATAATGAGAATCATTATCATCAAAGCCGTCACCCTTCTTTCGTGGATTTGCCCATGTCCGTCCCGTCACTGAGCCACTCCATGCCGTCCCGGTCGATCCAGCGGCCGGTGTTGGCGTTGCCCGCCACGTCGCCGGCGGCTGCGCGGCGTGTTTCCAGCCACACGCTGCTGGAAGGCGAGCGCGAGCTGGTGATCCAGCACCAGGGCAGCGAGTACCACCTGCGCCTCACCCGCAACGACAAGCTGATCCTGACCAAGTAGTCCCGCGTCGTCCGCGTCCGGCGGGCGGCGCCCATCTTCCCAGCCTCAGCCAGCGCGTCGCTTGCGGCGCCCGCCGGGCCATTCCGCCCGAGGTGATCGATGTTCGTTCCGTCAGCGCATCGGCTGCAGGATCTGCGGCGCGTCAAGCCGGCCCCGGCCATCCATTGGCGCTGCCTGCCCACGACGCCGGCGCAGCTGGTCGAGCGCCTGCCCGAGCTGGGCAGCGTGCTCTACGTGCCGATGCGGCCCGACGGCGCGCCGCTGCGCGAATGGCCCCGCGGCCTGCTGGTCGACTTGATGCAGCTGGCGCCGCTGCTGCAGACGCGTAGCCTGGCCGCCGCCGGCACGATCACCAGCGAAGGTCCGCGCGAGTGGATCGAATGCCTGGATCGCGAAGGCCGCGGTTGTGCCCGCCTGCATCTGTTGCCGGACACCGACTACCTGGCGTGGGATCGATTGCTCGATCACGGTTGGGCGACGCCGGGAAATCGACCTTCGCGCCGGCTGCGCCAGCCGCGTCCGGTGTACGCGAAGGTGCTGCGCTTCCACGCCCGCAGGCTGGGCGGCCTCGTCGTGCTGGGCGCCGAATCGTACCTGCCGATCTCGCCGCTGGGCCGGCAAGTCGCCGGCCAGATCGCACAGGCCGAGGCGGTGCCACTGCAACTGGCCAGCAGCGACTAGCTCGCGAAAGCCGCGGGTCCCGCATGTTCGTCCGACCGTCCGTCGAGTGTCCGCGGACACCGGAGATGGTCGCGTGGTGTTGCGGAAGTCATTGAAGAATTTCGAATATTTCTTCGTGTCGACGGTGGCACGTGGATTGCATCGACCTGCCTGCAACCGCGCTGTCCGCGGTCAGGAACGGCATGATGATTCGCGACACTTCTGCGCAGGACAAACTGGTCCAGGTCAAAACCCATCCCAGACGCCGGCTGATCCTGCTGGGCGCCGGCGTGCTGGTGCTGGCCCTGCTGGCCTGGCTGGCGCCAGGGATCAGCCGGATGTTCTCGGCCTCCGCGTCGGTGAGCAGTTCGCGGCTGGCGTTCGCCACCGTCGAACGCGGCCCGTTCGTGCGCGACATCGCCGCCGAAGGCAAGGTGGTCGCGGCGGTCAGCCCGACCCTGTACGCCACTTCCGGTGGTGCGGTCACGCTGAAGGTGCACGCCGGTGACACGGTGAAGATCGGCCAGGTGCTGGCGACCATCGTCAGCCCCGAGCTGACCAACAAGCTGGCGCAGGAACAGAGCAACGCCGACGCGATGGAAGTGGATTACCAGCGCGCGCAGATCGACGCGCGCAAGAAGCGCGGCGAACTGCAGAAGGCGTTCGACAACGGCAAGATCGACGAGCAGGCCGCCGAGCGCGATCTCGATCGCAACCAGAAGGCGTTCGCCAAGGGTGCCGTGCCGGGGATGGACGTGGACCGTGCCAAGGACGCGCTGCAGAAGGCGAAGATCACCCTGCAGCATGCGCAGGCGGATCTGGGCATGGACAACGCCAGCCTCAACTTCGACATCCAGTCGAAGAAGCTTGCGCACGAGCGCCAGCTGCTGCTGGTGAAGGACCTGCAGCGCCAGGTCGACGACCTCAACGTGAAGTCGCCGGTGGATGGCCAGGTCGGCCAGCTGTTCATCGCCGAGCGCGCCACCGTGGCGAAGGATGCCCAGTTGCTCAGCGTGATCGACCTGTCCGCGCTGCAGGTGGAGATGCAGGTGCCGGAAAGCTTCGCCCGCGACCTGGGCATCGGCATGGCCGGCGAGATCAGTGGCAACGGCCACACCTGGAAGGGCCTGGTCAGCGCGATCTCGCCCGAAGTGGTCAACGGCCAGGTCGCCGCCCGCCTGCGCTTCGAGGGCGAGACGCCGAAGCAGCTGCGCCAGAACCAGCGTCTGTCGGTGCGCGTGCTGCTGGACAAGCGCGACAACGTGCTGACCGTGCAGCGCGGCTCCTTCGTCGACGAATCCGGCGGCAGCTACGCCTACCTGGTGCGCGACGGCATCGCCAAGAAAACCCCGATCCGCGTCGGTGCCTCCAGCATCGACAAGGTGGAGATCCTCGAAGGCCTGAAGGAAGGCGACCGCATCGTGATCTCCGGTACCGACAGCTTCAAGAGCGCGGCCACGGTCGCGATCAGCAACTGACGATTTTCTCCCTCCCCTGCGTGCAGGGGAGGGCTGGGGTGGGGTCGCTCTTCATCACGCAAGATCAAAAGCGTCACCCCCTCCCAGCCTCCCCCTGCGAAACAGGGGGAGGGGCAGAACATCACCACCACCACCAAAGGACGTAACCATGCTGAAGATGACCCACCTGTCCAAGGTCTACCGCACCGAAGTGGTGGAGACCTATGCGCTGCGCGATTTCAACATCGACGTGAAGGAGGGCGAGTTCGTCGCCGTCACCGGTCCCTCCGGCTCGGGCAAGACCACCTTCCTTACCATTGCCGGCCTGCTGGAAACCTTCACCGGCGGCGAGTACCACCTCGACGGCATCGAGGTGAGCAACCTCAACGACAACGCCCGTTCGAAGATCCGCAACGAGAAGATCGGCTTCATCTTCCAGGCGTTCAACCTGATCCCCGACCTCAACGTGTTCGACAACATCGAGGTGCCGCTGCGCTATCGCGGCATGAAGGCGGCCGAACGCAAGCAGCGCATCATGGAATCGCTGGAGCGTGTCGGCCTCGCCTCGCGCGCCAAGCACTACCCGGCCGAACTCTCCGGCGGCCAGCAACAGCGCGTGGCGATCGCCCGTGCGCTGGCCGGCAGCCCACGCCTGCTGCTGGCCGACGAACCGACCGGCAACCTGGACACCCAGATGGCCCGCGGCGTGCTCGAACTGCTCGAGGAGATCCACCGCGACGGCGCCACCATCGTGATGGTCACGCATGACCCCGAGCTGGCCGCCCGCGCCCAGCGCAACGTGCACATCATCGACGGCCAGGTGGTCGAGCTGTCCGAGGACCCGCGCTTCCACAGCGTGCACGCGGTCGCTGACGGGGCGCATGGCTGAGAGGCAGGGAATGGGAAGGGGGAATCGTTGAGGGCAGATGCTCGCGAGGCCGCCGCTTTCCCATTCCCGATTTCCCATCCTTCATTCCCGGAACCCAAGCATGTTCGCCTACTACCTTCAACTCGGCCTGCGCAGTCTTCGGCGCAACCCCATGCTCACCGCGCTGATGGTGATGGCGGTGGGTTTTGGCGTGGCCGCGTCGATGATCACGTGGTCGGTGTTCCGTGCGGTGTCGGGTGATCCGATCCCGGGCAAGTCCTCGCAGCTGTACACGGTGCTGGTCGACAACCGGGGCCCCCAGTACAACGACAACGGCGAGCCGCCCGAGGCGCTCACCTATACCGATGCCACTGCCCTGGTCGCTGCGCACAAGGCCGCCCACCAGACGCTGTTCTTCAACGTCGCGCCGTCTGTGCTGCCCGAAGGCAACCAGAGTCTGCCATTCATCGCCGACGGCTACGCCACCAACGCCGACTTCTTCAACATGTTCGAGGTGCCATTCGAGTACGGCGGCGCCTGGCGTGCCGGTGACGACGACGGCCGCGCCGCCGTGGCGGTGATCAGCCACGAGCTCAACCAGCAGCTCTTCAACGGCGCCAACAGCGTGGGCCGCGAGATCACCATGGATCGGCACAGCTACCGCATCGTCGGAGTGACTGCGCACTGGGATCCGAAGCCGCGCTTCTACGACCTGTTCAGCCACAACGCCTTCGGCGATCCGGTGCAGCTGTACCTGCCGTTCACCCGCGCGATCGATGTGGCAATGGACACCTCCGGGCGCAACAACTGCGGCAGCAACACGGATTTCGGTGTCGGCCGCGAAGCCTGGCTGCACGGCGAATGCGTGTGGGTGCCGGTGTGGGTGGAGCTGCCCGACCCGGCCGCCGCGACCGGCTACCGCGAATTCCTGACCCATTACGCCGCCGAGCAGCAGCGCGCCGGCCGCTTCCACTGGGCGCCGAACGTGCGCCTGCGCGGCGTCAACGACTGGCTCGACTACGAACGGGTAGTGCCGCCGGAAAGCCGCATCTCGCTGATGGTGGCGCTGGGCTTCTTCGCGATCTGCATGGTCAACACGATCGGCCTGCTGCTGGCCAAGTTCATGCGCCGCGCCGCCGAGATCGGCGTACGCCGCGCGCTGGGCGCGCCGCGGCGCGAGATCTACCGCCAGTTCCTGATCGAGGCGGCCGCCGTGGGCCTGGCCGGCGGCGTGCTCGGCTTGCTGCTCACCGCACTGGGCATGTTCGGCGTGGGCCTGCTGTTCGAGCCGGAGATCGCCCGGCTTGCGCATCTCGACTTGTCGCTGGTGGCGACGACCCTGCTGGTGGCGATCGCGGCCACCGTGCTGGCCGCGTTCTATCCCACCTGGCGCGCCGCGCAGGTGCAGCCGGCCTGGCAGCTGAAGAGCAATTGAGGGCGATGACGATGCAGATCCGACCCATCCTCGCCGCGATGCGCCATCACAAGGCCGGCACCGTGCTGATCGCGCTGCAGATCGCCCTGACCCTCGCCATCGTCTGCAATGCGCTGTTCATCATCCAGCAACGCATCACGCGCATGTCACGTCCCAGCGGAGTGAGCGAGAGCAACCTGTTCGTGATCCGCAGCGATTGGGCCGACAAGTCCGACACGCAGCGCATCGACGCGCAGATGCAGGCTGACCTGATCGCCCTGCGCCAGCTCGGCAGCGTGCAGGACGCGGCCTCGACCAACAGCTTTCCGCTGCGTGGCACCGGCTGGGACAACTACATCAAGCTGCAACCTGACCAGCCCAGGATGACCACCGACTCGGCGATCTTCTTTTCCGACGACCACACGCTGGCCACGCTGGGCACGCGCCTGATCGAGGGACGCAATTTCACCGCCAGCGAAGTCGCCGCGCAGAAGCCCCGCGACGCGATGCACGCCGCCCAGGTGATCATCAGCAAGGACCTGGCGCGGCGGTTGTTCCCGCAGGGATCGGCGCTGGGCAAGACCATCTATGTGTCGATGGGCCAGGCGCCATCCACGGTGATCGGCGTCACCGACACCTTGCAGGCGCACATGACCGGCAGCTGGGCCGGCCCGTATGCGTACAACGCGGTGCTGATCCCGGCGCGGCTGTTGAACGACTACACCTACTACCTGGTCCGCGCGAAGCCCGGCCAGCTGGAGGCCGCGATGCGCGATGCGCCGAAGGCGCTGTTCGCGCAGAGCCGCATGCGCATCATCGACCACAAGGATGGCGTGATGAGCTTCGCCCAAGTGCGCCAGCGGGCTTACGAGCGTGACGTGGGCATGGCGATCCTGATGGGCATCATCAGCGTGGTGCTGCTGGCGATCACTGCCGCCGGCATCGTGGGCCTGACCAGCTTCTGGGTCGGCCAGCGGCGCAAGCAGATCGGCGTGCGCCGTGCGCTGGGCGCCACCCGCGGCGACATCCTCAGCTACTTCCTCACCGAAAACCTGCTGATCGGGATTGGCGGCGTGCTGGCCGGTGCGGTGCTGGCGATCGGCATCAACCTGTGGATGGTGACCCAGTTCGAAATGGCGCGGTTGTCGCTGGCCTATGTGGTGGCCGGGGTGGCGGCGTTGCTGGTGCTTGGCCAGGGCGCGGTGCTGGCCCCGGCGCTGCGTGCTTCGCGCGTGTCGCCGGTGGAGGCGACACGGAGCGTGTGAGTTCTCATTTCCTCCCTGCAGGGCAGGGGAGAAGACAAACCTCGGAGTGAACGGAATGCTTGCCTACTACCTCGAACTGGCCCTGCGCAGCCTGAAACGAAGTCCCGGCCTGACCGCGCTGATGGTGCTGGCGATCGGCTTCGGCGTGGCCGCGTCGATGACCACCTGGTCGGTGTTCCGCGCCGTGTCGGGCGATCCGATCCCGTGGAAGTCGTCGCAGCTGTTCGTGCCGCAGATCGACGCATGGGGGCCGAAGGGGCACCGCGGCGGCGACGACAACGAGCCGCAGGACGCGATGAACTACACCGACGCGATGGCGCTGATGCGCGACCACCGCGCGAAGCGTCAATCGGCGATGTACCAGATCTCGCCTTCGGTGGTGCCGGCGCAGGCCGGCAAGCATCCGCTCAACGTGGGCGGACACGCCGTCTACAGCGAGTTCTTCCCGATGCTCGACGCGCCGTTCCTGTACGGCAGCGGCTGGGATGCGCAGGACGACGCGCAGCGCGCGGCGGTGGTGGTGATCAGCAGCAAGCTCAACGAAAAGCTGTTCGGCGCGGTCAACAGCGTGGGCAAGACGGTGAACATCGAGGGCAAGGACTACCGCGTGGTCGGCGTGCTGGACAACTGGAATCCGCAGCCGCGCTTCTACGACGTGGTCAACACCGGCGGCTTCAGCGAGCAGGTCGAGGACGTGTTCATTCCCTTCGAGCGCGCCATCGCCGTGGGCATCCCCAATGACGGCAACACCAACTGCAGCGAAACGCCGAAGGAGTCGGGCTTCGTCGGCCTGCAGCAATCCAGCTGCATCTGGATTGCCTACATGGCCGAGCTGGAAGACGCTGCCGCGGTGACCGCCTATCGCCAGTATCTGGACGGCTATGCGCGTGCGCAGCAGACGGCCGGCCGGTTCACCTGGGCGCCGAACAACAAGCTGCGCGACCTGCCGGCTTTCCTCGACCATGAGCAGGTCGTACCCAGCGACACCAAGGTGTCGCTGCTGGTGGCGCTGGGCCTGCTGCTGGTCTGCCTGGTGAATACGGTGGGCCTGCTGCTGGCCAAGTTCCTGCGCCGCAGCGGCGAGATCGGCGTGCGTCGCGCGCTGGGCGCGCCGCGCAAGGCGATCTATCTGCAGTTCCTCACCGAGGCTGGCGTTGTCGGCCTGACCGGCGGCGTGCTGGGCCTGCTGCTTACGGGTGTCGGCGTGGCCAGCGTGGGCATGGTGTTGCCCAAGAGCATTTCCGATCTGGCGCGGCTCGACCTGTCCCTGCTCGTCGTCACCCTGGTGGTCGCCGTGCTGGCCACCCTGCTAGCCGGGCTTTACCCCACGTTCCGTGCATCACGCGTGCAACCCGCGTGGCAGCTCAAGAGCAATTGAAAGGACATTTCTCATGACCATGCATCCCATCCTCGCGGCACTGCGCAAGCACAAGGCCGGCGTGGTGCTGATCGCGCTGCAGATCGCGCTGACGTTGGCGATCGTCTGCAACGCGGTGTTCATCATCGGCCAGCGCATCGAGCGGGTGAACCGGCCGACCGGCCTGGACGAAAGCAACCTGTTCCTGGTCAGCCAGCAATGGGTGGGCGCGCCGAGCGGGGACGATGCCGCCAGCGTGGAAAAGCTCGACAGCCTGCAGCTGACCGATCTGGCGGCCCTGCGCGCGCTGCCGGGCGTGGCCTCGGTGGCGCCGATCAACTCGCTGCCGCTGCTCAACTCGTCGTGGAACGGCGCCGTCGACCACAAGCCCGGGGACACCAACGAGGGCAGCTTCCACGGCACCCGCACCACGTATTACTTCAGCGACGACCAGGCGCTCTCCACCCTGGGCCTGCGCCTGGTGGCAGGGCGCAACTTCACCGCCGCCGACGTGGGGCACCAGGGCTTCCGCGACAACAGCGAGCCGTCGGTGGTGATCCTGACCAGGGCACTGGCCGACAAGCTGTTCCCGAAGGGCGACGCGCTGGGCAAGGTGATCTATGTCAACGGCTCGACCAAGCCCACCACCATCATCGGCATGGTCGAGCGCATGCAGGTGCCCGGTACCGGCACCTGGACCAACAGCTTTGTATGGAACGCGACGCTGGTGCCAACCCGGATGGACGCGAACTTCTCGCGCTACGCGATACGGGCCAAGCCGGGCCAGCTCGATGCAGTGATGCGCGCGGTGACGCCGGCGCTGTACAAGGCCAATCCCATGCGCGTGCTGGATGACGACAGCGTGCGCTCGTTCGCCCAGATCCGCGACAAGGCCTACCAGGCCGATCGCGGCATGGCGATCCTGATGGGCGTGGTCGCGCTGATCCTGCTGTGCGTCACCGCCGCCGGCATCGTCGGCCTGACCAGTTTCTGGGTCGGCCAGCGCCATCGGCAGATCGGCGTGCGGCGCGCGCTGGGCGCCCGCAAGATCGACATCCTGCACTACTTCCAGATCGAGAACCTGCTGATCGCCGGCACCGGCGTGGTGATCGGCGTACTGCTGGCGCTGAGTCTGAACATGTGGCTGATGAGCCATTACGAGATGACCCGTATCCCCGTGCTGTACGTGCTGACCGGCGTGCTGGCGATGCTGGCGATCGGCCAGGCCGCGGTGTTCGTGCCGGCCCGCCGCGCGTCCAACGTGCCGCCGGTGGTGGCGACGCGGGCAGTGTGATCAACAAACGGGGAATGGGGAATCGGGAACAGGGAATCGGTAGAACAACAGCCGCCCGCCTTGGCCTTTCCCATTCTCCATTCTCCATTCTCCATTCTCCATTCCCACCTCCGAAGGAGACACCGAAGGTGTTTACCTACTACCTCGACCTCGCCCTGCGCAGCCTCAAGCGCAACAAGGCGCTCACCGCACTGATGGTGCTGGCGCTGGCGCTGGGCATCGGCGCCAGCATGACCACGCTGACCGTGTTGCACGTGCTGTCGGGCGATCCCTTGCCCGGCAAGAGTCATCAGCTGTTCTATCCGCAACTCGATCCGCAGGACATGGACGGCTACAAGCCGCAGGACGAGCCGCCGGAGCAGGTCAGCTGGATCGACGGCATGGCCCTGCTGCAGGCCAGGCGCGCCCACTTCCAGGCCTTGATGACCGGCGGCGCGGTGCCGATCCAGCCGGCGCAATCCTCGATCGATCCGTTCTTCGAGGACGCGCGCTATACCACGGCCGATTTCTTTCCGATGTTCGACGTGCCGTTTCTCTACGGGCAGGGCTGGAACGCGACCGACGACGAGGCCAGCGCCCATGTGGCCGTGCTCACCCGCGAACTCAACGAAAAGCTGTTCGGCGGCAAGGACAGCACCGGCCAGACCCTGCGCATGAACGACGTGGCGTTTCGCATCGTCGGCGTGCTGGACAGCTGGCGGCCGACGCCGCATTTCTACGATCTCAACACCGGCAGCTACTCCGCCGATGAGGGCGTGTTCGTGCCGCTGGCCACCGCCACCGACCTGAAGTTCGCCCGCAATGGTTCCACCGATTGCTGGGACAAGGGATCGAGCGAGAACATGAAAACCGCCACCTGCACCTGGCTGCAATTCTGGGTGCAGCTGGACACACCGGCCGAAGCCACCGCGTATCGGGAATTCCTGCTGAACTATTCGCGGGAGCAGAAGGCGCTGGGGCATTTCCAGCGGCCGCCCAATGTGCGCCTGCGCGACGTGATGGGCTGGCTGGACTACAACAAGGTGGTACCCAGCGACGTGCATCTGCAGGTGTGGCTGGCGTTCGGTTTCCTGCTGGTGTGCCTGGTCAACACCGTGGGCCTGATGCTGGCCAAGTTCCTGCGCCGCTCGGGCGAGCTCGGCGTGCGTCGTGCACTCGGCGCCTCGCGCCGATCGCTGTTTGCCCAGCTGCTGGTCGAAGCCGGTGCGGTGGGCCTGGTCGGCGGCGCCGGCGGCCTGCTGCTGGCCTTGCTCGGCCTGTGGCTGGTGCGCGGGCAGCCCTCGGATTACGCCGCGCTGGCCCACCTGGATCTGCCGATGCTGCTGGCCACCTTCGTCGCTGCCGTCATGGCCAGCCTGCTGGCCGGCCTGCTGCCGGCCTGGCGCGCCTGCCTGACTCCTCCCGCGCTGCAACTGAAGAGCAATTGACATGGACATCCTGCCCATCTTCTCGACCCTGCGCCGGCACAAGATCACGGCGCTGCTGCTGGTGCTGGAGATCGCGCTGACCTGCGCGATCGTCTGCAACGCCGTGTTCCTGATCAGCCAGCGCCTGCAGCGCACCGAGATGGCCAGCGGCGTGGCCGAGCACGAACTGCTGCAGGTGCAGGTCGCCAACATCGGCAAGCCCGCCAACGGCAAGTCGCGCGCCCAGGAAGACCTGGCGCTGCTGCGGCAGGTTCCCGGCGTGACCGCGGCGGCGCTGGTCAACCAGGTGCCGTTCACCAACAGCTCGTCGAACACCAGCATCAAGCTCGATCCCGCGCAGAAACTGCCCACGCTCAACGCCACCATGTACATGGGCGAGGGCCTGATCGCGAGCTTCGGCGCCCGGCTGGTGGCGGGGCGGGATTTCACCGCCGACGAATACCTGGACTACGACGACATGCGCAGCAATCCCGAGCTGCAGAACAAGGTCGGCTCGGTGGTGATCACCCAGGCCCTGGGCGAGCGCCTGTGGCCTGGCCAGAGCGCGCTGGGGCGGAACATCTACATGGGCGATACGTCGGTGCGCGTGATCGGCGTGGTGCAGTCGCTGATCCGGCCGTCGCTGTTCATGGGCGACGACGCGGCGCAGTGGACGATGGTCTTCCCCCTGCGATTGAGCGCGGCCAGCGCGTCGCGCTACGTGCTGCGCACGGCACCCGACCAGCGCCAGCAGGTGCTTTCGGAAGCGGCAAAGGTGCTGCGCAAGGCCGACCCGCACCGCATCGTCCTGAAGAAGGACACGCTGGACGACATCCGCGGCGCGTTCTTCCAGAACGATCGGGCGATGGCCGGCATCCTGGTCGGCGTCATCGCCGCGCTGCTGATCGTCACCGCGCTGGGCATCGTCGGCCTGGCCAGTTTCTGGGTGGCGCAGCGCCGCCGCACCATCGGCGTGCGCCGCGCACTGGGTGCGACCCGTCGCAACATCCTCAACTACTTCCAGACCGAAAACTTCCTGCTGGCCACCATCGGCATCGTGCTGGGCATGGTGCTGGCCTACGGCATCAACCTGTTCCTGATGACCCGCTACGAGTTGCCGCGCCTGCCGGGCATGTACTTCCCGATGGGCGCGATCGCGTTGTGGCTGATCGGACAACTGGCGGTGCTGGGACCGGCCCTGCGCGCGGCAGCCGTGCCGCCGGTGGTGGCGACGCGTTCGGTGTGACCAGCAAGCAGGGAATGGGGAATCGGGAATCGGTAGAGCGACAGCCGCCCGCCTTGGCCTTTCCCATTCTCCATTCCCCATTCCCACCTCCGAAGGAGACACCGAAGGTGTTTACCTACTACCTCGACCTCGCGCTGCGCAGCCTGAAGCGCAACCGCATGCTCACCGCGCTGATGGTGCTGGCGATCGCCGTCGGCATCGGCGCCAGCATGACCACGCTGACGGTGACGCACCTGCTGTCCGGTGATCCGTTGCCCGGTCGCAGCCAGCACATCTTCTATCCGCAGGTGGATGCCTCGCCGGCCGGTTACTCCAAGAGCGGGCCGCTGGACATGCTCGACTACCGCTCGGCGGTGGACCTGTGGAGCGCGCATCGCGCGGATCGGCAGGCCCTGATGGCGGGCAGCGAGGTCAAGGTGCGTGCGCCGGACACCACGCTGCCGCCCTTGATGGTGCCGATGCTGGCCACGACCTCCGACTTCTTTGCGATGTTCCAGGTGCCGTTCCAGTACGGCACCGCCTGGACGGCAGCCGACGCCGCCAGCCGTGCGCGCGTGGCGGTGATTTCCTCCGACCTCAACGACCGCCTGTTCGGCGGCGCCGACAGCGTGGGCAAGACCCTGCGCCTGAAAGACAGCGACGTGCGAATCGTCGGCGTGATGAAGAAGTGGCGACCCTCGCCGCTCTTCTACGACGTGCGCGCCGGGCGCTTCGCCGAAGGCCAGACCTCGTCGTTCTACGGCAAGCCGGAAGACGTGTTCATGCCGTTTTTCAGCGGGCTTGACGTCAACGACGGCAACTTCTGGCAGTTCACCTGCTGGGGTTCCGTTCCCAGGCCGGGGCATCTGCAGGATGCGCCGTGCGTCTGGGTCGGCTTGTGGGTGCAGCTGGATGACGCCGCCAAGGTGGCGGACTACCGCGCCTTCATCGCGAACTATGCGCAGCAGCAAAAGCAGCTCGGGCGTTTCGCCACCACCCAGACCCGCATGCCGGGCCTGATGGAGTGGCTGGTGTTCAACCATGTGGTGCCCAGCGACGTGAAGCTGCAGACCTGGCTGGCCTTTGCGTTCCTTGCCATCTGCCTGTTCAACATGATCGGCCTGCTGCTGGCCAAGTTCCTGCGTCGCAGCAGCGAAATCGGCGTGCGTCGCGCGCTGGGCGCCAGTCGTGGCGCGGTGTTCGCCCAGTGTCTGGTGGAGGCGGGCATGGTGGGCCTCGTCGGCGGCATCGGCGGCTGGCTGCTGACCTTGCTGGGTCTGTGGCTGGTGCGGCGGCAGCCCGTGGAATATGCCGATCTCGCCCATCTCGATCCCGGCATGTTCGGACTGACCTTCGCGCTCGCCGTCGCCGCCAGCCTGCTGGCCGGCCTGTTGCCCGCATTGCGCGCCAGCCGGATTGCGCCCGCGCTGCAGTTGAAGACGCTTTAGCGCGCCCTCCCTGCGCAAGAGCCCGGCCATCCCTGACCGGATTTTTCAGAAAGGACCGTTCTCACCAAGCATCAGGTAACGAGAAATGCAGATTCAACCGATACTCGCGGCGCTGCGCCGCCATCGTCTCGCCACCGCGCTGATCGCGCTGGAAATCGCGCTGGCGTGCGCGGTGCTGTGCAACGCCTGCTTCATCATTGCCCAGCGCGTCTCGGCGATGCACATCGTCAGTGGTGCGGATGAAGCGGCGCTCGCTTCGGTGCAGCTGACCGGCTACGACTCTGCCCAGGCAGCCGACGTGGACGCGCGGGCGCTCGCCGCGTTGCGCGCCGTGCCCGGCGTGGAATCGGTGTCGCCGATCAACTCCATACCGTTCGGCAGCCGCCGTGGTACCGCTGGAATTTCGACCGACGCGGCCGGCGAGCATTTTGGCGGCGTGATCGAGTTCTACGTGGGCGGTCCGGGCAGTCTTGAGGCACTCGGCGCCAAGGTCGTCGCCGGACGCGCGCCGCAACCCGACGATTTTCGGGCTTTCACCGGCTTCATGCCCGACGGCGGCAGCGTGCAGATCACCCGGGCGCTGGCCGAGCATTTGTGGCCGGGCGCCGATCCGCTGGGCAAGGAGTTCTGGTCACTGAAGTCACACTACCGCGTCGTCGGCGTGTTGAAGGATCTGGTCCGGCCCGATCCCACCGGGTGGACGCCGGAACAACGCCAGTGGTCGGTATTCCTGCCGGCGCAGCCGGGTCCCTACCTGACCGGCAGCTACCTGTTGCGGGCCAATCCGGGCGACATGCCGCGGGTCATGCGCGACGCACTCGCGGCGGTGGCCAAGGCGGTGCCGGAGGTGGTGATCGATCGGGAAGCCAGCCAGAGCGTGTCCGACCTGCGCCACGACGTCTTCAAGAACGACCGCGTGATGGCCGCGATGCTGGTCGGCGTGATCTTCGCGATGCTGATGGTCACCGCGCTGGGCATCGTCGGCCTGGCCAGTTTCTGGGTACAGCAGCGCCGTCGGCAGATCGGCATCCGTCGCGCCATCGGCGCCACCCGCCGCGACATCCTGCACTACTTCCAGACCGAGAATTTCCTGATCGTCGGCGGCGGGATCGCGCTGGGCATGGTGTTGGCATTCGCGCTGAACCTGGTGCTGATGAAGCACTACGAACTGCCGCGCCTGCCGCTGTACTACCTGCCTGTGGCGGCGCTGGCGCTGTGGGTACTGGGCCAGCTGGCCGTGCTGGGTCCGGCGTTGCGTGCGGCGGCGGTGCCGCCGGTCGTGGCGACGCGGAGCGTGTGACCGTGTGGCTGTCTTCGCACGCTGCCATGACGGCGCCGCTCGGCGGCGATCCACCGCATTCAATTTGTTTCGACGTGGCATTCAATTTGTTTCGACGTGGAGTTTCGATGAGCATGTTCCGTACCGCATTCCTGCTCCTGGCGATGGCCGCGCTGGGCGCGCCGTGGCGCGATGCATCGGCCGTCCAGGCGACGGCCGCCTCGTCCGCCGCACCTGTCGCGTCCTCCGGCGCTGCAGCGGAGATGATTTCGCGCGCCGAAGTCAGCCGCATCATCGGCAACACCCGCAGGATCGTCTCGCCGAACGGGGTGGACGAACGCATCAAGCTGCGCATCGGCGGCATCGACCAGTGGCTGTCGATCCGCGGACGCGACCGGCGCAATCCGATCCTGCTGTTCCTCCACGGTGGCCCCGCCGCGGTGACGATGCCGGCCAGCTACACCTTCCAGTCGCCGTGGGAGGACTTCTTCACCGTCGTGCAATGGGACCAGCGCGGTGCGGGCAAGACCTACGCTGCCAACACCGAGCAGCAGATGTCGCCGGGCATGACCATCGAAGGCATGACCGACGATGCGGCGCAGGTCGTGCAGTACCTGCGCCAGCATTACGGCAAGCGGAAGATCTTCCTGCTCGGTCATTCCTGGGGCACGGTGCTGGGCACGCGGCTGGCCCGGCAGCATCCGGACTGGTTCCATGCCTATATCGGCGTGGGCCAGGTGGTGAACGTGCGCAGGAACGAGGAGATCGGCTTCGCCTTCGCCCTGCGTGCGGCAAAGGCCGACCACAACCCGCAGGCCGTGCGCGAGCTGGAGGCGCTGATGCCCTACCCGGGCACGGTGCCGATGACGCTGCAGCGCATCGGCACGCGCAGCAAGTGGGAGACCTACTACGGCGGCCTCACTCATGGCCGCAAGGACTTCTCCTATGAGGCCGATGCCGAGGGTCTCTCGCCCGACTACGACCAAGCCGGACTCGACGCGATCGGCAAGGGCAGCGTGTACACGCTCAACCACCTGTTGCAGCCGCTGCTCGACGTGGATCTCGATGACATGACGGACTTCGGTTGCCCGGTGATCCTGTTCGTCGGGCAGCACGACTACACCACCTCGCACGAACTGGCCGAGCAATGGTTCGGGCGCATCCACGCACCGTCTAAACACATGGTGCTGTTTGCCGACTCGGCGCACATGGTGATGCAGGAGCAGCCGGGCCGCTTCCTGATGCACCTGGTGACGGATGCGCTGCCATTGGCGCAGAAGCTCGGCGACGCGGCGCCGGCGGAGGTCACCCGCGGAGATTGAGGCGATACGCACGGCACCCATGCCGGTCGGCATGGGTGGGGAAACTCGAGGGAAGGGAATGTTCGGCTACTACCTGGATCTGGCACTGCGCAGCCTGAAGCGCAACAAGGTGCTTACCGCGTTGATGGTGCTGGCGATCGGCCTGGGCATCGGCGCCAGCATGACGATGATCACGGTGCTGCACGTGATGACCAACGATCCGCTGCCCGGGCGCAGCGCGACGTTGTTCACGCCGCACCTCGACCCGCTGCCGCTGGATTACAAGCATCGCAGCGATGGCCCCGACCCGACCGACAATCTCACCTGGCCGGATGCGATGGCCCTGCTCGAGGCGCATCTCGCCACGCGGCAGGCGGCGATGGCCGGTGGCTCGCTGCTGGTGCGCCCCGCGCGGGCGGACGTGCGTCCGTTCCGCGTGGATGGGCGTTATGCCACGGCGGACATCTTCGCGATGTTCGGCATCTCGTTCGAGCATGGACAGGGCTGGTCCGCCGCCGACGATGCCTCACGGACGCATGTGGTGGTGCTCGGCGAGACGCTGGATCGCAAGCTGTTCGGCAACAGCGGCGGCATCGGTCAGGTCGTGCGACTGGGCGAACACGACTTCCGCGTGATCGGCGTCACCGCCGACTGGCAGCCGCAGCCGATGTTCCATGCCGACCTGTCGGCGCAATCGTTTGGCGATGCGGATCAGTTCTTCCTGCCGTTGACCGCCGCGGTGGACCTGAAGTTGCCCACCAACGGGAATCAATCCGGCTGGGGCAAGGACGACGCCGCTGATTCCATGACCAGCGCCAACATGTCCTGGCTGCAATTCTGGGTGCAACTGCAAAGCCCCGGACAGGTGCAGGCGTATCGCCAGTTCCTGCTCGACTATTCTGCCCAGCAGAAGGCGCTGGGCCGTTTCCAGCGCCCGCCCACGGAGGCGAAGCTGTACAGCCTGATGGGCTGGCTGGCGCACCGCAACCTGGTGCCCACGGATGTGCGCCTGCAGCTGTGGCTGGCGCTGGGCTTCCTGTTCGTGTGCATCGTCAACATCATGGCCTTGCTGCTGGCAAAGTTCCTGCGCCGCAGCGGCGAGATCAGCGTGCGTCGCGCACTGGGCGCGCGACGGCGCGACATCTTCCTGCAACTGGGCATCGAGTCGGCGATGGTCGGCGTGGCCGGCGGCCTGTCCGGCTTGCTGATCGCCCAGCTCGGCCTGTGGAGCGTGCGCCATCGCCCCGACGACTATGCGCAACTGGCGCAGATGGACACGTCGATGCTGCTGGGCACGTTCGCGCTGGCGGTCGCCGCCAGCCTCCTGGCCGGCCTGTTGCCGACATGGCGCGCGTGTCGCGTGCCGCCCGCACTGCAACTGAAGGCCTTGTGAGGACATCCAGCATGGAACTGCGCCCGATACTCTCGACCCTGCGTCGACACAAACTTACCGCGACCCTGCTGGTGCTGCAGGCTGCCCTGACCTGCGCGATCGTCTGCAACGTGGTGTTCATGATCGCCAACCGCCTGCAGCGGATCAGCGTGCCGACCGGGATCGCCGAAAGCGAGCTGTCGGTGATCCCCAGCGCGAGCATCGAGGAGGGCGAGAATCCGCAGGCGCGGCATGCCGCGGACCTGGCTGCCCTGCGTGGCGTGCGCGGCGTGCAGTCGGCGGTGGCGGTCAGCTATTCGCTGCCGCTGGATCGCAGCGAGTCGTCCAGCGGCATCTGCCCCAGCAAGCAGGCGCTGGATCGGGCGATGCAGCTCAATACGATCGAAGGCAGCGGTTGCATGCAACCTGCCGTCTACGACGGCACCCCCGGCCTGGTCGGCACGCTGGGCCTGCACCTGGTCGCGGGACGCGACTTCCGGCCGGAAGACTACGTGAGCCAGGGCAAGCCCGCGGTGGCCATCGTCAGTCGCGCGCTGGCGCAACACCTGTATCCGGGCAAGCAGGCGCTGGGCCAGAGCATGTACGACGGCGACAACTACATTCGCATCGTGGGCATCGTCGACCGGTTCCTGCGCCCGAACCTGCGCTCGCCGGGGGTGGACGAGGACAGCATGATCTGGCCGCAGCTGCCGCCGGGCTCCGGCGTGCTCTACGTGCTGCGCACCGCCCCCGGCGATCGGGCGCGGGTTCTGCAGGAAGGTTCGGCGGAATTGCTGAAGCTCAACGCGAACCGGCTGATCAGTGCCGCCCGCACGCAGACCTACGAGGAGATCCGGGCGGCCTACTTCCAGCGCGACACCACCATGATCGGCCTGCTGCTGGCTTCGGCCCTGGGCCTGCTGTTCGTCACCGCGCTGGGCATTACCGGGCTGGCCAATTTCTGGGTGCAGCAGCGCACGCGCAGCATCGGCATCCGCCGTGCCATCGGCGCCACGCGCGGCGACATCCTGCGCTACTTCCAGACCGAGAATTTCCTGATCGTCGGCGTCGGCATCGCGCTGGGCATGCTGCTGGCCTTCCTGTTGAACGCGGAGCTGATGCAGCACTACGAACTGGCGCGCCTGCCGCTGTTCTATCTGCCGATGGGCGCGCTGGTGCTGTGGGGCCTGGGCCAGCTGGCGGTGCTGGGGCCGGCGTTGCGCGCGGCGGCGGTGCCGCCCGTCGTGGCGACGCGTTCGACATGAGCATGGAGTTGTTCACGATGGCACTGCCACGACAAGCGCCTTGCAAGCGGGGGATCGGCTGATGTTCCGCTACTACCTTGACCTGGCCTGGCGGCGTTGCCGGCAGGGGCCGTCGATGGTTCTGCTGCTGGTCCTGACCATGGCGATCGGGATCGCCTCGTGCATGACGGCGCTGACCATCTTCGGCGCGCTGTCCGGCGAGCCGTTGCCGGGCATCAGTCCGTATCTGCACGTGGTGACGATGGATGCCCGCCAAGCGGTCGACGCCAACAACAACGACTACGACAAGCCGGATGCCTATCTGAACCTGACGGATGCGAAGGCGCTGGTCGATGCGCAGCGGGCGCGCCAGCAGGTGGCGCTGGCGCAGAGCTATACGCTGGTCGGTCGCCCCGACGGCAAGCAGTCCGACCAGGTGCAGGGACTGCTGGCCCACGGTCCGCTGCTGGCGATGCTCGGCGTGCCGCTGCGCCATGGCCGGCCGTGGACCGCCGAGGAGCAGGCGGCGCAGGCACCGGTGGTGGTGATCGACAGCGAGCTGGCGCAGAAGCTGTTCGGCACGGAGGACGCGGTGGGCCGCAGCGTGTCGCTGGGCAGCGGCAGTTTCCGCGTGGTAGGGGTCAGCGCGCCGTGGAAGCCGCGCACGCAATTCCTCGACGTGCAGCGCAACCAGGGCAACGTGCTGGGCCAGCCGGAACAGTTCTTCGTGCCGGCGCAGGCGGCGCTGGCCGCGGGCGTGGGGCCGCTGACCGCGGGGGAATGCGGCAAGGGCGCGGCGGTCGTCAGCTTCCAGTCGGCCGAGGTGGACAAGTGCCGCTGGCTGGAGGTGTGGGTGGCGCTGGATACGCCGGCGACGGTGGCTGCGTATGACCGGTTCGTCGCGGGCTACGCCGATGCGCAGCATGCGGCCGGGCGCTTCGTGTATCCGCCGCAGGTCGCGCTGTACGGCGTGCCGTCGTGGATGAGCATGAACCACGTGGTGCCCGACGATGTCGGCCTCAACCTGGCGCTGGCCGGCGCCTTCCTGCTGCTGTGCCTGGTCAACGTGGCCGGCCTGCTGGCGGCGCGCTTCCTGCGCCGGCAGGCGGACGTGACGATTCGCCGTGCGCTGGGCGCGTCGCGGCGCGACGTGTTCGCGCAACACCTGGTCGAGACCGGCGTGCTCGGCCTGATCGGCGGCGCGCTGGCCTTGCCGCTGACCTGGCTGGGGTTGTGGATCGTGCGCATGCAGCCGGTGGCCTATGCCGACGCGGCGCACTTCAGTGTTTCGGCATTCGCCGCGCTGCTGCTGTTGTCGCTGGTCGTCGGCCTGGTGGTGGGCATCCTGCCGGCCTGGCGCGTGTGCCGCCAGCCGCCGGCCATGCAGATCAAGCTGGGCTAGGGGAACGCGATCATCATGCGACACATCATCCAACCGCTCTTTCGCCATCGCCTGATGCCGCTGCTGGTGCTGCTGCAGGTGGCGCTGGCCTGCGCGATCGCCTGCAATGCGCTGTTCCTGCTGCAGCAGCGACTGGTGCCGATCCTGGCGCCGGACGGCATCGGCCAGCCGGACAAGCTGGTCGTGGCGTGGAACATCGCCTCGCGCGGCAAGCCGTGGCCGCCGAGCCGGCTGCGCGAGGTGCAGGCGTCGCTGCGAGCCATTCCCGGCGTCGCCGCGGTGGGCCTGGCCGGTTCGCTGCCGATGGAGACCAGTGCCCAGATGAACGGTGACGTGATCGGCGAGGGGACCGGCATCCAGGCCGATGCGGCGGTCTACATCGGCGATCACCTGCGCGAGGCACTGGACCTGCAGCTGGTCGCCGGCCGCGATTTCAGCGCGACCGAGCAGGGCATCGACTACCGCGACATCGGCATCAACCAGAGTGGCCCGGCGATCATCACGCAGGCTCTCGCCGACCACCTGTTTCCCGATGGCCATGCCCTGGGCAAGGTGGTGCGGATCGGCCGGGACGCGGATGCGGCGCGGCGCACCGTGGTCGGCGTGGTCGAGCACCTGATGCGCAACAAGCTGGAGCAGGACAACCGCAGCAACATCGACTACAGCATGCTTTTCCCCGGCGTGCCCGGGCAGTGGCCGATGCCGGTGTTCGCCGTGCGGGCGGGGGTGGAAGGCGATGCCGAGCGCGTGCGCCAGGCCGTCAAGGCCACCATCACGCGCGAGCTGGGCGTGGAGATGATCCAGGGCTTCGAGCCCACCTACCAGATGTACGCCGACATGCGCGCGAACATGCTGGCCAAGTCGAAGGCGGCGGTGTGGCTGCTGTCCGGGGTCAGCCTGGTGGTGCTGATCGTGGCCCTGGTGGGCATCATGGGGCTGACCGGCTACTGGGTGCAGCAGCGCACGCGGCAGATCGGCATCCGCCGCGCACTGGGCGCGCGCCGCGTCGACATCCTGCGCCAAGTGCAGATCGAGAACCTGCTGGTGGTGGGTGCCGGCATCGTGCTCGGCATGCTGCTGGCCTATGCGGTGAACCTGTGGCTGATGCGCCACTACGAGTTGTCGCGTCTGCCGTGGATCTACCTGCCGTTCGGCGCGGCGCTGATGCTGGTGCTGGGTCAGCTGGCGGTGCTGGCGCCTGCGCGTCGCGCCGCCGCGGTGCCGCCGGTGGTGGCGACCCGGTCGGCATGAAGCCGGTCCCGGGTGTACGCATGACCATGGTCATGGCAACCTTTATCGCTGGAGCGGCATCCATGTCCGCATGTGCAGAAAAAAGATGACACGTACCGTACTGATCATCGACGACAACCCGGCCGTGGGCGAGGCGCTGTCGCTGGCGTTGTCGTTGCACGAGATCCGCGCGCTGGTGGCGCTGACCCCGGACGAGGGGCTGGCGCTGCTGCAGCGCGAAGCGGTCGACGTGGTGATCCAGGACATGAACTTCACCGCCGACACCACCTCGGGCGAGGAGGGCGTGGAGCTGTTCCGTGCGATTCGCGAGCAGCATTCCGACTTGCCGGTGATCCTGCTGACCGCGTGGACGCACCTGGAAACCGCGGTGGAACTGGTCAAGGCCGGCGCCGCCGATTACCTGGCCAAGCCGTGGGACGACAACAAGCTGCTGGCCACGGTAGAGAACCTGCTGGAACTGTCCGAGTCCACCCGCGAGGTGAACCGGGGCCGCCGCGAGCGGCGCCAGCGACGCGAGATGCTGCAGAAGAAATACGACCTGGACAGCCTGGTGTTCGCCTCCGAGGCGATGGCCCGCACGCTGGACCTGGCCTGCCAGGTGGCGCGCTCGGACGTGTCGGTGCTGATCACCGGTCCGAACGGCACCGGCAAGGAGCGCATCGCGGCGATCATGCACGCGAACTCGGCGGTGAAGCGCGGGCCGTTCGTGGCGGTGAATTGCGGCGCGTTGCCGGGCGAGCTGATCGAGGCCGAGCTGTTCGGCGCCGAGGCCGGCGCGTACACCGGCGCCAACAAGGCGCGCGAAGGGCGTTTCGAACTGGCCGATGGCGGCACCCTGTTCCTCGACGAGATCGGCAACCTGCCGCTGCCGGGCCAGATGAAACTGCTGCGCGTGCTGGAGACCGGCCAGTTCGAGCGGCTCGGCTCGGGCAGGACGCGGCAGGCGAAGGTGCGCGTGCTGTCGGCGACCAATGCCGATCTCAAGGCGATGATCCAGGCCGGCACCTTCCGCGAGGATCTGTACTACCGGCTCAACGTGATCGAGGTGAACCTGCCGCCGCTGGCCGAGCGCAACGACGACATCCTGCCGCTGGCCGAATTCTTCCTGGACGGCCGCGCCGAACTGGGCGAAGCGGCGCGTGACGCCTTGCTGGGCTATCCGTGGCCGGGCAACGTGCGCGAACTGAAGAACGCGATCGAGCGCGCCGCCCTGCTGGCCGGTGGCAACCTGATCACGCCGGAACTACTCAACCTGCCGCAGCACGTGACCGCCGCGGCCGCGCGCAATCTCGACGAGCCCAGCCGCGAGACGGTGGAGGCGGCCCTGCACAAGGCCGGCGGCGTGGTCAGTCGCGCCGCGCAGAACCTGGGCCTGTCGCGCCAGGCGCTGTATCGGCGCATGGAGCGCTACGGCCTGGCGACCACGGCCTGAGCGGACGCGCGATGGAAGAAAACCACGGGAAGTGGTTTTCTTCACCGACTCCGAGCGTTGTTCCGTGATCGGCATGCTTGCTCTTGACCAGAAGGCGTAGAAAGATGGCGATCGGTATCCAGTTGGGGGAACGTCATGCGATATCGCCTGATCACATTCTTGTCGGCCGCGCTGATCGGCGGGGCGGCGATGGCGCAGACGCCACCCACGCTGCGCACCGACCTCAGCCTGCTGCCTGCGCCCAGCAGCAGTTCGCCGGACTATCGAGCCGGCTCGCTGGCGGTGCCGGGCGACGGCAACAGCAGCCCGTTCCGCTTCAGCGACGGTCACGATGGCGAGGCGTGGAACAAGGCGCCGCCGCGGCCGATGGATCGCGACGCGGTGCTCGGCACCGAGCGCGCCTGGCTGGGCGGACGCCCGCCGCTGGACTGCGCGATGACTCCCCGCGACGCCAGGTGCCATTGATCGGGCGCTTTCCCCGCGAGGAGAACGGCCGATGTGGCGTCGCCTGAATTCGCTGCGCGGTCGGCTGACCCTGCTGCTGGCGGTAGCCGCCTTCGCCGGCGCCGCGATCTACGCGGGCGTGACCCAGTGGCCGCTGCCACAACTGCTGGTGTGGATGCGCAAGGACCTGGCCTTGTCCATCCGCGCGCCGATGCAGCTGGGCATCTATGGCGGCCTGCTGGCCAGCGCGATCGTGCTGTTGCCACTGGCGTTCTGGCTGGCCGGTCGGGTGATGGCGCCGGTCAGCCGCCTGCTGCGCGCGCTGGAAGGCGCGGTGGCCAGTTATCGCGACGGCGACTTCAGCTTCTCCATCGCGATCGATCGGCGCGACGAACTCGGTGAGCTGATCCGCATGCACAACGCGTTGGGACAGACGCTGCGCGAGCAGCGCCAGCACCTGGTGCAGCGCGAATTGCTGCTGGACACGGTGGTGCAGAACACCCCGGTGGCCCTGGTGCTGACCGATTCGTCCGGTCGGGTCGCCTACGCCAACATCGCGTCGCGACATCTTTTCAACGATGGCCGCAGCCTGCACGGACTGGATTTCGCCGCGTTGCTGGTGGATGCCCCGGAGGCCCTGCGCAAGGCCGTGGAGACCGGCGAGGACGCCCTGCTCAGCGTGGAGATGGAAGGCAGCGAGGAAATCTTCCACCTGTCGCAGCGTGCGTTTCGTCTGCAGGGGCGCCCGCATCGGCTGCACCTGTTTCGGCGCATGACGCGCGAATTGTCGCGGCAGGAAGTGGCGACGTGGAAACGGGTGATCCGGGTGATCAGCCACGAGCTCAACAATTCGCTGGCGCCGATCACCTCGCTGTCGCACTCCGGGGCGGAACTGGCCCGGCGCGGCCAGCTCGATCGGCTGCCCGGCGTGTTCGCCACCATCGGCGAACGCGCGCTGCACCTGCATCGTTTCATCGCCGGCTATGCCAGCTTCGCCAAGCTGCCCACGCCGCAACCGGTGAGCGTGGTGTGGCAGCCTTTCCTGGACGGCCTGGCACTGCATTGCCAGTACCGCTTGGCCACCGCCGTGCCCGAGCAATCCGGGCATTTCGACGCGGTGCAGATCGAGCAGGTGCTGATCAACCTGATCAAGAACGCGCACGAGTCCGGCGGCCCGGAAGACGAAGTCACGCTGTCCCTGCTGGAAGTCGGCAACGAGCTGCGCATCGAGGTGGCCGATCGCGGTCCCGGCATGAGCGAGACGGTGCTGGCCCAGGCACTGCTGCCGTTCTACTCGACCAAGCGTTCCGGCACCGGCCTGGGCCTGGCGCTGGCCCGCGAGATCGCGGAGGCGCACGGTGGCCGCGTGCTGCTGGCCAACCGCGAGGGCGGTGGCCTGCGGGTGAGCCTGCGCCTGCCGCAGCTCGTGTCGAAATGACGCAAGGCCCCTGTTGAAGGCACCGCCGGAGACGATGTCGCGGCCGGCCGGACGGCGGGCGAGGACGCCGGGCGTCCCCGGGCATTGCCGGTTGCGGGCGCAGCCCGGCCTCCGGGAAAAGCGCGGCTTTCCCTTTGACTGCCTTCCGTCACCTGCTCGGGGTCATTGCGGTCGAGCCGCTTCTGAAATTGTCTAACAGCGCGTTGGCTCGCTACCATCGCGCCATGTCCTGTGCTTCGTCACCGCTGCTTGCCCGTCTGCGCCGCCATCGCGGCCTGTGGACGCTGGCCTTGGCGGTCATGCTGATCAAGCTGGCGACCGGCACCATCTGTCTGGCCGATGGTCCCGAGCTGCGATCTGCTTCCACCGCAGCTGCCGAGGTGCCGGCGCTGGTGGCGACGATGGCCGAGGCATCGGCCCATGACGATGCGAGCCATTGCGTGCTTGGCGAAGCCGGTGGCTGTCATTGCACGTGTGCGCACGCGGTGACCCTGCCGATGACCGCATGGTTGCCCACCGGCACCATGGATGCCCGGTTCGTCGCGCCGGCGATCTCCCCGCAACACATGCCGGCCCTTGCCGGTTCCCTGATACGCCCTCCAATCGCCTGAAACGCGCATGACCCCACGATGTGGCCGCCATGGCGGCGCATCGCTCTGCGACCGTTTCAGGAGATCGTTTCATGTCCGCTTTTCTATCGGTGCCCGCGGGCGCCGCATGCATGCTGTTTGCCACCGCACTGGGCGCCGTGCCGGGGCCGATGCCCACGCCCGCATCACCATCTGCAGGCAGGGCTCCTCCATCCCTGCAAGCCGCGGTGCAGCGGCTCTGGGATACCAACCCGGAAATACGGGCCGCCAGGGCGCAACGGGATGCGGCGAGCGCACGCGCCGATGCCGCGGCGCAGCCGCTGTACAACCCCGAGCTGGTGCTGGATGCCGAACACGCCGACGTCAACCGGCGCACCGCCGGGCTCAGCCTGACGCTGGACCTGTCCGGCAAGCGACGCGCCCGGGCCGGCCAGGGCAGTGCCGAGCTGCGCGTCAGCGAAGCCCGTTACACCCTGGTCCGCCGCGACATGACGGCTCGCTGGCTGAAGGCCTGGTCGGTCGCCGCGCTGGCCGAACGCCGGAGCGTCCTGGGCCAGCGTCGGCTGGCGCTGATGCGACGCTTCGACGAACTCGCGGCGCAGCGACTGAAGGTGGGCGACATCAGCAGTCCGGAGCGTGACCTGGCCGGTCTGGCGCTGGGCGAGGCACAGCTGCAACAAGCCGTGCTGGTGGCGGACGAAGCCGCGGCGCGCGCCGGGCTGCAGGCGATCGGCGCCGGTCGGGTCGCCAGCCTGCCGCCGTTGCCGGACGGCTTGCCGCCGGTGTTGGCGGAGGCTCCCCCGGCCCGGGCCAGCGAGGAGCTGCCGGAGCTGGTGCAGGCACGCGCGGAACAGGACAGCGCCGAGGCTGGCCTGCGCATGGCCCGACGCGCCCGCATCCCCGACCCCACCATCAGCCTGACCGGCGGCCAGGTGCGCAATGGCCCGGTCAGTGATCGGGTGGTCGGCCTCGGCATATCGATCCCGTTGCCGGTACTCAACACGGGGCGCGCCGAGGTGGCGGCCGCCCAGGCGCAAGCCGAGGCCGTGGCAGCCAATGCGCGTTCGCGCCGGCTGGGCTTGGAGGCCGCACGGGTCGAGGCACGCACGCGCCATGAAGCGATGCGCAACGCAGCCGTGGCCTTCCGCGCCGGCCGCGCCGCTGCCTTCGAGGACCGCACGGCACTGCTGGAAAAACTCTGGCGTGCCGGCGAAATCGGGACCTCCGACTACCTCATGCAGCTCAAGCAAAGCCTGGACACCGCGCTGTCCGGCCTCGAACTGGAAAGCCGGGCCTGGCAGGCCTGGTTCGACTACCTCACCGCCGCGGGCCGGCTGACCGATTGGGTCGATGGCCGCGGCCAGGAGATTTCTCCATGAAGACGTTTCCCCTGGGCCGAGCCCTGCTCGGCTTCGCCTTGCTTGCCGCACTGCATGCGCCCGTGTTGGCACGGGAGCCGACAGCGGCCGATCCGCTGGCGTTGAATGCGGCGGCGATCAGGGAGGCCGGTATCGTGATCGACAAGGCCGTCCCCCGCACGTTGAGCGACGAACTCAAGGCGCCCGGTGAAGTGAAGGCCGACGCCTATTCCACCGTGCTGGTGGCGCCTCGGGTGGAGTCACAGGTGCTGACCCGCAAGGCGAGGCTCGGTGACGTGGTGAAAGCCGGCCAGCCGCTGGTGGAACTCTCCAGCGTGGCCGTGGCCGAGACGCAGGGCGCGCTGATCGTCGCCGAGCAGGATTGGCAGCGAATTGCCGCGCTGGGTCCGCAAGCGGTCTCGGCGCGGCGCTACAACGAGGCCAGGGTGGCCCGCGACCAGGCTCGTGCCAAGCTGCGCGCCTACGGCTTGTCCGACCGGCAGATCGGCGCGCTGTTGCGCGCCGGCTCGATCAGGGCCGACGGCAGCTACGACCTGCTCGCGCCCACTGCCGGGCGCGTCAGCACCGACCAGTTCCTGGTCGGCGAGCGGGTGGCGGCGGGGCGCACCCTGTTCACGCTGGTGCAGGAGGATTCGGTGTGGGTGGAGGCGCAGCTCCCGCCCGCGGAGGCGGAGAGAGTTCGGCCGGACGATGCGGTGCGCGTGCTCGCGCACGACACGGCCCTGGCTGGCCGCGTGCTGCAGCGCTCGCACCAGACCGACGAGCGGACCCGCACGGTGCCGGTGCGCATCGAACTGAAAAACCGCGGGGATCTGCTGCACCCGGGCGAGCTGGTCGATGCCCGCATCGCCGTGGGCGCCGGCACGCAGGCGCTGGCGGTGCCATCCGACGCGATCGTGTTGCTGCAGAACCAGCCCACCGTGTTCGTCGCCAGGAGCCGCGACCACTTCGAGGCTGTACCGGTCGTCACCGGCGATACCCGCAATGGCTGGACGGTGGTGAGCGCAGGGCTCGAGCCCGGCACGCCGTACGTGCGCGAGGGCGCTTTCGCACTCAAGGCGCGTCTGCTGCGTTCGCAACTGGGGGAAGAGTGATGCTGGAACGACTGGTCGAACTCTCCCTGCGTTACAAGGTGCTGGTGCTGATCGCCTTCGCGGTGATCGGCTTCCTCGGCGTACAGGCCGTGCGCCAGCTGCCGATCGACGCGTTCCCCGACGTCACGCCGGTGCAGGTGAACGTGTACACCGAGGCTTCGGGCCTCGCCGCCGAGGACGTCGAGCAACTGCTGACCACGCCGGTGGAATCGGCGCTGGCCGGCTTGCCCAAGGTGCAGGAAATCCGCTCGGTGAGCCTGTTCGGGCTGTCCTACGTGTCGGTGTATTTCGACGACAGCATGGACATCTACTTCGCCCGGCAGCTGGTCAATGAGCGCCTGCAGCAGGTGGGTGACCGCCTGCCGGCCGGTTACGGCAAGCCCGAGATGGGGCCGAACACCTCGGGCCTGGGCCAGGTGTTCTGGTACACCGTCGAGCGCGCCGATGAAAAGCTCAGGCGGGCGCCCAGCGACATGGACCTGCGCACCCTGCAGGACTGGACCATCCGCCTCATCCTGCGCACCGCGCCGGGCGTGGACGATGTCACTTCCTGGGGCGGGCAGGAGACCCAGTACCAGGTGCGCATCGATCCGATGAAGCTGATCGCGCACCAGCTGGGCTTCAAGGACGTGATCGCGGCGCTGCAGGCGAACAATGCCCAGGTCGGTGGCAACTTCGTCGACGTGGGTCGCGAGCAGTACCTGGTGCGCGGCCTGGGGCTGGTGCGGGACGCGAAGGACATCGGCGACATCGTGCTCAAGACCGAAGACGGCACCCCGGTCTACGTGCGCGACGTGGCGAGCATCGCCGAAGCCGGCGCGCCGCGCACGGGCGCGGTCACCCGCGACGGCAGGGAAGTGGTGATGGGCCAGGCGCTGGCGCGCATCGGCGAGAACGCCAAGACCGTGGTGGATGCGGTGAAGGCCAGGTTGGAAACGGTCAAGCGGGCCTTGCCGCCAGGCACGGTGGTCAAGCCGGTTTACGAGCGCACCGAGTTGGTCAACGCAGCCGTCCAGACGGCCGTGCGCGCACTGGTGGAAGGTTCGATCCTGGTCGCCCTCGTGTTGTTCCTGTTCCTCGGCGAGCTGCGCAGCGCCCTGGTGGTGGTGGTCGCCTTGCCGCTGGCCATGCTGATCGCCTTTGTCTGCATGGACCAGGCGGGCCTGTCGGCCAACCTGATGTCGCTGGCCGGCCTGGCGATCGGCATCGGCATGATGGTGGACGGTGCGGTGGTGATGGTGGAGAACGCCTACCGCATCATGGCCGAGCGCAAGGCGCAGGGCTTGCCGGTGGATCGCACCGCGGCGGTGCTGGCGGCCGCGCGCGAGGTGGCCAATCCCATCGCCTTCGCCATCGGCATCATCATCGTGGTGTTCCTGCCGCTGTTCAGCCTGCAGGGGCTGGAAGGCAAGATGTTCAAGCCGATGGCCCTCAACATCAGCTTCGCGATGGCCGGCTCGCTGATCCTCGCCCTGACGCTGATCCCGGTGCTGGCCGCGCTGGTGCTCAAGCCCGGCGAAGACAGGGACACGCGGCTGGTCGCCTTCATCAAGCGGCATTACGCGACGCTGCTGGCGTGGTCGCTTGCGCGGCGCAGGCGCGTGCTGGTCATCGCCATGGCGGTGCTGGCCGGCAGCCTCGCGCTGTTCCCGTTCCTCGGCAGGGAATTCATGCCCAACCTGAAGGAAGGCGCCGTCATGTGGCGCATCACCTCGATCCCGTCGGCCTCGCTGGACGAATCCATCGATATCTCCAGGCAGGTCGCGGCACTGGTCAAACAGAAGTTTCCCGAAGTGGAAACCACGCTGGCGATGATCGGTCGGGCCGAAAAGGGCGAGACCGCCGACGTGAACTACATGGAGGTGTACACCCCGCTGAAGCCAAGCTCGCAATGGCGCAAGGGACAGACGCTGGAGACCATCGAGGTGGCGATGCGGCAGGAACTGTCGGCCGCGCTGCCCACCGCGGTGGTGAGTTACACCCAGCCGATCCAGATGCGCATCGAAGAGCTGATTTCCGGCGTGCGCGCCACGCTGGCCCTGAAGATCTACGGCGAGGACCTGGGCGAGCTGGATCGCTTGAGCGGCAGGATCAAGGACGTGCTGGCTGGCGTGCCCGGCGTGGCCGACCTGGCGCTGGAAGCCAATATCGGCAAGCCGCAGATCCGCATCCAGGTGGACCGCGCGGCGCTGGCGCGCTACGGCCTGAACGCCGACGACGTCCTGGCCGTGGTGAAGAACGGGATCGGCGGCGAGCCGGTCACGACGTTGCTCGACGGCGTGAAGCGCTTCGATATCGCGGTGCGGCTGGACCGGGCCGACAGGGACTCGCTGCCCGCGATCAGGCGCATCCCGATCCGCACGGCCAGCGGCGCGCTGGTGCAGTTGTCGCAGGTGGCCGAGGTCAGCGAAGCCGAAGGCTATTCGTTCATCCGCCGCGAGCAGCTGCAGCGCTACGCGGTGATCCAGATGGACGTGCAGGGCCGCGACATCGACGGCTTCGTCAGGGAGGCCGGTGCCGCCATCGCCGGGAAGGTCAAGTTGCCGACCGGTTACTACACGGAATGGGGTGGCGCGTTCGAGAACCAGCAGCGGGCGTTGAAGCGCCTGTCACTGATCGTGCCGGCCACGATCTTCTTCATCTTCGTGTTGCTCCATACCGCGTTCAATTCGGTGAAGTACGCCGTGCTGATCCTGGCCAACGTGCCGTTCGCCACCATCGGCGGCCTGGTGGGGCTGGCGCTCACCGGGCAGTACCTGTCGGTGCCATCGGCGATCGGTTTCATCGCGGTGTTCGGCGTGGCGATGCTCAACGGCATCGTGCTGGTGAGCTTCCTGAACGAGCAGCGCGAGCGGGGCCTGCCCGTGCGCGAAGCGGTGCTGCGCGGTACCGCCCTGCGGCTGCGTCCGGTGCTGATGACGGCAAGCGTGGCCATTCTCGGTCTGGTGCCGATGCTGCTCTCCGGCGGTGTCGGTGCGGAGACGCAGCGTCCGCTGGCGACGGTGGTGGTGGGCGGCCTGATCACCTCGACCCTGCTGACCCTGGTGCTGCTGCCGGTGCTGTACGACTGGATGGAGGGGCCGGCCGATGAAAGGAAGCGCTGATCGCGCCGCAGCTGCGGCGTGGCTGGTGCGAACCGGTTGATGCTTGCGGAGTGGTCCGCTCGCCTATACTCAGGCCTTCTTCGGGGACAAGGGGTGGGCAATGGGAATCGGACAGCTGCTTGCGCTGGTCATCGTGGCGGTCGTCATCATCGGCGTGGCCAAGCTGGTGCGCATCGTGCCGCAGGGCTTCGAGTGGACGGTGGAAACGTTCGGCAAATACACCCGCACGCTGAGTCCCGGGCTGCACTTCCTGATTCCGATCTACCAGGCGGTCGGGCGCAAGATCAACATGATGGAACAGGTGCTGGACGTGCCCAGCCAGGACGTCATCACCAAGGACAACGCGGTGGTGCGCGTCGACGGCGTGGTGTTCTACCAGGTGCTGGACGCGTCCAAGGCCGCGTATGAAGTGGCCAACCTGGAGGGCGCCGCGCTGGCGCTGATCATGACCAACATCCGCACCGTGCTGGGCTCGATGGATCTGGATGAGTCGCTGAGCCAGCGCGATGCGATCAACGCCAAGCTGCTGGGCGTGGTCGACGAGGCGACTCATCCGTGGGGCGTCAAGGTCAACCGCATCGAGATCAAGGACATCTCGCCGCCGCGCGACCTGGTCGACGCGATGGCGCGGCAGATGAAGGCCGAGCGCGAGAAACGCGCCAACATCCTCGACGCCGAGGGTTTCCGCCAGGCGGCGATCCTCAAGGCCGAGGGCGAGAAGCAGTCGGTGATCCTGGCCGCCGAGGGCGAGAAGGAGGCGGCTTTCCGTGCCGCCGAGGCGCGCGAGCGTTCCGCCGAGGCCGAGGCGAAGGCCACCTCGATGGTGTCCGAGTCGATCGCCAACGGCAACGTCAATGCGCTGAATTATTTCGTCGCCAACAACTACGTCGAGGCGCTGAAGGAAATGGCCAAGTCGCCGAACCAGAAGATGCTGCTGCTGCCGATCGAGGCCACCGGCATCCTGGGCTCGCTGGCCGGCATCGCCGAGCTGGCGAAGGAGTCGCTGGGCCAGCAGCAGAAGCCCACCGTCGTCCAGCCGCCGCTGCGCTGAGGGCAAGACCATGTGGGAACTGTCGACGCATTACCTGTGGTGGATCCTCGCGCTGCTGCTGATCGGGGGCGAGCTGCTGTTGCCGGGCTACTTCCTGCTGTGGATCGGTCTGGCCGCCGCCGCGATGGGCGTGGTGCTGTGGGCCGACCCGACGCTGGGAGTGCTGGCCCAGGCGATCGTGTTCGGGCTGCTGGCGTTCGCCTTCTGCGTCGGTTATGCGCGCTGGCTGCGGCCGCGGCTGGAGCGTCGCGTGTCCGGCGGCGAGCGTCTCAACCGGCGCGCGGAGCAACTGATCGGCCAGCGTTACCCGCTGATCGAGCCGATCGTCAACGGCCGCGGCAAGGCCCGGGTCGGTGACGGCCAGTGGCTGGTCAGCGGCCCCGACCTGCCTGCGGGCACGGTGGTGGAAGTGGTGGCGGTCGACGGCACCACCTTGCAGGTACGCGCGACGGCATGAGCGCGGGCGACGTCATCAGCCAGCAGCAGTTCGCCACCACGGCCATCACCACGCGCATCGCGTTCGCGCTGGAACTGGCGCGGCGCCTGCACCAGTACGGCACCACCGCGCCGCGGCTGGAGATGGCGGTGGCCGGGGTGGCCCAGCGCCTGGGGCTGTCGGCCGACGTCTGGTCCAGTCCCACCGCCATCATCATTTCCTTCTCCGACCTGGCCCAGGGCGGCGAGGAAGGCGTGGCCCAGACCACCCAGGTGATGCGGCTGGCGCCGGGCGAGGTGAACCTGGAACGGCTGTGCCAGGCCGACGACATCGCCGATCGGGCGATCGCCGGCGAGCTGGACCTGCGCGAGGGATTTCGCCTGATGCGCGAGCTGGGCCGGCCGGACACGCGGCGCGAGAAGATCGGCTCGATCGTCAGTTACGGCCTGTCGGCGGCCAGCATCGCGGCGCTGTTCCTGCACAGTTCCTGGGTCGATCTGGTGGTGGCGGCGGTGATCGGCGTGATCATCGGATGCATCACCCTGCTGGCCGGCAGCCGGCCGCAACTGGCGGTGGCCAGCGACGCCATCTGCGCCCTGGTGGCGACCACGGTGGCGATCGTGGTGAGCGCCTTCGTGGTGCCGCTGGCGATCAAGTCGGTGGTGCTGGCCAGCCTGATCATCCTGGTGCCGGGCATGTCGCTGACCACCGCGGTGCGCGAGATCTCCAGCCAGCACCTGGTCTCCGGCATGGCGCGCATGGGGGGCGCGATGTCGACCCTGCTCAAGCTCACCTTCGGCACCATCGCGGCGACCCAGTTGTGCGCCGCGTTCGGCATCAAGGCGCGCGACTTCGCCTTGCCGGCGCTGCCGACGTGGACCGATTACCCGGCCCTGCTGGTGGCGGCGATCGCCTTCGCGATCCTGTTCCGGGCGGCCAAACGCGACTGGCCGGTGGTGATCGTGGCGGTGGTGGTCGGCTACCTGGCCACGCGCTGGGGCGGCCAGATCTCAAGCTCGCTGTCCGGCGCGCCGGTGGGTGTGTTCCTGGGCGGCCTGCTGCTGGGCGCGATGGCCAACGTCTACGCCCGTTACGCGCAGCGGCCGGGCGCGGTCATCCGCGAGCCCGGCATCCTGCTGCTGGTACCCGGCAGCGTGGGCTTCCGCAGCGTGTCGTTCCTGATGGAGCGCGATACCACGCTGAGCCTCGACACCGGCCTGCTGCTGATCACCCTGCTGGTATCGCTGGTGGCGGGACTGATGTTCGGCGACCTGCTGATCTCGCCAAGACGCTCCCTATAAATCAAAAGTCGATCGAAGTCGCAAACATCGAAATGCCTGCGACCCACCCCGAAGACAAACCCGCACGGCACGATCGCCTCCTCCCCTGCGAGCAGGGGAGGATTGAGGTGGGGTAGCTCTTGCTGGCTCAAGCAAGATCAAGAACGCCCCCTCCTGACCTCCCCCGCGTTGCAGGGGGAGGGACCGCGGATATGCCCCGCGTGGTGAATCGACACCGCATTGTTCAGCACAAAAAAACGCCGGCCCAAGGCCGGCGTTTCGATTACCGCTGAAACCGGCGATCAGATCGCCAGATCCTTTTCCTTCTTGCCGGCCTTCAGCGCGTCGTTGAACCAGTGCGGACGCTTGCCACGGCCGGACCAGGTCTGCGCCGGATTGGCCGGGTTGCGATACTTCGGGGCGACCGTGCCGGTGCTGCGCTTGGCCTTGCCGCGCGGGCTGCCGAAAATGTCTTCGAAGGAATAACCCTCGGCCTTGATCATCGCGTGCACTTTCTCGCGCAGCTTGACCACCTTTTCCTTGCGCAGCTCGTTCTGGCGGACCTGCGCCTTGGAAATGAGGTCATTCAGCTGGTTGTGATTGAGGTTCTTGATATCGACGGCCATGAGTGACTCCCGGTTGAGCTTGTGAATAATGATCTGGTTATGTGCCGAACGCATTATGGGGAATGCGTCGGCGTGACTTGAAATTGTTGCAATTCTTATTCTCGCTTATTCGCCGAATCCTTGTAAAGCGCGCGGCTTTGTGAAACGTCCTTCACATTAACCGGTTAATCGTGCCGCACTCGAATAAGCGATTTGCGACCCGTTTCACCGTTGCGCACAAGGAAACGGCCGCGCAAGGCGGCCGTTCCGGTCGGTGTACCCGTGCCGTGGTCAGGCGAGCAGGGCAAACAGTTCGTCTTCGCCCAGCGAACGGCTTTCGCTGTCCTCGCGACCGCGATATTCCAGCGTGCCGGCAGCCAGCCCGCGCTCGCTGACGACCACCCGATGCGGAATGCCGATCAGCTCCATGTCGGCAAACATGCTGCCGGCGCGCACGCCGCGATCGTCGAGCACGGCCTCGATGCCGCGTTCGCCCAGCGCCTGATACAGCGCTTCGGCGGCCGCGCTGACGGCGGGCGAATGCTTCGGGTTGATCACGCAGACGGCGACGCGCCACGGCGCCATCGCCTCAGGCCAGACGATGCCGGCGTCGTCGTGACGCTGCTCGATCGCCGCGGCGACGATGCGGCTGACGCCGATGCCGTAGCAGCCCATGGTCATCACCTGCAGCTTGCCGGTTTCATCGACCACGCTGGCGTCCAGCGCCTCGGCGTACTTCGTGCCCAGCTGGAACACGTGGCCGACCTCGATGCCGCGGGCGATGTGCAGCACGCCATGACCGTCGGGCGACAGGTCGCCCTCGACCACGTTGCGCAGGTCGGCGATGCGGGTAATGCGGGCATCGCGTTCCCAGTTGGCGCCGCTGTAATGCGTGCGATCGGCATTGCCGCCGCAGACGAAGTCGGCCAGCACGGCGGCGTCGCGATCGACGATGACGGGGATGGATTCGGGCAGGCCGACCGGGCCGATGAAGCCGGGGCGCGTACCGGTGGCGGCGAGGATTTCCTCCTCGCTGGCCAGCACGGACTCATCGGGCAGCTCGGCCAGCTTGCCGGCCTTGACCTCGTTGATCTCGTGATCGCCGCGCAGGCACAGCGCGACCAGGCCGTCGCGACCGCGCACCAGCAAGGTCTTCACGCATTGCCGCGGGCTGACCTTGAGGAAGGCGGAGACGTCGTCGATGGTCTTCTGGGTCGGCGTGTCCACGCGCTGCAGCGTGGCCGCTGCAGCAGGGCGCGCTGCGGCGGGCGCCAGCGCCTCGGCCTTCTCCAGGTTGGCCGCGTAATCGGAGCCGTCGGAAAACGCGATGGCATCCTCGCCCGAATCGGCCAGCACCTGGAATTCATGGCTGGCGTTGCCGCCGATCGCACCGGTATCGGCCTGCACCGCGCGGAAGGTCAGGCCGAGGCGGGTGAACACGCGCGAATACGCCTGGTACATCGCCGCGTAGGTTTCGGCCAGCGACTCCTGGGTGAGATGGAAGGAGTAGGCGTCCTTCATCAGGAATTCGCGCGCGCGCATCACGCCGAAACGGGGGCGGATCTCGTCGCGGAACTTGGTCTGGATCTGGTAGAAGTTCACCGGCAGCTGCTTGTAGCTTTTCAGCTCGTTGCGGGCGTAATCGGTGATCACTTCCTCGGCGGTGGGCGCGTAGCAGAATTCCTGCTCCTTGCGATCCCGGATCTTCAGCAACTGCGGACCGAACTTCGCCCAGCGGCCGGTTTCCTCCCACAACTCGCGGGGCTGGATGGTCGGCATCAGCAATTCGAGCGCCCCGGCGCGATCCATTTCCTCGCGCACGATGCGCTCGACCTTGCGCAGCACGCGCAGACCCAGCGGGCTCCAGGTGTACAGGCCGGAGGCGAGCTTGCGGATCATGCCGGCGCGCAGCATCAGCTGGTGGCTGGCGATTTCGGCGTCGGCAGGGACTTCCTTGACGGTGGCCAGATGGAATTGGCTGAGGCGCATGACGGGTGGTTCCGGCGTGGTGGAAACGCCTAGTGTAGCGGCCGGCCGCCAGTCACGCCCGAGGCGTCATGCCGGCCCGGCCGCCGATTCGCGGCGCCGGGCCGACCACGGCTCAGCGGGCCTGCTGGCAGAACTGGTCGTACTGCGCCTGGGCCGAGGCGACCTGCTGCTTGCGCTGGGCATCATCCAGCGCCACCGACTTGCCGTTCTGCTGCATCACCACCGGGCCGCCGCCCTGCAGTGCGCTGATGTTGGATTTCAGCGTGGTGCACAGGCTGGCCCGGTTTTCCGGGGTATCGGCCACCGGCTGGGCGGGCTGCGTCGGGGCTTCGCGCGCACCGGCCGTTTCGCTGGTCGGTGGCGGAGCCAGCGGCTGCGCGGTGCCGGTGGTGGTCACCTTTTCGAACCTGGTGCCCTGCGCCGGCGGTGCTTCGGAGTAATGCACGGTGCCGCTGGCATCGGTCCATTTGTAGACCTGAGCGGTGGCCAGTGGTGCCAGCAGCAACAGCGCCACGGCAATCAGCGAACGACGCATGGTGTTCTCCATTTCCAGGGAATAATCAGGTTTACCTTGTTAACACTCCACCGGTCCGGACTCAAGCACCCGATGGTTTACACTGCGCGCATCCTGTCACGGTCCTGATTCATGAGCGAGCTTTCGCCCGTCCGGCCACCCCGCCACCGGGGTATTTACCTGCTGCCGAACCTGTTCACCACCGGGGCGATGTTCGCGGGTTTCTACGCGATCATCGCCAGCATCGGCGGCCGTTACACCGAGGCCGCCGTCGCCGTGTTCGTCGCCGCGCTGCTGGATGGCCTGGACGGCCGCGTCGCGCGGATGACCGGCACCCAGACCGAGTTCGGCGTGCAGTACGACTCGCTGTCGGACCTGGTCAGCTTCGGACTGGCGCCTTCGCTGGTGATGTATACGTGGTCGCTGTCGGCGCTGCGCGAGTTTGGCCCGCTGTGGGGCAAGCTGGGCTGGGCCGCGGCGTTCGTGTATGCCGCCTGCGCCGCGCTGCGGCTGGCCCGCTTCAACACCCAGGTGGGCGTGGCCGACAAGCGCTATTTCCAGGGGCTGGCCAGCCCGGCCGCGGCGGCGGTGTGCATGTCCTTCGTGTGGAGCGTGGACAAGTTCGGCCTGGCCGGCAGCGATTTCTGTTTCGTCACGCCGGTGATCGCGGTCGTGGTCGGCCTGCTGATGGTCAGCCGGTTCCGCTATTTCAGCTTCAAGTCGCTGCCGATGGGCAAGCACCAGCTGGTGCCGTTCGCCTGGATGGTGGTTGCCGTGCTGCTGATTGCCCTGCTGATCCTGGACACGGCGCGCGTGCTGTTCGCCGGCTTCACGATCTACCTGTTGTCGGGCCCGGTGTGGACGATCTGGGGGCTGGCCACGCATCGACGCGCAAGGCGCAACGCGGCATGAGTGGCCTGGCGCAACAGCCGGTCGACGCCAGCCATCGCGACCGCGTGCTGCGGGCGCTGGGCGTGACACCGTGGGTGCGCAAGGCGATGCCTGCGGCTGCCGTGCCGATGCCCGAAGCGGCGCAGGCGGGTTCCCCGGTCGGCCCGGTGGCGTGCGTGGTGATCCTGCCTCAGGGCTGCGACACGCGTGAGCTGGACCTGATCGGGCGCGCGCTGAATACCTGCGGCGCCGTGCTGGGGCGCGCCGCGCGCCTGGTCGTCAGCGACGGGCAACTCGCCGCGGACGTACCCGAGGCGCAGGCCTATCTGGTGTTCGGCGAGGCGCAGGCGCATGCGCTGGGACGGGCGCTGCCCGCCGCGGTGATGAATCGCGCGCAGATCGTGCTGGCGGACGAACCGGCCCTGGTGCTGGGTCGTGCCGACGCGAAGCGCCGGCTGTGGAATGCGCTGCGCAGCGTGCGCCGCGCGCTGGCCATGGCGGAGCACTGATCGTGGTGGCGGTGATCAAGCCGGCGATCCAGGTGCGTGGCATGCGCCTGGACGACCTGGACACGGTCAGTGCGCTGGAACAGGCCTCCTACGAATTCCCCTGGTCGCCGGGCATCTTCGGCGACTGCGTCAAGGCCGGTCACCCGTGCTGGGTGCTGTGCGTGGACGGGGTGATCGCCGGCTACGGCATCCTGTCGATGGGCGCCGGCGAGGCGCACGTGCTGAACCTCTGCATCGGACCGGACTGGCGCGGCCGCGGACTGGGCCGGCACCTGCTGGGTCGGCTGCTGGACATCGCTCGCTGGAATGGTGCCGAGCGGGTCTTCCTGGAAGTGCGGCCGTCCAATCCGCTGGCGAAGGCGCTGTACGAGTCGGTGGGCTTCAGCGAGATCGGCCGGCGCCCGCGCTATTACCCGGCCCGCGACGGACGCGAGGATGCGATCGTGATGGCGCTCAATATCGTCAAGGACGATATTGAGAAATAGACGAGGGCACGTCCGCCAGATGCGTGAAGTCGCGTAGGGCGGGCACCAAGCCTGCTTCTCCGATCCGTCAGCGCGGACGCCGCTCTCCCTGGCGACTCATTTCTGCAGCTTCCCCGCCTGCTCGCGCAACGCCCCCAGCGTGGTATTCCAGTCGGCGATGCGCTGGCGCTCCTGCGCCACCACCTCGGCCGGCGCGTTGGCAACGAAGCTGGCATTGCCGAGCTTGCCTTCGCACTTCCTGATCTCGACCTCGATGCGGGCGATCTCCTTGGTCAGGCGGGCCTTTTCCGCGGCCACGTCGATCAGCCCGGCCAGCGGGATCATCACCCGCAGTGTGCCGACCACCGCCGCGGCCGCCGCCGGTTCGTCGGCGCCGGCCTCGATCCACTGCGGCGCTTCGGTGCGGGCCAGGAAGCTGATCTGCGCGGCGAACTTGGCCACCCGCGCGCGATCGCCGTCATCACCGTCGGCGAACAGCAAGGGAATCGTCTTGCCGGGCGAGATGTTCATTTCCGAGCGGATCTGACGCACCTTGCTTACGGTAGCTTTGAGCCAGCTGACTTCTCTGTCTGCCTCAATGCTGTCCAAACGAAGCTCGGCAATTGGATATGGCTGATCAAAGATCGACAGTGTTTCAAAACCGAGCCTTGGCGCGACTTGCTGCCAGATCTCTTCCGTAATGAAGGGAATGATCGGATGGAGAAGCCTGAGTGTGTGCTCCAAGACCTGCAGGGCCGTCTGTGAGACGAAGTCCTTGTTGCCTTCTTTGTCACCAGAAAAGTAGGGTTTACATAGTTCGATGTACCAATCGCAATACTCGTTCCACACAAATTCGTACAAGGTCTGCGCTGCAAGATCGAAGCGATAGGACCGAAAATGTTCTTCGACCTCTCTGATGGTGGCCTGCAACCGACTCAGAATCCAACGGTTGATCAAGAGTCCGCCATCCGAGAAATTCGAGCGCGCGTTGTTCCACTTCCGTTGGTCCGGTTCAACTTGATCAACATTCATCAATACGAAGCGTGAGGCATTCCACAACTTGTTGCAGAACGCCTTGTAGCCTTCGGCGCGCTTGATGTCGAAGTTGATCGTGCGGCTGTAGCTGGCCAGCGCGGCGAAGGTGAAGCGCAGCGCGTCGGTGCCGATCGCGGGGATGCCGTCGGGGTAATCCTTGCGGATGCGCTTCTCGACCTTGGCGCGTACCTGCGGGATCAGCAGCGACTTCGTGGATTTCTCCACCAGCGGTTCCAGCGCGATGCCGTCGATCAGGTCCAGCGGGTCCAGCGTGTTGCCCTTGGACTTGGACATTTTCTGGCCTTCCGCATCACGCACGATGGCGTTGATGTAGACCTCGCGGAACGGAATCTGCCCGGTGAAATACTTGGTCGCCATCACCATGCGGGCGACCCAGAAGAAGATGATGTCGAAGCCGGTGACCAGCACCGCGCTGGGCAGGAAGATCTTGTCCTGCTCCCAATTGGCCACGACGTCGCCGCGTTCGTTCTGCACCGGCCCGTTGGCCGGCCAGCCGAGCGTGGAGAACGGCCACAGCGCCGAGGAGAACCAGGTGTCGAGCACGTCGTCGTCCTGGCGCAGCGCGCCGACCGGCGCGGTGGCGGCACTGGCGCGCGCGTCGGCCTCGTCCTCGCCCACGAAGATGTTGCCGGCCTCGTCGTACCACGCCGGGATGCGGTGGCCCCACCACAGCTGGCGGCTGATGCACCAGTCCTGGATGTTGTCCAGCCACTGCGTGTAGGTGGTCGCCCAGTTTTCCGGCACGAACTTGATGTCGCCGTTGCGCACGGCATCCAGCGCCGGCTCGGTGATCGCCTTGCGGCCGCCTGGACGTCCATCCGCCTGGACATCCGAGGTGAGGTCGACGAACCACTGGTCGGTCAGCATCGGCTCGATCACCGCGTCCGAACGCTGGCTCACCGGCACCTGCAGCTTGTGCGGCTTGGTCTCGACCAGCAGGCCGGACGCTTCGAGGTCGGCCAGCACGGCCTTGCGCGCGTCGTAGCGATCGAGCCCGCGGTACTTCTCCGGGGCGTTGTCGTTGACCTTGGCATCCAGCGTGAAGATGGTGATCGGCGCCAGCTTGTGGCGCTGGCCGATCGCGTAGTCGTTGAAGTCGTGCGCCGGGGTGATCTTCACGCAGCCGGTGCCGAAGTCGCGGTCGACGTAGTCGTCGGCGATTACCGGGATCTGCCGGCCGGTCAACGGCAGGTGCAGCAGCTGGCCGATCAGGTGCGCGTAGCGCTCGTCCTCCGGATGCACGGCCACGGCCACGTCGCCCAACATGGTTTCCGGACGCGTGGTGGCGACCACGAGGGAGGCGGCGCCGTCGGCGGTCATGTAGCGGATCGACCACATGTGGCCATCGCGCTCGACGTTGTTCACTTCGAGGTCCGACACCGCCGTGCCCAGCACCGGGTCCCAGTTCACCAGCCGGTTGCCGCGGTAGATCAAACCCGCGCGATACCAGTCGATGAACACCTTGCGCACCGCGGCAGAGAGGCCCTCGTCCATGGTGAAGCGTTCGCGCGACCAGTCGGCGGCGGCGCCGATGCGGCGCATCTGGTTGGTGATGGTGGAACCGGACTCCTCCTTCCACTTCCATACCCGCTCGACGAATGCATCGCGGCCCAGGTCATGGCGGGTCTTCTGCTCGACCGCCAGCTGGTTTTCCACGATCTTCTGGGTGGCGATGCCGGCGTGGTCGGTGCCGACCTGCCACAGCGTGTTCATCCCGCGCATGCGCTGGTAGCGCACCAGCATGTCCATCACCGTCTGCTGGAACGCATGGCCCATGTGCAGCGTGCCGGTGACGTTCGGCGGCGGCAGCAGGATGCAGTACGGCTCGCCCTGGCCTGACGGCTTGAACGCGCCGCTGGCTTCCCAGCGGGCATACCAGGTGGACTCGATCTGGGCGGGTTCGAAGCTCTTTTCCATGGGGGCTCGCGATGGCGCGCCGCGGGGGCGCGCGGTATGAATGGACTACGGACGGGCCATTGTACGGGCGCGAGCCGGATGGCCCAAGCGCGTTCGGGCGTCCCGCTACAGCAGTTCGATCCCGAACCGCCGCACCAGCAGCGCGAACAGCCAGAAGCACGCCAGCGTGATCACCACGCAGGCCAGAAGGGTCGGCCAGAAGCCGATCCGCGGCAGCAGGACGGGGAAGGCCAGGAACATCGGCAGGGTCGGCACCACGTACCAGAACGTGTACCAGGCGTGGTTGGCGATCTTTACCTGCGGCTGGCGCTCCACCTGCAGCCAGATCAGCGCCAGCACGGTGACCAGCGGCAGCGCGGCGATCAGGCCGCCGAGGCGGTCGCTGCGCTTGGCGACTTCGGAGACGAGCACGACGACGGCTGCGGTGATCAGGTATTTCGTGACGAGCCAGAGCATCCGTCCACCCCCTGGAACATGATTCAGCTTTCGCGCAGCGTGCGCCCGTACGCGTGCACTTCGTCCACCAGCACCTTCACGTGCTCCGGATTCACCTCCGGCGTGATGCCGTGGCCGAGGTTGAACACGTGGCCGGGGTGGTTGCCGTAGGTGTCCAGCACGGCGCGGGCCTCGCGGCGGATCACCTCGGGACTGGCGCGCAGGATCGCCGGATCGAGGTTGCCCTGCAGGGCGACCTTGCCGGCCACGGCGCGGCGGGCGTCGGCCAGATCCATCGTCCAGTCGACGCCGAGCGCGGCGCAGCCGCTGTCGGCCATTTCGGCCAGATGCATGCCGGCGCCCTTGGAGAACAGGATCACCGGCAGCTCGCGCGCGGCAGGGTCGGCTTTCAGCGCAGTCACGATGCGCGTCATGTAGCGCAGCGAGAATTCGCGGAACGGCGCGGGGCCGAGCAGGCCGCCCCAGGTGTCGAAGATCATCAGCGCCTGGGCGCCGGCCTCGGCCTGGGCGATCAGGTAGGCGGCGACGGAGCGGGCCAATGTGTCGAGCAGCTGGTGCGCGAGCTGCGGTTCGTTCCAGCACATCGCCTTCAGCGTGGCGAAATCGCGCGAGCCGTGGCCCTCGACCATGTAGCAGGCCAGCGTCCACGGACTGCCGGAGAAACCGATCAGCGGCACGCGGCCGTGCAGCTCCCGACGGATCAGCCGAAGCGCATCCATTACGTAGCGCAGTTCGCCGTCCATGTCGGGCACGGCGAGTCTGGCGATGTCGGCGGCGGTGCGCAGCGGCCGCGCGAACTGCGGGCCTTCGCCCTGGGCGAACGACAGGCCCAGACCCATCGCATCGGGGATGGTGAGGATGTCGGAGAACAGGATCGCCGCGTCGAGGTCGAAGCGTTCCAGCGGCTGCAGGGTGACTTCGCAGGCGTATTCGGGGTTCTGCGCCAGGCCCATGAAGCTGCCGGCGCGCTCGCGGGTGGCGCGGTATTCGGGCAGGTAGCGACCCGCCTGGCGCATCACCCAGATCGGCGTGGTGTCGGTGGCTTCCCGGCGCAGTGCGCGCAGGAAGCGGTCGTTCTTCAACTCGGTCATTTCAACGTCCGTAAGGGCCTTCGAGGCCCTGGGCAAACATCAGGCGGAAACCGCGCTTGAGCTGGGCATCGCGCGCTTTCTCGAAGGCGCTCACGGCCTCGTCGCGCTCCAGGAACTGCTCGCGTTTCATGGTCGCGCGGCCGCCCTGGGTGCCGGACTCGCGATACAGCGTCCAGCCGCCGAGCAGGTCCTGCTCCAGCGTGATCTGGACGTAGCGGGGTGCTTCGGCAGCGCCGGGCACGGTTTGCAGGTAGAGGCGCATGGATTCCAGGGATCGAGCACGAACGGGCGCGTAGCCGGACGGCACAGTTTATAGGATTTGCGCCCGCGGACCCGCCGGATGGCCGGGGCATGTCGTCACACGCGGGGGCGGACGGCGTCTGCCCTAAGCGGCTTCGGTCAGGATCGCCATGACGTCGGCTTCGTCCACGCCGCCGACGATCTCGGCCCGGCCGATGCCGCGCCACAGGATCAGGCGCAGGCTGCCGGCGCTGTTCTTCTTGTCCAGCCGCATCAGCGCCAGCAGCTGTTGCGGGTCCATGCCGGGCGGAATCGTCACCGGCAGCCCGAGGGTTTCCAGCAGGCGCAGCATGCGGCGGGTGTCGTGCGCGTCGCTCATGTCCAGCCGTTCGGACAGGCGGGCGGCCAGCAGCATGCCGACCGCCACGCCTTCGCCATGCAGCAAGGTGGTGTAGTGGCCGGCGGTTTCCAGCGCATGGCCGAAGGTATGGCCGAGGTTGAGCAGGGCGCGTTCGCCCTGCTCGGTTTCGTCGCGGGCGACCACGCCGGCCTTGTAGGCGACCTTGCGCGCGATCGCCTCCTGCACGGTGGCGGGATCGCGGGCGGCCAGCGCGTCGGCGTGCTGCTCCAGCCAGGCGAAGAACGGCTCGTCGCCGATCGCCGCGCCCTTGATCACCTCGGCCAGGCCGGCGCGGTATTCGCGGTCGGGCAGGGTGGCCAGGGTGTCGATGTCGGCGATCACGGCGCGGGGCTGGTGGAACGCGCCGGCCAGGTTCTTGCCCACCGGCAGGTTCACGCCGGTCTTGCCGCCGACCGAGGAATCGACCATGGCCAGCAAGGTGGTCGGCATCTGGATGAAGTCGATGCCGCGCATCCAGCACGCCGCGCTGAAGCCGGCCAGGTCGCCGACCACGCCGCCGCCCAGCGCGATCACGCAGGCATCGCGGGTGGCACCGAGCTGGCCCAACGCTTCCAGTGCGCGGCCGACGTTGGCAAAGGTCTTGTGCGCCTCGCCGTCGTCGAGCAGGAAGGACGACCAGTGCATGCCGTCCAGCCCCGCTTCGATCCGCGGCAGGTACAGCGGCGCCACCGTGGTGTTGCTGATCACCAGCGCGTGCCGGCCGCGCAGCGTCGCGCGCCAGCGCGCGTGGTCGTCGAGCAGGCCGCTGCCGATCCACACCGGATAGCTGCGCTGGCCCAGCGCGACGTGGAGCTGCTGGATTGCCGGGTTCATGCGGTCTGCCTGGGAAATGCGGAGGGACGTTGCCAGTGCTGGTCGATCAGCGCGATGCAGCGTTCGCTGGCGCTGGCGACGCTGCCATGTTCGCCGGGAACGGCCAGGTCGGCCAGTTCGCGGTAGAGCGGTTCGCGTACCCGGGCCATCGCCTGCAGTCGCTCTTGCCGGTCGGGCACGGCCAGCAATGGACGGCGATGGTCGCGTTCGAGCCGTTCGAGTTGCTGCGCGATCGTGGTCTGCAGCCACACCACGTAGCCGCGCTGGCCCAGTTGGCGACGATTGCCTTCGGCCAGCACCGCGCCGGCGCCGGTGGCCAGCAACACGTCATGCCGGCCGCTGATTTCCTCCAGCAGCGTGCTTTCGCGCTGGCGGAATCCCGCTTCGCCCTCGATCTCGAAAACCGTGTTCACGTCGACGCCGCAGTGCCGCTCGATTTCCTGGTCGAGATCGATGAAAGTCAGGCCATAATGCGCGGCAAGTCGTCGCCCGATCGATGTCTTGCCGGCGCCGGTCGGTCCGATGATGAAAAGGTTGTGCGACGGATTCATGACCGAATGCTAGCAGGCCGATCGGCGGGTCCGACTCGCCCGCCGCTTTCAATTTGCGATACTCGGTGCGCAAGCGCGGGCGTGATCCAGTCAGCCCGATCGATTCATCCCGACAGATCCATGGGAGGGTAGTGGTGAGCGAACGTATCCTGCTGGCCGGATGCGGTGACCTGGGCGAACGCGTGGCGCAGCTTCTGCGCGCGCGCGGCGACGACGTCTGGGCGTTGCGGCGGCATCCACCGGCGCGCGGCGCGTCGGGCGTCCACTGGCTGGGCGGTGACCTGACTGATCCCGCCAGCCTCGGCGTGTTGCCTCGCGGCATCACCCGCGTGGTCTACCTGCCGGCGCCGGATGGGCGGGACAGGGCCAGCTATCGGGCGGTCTTCGTGGATGGCCTGCGTCATCTGCTCGAAGCGCTGGATGGCAGTCGCCTGCAGCGATGCCTGTTCGTGTCATCCAGCGCGGTGTACGGTGAGCACGATGGCGACTGGGTGGATGAAGCCACTTCCGTCGGCCCGCTCGGTTTCAATGGTGCGGTGCTGTGCGAGGCCGAGCAGTGGCTGGCGGAACAGCCGGTGCCCGGCGTGGTGCTGCGACTGGCGGGCCTGTACGGGCCCGGGCGCCTGCAACTGGTGGAGAAGCTTCGCGCGGGGCAACTGCGGGTGCCCCGCGAAGTGCCGCACTGGGCCAACCGCATCCACGTCGACGATGCCGCCGCGGCCATCGTCCACCTGCTGCAGCTGGAGGCGCCGCAATCGCTGTACCTGGGCGTCGACGACACGCCGATGCCGCTGGACGAGTTGTACGACTTCCTGGCCGCGCTGATCGATGCGCCACCACCCGAGGAAGGCGCCGCGCCGGTGGGCGTGGGCAGCAAGCGGCTGAGCAATGCCCGCCTGCGTGCCAGTGGCTGGGCGCCGCAGTGGCCGGATTCGCGCGAAGGCTATGCCGCACTGATCGACAGTTGAGTCCACGGAGCACCATCATGGCCAGAACCGTTCCGCACCATCAGGTGAGTACCGCCAACGAGATCCCCGGCTTCCGCATCGTCCGTTCGCTGGGCATCGTGCGGGGCATCACCGTGCGTTCGCGCAGCGTGGTGGGCAATCTCGGCGCGGCGCTGCAGACCATCGTCGGCGGCAACATCTCGATCTATACCGAGCTGTGCGAGAAGGCCCGCGGGGAAGCGTTCGAGCTGATGCTGCAACACGCCGCGGCGATGGGCGCCAATGGCGTAATCGCGATGCGCTACGACGCCAATGAAGTCGCCCAGGGCGTGACCGAGGTGCTCGCCTACGGCACGGCCGTGCAGGTCGAGGCGTCAACGTGACGTGATTTTGCACTGCGGCTTGTCCCTTCCGACAACGGCAGTCCAGACTGGCGCTTCGAACAGGGGAAGCGCATCGTGCCGCTCGCACGGACTCCATGGGAGAGTGACGTCATGTCAGTAGCCAAGGTCATCGAAATCAACGCCTCGTCCGCCAAGGGCGTCGAAGACGCCGTTCAGCACGGCCTGAAGAAAGCCGCCGAGTCGGTGAAGAACATCAAGGGCGCCTGGATCAACGAGATCAAGGTGGTCACCGCAGACGACGGCACGGTGACCGAGTGGCGCGTCAACATGAAGATCAACTTCGTGGTGGATTGATCGGTGCGGGAATCAGGGTCGGGGCAGTGCGATGCTTCCCCGATTCCCGATTCCCGATTCCCGATTCCCGCCTCAGCCGTGACTCAACCCCGTCACGTGCCGGTCGTCGTCGTACTCCACGCAGGTATCGGACAGCACCGGCAAGGTGGCCAGCGCGTGCCGGCTCAGTCGTTCGAAATGGGCGAGGAACCGCTCCATCGCCGCGGCGTCCATCGCCAGCGGCGCGTGGCGCGCCAGCAGATCCTGCTCCTGCTCGCCACGCCAGCGCCGCACGATTTCCCAGCCTGGCGCCTGCAACACGATCAGGGCATCGAACTTGCGCCACAGCGGCTGGTAGCCGCGCAACTGCTTGTTGACCCAATGCCGCCAGCTGCCGTCGGGGTCCTCGCGTCGCTCCAGCTCGTTGACCGGCTTGGCCAGCGCAGCCTGCAACTGCGGACGGATGCCCAGCGCCCAGCCCTCCACGATCACCAGCTTCGGCGGCCGGGTGATCCGCGGCCAGCGCGACGGCGGAAAGCGGGTGTCGCGGCCCTTGTCGAAACGCGGGTGCAGCACCGGCAACCGTTCCGAGGCATGCGGCAGCGCGGCCAGCACCGACATCAGCAACTCGATTTCGTGGGTGCCCGGCACGCCGCGCGTGCGCAGCAGCGGATGAACCTCGCGCGCCAGCGCCTCGCGTTCGCTGCGGGCATAGTAGAAATCGTCCAGCGACAGCACCTCGGTGGCCCAGCCGCGAGCCTCGGCCTGAGCCTTCATCACCCGCGCCAGCGTGCTCTTGCCGCTGCCCTGCAGGCCCGAAAGGCCAAGGATGTAGGGGCGGCGCGAGCGGGCGATGCGCCCTGCGTACTGGTCGAGCAGATGGCCGGCGAGGGCTTCGTTGTGCAGGTCGGCGTGGGACATCATCCGCAAGATACCTTGGTTCCCGGAGGCACTTCCGCCACAGGCAGGCGGTGATCGCCCAGTATCCCCCAAACGGGCGCGTCCCTGCCTGCTTCACGCCGGAAAGGGCAGGGCGGCGCCGTCAGCCGGGCCGGAAAGCTACTGGGGGGGCAGGACATTGCACTATCATCGCTCAGGTTCATCCGCGCCATGATGGCGCGTGTCGGCCACGATGCAAAAGGAAAGTTTCGACATCATGCTCAAACCCGAGATTCTGGACACCTTCCTGCGCCTGCTGGACGAAGCCAGGGCCAGCGGCGACCGCGAGCCGACGGCGATGAACCTTTCCACCGTCGACGCTTCCGGCCGGGTCGCCTCGCGCATCGTGCTGCTCAAGGGCGCCGACGAGCGGGGCTTCCGCTTCTACACCAACTACCAGAGCGACAAGGGCAACCAGCTGGACGCCCACCCGCAGGTGGCGCTGTGCTTCCACTGGAAGCAGCTGCGCGAAGGCGTGCAGGTTCGCGTCGAAGGCGCCGCCCGCAAGCTGCAGGAAGAGGAGTCCGATGCCTATTTCGCCAGCCGCCCGCGCGGCAGCCAGATCGGCGCCTGGGCCTCGCTGCAATCGCAGACCCTGCCCGATCGCGACACCTTCGAGCAGCGCGTGGCGCGCTACGAGCAGCAGTTCGAGGGTCGCGAGGTGAGCCGGCCGCCGCACTGGGGCGGCTTCGTGGTCGAGCCGGACACGCTGGAGTTCTGGTACGGCGCCGAGTTCCGCCTGCACGAGCGGGTGCGCTGGGACCGCCATGGCCAGACCTGGACCAGCCGGATGCTGTATCCGTGAGCCGGCCGCTGCCCGCGCAGCACGTGGCGCAGGGTGGCTTCATCGTGCATACCCGCGGGCGCGGTTTCAGCGACATCACCGCGCAGGTGGCGGATGCGCTGGCGGCCAGCCACGTCCAGCTCGGCATCGCCCATGTCTTCACTGCCCACACCAGTTGCTCCTTGCTGCTCGGCGAGAATGCCGACCCGGCGGTGGGCCGCGACCTGGAGCGCTGGTTCGCCCGCGCCGTGCCCGATGGCGACCCGCTCTTCGAACATGACGCGGAAGGCCCCGACGACATGCCGGCGCATGTCCGCTCGATCCTCACCGGGGTCAGCCTGGTCGTGCCGGTGCACGGGGGCAAACTGCAGCTGGGTACCTGGCAAGGCATCTACCTGTGGGAACACCGGCTCGACCCGCACCAGCGCAAGGTCACCGTGACCGTGCTGGGGCATTGAACGGATGGTTCACCGCGTGTCCGACCACTGCCCGCAGCGCATCGTCTGCCTTACCGAAGAGCCGACCGAAGTGCTGTACGCACTGGGTGAAGAGCACCGCATCGTCGGTATCTCCGGCTTCACCGTGCGGCCACCACGCGCGCGCAAGGAGAAGCCGAAGGTCTCCGCGTTCACCAGCGCGAAGATCGGCGAGATCATGAAACTGGAACCCGATCTGGCGATCGGCTTCTCGGACATCCAGGCCGACATCGCGCGCGAGCTGATCAAGTGCGGCGTGGAGGTCTGGATCAGCAACCATCGCAGCGTCGACGGCATCCTTGCCTACATCCGGCGGCTGGGCGCGATGGTCGGCGCGCATGAAAAGGCCGAGGCGTACGCGCAACGCGCCGAGCGGCACATTGCCGACATCCGGGCCGCCGTGGCGCAACTGCCGCGGCGGCCGAAGGTGTATTTCGAGGAATGGGACGAGCCGATCATCACCGGCATCCGCTGGGTCGACGAGATCATCGGCATCGCCGGTGGCGACGACTGTTTCCCCGAACTGGCCCGCGAACCGCTGGCCAAGCAGCGCATCCTGCCTAACGGCGACGAAGTGGTGCGGCGGGCGCCGGACATCATCCTGGGCTCCTGGTGCGGCAAGCGCTTCCGCCCCGGGAAGGTCGCGGCGCGACCGGGCTGGGACACGATCCCCGCGGTGCGCAACGGTGATCTTTACGAGATCAAGTCGCCGATCATCCTGCAGCCGGGACCGGCGGCGTTGTTCGACGGACTGGACGAGATCCATCGAATCATCGCCGCGTGGGCGCTGCGCTGAGCTTTTCGCCGTTTGCTGGCTGTGGGTGCCGACGACCGCCAGTTCAGGTTGTCATGTCCGCGAAGGTTGCATTTGCTGTTGCGAGGGACGCTTTTACCTGCCCTTGTGCATCAGAGCGAAAAGCTTTCGTCTGCCTACGGCAGCCGAGCCACCTTTCTCTGTTTGGCCAGAGAAACGTGGCCCA
>NZ_AJXT01000049.1 GCF_000264295.1 Rhodanobacter spathiphylli B39 | reverse complement strand
CCCGGACGTGCTCACGCGAATCAGTCACTGGCGTGACCGATCCGCGGTCGGCCGTGCCTGGCCGACCTGAGAGGTTGAAAAACTCACAACCTCTCAGTTCTTCAGTTCGCCGTCGAGGTAATACCAGCGGCCGTCCAGGCGCACGAAGCGGCTGGTCTCGTGCTGGCGTTGCGCGCGACCGCCGCCCAGGCGGTAGCGGGCCACGAACTCGACCACGGCATGTTCGTCATCGATCTGCCGGGCCTGCCGCACCTCCAGCCCGAGCCAACTGGGCGGCGGTTGCTGCGCCGCCAGTCGCAGCGTGTCCGGCCGGGTGTCGGGATGCCAGCTGGCCAGCAGGTAGTCCTCGCGCTTGAGCACGTAGGCGCTGTAGCGCGAGCGCATCAGTTGCTCGGCGCTGGCGGCGACGCCGCCGTCATGCAGCGATCCGCAACAGGCGGCGTAGCCGGCCGGGTTGCCGCAGGGGCATGGGGTCAACGTATCGATGGACTTCATGCCGCCTTTGTACCCGGTTCGGCGGATTCGTGCAGGCGGGCCTCAGCGCCTGTGAAGAAAACCACTTCCTGTGGTTTTCTTCTATCGCGAGTCCGGCGCATGTCCGGACTCGCTCACATGAAACAGTCACTTGCGTGACTGCTTCATGCCCGGCCCTCGTGGCCGGACTGAGAGGTTGAAAAACTCACAACCTCTCAGCCGCGGCGATGCCACACCCGACAGCGGTTGTTCGCCGGCATCGCGATGTCGGCAACCAGCTGCAGGCCGGCCTGGCTCGCCAAGGCATCGACCGCTTCCGCATCGCGGATCGCCATGCGTTCGCCGCGTTCCTTCAACCAGACGTCGAACGCGGCATTGCTCTGGCTGCTGTAGCGGCCGTCGTAGTTGAACGGGCCGTAGATGACCACGACGGCATCGCTGGCGAGGATCGTGGGCAGTCGCGCAAACAGCTGCCGCACTTCGTCCCAGCACATGATGTGCAAGGTGTTGGCGCTGAACAGCGCGTCGAACGACCCGGCCGGCCAGTGGCCGCCGACGTCGAATTCCAGCGGCGCCGGCGTGTTCGGCAGTCGTGCATCGTCCAGCCAGGCGCGGATGCCGGGCAGGTTTTCGCGACGGTCGGAACTCTGCCAGGTCAGCTGCGGCAGTGCCGCGGCAAAGTGCACGGCGTGCTCACCGGTGCCGCTGCCGATCTCCAGCACGTGGCGACGATCGGCGAACTGCTCGCGCAGCACGTCGAGGATCGGTTCGCGGTTGCGCTGGCAGGCAGGCGAGCGAGGTTTTTCCACGCCGCGATCGATTCAGGCCGGATGGCCGCGCAGCACCCGCGCCGGCAACATCAGCAGCGCGCGGAGGAAGGCGAACACCGCGCCGACGGTGATGCCGACCAGCCGGAACGGCAGAAGGACCAGCCACACGATCGGATAGAGCACCAGCGCGAGCAACGCCAGCGGCCAGCAGAACACCAGCAGCAACAGCCAGAGCAGGAAACCAGCCATCGGTCGTTCCTCGCGGTTGGGGATGTCGGAGATTCTAGCGCAGCCAAAACGGCGGCCACAGGTGACTCTCGGCACCCCGCCGTCAGGCGGCCACGGCCTCGACCCGGACGACCAGGGCCACGGTGTCGTCATGCAGGGTGATCTCCACCGGGCCAGCCGCCGCGGGGCGCCAGGCGTCGCCGGCCTGCAGGCGCCCGTCCGAGGTATCGATCGCGCCGCGGGCGCAGAAAACCAGGGCGGTGCCGGCGTCTATCATGCGCGTGCCGGTTGTCGTCCATGCCTGCACCTCACCGCGCACCCGGGCGCGACGCAGCATCAGGTTGAAGTCGCGGGTGGGACCGCCGGCCAGGGACACGGCGACTTCCGTTTCGCCGGCGAAGGCGAACGGGGCGAACGGCGTGGTCAGAGCATGGACGCGGCCGTCGTCCAGCGTCATCGTGAAGCCGGCGCCGTCGAGCAGCACGATCTGCCGGTCGATGCCCGGAAAAAGCGAGAACGGCGCCGCGCTGTCGACCTCGGCGATGCTGACCCGCCAGTCGAAATCGTCGCCGTGGGCCAGCGCCGGATGGACGGCTATTTCGCGGGTGCGGCCCAGGCCGTTCTTCCACGGCTGCGACGGGCAATCGGCGAGGCGGATGATCATGCGGTTCTCTCGATGACGCGCTCGAACGGCGGCAGCGCGCGCAGCATGCCCGCGCCGTAGCGCTTGGTGACCACGCGGCGGTCCAGCAGCACGATGCGGCCGTGGTCGGTCTCGTTGCGGATCAGGCGGCCGCAGTATTGGGTGAGCAGGCGAGTGGCCTCGGGTATGCTGACTTCGATGAACGGGTTGCGCCCGCGCGATTCCAGCCACTCGGCATAGGTGGCGCCGACCGGATCGGTGGGCACCGCGAACGGCAACTGGGTGATCACCACCGTCTCGCAGAACTTGCCCGGAAGATCGAGGCCTTCGCCGAACGAGGCCAGCCCGAACAGCGTGCTGCCCTTGCCGGCCTCGATGTCGGCGCAGTGTTCTGCGACCAGCTGCGACTTGCCCAGCGAGCCTTGCGCGCGCACCTTGCGCACCTGGGCGATCGGCAGTTTCTGCAGCACGCGGTCGAGTTTCTGGCGCGAGGTGAACAGCACCAGATTGCCGGCGTCCCAATCGAGGTTTTCCGCCAGCCACTCGCTGATTTCTTCCGCATGCGCCTCGCGGGCGTCGGGCATCGTGCGCATCGCCGGCACTTCGAGCCGTGCCTGGGCGGCGAGGTCGAATGGCGAGGGCAGGCTCAAGGTCACCGCGTCATTGGGCAGGCCGACGGCGTCGGCGAAGCCGCGGAAATTGCCGCCCGCGCTGAGCGTGGCCGAGGTCATCACCACGCCGCTGGCGTTGTCCCACAGCACGTTGCGCAGCAGTCCTGCCGCGGATACCGCCGAGGCGTGGCAGACCAGTTGCTGGTCGGCACCCAGCGTCACCCAGCGCGCTGTAGGTGGCGCGTTGTCGGGATCGTCGCTGGACCATGCACGCCAGCAGGCGGCCTGCTTGCCGATGCGTTCCAGCGCCATGCCCAGTTCGCGCGACAGCGCTTCCTGGGTCGGCCCACCATCGGTCATCTCGACCACCGCGCGACGTACTGCGGCGAGCCAGCGCTGCACGTCGCCGGTGAGCAGGTCGAGCATGCGGGCGTGTTCCACCCACGGTTCGGGCAACTGCCCCAGCGAGCCCCGGTACATCGGTTCGTTCTCGGCCGGGTCGGGCAGCCAGGCCAGGCGGATTTCCTTCTCCAGTTCCTCCAGCGTGTTGCTGAGCTCCTGCAGTTTTTCGTCGCCCTGGTCGAGGCCGAGCTTGCCCAGGCGTTCCTTGTCGGTCAGCGAATAGGCCGCGTGCACCTGCCGGCCGAGCCGGCTCAGCTGGCGCACGGTGGCGGTCATGTAGACCTCGGCGGCGCCGCGGTCGATCGCCTTGCCCGGCACGTGGTGGCCTTCGTCGAAGATGTACAGCGTCTCGTCCGGCCGCGGCAGGATCACCCCACCCCAGCCCTGCACGCCCTCGGCGCTGCCTTCGCCCGGCATGGTCAGGTCGGCCAGCACCAGGTCCTGGTTGGCCACGATGATCTCGGCGTCGTCGACCGCACGACGCGCGGCGAAGAACGGGCAGTTCATGAACTGCCCGCACTTGCGCCCGGTGCAGCCGCCGGCGCTGGTGGTGATCATCGGCCGCAGCAGGTCGCTGACCGGTTCGGGCGCGCTGTCCATGTCGCCGTTCCACTCGTTGTGGTCGAACGCCACGCGCAGCTTGGCCAGCGACTGCTTGTCGCGCGCCTGCGGCGGCTTCGCCCACAGCATCAGGTCCGACTCGAAACCGGCCAGGCCCATCTGCGCGTCGTGGATGCTGTTGGCGGCCATCAGCAGGTTGCGTGGGCACAAGTAGCGACCGCGGCCCTTGGCCAGCGCCACCTTGGCCTCGATGCCGTTGAGCTGCAGGTACAGCGGGATGTCCCGTTGCACCAATTGTTCCTGCAGCGCCACCGTGGCGGTGGCGATCAGCAGCTTCTTCTTCTGCGCGCGTGCCACCTCGACGCCGGCGATCAGGTAGGCCATCGACTTGCCGGTGCCGGTGGGCGCCTCGATCACCGCCACACCGCCGGTCTGGCCGAAGGCCTTGGCCACTTCGGCGATCATCTTTCCCTGCGAGGCGCGCGCACGGAAACCGGGCAGGCCGTCCTTCAGGCGCGCGTAGGCGGCGCGGATGGCGTCTTTGGTGGTGTCGGCAAGCATGGACGAATCGGCAACCTGTGGCGCGGTCGCGGCGGGGCGTCGGCAGGATCGACGGCCGGCGCGGATGACCGGGTACAAAGGCACAGTCTATCGGTATTGCGTGTTCCGCCCCATGCAGGCAGGCTCGGTCCTGTCTGGCGAGGTCTTGCCGCGTCGGTGCGAAGCGGTATCCTGACCAACCGGCGTTGGCAGGCCCGGGACTGGGGGAGTCTTCAACGATGAAGCAGGCGGGCGCGGTCGGCTCGGCATCGTACGAGGGAGCGCAGCAGCTGAGCTGGCTGGCTCGGCTGATCATCGCGCATACCCCGGAGGAAGTGGCCACCGGCGTGGCCGGCCTGGTCGGGGCGCATCCGGATTGCCTGGCGGCCGAAGTCCTGTGGGGCAGCGGTGCCCTGGAGTACGTGCAGCAGCACAGTCCGGGGTTGGTGGCGGCAGCCGACGCGCCCTGGCTCGATGCCGCGCGCGCCACCTCTCAGCCGCAGTGGCATGCCGACGGTCGCCGCGCCGCCGTGCGGCTGTGCGAGCAGCCCGAACCCGTGCTGCTGGTGGTGCGCACGGCGCAGCCGGCATTCGACCTGTTCGAGGCGTTGCGGGAACCGCTGGAGCTTGCCGGGCAACTGCTGCAGCGGGCGCTGGAATGGGTGGAACTGCGCGATTCGCACGAACAGCTGGAGCGCTCGGAGAACCTGCAGCGCGCGCTGTTCGCGATCTCCGACCTGGCCGGCTCCGAACGTGACATGCCGGCCATGCTGCGCGGCATCCATGCCATCGTCAGCACGCTGATGTACGCGGAAAACATGTTCATCGTGACGCGCAACGCGGGCGAAAACACGGTGCGCTTCCTCTATTACGTCGATGTCGTGGACCCCGCCATCCCCGGCGACGGCCAGGACATGCCGATGAGTGCGATCGAGCACACGCTGACCTGGTACGTGATGCGCGACGGCAATGCGCGGATGGGCGACGCGGAGGAGCTGCGCAACCAGGCGCCGGGTCCGGTGGCCGTGATCGGGCCGGACAGCCACGACTGGCTCGGCGTGCCGATGCTGCGTGACGGTCATGTCGGCGGCGCGCTGGTGGTGCAGAGTTACCAGCAGAACATCGGCTTCAGCGAGGAGGATCTCGCCCTGTTGCAGTTCGTCGGCAGCCACATTCTCACGGCGCTGGAGCGCAAGCAGGGCAAGGACGAACTCGAGCGCCAGGTGCAGCAACGCACCGTGCAGCTGGCCGAGGCCAACCGCGGCCTGCAGATGGAAGTGGTCGAACGCCAGCGCGCCGAGCATCTGCAGGCGGCGCTGTTCCGGATCGCCGAGATGGCCACCGCCGACATCGATCAGGACGCCTTCTACCGGCGCGTGCACGGCGTGGTCGGCGAGCTGTTGAACGCGGAGAATTTCTTCATCGCGCTGCTTTCCGATGATCGCCAGAAGCTGACCTTTCCCTACTCGGTGGACGCCGTGCTGGCGCCGCCGGCTGAGCGCCCGCTGGGCCGCGGCCTCAGCGAGTACGTGCTGCGCCAGGGTACCGAGTTGCGGCTGGACAATGCGCAGATCGAGGAGCTCGAACGACAGGGCGAGATCGCGCCCGGCCGCATGGGCTCGCCGGCGATGTGCTGGCTGGGCGTGCCGCTGGTCGTCGGTGACGAGGTGATCGGCCTGGTCACCGTGCAGAGCTATCGGCCCGACGTGGTATACGGGCCGGCCGACCAGGAACTGCTGAGTTTTGCCGCATCGCAGATCGCCAACAGTCTGAGCCGCCGGCGCTCGGCCGAGACGTTGCGGCGCGCCTACGGCGAACTCGAGCAGCGGGTGGAGGAACGCACGCTGGCGCTGCGCAAGGAAATCATCGAGCGCGAGCGCATGCAGGACCAGCTGCGCCACCAGGTCATGCACGATTCGCTGACCGGCCTGCCCAATCGCAGCTACCTGCGCGACCGCATCGATCGCGTGCTGGCCACGATGCGGCACAACCCGGACCAGCGCTGCGCGCTGCTGTACCTGGACGTCGACCGCTTCAAGATCATCAACGACAGCCTCGGCCACCTTGCCGGCGATGAAGTGCTGAAGGAAGTGGCGAACCGCCTTGCCGCCTGCGTGCGCCATCCCGACCTGGTGGCGCGCCTGGCCGGTGACGAATTCGCGATCCTGCTGGAACAGGAAGATTTGCCGCCGGCGGCCACCACGGTGGCGCAGCGCGTGCTGGATGCGCTGGGCCCGCCGATGCTGGTGGCCGGCAAGGAACTGCAGGTGACCGCCAGCGTCGGCATCGCGATGGGCGACGACCACTACGCCACCGCTGACGAGATGCTGCGCGATGCCGACATCGCGCTGTATCGCGCCAAGGAACTCGGCCGCAAGCGCTTCGCGATGTTCGACGAGACGCTGGCCAAGAACGTGGTCGACGTGCTGGCGATGGAAGGCGAGTTGCGCCAGGCCTTGCAGCACGACCAGTTCGAGCCGTACTTCCAGCCGATCTGCGCCCTGGACGGCAGTGACCGCGTGCTCGGCTACGAGGCGCTGATCCGCTGGAACCATCCCCGGCGTGGCGTGCTGGTTCCCGGCGATTTCCTGAAGATCGCCGAGGACAGCGGCCTGGTCGAGGCGATCGACTGGCGCATGTTCGAATTGAGCTGCCGGGAACTGCTGCGCCATGGTGACGGCGAGGCGTTCATGACCATCAACGTCTCGGCCCTGCACCTGCGCCACACCGATTTCGACCGCCGCCTGGTGCAGCTGCTGGAAACCACCGCGTTGCCGCCGTCGCGGCTGGTGGTGGAAGTCACCGAGGGCGCCCTGCTGGACAATCCCGAACACGTGCGGGCCACGCTGGACCGCCTGCGGCTGATCGGCGTCGGTGCCGCGCTGGACGATTTCGGCACCGGCTATTCGTCGCTGAGCTATCTGCATTCGCTGCCGCTGCGCATCCTGAAGATCGACCGCGCCTTCGTGCACGAACTGGACAAGGGCGCGAACACCTCGGGGACCACGGTGGTCGCGGCGATCCTGGCGCTCGCGCGGGCGCTGAACATCCAGGTGATCGCCGAGGGCATCGAGACGCCGATCCAGCGCGGCGCGCTGATCGCGATGGGTTGCGAGATGGGCCAGGGCTACCTGCTCGGCCGCCCCGCGCCGATCGCCCGGCCATCGGCGACCGTCGGTGGCGCGGCCTGAGTCCGCAGCTCAGCCGTTCGCAGCAATCTGCCGCAAGGCCTGCTCGAACGCCTCCGGCGGCTGGCCACCGGAAATCAGGTGCTGGCCGTTGACGATGGTGGCCGGCACCGAATGGATGCCGCGCGAGGTGAAGAACCGTTCCTGCTCGCGGACATCGTCGGCGTACTCGTCGCCGGCCAGGATCTGCCGTGCGCGTTCACCGTCCAGGCCCGCCTCGATGGCCAGGCGCTGCAAGGTGTCGTGCGCGCTGACGTCTTCGCCATCGGTGAAATACGCGCGCAGCAGGATCTGCTTCAGCGCCAGCTGGCGACCTTCCAGCCCGGCCCAGTGCAGCAGTCGGTGCGCATCGAAGGTGTTGTAGACGCGGCTGCGCCGGTCCATGTTGAAGGTGAAGCCCAGCGCCGCGCCCCGCTCGCGGATCGCCGCGCGGTTGGCGTCGATCTGCTCGGCGCTGCTGCCGTACTTGCGCACCAGGTGCTCGGTGGAATCCTCGCCTGCGGCCGCCATCTGCGGGTTCAGCTCGAACGGCTGGAGGTGGATCTCGGCGCTGATCTCGCCGTCGAGCCTGGCCAGCGCCTGCTGCAGCGAAGCCAGTCCCACCGCGCACCAGGGGCAGGAAACGTCGGAGACGAAGTCGATGCGGAGGGCGGCGGGGGTGGTCATGGCAGGTCTTCGAACGGGGATCGGATGCTCCAGAATTGGGGCGTTGCACGGCTGTTCAATGGCAACGGGGGGTGATGCTCACCGGGTGATGCTCAAGGCCACCGCCTCGGCGATCCTGATCCCGTCGACGGCGGCGGAGAGGATGCCGCCAGCGTAACCGGCGCCTTCGCCGGCAGGATACAGGCCGCGGGTGTTGAGGCTTTGCAGGCTGTCGTCGCGCTTGATGCGTACGGGTGAGGAGGTGCGCGTCTCCACGCCGGTGAGGATCGCGTCGGGCATCGCGTAGCCGCGAACCTGCCGCTCGAATGCGGGCAGCGCTTCGCGGATCGCGGCGAGGGCGTAGTCGGGCAGGGCGCTGTCCAGGCTGTCAAGCATCACGCCGGGCTTGTACGACGGCTGTACCTCGCCGAACTCGCGCGAGGCCCGGCCGGCGAGGAAATCGCCGACCAGCTGCGCCGGCGCGCTGTAATTTTCGCCGCCCAGCACATAGGCGTGGCTTTCCAGCGCACGCTGCAGCGCGATGCCGGCCAGGGGGCCGCCGGCGGGATCGAACGCGGCAAAGTCAGCCGGTTCGATGCCGACCACCACTGCGGCGTTTGCGTTGCGCTCGTTGCGCGAATACTGGCTCATGCCGTTGGTGACCACGCGGCCCGGTTCGCTGGTGGCCGCCACCACGGTGCCGCCGGGGCACATGCAGAAGCTGTACACCGAGCGGCCGCTGCCCGCGTGGCTGCCCTTGCAGTGGTGCACCAGCTTGTAGTCGGCCGCGCCGAGAATCGGATGGCCGGCCTGCGGTCCGAAGCGGGCGCGATCGATCACCGATTGCGGATGTTCGATGCGGAAGCCGATCGAGAACGGCTTCGCTTCAAGATAGACGCCGCGGGCGTGCAGCATCTCGAAGGTGTCGCGTGCGCTGTGCCCCAGCGCCAGCACCACATGGTCGGAGCGGATCTGCTCGCCGCTGGCCAGGGTGACGCCGCGCACGCGGCGTTCACCGTCCGTGTCGGTGTCGATCAGCAGGTCGTCCACGCGCTGGCTGAAGCGGATCTCGCCGCCCAGCGACTCGATCGTCTCGCGCATGTTCTCCACCATCGAGACCAGCCGGAAGGTGCCGATGTGCGGCTTGCTGACGTAGAGGATTTCCTCCGGCGCGCCGGCCTTGACGAACTCGGTCAGCACCTTGCGGCCATGGTGCTGCGGATCGCGGATCTGGCTGTACAGCTTGCCGTCGGAAAACGTGCCGGCGCCGCCCTCGCCAAACTGCACGTTGGACTCCGGATGCAGCTCGCGCTTGCGCCACAGGTCCCAGGTGTCCCTGGTGCGCTCGCGCACGGCCTTGCCCCGGTCGAGGATGATCGGGCGGAAACCCATCTGGGCCAGGACCAGTCCCACGAACAGCCCGCAGGGGCCGAAGCCGATCACCAGGGGACGATGGGGCAGTTGCGCGGGCGCCTTCGCCACGAAGTGGTAGTCGGTGTCCGGCGTCGGTTGCACGTGCGGATCGTCGGCATGGCGCTGCAGCAGCTCGGCCTCGCGCGGCGTGTCGATGTCCACGGCATAGATCAGCGCGATCGCGCCGCGCTTGCGCGCGTCGTGGCCACGCCGCGCCACGGTGAAGCTGCGGATGTCGGTCGCCGCGAGGTGCAGTCGCTTGCGGATCGCCGCCGCCAGTTCGGCCTCGTCGTGATCAAGGGGCAGCTTGAGGTCGCTCAGTCGCAGCATGGTCCAGCGTTCCGTGAAGGCATCAGTTGCATGCGACGATTTTCGCAGATCGCGCCGCCGCGAAGGTCGCGGCGGCGCGCGGCGATCAGGCCTGGCCGATGAAGTCGGTCTTGCCGATGTCGGTGCCGGCCTCGCGCAGGATGTTGTACGCGGTGGTGCAGTGGAAGAACAGGTTGGGCAGCAGGAAGTGCAGCAGGTAGGTCTGGCCGTCGAAATTCATCTCGCCGTTGCGCATCTTCAGGTGGATGGCGCGGGTCTCGCTGCCGTCGATCTGCTCGGCGGTGAAGCTCCTGATGTATTCGATCGAGCGCTCGATCCGGCTGTACGCCTGGGCCAGCGTGGTCTCGTTGTCCTCGAAGGACTGCGGCTCGGCGCCGGCCAGGCGGGCGGTGCCGCGGGTGGCCATGTCGCAGGCGATCTGGATCTGCTTGATCAGCGGCAGCATGTCGGGGATCAGTCGCGTCTGCAGCAGCACTTCTTCGCTGACGTTCTTCGCCTTCGCATGTTCCTCGCCCTTCTTCAGCACGTGGGTGAGGTTGCCCAGCGCGCGGACGAAAACGGGAACGGCGGCCTGATGCATGGAAAGTGTCATGGGTGGGTTTCCTGGGGTGGGTGGGTCAGGGGTGGATGGGTCTGCGGATGGGGCGGTGAAGACGGGTGGAGCGCGGCGAATGGCGGCATGTCGCCGGGCGGGACATCGGGTAGCGGGTCCGCGGGCGGCGCGACGGCGGCGGATTTCCCCGCTCCGCGCGTGGCGCGGGCGGCGATCACCAGGCCGATCAGCATCAGCGTGGCCGAAAGCAGGAAGGCTACACCCGGCAGATGGATGGCTGAACCCGGGGCGATCGACAAGGCGAAGATCTGCGCGAACAGGTACGGCCCGAAGATGCCCGCGAAACTGCCCAGGCTGCCGATCGCGCCCTGCAGCCGGCCCTGTTCGGACGGGTCGACTTGCTGCGTCATCAGCGACTGGATCGGCGGCATCGCCAGACCCCACAGCGCCAGCAGCGGAATGCCGAACAGGAAGACCCGACCCACGTCGGCCAGCCCCATCACCAGGAACGCGCCCACGCCGAACAGCATGCCGGCCAGCAGCACGCGGCGCTCGCCGAAGCGCGGCGCCAGCCTGCCGGTGAGCACCGCCTGCACGAAACCGTCGCAGCCACCGACCAGCATCAGCACGTAGCCGACCGCCTGCGGGCCCCAGTGATAGCGGTAATCCGCATACAGCACGAATACCGTCTGCAGCACGTAGTGCGCGAGGTAGACCAGGAACAGCACCACTGCCAGCTGGAACACCTGCCGCTGGCGGCGCAGCAGTTTCAGCGAGCCGAACGGGTGCGCGCTGTGCAGCTCGATGCGGGCGGTGCGGCGCTCCTTCGGCAGCGATTCGGGCAGGATGAAACAGCCGTACAGGAAGTTGCACAGCGCCAGTGCCGCGGCCACCCAGAACGGCAGGCGCAGCGCGATGCCGCCCAAGAAGCCGCCCAGCCCCGGCCCGATGATGAAGCCCAGTCCGAACGCGCTGCCCAGGATGCCGAAGGCGGCGGCGCGCTTCTCCGCCGGGATGATGTCGGCGACATAGGCATTGGCCGTGCTGAAGCTGGCCGCGGTCATGCCCAGCAGCACGCGCGCCCCGAACAGCAGCCACAGCGTGGGTGCCAGCGCCAGGATCACGAAATCCACGGCCAGGCCCAGGTTGGAAATCAGGATCACCGGCCGCCGCCCGAACCGATCGGACAGCGCGCCCTGCACCGGCGAGAACACGAACTGCACGATCGCGAACACCGTGCTGAACACGCCCACCCACCACGCCGCCCGGGCAATGCCGCCGCCGGCCAGCTGCTCGATCAGGTGCGGCAGCACCGGAATGATGATGCCGAACGCCAGCATGTCCAGCAGCACGGTGACGTAGATGAAGGCCAGCGCGGCGCGATGGCGCGGAGCGACAGGCATCGGCGACTGGTCCATGGGCATGGCGAGGCGGAGGGACTGCGACGATAGCCGAAGCGGGGGCGCCGCGGCATGTGCATCCGGTCAGGTATCGGCGCGGCATCGGCGCGATACCATGGAGCATTCTCCTGCCAGGACTTCCCTCATGGTTCGACGTCTGCTTCCCGTCTGTCTGCTGCTGGCGCTCGCCGGCTGCTCTTCCCACCAGGACGCGCCGGCGCAGGCGCCGGTGTCGAAGGAGGAACTGGCTCCCGCGCCCGCCGCCAGTGCACCCGCCGCCGCAGCGCCGGATGCCGGCGAGTCCGTCGCGGCCGTGCGCAAGCATCTGGCCGACTATGCCACGGTGAAGCTCACTGCCGACCTGTCGAAGTTCGATGCGCAACAGCAGCAGATGATCGCGTTGCTGGTCGAGGCAGCGGACAGCATGAACGCGCTGTACTGGAAGCAGGGCTGGGGCGACAGGGACGCGCTGCTGGCGAAGATCAGCGATCCGTCGGTGCGCGAATTCGCCGAGATCAACTACGGCCCGTGGGACCGGCTGGACAACGACAAGCCCTTCGTCGACGGCATCGGTCCGCGTCCGGCCGGCGCGCAGTTCTACCCGGCCGACATGACGAAGGAGCAGTTCGAGCAGTCGCCGCTGAAGGACAAGACCGGGCTGTACACCCTGCTGCGTCGCGACGACAAGGGTCAGCTGATCAGCGTGCCCTACCACGAGGCGTACAAGGCCGAACTGGAAAAGACCGCCGGCCTGCTGCGCGAAGCCGCGAAACTGGCGAAGGATGCCGGCTTCCGGAAATACCTCACGATGCGCGCCGACGCGCTGCTCAGCGATGACTACCAGGCCAGCGACTTCGCCTGGATGGACATGAAGAGCAACCCGGTCGACATCGTGATCGGCCCGATCGAGACCTACGAGGACCAGCTGTTCGGCTACAAGGCCAGCTATGAATCCTACGTGCTGATCAAGGACCAGGCCTGGAGCGCGAAACTCGCGCGCTTCGCCAAATACCTGCCCGAGCTGCAGCGTGGCCTGCCGGTGGCCGACAAGTACAAGGCGGAGAAGCCCGGCTCCGACGCCGACCTCAACGCCTACTTCGCCATCTACTACGGCGGCGACGCCAACGTGGGCGCCAAGACCATCGCGATCAACCTGCCCAACGACGAGCAGGTGCAGCTGAAGAGGGGCACCCGCCGCCTGCAGCTGGAAAACGTGATGCAGGCGAAGTTCGACAAGATCATGCTGCCGATCGGCCATGAGCTGATCGCCGACGACCAGCAGAAGAACCTCACCTTCGACGCGTTCTTCCAGAACACCATGTTCCACGAAGTGGCGCACGGCCTCGGCATCAAGAACGTGCTGGACAAGAGCGGGCTCGACAGCAAGGTCACCGTGCGCAAGGCGCTGAAGGACCAGGCCTCCAGCTTCGAGGAAGGCAAGGCCGACATCCTCGGCCTGTACATGGTCAGCAAGCTGGCCGACAAGGGCGAGCTGGACAAGTCCAGGCTGATGGACAACTACGTCACCTTCCTCGCCGGCATCCTGCGCTCGGTGCGCTTCGGTGCTTCCGACGCGCACGCCAAGGCGAACATGGTGCGCTTCAACTTCTTCAAGCAGCAGGGCGCATTCAGCCGCGATGAGACCACCGGCCGCTACCGCGTCGACTTCGACAAGATGACCGCGGCGATGAACGCGCTGTCGGCCAAGCTGCTGACCATCCAGGGCGACGGCGACTACGAAGCGGCGAAGCAGCTCACCGAACAGATGGGCAACGTCGATGCCCAGCTCGCCGGCGACCTGAAGCGACTCGACCAGGCGCACATCCCGGTCGACATCCGTTTCGAGCAGGGGCTGGACGTGCTGGGCCTCAAGCAGCCCTGATGCGTGAGTACGTGAGGACGTAGGGCGGGCAGTGCCCGCCCTACGCGGCGGCGATCCAGTCGGCGACGGCCTGCGGGTGTTCCAGGTGCAGGTGATGGCCACCGTCCATGTGCGTCACGGCGATGTTCGCCACGCAGGCGGCGCGCGCCTGCATCATCGCGTCGGGCAGGTACGAGGTGGCCGGCTGCGCCAGCAGCAGGGCGGTGGGTGCGGTGATGCCGCGCAGCAGGGCCTGCACCTGCGATTCGGCCAGTCGGCTGGCGCTCGATCGGGTCAGCCGTGGATCGCTGCGCCAGCGCCAGCCGCCGGCGGTTTCGATCAGCCCCCGTTCGACGATGGGACGGGCCAGCTCGGCGGCCAGGCCGCTGACCATGCTGCGCGCCTCGACCGCCTGCTCGATGCTGTGGAATACGCGCAGGGGCTTGTCGCTGCGTGGCGCGAGCGTTTCGCGAAAGCGCTGCAGCGTGTGCGAGCCGTCGTCGCCGAGCGGGCCCAGTCCCTCGATCAGCAGCAGCCGCTCGATCCGCTCCGGCCGCGCGCTGGCCACCAGCGCGGCGACGCCGGCGCCCAGCGAGTGGCCGAGCAGGGTATGGCGCGCAAGCTGCAGGGCATCCGCCGCGGCCAGCACGTCGCGCACGTAGTCGAGGAAATGGTAGTTGCTGCCGGCGGGCAGGTGATCGGAATGGCCGTGGCCGGGCAGTTCCAGCGCGATGACATGATGGTGTTGCGCCAGCAGGGGCGCCAGCCGCGCAAAGCTGCCGGCGTTGTCGAGCCAGCCATGCAGGGCCAGCAGGGGCGGCAGTGCGGCGTCGCCCCAGCACTGTGCGCGCAGCGACCGCTGCGGCAGGTCGATCGTGACGAACTCACTCATCGCCGGCACGAATGGCCGTTGCCCGCTGCCCCGCCCGGATGCGCCGTTGCCGTTGCCCGGCGGCATCGTAGTCGGCGGCGAACTCGGGCCAGCCCTGGGTGTGCCGCAGCACCAGTGCGGCGAGGGCGTCGACCTGCTCCTGGCTGTCGTTGAGCGCGGGGATGTAGCGCAGCGTTTCGCCGCCGGCACCGATGAAGAAGTCGCGGTTCTGCATGGCGATCTCTTCAAGCGTCTCCAGGCAGTCCACCGCGAAACCCGGGCAGGCCACGTCGAGCTTGCGCACGCCCTCGGCGGCGAGCCGGCGCACGGTGGCGTCGGTGTACGGATGCAGCCAGCGCTCGCGACCCACCCGCGACTGGAAGCTCACCACCAGCTGTTGCTGGTCCAGCTGCAGGCGCTCGCGCAGCAGCCGTGCAGTGGCGTGGCACTGGCAGAAATACGGATCGCCTTCGTGCAGGTAGCGCTCGGGAATGCCGTGGAAGGACAGCAGCAACTTCTCGCCGCGGCCGTGCGCGGCCCACCAGCGTTCGATACTCCGCGCCAGCGCCTCGATGTGCGCCGGATCGTCGTGATAATCGTTGACGAGGCGCAGTTCCGGCGGCCAGCGCAGCTGCTTGATGGTGTCGGCGACCGCATCGAGCACCGAGCCGGTGGAGGTGCCCGAATACTGCGGGTACAGCGGCAGCACCAGCAGCCGGCGCACGCCTTCGCGCTGCAGCTCTTCGATCGCCTGGCGCACCGAAGGCTCGCCATAGCGCATCGCCAGCGCCACCTTCACCGGCGCCTGTGGCCGTTGCCGGGCGATTTCCGCCTGCAGTGCGGTGGTCAGCGCCTCGCTGCCGAAACGCAGCGGCGAGCCGCGGGTGCCCCAGATCTTTGCGTAGGCGTGCGCCGAGCGCTTGGGCCGCACGCGCAGGATCACCCCGTGCAGGATCAGCCACCACAACCAGCGCGGATACTCGATCACCCGCGGATCGGCGAGGAACTCCGCCAGGTAGGGGCGCACCGCACGGGCCGTCGGCGCGGTCGGCGTGCCCAGGTTGACCAGCAGGACGCCAGCCTGAACGGGCTGAACATCCGGGTCATGGGAATAGCCGGCAAGGCCGGTATAGTTGTTGCGAAATGGCATGGTGGTGATCGTGACGACGTCGATCAGGCGAGTCTGCCACAAGCCCGGCATCCCCACGGCGTCGGGCCGGGTTCCACCCGTGTCCCCGATTCCAGCCGAAACCGATCCCGAACCGAAGCGGAGCTGCCCATGTTGAACAAATCAATGCGACGACTGCTGCTGATCGGCATGGCCCTGTTGCTGCCGGCGCTGGCTGCGCATGCCGAGGATCCGCCGCTGGTGCGAGCCAGCAATGCCGTGCGCGTGATGAACGACATCATGCAGGCGCCGGACAAGGCGATTCCCCAGGACCTGCTGCGCAATGCGCGGGCCATCGCGGTGATTCCGGACATGATCAAGGCCGGTTTCATCTTCGGCGGTCGCCGGGGCGAAGGACTGATCTCGGTGAAGAGCCCGGACGGTACCTGGTCCAATCCCAGCTTCATCACCATGACCGGCGGCAGTGTGGGGTTCCAGGCCGGCGTGTCCTCCACCGACGTGATCCTGGTATTCCGCACCCAACGCGGCGTGGATTCGATCGTCAACGGCAAGTTCACCCTCGGCGCGGACGCTTCGGCCGCGGCCGGCCCGGTGGGTCGTACCGCCAGCGCCTCCACCGATGCGCAGATGAAGGCGGAAATCTATTCGTACTCGCGCAGCCGCGGCCTGTTCGCCGGTGTCGCACTCGACGGTTCGGCGCTGCGCATCGACTATGATGCAAACGCTGCGGTGTATGGCGCCGGCGTGACCCCGCGGCGCATCTTCGAGGGTGGCGTCAGCAACGTGCCGACGCCCGTGGTGGACTTCCGCGACCGCCTCGAAGAGTACACTTCGCGCTGATGCGGAACGCCGGCCCGTGCGGGCTGGCGTTTCCGGTTCGATCCGTTTTCGAGGTAATACATGAGCATCTGGCACCTGATCATCCTGCTGGTCGTGGTCGTAGTGATCTTTGGCACCGGCAAGCTGCGCAACATCGGCTCCGATCTCGGTGGTGCCATGCGCGACTTCAAGAAGGGGCTGAACGGCGACGAGGAAGAAGCCAGGCGCAAGGAAGATGCCGAGCGGCTGCGGGCCGATCCGCCCGCGTCGTCCGCTGGCCAGACCACGCAGAGTCAGCGCGACTCCAGCGATCCGAAGTAAGCCGGCGGGCTGCGGCGATGATCGAGATCAGCTTCGGCAAGCTGGTGCTGCTGGCGCTCATCGCGCTGATCGTGCTCGGCCCGGAAAAGCTGCCGGGCGCGGCGCGCACCGCCGGTGCGCTGCTGCGCCGCATGCGCAGTGGCTGGGACAACGTGCGCGCCGAAGTGGAGCGCGAATTGCAGATCGAGGAAATCAGGCGCACCGCGCGCGAGGCGGCCGCCCGCGCCGAGGCGGCGCAGGCCGAACTGGACGCGGCCGTGCAGAAGGTCCGCGACGTGGGCAACGAGATTCCGCCGTCTGCCGCGACAGCAGTCGAGGCCAGCGGGGAACCCCCGGTCATGCTGCCGCTGGCGCAGGCGCCCCCAACGCCCGCCACCGCAGCCGATGCCGCCGGGTCCGACGATCGTACCGGCGACCTGTTCGCCACGGTGAAGTCTCCCGCGGAGCCGCCGCATGGCCACGCCTGAGCCCGACATCGACCTGCAGCAGGGCCTGTTCTCGCACCTGCTGGAGCTGCGCACGCGCCTGCTCAAGGCCTGCGCCACGGTGCTGCTGGTGCTGCTGGTGCTGGTGCCGTTCGCCAACCGCCTGTACACCGAACTGGCCGCGCCGCTGGTGGCACGCCTGCCGCAGGGCGCGCACCTGATCGCCACCGAGGTGGCCAGCCCGTTCGTGACGCCGCTGAAGCTGGCGTTCTACGCAGCGCTGTTCATCAGCATGCCGATGATCCTGTACCAGCTGTGGGCCTTCGTCAGCCCCGGGCTGTACAAGCACGAGAAACGCCTGGCCCGCCCGCTGCTGGCCGCGGCGCTGGTGCTGTTCTACGTCGGCTGCGCGTTCGCCTATTTCCTGGTGCTGCCGGCGGCGTTCCGGTTCCTCACCGCGGTCACTCCGCAGGGCGTGGAGATGATGACCGACATCACCCACTACCTCGACTTCGTGATGCTGATGTTCTTCGCCTTCGGCCTGTGCTTCGAAGTGCCGGTGGCGGTGGTGGTGCTGGCCGCGGTGGGCATCGTGGACGTGGACAAGCTGCGCAGCGGCCGTCGTTACGCGATCGTGGGTGCGTTCGCGGTCGCCGCCTTCATCACCCCGCCGGACATCACCTCGATGATCATGCTGGCGGTGCCAATGTGCCTGCTCTACGAGCTGGGCGTGCTGGCGGTGCGCTGGCTGGTGAAGCCGACTCCTGCCGGCAGCTGATCGCGCGCCAACGGCTTCAGTACAGATCGATCGGGTCCACATCCAGCGACCAGCGCAGCTTGCGTGCCAGCGGCAGCGCGGCCAGGGCCGTTTGCCACGAGCGCAGCATGCCGTGCAGGCTGCGCCGGCTTTGTGCTTCCAGCAGCAGCTGGGCGCGATGACGCCCGGCGCGCAGCGGCATCGGTGCGGGCATCGGGCCGGCGATCTGCAGCGAGTCGTCCTGCGGCAAGGCCGCGCGTGCGCTGGCCAAGAAGGCGTCCACATCTTCGCGCCGTACCGACTCGGCCCGCAGCAGCACCTGATGGCTGTATGGCGGCAACTGGATCAGCCGGCGTTCGGCCAGCAGTTCGCGCGCCGCCGCCGCATAGCCTTGGGCCAGCAGGCTGCGCAGCAGCGGGTGTGCCGGCTGATGGGTCTGCAGCACCACGCGGCCGGGCTTGCGCGCGCGCCCGGCGCGTCCGGCCACCTGCACCACCAGCTGGGCCAGCCGTTCGCCCGCGCGGAAGTCGATGCAGTGCAGGCCTTCGTCGACACCGACGATGGCGACCAGGGTGAGATTGGGCAGGTCGTGGCCCTTGGCCAGCATCTGGGTGCCGACCAGGATCGCCGGCTGGTCGTCGGCCAGCGTTTCCAGCAATTGCTCGAAGGCGTCCCGGCGCCGGGTGGTCTCGCGATCGACGCGCAGCACCGGCACCTGCGGGAACAGCGTGACCAGCGCCTCCTCCAGCCGCTCGGTGCCCTGACCCTGCGGCTTGAGGTCGCCGGCGCCGCATGTCGGACAGGCCTGCGGCGGCCGCTGGCGGTAGTCGCAGTGATGGCAGATCAGTTGGCGCCGACCCGCGTGGAGGGTCAGCGGCCGCTCGCAGCGTGGACAGTCGGCGTGCCAGCCGCAGGCGTGGCACAGCAGCACCGGCGCGTAGCCGCGACGGTTGCGGAACACCAGCGCCTGCTCGCCGCGCGCCACCGTCTCCGCCACCGCGGCCAGCAGGGCGGGCGACATGCCGTGCTCCAGCCGCTGCGCCCGCATGTCGATGATCTGCACCTGCGGCGGCCGGACCGCGCCGGGGCGTGCGCGCAGGTGCAGGGTGCGGTAGCGGCCGGCCTCGGCGTTGGCCAGCGATTCCAGCGATGGCGTGCCCGAGCCCAGCAGCACCGGCACGCCGAGCGCCCGGGCGCGCACCACGGCCAGGTCGCGGGCGTGGTAGCGGAAGCCGTCCTGCTGCTTGTAGGAGCCGTCATGTTCTTCGTCGACGATGATCAACCCGGCCTGCGGCAGCGGGGTGAAGATCGCCGAGCGGGTGCCCAGGATCACCCGCGCCGTGCCGGCGCGGGCACGCAGCCAGGCGCGGGCGCGATCGCCCTCGGACAGGTTCGAATGCAGCACTTCGATCAGCACGCCGAGCCGCTGGCGCAGGCGCCGCACGGTCTGCGGCGCCAGACCGATTTCCGGCACCAGCAGCAACGCCTGCTTGCCTTGGGCGAGCACCTGCTCGATCAGCGCCAGGTAGACCTCGGTCTTGCCGCTGCCGGTGACGCCGTCGAGCAGGAAGGGCTGGAAGCTGCCGAGGCTGGCGCCCACCGTGGCTACCGCCTGCTGCTGTTCCTCGTTGAGTTGCGGCGCCGGCGATGGCGGCGGACGTTGATCCGCTGGCGGGCGTTCGCTGCGTTCGAGCAGGCCGGCCGCGGCGAGCCGCCTGGCCGCTTCGCGCCAGCCCGGCAGGCGCTCGGTCAGTTCCTGTGCGCTCAACGCTGCCGTGGCGAGCAGGGCCAGCAAGGCCTTGCTGCCGCCGCGCCGGTTGCCGGCCTCGTGGGCGTGGTGGCCGGCCGCGGCAAGCGACCAGTATTCGTCGCCGATCAGCGGCAGCGGCTTCGCCTCGCGCAGGGCCAGTGGCAGCGCATTCCCGTAGGCCTCGCCCGGCGCGCCGAGCCAGTAGTCGGCGGCCCAGGCCAGGGTCTGCATCAGTTCGGCGTCGAGCAGCGGCTCGTCATCCAGCAGACGGGTTACCTGCTTCAACCGGCTGCCCTCGACGGCGGCGGCGGGCTCGATCGCCACCACCACACCGACACGCTTGCCGCGGCCGAACGGCACCAGCACCCGACTGCCCACGCCAGCCTCTCCCATGGCCGGTGGCAGGTAGTCGAACAGGGTGGGCAGGGGCACCGGCAGGGCGATGCGCAGGACGGCTGGCATGGGCGACCTCATGGGCGGGTCAGTGTAACCGCCGGCCTCGTCCGGCTGGCCACGCCGTGTGCGGCCCGTCGTACGGAGTTGCGTGAACTTGCTTCCCGTCTATCGAGGAGTCGAGGGTAAGTGGCTATCCCGGGGAGGGTTTTACCCTTATCCACAGCGGCTGTGGATAAGTCTGTGGATGCAACGGGGAGGGGGGGCCGCAAAGGGCGTGGTGGCGCCCTTCATGACGGCTTGACGACGTTTTGGTCACGCAGAAAATTTCTTTTCAATCAAATACATGCAAAATGCGTTCGGGCATGGTTCACACAATTGACAAACTCGCGAGCAGTGCCTTGACAGCTACTTGACGCTGTGCAAAACCGCCGGCAGAGCCTCCGAAAAGCGGGTTCAATGAGCCATGCCCAGCAACGCGGCGATCGTCAGCGCGAAGATCAGCAGCCAGAAGTAGAACCAGCCGATGAACCAGAATTTCACCACGGTCATCGGCCAGCCCTGGTGGTAGATCCGTTTCTGCATGATCAGCAGGCACATCGGTATCCACAGGATCAGCAGGGTCTGCACCCAGCCCAGCACCTCGCCGGTCCACGCCGCATGCGGACGCAGCCAGGTCGACAGCATGCCGACGAGGGTGATCAGCAGCAGGCTCATGAACATGAAGGCGTGGCTGTGCAGGGCCACGATCAGGTGTTCCATGTACAGCCGCCGCCGGAACACGTAGAACAGCTTGAGCAGGCCGGCGAACACCGGGATCAGCACGAACATGGTCATCGGCAGCGCGCCGAAGACGCCATTGATCATGCGTTGCTTGGCTTCGGCGCGGGTCGCGGGGTCGCCGTCCTTGAATGCCCGCACGTTGTCGTGGAAGCGCTGGGCCAGCGTGGTCAGGCGGGCGTTGGCCACGTCCGGCAGCCAGCTGACATGGATCGGTTCGGAGGCTTCCCTGGTGCTGCCGGACCGGGCTTTGGCTGGCGTGGTGCTGTCGACGCTCCGTGCCGGTGCCGGTGCCGACCCCGGCGATCCCGCGACGGAGCTGGCCGGCATCGGGGCGGCGCCCAGCGCAATCAGGCGCAGGTTGGCTTTCCGGCGAAGTTCCTGATCGGCGACCTGGATGCGTTCCAGCGCCTTGGGCGGCAGCACGCCGGTTTCCCGCGCGCTCTGCAGACCGTCAAGTTCCTGCTTCAGCGCCTTGCGCACTTCAGCCGGAGTGGCGGCGTCATCGATCCCCGAGCTGTCGACCTTCACCAGGGGCAGTCCGGTTGCGGGGATCTTGTCGGCAAGCTGGTCGATCGCCAGGTGAAACACGAAGAACGACAGCAGGCACAGCACGAACATCAGCCGGAACGGGGCGATGTAGCGCACCCGCCGACCAGCGAAATATTCCAGCGTGAGAAAGCCCGGCTTCAGCAGCAGTGGCGGCAGCGTGTGCACGATGCGACCGTCGATGTGCAGCACCGTCTCCACGGTCTCCTCGAACATGTGGTGCATCGGCTTGAGCACGCTGTGGATCGACTGCCCGCACTCGTGGCAGAACTCGCCCTGCATCGGGGCGCCGCAGTTGGCGCAATGCAGTCCTTCGTAGCTGGTGAGCTGCTTCATGGCAGTCCGTAGTTCGTCGCAGCGGGGAATAGTCGCACAGGTTGCCCGGGCGGCGGCCGTGACGAATGGCTCAGGTAGAATGGCCGGCTCTGGAGTCTGCTGTGTCGATGAAACCCTTCCGTCCCGAACGTGCCCGTCTGCAGCACGAGGTGCGCGCCACGGTGCGCCTTGCGCTGCCGTTGATCGCTGCCCAGCTGGCGGCGATCGGCAGCAACGTGATCGACACCGTGCTGGCCGGTCACGTCAATGAACACGTGCTGGGCGCGGTGGCGGTGGGCGCGAACATCTGGTCGCTGGCGATCGTCAGCGGCATCGGCATGATGATGGCGGTGCCGCCGTCGGTGGCCCAGCTCGATGGTGCCGGGCGCCGGCCGGAGGTGGGCGCGGTGTTCCACCAGGCGCTGTGGATGGCGCTGGGCATGGGCGTGCTGCTGTGGTTCGCGGTGCGCCACGCGGAACCGCTGATCGATTTCATCGGGGTGACGCCGAGCCTGCGCCACGACGTGCAGCGTTTCCTGCTGGCGATCAGCTGGGGTGCGCCGGCGCTGACCTGTTACTTCGCGCTGCGCGGCCTGTCCGAAGGACTGTCGCTGACCCGGCCCTCGATGTATTTCAGCCTCGGCGGGCTGGTCCTGCTGATCCCGCTGGGCTATGTACTGATGTTCGGCAAGCTGGGCATCCCGCCGCAGGGCGCGCATGGCTGCGGCGTGGCCACCGCGATCGTGCTGTGGCTGGAGATGCTGGCGTTCGGCATCTATGTGGTCTTCCGCCGCAACTACCGCGGGCTGGGGCTGTTCGAGCGTTTCGAATGGCCGGACCTGCGCCGGATCGGCCAGCTGCTGCACATCGGCCTGCCGATGACGGTGACCCTGCTGGCCGAAGCCGGGCTGTTCGTGGCCACCGCGCTGATCATCGCCACGCTGGGCGAGTCGGTGATCGCCAGCCATCAGATCGCGATCAACATCGCCTCGTTCTTCTTCATGATCCCGCTGGGACTGGCGATGGCGATCACCGTGCGGGTGGGCAATGCGGTGGGGCGCGGCGACGAACAGGGCGTGCGCTACGCGGGCTTCTGCGGGATCGGCCTGACCCTGGTGACCCAGCTGGTTTCGGCCGGCTTCATGCTGGGCCTGCCCCATTTCATCGCCACGCTGTACACGCGCGATCCGAAGGTGATCATGCTCGCCGCGCAACTGATCATGCTGGCCGGCGTGTTCCAGTTTTCCGACGGCATCCAGGTGGCCGCCAATGGCGCGCTGCGCGGGCTCAAGGACACCCGCGTGCCGATGGCGATCACCCTGTTCGCGTACTGGGTGGTCGGCATGCCGGTGGGCTGGTGGCTGGCGTTCCACCACGGCATGGGCGCGCGGGGCATGTGGATCGGCCTGATCGCCGGCCTGTCGGTGGCCGCGGTGATGCTGTTCACCCGGTTCTGGCGCAGCGCCTGGAAACAGCGCTGGCGCCGCCACCTGTCGATCACGGCAGCGGCCTGACCCTCGACCCGCTACGCTGGCCCATCAAACACGGATTACCCATCGCATGACTTCGCCGCCACCGCTCCGTCGCAACGGCTTCTGGGCCTTTCTCTGCGCCGTGGGGCGTTTCATCAACGGCTGTCGGCTGATCATCATCAACGTGGTGTTCTTCGGCCTGCTGTTCATCCTGCTGCTGGTGCTCGGCGCCGACGTGGATCGCACGGTGCAGTCCGACAGCGTGCTGGTGATCAAGCCGCGAGGCCAGCTGGTCGAACAGTCCAGCATCGATCCGCTGCAGCGCGCGCTCGACGGCTTGTCCGGCGAAGAGCCCAGGCAGGTGCAACTTCGCGACCTGACCGGCGCGATCGATGCCGCGGCGAAGGATCCGCGGATCAGCCGCATCCTGCTGCTGCCCGACGAACTGCAGGGCGGCGGCTTTGCCGCGTTGCGCGAAGTCGGCGCGGCGCTGGACCGGTTCCGCGCGGCGGGCAAGCCGGTGATCGCCTGGGGCGTGAACCTGGACCAGGGCCAGTATTACCTGGCCGCCCACGCCGACCGGCTGCTGGTCGATCCGCAGGGCGGCGTGATGCTCACCGGCTTGGCCAACTACCGGCTGTTCTACAAGGACCTGCTGGACAAGCTCGGCGTGGACGTCCACCTGTTCCGGGTCGGCGAGTTCAAGAGCGCGGCCGAGCCGTACATCCTCGACCACGCCTCGGCCGAGGCGAAGCAGGCCGACAGCTACTGGATGGGTGGCCTGTGGACGGGCTACCTGGCCGAGGTGGCGCAGCTGCGCAAGCTGGACCCCGCCACGTTGCGCGACGACGTCGACAACCTGCCTGAGCATATCGCCAGCACCCAAGGCAACCTCGCCGAGCTGGCGCTGAACCAGCACCTGGTTGACGGGCTGGCCACACGGGACGACCTGATTGCTATGATGCGCAAGGAAGGCGTGCCGGCCGACCGCAAGGGCCACGACTTCCGCCAGATCGCGCTGGACCGTTATGCCTCCGCGGTGTCGCGCGATGGCGACCTGCCCGCCGCGGGCGTGGCGATCGTGGTGGCCGAGGGCGAGATCGCCGGCGGCAGGCGCGGTCCGGGTTCGATCGGTGGCGAATCGACGGCGGCGCTGATCCGCGGCGCCCGCGAGGATCGCAAGACCAGGGCGCTGGTGCTGCGGGTCAATTCGCCCGGCGGCGAGGTGTATGCCGCCGAGCAGATCCGCCGCGAGGTCGAGCTGACCCGCGCGGCCGGCATTCCGGTGGTGGTCTCGATGGGTGACGTGGCGGCCAGCGGCGGCTACTGGATCTCGATGAATGCGAACCGCATCTTCGCCGAGCCCAACACGATCACCGGATCGATCGGCATCTTCGGCCTGTATTACACGGTGCCCGGCACGCTGGCCAGGCTCGGCGTGCAGAGCGACGGCGTCAGCACCGGCCCGATGGCCGGCGCGTTCGACATCACCCGCCCGCTCGATCCGAAGGTCGGCACGGTGATCCAGACGATCATCGACAAGGGCTATCGCGATTTCGTGGGCAGCGTGGCCAAGGCCCGGGGCAAGAGCTACCAGGCGATCGACGCCATCGCGCAGGGGCGGGTGTGGACCGGCGAGCAGGCGCTGCAGCGTGGCCTGGTCGACCAGCTCGGCGGGCTGGACGCGGCGGTGGCCGAGGCGGGCCGTCTGGCCCGGTTGGGCAAGGACTATCCGGTGCGCTACGTGGAACCGCCGCAAGGCGGCTTCGAGCGCTTCCTGATGGGCCTCAGCCAGAGCGCCAGCGTGCATGTGCTGCAATCGTTCGGCGTGCGCCTGCCGGACTGGGTCGCGCAGTTGCCGGCGAAGGCTCCCGAACTGCAGTTGCTGCGCAATGCGAAGGCGGGCACGCCGAACATCTATGCGGACTGCCTGTGCCGTCCGCGTTGAGGTGAGGCCGCCAGCAGTTACTGCCCCGCGGCCTCGATCTGCTTGTCCTGCTCGGCGGACTTTTTCTCCAGCGCCTTGCTGACATCCTTCGCGCGCTGCTCGTCGGCGCGCATCGCGTCGAACGGCGTGCTGACCGCGGCCGGTTTCGCCTGCGGTTCGGGCGGCTTGCGCGAACACGCGCCCAGCGCGGCAAGGCAGAGCAGGAGCGGCAGCAGCTTCATGGCGATGTCCGTGCGTGATGGATGCGGCGAGTGTCCCGCCAGTGGCGGGCGCCAGGCAAGGAACGCGTTGGCAGCCCGCGCTTGACGCTTTAAGCTGACCGCATGAACAGCCGCCTCGAAGCCTGGCAACTGCAAGGCCACAATGCCCTGATCACCGGCGCCAGCAAGGGTATCGGCCACGCCACGGCGCGCGAGCTGGCCGGCCTGGGCGCCAACCTGCTGCTGGTGGCGCGCGATGCGGACCACCTGGAGCAGGTCAGGGTCGAGCTGGCCGACGATTTCCCCGCCAGCGAGGTGATGGCGTTCGCCGCCGACGTCAGCGAAGCGGAGGATCGGCTGGCCGTGTTCGACTGGATCGCCGACCTGGGCACGCCGCTGTCGCTGCTGGTCAACAACGCCGGCGGCAACCAGCCCGCCGCCACCCTCGACTATCGCGTGGACGACTGGCGCCGGATCTTCGAGCAGAACCTTTTCAGCGCATTCGAGATGTGCCGGCTGGCGCACCCGCAGCTGGTGCAGCACGCGCACGCGGCGATCGTCAACGTGGGTTCGGTGTCCGGGATGACCCATGTGCGCACCGGCTCGCCCTACGGGATGAGCAAGGCCGCGCTGCACCAGCTCACCCGCAACCTAGCCGCCGAGTGGGCGGTGGACGGCATCCGGGTCAACGCCGTGGCGCCTTGGTACATCCGCACCCAGCGTTCCGAACCGGCGCTGGCCGATGCCGACTACCTCGACGAGGTGCTCGATCGCACGCCGCTGGACCGGATCGGCGAACCGGAGGAAGTGGCCGCGGCGATCGCCTTCCTGTGCCTGCCCGCGGCCAGCTACATCACCGGCCAGGTGCTGGCGGTGGATGGCGGCTTCCTGAACTACGGCTTCTGAGCCAGGCCAGGCCCAGCAAGGCCTGGCGCGCGCGGCGGGATCAGAATTCGGCGACGTGGTCCTCGGCGGCAAAGCCGACCGTGACCGCGCCTTCGCCCACGTTGACCATGCCGGTGATGCTCATCGGTGCTTCCATCAGCTCGACGCCGCATTCCTCGCAGGCCTGGCGCAGCTCGAGATAGCCGGGCAGGTGCTCCAGCACGGCAAGGTCGCCGCCGTAGCTGGCGCACACCATGGGCACGATCAGGCCGGCGCGGACCCGTTTGGTCACGTAGCCGAACAGCGCCTCGGCGCCCTGCTCGAAGCCGCGGACCTTGCCGACCGGGCCGGTTTCGCCCTGGAAACAGCGCAGGATCGGCTTGATGTCGAGCGCCGAGCCCAGCATGGCACTGACCAGGCCCACGCTGCGATCGTTCTTCTTCTTGGCGCGGGCGCGCAGGTAGTAGAGGTCGCGCGGCAGCATGTAGCCATAGCTATGGTTGGCGACATGGGTGAGCCGCTCGCGGATCGCCGCAGGCGGTTCGTCGGCGGCGATCAGGCGGGTCGCCTCGTAGATCGCCGGCGCGGCGCCGGCGAAGATGTTGCGGGTGTCGACCACGCGCATCATGAACGGGCCGGGGACGCCGGCCTGGTCGCGTGCCTGGCGATAGTTCTTGAGGATGGCGAAGCTGGCCTTGTTGACGTGCTCGTTGATCGGGCTGCGGGTGGCGGTGATGGTCAGGCAGAACACGCAGTCCTGTTCCAGCACCAGTTTTTCCAGGAACAGCTTCTGGACCTCTTCCACCGGGCACGGTTCGGTCTCGGCCGAATGGCTGCGGTTGCCCAGCCGGCGATTGATGAAGCGCTGGATCTCCTCCGGCCGGCGGTCATCCATGAAGACTTCGCGGTCGATCCGGACCGTGATCGGCATCACCGCGATGTCGTGTTTCTGAAGGAACTCCTGCGAAAGATCGCAGGCCGCATCGATTGCCAGACCCATCCGCATCAGGTAGTCCCCCCGCAACATTGATGGCAGGCGAAACATAACATGAGGGCCGTGATTGTGGCGTCTGTCGCGACTTTGGACGAACACCGCGACGATCCGGCTGGTCGGGGGCCGACCGCCCCCCTAAAATGACCCCACTGAACTGGCATCTCGCCGGCGTGGCGTCGCCGGTAACGTGATTCGGGCAATACCCAGATGAAAAGCAAACAGGAAATCGTCTCCAACTGGCTGCCGCGCTATACCGGCACCGCGCTGGAGCAGTTCGGCGAACACATCCTGCTGACCAATTTCGGCAACTACGTGGAACTGTTCGCCCAGTGGCATGGCGTGGAGGTGCAGGGCCGCGACCGGCCGATGCCGAACGCCACTGCCGACGGCATCACCCTGATCAACTTCGGCATGGGCAGCCCCAATGCGGCCACCGTGATGGATCTGCTCGGTGCCATCGAGCCGCAGGCCGCGCTGTTCCTTGGCAAGTGTGGCGGGGTCAAGAAGAAGAATCAGCTGGGCGACCTGGTGCTGCCGATCGCGGCGATCCGCGGCGAGGGCACCAGCAACGACTACCTGCCGCCGGAGGTGCCGGCGCTGCCGGCGTTCCAGTTGCAGCGTGCCGTATCCACCATGATCCGCGACCTCGGCCACGACTACTGGACCGGCACCGTCTACACCACCAACCGGCGCGTGTGGGAACACGACGACACGTTCAAGGATTACCTGCGGCGCACCCGCTGCATGGCGGTGGACATGGAGACGGCGACGATCTTCGCCGCCGGCTTCGCCAACCGGATTCCGTGTGGGGCGCTGTTGCTGGTGTCGGACCAGCCGATGGTGCCCGAGGGCGTCAAGACCGAGGCCAGCGATCGCACCATCACCGCCAAGTACGTCGAGGCCCACATCAAGATCGGCATCGAGGCGCTGAAACTGGTGCGCAGAAACGGACGCAGCGTGAAGCATCTGCGCTTCGAAGAAGAGATCGAGGCGGAATGAGTGGTGAGGCGAGCCGAACGGGAAGCTTCCATCTGACATAAAAAAGGCCGCCGGGGTAACCCGGCGGCCTTCTTGCAACTACCACACGTGTATTACTTCAGATCATCAGAAGTCGTACGACACGCCGAAGCGGAAGTAACGACCCGTCTGCATGCTGTACGGGCGCAGATAGCTTGAGCTGGTCGAGATCGGATAGGTCTGGGTGATCTTCTGGCTGTCGAACACGTTGTTGACCATCGCGTTGAACGCCAGCTTCTTGCCCGCCCACTCCGGCCGGTATTCCGCGCTCAGGCTGAGCGTGTAGGTCCACGGGTTGCGCGTATCACCCGGCGACGACGGCACGCCGTTGCAGAAGTGATAGTACGGACCATAACCCAGACCCGGGTTGGTCAGGTCGGCGCCATAGTAGCCCAGGCAGGTCTTCGGCGAGCCGGACAGGATTGCCAGGTTGCCCGACAGCATCCACTCCGGTGCGATCTGGTACGAGCCGTACGCCTTGATCTGGTGGCGGCGGTCGTTGGCCAGTGCGCCGTTCGCGTAGTCCATGACTTGGGCGTAGTCCCAGTCCACCGTTGCCGACACGTCGGTCTGACCAATGTCCGTGCGCACCTGGCCTTCGCTGTTGCCGTAGCTGCGCGAGAACAGGTAGTCGACCTTGCCGTACCACTTGCCGTCGAACGGATGTTCCAGATACAGATCCAGGCCGTAGTACTTGCGCTTCATCGTGGTGTTGAAGTGGAAGTCGTTCTTCCAGTCCATCTGCACGGTGTAGTAGCCGCCACCCAGCTTCGGAATGTTGAAGTAGGAGGTGCTGCCCGGGTTGATCAGGATGCTCGCCGGCACGCGGGTGGCGTCGTAGCTGTTCGGGTCGATGCCCATCGCGTTCATCTTGGCGATGATCGAGATGTTGTCGCCCACGTCGTCAATCGCGTTGCGCAGGTTGCGGTAGGTCGCCTTGGCGCCATAGACCCAGGAGTCGCCCAGCTTCTTGTCGAAGCCGAAGATGTACTCGTCCTGATATTCCGACTTCAGGTTGGTCGACGCCGAGGTCTTCGGATCGCGGGCCTGGCCGTACTCGCCGTTGGCCGACACCGGTGCACCGGCACCCAGATAGGTGTCGATCGGGGTCAGGCCGGTCGGGATGCCGTTGGCATCAATGCCGGTGTAGGTGTAGTACTGGCGGGTGTACAGCGAGGTACCGGCCGAGCGCAGCGCCACGCTGGTGGGCAGCGCGAGGTAGTAGCGGCCGGCGTTGCCGTAGACCTTGAAGCTGGAATCACCGTTCACGTCCCAGCTGAAGCCCACGCGCGGCGCCCACTGCGGGCTGGTCAGGCGCAGGTACGGTTCGCCCACGGCGTTGTAGTTGGTGAACTGGTCATTGCGCAGACCGAGCTTGACCAACCAGCGATCGTTCACCTGCCAGCTGTCCTCGACGTACTGGGCGCGCTGTGCCACGCGAACCGAAGCGTTGTCGTGGTACTGGTACTTGGCCACGTAGTAGCCATCTTCGCCGCCGGCGTAGCCGCCCGCGCCCGCCACCCACGGCGAGTTCCGCCAGTCGGCGCCCGGCTGAGCCGTGCCCGGACCGCCCACGATGTAGGCATTCGGATCGGTGCCGTCCACCGGCGGGTTGTATTCCCAGGCGTAGCCGAGGCCGCCGTCGGGGAACTTGGTGCCGCCATCGACGTTCTTCTGATCCTGGTTGTCGATACCGGCGGTCAGCGTGTGGTCACCGAGCTTGTAGCTCAGATCGATGCGCAGGTTCGTATTGGTCGAACGATGGTCTGGCAGGTTGATCGTCGACACCGTCTGGCTGTTGGTGATCGGCGAGCCGCCATTCAGAGCAGGGTTCTGTTCGTTGGGAGTGAACAGGTACGGATAGGTCGGATCGTAGTCGGCGATGCTGCTGTACCAGGTGCCCTTCATCTTGCCGTACAGGGCCGTCACGGTCAGGTCGTCGGTGATGTAGCTGGTGAACTTGGCCGAATAGACATCCGCACCGTTCTTGGTATGGGTGTCGTTGCTGTTGAAGCCGCCTTCCTTCAGGGTGGCGTAGTCGAAGTCGTTGAAGACGCCCTGGTAGGACGACTTGTTCGACGCACCGGTCAGCTCGAGGATGTTGCTGTCGGTGATGTTCCAGTCCAGCTTGCCGTACCACTTCGGGTTGTCATAGCGGTAGTGGTCGACGAACGGCGCCACGTTCGCACCGGTCGACTCGCCCTGCTGGCGCTCGGCCTCGACGGCCGCGAAGATGAACAGCTTGTCCTTGATCAGCGGGCCGCCGACATAGGCGTCGACCGTCGTGGTCCACGACTTGTTGTTCTTGCGGTACTGGCGCAACTTGCCTTGCGAACCGTCCTTGTTGACGTAGTACCAGTTATCCGGATCGGAACGCAGATCCTTCGGGGTCCACTGGATCTGGCCACCGAAGTGCCACTCGTTGGTGCCGCGCTTGCCGACCTGGCTGATCACGCCGCCGTCGGAACGACCGTAAGCGGCGCCGTAGCCGCCGCTCATGATTTCCTGCTGGTCAATGGCGCCATACGGCAGGGTGATGCCGCCGAAGCCGCTGAGCGGATCGGTGGTGTTGAAGCCGTTGATGTAATACGCGTTCTCGGTCACCGAGGAGCCACCGAACGAGACCACCGAGCCACCGGTCAGATTGGTGAACAGGCCGCTACCCTGGACCACGCCAGGAGCCAGCAAGGCGATGGCCTCGGCGCTGCGCGCCAACGGCAGACGGGCCAGCTGATCGGCGGTGATGACCGTGCGGGAGTCGACGCCGCTGACGTCGATGCTGGGCAGGGCGTTGGCCTGCACCGTCACCGCCGACAGGGTCTGGGCATTCTGCCC
>NZ_AJXT01000048.1 GCF_000264295.1 Rhodanobacter spathiphylli B39 | reverse complement strand
GTTGTTCGGGCGTGGCCTTTTCGGTGGCGACCGCCTTGGCCCGTTGCAGGCTGCTGCGCCCCCCCTGGACAGCAGCGTACGCAGGCGTCGCCGCGACAGCTGATGCCGCCCAATCGCGCATGCCCACCGCTGGAATGTTGGGTGGGTACCAAGCCCAGGCCGCCATCTGCCGGCGTTCTTGATCTCGCTCGCCTGGGTCACCGTGGCCACGGCGGCATCGGCGGTGATCGGCCCCACGCCGATCGGGTGGCTCAGCCGCTGGCAGCGCGCATCCTCGCGCATGGTCGGCGACGTGCGCTGCACGCGTCGACGGCCTCGCGCAGACGCGCCCAGTGGGCGCGCAACCCGTCGAGCAGTTCGCACAGCTCTCCGCCGCGACTCTCGCCAACCCATGCCGGAAGACTTTTCAGGGGTGCAAGTTCCTGCGGCGGCGTCGACCGGTTGGGTGCGCATCTTATGCATCGACTTAACCTGTTGACGTGCAGGCTTTGCAGGTAGATTGGGTCTCCGGTGCGAAGGTGATGCATCAACGCGCCAGCACCGTTGTCACGCGTACCGCCCGAGGCCCGGGATGCTGCGCCCCCTCATGGAGAAATTCGCCTCATGCCGACCCCTCGTTCGGACGCCCTGGTCTTTTTCGGCGCCACCGGTGACCTGGCCTACAAGAAGATCTTTCCCGCCCTGCTGGCGATGATGACGCGCGACGGGCTGGATCTGCCGATCATCGGCGTGGCGCATTCGGGCTGGGACGTGGGGCAGCTGCGGCAGCGCGCCCACGACAGCCTGGTCGAGGCGGCGAAACATGACGGCGGCGAGCTGGACGAGGCCGCGTTCAAGAAGCTGTCGGCGTGCCTGCGTTATGTCGATGGCGACTACAACGACGCGGCAACGTTCACCGCCCTGAAGCAGGCGCTGGGCGAGGCGAAGCGGCCGCTGCACTATCTGGCCATTCCGCCCAGCCTGTTCGGGGTAGTGGCGAAGGGGCTCAAGCAGGCCGGTTGCGCCGACGATGCGCGGATCGTGGTGGAGAAGCCGTTCGGCCGCGACCTGGCCTCGGCCCGCGCGCTCAACCGGACCCTGCACCAGGTGTTTCCGGAGTCGGCGATCTTCCGCATCGATCATTACCTGGGCAAGGAGCCGGTGCAGAACCTGCTGTATTTCCGTTTTGCCAACACCGTGCTGGAGCCGGTGTGGAACAACCGTTATGTCGACCGCGTGCAGATCACCATGGCCGAGGAGTTCGGCGTGGACGGCCGCGGCGGCTTCTACGAGGGCGTGGGCGCAATCCGCGACGTGCTGCAGAACCACCTGCTCCAGGTGACCTCGCTGCTGGCGATGGATGCACCGATCGGCAACGACCCCGAAGCCCTGCGCGCGGAGAAGCTGCGGCTGTTCCGGGCGATGCGTCCGCTGGACCCGGCCGAGGTGGTGCGTGGCCAGTTCAACGGCTACCGGCAGGTGGAGGGCGTGGCGGCGGACTCCAACGTGGAGACCTTCGTGGCGCTGTGCCTGCACATCGACACCTGGCGCTGGGCCGGCGTGCCGTTCTACATCCGCGCCGGCAAGCGGTTGCCGCTGACCACCACCCAGGTGCTGGTGGACATGAAAACGCCGCCGCTGTCGGTGTTCGACCCGATCGGCGCGCCGCAGTCGAACTACTTCCGCTTCCGGCTCAGCCCGGAGGTGGTGATCGCCGAAGGCATGCGGGTGAAGAAGCCGGGCGAGGAGATGCGGGGCGAGGCGGTGGAGCTGGTGGCGCGGCACGATTCCGGACCGGAGAAGTCGCCGTACGAGCGCCTGCTGGGCGATGCGATCCGCGGCGACAACGGGCTGTTCACCAGCGACGAATGCGTCGAGGCGGCGTGGGCGGTGGTCGACCAGGTGCTGGCCCATGAGGGGCCGGTGGCGTTCTATGAGCCGGGCAGCTGGGGCCCGGAGGCGGCAGCCGCGATCGTCAGCGATGATGAGGGCTGGCACGACACCCGACCGGAGCAGAGCACGCCATGTTGACCGACCGCACCTCCGAATCCGCCGCCGTGGTGTTCCTGCTCGACGTGGACAACACCCTGCTCGACAACGACCGCTTCGGCCGCGACCTCAGCGACACCCTGGAGGCGGCCTTCGGCGAGGCCGAGCGCGAACGTTACTGGGCGATCTACGAGGAGCTGCGCCAGATCGGCGGCGTGGCCGACTACCTGGGCGCGCTGCAGCGTTTCCGCAGCGGGCTGGACAACGAACCCTCGCTGCTGCAGATGTCGAACTACCTGCTGGAATACCCGTTCGCCACCCGGCTCTATCCGCATGCGCTGGACACCGTGGCGCACCTGCGCACGCTGGGCACCACGGTGATCCTGTCCGACGGCGACGTGGTGTTCCAGCCGCGCAAGATCCAGCGCGCCGGCCTGTGGCAGGCGCTGCGGGGCGAGGTGCTGGTGTACGTGCACAAGCAGCAGATGCTGGTGGCGATGCAGCAGCGCTACCCCGCCGCGCACTACGTGATGGTGGACGACAAGCCGCAGATCCTGGCCGCCATGAAGCAGCGGATGGGCCACCGGCTGACCACCGTGTTCGTGCGCCAGGGGCATTACGCGGCCGCGGCCGAAGCGATCGACCCCGCGCCGGACATCACGATCGCTCGCATCGGCGATCTGCGCGGGCGTAAGCTTGACGACTTTCTGCCGGCGGCTCCGGTCATCGCCCTGGCAGCTGATGGAACCTCCCCCCGAAACCCGTTGTGAAGCGACATGGAGCAAGCATGAAAGCGACCCGCCAACTGCACGACCTCGGCCAGAGCCTGTGGCTGGACAACATCACCCGCACCCTGCTCGATGACGGCACGCTGGCGCGCTACATCGAAGAGGATTCGATCACCGGACTGACCTCCAATCCCAGCATCTTCGACGCGGCAATCAGCGGCGGCGATGCCTACGACGCGGGCATCCACGCCAAGTCGCTGATGGGCATGCAGGGCGAGGCGCTGTTCACCGAGCTGGCGCTGGAAGACCTGCGCCGCGCGGCCGACCTGTTCCAGCCGGTGTTCGAGTCGACCGGCCACGTGGATGGCTGGGTCTCGATGGAAGTCTCGCCGCTGCTGGCCGCCGACACCGCCGGCTCGATCGCCGCCGCCCGCCACATCCACCACAAGGGACGGCGGGACAACCTGTTCGTGAAGATTCCCGGCACGCCCGAGGGCGTGCCGGCGATCGAGGAAGCGATCTTCCTGGGCATTCCGATCAACGTGACCCTGCTGTTCTCCTGCGCCCAGTACGAAGCCGTCAGCGAGGCCTACATGCGCGGCATCGAGCGCCGCCTGCAGGCCGGGCTGGACCCCAGGGTGGGCTCGGTCGCCTCGCTGTTCATCAGCCGCTGGGACGTGGCCAGCAACAAGCAGCTGCCCGACGAGCTGCACAACAAGCTGGGCATCGCGGTGGGCCAGCAGACCTACCGCGCCTATCGGCAGATGCTGGCCTCGGCGCGCTGGCAGAAGCTGGCCGACGCCGGCGCGATGCCGCAGCGGCTGCTGTGGGCCAGCACCGGCACCAAGGATCCCGACGCATCCGACACGCTGTATATCAGCGCCTTCGCCGCGCCGGAAACGATCAACACGATGCCGGAGAAGACCCTGCATGCCTTCGCCGACCACGGCGAGCTGCATGGCGTGATGGACGTGGACGGCGGCGACGCCGACGCGGTGCTCGCGCGCATCAGCGCGGCCGGCGTGGACATCGACCAGCTGGCACTCACGCTGCAGCGCGAAGGCGCCGAGGCCTTCGTCAAGTCGTGGCACCACCTGCTCGACGGCATCGCCGAGAAGGCCCGCCAGCTGGCCGGGAAGTCCGACGGGGCCGTGCTGAAATGAGCCATGCCACCTTGACCGGCCTGCCGCAATGGCAGGCCTTGCAGCGGCATTTCCGGGACATCGGCGGAAAGCACCTGCGGGAGCTGTTCGGGGCTGATCCGAAACGCGGCGAGGCGCTGGCCGTCGAGGCGGTGGGCTTGTACCTCGACTATTCCAAGCAGCGCGTGGACGCCGACACGCTGCGCCTGCTGTGCGAACTGGCCGGCGCCCGCCAGCTGCCGCAACGCATCGAGGCGATGTTCAGCGGCCGCAGGATCAACACCACCGAGGATCGCGCCGTGCTGCACGCGGCGCTGCGCGCGCCGCGCGGCGAGAAGATCCTGGTCGACGGCCACGACGTGGTGGCGGACGTGCATGCCGTGCTCGACCGCATGGCCGCGTTCTCCGAGCAGGTGCGCAGCGGCGCGTGGAAGGGCCACAGCGGCAAGCCGATCCGCAACGTGATCAGCATCGGCATCGGCGGCTCGGACCTGGGCCCGGTGATGGCGTATGAAGCGCTGCGCGATTACAGCCGGCGCGACATGACGTTCCGCTTCGTCTCCAACGTCGACGGCACCGACTTCGCCGAAGCGGTGCGCGACCTGGACCCGGCCGAGACGCTGTTCATCGTCTGCTCGAAGACCTTCACCACACTGGAAACCCTGACCAACGCGCACGCGGCGCGCGCCTGGAGCGTGGCGGCGCTGGGCGAGGAAAGCGCGGTGGCGAAGCACTTCGTGGCGGTCTCCACCAACGCCGAAGGCGTGGCGAAGTTCGGCATCGACACCGCCAACATGTTCGGCTTCTGGGACTGGGTCGGCGGGCGCTACTCGATGGATTCGGCGATCGGCCTGTCCACCATGCTGGCGATCGGCGCGCACGGTTTCCGCGAGATGCTGGCCGGCTTCCACGCGATGGACGAGCATTTCCGGCACACCCCGCTGCAGCACAACCTGCCGGCGATCATGGGCCTGCTGGGCGTCTGGAACGCCAACTTCCTGGGCGCCGCCACGGTGGCGGTGCTGCCGTACGAGCAATACCTGAAGCGCTTTCCCGCCTACCTGCAGCAGCTGACGATGGAGAGCAACGGCAAGCACGTGACGCTGGACGGCGCGGCCATCGACTACGCCACCGGACCGATCTACTGGGGCGAGCCGGGCACCAACGGCCAGCATTCGTTCTACCAGCTGATCCACCAGGGCACCCACATCGTGCCGTGCGACTTCATCGGGTTCGGCCAGACGCTGAACCCGATCCCCGCCCAAGGCGGCGGCGACCAGCACGACCTGCTGATGGCCAACCTGATCGCCCAGGGCGAGGCGCTGGCGTTCGGCAAGACCGCCGACGAAGTGCGCGCCGAAGGCACCGCCGAGGCCCTGGTGGCGCATCGCACGTTCGAGGGCAATCGCCCCAGCAGCACGATCCTCGCAAGCAGGCTGACACCGCACAGCCTGGGCACGCTGATCGCGCTGTACGAGCACAGCGTGTTCGTGCAGGGCGTGATCTGGGACATCGATTCGTTCGACCAGTGGGGCGTGGAGCTGGGCAAGCAGCTGGCCAAGGCCACCATCGCCGAACTGATCGCGAAGGACGAGCCCTCACTGGATCACGACAGCTCCACCAATACCCTGATCCGTCGCTACCGCCAGCTGCGCGACGGTCATCCCTGACGGTACGGGAGCGCACGCTGTCCGCGAGAGACTCTCTTCGGACAGCGTGCGCTCCTGCCAGAAGTACGCCCACCCGTCGCCTCACTCCAGAGAACCCATGAGCCAGAAGATCAGCCCCCTCGCCGGCAAGCCGGCACCGCAGTCGATCCTGGTCGACGTGGCGAAACTGCTCGCCGCCTACGCCGACACCCGACCCGATCCGTCGGTGCCCGCGCAGCGCGTGGCGTTCGGCACCTCGGGGCATCGGGGCAGCTCGCTCGACGGCAGTTTCAACGAGTGGCACATCCTGGCGATCAGCCAGGCGATCTGCGAGTACCGCAAGTCCAGGGGCATCGATGGCCCGCTGTTCATCGGCGCGGACACCCATGCGCTGTCGCAGCCGGCGTTCGAGAGCGCGCTGGAAGTGCTGGCGGCGAACGGCGTGGACGTGATGGTTTCCAGCGGCGGCGAGTTCACCCCCACGCCGGCGGTCTCGCACGCGATCCTGGTCTACAACCGTGGTCGCGCCACGGGCCTGGCCGACGGCATCGTGATCACGCCTTCGCACAACCCGCCCGACAACGGCGGCTTCAAGTACAACCCCACCAACGGCGGTCCGGCCGACACCGACATCACCAAGTGGGTGGAGAACCGCGCCAACGCGCTGATCGAGGGCGGGCTTGAGGACGTCAGGCGCATGCCGTTCGCCCAGGCGCGCAAGGCAAGCACCACGCGCGAGCACGACTACCTCCACAGCTACGTCGCCGACCTCGCCGGCATCATCGACTTCGACGTCATCCGCAGCGCCGGCGTGCACATGGGCGTCGATCCGCTGGGTGGCGCCGGCGTGCATTACTGGGCGCCGATCGCCGAGCGTTACAAGCTCGACCTCACCGTGGTCAGCGAGGTGGTCGATCCGCAGTTCGCCTTCATGAGCGTGGACTGGGACGGCAAGATCCGCATGGACCCGTCGTCGAAGTACGCGATGCAGCGGCTGATCGGGCTGAAGGACCAGTACGACGTGGCGTTCGCCTGCGACACCGACCATGACCGCCACGGCGTGGTCACCCGCTCCAGCGGCCTGATGGAGCCGAACCATTACCTGTCGGTGCTGATCGACTACCTGTACCGGAACCGCCCGCAATGGGGCGACCGCGCCGCCGTGGGCAAGACCGTGGTCACCACCGCGCTGATCGACCGCGTGGTGAAGCGGCTGGGGCGCAAGTTGTATGAAGTGCCGGTGGGCTTCAAGTGGTTCTCCGAAGGACTGTTCGACGGCGCGCTTGGCTTCGGCTGCGAGGAAAGCGCGGGCGCCTCGCTGCTGCGCCACGACGGTTCGGTGTGGACCACCGACAAGGACGGCCTGGTGCCCGCGCTGTTGTCCGCCGAGATCACCGCCCGCGAAGGCCGCGATCCGGGCGAACTGTTTGACCGGCTCACCGGCGAGCTGGGCCGGCCGTACGCGAACCGCCTCGAGGCGGCGGCCACGCCCGCGCAGAAGGCAAAGCTGTCGAAGCTGTCGCCCGACCAGCTGAAGAGCGATCAGCTCGCCGGCGAGAAGATCGAACAGGTACTGGACAAGGCGCCGGGCAACGGCGCGGCGATCGGCGGCATCAAGGCGGTCGCTGCCAACGGCTGGTTCGCCGCCCGGCCGTCCGGCACCGAAGCGATCTACAAGATCTACGCGGAAAGCTTCAAGAGCGAAGAACACCTCAAGAGCCTGCTCGACGAGGCACAGAAGATCGTCGACGCCGCGCTCGCCTGATCGTGGGCTTGGGTCTTCTGGGCGACGTCATTCCCGCGAAGGCGGGAATCCAGTGACCTCAAGGCCGCCGACAGGGAGAGGCACTGGATCCCCGCTTTCGCGGGGATGACGGTGGTTGCCTCGCACCATTCCCCCACACTGGAGAACATCATGTCCCACGACCTCGACCAGCAATGCATCAACATGCTTCGCTTCCTGTCGGTGGACATGGTGCAGAAGGCCGACAGCGGCCACCCCGGGCTGCCGCTGGGCGCGGCGCCGATGGCCTATGTGCTGTGGACGCGGCACATGAAGTTCCACCCGGCCGATCCACACTGGGCCGATCGCGACCGTTTCGTGCTCTCCGCCGGCCACGGCTCGGCACTGCTGTACAGCCTGCTGTTCGCCAGCGGCTACGACGTGTCGCTGGACGACATCAGGCAGTTCCGCCAGTGGGGCAGCAAGACGCCCGGCCATCCCGAGTACGGCCATACGCCCGGCGTCGAAGTCACCACCGGGCCGCTCGGCCAAGGCCTGGCCAATGCGGTGGGCATGGCGCTGGGCGAGGCGCAGCTGGCGGCAACCTACAACCGCGACGGCCACCGCATCATCGACCACCACACCTACGCCATCGTCAGCGACGGCGACCTGATGGAAGGCGTGGCCAGCGAGGCCGCGTCGCTGGCCGGCCATCTCAAGCTGGGCAAGCTGATCTGCCTGTACGACGACAACTACGTGACGCTCTCGGCCGGCACCGACATGACGTTCACGGAGGATCGGGGCGCTCGCTTCGACGCGTATGGCTGGCAGACCATCCATGTCGACGACGGCAATGACGTGGACGCGATCCACGCCGCCCTGCGCGCCGCCCGCGAGGACACCAGCCGGCCGTCGCTGATCCTGGTGCGCACGCACATCGGCTACGGCTCGCCCGAGCAGGACAGCTACAAGGCGCACGGCTCGCCGCTGGGCGTGGAGGACGTGAAGAAGACCAAGGCGAACCTGGGCTGGCCGGTGGAACCGGACTTCCTGGTGCCCGAGCCAGCGCTGGCGCACATGCGCGAGGCGCTCGAGCGTGGCGCGAAGGCGCAGTCGGACTGGGACGAGCGGATGAGCGCCTACGCGGCGGCCTTCCCCGAGCTGGCCAGGGATTTGCGCGCGCGCCTCGGCGGCGAGCTGCCGCTGGGCTGGGACGCGGACATCCCGCAGTTCCCCGCCGACCCGAAAGGCCTGGCCACCCGCGTGGCCGGCGGCCAGGTGATGAACGCGTTCGCGAAGAAACTACCGGCGCTGTGCGGCGGTTCGGCCGACCTCGATCCGTCCACCTTCACCGCGCTGAAGGGCCTGGGCGACTTCAACCCGGCCGTCGTCCCGGGCGAAGACACCGAAGGCTCCGACGGCGGCGGCTGGAGCCGCGCCGGCCGCAACTTCCACTACGGCGTGCGCGAACACGCGATGGCCGCGATCGGCAACGGCCTGGCCGCGCACGGCGGCTTCATCCCGTTCGACGCCACCTTCCTGATCTTCTCCGACTACATGCGCCCGTCGATCCGGCTGGCCGCGCTGATGGGCCTGCACGTGGTGCACGTGTTCACCCACGACAGCGTGGCGCTGGGCGAGGACGGCCCCACCCACCAGCCGATCGAACAACTGGCCAGCCTGCGGGCGATCCCCAACCTCACCGTGATCCGTCCCGCCGACGCCAACGAGACGGCCGAGGCCTGGCGCGTCGCGGTGAGCTCGAAGAAGCATCCGGTGGCGCTGGCGCTGACCCGGCAGAAAGTGCCGACGCTGGATCGCCAGCGCCATGCTGGCGCCGAAGGCCTGCGCAAGGGCGCCTATGTGTTGCGCGAGGCCAGCAGCGGGCAGGCCGCGCTGATCCTGATCGCCAGCGGCTCGGAAGTCGGCCTGATCCTCGACGCGGCGGACAAGCTCGAAGCCGACGGCGTCGCCACGCGCTGCGTGTCGATGCCCAGCTGGGAATTGTTCGACGCGCAGTCGCCGGATTACCGCGAGCAGGTGCTGCCCGCCGGCGTCGCGGCCCGGCTGGCCGTGGAAATGGGCGCCACCCAAGGCTGGCTGCGCTACGTGGGCGCGCGCGGTGACGTGCTCGGCATCGACCACTTCGGCGCCTCCGCGCCGGCGGAAAAGCTGTTGCAGGAGTTCGGCTTCACCGTCGACAACGTGGTGCAGCGGGCGAAGGCGCTGCTGGGCAAATAGTCCCGCGGACACGAAGAGGCCGGCGGATCGCAGCGATCCGCCGGCCTCGCTGTTTCCGATGCTCAGTTGCGCGACTGCAGTTTCGACAGCAGGCGCAGCAGTTCCAGGTACAGCCAGACCAGGGTCACCACCAGTGCAAACGCGCCGTACCACTCCATGTACTTCGGTGCGCCGGACTGGGCGCCGGTTTCGATCAGGTCGAAGTCGAGGATCAGGTTCAGCGCGGCGATCACCACCACCACGGCGCTGAAGCCGATGCCCAGCATGCTGCTGCCATTGATGAAGCCCATCGAATGACCGAAGAAACCCATCGCGAAGTTGGCCAGGTACAGCAGCAAGATGCCGCCGGTGGCGGCGACCACGCCGAGCTTGAACTTCTCGGTGGCGCGGATCAGCCCGCTGCGGTAGGCCAGCAGCATCGCCGCCATGGTGCCGAAGGTCAGCCCCACCGCCTGGATCACGATGCCCGGATAGCGCATCTCGAAGATCGCCGACAGCGCGCCGATGAACAGGCCCTCGGCCACCGCGTACAGCGGCGCGGTGAAGGCGCCCAGGTCTTCTTGAACACGGTCACCAGGCCCAGCACCAGGCCGCCGATGCAGCCGCCGAGCACCAGCGGCATGATCGTGGGCAGGCTGTCCGGACCGCTGAAACGGCTCCAGCTGACGAATGCGCCCACCAGCACCAGCAACAGCAGCAGCCCGGTCTTGTTGACCGTGCCATTGATCGTCATGGCGTCGTCGCTGCGGGTAACCACGGCGCCGCTGGCGGCGTCGAGGAAGGTGTTCTTGTTGAGCGCCGGATTGCCGCTTTGCATGATCTGCTCCCGAGGTTTTCCCCATCCTAGCCCGGTCCATCGCGGTTTTGCAGCCGCCTGCGCCAATTCGCCGTTGCGCCGCGGCGCGGAAACTACGCGACAATGAGCGCTCGTTGAACCTCGCGGAGCCCCGATGAATCCTTCCACCCTGCGCATCGCCACCCGCAAGAGCGCGCTCGCGCTGTGGCAGGCCGAGCACGTGGCGGCCCTGCTGCGCGTGGCGCACCCGGGGCTGCTCGTCGAACTGGTGCCGATGAGCACGCGCGGCGACGAGATCCTGGACAAGCCGCTGGCCACGATCGGCGGCAAGGGACTGTTCCTGAAGGAACTGGAAGTGGCGATGCTGGAAGGCCGCGCGGATCTGGCCGTGCATTCCCTGAAGGACGTGCCGGCGGAGCTGGAACCCGGCTTCGTGCTGCCGGCGATCCTGCCCCGTGCGGACGCGGCGGATGCCTTCGTCAGCAACGACCACGCCGAGCTGGCGTCACTGCCGCAGGGCGCCCGGGTGGGCACCTCCTCGCTGCGCCGGCAGGCGCAATTGCGAGCGTTGCGGCCGGATCTTCGGCTGCTGGATCTGCGCGGCAACGTGGGCACGCGACTGGGCAAGCTGGATGCCGGCGACTACGACGCGATCGTGCTGGCGTGCGCCGGACTGGAACGACTGGGCCTGGCCGCGCGCATCCGTTCGCGACTGGCCGCGCCGGACTGGCTGCCGGCACCGGGCCAGGCGGCGATCGCGATCGAGGCACGCGCTGACCAGCCGGCCGTACTCGCCTTGCTGGCCGCGCTGGACGACGCCGACACCCGCCTCACCGTCACCGCCGAGCGCGCGATGAATCACGCGTTGGGCGGCAGCTGCACGGTGCCGGTGGGTGCGTGGTGCATGCTCGGCGAACACGGCCTGCACCTGCGCGGACTGGTCGGCGACGCGAACAGTGGCCGCCTGCTGCATGCCGAAGCCGCCAGCCCCGGCGAGCAGGCGGAGGCACTGGGTCGGCAGGTGGCCGAAGCCCTGCTGGCGCAGGGCGCGGGCGAGCTGCTGGGGTAGAAGCGGGAACGGGGACTCTGCGCTTCGCGCTCTTCCCGTTCCCCGTTTCCCGCTCCCTGTTCCCGCTCTTTCCTCAGAAGCTGTAAACCAGGTTCGTCGTGGTCAGCGTGTCGGTCTTCTTGGTTCCCGGCAGCACGTCGCTGTTGTGGCGGAGCTGGAAACCCACCTTCAGCGCCAGCTTCCTGGTCATGCTGACGGCGAGGCCCGCGTCGTTCTGCAGGTAGGTGTTCTTGGAGCCCGCTTCCATCAGGAAGGTATCCTCGAACGCGGTGTTCTCGGTGAGCTTGAACTTGTAGTTGATCAGGCCGCGGCCGACCATTTCGCTCTCGGTTGGCTGCTGCTGGTGCACCACCGCGCCGTCGACCACCACGTCCACGTCGGCCGGGCGGTAGCGCTTGTAACCGGGACCGATTTCGAACGACAGCTCGTTGCGGCCGTCCTTCAGCGCGATGTAGCCATAACCCAGCGAGACGATGCCCTGCCACAGATTGGCGCCGAAATCGTCGTGCTCGTAGCGCGCGGCGCCCACGATGTAGCTGCGCGGATCGAGCTTGAGGCCGACCGAGGCGCCGCCGTCATAGCGGTTGGCGGTGGTGTTGAACTGCTTGATCGTGTTGCCGTCGGTGTCGACCAGGGTCTGCTGGCTCTTCGAGCGCAGCGCGTCGACGAAGAAGTTGTTCTTCCACTGCTCGTTTTCCTGGCTCAGGCCGAGCTTGGCGTTGATGTTCTCCGAGCGCGAATTGCCGGTGGACGAGGCGAAACCGAATTCGCCCGAGCCACTCCAGCCGCCGTTGGCGGCCTGGGTGTCGGTATCCTGGGCCTGGACGGCGAAGCTCGCGAAGGCGGCCAGCAGCAGGCCGGCGATCAGGGTCTTTTTCATCGGGGCGATCCATTTGTTAAAAGATGGTAAGGCCGCTACCTTAACGTGGCGGTTTGAACTGCCAATGAACGTTCCGGAAAATCACGGGAACGGATTCATCCCGCCGGCGGGGAGCCCCCGCGCCAGAGCCGTTTCATAGACATGCTGCTCGATCATCTTGCCGAGCAGGCAACTGGGAACGGCCAGGGCGGACGCCAGCAGCCCGCCGCCGAATCGGTCGGTGAACAGCAGGGCCGCGCAGGGCAGCACGTAGATCAGCAGCGCGGCGGCGATGCGGGGCAACGACAGGTGCTGGACGTACAGGTCATGGTCGCTGCCCTGGGCCGGCGCCAGTGACTGCCAGCGCATGCCTTCGAGCAGGCCCAGCAGCAAGGCCAGCGCCAGCAACAGCAGAATCCACGGATAGGCGCCGTGCTCGGGGCCTGGCCCGCCCTGCATCATCACGCACAGCCACAGCCACAAGCCGCCGCCGTACCAGGCGGTGACCAGCCGGCTGACCGGCAGGGAGGAGGACATCCGCTGCAGGTCGGGCGAAAGCTGGCTGCGAAAGCGGTACGCGCTGTGCACCAGGCTGACCAGGCTGCACAGCAGCAACGCCACCCCGGCCATGCGCATCGACAACACGTGTCCGTGCCCGTCCCCCAGCACCAGCAGCAACAGCACGGGCAGGAAGCAGGCCAGCGCCATCCACGCCGCCCGCTTGGGCCAGCGTCGTTCCGCCGGCGGCCCGCCGTACCACGCGGTGTTCGCCGAAAGACGCAAGCCGCCCAGGGCCAGTCCCGCGCACACCAGTGCGGTGCCCAGCACCAGCGGCATCTGCATCGCGCCGTTGCCGATCTGGTTCATGCCCAGGGTCAGGCCCATGCCCAGCCAGATCCACAAGCCGTAGCCGCTGACCGCCAGCACGCGCAGCAGGATCTCGGCGTAACTGGATCGGGTCGTCCCGGCAAGGGCGGGGTCGTGCGTGCTGGTGACGTCTGTCGGCAATTCGCGGCTGGGCGACATGAGGCATCCGATGCTGGTTTCGACCATGCCGGCGGCGACTTGTGAGCAACGCAGGCCGCCTCCATGCTACACAAGGCCTGCCATCGACGAAACGCCGACGACCCATGGATCGCTACGAACGCATACTGACCCTGCACCGGCTGCTGAAGTCGGCGCACTATCCGATACCGCTGCCGCGCCTGCTCGACGAACTGGAATGTTCGCGCGCCACCCTGTATCGCGACGTGGCCTTCCTGCGCGACGCATTGCGCGCGCCGATCGAGAGCGGTGGCAACGACCAGGCCGCCGCGTTCCGTTACGAGCAGGGCGAAGGCGAGAAGTTCGAACTGCCCGGCCTGTGGCTGACCTCCGACGAGCTGGCCGCCCTGCTGGCGCTGAACGAGCTGATCGGCCGCTCCGGCCCCGGCGTGCTGGCCGGCGCGCTGGCGCCGTTCAAGTCGCGCATCGAGGGCCTGCTTTCCAACCACGACAACGGCAAGGCGTTGCCGATCGAGCGGATCAGGGTAATTCCCTGGGGCGAGCGCAAGCTCGACCAGCAGGTGTTCCGCACGGTAGCCGGTGCGGTGCTGCAGCGACAGCAGCTGCGCTTCCGCTACCGCGCGCGCACCACCAATGCCGACAGCCGCCGCACCGTGTCGCCGCAGCGGCTGACTCACTATCGCGACAACTGGTATCTGGACGTGTGGGATCACGACCGCGAGGCGCTGCGCAGCTTCGCCGTCGACCGGATGGCCGAGGCGCACGCGCTGGACAGCGCCGCCATCGACGTCCCCGACAGCGACCTCAACGAATTGCTCGCCTCCAGCTACGGCATCTTCGCGGGCAAGCCCAAGGCCTGGGCCACCATCCGCTTCTCGTCGCACGCCGCGCGCTGGGTCGCCGACGAACACTGGCACTCGCAGCAAAAGGGCGAATGGCTGCCCGACGGCCGCTATGAACTGAAGCTGCCCTATTCCAACTCGAAAGAGCTGCTGATGGACGTGCTCAAGTACGGTCCGGATGCGGAGATCGTGGCGCCCATGTCGCTGCGCGAGGAGATGAAGATCCTGCTGCAGCTGGCATTGGGCGGATACGCCCAGCCATGACTGGCACTACCACTCCTCAGCGACGCTCGCCCCTCCCGAATGCACGATGTGGCGACTCCCGCACGGCACGTTCGCCTCCTCTCCCCCTCGGGGGAGAGGATTGAGGTGAGGGCCGGTGTACGACGAAACTTGATCGAAGTCGGCTTCGATGCTGGTTCCAGGCGGGGGGCACCCTCTCCCCAACCCTCTCCCGGAGGGAGAGGGAGCAAACGCGAAATGCGCTTTAGCTCTATTAAAACGGCCAGAACTGCGGTATCAGCCACATCGACAACGCGCAGAAGATGGCGATCAGCGGGATGCCCACCTTCATGAAGTCGGTGAAGCGATAACCGCCGGCGTAGTAGACCATGGTGTTGGTGGGATAGCCGACGGGCGTGGCGAACGAGGTGGCCGCGGCGAAGGCGACGGCCACCACGAATGGCCGCGGGTCCACCTTCATCGCATGGGCGACCGACACCGCGATGCCCACCATCAGCACCACCGAGGGATTGTGTCCCATCAGTTCGGTGAGCAGGGCGGTGAGCAGGTAGACCATCAGCAGGGCGGCCAGCGGGCCGTGCTCGCCGACCACGCCCAGGCCCATCTGCACCAGTTCCTGCGACAGGCCGCTGCGCTCGATCGCGATGCCCAGCGGCAGGATCGCGCCAAGCAGGATGATGATCTTCCAGTCGATGCCTTCGTAGACGTCCTTGCGGCCGAAGCAGCCGGTGATCGCCATGGCGATGGCGCCGCAGATCGCGGCGATCGGAATCGGCAGCCAGTGCAGGCCCGAGGCCACCACCACGCCGGCCATGATGGCCGCCGCGTAGAACGCCTTGCGTGGCGTGCGATGCGTTTCCTCGCGCTCGCTCAGCACGATGAAGGCCTCGTCGTTGCGCAGGTTCGACAGGGCGTCGTCGTCCACCAGCACCAGCAGCACGTCACCCACCGCCAGGCTGACGTCGCTGAGCTTGTCGCGCAACAGCTGGCCACGCCGGTGGATGGCCAGGGCGACCGCGTCATAGCGCCAGTTCAGGCCGGTCTCGTCGAGCCGCCGGCTTTCCATCGGGCTGGCCGGTGCCACCATCAGCTCCACCATCACGCGCGAGCGGTCGTCGCCCTTGGCATAACGCCGGTCCGGTGCGTTGCGCAGGCCGGTGCGACGCTGGAATTCCTCGATCTTTTCCCAGTCGCCGCGCACCAGCAGCACGTCGCCCACGGCGATCTCCTGGCTGCGCGGCGACCACATGCGCTTTTCGCCCCGCAACAACTCCAGCGGGTAGACGCCGTAGCGCTCGCCCAGCTTCGCATCGGCGATGCTGCCGCCAACCAGCGACGACTGTTCGGTCACTTCCAGCTCGGTGACGTATTTGCCGATGTCTTCCTGCTCCGGCATCTCCGCATCGATGTGGCGCGGCAGCAGCCAGCGCCCGACCAGCATCAGATAGAGGATGCCGACCACGGCGAGGATCACCCCCATGCGGGTGAACTCGAACACGCCGAACGCCGGCATGCCGTGCTTCTGCGCCAGCGTGTCGGCCAGCAGGTTGGACGAGGTGCCGATCAGCGTGCACACGCCGCCCATCTGCGCGGCGTACGCCATCGGCATCAGCACGCGGCCTGGCGGCGTATGCGTGCGCTGGCACACGCGCAGCGCCAGCGGCAGGAAGGTGGCGACCAGGGCGATGTTCTTGACGAAGGCGCCCAGCGGCGCGATCGCCAGCATCAGCGCCAGGGTCAGCAGCCAGGGACGCCTGATCCGGATCAGCCAGCGGCTCAGCGGTTCCAGCGCACCGGAACGTTCGATGCCCAGGCTCAGCGCGAACATCGCCGCCACCGTCACCGTGGCCTCGTTGCTGAAGCCGCTCAGCGCTTCCACCGGCGTGACGATGCCGAGGATCACCAGGGTCGCCAGCACCAGCAGGGCGACCAGATCGATGCGCAGCTTCTCGCTGGCGAACAGCGCCATCGCCAGCGCGATCACCGCCACGGTCGCCCAGGCCTGCCAGCTCACGCGGCAGACCCCGGCCCGCGCACGCGGCAGGGCTTTCGGTCAGGAATGGATGATGAAGAAGCCATGCGTGATTCCGTGTTCGTTGCCGCCGGCCGGGTGCCGCAGCCCGGTCATACTAACCAGCCGCCGCCACCGTCGCTCGCGGTGATGCAGCCTGCCAACGGCAGCGCCTGCATTTCGTGATTGAATGCCCGCCATGAAAGCACATCAGCCCGGACCGCCCTCGACCACGCCGCAACTGCCCGCCGCGCCACCCGGGCCGACGGTGGCGCTGGCCCTGGGAGCCGGCGGCGCCAAGGGGCTGGCGCATATCGGCGTGATCGAGGAAATCGAGGCGCAGGGTTACCGGATCGTGGCGATCGCCGGCACCTCGATGGGCGCCCTGATCGGCGGCATCCATGCCAGCGGCAAGCTGGAGGTCTATCGCGACTGGGTCTGCGCGCTGGCCAAGTTCGACGTGCTCAGGCTGGTCGACTGGACCTTCACCGGCGGCGGGCTGATCAAGGGCGAGAAGATCATCGAGACGATGCGCGGGCTGATCGGCGACGTGCAGATCGAGGAGCTGCCGCTGGCCTTCACCGCGGTGGCCACCGACATCGAGCGGGGCCGCGAAGTCTGGCTCAGCCGCGGCTGCCTGTTCGACGCGATCCGTGCCTCGATCGCCATCCCCACCGTGTTTCGTCCGCACCTGATCGACGGGCGCCGGCTGGTCGACGGCGCCCTGCTCAACCCGGTGCCGGTGACTCCGCTGATCCGCGAGAACGCCGACTACACGATTGCCGTCAGCGTCGACGGCGCGCCCGTCACCACCACGCCACCGCAACCGCCAGTCCGCGACACTAACGCGCAAGCCGGTTATCGCCAGCGCATCGGCGACTTCATCGGCCGGATGGTTTCGCATGGCGAGAACCAGCCGCCGGTGCCGGGCACGCTCGACCTGCTGACCCAATCGATGGACCTGATGCAGGCCAACCTGGCGCGGCTGCGCCTGGCCGCCTACGAGCCGGATCTGCTGATCGAGTTGCCGCGCAACATCGCCAGCGCCTACGAGTTCTACCGGGCGCGCGAGCTGATCGAGATGGGCCGCCTGCAGGCCCGCGCCACGCTGGCCAGCTGGCCGCGGGCGGGCACACCGCAGCGCGAGGCCTGAAGGTCGCGGCTCAGCGCCTGTAAAGAAAACCACTTCCTGTGGTTTTCTTCTATCGCACGTCCGGTACCTGCCCGGACGTGCTCACATGAAGCAATCACTTGCGTGACCGCTTCATGTCCGGCCATCCGTGGCCGGCCTGAGAGGTTGAAACTCACAACCTCTCAGCGCGGCCCGTGCGAGCGCAGCCAGTTTTCCAGATACGCCTTCAGCGCCACCGCGTTGTTGTGTTCCTCGTCGCGGGCGCCGTACAGCAGGGTGAGCTTGTGCCGGCTGGCGCGCTGCGCCAGCGGTTGCCAGTGTTCGGCGAGCTTGTCCAGTTCACTGGCGTAGCGATGGCGGAAACCGTCCCACAACGCGGGATCGTGCCCGAACCACCGGCGCAACGCGGTCGACGGCGCCAGTTCCTTCGCCCACAGGTCCAGCGGCACCGCGTCCTTCTTCAGGCCGCGCGGCCACAGGCGATCGATCAGCACGCGATAGCCATCGGTTGCTGCAGCCGGTTCGTAGACGCGTTTGACGGCAATGCTCACGGGCAGTCTCCCGATGCTCCGGATCAGCCAAGGACCCCACCCAGCATACGAGCCTCCGGATCGGGCGACGTGACCTGGATCAGAGTTCCTCGACCCGGGTGACCTTGCCGCGACGCATCAGCCAGGCCACGCCGCGCAGGTCGGCCAGGCCGACCCACAGCCGGTCCAGCATGCCGTACTTGGACACGCCGGCGGTGCGCGGGCGATGGCCGACCGGCACGCTCTGGGCGGCGAAACCGGCACGCTTGACCAGCGCCGGCAGGTAGCGGTGCATGTGGTCGAAGTAGGGCAGGCGCAGGAACACCTCGCGCTCGAACAGCTTCAGGCCGCAGCCCGTGTCCGGGGTGGCATCGCGCAGCATGCGCGAGCGCACCGCGTTGGCGATCTTCGAGGAGATGCGCTTGTTGAAACTGTCGCGGCGGGTGGTGCGCCAGCCGGCGAACAGCCGCGTTTCGGCCGACGCCGCATCGCGGGCGGCCAGCAGTTTCGGGATGTCGGCCGGATCGTTCTGGCCGTCGCCGTCCAGCGTGGCGATCCACGGCGACTGCGCCGCGCGCACGCCGTTCCACACCGCCGTGCTCTGGCCGCTGCGGGTCACGTGGTGCAGCACCCGCAGTTCCGGATGGCTCGCCTTCTGCGCCGCCAGCACCGCGCGGCTGTCGTCGCTGGAATCGTCATCGATGTAGATGACTTCGTAGTCGACCTGCCCGCGCAGGGCGGCAGCGATCTCGGCCAGCAGCGGCGGGATGTTGTCACGCTCGTTGAAGACGGGGACGACGACGGAGAGTTGCGGCATGGGGCGGGCCTTTCAGCAGAACGGGCACCGCGAAGGGCGGCGAACGCGCAGTTTAATGCCTGCCGGCTCGAACCGTCGAAACCGGGCCCAAAACCCGTTGTAAGGAAATCCGCGGCCACCGGGTCATCTACCGCAGCCGGAATCGTCCGGCATCCACGGGAGAAACCCATGCAAACCCAGACCATCCTCAGCTCCGCCCTGCTCAGCCTGCTCGCCGCCGGCGCGCTGGGCGCCGCCAGCACCGCCCACGCCGCCGACAAGATGGCCGCCAGCGCCACCCAGAAGTGCTACGGCGTCAACGCCGCGATGAAGAACGACTGCCAGTCCCCGGGTCATTCCTGCGCGGGCCAGGACAGCAAGGCGCGCGATCCGCAGGCCTTCGTGGCGGTGCCCGCCGGCCTGTGCGCCAAGCTCGACGGCGGTTCGCTGCAGGCGCAGGCTGCCATGTCGCACGACGCCATGATGAAGAAGAGCTGACAGCCGTGCCCCCGTCACGCCCCGTGCGTGCGCAGCCGATCCCGACGAGTGTCGGGATCGGGCTGCGGCCGGCGCACGTCGCGCACGTGCTGCAACACCGCCCCGCCGTGCCGTTCTTCGAGCTGCACAGTGAGAATCTGTTCTGCGCCGGCGGCGCCTTGTGGGACGCGTTCGACGCGCTGCGCCGCGACTACCCGGTGAGCCTGCACGGCGTGGGCCTGTCGCTGGGCTCGGCCGATCCGCTCGATCCCGCCCACCTCGCCGCGCTGCGCGCGCTGGTGCAACGCGCCGAGCCCGCGCTGGTGTCCGAGCACGTGTGCTGGGGCGCCATCGGCGGGCGCCACTACAACGACCTGCTGCCGCTGCCCTACACCGAGGAAGCGCTGGATCTGATGGTGGCGCGCGTGGGCCAGTTGCAGGAAGCGCTGGGCCGCCGCGTGCTGGTGGAGAACGTCTCCAGCTACATCCATTTCAGCCACTCGACCTTGAGCGAGTGGGAGTTCCTTGCCGCACTCGCCGCGCGCAGCGGCTGCGGCCTGCTGCTGGACGTCAACAACGTCTACGTCAACAGCGTCAACCACGGCTTCGACGCGCAACGCTTCATCGACGGCGTCCCCGCCGACGCGGTGGGCGAACTGCACCTGGCCGGCTTCACCCGCAAGCACGGGCTGGGCGGCGAACTGCTGATCGACTCGCACGACCAGCGCGTCGATGCGGCCGTATGGGCGCTGTATGGCTACACGCTGGCCCGCATCGGGGCCAGGCCGAGCCTGATCGAATGGGACCAGCACCTGCCCGATTTCGCCGTGCTGGAGGACGAGGCGCGGCTCGCCACGGAGCATCTCGATGTCGTCACCGCCCTCGCTGCGTGAACTGCAGCACGCGTTCGCCGGCGCCATCGTGAACGGCGCAGCACCCGCGCTGGAACCGTGGATCGCCGCGCGCGGCATCGCGCCCGCCGCCCGCCTGCGCATCTATCGGAACGCGAACCTCGCGATCCACGTCGATGCGCTGGCCACCAGTTTTCCCGCGCTGCAGCGCCTGCTCGGCGAGGACTGCTTCGACGGCCTCGCCACCCGCCACGCTGCGTACCGCGGCAACCGCAGCGGCAACCTGCAGGACCATGGCGCCGACTTCGCCGCGTTCGTGGAAGCGCAACCGGAAACCGCGCCATGGCCCTGGCTGGGTGACGTGGCACGGCTGGAATGGCTGCGCCAGGAAGTGGCGCTGGCCGCCGATGCCGCGCCCGCCGATGCGGCAGCCCTGGTCGCCGCGCTGGCCGACGCGGAGCAACCGCCGCGGCTGCGGCCCTGCGTGCGCGTGCTGTCCTGCGCCTGGGCGGTGCTGGATCTGTGGCGTTGTGCGCAGGCGCCGGAACACGACGCCATCGACCCCATCGCGCCGCAATCCGTGCTGCTGTGGCGCGAAGGCAGCCAGGTGGCGATGCGTGCCATCGCACCCGCGCAGGCCGCGTTCGTGGCCGCGCTGCGGCACGGATCATCGCTGGATCTGGCGCTCGCCGCCGCCCAGCTGATCGACCCGCAGGCGCCGCCCGAAACCCTGCTGCGTCCCCTGCTCGAACACGCGCTGCTCGCCGCGTGATCCGTCATCCACTTTCCGAGGAATCGCCCGCATGAACACCACCGTCGCCATCGCCCGCTGGTCGCGCCTCACCGCGCAACTCGCGGTGCTCACCCCGCTTGCCCTGCTGCTGTTCCGCGTGTTCGTGGCGCTCGCGTTCTGGCGCGCCGGCACGGTGAAGTGGGACGACCCCAGCGGTACCGCCTACCTGTTCGACAACGAATACCAGGTGCCCCTGCTAGCCCCCGCGCTGGCCGCCACGCTCGCCACCTGGACCGAGCTGGTGCTGCCGTGGTTCCTCGCCTTCGGCCTCGGCACCCGCATGGTCGCCGCCGTGCTGTTCGTCTACAACATCGTCGCCGTGGTCTCCTATCCCGCGCTGTGGCCGAACGGCCTCTGGGCCGGCCTGATCGGCGGCGACTTCAACGACCACAAGGCCTGGGGGCTGATGCTGCTGGCCCTGGTGGGGCTCGGAGCAGGGCGGATTTCGCTGGACGCCGTGGTGACCCGGCGGTTCCGGTGACGGGAAGACTCAGGGTGCCAACCGGCCCGGCGCCTTGTTGACCGCGCGGCCTTGCGCGGTCTGCGCGCCGCCCTCTCCATCGATCGCCGCGCGCCAGTGGCGCGCCACCGCGTCGAACGGACGTGCGCCACCACGGTCGGTGAGCATCACCAGGGTGCCGTGTTGCAGCGGCACGATGCGGCCATGCCAGCCGTCGCGCTGGAAGTCGCTGGCCTTCGCCACCTGCTTGTGCGGCAGGTAGAGCACGGCGACCGGGGTGCCGCCGACGCGGCTGACCAGGTGCACGGTCTTGTAGGGGCCGACCGGGCAGTCGTGCACATAGGTGACGTCGGCGGGAGCGGGGCCGCGCAGGCTGACGCCGCGCACCGCGAAGCCGTCGACGATGGCCGGAGCGCCGATGGGCTGGACGAGGTCGAGCGAGTGGATTTCGTCGGGCATGTGCGCGACGGCAAGCGCCGGCAGCGAGCGCGCATCCAGCTGCTTCCAGCCGTAGCCGCCGAGGCCGAGCGCGAGCAGCAGCGAGGCGGCCAGTGCGAACGCCAGCTGGCGGCGACGGGTCTGCTGGCGGCGCTCGCCGGTGGCCTGGGCCAGCAGCACGCGCTCGGCGAGGCCTTCGGGCACGGACACCTCGAGCGCGGCGTGCAGTTCGCGCTCGAAGGCCTGGGCGCGCTCCCACGCGGCGGCGCACGCGGCGCAGCGGTCGCGATGGGCGAGCAGCTCGGCCGCGCGCGAGTGCGGCTCGGCGCCGAGGCGGCGGCGGAACTCAAGGCAGTCCATGCTGCGCCTCCGGGCGGCCGCCCTGCAGGATGGATTTCAGCTTCTGCCGGGCACGGAACAACTGGGTCATCACTGTGCCGGGCTGCTGGTCCAGCTCGGCGGCGATCTCGTCGCAGCTCATGCCGCCCAGCACCTGCAGCAGCAGCGGTTCGCGATATTTGTGCGGCAATCGGGACATGGCTTCACGCAGTTCGGCGGCATCGCCGTGGCGCTCGGGGCTGGCCCAGGCGGCGTCCTCGGCGAGGTTGTCTTCCAGCTCGACGGTATCCAGCGCCTTGCGCTCATGCAGGCGCGCGTGTTCGCGACGCAGGATGGTCAGCAGCCACGGCTTGGCGGACTCGGCCTCGCGCAGCGCATCGAGGCTTTTCCACGCGCGCAGCAAGGTCTCCTGCACCAGGTCCTGGGCCAGCGCGTCCTGCCCGCACAGCCAGTAGGCGAAGCGGTACAGGTCGCCGGCGTGCGCGCGGGTCAGCGCCTCGAATTGACGTTGTCGGGAACTCACTGCCAGATAGACCGGCCCGGAGCGTTTCATCTTTCACCAAGGTCAGCGGATCTTGCCGAGGATGCCGTCGAGTTCGTCGTTGCTGTGGTAGTGGATCACCAGCTTGCCGCGGCCGCCCTTGCCCTGGGCCAGCTCGACGCGGGTGGCGAAGCGCTCGCCCAGCTCGCGTTCCAGCGCGCTGATGTTCGGGTCGCGTGCCGGCGCGTGCCTGGCCTTGCCCTTGGGCGCGGTCTGCGCGCGGCGGGCGGCTTCCTCCAGCTCGCGCACCGACCAGCCCAGCGTCGAGGCCTGGCGCGCCAGCGGCACGGCGATGGACTCCTCCAGCGTCAGCAGGCAACGGGCGTGGCCCATTTCCAGCTTGCCTTCGTCAAGCAGGCGCCTGATCGCCTCGGGCATGTCGGTCAGCCGCAGCATGTTCGACACCGATGCCCGCGAGCGCCCCACTGCATCGGCGGCCTGCTGGTGGGTGAGCTCGAAGTCGTCGATCAGCCGCTTCAGCGCGTCGGCCTCTTCCAGCGGGGTGAGGTCCTGGCGCTGGATGTTCTCGATCAGCGCCATCGCCGGCACGGCGGCCTCGGAGACCTGCTTGATCAGCGCGGGGATCTCGCTCATCTGGGCGCGCTGGGCCGCGCGCCAGCGCCGCTCGCCGGCGATCAGCTCGTAGCTGTGCTTGCCCAGCTCGCGCACCACCACCGGCTGGATCAGGCCCTGCGCCTTGATCGAGGCGGCCAGTTCGTCCAGCGCCTCGTCGTTCCAGTGCCGCCGCGGCTGGTACTTGCCGGGCTGGACCTGCTGGATCGGCAGCATGCGCAGCTCGCCTTCCTGCGCCAGCATCGACGGCGTGGCGTCGCCATCGCCGCCGAGCAGGGCGTCGAGCCCGCGTCCCAATCCACGTTTTTTCGCAGCAGCCATGTCTAGAGCCTGTTCATGATCTTCAAACACCCCGCGCCGGAATCTGTTTGCGCGCAGGCCAAGGAAGAGTGAGGGAGTGGACGTCCGTCCACGACCGAATGATGACGCCGGCCTGCACGCAAACAGATCCGGCCCGATGGGTTGTCATCCCGTGGCCGCCATGCGGCAGCGCGCGGCTTGGCCTGCCGGCCAGGCAGGCCGGCACCACGCACTGCCACCTGACAGCCACGGGATGACAACGCGGGGTGTCTGAAGGTCACGAACAGGCTCTCATTCCTGGTGATTGGCGGCCGGCGCCTTGAGCGTCGGACCGCTGTCGTCGTGTGCCGGCGCCGGCGCCGCCACCTCGATGTCTTCGACCGGCTCCGCCGCCACGTTCCGCGGCAGCCCGCGCTCGCGCCGGATCACTTCGCCGGCCAGGCCGATGTAGGCGATCGCGCCGCGCGAGCTGCGATCGTACAGATGGATCGGCTGGCCATGGCTGGGCGCCTCGGCCAGGCGCACGTTGCGGGGGATGATCGAACGCAGCACCTTGTCGCCGAAATGCTGGGTGAGCTGGGCCGACACCTCGTTGCCGAGGTTGTTGCGCACGTCGTACATGGTGCGCAGCAAGCCTTCGATCTCCAGCTTCGGGTTCAGCCGGTGGCGCACCGCCTTGACCGTGTCGAGCAGGCTGGAAAGGCCTTCCAGCGCGAAGTATTCGCACTGCACCGGGATCAGCACGCCATCGGCCGCGGTCAGCGCGTTGAGGGTCAGCAGGTTCAGCGAGGGCGGGCAGTCGATCAGGATGGTGTGGTAGTTGTCCGTCACCGTGGCCAGCAGTTCCTTCAGCCGATGCTCGCGCGCCAGCGCATCCATCAGCTTCAGCTCGGCCGCGGTGAGGTCGCCATTGCCCGGCAGCAGGTCGTAGTGCGCATCGGTGGGCACGATCGCGGCGGCCAGGGTCACTTCCTCCAGCAGCACCTCGCATCCGCTGGCCTGGATGTCGCGCTTGTTGACGCCCGAGGCCATGGTGGCATTGCCCTGCGGATCGAGATCGATCAGCAATACCTTGCGCTTCGCCGCGGCCAGCGCCGCGGCGAGGTTGACGGCCGTGGTGGTCTTGCCGACACCGCCTTTCTGGTTGGCGACAGCGATGATGCGGGCCATGGATGGATAGCTACCGTTCGCGAAGGACGGCTAGATTAGCATTGCCGCCGCGGCTTGCCTGCCGGGCCGGCCGCCGGTTCACGGCACGACGCGCTGGCCGCTGGCCGCATCGAACAGGTGCAGCCGCTCGCGCGCCAGGCCCAACGGCACGGCGTTGCCAGGCTCGGGCAGGGCTTGCGGCGCCACCCGGGAGACCAGCGGCTGGCTGCCGTGGCGCAGGTTGAGGAAGACCTCGTTGCCGACCGGTTCGAGCACTTCAAGCTGCGCGGTGAGGGCGGGGGCGGCCGCGCCGGACGGCTGCGGCTGCAGGTCCTCCGGGCGGACGCCCAGCACCACCGCACGATCGCGCCACGGCTCCCACGCGGAGGCCTGCGGCGGTTCGCCCAGCGCGATGTCGCCCTGCGCGGTGACCAGCTTCCAGCCGTCCTGCCGCTGCAGGGTGCCGTGCAGCAGGTTCATCGCCGGGCTGCCCACGAAGCCGGCCACGAACAGGTTGGCCGGCTTGTCGTACAGGTTCATCGGCGTGTCGATCTGCTGGATCACCCCGCCATCGAGCACCACGATGCGCTGGCCCAGGGTCATCGCCTCGATCTGGTCGTGGGTGACGTAGACCATGGTGGCCTTGAGCTGGCGATGCAGCCGGGCGATCTCCACCCGCATCGACAGGCGCAGCTTGGCGTCGAGGTTGGACAGCGGCTCGTCCAGCAGGAACACCTTGGGATCGCGCACCAGCGCCCGGCCCAGCGCCACGCGCTGGCGCTGGCCGCCGGACAGCGCGCCGGGGCGCGAGGCCAGCCGATCTTCCAGCTCCAGCGTCTTCGCCGCCGCCGCCACGCGGCCGTCGATGTCGGCCTGCCCGTGGCCGCGCAGCTTCAGGCCGAAGCCCAGGTTCTCGGCCACCGTCATGTGCGGGTACAGCGCGTAGTTCTGGAACACCATCGCGATGTCGCGATCCTTGGGCGCCACGTCGTTGACCACGCGGCCGTCGATCGCCAGGGTGCCGTCGCTGATCGTTTCCAGGCCGGCGATCATCCTGAGCAGGGTGGTCTTGCCGCAGCCGGACGGCCCCACCAGCACCAGCAGTTCGCCGTCGGCGATATCGAAACTGGCGCCCGCCACGCCGACGTGGCCGTTGGGGTAGACCTTGCGCAACTGATCCAGGCGTACGGTGGCCATCGGCATCTCCGCGGGGGGTGGCCACGATGGCCGCATCGTCATCGGTGTGAATCTTCATCGGTTCGGCCACGGCATGCCCAGGCGTGCACAGCGGCGAAACATTCGGCTATTCTGCCCATGTAATCGTTTACATCAAGCACTTTGATTGCAGGAATCCCGATGACACGCCCCAGTTTCCGCTTTCCCGACGGCTTCCACTGGGGTGCCGCCACATCGGCCTACCAGATCGAGGGTTCGCCGCTGGCCGATGGCGCCGGCCCCAGCATCTGGCAGCGCTTCGCCCACACGCCGGGGATGATGGTGAACGGCGACACCGGCGACGTCGCCTGCGACCACTACCGCCGCTACAAGGGCGACGTGCAGTTGATGAAGGCGCTGGGCCTGCAGGGCTACCGCTTCAGCATCAACTGGGCGCGGGTGCTGCCCGAGGGGATCGGCCGGGTCAATCCGCAGGGGCTGGATTTCTACTCGCGGCTGGTCGACGAATTGCTGGAAAACGGCATCGTGCCGAACGCCACGCTGTTCCATTGGGACCTGCCGGCGGCGCTGGACGATCGCGGCGGCTGGCTCAACCGCGACATCGCGCACTGGTTCGCCGAGTACGCCGAGGTGATGTTCAAGGCGCTGGACGACCGCGTGCCGCGCTGGGCCACGCTCAACGAACCCTGGGTGGTCACCGACGGCGGCTACCTGCACGGCGCGCTGGCGCCGGGCCATCGCAGCAAGTACGAGGCGCCGATCGCCGCGCACAACCTGATGCGTGCCAGCGGCGCCGGCATCCAGGCCTATCGCGCCCATGGCAGGCACGAGATCGGCGTGGTGTTCAACATCGAGCCGAAATACCCGCACAGCGACAGCGCCGAGGATCTGGCCGCCACCCGCCGCGCGCATGCCTACATGAACGAGCAATTCGCCGACCCCGCCCTGCTGGGCAGCTACCCGCCCGAGTTGAAGGAGATCTTCGGCGAGGCCTGGCCGGACTTTCCCGAAGACGATTTCAAGCTGACGAACCAGAAGGTCGACTTCGTCGGCATCAACTACTACACCCGCGCCGTGGTGAAACACGATGCGAACGCCTATCCGCTGAAGGCGGTGCCGGTGCGCCAGCCGAACAAGACCTATACCGAGACCGGCTGGGAGGTGTTCGAGCAGGGCCTGACCGACACGCTGACCTGGTTCAAGGATCGCTACGGCGACATCCCGCTGTACATCACCGAGAACGGTTCGGCGTTCTACGACCCGCCGGTGGCCGAGAACGGCGAGCTGGACGACCCGCTGCGCACGAACTACCTGCGCAAGCACCTCAAGGCGCTGCACAAGGCGATCGGGGCCGGAGTGAACCTCAAGGGCTATTACGCGTGGTCGCTGCTGGACAACCTGGAGTGGTCGCTGGGCTTCTCCAAGCGTTTCGGGCTGTACCACGTCGACTTCGCCACCCAGCAGCGCACACCCAAGGCCACCGCGAAACTGTATGCCCGGGTGATCGAGAGCAACGGCGCCGTGCTGGACGACTGACCCATCGGAAGCTTTCGCTTCCCCTGCCCCGCAGGGGAAGGAACATCGCTCACCCCGTGCGGCCGAGCACCAGCAGGTGGCGTTCGGCCGGCAGGCCCGGCACCGTCAACTCGTGCGTGCTGCGCAGCGCGAAGCCCGGCGGAATGCCCGGCAGCTCGTCATCCGGCCGCTTGCCTTTCATCGCCAGCCAGATTCCGTCCGGGGCCAGCAGATGACCACCCCAGCCCAGCATGTCGGCGAGGCTGGCAAACGCCCGGGCGGTGACGCAGTCGAACTGGCCTTCGACGTCTTCCACCCGCGACTGTTCGGCACGAACCCCTTCCAGTTTCAGCGAGCGGATCGCCTCGCGCAGGAAGCGCACCTTCTTGCCGTTGGAATCCACCAGCAGGATCTGCCGACCGGGCGCGGCAATCGCCAGCACGATGCCGGGCAGGCCCGGACCGGTGCCGAGATCGGCCAGGGTCTGGCCTTGCACGTACGGCAGGATCGCCAGCGAATCGAGCAGGTGGCGAGTGATCATCTCGTCCGCATCGCGCACCGCGGTGAGGTTGTAGGCCGCGTTCCAGCGCTGCAGCAGGGCCTGGTAGTCGAGCAGGCGCGGCACCGCCTCGGGCGGCAACGACAGGCCAAGCACGGCGATGCCTTGTTCGAGTCGTGCCTGCAGGGCGTCGCGGCTGGTCATCGGTTCACTCGTCACATGGGGCCGCAAAGTATCGACGGCCGCTGCCGCGCTTGCCAGCCCCGCCAAAAGAAAAACCCGCCGTAGCGGGTTCAATACCTGCAAATCCCCTGCGGCGCGAGCGTTCTGGGACGCCCTGGCGCGATCTCCCCGTTCCGGATGACGTGGTTCAGGCGGCGTCCAACTCGACCCGCGTCACCATCATGCCGCGCTCGCGCAGCGCGCTGTTCAAGGACTGCTTCATGCGGGCGCCAAGGTCGCGCCGATCGGTGTCGGCGGCGGCAGGCTCGTTGCGCAGCGCTTCGCGGGCGCCGCGGCGGATCAGCTGGTCGACCTGCTCGAACACCGCGTCCGCCCGCTCCGGCTCCAGCACCTGCCAGTACACGGTACCGCGCACCTCGCCGGCATCCTCCTGTGACGCGTCCAGCCGCAGCGTCTGCCCGGCCAGGTTGATCTTGTGGGCGACCCGATCGAACAACGGCAACACCAGATGCGTCCCCTGCTGCAGCACCCGCACCAGCTTGCCGCGGCGATACAGGCTGTGAACCTGGCCGGCCGGCACATGGCGCACGGCGCTGGCGACCAGCACGGTGGAGACAAGCAGCAGGGTGAGGGCAGCAGTCATCATGGTCTGGAAAAACAGCAAGTTGCCTATCGTTTGTTGAGTAACCGCGATAACTTGAGGATACAGTTGACTGAGTCCACAAAGATTAACCTGCATTTAACGGCGAAACTGAAAATTTAACAAGCGGTCAGGCGGGGGCCGATAACGACGCCGGTCACAGAACCGTCAAGCCGCCGAATACCATGCTTCAATCGTGCCAATCGACGGGCGGCGACGGCATCCGGGCGCAAATCGGTGGGCCGGGCAGGCACCACGGGATCTGCCCGGAGGCACGCTTCGCTGCGCGGCAGACCTGCCGCGGCGCAGCAGAGGTTTCGTTTTACAAGCGCTTTACAATCGGCCATGAAAACGTTTACGTTGGCGCCGCAGTGCGGTTCCCTGTTCGCGGATCGGGTCGACAATGCCAGCAGCAACCATCAAAGACGTAGCGCGCGAGGCCGGTGTATCGGTGGCCTCGGTGTCGCGCGCGCTGAATGGCGGCCGTGGCGTCACCGCCGAGACCGGCCAGCGCATTCTCGAGGCGGCCCAGCGCCTGCGCTACGTGCCGCATGCCGCCGCCCGCATGCTGATTACCCGGCGCACCAACACGGTGGGCGCCCTGCTGCCGGATCTGTACGGCGAATTCTTTTCCGAACTGATCCGCGGCATCGACCTGGCGGCGCGATCGCGCGGCCTGCACCTGCTGGTCTCCAGCTCGCACGATGACGCGGAAGCGGCCGCCGCCGCCCTGCGCGCGATGCAGGGGCGGGTCGACGGCCTGCTGCTGATGTCACCCCACGCCGATGCTGACTTCCTGCGGCAGAACCTGCCGCAGAATCTTCCCACCGTGCTGATCAACACCCGGCTGTCCGGCGCCGACTACTGCGCCCTGTCGGTCGACAACGACGGCGGCGCGCGGCTGATGGTCGAACACCTGCTGTCGCTGGGTCGCCGGCGCATCGTGTTCATCCAGGGGCCTCCGGGCAACCGCGACGCCACCCAGCGCGAACTCGGCTATCGCGAATCGCTGGCCAGCCATGCACCGGACAGTCCGATGATGATGCTGCGCGGGGACTTCAGCGAAGAATCCGGGTATCGCGCCGGCCACCAGGTGCTGGCGATGCGGCCGCGGCCGGATGCGGTGTTTGCCGCCAACGACATGATGGCGATCGGCTGCCTGGCGGCCCTGCGCGAGGCGGGCCTGCGCATTCCGCAGGACATCGCCGTGGGCGGCTTCGACGACGTGCCGATGGCGCGCTACGTGACACCGCCGCTGACCACGATCCAGGTGCACATCGCGGAACTGGGCGGGCAGGCGATGGCCCTGCTGGGCGAACAGCTCGACCACCCGGACGACGTGCGCGCGGGCAGCCGGCGACGGGTCGACGCCGAGCTGGTGGTGCGGGCGTCCAGCGCCGCGCCCTCGGGCTGACACACACCGACATACCGGCGCCGGATCGCGCCGGAAGAAACCGCACCGGGCAGGGGTCGGTGCAATCCAGGCGGGCCGCGGTAACGGTCCGCAGACAACGGCACGGCAACGACGGAAGAGCGTTCCACCACCTTGCAACGATTACGGGAGAGGGTCAGTCATGGTCAATCAACGTACGTTATCCAGGCACATCTCGCTGGCGCTCGCCGGCCTGCTGGTCACCGCATTCGCGCTGCCGGGCGCGCACGCCCAGACCAGCACGGCGATCCTGCGCGGGCACGTCAGCGCACCGCAGGACGCGATGCCCACCGAGGTGGTGGCCACCAATACCGCCAACGGTTTCGTCAGCAAGGCGAAGGTCGGTGCGGACGGCAACTACACCCTGGCCGGACTGAGCCCGGGCAGCTACACCATCGTGGCCAGCGGCAACGGCAGCAGCGCCAGCCGCACCGTCACGGTGCAGGTCGGCCAGGCGCTGAACCTCAACCTGGACGCCGGTGCCGCCGCGGCCGGACCCAGCACCAGCAATGCCACCGAGCTGCAGGGCGTTTCGGTGAACGCCACCACCCTGGTCGAGACGCGCACCTCGGAAGTGGCCACCAACATCAGCCAGAAGCAGATCCAGCAACTGCCGCAGAACGAGCGCAACTTCCTGGATTTCGCCAAGCTGGTGCCGGGCGTGACCACCTCGCGCGACCCCAACTCGAAAAGCTTTTCGTCGGGCGGTCAATCGGCCGAGAATGTAAACGTTTTCATCGACGGCGCCAGCCTGAAGAACAACGTGCTCAAGGGCGGCATCGCCGGCCAGGATTCCACCCGCGGCAACCCGTTCTCGCAGGAGGCGGTGCAGGAATTCCGGGTACTCACCAACAACTACAAGGCCGAGTACGAACAGGCCGGCACCGCGATCATCACCGCGGTGACCAAGTCGGGTACCAACGAATTCCACGGTTCGCTCTACGACTACTTCCAGAACACGTCGATGATCGCGCAGAACTCGTTCGACAAGAAAAACCACGTCAAGAAACCCGAGTACAAGCGCGAACAGCGCGGTTTCACCCTGGGCGGACCGATCATCAAGGACGTGGCGCAGTTCTTCATCAACTACGAGGAGCGCAAGGACACCGCCAACAACACGGTGCAGATCAACGACCCGCGCTTCGCCCAGTACAACGGCACGTTCTCGGCGCCGTTCAACGAGAAGACCTTCTTCGGCAAGTTGAGCTGGCAGCCGAACCACGACAACAACGTCGACCTCAGCCTGACCACGCGCCGCGACAGCGAACAGCTCGGCTTCGGCGGCACCACCGCCTACAGCGCGCGCAGCAACCGCAAGAACAACGTCGACGACCTGCTGCTGAAATGGCAGAAGCGCGGCGACAGCTACACCAATGACCTGCTGCTGGATGCGGGCACGGCGAAATGGCACCCCACCTCGGCCGAATCCGGCACGGTGCGGGCCATCTACGATCCCGGCATCGCGGTGATCGGCGCCGGCGGTGACCTGCAGGACAAGGGCCAGAACCAGCGTACCTTCCGCGACGACTTCACCTGGTTCGGCCTGCCCGACCACACGATCAAGGCGGGCATCAAGTACGCCGCCTACGGCATCACGCTGGAACAGAACAGCTCCACCGTGCCAACCTACTATTTCAGCGAGGACGCGGCCTATCCCGGCGGTTTCAACTCGCCGTACAAGGCGGTGTACGCGCCCAACGGGGCCAGCGCCAACCTGCACACCAACCAGCTCGGCCTGTACGTGCAGGATGACTGGGACATCACCGAACGCCTGCAGTTGAACCTGGGCATCCGCTGGGATTACGAGACCAATGCCCTCAACAAGGACTACGTGACGCCGGCCGAGCAGATTCCCACGCTGGAATACCTGGGCCTGCAGAACTACATCAGCAACGGCCACAACCGCGACGGCTACAAGGGCGCGATCCAGCCCCGCCTGGGCTTCTCGCTGGACGTCAGCAAGGACGGCGACCAGAGCACCACGATCTTCGGCGGTGCCGGCCGTTACTACGACCGCACGCCGTTCGACTGGATCAGCCAGGAGGAGCTGCACTCGCTGGTGCCGAACTACACCTTCCTGTTCAGCCCCGGCGGCGTCACTCCCGGCACCATCGCATGGGACCCGAGCTACCTGACGCCGGCCGGCCTCAACGGTCTGCTGGCATCCGGCTCGGCCGGTTTCAGTTCCGAAATCGACGTGATCAACAACAACACCAAGCCGCCGCACACCGACCAGTTCAGTCTGGGCGTGCGCCAGGTGATGGGTGACTGGACCGCCTCGCTGACACTGGCCCGCGTGCTGGGCTACGACCAGTTCACCTGGATCTGGAACCGCCTGCCGGAGCCGGGTTTCGTGCTCGACCAGATGCCCGGCAGCCCGTACGGCGTGGTGCTGCACAACACCGACAAGAAGACCCAGTCCAGCAGCGTGCTGGTCAGCATCGACAAGCCGTACACCGAGGCGTCCGGCTGGGGCGTGGGCCTGGCTTACACCTACCAGCGCGCGCGCCAGCAGGGTGGCGACAACTACTCGCTGGACTATGTCGATCCGGCGGGCTACTTCGCCGACAACGTGGGCGAGAAGCAGCACCTGGTGCTCAACGGCATCGTGCGCGGCCCGTGGGACACCCGCCTGACCGGCATCTTCACCTATGGCTCGGGCCTGCCCTGGGACTACTTCGCCAACGTGCCGGGCTGCGACTACAACTGCATCTTCTACAAGAACGGCAAGTACGGCCAGAAGTACCTCAACCTCGACCTGTCGATCGCCAAGGAATTCCGCTGGGGCGAAAGCCAGGCGCTGGAGCTGCGCTTCGACGTGATGAACGTGTTCAACCGCGACGTCGACAACGGCTACATCAACAACCAGTACAACTGGGGCACGCTGAACCCGAACCCGGACTTCGGCCGCGCCACCAGTGCCGACCCGAACCAGACCCGCCGCTTCCAGATCGGCGCCCGTTACACGTTCTGATCCGCTCGCGGCAAGGCACTACCGATTCAACCGTCCGCCTCGTGAGAACGGACGTCTGGACGTCCACCTGAACCCGCGCCACCCGCGGGTCCAGGTGGCGTCGCTCACAAGTACGGCAGACCGATCATGACGTTTCCCCACCGGCCCGCATGGCTTGCCTCCCTCCTGCTCGGCCTGGCCCTGGTGCTGGCAGCTCCCGCCAGCCCGGCCTGGCAGGCCCGACCCGATCCCACTCCCGCCACCACCAGCACGCCCGAAGTACCGGCGCTGGTCAACGACCTCGAACAGCGCACCTTCCAGTTCTTCTGGGACAGCGCGGACCCGGCCAATGGCCTGGTGCCCGACCACTATCCGGGCGAATCCTTCTCCAGCATCGCCGCGGTCGGCTTCGGCCTGACCGCCTACGGCGTGGGCGTGGAGCGCGGCTACATCACCCGTGAACAGGCGGTGGAGCGCACGCTGGCCACGCTGCGCTTCTTCGACACCGCGCCGCAGGGCGACAGCGAGGACGACGACAGCGGCTACCACGGTTTCTTCTACCACTTCCTCGACATGAAGAGCGGCCGGCGCTTCGCCCGCTGGACCGAGGTGTCCACGGTCGACACCTCGCTGCTGCTGGGCGGCGTGCTGTTCGCGCAGTCGTACTACGACCGCGGCACGCCGGCCGAGCAGGAAATCCGCACGCTGGCCGACCGCATCTACCGGCGGGTCGACTGGCCCTGGGCACAGGTGCGCGCGCCGCTGATCAGCATGGGCTGGACGCCGGGCGGCAAGTTCATCCCGCACGACTGGGAAGGCTACAACGAGGCGATGCTGGTCTACGTGCTGGCGCTGGGCTCGCCCACGCATCCGGTGGACGCCGACGCCTGGACGGCATGGACCCGCACCTACGACCGCAGCTGGGGCAGCTTCCACGGCGAGCAACTGCTGAACTTCGGCCCGTTGTTCGGCCATCAGTACAGCCATGTGTGGATCGACTTCCGCGGCATCCGCGATGCCTGGAACCGCCAGCACGACCTCGACTATTTCGAGAACAGCCGCCGCGCGGTGATCGCCCAGAGGAACTACGCGATCGCCAACCCGGGCGGCTGGACCGGCTACGGCCCGAACATGTGGGGGCTCACCGCCAGCAACGGTCCCGGCGGCATCGTCATGGACGGCAAGAGCAAGCGCCAGTTCTACGGCTACACGGCGCGGGGCGCCGGACTGGGCTACCTGGTCGACGATGGCACCCTCGTGCCCACCGCGGTCGCCGGCTCGATCGCGTTCGCGCCCGAGCTGGTGATTCCCGCGCTGGAGGAGATGAAGCGCCGGTACGGCAGCGCGATCTACAACCGGCACGGCTTCGTCGACGCCTTCAATCCCAGCTTCCACGTGCAAACGGAGTTACGCACGGGCAAAGTGCTGCCGATGGGCTGGGTCGACAGCGAGCAGTTGGGCATCGACCAGGGGCCGATCGTGCTGATGATCGAGAACTGGCGCAGCGACTTCGTCTGGAACGTGATGAAGAAGAACCCGTACATCCGCAAGGGACTCCAGCGCGCCGGCTTCCAAGGCGGCTGGCTGGCCGCCGAGGCGTCGAAAAAATGAGCTGCCGTGCGCGCCCGTGGCGGCACGCATGGCTGGTGGCGATCGCCTGCTGCAGCGCCCTGCTGGGCAGTTGCACACAAGCGCCGGACAACCACGAACTGACGTTCTGGACGATCGGCCGCGAAGGCGAAGCCATCGTCAAGTTGCTGCCCGCCTTCGAACGCGCCCACCCGGACGTCCACGTCAGGGTGCAGCAGCTGCCGCTGACCGCCGCGCACCAGAAGCTGCTTACCGCCTTCGCCGGCGATTCCACCCCGGACCTCAGCCAGCTCGGCAACACCTGGTTGCCCGAGCTGGCCGCATTGCACGCGCTGGAGCCCTTGCAGGCGCGGGTCGGCCGCTCGCGGGTGATCCAGCCGCGCGACTACTTCGCCAGCATCTGGGCCACCAACGTGATCGACGGCACGCTGTACGGCGTGCCGTGGTACGTCGACACGCGGCTGCTGTTCTATCGCCGCGACTTGCTGAAGGCCGCCGGCTTCGATGCCCCGCCGCGCACCTGGGCGCAGTGGCGGCAACAGCTCGCCGCAATGAGCGATCCCGCGCATCACCACTACGGCATCCTGCTGCCGACCAACGAGTACGAGCAGCTGATGTCGCTGGCCTTGCAGCAGGATGAGCCATTGCTGCGCGACGGCGGCCGCTACGGCAACTTCGAAAGCGCCGGCTTCAAGCGCGCGCTGACCTTCTACGTCGACACCTTCCGGCTGCAACAGGCTCCGGCGATCACCAATGTGGAAGCGGGCAACCCGTGGACGGAATTCGGCCGCGGCGTGTACGCGTTCTACCTGTCCGGCCCATGGAACATCGGCGAGTTCCGCTCGCGCCTGCCCGCTTCGCAGCAGGATGACTGGGCCACCGCGCCGCTGCCCGGTCCGGACGGTGCCGGCATCGGCGTGGCCGGCGGTTCCAGCCTGGTGATCTTCCGCCGCTCGCAGCACAAGGAGGCGGCCTGGCAGCTGATCGAGTACCTGTCGCAACCGGCGGTGCAGCAGCAGTTCTACGACTTGCTCGGCGACATGCCGCCACGGCGCAGCTCGTGGGCGGGCGGCGCGCTGCGCGACGATCCCAAGGCGCGCGCCTTCCGCGAGCAACTGGAACACGTGAGGCCCACGCCGGCGGTACCAGAGTGGGAACGCATCGCCAACGAGATGCAGCTGGTCGCCGCCGAGGCGATCGCCGGCCGGCTGACGATCGACCAGGCCGCGGCCGAGATGGATCGCCGCGCCGACACGATCCTGGCCAAGCGGCGCTGGGTGCTCGATCACGGCGGCCACACGGAGGAGCCTGCGCGATGAATCCGCAGCGCACCGCGTGGCTGTTCCTCGCACCGGCGCTGGTGGTGCTGGGCGTGTTCTTCCTGCTGCCGGTGCTGGCCGCGCTGGTGCTCAGCCTCACCGACTACGATCTCTACGCGCTGGCGGACATCCGCAACCTGCGCTTCGTGGCGCTGGGCAATTACCGGGAACTGCTGCAGCGTCCGCTGTTCTGGTCGGCGCTGGGGCATACGCTGTACTTCGTCGCGGTCGGCGTGCCGCTGTCGATGGGTGCTTCGCTCGGTGCGGCGATGCTGCTTAACTCGCCGCTGGCGCGCTGCAAACCGTTCTTCCGCACCGCGCTGTTCGCGCCGGTGGTGACCACGGTGGTGGCCACCGCGGTGATCTGGCGCTATCTGTTCAACACCAAGTACGGCATGGCGAACTACCTTCTTGGCCTTCTGGACGTCCATCCGGTGGACTGGCTCGGTGATCCGCACTGGGCGATGCCCACGATCATCGCGTTCGCGGCGTGGAAAAACTTCGGCTACAACATGATCATCTTCCTCGCCGGTCTGCAGGCGATCCCGCCGGACCTGTACGAGGCCGCACGGATCGACGGTGCGTCACCGTGGCGGCAGTTCGTCCACATCACCCTGCCGATGCTGAAGCCGACCATGCTGATGGTCGGCATCCTCACCGTGTCCGGCTACTTCCAGTTGTTCGCCGAGCCATACGTGATGACCGAGGGCGGCCCGCTGCAAAGCACGGTCAGCGTGCTGTACCTGATGTACGACGAGGGCTTCAAGTGGTGGAATCTCGGTTCGGCTTCGGCGGTGGCCTTCCTGCTGTTCCTGATCATGTTCGCGGTGACCGTGCTGATGCTGAAGTTGTCGCGACGCGGAGACGAAACTTGAGCCCGCGACTGGCCAAGGCACTGGTCAACGGCCTGCTGATCGGCGTGGCCGCCGTCGCGCTGTTCCCGCTGCTGTGGATGCTGTCGGTATCGTTCATGGCACCCGGCGCCGCCAGCACCCTGCCACCGCCGTTGCTGCCGCGCCATGCCAGCTGGGGCAACTACCGCGAACTGTTCGTGCATGCCGGCATGGGCCGTTACCTGCTCAACAGCCTGCTGGTCGCCGGCACCATCACCGTGCTGTCGCTGGCCTGCAACCTGCTGGCCGGCTACGCGTTCGCCAAGCTGCGTTTCGCCGGCCGCGAGCGGCTGTTCCAGGCCTTGCTCGGCGCGCTGGTGATTCCGGCGCAAGTGGCGATGCTGCCGTTGTTCCTGCTGCTGAAGCACATGGGCCTGGTGAACAGCTACGCCGGCGTGGTGGTGCCGGCACTGGCCACCGTGTTCGGCATCTTCCTGGTGCGCCAGTACGCGCGCGGCATTCCCGATGAGCTGCTGGAGGCGGCGCGGATCGACGGCGCCGGCGAGTGGCGCATCTTCGTGCAGATCGTGCTGCCATTGCTGAAACCGATCGTCGTGACGCTGGCGATCTTCACCTTCCTCGCCGCCTGGAACGATTTCATGTGGCCACTGATCGTGCTGACCGGACAGGAGCACTACACCCTGCCGATCGGCTTGGCCTCGCTGGCGCGCGAACATTCGCAGGACAGCGAATTGATGATGGCCGGCTCGGTGGTGACTGTGCTGCCGGTGCTGCTGCTGTTCCTGTCGCTGCAGCGCTACTACCTCGAAGGACTGCTGCTGGGCAGCGTGAAGGGTTGAAGATGCGCCACTGCCGTCTCGTGCTGCTTGCCCTGCTGGTTGTCAGCCACCTCGCGCATGCCGAGGCAACGTCGCGAACGTTGGATGACTTCACCCAACCGGATGCCTGGCAGGCCACCGCCACCGACGACATCAACGCCACCCTGCGCCCGGCCAACGGCCCGCACGGCAAGGCGATCTGCCTGGACTTCGATTTCAACGGCGTGTCGGGCGGCCCCACCCTGCGGCGGACGCTGCCGATCAGCTTCCCCGCGAACTACGCGCTCTCCTTCGACGTGCGCGGCACGATGCCGCCCAACGATCTGCAACTGAAACTGATCGATGCCAGCGGCGACAACGTATGGTGGTACCGCCGCGAACACTTCCAGCCCACCGATGCGTGGCAGACGATCACCGCGAACAAGCGCGATATCGACTCGGCATGGGGGCCGGCAAAGGATCGCACGCTGCGCCAGACGCAGACGCTGGAATTCACGCTGTATGCCGGGCAGGGTGGGCGCGGCGAGTTCTGTGTCGGCAACCTCCGGCTGACCCGATTGCCGCCGGCACCTGCCGACGAGCCGGCGCCGGCCAGCCTCACCCCGAATGCCGTGCTGATGCAGCAGGCCAGGCGTGCGGCGCGCGGCATCTATCCACGCGGCTTCTCCGGCGAGCAGAGCTACTGGACTCTGATCGGCGTCGATGGCGGCGCGCGGCAATCGGCGCTGATCTCCGAAGATGGCGCGGTGGAAGTGCGCAAGGGCGGCTGGTCGATCGAACCGATGCTGCTGGACGGCAACACGCTGATCGACTGGGCCACGGTGCAGACAACGCAAAGCCTGCAGGACTGCTACCTGCCGATCCCCACCGTGCACTGGCAGGCCGACGGCGTGCAGCTGGACACCACCGCCTTCGCCAGCGGCACGCCGGATCATTCGAACCTGCTGCTGCAATACCGCCTGCACAACGACGGTGCGCAACCACGCACGCTCACACTGGCGTTGCTGCTGCGACCGTTCCAGGTCAATCCGCCGACCCAGTTCCTCAACACGCCCGGCGGCATCAGCCCGATCCACGACCTCCACTGGGATGGCCATGTCGTGCAGGTCAACCGGGCGTTGCGCGTCCTGCCCCTGCAATCGCCCACGGCGTTTGTCGGCAGCCGCCATGGCGACCTCAGCTTGCCGCAGCGACTGGCCCGCGGCGAACGGCCGCGCATCACCACGCTGTACGACGACAGCGGCTATGCGCAGGGCGCGCTGCTGTATCGGCTGACCGTGCCGGCGCACGCCAGTGTCGACCTCGGCCTGGTTGTGCCCGCCGACGGCAAGCCGTTCACGCTGCTCGCCGATGCGTTGCCGTGGCTGCAGCGGCAACGCGATGAAGTGGCCGCCAACTGGCGCGAAAAGCTCAACCGCGTGAGCCTGCATTTGCCCGCCGCGCAGCAGGCACTGGTCGACACGGCGCGCAGCGCCCAGGCACAGATGCTGGTGTCGCGCGATGGGCCGGCGCTGCAACCGGGCACCCGTTCGTACGCACGCACGTGGATTCGTGACGGCGCGATGATGAGCGAGGCGCTGCTGCGCAGCGGTCATGCCGACGTCGTCGGTGCGTTTGTGGATTGGTACGCGCCATACCAGTTCAGCACCGGCAAGGTGCCGTGCTGCGTCGATGCACGCGGCGCCGATCCGGTGCCGGAGAACGACAGCCCGGGCGAACTGCTGTTCGCGATCGCCGAGTGGTGGCGTTACGGCCACGATCGCGCCGGGCTGCTGAGGTTGTGGCCGCACATCGAACGCACGGTGGCATACGTGGACGCGTTGCGCGCCAGCGAACGCACCCCGGCGAATCGCGGCACCGCTCTGTACGGCCTGATGCCCGCCTCGATCAGCCACGAGGGCTACTCGGCCAAGCCGATGCATTCGTACTGGGACGACTTCTGGGCACTGCGCGGCTACGACGATGCGGTGGAACTGGCCCACGCGGTGGGCAAGCCTGACGCGGCGACCCGTTACGCCGCTTCACGCGACGAGTTCCGCGCCGACCTGCAGGCATCGATCCTCGCCTCGACGCACGAACACCGCATCGACTACATCCCCGGTGCCGCCGAGCTGGGCGACTTCGACGCCACCTCCACCACCATCGCGCTGTCGCCCGGCGGCGCGCAGGCATGGCTGCCGCCGGCCTTGCTGCGGCAGACCTTCGAGCGCTACTGGCAGGACTTCCTTGCACGCCGCGACAGCGGCAAGGCGTGGAACGACTACACCCCGTACGAGTGGCGCAACGTGGCAGCCTTCGTGCGACTGGGCTGGCGCGAACGGATTCCGCCACTGCTCGCCTTCTTCATGGCCGACCGCCGCCCTGCCGCGTGGAACCAGTGGGCCGAGGTGGTCGGTCACGACGCGCGCCAGCCGCGCTTCGTCGGCGACATGCCGCACGCCTGGATCGCCTCGGACTTCCTGCGCTCGCTGTACGACATGTTCGCCTGGGAACGCCGCAGTGATCGCGCCCTGGTGTTGGCCGACGGTATTCCCGCGGACTGGCTGCGCGACGAAGGCATCGGCATCGCGCACCTGCGCACGCCATATGGCGAACTCGGCTACCGCCTGCGCGAACACGAGAGGCAGTTGGAGCTGTCGCTGCCGGCCGGCAATGCGATGCCTCCCGGTGGGCTGGTGCTGCGCTGGCCATATGCCGGCAGTCCCGCCGGTGCGGCACGCGTGAATGGCGCGCCCAGGCCCTGGCAGCATGGCGAGATTGTCATCCGCGAGCTGCCGGCCACCGTGCTGATCGACGCCCCCCACTGACCCCCCAGCGGGCCTGACAGCGAAACCGCTTGACCGCTGGCTGGCGCCTACTGTACTAATGCACACAGTACAGAAGGTACAGCCAAGCGGAGATCCTGATGGCCCGAACCCAAGCCCTGCTGATCCAGATCGCCACCGGCGACCCACGCCCGATCAGCAAGCAGATCGTCGACGGCGTGCGCATGAAGATCGCCACCGGCGAACTCGCCGTGGGCGCGCAGCTGCCCAGCGTGCGCGGACTGGCGCAGCAACTGACGATCAACCCGAACACCGTGGCCAAGGCTTACGCCGAACTCACCGGCGAAGGCTGGCTGGAGTCGCGCCAGGGCCTGGGTCTGTACGTGGCCACGCCACGCCAGCGGCTCAGCAACGCCGAGCGCGACCGTCGCATGGACGAAGCCGTGCAGGGTTTCGTGCACGAGGTGGCCGCGCTGGACTATCCGCCCGAACGCGCGCTGAGCCGGCTGGAACGCGCGCTGCGCGTGCTCGCCCCAAAAAAAACCGCCTGACCCCGCAACCCGCGCCTGATCCGGAGGCGAGAGACGAGAGACGAGCATGACTGAGCCGACACCTTCCGAGTACGTGATCCAGACCGAGGCGCTGTGCAAGCGCTACGGCGCCAAGCTGGCGCTGGACCATCTCGACCTGCGCATCGCCAGCGGCCGCATCCACGCCATCGTGGGCGCGAACGGCGCGGGCAAGTCCACGCTGTTCCGCATCCTGCTCGGCTTCCTGCCGCCGAGCTCGGGCCGCGCCAGCATCCTCGGCCGCGACAGCCAGCATCTGACCCCGACCGATCGCGGCCGGATCGGCTTCGTCAACGAGGAACACACGCTGCCGAACTGGATGCGCGTGGCGGCGGTGACCGCGATGCAGCGCCACCATTACCCGCGCTGGGATCAGCGCGCGTTCGATGAGGTGATCGGCCACTACCACGTGCTGCCGGAGCAGAAGGTGGGCCAGCTGTCGCGCGGCGAGCGCGCCGGCTTCAACCTGGCGCTGACTTTGGCGCAACGGCCCGAACTGCTGGTGCTGGACGAGCCGACGCTGGGCCTGGACGTGGTGGCCAAGCGCGCCTTCCTCGAATCGCTGCTGTATTCCAACGCGGCCGGGCAGTGCACGGTGATCTATTGCTCGCACCAGATGGAGGAGGTCGAGCGGGTCGCCGACAACCTGATCATCCTGGAGCGCGGCCACCTGATGAACATGTCGGCGCCCGACGATTTCTGCGCGCGGGTGATGCACTGGGTGGCGGACATTCCGTTCGCCGGGCCGGCGCCCGCCAGCGTGCCCGGGCTGCTGCAGGTGCAGCGCATCGACGGCCTGCACCATTACCTGGTGCTGGACCAGGACGAGGACTTCGCCGATTTCCTGAAGGCCAGCGGCGCGCGCTCGGTACAGAGCATGCCGGTGAGCCTGGATCGCGCGGTCAACGGCTTCCTGGCCAAGAACCACGCCGTGCCGGCCGCGGCCTGACCATCAAGGGGAACACCATGCGTGATCTTTTCAAGGGCGAACTGCTGCGCTTCCGCGGCTGGGCCATCGCCGGCGCCGTGCTGCACCTGCTGGTACTGGGCTTCCTGGCGCGGGTGGTCGACCTGGCGCAGCAGCCGCTGCTGGTCTACCGCGTGTTCGGTGGCGTGTACGTGCTCGCCGGCCTGCTGCTGGGGCTGTACCAGATGGGCAGCTACCGGCGTCCCAACACCTGGCTGAACCTGCTGCACCGGCCGCTGCCGGGCTGGCGCATCGCCGCGTCGCTGCTCGGTGCCGGAGCGGTGCTGCTGGCGGTGGCGGCCGCCTTGCCGGTGCTGCTGATCGCCGGCTACCAGGCAGGCATGACGGCGCGCGTGGTCGATCTGCGCCACTGGCTGTTCCCGCTGGCCGCGCTGCTGATCGCCACCTGCGGTTACCTGGCCGGCGCGTACTGCATGCTCGGCGGCCGTCGTCACTCGACTTGCGCGCTGGTGTTCCTGGTGCTGCTGGCGGTAAGCCAGGCCATCGGTCCACGGGTGCTGATCGTGCAGGCGCTGGCCCTGCTGTGGCTGGCGGCGATGGTGCTGGTCGCGTTCAAGCCCGACCTCAGCGCGCCGCCGCGTTCGCTCGCCGCCACCGTGATCACCGCCTTGCCATTGCAGATGGGTGTCTATCTGCTGGCCTTGTTGCTGGGCTTCGGCATGGAGATGCTGTGGATCATGCAGGGCACGCATCCGAACAACATGAGCGTGCCGCCGCCCGGTGGCCACAACGAAACCGAGCGGATGACGGCGCAGCAGCGCATGCTGGCTGGCCTGGCCGTCAGCCGCGCGCCGCAGGCGCCGCTGTGGCGCGAGCAGGTGGCGCTGTCCGAGGTGCAGCCGATCGGCTCGCAGCTGGCAGCGACGCCGGTGCGCAACGAGCTCACCCACGCCGCGGCGGCGCAGATGGAATTCGATGACGACGAGCTGCGCGTGCGCTGGGTGTTCAGCCACGATCGCATGCGCTTCGAAGGCTATCGCCTCACCGACGGTCGGCGTTTCGGCGAGCTTGGCGTGGGCACCGACGATGCCGCGTTCCCGGCACCGGCGCAGGCGGCCGGCAGCCTGCCGGCGCTACCCAGGGGCGATGGCGCCCTGATCGCCGGCAACACGCTTTATCACTACGTCAGCGCCAGCCATCAGGCATTGCCGCGCATCCGCCTGCCCGCCAGTGAAATCCTGGCCGGGGTGACGCCGGTGGGCGAAAGCCTGGTGGTATTGAGCGATCGCGCGCTGTATTTCTTCGACGGCCGCGACGCGGCCGCCGGCGACGCCTTGCTGAGCCCGCGCCAGCGGCTGCCGATTCCCGGCCGCAGCGGCGACCTGCGCGACATCGATCTGATCGAGCTGGTGGACGGCTACCTGGTGTCGTTCTCCTTCACCACCTACGCGCACGAACTCACCGGCGTGGCGCCGTACCAGAGCGTGCTGTGGCTGGACGACTCCGGCCACGTCACCGAGGTCGCCCATCGCGCGATCGGCTATGACTACCCCGCGCTGTACCGCTACAAGGCATGGTGGCCATCGCCGGCACTGTACGCGCTGCGCGTGGCGGCGCTGGGGCTGTTCGCGGTGGTCGACCCGCTGGACGTCACCGCGCCACCGCCGATTCCCCGCCGCGTCCAGCTGTTCGCCGGCGCCCTGATGCTGCTGTCGCTGCTGGCGGCGATCTGGCTGTGCCGTCGACGCGCCCTGTCCACCCCGGCGCGGCTGGCCTGGCTGCTGGCTTGCGCCGTGGTCGGACTGCCGGCGCTGGCCAGTCTGTGGCTGCTGTATCCGGCCGGCGAATACGCGACGTACCGACGTAGGCTGCGGCCCGCCACCGCCTGACCACGCGCGGCGCAGGCCGCGGCATGACCACGCGTGGCGAACGCCACGCGGCCCTTGATATGCGGCCCGTCGGCATGACGGGCCTACAGCCGGAGACATCCATGTCCACGTTCCCGAAGTGGTGGGCGGTGCCGTGCGCCCTCGTGTTGGCGCTGGCGAGCGGAGTGCTACGTGCCGACGACGCGGCAGACGCTGCCGCCCTGCATCGCGCGGTCGCCATCGAGCAGGCGCGCCCGCCGGCGCCGCGCTTCCCGCGCAGCGCCTTCCTGGTCGACCGGATGATCGACAGCGTGAGCCTGTCGCCCGACGGGCGATCCGTCGCCTGGCTGCGCGTGCAGGGCAACCAGCGCAGCGTGTGGTTGCAGTCGACCGCGGGGGGCACCGCGCGGCAGCTGCTGTCACGCACCGAGGCGCGCCAGCTTTACTGGTCGCGTGACAGCCGGTGGCTGCTGCTGGAATCGCCGCGCCAGCTGTTTGCGCTGGCGGCAGTCGGCCAGGGCGGCTCCGGCATCGTCACCGCGCTGGGTGGCGGCGAACGGCGCGAGCTGCGTGCCGTCGATCCGCTGCGCGACGCCGCAGTCGTCATCAGCGAGCAGGTGCCCGCCGCGTCGCCGGCATCGGCCAGGGCGTGGCGCCTGTTGCGCGTGGACATCCACGGCAAGCGCAGCCTGCTGCACGAGGACGCCGATGAGCTGGCCGGCTTCGCGTTCGATCCGCGGGGTCGGCTGGCCTTCCTGGAACGAGTCGAGCACGAGGACCTGGTGATCCATCGCGTCGACGCGAACGGCAGTCTGCACGAGGTGCTGCGCTGCCAGCGGTTGCAACGCTGCAACCTGTTGCCGGTGACCGCACCGGACGGCGAGCTGCTGTTGCGCACGGATCACGGCGGCAACCTGCTCGACCTGGCGCGGCTGGATGCGCTAGGCACGCTGCACACGCTGCTCACCGATCCGGCGGGCGAAGCGGACCTCGATGCGCTGCTGCTCGATCCCGTCGACGGCCAGCCGCTGATCGCCAGCTGGCGCAGCAGCACGTCGGCGCAGCGGGGGCTGGATACCCAGACGCAGCAGGCGGTCGAGGCGATCGCCCGCCACTTCCCGCAGCGCGATCTGGACATCCAGGTCGGTCGCGGCGCGCAGGCCGCCTGGCTGGTCGGCGAGCGCGGGCCTACGTTGCAGGCCGGGCGCTGGCATCTCTACGAGCCGTCATCGGGTCGGTTCACGCCGTTTCTCGACGACGCGCTGGTGCAGCAGCGCAGCGGCAAGCCGCTGCAACCGCTGCCCGGGGCGGCGCTGGCGCGCAAGATTCCGCTCAGCTGGACGGCTTCCGACGGCATGCGCCTGCACGGCTTCCTGCTGCTGCCGCCGGGTGCCGACCCGGCCACGTTGCCGCTGGTGGTGACGCCGCATGGCGGTCCGTGGAATCACGACCGTCCGGATTACGGCAGCTTCGGACAGTTCCTGGTCAATCGCGGCTACGCGGTGTTCCAGCCGCAGTTCCGCGGCTCCACCGGCTACGGCCGCGACTACGTGTTCGCCGCGCGGGGCGACTTCGGCGACGGCCGGGTGCAGCAGGACATCGTGGAAGGCACGCGCCATCTGCTGGCGCAGGGCATCGGCGACGCGCAGCGGGTGGGCATCGCCGGCGCTTCGTTCGGCGGCTATTCGACCCTGCTCGGGGTGACCTTCCAGCCGGCGCTGTTCAAGGTGGGCGTGGCGATCGTGCCACCGGCGGATTTCGGCTGGGACCTGCGCTGGGTGTCGCGCAGCAATGAAGCGCTGAACCTTTCCCGCTACATCCCGTTCGAAGCCTGGCTGCGCACGCTGTCGCTGGATCTGGGCGACCCGCTCACGATGGCACGGCTGCATGCGCAGTCGCCGCTGGCCAACGCGGCACGGATGCGGCGTCCGCTGCTGTTGATCGCCGGCGGCGAGGATCACCGGGTGGCGATCCGCGGCGTGCTCGCGTACGCCGCGCAACTGAAGCTGCTGGAGCGGGACGTCAGCCTGCTGGTGGATGACGAGGCTGGCCACACCAACGAGAACCCGCTGGCCAAGGAGGCGATGTTCTACCTCACCGAACGACTGTTGCACCGTCACCTGGGCGGCGTCGCAGCCGCGCCGCCGGACGCGGCGGTGCGCGAGTACCTGAAGAAAAATTTGCGACTCAGTGGAAAGGATCTGCGCGGTGAGTGAATCGCGCCGACGGCCCGGTGCTTCCCTGCACGGAAGCCACGCAGGGCGGACACTGTCCGCCGGTTCTGCTTTTGTTGCGGCTCGGCGGAAAGAGGCGGGCAATGCCCGCCTCTTTCGACAGAAGCGCGCTTCGCCCAGGCAACGCTGGACGCGTGGACCCTCACCCCAACCCCTCTCCCGCAAGGGGACTTCCTGCGGTCGCCGGGGGAGAGGGAGCAACGCGCAAGAAGCGCGTTATCTGATTAAAAGCGGCCGGCGCGGAAGTCGGCGATCGCTTCGTGGATCTGCTCGGGCGTGTTCATCACGAACGGCCCGTAGCGCGCCACGCTCTCCTTGAGCGGCCTGCCGGCGACCACCAGCAGGCGTGAGGGCTGGTCACCGCCGGCCAGCTGCAGTCGTTCGCCTTCGGACAGCACGCCCAGTTCGCTGCGCCGCAGTGATTCGCCGCCGACCAGGGCTGATTCGCCCTCGAACACGTAGGCGAAGCCGTGATGGCCGGCGGGCAGATCCAGCGTGAACTGCGCGCCGGGCTGCAGGCTGATGTCCAGGTACACCGGCGCGGTGACGATGCCTTCGACCGGTCCGCTGGCACCGGCCAGTTCACCGGCGATCACCTTCACCTCGACGCCGGCTGCCGGATGCACCACGGGAATCCGTTCCGGGCCGATGTCCTGATAGCGCGGTGCGGTCATCTTGTCCTTCGCCGGCAGGTTCACCCACAGCTGGAAGCCCCACATCAGGCCGTCTTCCTGCTGCGGCATTTCCGAATGCAGGATGCCGCGGCCGGCGGTCATCCACTGCACGCTGCCCGGGGTGAGGTCGCCCCGGTTGCCGTGGTTGTCGCCGTGCTGCATGTGGCCGGCCAGCATGTAGGTGACGGTCTCGAAGCCGCGATGCGGATGCTCGGGAAAGCCCGCGATGTAGTCGCCGGCCTGGTCGGAACGGAACTCGTCCAGCAGCAGGAACGGATCGAGCATGTCCAGCCCGGGCTGGCCGATCACGCGCTTCAGCTTCACGCCGGCGCCGTCGGAGGTGTCCATGCCGCGGATGCGGCGGGTGATGTGGCGATCGCTCATGGCTTGCTCCGGTGGAGGGAAGGACTGGCCGCCAAGATGGCCCCGTTCGAGCGTCTGTCCAAGCGCCGGCGCGGGAACGGATCGTTCCGGCAGGGGCAACGCCGGGGTCAGTCGAGCCAGCGGAATGCCCGGGCCAGCTCGGCCGGCGCGTCGTCCGGATAACAGCGACCGTGGGCGAGAATCACCCGCTGCGGCTGCCACGCCAGCATGCGCGCCAGGCAAGTGCGCGCCTCGTCCTTGCGCCCGACGTAGGTCAGGCGCAGGTCCAGCGGCGCCTTGCCGTCGGGATCGATCACGCCGCCCAGTCGCGCCATCCAGCGCATCGCTGGCGGGAGTTTTTCCGCTTCGAAGTTCTCGATCAGGTCGGCCAGGATCAGGGTTGCGCTGGCGCGATGCAGGAAGACGATTTCCTGCATCACCCGGCTGCCGCGAAAACGCAGCTGGTCAATCGTGGCGGCCCAGGCCGGAGGCGGCGCATCGTCGAGATCCGCGTCGAACGCGACCTCGATGTGCTGGCTGGCGGCGCGTTCGCGCACGCCCGGCGAGGCCCACGCCGTCGCCTGCGGATAGCGCCGTTTCCAGGCCGCGATGTGCGCGTAGTGCAGCAGGTTCGGCGACACCAGATGACGCACCGGGCCGAGTGCGTCGATCGCGGCGAACAAGGCTTCGTCGGGCGCGATCGGCGAGTGGCACCACAAACCGCCATCGGCCAGCCGCACCACCGTCATGCGGGTGGGAAACGGTGCCCGCAGCCCCAGTGCGGCCATGTGCACCAGCGGGCCGTCGACGATCCAGAGGCCGCTGGCGACCGGCTTCAGCGTGTTGAGCGGGTGGTACAAACCGACTTCGGACACGGCGACTCCGGGATAAACGGAAACGCGCCTGCAGCCAGGCAAAACCCTGTTCAGTGCACCCAGTGGCCGCTGCGCTGGCGCGGCGGGGTGGCCTCTTCCTGCTTGCCGGGACGTTGCTGCAACACCATCGTCTCCACTTCGGCTTCAGTGGCGGGTTTGGCCTGCCAGTACTGGTTGACCGCACCAAGCACGGTGGGCACCTGGGCCAGGCATTCGTCGTACTCTTCTTCGCTGAGTTTCTCGAATTCGGTGTCGGCACTGAGGATGCCCTCGTCGACGGCCAGAGCCATCACCGGACCCAGCAGTTCCATCAGTTGCGGGTCTTCGGCCAGGCGGTTTTCCCACAGCGCCGCGCGCAAGTCGATGCCGCGGCTGAAGCCCTCGCACCAGCCCGCGGCCGACAGCATCGGGCCGCCTTCCATCTCCACTTCGCCCAGGATCGGCTCATAGGCGTCGACATCGAGCTCGGCGCTGATCGAATCGTTGAGCTTGGCCAGCAAGGCCAGCACGCGATTGCCTTCGTCCTCGTCGGTGAACGGCTCGTGCAGCACTTCATGCAGCCATTCGTCGGGCAGCACCAGCAGCGGGCCCACCGCCAGAGCGCTGAGCAGGCCGTGGACGCCGTCGAGCAGCAGGTCGCCTTCGCTGGTATGCGCGCGCAGGTAGCGATCCAGTTCTTCCAGTTCGCTGTCGTCCAGCGAGCTGGGCCATTCGGCTTTCGTCATGTCGTTCATATATCCAGTTCCAGCGTCACCGGCGTGTGATCGGAAGGGCGTTCCCAGCGTCGCGGTTCGCGGTCGATCGCTGCCGCCGTGGCAGCGGATTTCAACGCCTCGCCGATCAGGATCAGATCGATGCGCAGGCCCATGTTGCGGCGGAATGCCGCCTGCCGATAGTCCCACCAGCTGAAGTGCCCGGCCTCGGGCTGGAACAGGCGGAAACTGTCATGCAGGCCGAGGTCGGTGATGGCCTTGAGCGCGGCGCGTTCCGGCGGCGAGCAGAGGATGTCCTCGCCCCAGGCCGCCGGATCATAGACGTCGCGGTCGTCCGGGCAGATGTTGAAATCGCCCAGCACCACCAGGTTCGGGTGACGCTCGTGCTCGCGCGCCAGGAACTCGCGCACTTTCGCCATCCAGTCCAGCTTGTAGGCATATTTTTCGTCGCCGACCGCCTTGCCGTTGACCACGTACAGGTCGACCACCCGCAGACCGCCGACAGTCGCCGCCAGGATGCGGCGCTGCGGATCATCGAGGCCGGGGATGTCGGTGATGATGTCGGCCGGCTCCTCGCGGGCCAGGATCGCCACCCCGTTGTAGGTCTTCTGGCCGGAATACACCGCCCGGTAGCCGGCGGCAGCCAGCTCGTCGACCGGGAACTTCGCGTCTTCCAGCTTGGTTTCCTGCAGCGCCACCACGTCCGGCTGCGCGTCAGCCAGCCACTGGGTCAGGTGCGGCAGGCGCACTTTCAGCGAATTGACGTTCCATGAGGCGACTTTCATCGGGTCATTGTACGGGGAAGCGCCGGAACGAGGCAGCGCAGGCGGGCCGTGGCGACGCGACTTTCGGGGGCAAGGCGGCGGTTTCGATGAACGGAAACGCGGGTTCGGGGACGTTTGCCTGAAAAACCCAGCAAACCGCCGAAATACGGTGTATGCTGGTCGAGCAAGAGTACCGCGTAAAGGCGACCGCTTGCTTCTATTGCGGTTCGGCGCACGCCGCCAAGGGCCGCAAATCATCCATGCTTCAAAGGTAATGTTACATGTCGGATCGTCAGAGCGGTACAGTCAAGTGGTTCAACGACGCCAAGGGTTTTGGCTTCATCACCCCGGAAAGCGGTGACGACCTGTTCGTGCATTTCCGCGCGATCCAGGGCACGGGCTTCAAGTCCCTGCAGGAAGGCCAGCGCGTCACGTTCGTCGTCACCAAGGGCCAGAAAGGCCTGCAGGCTGAGGAAGTCCAGGTTGCCTGATTCCCCCGGGAATTGAGCGGTCTTGAAGAAACCCGCTTCGGCGGGTTTTTTCTTGCCCGGCGTCTGGACTTTCCCGGACAACGCCGCGGCGATGGCCGCGGCGTTGCGTCGGTCAGAGCAGCCCGTGGCTGCGCAGCAGCGCCTCGGGTTCCGGCTTGCGGCCACGGAAGGCGATGAAGCTTTCCAGTGCCGGCCGGCTGGCACCCACCGACAGGAACTCGGCGCGGAAGCGCTCGCCGGTGGCGCGATCGATGACGCCATGTTCCTCGAACTCGCCGAACGCATCGGCGCTGAGCAGTTCGGCCCACAGATAGCTGTAGTAACCGGCGGCGTAGCCACCGGCGAAGATGTGGCTGAAGCCGTGCGGAAAGCGCTGCCAGGCCGGCGGATGCAGCACGGCCACCTGCTTGCGGACCTGCTCCAGCACCGCCAGCGTGCGCGCGCCTTGCGTCGGCTCGTACTCCAGGTGCAGCAGGAAATCGAACAGGGCGAATTCCAGCTGGCGCACCAGGAACAGTCCCGCGTGGAAGTGGCGCGCGGCCAGCATGCGCTCGAACAACGCATCCGGCAGGCGTTCGCCGGTCTCGTAATGCCGCGCGAACAGGTCCAGCGCCTCGCGGTTCCAGCCGAAATTTTCCATGAACTGGCTGGGCAGCTCCACCGCGTCCCATTCGACGCCATCGATGCCGCCGATCGAGGGCAGCGCGATCCCGGTCAGCAGGTGGTGCAGGCCGTGGCCGAATTCGTGGAACAGGGTCAGCACGTCGTCATGAGTGAGCAGGGCCGGCTTGCCCTCGGTCGGCGGCGCGAAATTGCAGGTGAGGAAGGCCACCGGCAGCTGCTTCCGGTCGCCGTCGTCGAAACGGGCGCGGCACACATCCATCCACGCGCCGCCGCGCTTGCCATTGCGCGCGTACAGGTCGACATAGGCGCCGGCGAACACCTGGCCATCGGCATCACGCACGTCGTAATAGCGCACGTCCGGATGCCATACGTCGACGCCATCGCGCACGGCGAGGGTGATGCCGTAAAGCTTTTCGGTGAGGCCGAACAGTCCATCGATCACGGCCGGCAAGGGGAAGTACGGCTTCAGCTGCTCCTCGTCCAGCGCGTACTCGCGCTGGCGCAGCTTCTCCGACGCATAGCCGACGTCCCACGGTTCGAGGTTGTCGAGCTGCAATTCCTCGCGGGCAAAGGCGCGCAGGGCGGCCAGTTCCTGTTGCGCCACCGGCTTGGCGCGGGCGGCCAGGTCGTGCAGGAATTCCAGCACCTCGGTCGGCGAGCCGGCCATCTTGGTCGCCAGCGACTCCTCGGCGGCGTTGGCGAAGCCCAGCAGGCCGGCCGCCTCGTGGCGCAGCGCCATGATCTGCTCGATGCGTGCGCTGTTGTCGAACTTGCCCGCGTTCGGGCCCTGGTCCGAAGCGCGCGTCTGGTACGCCCAGTAGACCCGTTCGCGCAGGCCGCGGTTGTCGGCGTAGGTCAGCACCGCCTGCACGCTGGGCTGCTTCAGGGTGACCAGGTAGCCATCCAGCTGCTGGTCTTCGGCGTACTGGCGCAGCACCGCGCGACCGGAATCGGGGATGCCGGCGAGATCGCGCTCGTCGGTGACGTGTTCGTGCCACGCCTCGCTGGCATCGAGCACGGCGTTGGAAAATTCGGTCGAAAGCCTGCTGAGCTCGACGCCGATCTCGCGGAAGCGCGAGCGTGCCGGCTCTTCGAGCGCCACGCCGGACAGGCGGAAATCCCGCAAGGCGTGCTCGACCAGCGCACGCTCCGGCCGTGGCAGCGACGGAAAGTCCGCCGCATCGGCCAGCGCCTGCACCGCGGCGTACAGCTCGCGGTTCTGGCCCAGTTCGATCGCGTGGTCGGTGAGCTTCTCCTCGGCCGGCGCGTAGACCTCGCGCAGCGCCTCGCTGTCGGCGACGGAATGCAGATGTGACACCGGCGCCCATGCGCGCGCCAGCCGCTGCTCCAGCCGCTCCTGGGTCAGCATCACGGTGGCGAAGTCGCGCGGCGAGGCGGGCGCCAGCAAGGCGTCGATGCCGGCGCGATAGTCGGCCAGGATGGACTCGACGGCCGGCAGCACGTGTCCGGGGCGGATCTGCGAGAACGCCGGCAAGGTATCGTCAGCCAGCAGGGGGTTGTCGTGACTCATGAACGCTCCTTTGCGATGCGCCAGCGTGGCAACCGGACGGGGCGAAATCAAGCGCGGCGACGTGACGACGCGGCCCCGCCGCTAGAATGCCCGGATGAACTCCTTGCGCAGCTTCCAGGGCGTCACGCCCACCCTCGGTCAACGCGTCTACGTCGATCCGGCCGCCAGCGTGATCGGTGACGTGGTGCTCGGCGACGATGTCTCGATCTGGCCCGGCACGGTGCTGCGCGGCGACGTCCACCACATCCGCGTCGGCGCAAGGACCAGCATCCAGGACGGCAGCGTGGTGCACGTGGCCCACGCCGGTCCGTACGGTCCGGGCTTTCCCTGCCTGATCGGCGAGGGCGTCACCATCGGCCACGCCGCCGTGGTGCATGCCTGCACCATTGGCGACTACTGCATGATCGGCATGCATGCCACCGTGATGGACGGCGCGATCGTCCACAAATACGGCTTCGTCGGCGCCGGCAGCCTGGTGGCGCCGGGCAAGGTGATCGGCGAGCGCGAGCTGTGGCTGGGCAACCCGGCGCGGTTCGTGCGCCTGCTCAGCGACCGCCAGATCGAGCAGCTGCATTACTCGGCCGACCATTACGTGCGGCTGAAGGATCGCTACCTGGCCGGGGTCGAATGACCGCACCGCGCGCGCTGTTTCCGCGCAGCTGCAACCGGCTGCGCCGCAAGAAGGCGATCTGCCTCGACCTCACCGACCACTGCGCGTTCATGCAGCCGGAGCCGGGCGTCCTGCTGTGGCGAAGGGCGGAACCGTCGCTGCGTTGACGGCCATGCCGGCTCAGCTTCCCGCAGCCCTTGCCTGGCGGATGCGCTCCGCCTCCGCCTCGTGCTGCTTCGTCATGAGGTTGCGCGCGGCGGAAAGCTTGCCGCCAAGCAGGGCCAGCGTGAAGTTGTCGCTGTCGAACTCACGCAGCAGGTCGATCTCGCGCCGCGCCTCTTCGAGGTCTTTCCGGTTGATGGTGCGTTCGATCTCTTCCGAGGCGCGCACGAACGATTCGCGCAGGGCCTCGTGGGCGGTCAGGTTTGCCGGCTCCAGCTGCAGCACGCTGAGGTAGAACTCGAACGCGTTGCTGCCTGCCGGCGCCACCAGTCGACCGTCCCGCATCGCGTCGCGGGCCAGCCCGAGCAGGATGCCGGTGCCGCTCTGCGCATCGTCGGTCGATGCCTCGCTCACCCAGCCAGTCGACAACGCGGCGTCCTCGATCGCGGCATTCGCCGCCGCCTGGCCATGCCGGAAAATCCCGACAGCCGCGACCAGCACCAGCAAGGAGACAAGAGCAAGCGCGTGTCGATGCGACACGGCGGAAAGGAAGCGGGACATAACACCTGCTGCACAAGCGATGGCCGCGCACTGGAGCCTCCGTCATCGACGCGCTCCCGGCGGGTGGCGGCATCTTGGCGGCGATTTGTTGCAGTCGTGTGGCGCGGCGCTCACGTCGTCGCCGTGGCCGCTTCCAGTCGCGCCAGCCACGCCAGCGCATGGGCGCGATCCTTACCGCACATCGCCGGCTCGGCGCGCAGGCTGCTGCACACCGCCGGGCGCTCGGGCCGGCCGAAGATCGCGCAGCGGTTGTCGTCGGTGAGTTGCACGCAGCGCAAGCCGGCCGGCTTGCCGTTCGGCATGCCGGGAATCGGCGAGGAGATCGACGGCGCGATGCAGCAGGCGCCGCAACCGATCCGGCAAATCGCCGAACTCACGCGGCTTGCTGACGCAGGGACTGATAGACCGGTTCGGTCTCGGGGCGCCGGCCATGCCACAACTCGAACGCGTCGGCCGCGGTTTCCACCAGCATGCCGAGGCCGTCGACGGCATAGCGCGCACTCGCCGCCTTGGCCCAGGCCAGGAAGCTGCCGGCGGCGGAGCCGTAGGACAGGTCGTAACACAGCGCACGCGCGCCGATCAGCGAAAACGGCAGTTGCAGCGCCACGCCCAGCACGCCGGCCGAGGTCGCGTTGACGATCAGGTCGTAGCTGCCGATATGGGCCAGGTCGTCCCAGTAGCGCGTGTGCGCACGCGCCGGGTCGCCGATCGCGTCGGCCAGCACATCGGCCGCTTCGGGCGAACGGTTGACGATGGTCAGCGTTTCCACGCCGGCGTCCAGCAGGTTCCACGCCACGCCATGCGCGGCGCCGCCCGCGCCCAGCAGCAGCGCGGTATGGCCGCGCAGGTCCAGGTCGTGGCGCTCGGTGATGTCGCGCACCATGCCTGCACCATCGGTGTTGTGTGCCGCCAGCTCGCCGTCAGGCAGCCGGGTCAGCACGTTCGCGCTGCCGGCGCGGGTGGCGGCCGCGCTGCGCTGGTCGGCCAGCGCGAAGGCGGCGGCCTTGTGCGGCAGGGTGACGTTGGCGCCGCGACCGCCGCTGGCAAAGAACCGCCGCACGGCCTCGGCGAAATCGGCCGGGGCCGCGTCGACCGCGCGGTATTCCAGTTCGATGCCGAACTGTTGCGCGAACGCCTGGTGGATGCGCGGTGACAGCGAATGGCTGATCGGATGGCCGAATACGGCGAACTGGGCGATGGGCATGCGATTCCCCGCAGGATGTCTGGCCACTATTCTACAAGCCGGATTTTTGGGGAAGCGAAGTCGCAGGTGATGAGATGGCGGTCCGGCAACTTGCGGACAACCTGTCCGAGGAGAGCTCCCATGCGCATGCCCGTCCTGCCCTCGCCGCGCCACCTGCGCCTGCTCGGCGCCGCCGTGCTCTGGTTGCTGGGCGGAACCCTGTTGCTTCTGAGCATGCTGGTGCCAGCTCATACGGAGCTGCTCGGCTGGACGCCGGCGTTCTGGCTGTGCGGCGCGCCAATGATCGTGGTGCTGGTGCTGGAGCCGACGCTGCCGCGGCAGGTGCTGGCGTTGTGCCGACCGCAGCGACGCGCGATCCGCCGCGCCATGTGACCCCGGCGGATTGTCCGGCCGGTTCCTTGCAGGGCAGCCGGCGAGTCGATATCTGCCTACGACTTTTCAGTATTCCCGCAGCAGCTCCAGCGCCACCCTCGACGTTGGCGTTCAACGTCGCAGGACGGCCCGACGTGGCCGGTATCCGGCACCGGCTCGGCGCCCGGGTGCAATGATCCAGGGCCGGATCAGTTGCTGTCGGGAGCGCCGGCGTCACGCCTGATTCTTCCGGCCTGGAAGCAGCCGCTGACCAGGAAGGCCGTGCGCACGACGCCGCTTTACAACATTCGCGCAGGCGTGGGTTATCTGCTGCTCAAACTCGCAGGGTTCGAGGTGAAGGACGTGCTCGACAAGGACAACACGATCCACCAGCTGACCGTGAAGGCTGGCGACAGCTTCGACAAGCTGGCGCATGCGCACGGAAGCACGGTTGCGGTCATGCAGGCATGGAACCCCGGGGTGCGTGGGCTGCACCCAGGCCAGGTTCTGAAATATCAAAAGGCCCCGCCAGACGGTCGCGGGATGGCGGGCTGCCACCACGGCAAACGTCGCCATGTATGACGACGCGGCCTGCGCGAAAAAGCTGGATTTCGCCCTGTCGGTCATCCAGCAGGGCAACGTGCCGCCATGCCGGCCGTGATCCGACGCAGGATGGCCGTGCTGGCGGGCCTGATCCTGCTGGTCGGTTGCGCCAACGCGGGCGATGCCATGCTGACTGGCCAGTTCGAGGGAAGCGGCCGGCAATGTCGGGGCGTCCTGTTGGTGCAGGCCAGGATCATCGCGTGGCACACCCCGTTTGCGAGCTGTGCAAGAACAGCCTACGAAGTGCTCGACCAGCCCGCCGTTGGCGGCGCGACGCGCAGGGTCTTCCTGTTGAAGCCGGGTTCCGCCTGCGCCTTCGCGGTGATTTCGCTGGAGCGGGATGCCGAACATCCGGAATACTGGAATGCCACGGGCTACCGTTCGCGCCAGGATTACGACGACGGCAGCGACGACACGCTGCGTTGCAATCTCACCAGGAAGGAAATCGCGTCAGCGTCGCCCCGCTGACGAAGGGCGTCTGCCTGAACCCGCCCGTTGCGCACGGGACATCGCGGGAACCGTCGAGGCGCCATCGGCCCCGACCCGCCCTCTGCACGAGACGATCGTCCTGCGCTCAGCGCCTGTGAAGAAAGCCACTTCCTGTGGTTTCCTTCTATCGCGAGTCCGGTACACGCCCGGACTCGCTCACATGAAACAGTCACTTGCATGACTGCTTCATGCTCGGTCATCCATGGCCGACCTGAGAGGTTGAAAACTCACAACCTCTCAGCGCGCGCTGCCGCCCTGGCGCTTGCGCTCCATCCGGCGCAGGAACTCCTGCATGATGCGCGAGTACAACTCGTCGCCGAGATGGGCGTCCTCGACGCCGGCATCGATCGACGGATTGTCGTTGACCTCGATCACCACAGGCTTGCTGCCGACCTGCTTCAGGTCGACGCCGTAGAGGCCATCGCCGATCGGCTGGGTCGCCTTCAGCGCCAGCTTGACCACCTCGGCCGGCGCGTCCTTCACCGCAATCGTCTCGAAGCCGCCGGACTTCGCGGTGCCCTTGGCGCCGTGGTTGTAGATCTGCCAGTGGCCGCGCGACATGTAGTACTTGCAGGCGTACAGCGGCTCGCGGTTGAGCACGCCGATGCGCCAGTCGAATTCGGTGTAGACGTATTCCTGCGCCAGCAGCAGCGCGCTGTGCTGGAACAGGCCGCTGGCCGCGGCGGCCAGCGCCGCCTCGTCCTCGACCTTGACCACGCCCCGCGAGAACGAACCGTCCGGGATCTTCAGCACCAGCGGGAAGCCCAGCTTGGCGACGACTTCCTTCATGCCCTTGCTGTCGTCGCGGTAGAGAATTTCCGTACGAGGGACAGCGAGCTTGCGCGAGACCATCAGGTCGTTGAGGTAGATCTTGTTGGTACAGCGCAGGATCGAGCTGGGGTCGTCGATCACCACCATGCCTTCCTTCTCCGCGCGATGGGCGAAGCGGTAGGTGTGGTTGTCCGAGGCGGTGGTCTCGCGGATGAACAGACCGTCATATTCGGCCAGCCGCTGGTAGTCGTTCTTGCCGATCGGGTCGACCTCGATGCCGAGTTCCTTGCCCGCGTCGATGAAGGCCTTCAACGCCTTCTTGTTCGACGGCGGCATCTTTTCCTTCGGATCGACCAGCATCGCGAGGTCGTAGCGGAACTGCCGGCGCGCACGCGGCTTGCGCCACAACTTGCGCGAGAAGCGATCGAGCTCCTCGGCGAAGGCGTCTTCCTGGGCGTCGTCCAGCGTGTGCAGGCCGACCGGCTTGATCGAGCTGACCTGCCACACGCGGTCGCGCTCGAACTCGATGCGCAGCAACGGGCAGGGGAACATTTCGAACACCTGCCGGGCCAGGTCCTGCAGCGCCGGGTAGGCGGTCTCGCCGAAGTAGACCAGGATGCCGAAATCGGTGGTGTCGCGCCCGCCGGCAGGCAGGAAGTGGGTGAGCTTCTGGTTTAGGTCGTCGATGTCCAGGCCGTACAGCGAGCGCCGGCGCAGGTCGTTCACCGTGCGCACCGACGGCATCACCTTGTGCCCGCGCGCCTCGGCCAGCAGCGACACGTAGTAGCCGGTGCCCAGATATTTGTAACTGCGGCACAGGTTGATCACGTGGGTGCGCTCGTCGTCGCCGCCGACCGGCTTGCGCAGGTAGTCCATCGCGCTCATGACATCGACGGACGGATAGTACGAGCCCCAGTCGGAGGCTTTTTCGACAACGATGACCAGACGGGTCATGACACCACTCAGGCGATGCGGCGACGGCGGACAGGCCTGCGTGGGCAGGGCGGTACGTGCAAGTCGCGCAGTTTGGCACAGCAACCACGCTGCACAAGGGCAGGCGCTGAAGCGTGACTAAACGGCACGAAGGCACTGCGATGCGCACCTTCCGGCCCGCCGGCTGCTAGAGTCCGCGCGTGCCGACTCAAACGCCCCTAGCCTCACCCGACTCCGCGCGCCGCGTCGTGGCGGAATCCGCCGATGTGCCGCCCGTTCCCGCCGGCGCGCGCGTGCGCCGAGCTGCCTCGTCCGACCTGGACGAGCTGGTCGCCCTGGAACAGCGCAGCTTCAGCAGCGACCGACTCAGCCGCGCGCAGTATCGCCGCCACCTGGACAGCGATACCGCGATGATCCTGGTCGCCACCGGCCACCCTCGGCCGTTGCTGGGCAGCGCCGTGCTGTTTTTCCGCAAGCGCAGTGGCGTGGGTCGGCTCTATTCGCTGGCGACCCGGCCCGAGGCACGTGGCCAGGGTGTCGGTGCAGCCTTGCTCGAAGCGGTGGTGAATGCCTGTCGGCATCGCGGCTGCCGCGCGCTGCGACTGGAAGTACGCACCGACAACGCCGCTGCGATCGGCTTGTACGAGCGCGCGGGGTTCCAGCGCATCGGCCGCTACGAGCGCTACTACCAGGACGGCGCGGACGCGTGGCGTTATGAAAAGTCGCTGGACTGAGCGCCGGTCCGTTCAGCCACCCAGCGGCTGCCCGATGCGCCGCTCGGTCGCCTCGTCCGGCCGCGCCACCAGCGCGCCGGTGCGCATCAGGCTCACCGTGTAGTGGCCCTGGTCGACCAGCGGCAGGAACGCGCCACTGCCGTAGACCGTGTCCACCTCGGGCAGCCAGCGCGGATACTGCTTCTTGAGGTCGAGCAGGTCGAAGCGGCCGTTCTCGCTGAAGTCGATCACCGTGCGCGGCGCGTTCATTTCCTGCGCCGCATCGTCATAGCGGCCGGACAGGCGGTCGATCCGGTACAGCGGCGGCACACCGGCCAGCAGCGCCGGCAGTTTCCATTTCAGCACCACGGCCTCGATGCGCCACTGGTCTCCCGCCAGTTGCACCTGGCGCGTACTTCCATCCGGCCAGTTGAGGGTGACGTCCCAGCGCTGCGGCGACAGTATCCGCGCGTCGATCTCCACCACCGGCGCCTCTTCGCCCAACAGGCGGTAGCCGCGCAAGGCATAGCCGGCGCCGGCCAGCAGCAGGGTCAGGGCGAGGCAGGTCAGGCAGAGCAGCGCACGCCAGCTGGCCGCCAGTCGACGACCGCCTTGCAGGCGCTGACGCACGGCCACCAGTTGCACCAGGGTGGCCAGTGCAAGCACGGCAGCCAGCACCAGCAGCAGGGTCGTCGGCAAGCGCAGCAGGGTGGCCCAGTCCATCGTCTTAATCCTCGTCGCCGCGGCCGGCGACCTGCGTCGGCATGATAACCGGCGCCCGCTGAGCGGGGTGCCCGGCCTCGCTATACTGCGCGAATCCACAGGAAATCCCGCCATGTCCCGTACCCTTTCGCTGCTGGCCTGCTGCCTCGCCCTCGTCCTGCTTGCCGGCTGTGGCAACAAGGGCCCGCTGGTGCTGCCCAGCCATCCCGCCACCGCTTCCACCGCGACGGCGCCGGCGACGGTTGCACCGGCCAGCCAGCCACGCTGAGCGGCACGACCCGATGCAGCTGCGCTTCTCCAAGATGCACGGCATCGGCAACGACTTCGTCGTGCTGGATTGCCGGCAGCATCCTTTTCCGCTGAACCCGGAACAGATCCGTGCGCTGGGCGATCGCCATGTCGGCGTCGGTTTCGACCAGTTGCTGAGCGTCGAGCCCGCGCGCGATCCGTCCTGCGCGTTCTACTACGGCATCTGGAATGCCGATGGTTCGCCGTCGGGCCAGTGCGGCAACGGCGTGCGTTGCGTGGCGGCGTGGCTGCATCGCGCCGGCGCGCTGGCGCTGGGCGAGCAGGTGATGATCGAAAGTCCTTCGGGGCCCGTGACGGTACGCCTGCTGGACGCCCACGAGGTGACCGTGGACATGGGCGAACCCATGTTCGAACCCGCGCGCATTCCGCTGTCGGCCGAGGCGAGGGTGGATCGCTACGAGATCCTCGCGGGTGATCGAAGCGTCGAGTTCGGCGCCGTCTCGATGGGCAATCCCCACGCGGTGGTGAGCGTGGCCGATCTGGCCGACCCGGCGCTGGAGCAGCTCGGTCCGCTGCTGACCAGCCATCCGCGGTTTGCCGAAGGCGCCAACGCCGGCTTCGTCCTGCAGCTGGACCGCACGCAGTTGCGTCTGCGCGTGCACGAACGCGGCGCCGGCTGGACGCGCGCCTGCGGCACCGGCGCCTGTGCCGCGATGGCGGTGCTGCACCAGCGCGGCGAGGTGGGCGACTCGGTGAGCGTCGAACTGCCCGGCGGCAAGTTGCGGATCGATTGGGCCGGCCCCGGCCATCCGCTGTGGATGACCGGTCCGGCCGCCTTCGTGTTCGAGGGCGAATGGCCGGTTCCCGCGGTCGACGGCGACCGGGGCGGTTGAAGCGCGCCCCGGTCCATCGCACACTCGCGCCAGGCGGCACGCATCCTGCGCGTGCCCCGGAACGGTTCGAGGAACTCCGCGCATGACCGCAACCCTGCTCGACGATGCCACCCAGGCCCGGGTGGTCGCCGCTTACCTGAAGCGCCATCCGGAGTTTCTCAGCGAGTATCCCGAGCTGGCGGCCAAGCTGACCATGCCGCGCCCCGAGGGCGCGGTGGCCTCGCTGGCGGTCTATCAGCTGCAGAGCCTGCGCGACAAGAACGCGGAACTGGAACGCCAGCTGGCCGAGCTGGTCGCCATCGCCGCCGAGAACGAAAAGCTGATGGAGCGTGTCCATGCGCTGACCGTGGCCCTGCTGCGGGCGAACACCATGGAGGTCACCGTGCGCACGGTCATCGCCAGGCTGTCCGCGGATTTCCACACCGAGCAGGTACGCCTGCTGCTGTTCGGCGACGAGCCGCAGCTGCCGCGCACCGACTGGATGCAGCAGATTCCCGAAGGCGCCAGCGCACTGCCGGAATTCAGCGAGTTCCTGCACAAGAACGAACCCGTGTCCGGACGGCTGGCGAGCGAAAAACTCGTGCGCCTGTTCGGCGTCGATGCCCCGCAGATCCATTCGGTGGCGATGATGCGGCTCGGCGACTGCGGCATCCTGGCCATCGGCAGCGCCGACCCGGACCGCTTCCAGCCGGGCATGGGCACGCTGTTCCTGAAGATGATCTCGGCCACCATCACCGCGGCGCTGGCGCGCTCACGGGACATCTCCTGAGCCGGCGATGACGCCCGAACAACAGGTCGAACGCTGGCTCGGCCGCCTCGCCGAAGAACGCCACGCTTCGCCGCACACGATCGCCGGCTACCGGCGCGACCTGGCCAAGCTGCTGCGCTTCATGCAGGAGCAACGGATGGCGTCGTTCGATGCGCTGGACGCGAACCGGATGCGCACCTTCATCGCCGGCGAGCATCGCGACGGGCTGGCACCGAAGAGCCTGCAACGCCTGCTGTCGTCCTGCCGCAGCCTGTTTCGCCAGCTCACCCGCGAAGGCCAGCTGGCGAACGATCCGCTGCTCGGCGTGCGCGGCCCCAAGGTGCGCCGCAAGCTGCCCCAGGTGCTCGACGTCGACGAGGCCACCGCCCTGGTCGAAACCGACAGCGGCGGCCAGCTCGCCGTGCGCGACCGCGCGATGCTGGAACTGTTCTATTCCAGCGGCCTGCGCCTGTCCGAACTGGTCGGCCTGCGCTGGCTCGACCTCAACCTCGACGATGGCGAGGTGCGCGTGCTGGGCAAGGGCGGCAAGACCCGCATCGTGCCGGTCGGCCGTCACGCCGTGACGGCGCTGCGCGCGCTCGGTGCGGAGCAGGGCATGCCGGCCGACGGCCCGGTGTTCCGCGGCCGCGGCGGCGCGCCGATCAATCCCCGCACGATCCAGCTGCGCATGAACAAGCTGGCGCTGCAACAGGGCATCCCGAAACACATCCATCCGCACCTGCTGCGTCACACCTTCGCCAGCCACATGCTGGAATCCTCCGGCGACCTGCGCGCCGTGCAGGAACTGCTCGGCCACGCCGACATCGCCACCACCCAGATCTACACCCATCTGGATTTCCAGCATCTGGCCAGGGTCTACGACGCCGCGCATCCACGAGCCAAACGCAAACCGTAAGCTGTGCTCCCTCCCCTGCATGCAGGGGAGGGAGCTTGACCACCGACATTGAAGCATCCCGGCCATGGCCCCATCTCATCCGCTCAGACATCCTCTTGCGGAGCACCCATGGAATCGTTTCACGCCACTACCATCGTCTGCGTGCGCCGCGACGGCCGCGTCGTGATCGGCAGCGATGGCCAGGTCACCCTTGGCAACACGGTGATGAAGGGCAACGCGCGCAAGGTGCGCCGGCTCGGCAAAGCCGGCGAGGTGGTGGCCGGTTTCGCCGGCGCGACGGCCGATGCGTTCACCCTGTTCGAGCTGTTCGAACAGAAACTGGAAAAGCACAACAACAACCTCACCCGCGCCGCGGTGGAGATGGCCAAGGAATGGCGCACCGACCGCCGCTTCGGCAAGCTCGAGGCGATGCTCGCGGTGGCCGACAGGGAAACCTCGCTGCTGATCTCCGGCAACGGCGACGTGGTCGAACCCGAACACGGCCTGATCGCGATCGGCTCGGGTGGCCCATTCGCCCAGTCCGCGGCGATGGCCCTGCTGGAAAACACCGAACTGGATGCCCGCACCATCGTCGAGAAGGCGCTGAAGATCGCCGGCGACATCTGCATCTATACCAACCACAACGTCAGTATCGAAGAGCTTTGAGGCGGGAACGGGGAACAGGGAACGAGGAACGGCAAACCGCCGACCGCTGTCCCCTGTTCCCCGTTCCCTGTTCCCCGTTCCTTTGAGTAAAGCCCATGTCCGAACTCACTCCCCGCGAAATCGTCAATGAACTCGACCGCTACATCATTGGCCAGCATGACGCCAAGCGCGCCGTGGCGGTGGCGCTGCGCAGCCGCTGGCGGCGTATGCAGTTGCCGGCCGAGATGCGCAACGAGATCACCCCCAAGAACATCCTGATGATCGGCCCCACCGGCGTGGGCAAGACCGAGATCGCGCGACGCCTGGCCACGCTGGCCAACGCTCCGTTTGTGAAAGTGGAGGCAACCAAGTTCACCGAAGTGGGTTACGTGGGCAAGGATGTCGAATCGATCATCCGTGACCTGGCCGACGGCGCCTACAAGCTGACCCGCGAGCAGGCGGTCAAGCGCGTGCGCTCGCAAGCCGAAGACCGCGCCGAGGATCGCATCCTCGACGCGTTGCTGCCGCGCCGGCAGTCCCAGCCGAGCGACTGGAGCCACGACGCCAAGCCCGAGCCCGCCATCGAAAGCGACACCCGCCAGAAGCTGCGCAAGCAGTTGCGCGAAGGCACGCTGGACGAGCGCGAAATCGAGCTGGATTTCGCCATGAACGTGGGCGTGGAAATCATGTCGCCGCCGGGCATGGAGGAGATGGGCGCGCAGCTGCGCCAGATGTTCCAGAACATCGGCGGCGCCAAGACGCAGAGCCGCAAGCTGGCGATCAAGCTGGCCCGGCCGCTGCTGATCGACGAGGAAGCCGGCAAGCTGCTCAACGACGAGGAGATCCGCGCCCAGGCGATGGAAAACGCCGAGCAGAACGGCATCGTCTTCATCGACGAGATCGACAAGGTGGCGCAGCGCAGCGACCACGGCCACGCCGGGGTCAGCCGCGAGGGCGTGCAGCGCGACCTGCTGCCGCTGGTGGAAGGCTCCACCGTGTCGACCAAGTACGGCCCGATCAAGACCGACCACATGCTGTTCATCGCCTCCGGCGCGTTCTCGCTGGCCAAGCCGTCCGACCTGATCCCCGAGCTGCAGGGCCGGTTGCCGATCCGGGTCGAGCTGTCCGCGCTTTCCGTGGACGACTTCAAGCGCATCCTGCGCGAACCGCACAACGCGCTGACCAAGCAGTACGTGGCCCTGCTGGGCACCGAGGGGGTGGGCATCGAGTTCTCCGATGCCGGCATCGACCGGCTGGCCGAGGTGGCCTTCCAGGTGAACGAACGCACCGAGAACATCGGTGCGCGCCGGCTGCACACCGTGATGGAGCGGCTGCTGGAGAAGATTTCCTTCGAGGCGGCGGACAAATCCGGCGAAAAGTACCTGATCGACGCCGAACATGTAGACAAAAACCTCGGAAGCCTGGTCCTGGACGAAGACCTCAGCCGCTACATCCTCTAGCTTTGGGGTACTAACAAGCCGCTCAGGCGGCTCTGCTAAAATGGACGCCGTGAATAACGTTATCGAATTGAAAGGCACCGGCCAGCGCGCCCAGTTGCGCGAGGCGCAACAGAACCAGACCCTGGTCCGGTTGTGGCGCGAGGGGCTGGAGCACGGCAGCTTCTGCGGTTACGTGGGTGGCGTCGGGCGCGAGTTCTTCCTGCTGTGGGTGGTCGGCGACGGCATCACCTACGACGGCATGTACGTGATGCGCCACCGCGACATCTCCGAACTGGAGGCGCCGGACAAGCACCACGTGTTCTTCGCCAAGGCACTGGCCCTGAAGCACATCCAGCCGCACCCGCCGCGCGGCTTCCCGCTGGACAACATCCGCGAAGTGATCCAGGCCGCCGGCGCCCAGGCACCGGTGATCGGCGTGCATGTCGACAGCGAGGATGAATCCGAAGTCTGCTACATCGGCCGCCTGGTCGACGTCGAGGAAGACGGCTTCAACATGCAGGAACTGAGCCCCGACGCGGAGTGGATGCGCGAGCCCTCGTTCTTCAGCTGGGACGAAGTCTCCACCGTCAGCATCGAGGACGCCTACGCGCAATCCCTGCTGGCCGTGGCCGGCCCCGCCCCCGACCTGCTGCCCGGCGGCGACACCGGCATCGGTCGCGTCCCGTCCCCCTGAGCCTTGAGCTCCCTCCCCTGCAACGCAGGGGAGGGCTGGGGAGGGGTCGCTCTCCGCCCCCGCCCAAGCCCGCCTCCACCGCCCGCAGCAGCTAAGCTCTCCCCCTTCAATCGTGGAACCTGCGCAAGGGGTTTGAGCCATGACACGCATCGTCGTCGTCGGCAGCATCAACATGGATCTGGTCACCCAGGCGCCGCGCTTCGTCGGCCCGGGCGAAACCATCCTGGGCGAACGTTTCCTCACCGTGCCCGGCGGCAAGGGCGCCAATCAGGCGGTGGCCGCCGCACGACTGGGCGCGGAAGTGGCCCTGGTCGGCGCGCTCGGCCGTGACGCCTTCGGCGACCAGCTGCACGCGGGCCTCGCCGCCGAACACCTCGACCTCACCCATGTCGCCCGTTTCGACGACAGCGCCAGCGGCACCGCCTCGATCACCGTCGCCGAGGGCGAAAACCAGATCATCGTGGTGCCCGCCGCCAACAGCCGCGTCATGCCCGCCCAGGTCGACGCCGCCCGTTCGCTGATCGAACGCGCCGACGCCGTGCTGGTGCAGATGGAGATCCCGCTGGAAACCGTCGAGACCACCGTGCGCCTGGGCCAGCGTCTCGGCGTGCCGGTGATCCTCAACCCCGCGCCCGCGCAGCAGCTGCCCGTCGACTGGCTGAAGCTGGTTCGCTACGTCACGCCGAACCAGCACGAGCTGGCGATCCTGCTCGGCGCCGATCCCGGCGAAGACTTCAAGGCGCTGATGCAACGCGCCCCATGCCCGGTCGTGCTCACCCGCGGCGGCGAAGGCGCGTGGTATCGCGAGCAGGGCGAACCGCTGCACCAGGCCGGCTTCACGGTCGACGTGGTCGACAGCACCGGCGCGGGCGACACCTTCAACGCGGCGCTGGCGGTATTCCTGCATGAAGGCCTGCCCACCGCCGTGCGCAAGGCCTGCGCCGCCGCCGCGCTGTCGGTGACGAAGCTGGGCGCGCAGGGCGGCATGCCGCGGCTGCGGGAGCTCGAGACGTTTCTCGCGGACCCTGCCCGCACGTGAACCTGCTGGAAATCGCCGCCAACCTGATCACCGGCGCCTCGATCCTGCTGGCCGGACGCAACAGCGTGCACACCTGGTGGACCGGCATCATCGGCTGCAGCTTGTTCGCCTTCGTGTTCCTGGAAAGCCGTCTATACGCCGATACGGTGCTGCAGGCGTTCTTCGTGGTGACCAGTGTGGTGGGCTGGTGGCAGTGGCTGCATGGCAGCCATGGCGAGGCACTGCCGGTCACGGATTTGCCGACGCGCCAACTGTTGTGGCAGCTCCTCTGCGGCACGCTGGGTGCGCTCGGCTACGGCGTGCTGCTGCATCGCTTCACCGACGCCTATGCGCCGTTCCTCGACTCCACCGTGCTGGCCTTCAGCATCGTGGCGCAGTTGCTGATGATGCGCCGCCACGTGCAGAGCTGGCCGTTCTGGCTGCTGGTCAACTCCATCGCGGTGCCGCTGTACGCCAGCCGCGGCCTGTACCTCACCTCGGTGCTGTACGCGGTGTACTGGATCAACGCGGTGGTGTCGTGGCGGCACTGGCTGCACCTGCGCGGGGCCGAACCGGCGGCTGCGGCGTGAGCGAGCGATATAGTCGCGGCCTGGTGGTCGGCAAGTTCTGCCCGCTGCATCGCGGCCACGAACTGGTGATCGACGCCGCGCTGGCGCAATGCGACGAGGTGCTGCTGATCAGCTATACCCGACCCGCGTTCGAGCGCTGCGACGCCGAAGCGCGCGAGCGCTGGCTGGCCGAACGGTTCCCGCAAGCGCGGCGGCTGGTACTCGACGACGAACGCTTCACCGCACTCGCCGCCAGCCACGCCTGGCCCGGCCCCGCCACGCTGCCGCACAACGACGACGCGGACGCCACGCACCGCGACTTCGTCGGCTGGCTGTGCGATCGCGTGTTCGACTGCAGCGTCGATGCCGTGCTCACCAGCGAGGACTACGGCGACGGGTTCGCCGCCGCGTTGACCGCGTATTTCCGCCAGCGACGCGATCCGCGACACGCCGAGGTCCGACACGTCTGCGTGGATCGCGAACGCCACGCCATCCCGATCTCCGGCAGCGTGCTCCGCCGCGATCCGCACGCGCACCGCGAACACCTGTCGACCACCGTCTACGCCGACTTCGTGCAACGGGCCTGCCTGCTCGGCGGCGAGTCCAGCGGCAAGACCGCGCTGGCGCAAGCCCTGGCCGAACGCCTCGACACCGCCTGGGTTCCCGAATACGGCCGCCAGCGCTGGGCGGAGCAGGGTGGCGCCCTGGTCTACGACGACCTGCTGCACATCGCTCAAACCCAGCTCGCGCACGAACGCCAACACGCCGCCAGCGCCCGCCGCTGGTTGTTCTGCGACACCAGCCCGCTCACCACCCTGCTGTACAGCCGCGACCTGTTCGGCCGCGCCGACCCCGAACTCGAACGCCTCGCCACCCGCCACTACGACCACGTCTTCCTGTGCGCTCCCGACTTCGCCTTCGTGCAGGACGGAACGCGGCGGGGCGAAGCGTTCCGGCGGCAACAGCACGACGAATACCTGAGGGAACTGGCTACGCGCGGCATGCCGTTCACCCTGCTGGAGGGCAGTCCGCAACGGCGTGTCGCCACGGCACTGCGCGTGCTCGCGACGAGCTGAGCGGAACGTTCGGGCTCATTCCTGCCCGCGCGTGGACACCAGTCCCTGGGTCGCTGCCCACTGGCCGATGTCGTCGCGGCGGATCGCGGCGGCCATCAGGCCGGGGAAGGCGTCGGGAGTGCAGGCGAAGGAGGGCACGCCGAGGGCGGCGAGTTTGGCGGCGAGGGCCTTGTCGTAGGACGGGCGGCCTTCGTCGCTCAGCGCGAGCAAGGTGATGAACTGCACGCCGGCGTCGACCAGTTCGCGGGCGCGGGCCAGCAGGCGTTCTTCCACGCCGCCTTCGTAGAGATCGGAGATCAACACCAGGATCGCGTTGTGCGGTTCGCGGATCAGCGACTGGCTGTAGCTCACCGCGCGGTGGATGTCGGTGCCGCCGCCGAGCTGCACGCCGAACAGCAGGTCGACCGGATCGTCGAGCTGCTCGCTCATGTCGACCACGCTGGTGTCGAACACCACCAGCCGCGTCGACACCGCCGGCAGCGAGGCGAGCACGGCGCCGAAGATGCTGGAGTACACCACCGAGGCGGCCATCGAGCCGCTCTGGTCGATGCACAGGATCACCTCGCGCTGCGGCTTGCGCGCCTTGCGGCCGAAACCGACCAGGGTCTGCGGGATGATCGTGCGATGGCTGGGCTGCCAGTGCCGCAGGTTGGCGCGGATGGTGCGGTGCCAGTCGATCTCGGCATGCCGCGGGCGGCGGTTGCGGCGGGCGCGGTCGAGCGCGCCGCTGACCGCCGAGCGCATCGGCTCCTCCAGCTTGCGCAGCAGCGCGTCGACCACCTGGCGCACCACCAGTCGTGCGGTTTCTTTCGTGCCGGCGGGGATCACCTGCGACAGCGAGATCAGGTTGGCCACCATGTGCACGTCGGGCTGGATGCTTTCGAGCATCTCCTTTTCCAGCAGCATCTGGCGCATGTCCAGCCGCTCCAGCGCGTCGCGCTGCATCACCTGCACCACCGAGGCGGGAAAGTATTTGCGGATGTCGCCGAGCCAGCGCGCCACGTTCGGCGCGGAGCCGCCGTGACCGCCGCGCCGCTGCAGGCCGTGCTTGCCGTCGGGTTCGTACAGCGCGGCCAGCGCCGCATCCATCTGGCCCAGCGCGCCGTCGAGCGTGCCGCAGCTGTCGGCGGCGTCGCTGCCCAGCACCAGCCGCCAGCGTTCGGCGCGGCTGGTGGAAGGCAAGGTGTCGTCGTGCTCAGCCATCGGCCACTCCCAGCAGTTCGCGCAGCATCGGCAAGGCGCGCCGCGCGCGGTTTTCGTCCCACGTCAGTTCGGTGACGGCGGCACGCGAGGCGCCAACCGGCCGCTGCACGCGCAGGCCCAGGTCGCGCCGGTCGGCGGCCGCGAACGCGGCGAAGCTGCGCCGCACCAGCGGCAGCACGCGCACGAAATGCTCCTCGCCGAGGCCGGCGATCCATTCGTCGATCAGGGCCCACAACGCGTCGCTGTGCAGCAGCACGGTGGCGTTGCGGTTGAGGAAACCGTCCAGCCATTGCGCGGCGGGCAAGGGTTCGGCACCGGGCGACAGCTGTTGCGACAACTGCCGGCGCACCTCGTCCAGCGGCAGCACCGCGGCATCCAGCAGCAGGCGGGAGCACAGGCCGCGCAGCAGCGGCGTGCCGCTGTCCGCGTGGGCCACGATGTGCAGGGCGTGTTGCCACGCCTGCTGCTGCGATTCGCCCTGGCGCAGCTCGACGGCGCGATCGGCGGCGAGGATCTGCTCGCGCGCCTGCGCTGCCGGCTCGTCGTCCAGATCCGCCAGCGCCAGCGGCAGGCCGAGGCTGGCGCGCAACAGCATGCTGTCGAACAGCTGCGCGACCTGGGCCACGTCGGTCTGGCGCACATTGCCGTAGCGATACACGTTGGCCAGCGCGGGCAGGGCGCCGAGCAGAGCCAGCGGATCGGCATCGGTGGCGGCGCGCGCCTGCAGTTCGGCGGCGACCTGCTCGACCGCGTCGGGCAGGTTCGCCAGCAGCACGCGATCGATCAGCGAGGCCAGCTCGGACAGCCGGTTCGCCGCGCGCGCCTGCTCCAGCGCGCGCGCCGTGGCGGCCAGCGCGAGCGTGTGGCCGTAGCGACTGGCCACGATCAGCTCGACCGCGAACGACGGCTCCCACGCCAGCTGCCACACCTCGTGGAAGGTGCCGCGGCTGGAACGGCCGACCGCGCCGAGTCGCCCCCACTCGATGCCGAGCAGGGCCAGCCGGTGCAGCAGCTGGCTGCGCTGGCGGTCGTTGTCGTTGCGCAGATCCAGATCGAGCGCGCGGCTCAGCGCCTCGGGCTTCAGGCGCAAGCGTTTCTGCTGGGCTTCCAGGTCGCGCTGCAAAGGCACGGTGGGCACGGCGGACGGCACGCTGCCGAGCGCGTCGCCGAGCATCAGCCGTTCGGCGATCAGCCGCATCGGCGCGTCGTCACCCATGCAGATCACGCTGCGGGTGGCTTCGTTGAGTTCGTCCAGTCCGGGCGCCGGGCGCTCGCGCAGCGCGGCCAGGGTATCGGCCAGCCGGCTGGCCTCGATCAGGTGGGCGCTGGAGCAATCCAGCTCATGCTCGCGCAGCAGCCGCGCCACCCGCGCGAACCAGCCGATCGCGCGGCTGCCGTTCGCGGGCTGGCGCCACAGGTGGTCGTACCAGCCCGGCGCGGCGATGCCGGCGGCGTAGCCGCTGCGGCGGGCCAGGTGGCGATACGTCCACGGCACCCAGGTGGTCTGCGCCTTGAGCTTGTCGACGCCCTTGAGCACGGCCTTGTCGGCGGCCGCGGTGACGCTGGCGGCGAGCGCCGGCACATGCCACGCGCCGCAGACCACCGCGATGCGCGCGTGGCCGGCCTTGCGCGCATCGCGCAGCAGGCTGCGCATGTGCGCCTCGCGAATCGCTTCCTGCGCCTCGTCGCCGCGTAGACGCTGCGGCGCGTGCGTGCGCAGTTCGGTCATCGCCGCGGCGATCGCCTCGAACAGCCCTTCGCCGTCGCCGCGTTCCTCGACCATGTGGTTCCACCAGCTCTCGCCGTCGTCGTAGCCGGCGGCATGGGCCAGCCAGTCGAGCGGATCATGCGGCAGGTTGGCCGTGGTTTCGTCGACGACCGCTTCTTCATCGGACGCCGCTTCGTCGATGTCGGCGGCCGTTTCCTCCGCACGGCGCGCCTGCTGCTGCCAGGCCAGGCTGATCCCGGCCGGCACGTCGATGAACTGCACCGGCACCGCGGCCTGCGTCGCCCACTGCAGCGCCTGCCACTCGGGCGAGAATTCGGCGTAGGGATGGAACACCGCCAGCTGCGGATCGTCGACGGCGTGCGAGAGCAGCGCCACCGGCGGCTGCATGTCGGCATCGGCCAGGTGCGCCAGCAACGGCTCGCTGCCGGCCGGGCCTTCGATCAACACGCAGTCCGGCTGCAGCGTTTCCAGCGCACGGCGCAGGCTGCGGGCGCAGCCCGGGCCGTGGTGGCGGATGCCGAACAGGGTGACCGCGTCGGTCATCGCGAGCTCACGCCTGCTCGCGGAAGGCGCGGTACAGGTCCTTCCATTCGCTGCGTTCCTTCACCACGGTTTCCAGGTATTCGGTCCACACCACCTGGTCCTGCACCGGGTCCTTCACCACCGCGCCGATCATGCCGGCGGCCATGTCGGCCGGACGCAGCACGCCGTCGCCGAAGTGGCCGGCCAGCGCCATGCCGTTGTTGATCACCGAGATCGCCTCGGCGGTGGACAGCGTGGCGCTGGGCGATTTCAGCTTGGCCTTGCCGTCCTCGGTCTGGCCGTTGCGCAGCTCGCGGAAGATCCGCACGATCCGCGTCACTTCCTTCAACGCCGGTGGCTCGGCCGGCAGCTGCAGCGCCTGGCCGAGTTCGGCCACGCGCTTGACCACGATCGACACCTCTTCCTCCTCGCTGGCCGGCACCGGCAGGATCACCGTGTTGAAGCGGCGCTTCAGCGCGCTGGACAGTTCGTTGACACCCTTGTCGCGGTTGTTCGCCGTGGCGATCACGCTGAAACCGCGGGTGGCCTGCACTTCCGACGCCAGCTCGGGAATCGGCAAGGTCTTCTCGGACAGCACGGTGATCAATGCATCCTGCACGTCGGCCGGGATACGGGTGAGCTCCTCGATGCGCGCGATCTTGCCCAGCTTCATCGCCTGCATCAGCGGGCTGGGCACCAGCGCGGCTTCGCTGGGGCCGTTCGCCAGCAGTTGCGCGTAGTTCCAGCCGTAGCGGATCTGCTCCTCGCTGGTGCCGGCGGTGCCCTGCACCAGCAGGGTGGAATCGCCGCTGATCGCGGCGGCGAGGTGCTCGGACACCCACGACTTGGCCGTGCCCGGCACGCCGAACAACAGCAGCGCGCGATCGGTGGCCAGGGTGGCCACGGCGATCTCCATCAGCCGCCGGCTGCCGATGTACTTCGCGCTGACCTCGAAGCCGTTGTCGAGCCGGCCGCCGACCAGGTAGGTGACCACCGCCCACGGCGACATCAGCCAGTTGCCGGGACGCTGCCGCGTGTCGACCTTCCTCAGCTGGTCGAGTTCTTCGGCGAATTGGACCTCGGCATGTTGACGCAGGACGGCAGTGCTCATCGAAGCTCCGTGGAACGCGTGGATCGGGCAAGGGAATCGTGCAACGCGCGGCGCACCGCGACGATGCGCTGGAAGTCGGTCAGGCATTCGGCCAGCGCCGGGGTCTCGTCGCCGCGACGCGGCGGCAGGCGCAGCGCCGGCAGGCTGTCGGGATGCAGCAGGGTAGCCAGCTCGAGCAGCACGGCGCGCAAGGCGTAGTCCTGGCGCAGTGCATCGCCTTCCAGCAAGGCATGCAGGCTGGGCAGCAGCGCGGCGGAATAGCCGGCGGACAGCGTTTCACCCGGGGCGCACGCGCCGATGATCGGTCCGAGCAGGCCGACCTTTTGCAGCTCGGCGAGGCTCCGCGGCCAGTGGCGCTCGCGTTGCGCCATCGGCAGCAGCGCCAGCAGGTCGGACATGCCGTGGCGGAAGATCGGCGCGTTCGAGGCCAGCATCGCCTCGATCCATTCGGGGTCCGCCGCGCCGACGCGCTCGCGCCAGCCGCGCTGCAGCGCCTCGGCCCAATCCGACCTGGCGCCCCAGGCCAGCAGTTCCGCCGCGCGCATCCCGGTGTGTTCGCACCACCACGCCAGCGGCACCTGCCGCACCAGCTGGTACAGCCACCAGGCACGTTCGCCCAAGGTCTCGTGCTGCGGCCGAGTGGACTCGATCGCGGCGCCGGCCCAGTCCGGGTCGACCGCCGCGGGCGCTTCGCACTGCCAGCTGCGGCCGAGCATGCCGCGTCTGGATGTGACCAGTGCAGCCGTCCATAGGCGCAGGCGTCGCGCGTGGGTCGCATCGGGCAGCAGGGCCAGCAGACGGGCCGCGATGTAGCGCACCTCGCGGCTGCGATCCTTCAGCAGGCTTTCGAGCAGGGCAGCATCGTCCGCCTGCAGGCCGATCGCCAGCAGCTCGACCAGCGCCGCGCGCTCCTTCACTGCCAGTTCGCCCAGTTGCGCCTGCAGCAAGGCGTTCGCCGCCGCGGGATCACGGCGGCGCAGGGCGCGGAAATACTGCGCGCGCTGCTCGATGCTGCCTTGCTGCCACTGCTGCTCCTCGTCGTTCGCGTCTGGCGCGCTTTCGCCAGACGAAGCGGCATAGCGCCAATCCGGATTGCACGCGGCCAGCCACTGTCCGCGCGCGCCGAGCTGTGGCAACAGCGCCGCACGCAGGATCTGCTGCCGCTGGCCAGCCTGCAGCGCGGCCGGCAGCAGCGCGGCGGGCAAGTGCACATTGGCCGCCGCCAGCCGGAGGCAGGCCTCGTACTGCAGGCGCAACGGGCCTTCGGCGAAGGCTGAAGCCAGCGCGGCGCAGGCGGGATGATCGTCCGCCAGCGCCTGTGCATCGGCGGCGGCCGCGGTCGGCGGGACCACCGGCGGCGGCAGGCTCAGCGCCGCGAGGCGGCAGGCCGCCAGGATGCCGGCGACGCGGCAGAAACCCTGCGCCGAATCATCGCCCTGGGCGGCGACCGTCGCCATCAACGCGCCGATCTCCCCGTCGGCAGGCATCGGCACACTGCCTTCGATGCCGACCAGGGCAGCCTTCAACCAGCCGTTCATGCGCGCGTCTCCAGCGCCCACGTCGCGCCCGTCGACGCGCGGGCAGCGAGCACGCGCAGACGCCGGCCATCCCACTCGCCCATCAGCTGCATCGGATGTCCGCCGCTGAACGCGAGCAGCGACCAGCCATTGGCCAGGTCGGTGCGCAGCGGAAACGTGCCGGCACGGGTATGCAGGCACCACTGCTCGTCCTGCCGCAACGGCGTGGCCTCGGCCAGCAGCATCGGCACGGCAGGCAGCCACGGATTGCCGGCCAGCGCATGCGAGGCCTGATCGATCGCTTCGTCCGCGTCGATCGTCGGCCAGGCTTGCGCCACGCCGCTGCCCTGCTCTACCGCGATCGCCCGCAACGGCACGCTGCCTGGGTAGAAATGCAGGGTGGCCGGATAGCTGCAGCCGTTGCTCCACGCGCCTTCCCAGTCACGGCCCTGATAGGCGTAGTCCAGCAACAAGGCATGACGACCGCTGTCGTGGCCATGCAACCAGATGCGTCGCTCGCTGAGCCGCTCATCGTCGCTTTGCACCCGCTGGCCCAGCACCAGCCAGTGATCGGTGATCGCCTCGCCGCCGGCCAGTACCTCGTCCCTGTCGTGCGGCCAGCCCAGCGCGCTGCGCAGATCGGCCAGTCGGGGCGGGGCCAGCGTGTCGCGGCGGGCGACACCGTCGATCAGCAACTGCAGCAGGCCGAAGCGCTCGATTGCTTCCTCGTGGCGGCCGCCGGCGAGGGCATCCAGTGCCTCACCCAGCCGCTGGGCCAGGCCGCTGGCCTGGGCGTCGACCATCCGCGCCGCCATCGCGGCGCCGTCCTTGCGCTGCGCCTCGCCGAAGCGGGCCAGGCCGTGGCGAAACTGGTCGGCCATCCAGCGCTGCAATTCGGCGCTGCCGTCCTCGATGCGTTTCCAGCGCGCGGCCTCGCGTTTTGCCGCGGTGGCGGCGGCCTTCTGCGGATCGGCGGGCGGCTGCTCGGCGGCCTGTTCCTTCTTCGCCGCCTTGTCGCGACGCGAGGCCAGCCATTCGCCGACCCAGGCCGGCTGCTCGCTCGGCGTGGCCAGTCGCGGCTGGCCCTGCGCATGCATCAGCAGCAAGGCCAGCGCGTGCTTGCAGGGAAACTTGCGGCTGGGACAGGAGCAACGCGTGACCAGCGCGGAGAGATCGACCTGGGTCTGGTACGGCCTGGCGCCGCTGCCCTTGCACTCGCCCCACAACGCCTCGCCGTCGACACCCAGGCTCGGCCACTGGCCGTCGCCGAGCAAACCGCCGGCCGCTTTTGCCGAGGCGCTGTCCGGTGCCAGGGCCAGTACCTGGTCTCGAGTCAACGCGGTGGTCATGTGTCTGCCGGTTCCCTTCGGTCGTCATCCATGTCCGCCGAAGCATAGCCGAGGTCAGGCGTTTCTGAAGAGCGGCGTGGCCTGCTTACTTGCCGATGCAGAAGCTCGAGAAAATCGCGCCGAGCAGGTCGTCGCTGCTGTAGTCGCCGGTGATTTCACCCAGCGCGTGCTGGGCGTGGCGCAGTTCCTCGGCGGCGAGTTCACCGGCGCGGGTGGAGCTCAGCGCGTGGTCGGTCTGGTCGAGGTGGACGGCGACTTGCTGCAGGGCGAGCACGTGGCGGCGCCTGGCGCTGAAGGCGCCTTCGCCGCTGCCGGCGCCGGCGAGCAACTTGAGATGCTCGCGCAGGGGGTCGAGGCCTTCGCCGGTCTTGGCGGAGGCCCACAACCACGCGACACCGTCGCGTGTTTCGGCATGCGGGGCGAGTTGGTCGCGGTCGATCTTGTTGATCAGCACGAGGCGTTCGACGCTGGCCGGCAGCGCGGCGAAGAAGGCGAGGTCGGGGGTGGCGTGGTCGGCCTCGGTGACCAGCAGGGCCACGTCGGCGCGTTGCAGTTCGCCGTGGGCACGGCGCACGCCTTCGCGTTCGACTTCGTCGTCGGTGTCGCGCAGGCCGGCGGTGTCGGCCAGTTCGAGCGCGATGCCGTCGAGGCTCAGGGATTCGCGCAGCACGTCGCGGGTGGTGCCGGCGATCGGCGTGACGATGGCGCGGTCGGCACCGGCCAGCGCGTTGAGCAGGCTGGACTTGCCGGCGTTGGGGCGGCCCACGATGGCGACCCGGAGGCCGTCGTTGAGGCGCACGCCGCGTTGCGCTTCGCGCAGCAGTTCGGCCAGTTCGGTGCGCAACCTTTCCAGTTGCGCAGTGATCGCCGGGTCGGCGAGGAAGTCGATTTCCTCTTCGGGGAAGTCGATCGCCGCCTCGATGTGCACGCGCAGCGTGATCAACGCTTGCAGCAGTGCCTCGACCTTGCGCGAGAACACGCCTTCCATCGACTGCAGCGCCGCACGCGCGCCGGCTTGCGAGCGGGCGGCGATCAGGTCGGCGACGGCCTCGGCCTGAGCCAGGTCGAGCTTGCCGTTCAAGAAGGCGCGCTCGGTGAATTCGCCGGGGCGGGCCAGCCGTGCGCCGAGTTCGCAGACGCGGCGCAACAGCAGGTCGAGCAGCACCGCGCTGCCGTGGCCCTGCAGTTCCAGCACGTGCTCGCCGGTGTAGGAGGCGGGGGCGGGGAAGTGCAGCAGCAGGCCGCGGTCGATCAGTGCGCCGGCACCGTCGCGGAACGCGGCGAAATGGGCGTGGCGCGGTTGCGGCGGGCGGCCGAGCAGGGCTTGCGCGATGTTCGGGACGGCGGGACCGGAGACCCGGACCACGCCGACGCCGGCCGTGCCGGAGGCGCTGGCGATGGCGGCGATGGTGTCGGTGGTTTCGGCGGTCATGGGCGGGACTTTACAGGGCGTTTCGGGTTTTCCAGAAACGACACAGCCGCGACGGTTGCCCGGTCGCGGCTGTGGCTTGCCGTTCGGCGCGGGATCAGGCCGCCTTGGGCTTGGCCACTTCCTCGCGATCGATGTGATGGGTGATCCACCACTGCTGGCCGAGGCCGACGATGCCGTTGACCGCGTAGTACAGGCACAGGCCGGCGGGGAAGAAGGCGAACATCACGGTGAACAGCAGCGGCATCACCTTCATCATTTTCGCCTGGGTCGGGTCCATGCCCGCGGCGACCGGGTTCAGCACCTGCGTGCCCAGCATCACGATCGCGTAGATGATCGGCAGGATGTACCACGGATCGGGCGCGCTGAGGTCGGGGATCCACAGGAACGGCGAATGATGCAGTTCCAGGCTGTACTCGAGCACGAAGTACAGGCCGTAGAACACCGGCATGGTGATCAGCACCGGCAGGCAGCCGCCCATCGGGTTGACCTTCTCCTTCTTGTACAGCTCCATCATCGCCGTCTGCATTTTCTGCTTGTCGTCGCCATAGCGCTCCTTGAGCGCCTGGACACGCGGCTGCAGCTTGCGCATGCGGGCGCTGGAGCGGTACTGGATGGCGGTGAGCTTCCAGCTCAGGCCCTTGATCAGCAGCACCAGCAAGATGATCGCCACGCCCCAGTTCTTGGTGATCGCGTGGAATTGCGACAGCACCCAGTGCATCGGCACGGCGATGATCTTGAACATGCCGTAGTCGATGGTGAGATCAAGACCCGGCGCGATCGCGTCCATCGTGCCCTGGCGATTCGGACCTACGTACAGGCGCGATTCGCTGGTGGCTGTCTGGCCCGGCGCCACGCTGATGGCCGGACCCACGGTGCGGATCAGGAAGCGCGGATGGGCACTGTCCGGATTGATCGTGTCGGTGAGGTAGTGCTCGGTCTGGCCGGCCGGCGGAATCCAGGCGGTGACGAAGTACAGACGCAGCATCGCCGCCCAGCCGCCCTTGATCTGCGCGTTGAGCTGGTCCTTGGGTTCGGCGAAGTCCTTGAACGGCAGCTTTTCGAACTTCTCGCCGGTGAACCAGGCCGCGCCCTGGAAGCTGCGCTGTTCCGGATTGGAATAGTTCGCCAGCCAGTTGCTGGCCTTCGGCGGCTCGACGCGCAGCAGCTGCTGGTAGGCGTTGCCCTGCCACGGCGTGGCGGCGCCGTTGTCGATGCGCTGGCTGACGCCGATCACGTAGCTGCCGCGCTTGAAGGTATAGGTCTTGGTGACCTTGAGGCCCGCGGCGTCCTGCCAGGTGAGGTCGACCTTCAGCTCGTCCTGGCCATCGGCCAGGACGTAGGAGGTCTTGTCGCTGTGGAACAGCGCCAGGTGGTTCGGCTGGTCCGCCGGGGCGGCATCGCTGCTGCTGACCAGGCCATTCTGGGCGACCGAGTAATGCGCCTCGTCGCTGGACAGCAGCACCGTCGGCGGCGGGTTGGGGTTCTTGTGCGTGCGTGGCGCGTTCGGATAGGCCAGCAGGTCGGCGTGCACCAGGCTGCCTCCGCGGCTGTCCACGCTGAGCTTCAACACGTCGGTCTGCACGGTGATCAGCTGTGCGGCGGCGGGCGCCGTGGCATTGGCCACGTTGCCGACGGCGGGGTTGGAGGCGGCTGCGGTCGAGCCGGGGATCGCACCCGGCACACCGCCATCGCTGTTCGGCGCCGCGGTAGCCGTCACGGTGTTCTGCGGCGGCCTGGGTGCGTAGTCCTTCTGCCAGGCCATGAACAGGAAGTAGGCCACGGCGACCAGGGCGAACAAGAGGAAGGTGCGCGTTTGATTCATCGCGTAGCAGATCCGGGTAACGCCACGACACTTGTCAACGCCGCGGAGACAGTAAGAAGGAGGTCAACGCTCGATTGTGGTGGTGTCGCCGGCGCGCTTCAATGGTTCGGACGATGCGGTCTGGCTGGCCAGCAGCTTTTTCCACAGTCCATCCAGTTCGGTGAGCAACTGCGGCCCCGGCACACCGGCGGCCTGTTCGCGCGCCATCACCATCATGTCCACCGCGGGAAGCTGGTGGCGCACGCGACGGAACGACTCGCGCAACAGCCGCTTGATCCGGTTGCGCTCGACCGCCCGCTTGGAAACGCGCTTGGAGATCGCCAGGCCCAGACGGGCATGGCCGAGCTCGTTTTCGCGAAAACGCATATGAAAACAGCGGCCGCCTGCGCGTCCGCTGCTTGTCCGCAAGGCGGCGAAGTCACCCGGCCGACGTAACCGCGCGTCGCGCGGCAGCCCGGCGCTGGACATCACGCCAGGCCTGATTACGGGATCAGGCGCTTGCGGCCCTTGGCGCGACGGGCATTGATGACTTTGCGACCGTCGGCGGTGGCCATACGGGCACGGAAACCGTGGGTGCGAGCGCGCTTGAGCTTGCTGGGCTGGAAGGTCCGCTTCATGGCTTACTCCGAAGGGAATATGGATAAAAAGGTTGGAAAGTATGGCGGGGATTTGTCACGGCTGTCAAATGCCCGCCCGGCGCAAGCTGTGGACATCCATGTGGATATCCGTGCGGTCTGCCTGTGGAGGCAGCTGTTAGACTAGCCCATCACCCCGCGCAGCAGCGCTTCAAAGCAGTGGTTGATTTCATTCATGAGTGATCTGTGGCGGCGCTGCCTTGAGCGCCTGGAGGGCGATCTGAGCGCCGAAGACCTGCATACCTGGCTGATGCCGTTGCAGGCGCGCGAAGATGGCCATGGCCTGCAGCTGTTCGCACCCAATTCGTACACCCTGGAAACGGTTCGCGGACGCTACCTGGAGCAGATCGAAACCGTGCTGGCGCAACTTGCGGGCAAACCCTGCGCCGTGCGCCTGGAAGTGGGTTCCAGCTCGGTCCGCCCGGCCCCGGTCAGCAAGCCGCCGGCAGCAGCCGCTCCGCGCCCGGCGGCGGCGCCGGCGACTCCGCATCTCCACAACCTGGACCCCCACTACACCTTCGAAACCTTCGTCGAAGGCAAGTCGAACCAGCTCGGCAAGGCCGCCGCGATGCAGGTGGCGACCAACCCGGGGCGGGCCTACAACCCGCTGTTGCTGTACGGCGGCACCGGCCTGGGCAAGACCCACCTGATGCACGCCGCCGGCAACCTGATGCGCGAGCACAATCCCGACTGCAAGGTGCTGTACCTGCGTTCCGAGCAGTTCGTCGGGTCGATGATCGAGGCCTTGCGTGCCAAGAGCATGGACCAGTTCAAGCAGCGCTTCCGCTCGGTCGACGCCCTGCTGATCGACGACATCCAGTTCTTCGCCGGCAAGGACACCACGCAGGAGGAATTCTTCCATACATTCAACGCCTTGTTCGAATCCAAGCAGCAGATCATCCTCACCTGCGACCGCTATCCGAAGGAAGTGGACAAGCTGGAGCCCCGGCTGAAATCGCGGCTGGGCTGGGGCTTGAGCGTGGCGATCGAACCGCCGGATTTCGAAACCCGGGCGGCGATCCTGCTGGCCAAGGCGCACGAGAAGGGCGTGGCGGTCGACGAGAACGTGGCGATGCTGCTGGCCAAACGCATTCGTTCCAACGTGCGCGACCTCGAAGGCGCGTTGAACACGCTGGCGGCGCGGGCGAATTTCTACGGCAAGCCGATCACCACCGACTTTGCCGAGGAGACCCTGCGCGACCTGCTGGCCACCCATGCGCAGGCAGTCACCATCCCGAACATCCAGAAGATCACCGCCGAGTATTTCAACGTCCGGCTGCAGGATCTGCTGTCCAAGCGCCGCGTCCGCTCCCTGGCACGCCCGCGCCAGATCGCGATGACGCTGTCCAAGGAACTGACCGAACACAGCCTGCCGGAGATCGGCGAGGCCTTCGGTGGGCGCGACCACACCACGGTCATGCACGCGTGCAAGACGATCCGCAAGTTCATCGAGACGGACCCGCGGATACGGCAGGACTGGGAACAACTGATTCGAACACTGACCGGTTGAGGCGGAAATCAGCGAAAGCTATGGATAAGCGGGCGCGCAGGTTGTGGATAATGGGTGGATGGATTGGCCGCTAGACTTATCCACAAATCACACACCGGCAACCCGCCTCTCAGGGCACAGGGTAGAAACAAGGCAACTTTCTGATTTATCTGTGTTTTTTTAGATATAAAAGTTATACACCGCACCAACAACCACTACCAACTTCTTTTAAAGATAGAACAGCAGGTATAGGGGAAGCACAGCCATGCAATTCAGCATCCAACGAGAAGCCCTGCTCAAGCCGCTGCAACAGGTTGTCGGCGTGGTCGAACGGCGGCAGACCCTGCCAGTCCTGGCCAACCTTCTGGTCAAGGTCGGCGACGGCAAGCTGTCCCTTACCGGCACCGACCTCGAAGTCGAGATGGTGGCCACGGCAGACGCGGAGAAGCTGGCCGACGGCGAGATCACGATTCCCGCACGCAAGCTGTTCGACATCGTCCGGGCCCTGCCGGACGGCGCCCGCATCGACCTGAAGTTGAACGGCGACCGCGTGGCGTTGAATGCCGGACGCAGCCGCTTCACGCTGACCACCTTGCCGGCCAGCGAATTCCCCACCGTCGACCAGATCGAACTGGTCGAGAAGGTCAGCCTTCCGGAAGAAGTCCTGCGTGATCTGATGGAACGCACGGCGTTCGCGATGGCGAACCAGGACGTGCGCTACTACCTCAACGGCATGCTGCTGGACCTGCAGGAACACACGCTGCGCTGCGTGGCCACCGATGGCCATCGACTGGCCATGAAGGAGACCGAGCTGCAGAGCTCGGTGAGCACGCGCCGGCAGATCATCATTCCGCGCAAGGGTGTCAACGAACTGGTCGGTCTGCTCGAAACCGGCGACGGTGAGGTCGAGCTGGAGTTCGGTCGCAATCACCTGCGCGTGCGTCGCGGCGAGGTGGTATTCACCTCCAAGCTGATCGACGGTCGTTTCCCGGACTACGAGGCGGTGATTCCGCTGGGTGCGGACAAGACTGCCACGCTGGATCGCGAAGTGCTGCGCGGCGCCTTACAGCGTGCCGCCATTCTCTCGAACGAGAAGTACCGCGGCGTTCGCCTGGAACTGTCGCCGGGCAAGCTGCGCATCGTTGCGCACAACCCCGAGCAGGAAGAGGCGGTTGAGGAAGTGGAGGCCGATACACACGTGTCGGATCTGGCCGTGGGTTTCAACGTGGGATACCTGCTGGATGCGCTGGCCGCGTTGCGTGGCGACCAGGCCCGCTTGAGCCTGCGTGACGCGCAATCCAGCTGCCTGGTGCAGGAACACGACAACGAGCACGCCCGTCACGTGATCATGCCGCTGCGGCTCTGACGGCCAGGCATGGTTTTCAGCCGCTGCGGCAGGTCGTCGAAGCGCCGGAGTATCCGTGAGGAACTCCGGCGTTGCTGTTTGCGGCGTGACTGCACATGAAGATCGAACAGCTGCGCATTGCCGGCCTGCGTTGTTTCAGCGAAGCGACCTTGGCACTGGATCCCGGGATCAACGTTTTTGCGGGGGACAATGGCGCCGGCAAGACCAGCGTGCTGGAAGCGGTATTCCTGTTGTCCCACGGCCGCTCCTTTCGTAGCGGCGCCCGGGAAGCGTTGTTGCAGCGGGGGGCGTCGGGGCTTTCCATCTTCGCCGAGTTGCGCCACGCCGATGGTCGGCTCGCACGGCTTGGACTGGGTCGGACGGGGTCCCGCTGGGAGGGGCGGATCGATGGACTCAACGCTCCGTTGGGTGAACTTGTCCGGGAGTGTGCCGTGGTCTGTTTTGATCCCGGTTCGCACGCACTTATCTCCGGGGGGGCCGAGGAACGCCGCCGCTACCTCGACTGGGGCGTGTTCCACGTGGAACATCAGTTCCTGTCGATCTGGCGCCGTTATCAGCGGGCTCTGAAACAACGGAACAGCCTGCTTCGCAGCTACCCGCTGCCCGCTGACGCACTGTTCCTGCCCTGGGAAGCCGAGCTGGCCCAGACGGGGCAGCAGATCGACCAGCAACGGCAAGCGTACCTGGATCTCCTGCGACCCAGGCTGGCGCGAAGCATGCAAGGACTGCTGGGTGAGCTGGGCGCCTTGGAGCTGCGTTATCGCCGGGGGTGGGCGGAAGACCAGGAGCTGGCCTCGCAGTTGCGCGTCCAGAGGGAGAGGGACGTCACTCGTGGGCATACCACGATGGGAGTCCACCGCGCAGACTGGACGCTGGCGTTCGAGCATGCTCCGCTGCGGGAGCACCTGTCGCGCGGCCAGGGCAAGCTGGTCGCATTGGCCTGCATGCTCGCTCAAGCCGAACTCTACGCCGAGCATCACGGCGACTGGCCCATTGTTTGTCTGGACGACCTGGCTTCGGAACTCGACCAAGCCCATCAACGCGCCGTCATCGGTCAGTTGGTGGGGGCCAGCGCCCAGATCCTGCTGACCGGTACCGAGCTGCCGGTGGCAATGCGGGACCTACCTGCCCGGGTGTTCCACGTGGAACAAGGCGAGCTGTCCCGCCTGCTATAATCGAAAGGTTGCATCCCCATGGATTGCATAACCCTGTCCGGCCTTTACGGCGCCGCGTCGGGCGGGTAGCTGGCGCCAGGAAACGGTCACCGCATGAACGAATCCACGAACGAATCGCACTACGACTCAAGCAACATCAAGGTCCTCAAGGGCCTGGAGGCGGTGCGCAAGCGCCCGGGCATGTACATCGGCGACACCGATGACGGTACTGGCCTGCATCACATGGTGTTCGAGGTGGTCGACAATGCGATCGACGAAGCGCTCGCGGGTTATTGCGACAAGGTGGTAGTCACCATCCTTGAAGACGGCTCGGTCAGCGTCAGCGACAACGGCCGCGGCATTCCGGTCGACATCCACCCGGAAGAAGGTCGCTCCACCGCCGAGGTAGTGATGACCGTGCTGCACGCCGGCGGCAAGTTCGACGCGAACTCGTACAAGGTTTCGGGCGGCCTGCATGGCGTGGGCGTCTCGGTGGTGAACGCGCTGAGCGACCACCTGTGGCTGACGATCTATCGCGACGGTTTCGAATACCTGCAGGAGTACGCGCTCGGTGAACCGCTGTACTCGTTGAAGGAAGTCGCTCCTTCGACCCGGCGCGGTACCGTGGTGCGTTTTCTTCCCAGCCCGGCCACCTTCACCAACAACATCGATTTCCACTACGAGATTCTGGCCAAGCGCCTGCGCGAACTGGCCTTCCTCAACTCGGGCGTGACCATCGAGCTGAAGGACGAACGCGGGGAAGGGCGATCGGACACGTTCGCGTACGAGGGCGGCATCCGTTCGTTCGTGCAGCACCTGGCGCAGCTGAAGACCGCGCTGCACCCCAACGTGATCAGCCTGCTCTCCGAGCAGGACGGCATCGTCGTGGACCTCGCGATGCAGTGGACCGATTCCTACCAGGAGACGATGTTCTGCTTCACCAACAACATTCCGCAGCGTGATGGCGGCACCCATCTCACCGGTTTCCGCGCCGCGCTGACCCGCTCGCTGCAGAACTACATCGAGAAGGAAGGCCTGGCCAGGAACGCCAAGGTGGCGCTGTCCGGCGACGACATGCGTGAGGGCATGATCGCGGTGCTGTCGGTGAAGGTGCCCGATCCGAAGTTTTCCTCGCAGACCAAGGACAAGCTGGTTTCCTCCGAGGTGAAGACCGCTGTGGAGCAGGCGGTCAACGAGAAGTTGAGCGAGTTCCTGCTGGAACACCCGAACGAGGCCAAGGCGATCGCTTCCAAGGCGGTCGATGCCGCGCGTGCCCGCGAGGCTGCACGCAAGGCGCGCGAGATGACCCGCCGCAAGGGTGCGTTGGACATCGCCGGCCTGCCCGGCAAGCTGGCCGACTGCCAGGAAAAGGATCCGGCGCTGTGCGAACTGTTCCTGGTCGAGGGTGACTCCGCCGGCGGCTCCGCCAAACAGGGCCGCAATCGCAAGACCCAGGCCGTGCTGCCACTGAAGGGCAAGATCCTCAACGTCGAGAAGGCGCGCTTCGACAAGATGCTGTCCTCCGCCGAAGTCGGCACCCTGATCACCGCGCTGGGCACGGGCATCGGCAAGGACGACTACAACCCGGACAAGCTGCGTTACCACCGCATCATCCTGATGACCGACGCCGACGTCGACGGCTCGCACATCCGCACCTTGTTGCTGACCTTCTTCTACCGCCAGATGCCGGAGCTGATCGAGCGCGGCCATGTCTACATCGGCCTGCCGCCGCTGTACAAGGTGAAGCAGGGCAAGCAGGAGCTGTACATCAAGGACGACGCGGCGCTGAACGATTACCTGATCTCCAGCGCAGTCGACAACGCCTCGCTGACCTACAGCCCGGAAGCGCCTCCGATCACCGGCGAGGCCCTGGAAAAGCTGTTGCGCGGTTATCAGCACGCGCTGGACCAGATCGCCAAATTGGCGCACCGCTTCGATGCGGCGGTGTTCAACGCGCTGCTCGAACATGCCCCGATCCGTGCCGAACTGTGGACTGATGAAGCCGCCATGCAGGCGTGGCTCGATGGTGCCGCTGGGCGGCTGGCCGCCAGTGGCCTGGGCAAACCGCACTACCGCATGGCGTTGCGCCCCGCCCAGAGCGAGCAGGTGGCCGCGATCGAAGTGGTCAGGGAGCAGCACGGGTTGACCCACACCTGGCTGTTGCCGCAGCCGTTCTTCAGCAGCAACGAGTTCCGGCCCATCCTGGCGATGAGTCAGCAGATCGCCGGCATGATCCAGCCCGATGCCGTGGTTCGCCGTGGCAACGCCTCGCGTGGCGTGCTGAGCTTCCTGGAAGCGCGCAACTGGCTGCTGGACGAGGCCAAGAAGGGTCGCAGCATCCAGCGCTTCAAGGGCCTGGGTGAAATGAATCCCGAACAGTTGTGGGACACCACCGTGAACCCGGAAACCCGACGCATGCTGCAAGTGGGCATCGAGGACGCGATCGCCGCCGACCAGATGTTCTCGATGCTGATGGGCGAAGCTGTCGAGCCGCGTCGCGACTTCATCGAGGCAAACGCGCTGAAGGTGGCCAATCTCGACATCTGACCATTCGCCCGAGTATGCACAAGCCGCCGCCAAGTGGTTGATTTTGAACAATCTTCCATGCCGCATCGCAGCTTGTTATCGCACGCCGGCTCGGGTTAATCTCCATAGTTCCCCCGCGTCACTCGATCGATACGCGCAGACAACACGAGGATCACCATGAAGCATGTCCGTGGATTGACCATGCTGGCGAGCGCGGCATTGTTGCTCGGCCTTGCCAGCAGCCCGGTACTGGCGCGCAAGCACGAAGACACGTCGAAGAAGGAAGTGCTCTATCCCAATGCCAGCCGTACCGAGCCGAAGCTCGACCTGACCAGCGCAAAGGATCAGACAAACCTCAATGAGGGTCTGGACGCGGTCAACGCGGGTGACAAGGCCAAGGCCCAGCAGATCCTGCAGCCGATCGTCGATGACAGCAAGAGCAAATATGCACAGGCGCTGGCGCTTCAGGGGCTGGCCAACCTCGCCTACAACAACCAGGACGTGAAGGGGGCGATCAGCCTGCTGCAGCGCTCGCTGGCCATCGGCGTGCTGCCCAACGACACCTATTTCCAGCTGCAGTACATGCTCGCCCAGTTCCAGCTGGCCGATGAGCAATACCAGGCTGCGCTCGACACCGTCGCCAAATGGCGCGCCGAAGGCAAGAAGGAAACCGCCGATTCCTACGCGCTTGAAGGCAACGCGTATTACCGTCTCGCCAAGTATCCCGAAGCGATCGCCGCGATCACCAAGGCCAAGTCGCTGACCACCAAGGCGGAGCCGAGCTGGGACCAGATCCTGATGGCCAGCTACGCCGAATCCGGCCAGGACGACAAGGCTGCCGCACTGGCGACCAATCAGCTCAATTCGAATCCGGACGACCCCAATGCGCTGAACAACGCCGTGGCCGTGTTGATGCAGGCGCACAAGTATCCGGAAGCGATCCAGCTGATGGAGAAGGCTCGTGCGGCCGGCACGCTGACCAAGGAATCGCATTACGTGAACCTGGCCAAGCTGTACCTGATCACTGGCCAGGAAAGCTCCGATCCGGCCCCGAACGCCGCCAAGGCCACCCAGGTCCTCGAAGAGGGCATGAACAAGGGCGTGGTCAAGCCCACGGCAGAGACCTATGTGCTGCTGGGTCAGGCCGCCGAGATCGGCAACAAGACCGACCAGGCCGTCGGCTATTACACGAAGGCCCAGCCGCTGGCCAGCGACGGCGAGCCCGCGCTGCGCGCCAGCCGCCTGATGCTCAGCGAGAACAAGTACAAGGAAGCCAAGACCCTGATCCAGACCGCCCTCGACAAGGGCGTCAAGGAGAAGGGCAAGGCCTACATGATCCTGGCCGAGTGCGAGCGCGGCATGAAGAACAAGCCTGCCGCCGTCGCTGCGATGAAGAAGGCTGCACAGGATCCGGAAACCGCCGCCAAGGCCAAGGCCTGGTTGCAGAAGGCCGGTGCCGGCTGAGGCGGCAAATCGCATGGCAAGCCGCGGGATGGAATGGCCGCCCATCCGCCCCGCAGCGCTATACAAAAGCCATGTGCTGTTGTAACGTTGAAACCTTCCCCTGCGTCTCCCCAGCGGCAAGTTCTCTCCGGCTCCGTCCAGGCATCAGACGGATCCGGGCCAAGCCCTGCGGCAACGTTCTCTTCCGATTGATCAGCTCCAGACTAGTGACAGATGGCCTCAAGTAACGAAGAAATCGGGCGCGAGCCATTCAGTTGGAAGCGCACCTGGGCATTGGCTGTAGCTATTGGGCTGCACGCGTTTGCGTTCCTGTTGATCGTGGCGCCAATGGCGCCACCGCATCAGAACCACAAGGAGAAGGAACGCATCGTCCAGGTGAACTTCATCGAACCGCCGCCGCCGCCGCCGCCACCGCCGCCGCCGCCGCCGGAGCCGCCGAAGCAGCCGCCGCCGAAGATCATCCAGCAGATCAAGCCGCCACCGACGCCGCCGCCGCCGACCCCGCCACCCCCGGTGGAGGAAGTCTCGGCGAACGCGACCCCGGCGCCGCCGCCGGCACCGCCAGCTCCACCGGCGCCGCCAGCGGACATTACGGCCAGTTCGGACCTCAGCTACAACAGTCGTCTGCAGCCAAAGTACCCGCCACAGGCGATCCGCCAGCGGCATGAGGGTACGGTGGTGCTGATGATTCTGGTGGGCGTGGACGGTTCGCCGAAGGACATCAAGATCGATCGATCCAGCGGTTACCATGAACTTGACCGTGCAGCGATGGATGCGGCACGTCGTTGGCGCTTCAACCCAACGATTCGAAATGGACAAAAAGTCGAGGGGTACGCCCGCGTTCCCGTCAACTTCAATCTCAACCAGCTGTAACCGGCTCACCCCGGTTTACAGTTACAGTTCACGCTTGACTTCCCTAGGGTAGCGTTATGTTCCTACAGACTCCTGCAACGACCGATGCCGCACAGGCCATGGGTGGCAATACCAACGCCGAAGCCATGAAACAGATGGGCTTCGACAACCTGATCCAGAACTTCGACTGGCTCGGCTGGGTCGTCTTCGTGACCCTGGTCGTGATGTCGTTCCTGTCGTGGTACTTCATCATCGCCAACGGCATCCGCAATGCCACCGTCCGCGCTCGCGCCGACAAGGTGATCGACGGCTTCTGGGGCAACGGTTCCACCCAGGACGCGATCCGCGAACTCGAGGCGCAGCCGCGCAGCGAGCCGTTCTCGAAGATTGCGCTGGACGCCGCCTCGGCGGTCGCCCATCACCAGCAGGCCACCGCGGCTGCCGGCACCACCGGTCGTCTGGCCGAGTCGCTGAGCCGTTCGGAGTTCATCGATCGCGCCCTGCGTCAGGCCGTGGCCCGCGAGAGCCTGCGTCTGGAAGGCGGCATGACCCTGCTCGCCACCGTCGGTTCGGCGGCTCCGTTCGTCGGTCTGCTCGGTACGGTGTGGGGCATTTACCACGCGCTGATCCGCATCGCCGCTTCGGGCAACGCCTCGATGAACGCGGTGGCCGGTCCGGTCGGTGAGGCGCTGATCATGACCGCCTTCGGTCTGTTCGCCGCTATCCCGGCGCTGTTCGCGTACAACTTCTTCAGCCGCTCGAACCGCCTGACCTACGCCCGCTTCGACGAATTCGCACACGACCTGCACGACTTCTTCGCTACCGGTTCGCGCGTCGACAGCTCGAAGTGAGGGATTGACCCATGGCGATGAGCACTGGAGGCAATTCCGGCGGTCCGATGTCGGAAATCAACGTCACGCCGCTGGTCGACGTGATGCTGGTTCTGCTGATCATCTTCATGATCACCGCACCACTGATGTCGCACTCCATCACGATCGACCTGCCTACCGCCAATCCAAAGACCAAGGAACCGGAAATGGTGGTTCCGCCCCTGGATCTGGCGGTCAAGCAGGACGGCAGCATGTACTTCAATGACCATGCGGTCACGGAAGCCGAGCTGAGGTCGCTTCTGGCGGTGAACGCCCAGAAGTCGCCCCAGCCGGAGCTGCAGATCCGCGCGGACAAGGGTACCGAGTTCAAGATCGTGAAGAAGATCATCGGCGACACGAAGGATTCCGGCATGGTGCATGTCGCCTTCATGACCACTGACGCGCCGAAGGGGTGACCTGAGATGGCTTTCACTACCAAGACAACAGGTCCGATGTCGGAGATCAACGTCACGCCGCTGGTCGACGTGATGCTGGTCCTGCTGATCATCTTCATGATCACGGCGCCGGTGCTGGCCCACAAGATCCAGGTCGACCTGCCGCAGCCGAACGTGAACAATCCGCCGCCGACCAATCCGCTCGATCCGATTCATCTGAAGATCGATCAGGCCGGTGCGCTGTATTGGAATGACACCCCGGTCGACGAACTCGGCCTGAAAGCCCAGCTGGCGGTGATCGCGCAGCAGAGCAATCAGCCGGAGATCCAGATCGCGGCAGCCGACGGCGTGGCCTATGAGCACGTGGCCCGGGTGCTGGCCGATGCGAAGAGCTACAATCTGGTCAAGATCGGCTTCACTGAAGACTTCTGATCGGGCTGCCTCGGCAGCATGCAACAGACAAGACCCCCGCCCCGTGCGGGGGTTTTTGTTGGCGCGACGGTTGGTCGGAACAGTGTCAGCGCAGGATCTGCAGGTAGTTGCGCACGGTGGTGGCAAGTCCCTCGTACAAGGCCTCGCCGATCAAGGCGTGTCCGATGGAAACCTCGGCCAGGCCGGGAATCGCGGCGCGGAAGGTGCCCAGGTTCGCCTGGCTGAGATCGTGCCCTGCGTTCACGGCCAGTCCGGCCTGTTGCGCGCGCCGCGCGGTATCCGCACAAGCGGCCAGCACCGTGGCGGGCTCGCCATCGGCAAAAGCCTGGGCGTAGGGCCCGGTATAGATCTCGATGCGCTGTACGCCGATCACGGCGGCCAGGTCGAAATCCTGGCTGCCGGCATCGACGAACAGGCTGACCCGGCAGCCGAGATCGCACAGCTCGCCGACCAGCGGGCGCAGCTGCGCAATATCCCGGCGCAGGTCGAAGCCGTGATCGGAGGTGATCTGGCCATCGCCATCGGGAACCAGGGTCACCTGGGTGGGACGCACTTCGCGGGCCAGCTCCAGCAGGCCCGGGTAGTCCCCTCGCGGGTCGGCGAAGGGGTTGCCTTCGATGTTGTATTCGACCCGTCCGCGCAGCATCGCGGCGAGTGCCCGCACGTCGTGGGGACGGACATGCCGCTGATCGGGGCGGGGATGGACGGTAATGCCGCCGCAGCCCGCGTCGATGCAGGTCTGCGCCGCACGGCAGATGTCCGGTTCGTCGCCGCCGCGCGAGTTGCGCAGCACCGCGATCTTGTTGAGGTTGACGCTGAGCAGGGTCATGGCGTTCCGGCAATCCGCTGGGAATGAAAGGCTATCGCAAGGGAGATCGACCGAGGCAACCGAGTGTCGATGCGCGGCCGACGACCGACCGGAAACAGTGCGCCGATCACTCGCCGCTGGCAAGCGTCCCGAACCGTATCCGACGCGCGTCGCCTCGCCATGCCACCGCCGCGACCAGATCGGGGTCCAGCTCGAGGCGGCGCAGTTGCCAGGCGTCGACGTCATCACCCTGCAGGTAGCGCAGGCGCAGTTGTCCGGCATCGCTGGCAACGCTGAAGCGATCCAGCCCGAACGCGATGCCGCGCCCCAGCGCCTTCACCACGGCCTCCTTGGCCGTCCACAGCTCAAGAAAGGCCGCGTTGCGCGCGGCCGCCGGCAGCCTAGCCAAGGCTGCCGCTTCATCGGCGCTGAAGAAGCGCCGGGCGATCTCCAGACTGCGCTGGCGCGGGCGAGCACGCTCGAGGTCGATCCCCGGCGCCACGTTTCGTCCCACCGCGATCAGCGCGTGCTCGCCACTATGTGACCAGTTGAAGCCCAGCGATGGATCATGGGGCGCGGTCAGCGCGGGACGGCCATGTTCGCCGTCCACCAGCGCCACCCGCTCCGCGGCGACATCGAGATAGGCGGCGAGCACCTCGCATAGGGGCTTCCGCCCCAGCGCCTGCCGGTAGTGCACGCGCCACACATGAATCTCGTCATCCCGCAGGGCCTCTGCTACGTTGGCAAGCACGAGTTCGGGCGGGGCGATCATCCAGGCATGGTGCCGCCGGGCTGGCCGGGGCACAAGCGCGGATCGCCCGCCGCGCTGCCCATCTGCCGGGGAGATTGGCTTGATCCAGGGCTGGTTGCTGTTGCTGGTGTCGCTGCTCTACGTGGGGCTGCTGTTCGTGGTGGCCTACGCAGGCGACCGGCGACCGCTGTATCCGCGTCAGCCGCGGCTGCGCCCGATCGTCTACAGCCTGGCGCTGGCCGTCTATTGCTCGTCGTGGACGTTCTATGGCGCCGTGGGCACGGCTGCCCGCGACGGCCTGGCTTACCTGCCGATCTATCTGGGTCCGATCCTGCTGTACGTGTTCGGCTTCGGCCTGCTGCGGCGGCTGGTGCAGGTGGTCAGGCAGCGCAACATCACGTCGATCGCCGACTTCATCGGCGCGCGCTTCGGCAAGTCGCACGGGCTGGCGGCCCTGGTCGCGGTGATCGCGGTGATCGCCGTGGTGCCGTACATCGCGCTGCAATTCAAGGCCGTGGCAATGTCGTACGGCGTGCTGGGCGGCGCGGCGTTCGGCGCGGTGAAGGCGGGCGGAATCGACAGCGCGATGTGGTGTGCCGTGCTGCTGGCCCTGTTCGCGATCCTGTTCGGCACCCGCAGCATCGATGCGACCGAGCATCACCATGGCCTGATGCTGGCGATCGCGCTGGAGTCGCTGATCAAGCTGCTCGCCTTCGTGGCGCTGGCCGGCTACGCGCTGTGGCGGGGCCCCGGCCTGCTCGGCACCGTGCAGCCGCCGGTGGTCCAGCTGAGCCACGGACTGACCCCGGGTTTCATGGCGCAGACGATGCTGGCCTTCTGCGCGATGTTCTGTCTGCCGCGCCAGTTCCAGATCGGCATGGTCGAATGCGAGGACGCCAGCGACCTCAGCCGCGCGCGCTGGATGGTGCCGCTGTACCTGGTGATCGTCAGCCTCGCGGTGCTGCCGATCGTGGCGGCCGGCGCGCACATGCCGCTGGTGCGCGACGGCGCGGCTGACGCGTGGGTGCTGACCCTGCCGTTGTCGCACGGCGATCGGGGCATGGCCCTGCTGGCCTTCGTGGGCGGATTCTCGGCCGCCACCGGCATGGTGATCGTGGCGGCGGTGGCATTGTCCACGATGATCAGCAACGACCTGGTGATGCCGGCCCTGCTGCGCATCCGCCGCCTGCGGCTGGAACATCGCAGCGACCTGTCGCAGCTGGTGCTGGGCGTGCGGCGGATCGCGATCATCCTGCTCGCGGCGATGGCTTATGCGTACTACCGCGTCGCCGCCAATGCGGAGAACCTGGCCGCCACCGGACTGCTCGCTTTCGCTGCGGTGGCGCAATTCGCGCCGGCCCTGGTCGCCGCGATCTACTGGCGGGGCGCCAGCCGTCGGGGCGTGGTGGTCGGCCTGGCCGGCGGCTTCATCGTATGGGTCTACACCCTGCTGCTGCCGGCGCTGATCCGCTCGGATCAGTGGCTGCAGCAGGGACCGTTCGGCTGGGACTGGCTGCGCCCGCAGGCGCTGTTCCATCTCAGCGGCTGGGAACCGGTGATGCACGGCACGTTCTGGTCGCTGCTGGTCAACATCGGCTGCTTGGTGTTCGTCTCGCTGCGCTTCCGGCCCAGCCTGGAAGAGCGCCTGCACGCGGCGGTGTTCATGGACGCCGATCCGGCCAGCCGCGGCGGTGCGGGTGACTGGCGTGGCCGCGTGGTGGCGGCAGACCTGCGCACGATCGCCGAGCGGATTGTCGGCGAGCGCAGCAGCGCGCGCGCGTTCGAGGAATATGGCCACCGCCTGGGCAAGCCCCTGCTGCCCGGCACAGCCGCCGACCGCGCGCTGATCCAGTTCACCGAACGCCTGCTCGCCTCGGCCGTCGGCGCGGCGAATGCGCGGCGCATCCTGATCAGCGCGCTCTCCGGCAGCGGCCTGGACCTGGCCGAGTCGATGGCGTTGCTGGACGAAGCCTCGCAGGAACTGCGCTTCAACCGGGAACTGCTGTCCACCACGCTGGAGAACGTCTCCCAGGGCATCAGCGTGGTCGACGCCGGCATGCGCCTGGTGGCGTGGAACCGTCGCTACCTGGAACTGTTCGACTATCCCGACGGCATGGTCTACGTCGGCGTGCCGGTGGCCGAGCTGATTCGCTGGAACGCCGAACTGGGCGAATGCGGCCCGGGCGAAGTGGACGGCCATGTGGCCAAACGCATCGACTACATGCGTGCCGGCTCCTCGCACCTGTTCCAGCGCATCCGGCCGGACGGCTCGGTGATCGAGATGCGCGGCCGGGCGCTGCCCGGCGGCGGCTATGTGACCACCTATACCGACGTGACGGCGTACAAGAACGCTGAACAGGCGCTGATGGAAGCCAACGAGACGCTGGAACTGCGCGTGGAGCAGCGCACCGCCGAACTGTCCGAAGCGCTGGTGGCCACCGCCCAGGCGCGTCGCGCGGCCGAGGCGGCGAACATTTCCAAGACGCGCTTCCTCGCTGCCGCCAGCCACGACCTGCTGCAGCCGCTGAATGCCGCGCGGCTGTTCACCTCGGCGCTGCGCCAGCATCCGGGGCTGGACAGCGAGGCCGAACAGCTGGCCGAACGCATCGATGCCTCGTTCCGCGCGGCCGAGGACCTGCTGGACGCACTGCTCGATACCTCGCGCCTGGACACCGGCAGCTATCGTCCCGACGTGTCGGGCTTTGCGCTGGCCGACCTGTTCGATTCGCTGAAGGCGCAGTTCGCGGTGGTCGCCGAACAGCGCGGCCTGCGCCTGCGCGTGGTGCCAACGCGACTGGCCGTGCGCAGCGATCCCCAGCTGTTGCGGCGGATCCTGCAGAACTTCCTGTCCAATGCCTTGCGTTACACGCGCCACGGCGGCGTGCTGCTGGGTGCGCGCCGGTTCGGCGACCAGGTGCGCATCGAGGTGTGGGACACCGGGCCGGGGATTCCGCCGGAGCAGCGGGCGCGGATCTTCGACGAGTTCCAGCGCCTGGAGCAGCCGTCGCCGTGGGGCGAGAAAGGCCTGGGCCTGGGCCTGTCGATCTGCGACCGGCTGGCCGGCATCCTCGGCCATCGCCTGGACCTCGACTCACGCGTGCAGCATGGCAGCCGTTTCGCGGTGAGCGTGCCACGCAATGAAAGCGTGCCGATGCGGCGTCGGCGCGTGGCGCGCAGCGGCCCGGACACGCAACTGCCGTTGACCGTGCTGTGCTTGGACAACGACGAGTCGATCCTCGACGGCATGCGCGCGCTGCTCGGGCGCTGGGGCATCGACTGCCGCACCGCGGTCGACGTGGACCAGGCGCGGGCGGAACTGCGGCGTGGTCCGATCGACCTGATCCTCGCCGACTACCACCTGGCCAACGATGTCGATGGTCTGCAGGCCCTGCAGCAACTGCGCGACGCGGTGGTGCAGTTGCCGCCGGCGGCGATCATCACCGCCGACGGCAGCAGCGAGCTGAAGCAGCGGGCGCGGGCGCTGGGCTACCCGCTGTTGCACAAGCCGGTGAAGCCGGCGGCCCTGCGCGCGCTGCTGGCTGCGCCGCTGCGCGGCCAGCACTGAGCAGGCTTCAGCCAGCTCAGCGCGGCAGCAGCGAACCGCCCATCAGGTACTCGTCGACTGCACGAGCGCACTGGCGGCCTTCGCGAATCGCCCACACCACCAGCGACTGCCCGCGCCGCATGTCGCCGGCGGCGAACACCCGATCGACGCTGGTGCGGTAGTCATCGGTACCGGCCCTGGCGTTGCCGCGGGCGTCCTTCTCCACGCCGAACGCGTCCAGCACATGCTGCAGCGGCGAGACGAAGCCCATCGCCAGCAGCACCAGCCCGGCAGGCACCTCGAACTCGCTGCCGGCGATCTCGGCCATCCGGCCGTCCTTCCACTCCAGCCGCACCGCGGTGAGGCTGCACACGTTGCCCGCGCCGTCGTCGTTGAAACACTTGGTGGCCACCGCCCAGTCGCGCTGGCAGCCCTCCTCGTGCGAGCTCGACGTGCGCAGGCGGATCGGCCAGTACGGCCACACCAGCGGCTTGTTCTCCTGCAGCGGCGGTTGCGGCAGCAGCTCGAACTGGGTCACCGACGCGGCGCCGTGGCGGTTGGAGGTACCCACGCAATCCGAGCCGGTGTCGCCGCCGCCGATCACCACCACGTTCTTCGCCGTGGCCAGGATCTGCCGGTCGAGCCGGTCGCCGGCGACCACCTTGTTCTGCTGCGGCAGGAAATCCATCGCGAAATGCACGCCGTTCAGTTCGCGCCCGGGCACCGGCAGGTCGCGCGGTGTTTCGGCGCCGCCGGCGATCACCACCGCGTCGAAATCCTGCTTCAACTGCTCGGGCGCGATCGTCTCGACCTTGTCGTACGCGCTGCCTGCGCCGGCATCGCCCACGAACACGCCGGTGCGAAACTGCACGCCTTCGCCGCGCAACTGCTCCACGCGGCGATCAATCAGCATCTTGTCCAGCTTGAAATCGGGGATGCCATAGCGCAGCAGGCCGCCGATGCGATCGCTTTTCTCGAACACCGTCACCGCATGTCCCGCCCGCGCCAGCTGCTGCGCGGCGGCCAGTCCGGCCGGCCCGGAGCCGACTACCGCGACGCTCTTGCCGCTGGGCCGCGCAGCCGGTTGCGCGGTGACCCAGCCTTCTTCCCAGCCCTTGTCGATGATCTTGTGTTCGATCGACTTGATGCCCACCGCCTCACTGTTGATGTTCAGCGTGCACGCCGACTCGCACGGCGCCGGGCAGATCCGCCCGGTGAACTCGGGGAAGTTGTTGGTCGAGTGCAACACCTCGAGCGCGCGCCGCCAGTCCTGCTGGTGGACCAGCTCGTTGAAGTCGGGGATCAGGTTGTTGACGGGGCAGCCGTTGTGGCAGAACGGAATGCCGCAATCCATGCAGCGCGCGGCCTGGGTCGACGCGTCGGCGTCGCCCAGATGGCGGATGAACTCGCGCCAGTGCTTCCTGCGCTGCGCGGGCGCCTCGCTGGTTTCGCCGAGCCGCGGATAGTCGAGAAAGCCGGTGATCTTGCCCATCTGTCTTCCCCTTCGCCTCAGGCCGTGGCCTTCGCGGTGGATGCCGTGGCGGGCGCGGCGTTCGCGTCGCCCAGTGCGCGCCGGTATTCATGCGGCATCACCTTGACGAAGCGCGCGCGCGCGCTTTGCCAGTCGTGCAGGATGTCCTTGGCGCGGAAGCTGCCGGTGTGGCGGAAGTGCGCCTCGATCAACTGGCGCAGGATCGCCTCGTCGGTGGCCCGCGGCGCACCGCGCGAAACGGCATGCCAGTGATGCGGCGGCACGCGGACCTCCTGCTCCACGCCGGAAAGCACCGGCTCCAGCGCCACCATGGCGAGGTTGCATTTGCGCTCGAACGTGCCGTGCGGGTCGTACACGTAAGCCACGCCGCCGGACATGCCGGCGGCGAAGTTGCGCCCGGTGTCGCCGAGCACCACCACGGTGCCGCCGGTCATGTACTCGCAGCCGTGGTCGCCGACGCCTTCGACCACCGCGCTGGCGCCGGAATTGCGCACGGCGAAGCGTTCGCCGGCCACGCCGTTGAAATGCGCTTCGCCTTCGGTGGCGCCGTACAGCACGGTGTTGCCCGCGATGATGTGCTCCGGGCCGAAGCCGTGGAAGTCGTTCGGCGAGCGCACGATGATGCGGCCGCCGGACAATCCCTTGCCCACGTAGTCGTTGCCTTCGCCGACCAGGTCGAGGGTGATGCCGCGGGCCAGGAACGCGCCGAAACTCTGCCCGGCGACACCGGACAACTGCACGTGGATGGTGTCGTCGGGCAGGCCGGCGTGGCCGTAGCGCCGCGCCACCTCGCCGGACAGCATGGTGCCCACGCTGCGGTTCACGTTGCGCACGCCGAGCATGAAGCTGGTCTTCTCGCCCTGTTCCAGTGCGGCGCGGGCCTTCTCGATCAGCACGTGGTCGAGTGCCTTGCCGCCCTTCTCCAGGCCGTGGTCCTGCGATTCCACATGGCGCCGGGCGACCTCGGCGGGTACCTCGGGGCGATGGAACACCCGCGAGAAATCCAGCCCGCGCGCCTTCCAGTGCGCGATGCCCTGGCGCACGTCGAGCAGGTCGGCGCGGCCGACCAGGTCGTCGAAGCGGCGGATGCCCAGCTGGGCCATGGTCCGGCGCGCTTCCTCGGCGACGAAGAAAAAGAAATTCACCACGTGCTCGGGCTTGCCGGCAAACTTCCGGCGCAGCACCGGGTCCTGCGTGGCGACGCCGACCGGGCAGGTGTTGAGGTGGCATTTGCGCATCATGATGCAGCCTTCCACCACCAGCGGCGCGGTGGCGAAGCCGAACTCGTCCGCGCCCAACAGGGCACCGATCACCACGTCGCGACCGGTCTTCATCTGGCCGTCCGCCTGCACCCGGATGCGTCCGCGCAACCGGTTCAGCACGAGGGTCTGCTGGGTCTCGGCCAAGCCCAGTTCCCATGGCGTGCCGGCGTGCCTGATCGACGACCACGGCGAGGCGCCGGTGCCGCCGTCGTGGCCGGCGATCACCACATGGTCGGCCTTGGACTTGGCCACGCCCGCGGCAACCGTGCCCACGCCGATCTCGGACACCAGCTTCACCGAGATCGACGCCTGCGGATTGCAGTTCTTCAGGTCGTGGATCAGCTGGGCCAGATCCTCGATCGAGTAAATGTCGTGGTGCGGCGGCGGCGAGATCAGGCCCACGCCGGGCACCGAAAAGCGCAGCCGCGCGATGTATTCGGACACCTTGTGGCCGGGCAGCTGGCCGCCCTCGCCGGGCTTGGCGCCTTGGGACACCTTGATCTGGATCTGGTCGGCCGAGACCAGGTACGCCGCGGTGACGCCGAAGCGGCCCGAGGCCACCTGCTTGATCCGCGAGCGCAGCGAATCGCCGGCTTCCAGTGCGATGTCGCTTTCGATGTGCTGCGCGCCAATCACGCTGGCCAGCGTGTCGCCGGGCTGGATCGCGATGCCGCGCAACTCATTGCGATAGCGCGCCTCGTCTTCACCGCCCTCGCCGGTGTTGGACTTGCCGCCGATCCGGTTCATCGCCACCGCCAGCGTGGCGTGTGCCTCGGTGGAGATCGAGCCCAGCGACATCGCGCCGGTGGCGAAGCGCTTGACGATGTCCCGCGCCGGCTCCACCTCGTCCAGCGGGATCGCCGCCGCCGGGTCGATGCGGAACTCGAACAGACCACGCAGGGTCATGTGGCGGCGGGTCTGGTCGTTGATCAGTCGTGCATATTCCTCGTACGTGCCCGCATTGTTGGAGCGGGTGGCATGCTGCAGCTTCGCGATCGAATCCGGCGTCCACATGTGCTCGTCGCCGCGCGTGCGCCAGGCGTATTCGCCGCCCACGTCGAGCGCGTCGGCCAGCAGCGGATTGTCGCCGTACGCCGCTTGATGCTGGCGCAACGCTTCCTCGGCCACCTCGAACAGGCCGATGCCCTCGATGTTCGAGGTGGTGCCGGTGAAGTAGCCGTCGACCAGCTCGCGGCTGAGGCCTACCGCCTCGAAGATCTGCGCGCCGGTGTAGGACATGTAGGTGGAGATGCCCATCTTGGACATCACCTTCTGCAAGCCCTTGTCGATCGCCTTGACGTAGTTGTGGATCGCCTTGTCGGCGTTGACCCCGCCCGGGCTGGTAGCGAATTGCTGCGCCAGCACCTCCATCGCCAGATACGGATGGATCGCTTCGGCGCCGTAGCCGGCGAGCAGGGCGAAGTGGTGCACCTCGCGCGCCGAGCCGGTCTCCACCACCAGCCCGGTGCTGGTGCGCAGGCCACGATTGACCAGATGCAGATGGACGGCCGAAGTGGCCAGCAGGGCGGGAATCGCCACACGCTCGCGGTCGGCGTGGCGATCGGACACCACCAGGATGTTGTGGCCCTGGCCGATCGCATCCACCGCCTGCGCGCACAGCGAGGCCAGGCGCGCCTCGATGCCTTGCTTGCCCCACGCGGCGGGATAGGTGATGTCCAGTTCGAAGCTGCGGAACTTGCCCTTGGAGTAGCGGCCGATCTTGCGGATCTTCGCCATCTCGGCGAAATCCAGCACCGGCTGCTGCACTTCCAGCCGCAGCGGCGGGTTGATGTTGTTGATGTCCAGCAGGTTCGGCTTGGGTCCGATGAAGGACACCAGCGACATCACCAGCTGTTCGCGGATCGGGTCGATCGACGGATTGGTGACCTGGGCGAACAGCTGGCGGAAATAGCTGTACAGCGACTTGTCGCGATCGGACAACACCGCCAGCGGCGCGTCGTTGCCCATCGCACCGATCGCCTCCTGGCCGTCCAGCGCCATCGGCAGCAGCTGGAATTTCAGGTCCTCCTGGCTGTAGCCGAATGCCTGCTGGCGATCGAGCAGGTCGTCGCCCAGGCGCGCTTCGGCACGCGGTTCCGGCAACGCGTCCAGCTTGATCCGGATGTGTTCGATCCACTGCTTGTACGGCTTGGCGTTGGCGAGCTGGTCCTTCAGTTCCTGGTCGTCGATGATCCGCCCGGCTTCCATGTCGATCAGCAGCATCTTGCCCGGCTGCAGCCGCCACTTCTTCACGATGCGTGATTCGGCCACCGGCAGCACGCCGGCCTCGGAGGCCAGGATCACCAGGTCGTCGTCGGTGATCAGGTAGCGCGCCGGGCGCAGGCCGTTGCGATCCAGCGTGGCGCCGACCTGGCGGCCATCGGTGAAGGTGATCGCGGCCGGTCCGTCCCACGGCTCCATCATCGCGGCGTGGTATTCGTAGAACGCGCGATGGTTGTCGTCCATCAAGGTGTGCCGTTCCCATGCTTCGGGAATCATCATCATCATCGCGTGCGACAGCGGATAGCCGGCCATCGTCAGCAGTTCGAGGCAGTTGTCGAACGAGGCGGTGTCGGACTGGCCCGGGTAGATCAGCGGCCACAGCTTGGCCAGGTCGTCGCCGAGCACCGGCGAGGAGATCGCGCCGGTGCGCGCGTTGATCCAGTTGACGTTGCCCTTGACCGTATTGATCTCGCCGTTGTGCGCGATCATCCGGTAGGGATGGGCCAGCTCCCACGCCGGGAAGGTGTTGGTGGAGAAGCGCTGGTGCACCATCGCCAGCGCCGACACCGTGCGCGGATCGACCAGGTCGAGGTAATACTGGCCGACCTGGTCGGCCAGCAGCAGGCCCTTGTAGACCACGGTGCGGGTGGACATCGACGGCACGAAGTATTCCTTGCCGTACTTCAGGCCCAGCGCGCGGATTGCGTGGCTGGAGGTCTTGCGGATCACGTACAGCTTGCGCTCCAGCGCGTCGGGCACCATCACGTCCGGACCGCGGCCGATGAAGATCTGCCGGATCACCGGCTCGCGGCCCCGCACGGTGGGCGACATCGGCATCGTGGCGTCCACCCGCACGTCGCGCCAGCCCAGCACCTGCTGGCCCTCCGCCCGCACCGCGCGTTCGAGTTCCTGCTGGCAGGCCAGCCGCGACGCCTGCTCGCGGGGCAGGAACACCATGCCCACGCCGTACTCGCCCGGTGGCGGCAGCATGATGTCCTGGACGGCCATCTCCTCGCGGTAGAACTGGTCGGGGATCTGGATCAGGATGCCGGCGCCATCGCCCATCAGCGCATCGGCGCCGACCGCGCCGCGATGATCGAGATTGCGCAGGATCAGCAGGCCCTGCTCGATGATCGCGTGGCTTTTGCGGCCCTTGATGTGGGCGACAAAGCCCACGCCGCAGGCGTCGTGTTCGTTGCGCGGGTCGTACAGACCCTGGGCCTGCGGCTGATCCATTGACTCCCCTCCACGGGCATGGCTGCCCATCGACTATAGTGCGATGCAGCAAAAGCGCAAGAGGTTTTGCGCAATTGGACGTCTATAGGGATGGACGGCCATTCGCCATAAAGTCGGCGACGGCGGCAAGCGGCCGGTTCAGTCTTCCTCGGGCGGCAGCAGCGGCATCGCTTCCTGGTCGACCGCCAGCTGGCTGGCCGCGAGCGCCACCTGGGTGCGGTTGCTGACCCCGAGCTTGCGCATGATCGCGGTCATGTGGGCCTTCACGGTGGCCTCGGAAACGCCGAGCTCCCAGGCGATCTGCTTGTTCAGCAGGCCTTCGGCGATCATCGTCATCACCCGGAACTGCTGCGGCGTCAGCGTGGCGATCTGGGCGGCGGCGGCGGCTTCGTCGGGTCGCAGTTCGTCGGAGCCGCCCAGCAGCGCGTGTGGCACCCAGACGTCGCCATCGAGTACCGCACGGATCGCCGCCACGATGTCCTCGCCTGCGGTGGACTTGGGCACATAGGCCGACGCACCGTGGGCCAGCGCGCGCCGCGCCACCTGGGCCTCTTCATGACCGGACACCACCATGATCGGCAGCCCCGGATACTGCCCGCGGATGTGCGCCAGCGCCGAATAGCCCCGCGCGCCGGGCATGTGCAGATCCAGCAGGAGCAGCTCGGCGTCCGGGAATTGCTCGATCAGTCCGAGCAGCGCATGCACGCTGTCCGCACTGTGCACCCGCGCCGGCGGCACGGCCGCCAGCACCGCGCGCTGCAACGCGTCGCGGAACAGCGGATGGTCGTCGGCGATCAGGATGTCGGGCATGGGGTTTTGGAGCAGGGAACGGGAAACGGGGAACGGGGAACAAAAGCGCGATATTTCGCATTGCTCGTGGCGGAGCGATCCGCCGGCGTTCCCCGTTCCCCGTTCCCTGTTCCCCGCTTCTTCACTTGATCAACCGCTCGTCGACCAGGTTCTTCACCACGCCCGGGTCGGCCAGGGTAGTGATGTCGCCGAGCTGATCGGGCAGGTTCTCGCCAATCTTGCGCAGGATGCGGCGCATGATCTTGCCGGAGCGGGTCTTCGGCAGGCCGGGCGCCCACTGCAGGTAGTCCGGCGTGGCGATCGGGCCGATCTCCTTGCGCACCCAGGCGATCAGTTCCTTGCGCAGCTCGTCGCTGCCGGTCTCGCCGGCGACCAGGGTGACGTAGGCGTAGATGCCCTGGCCCTTGATGTCGTGCGGGCAGCCGACCACGGCGGCTTCGGCGACTTTCGGGTGGGCCACCAGCGCGCTCTCCACCTCGGCGGTGCCCAGGCGATGGCCGGACACGTTGATCACGTCGTCGACGCGGCCGGTGATCCAGTAGTAACCGTCCTCATCGCGGCGGGCGCCGTCGCCGGTGAAGTAGTTGCCGGGATAGGCGCTGAAATAGGTTTCGATGAAGCGCTGGTGGTCGCCGTAGATGGTGCGCACCTGGCCGGGCCAGGAGTCGGTGATCAGCAGGTTGCCTTCGGCGACGCCGTCCTTCACCTCGCCGTCGGCGTTGACGATGGCCGGCTTGATGCCGAAGAACGGCAGGGTGGCCGAGCCCGGCTTGGTGGCGATGGCGCCGGGCAGCGGCGAGATCAGGATGCCGCCGGTCTCGGTCTGCCACCAGGTGTCGACGATCGGGCAGCGCTCGTCGCCGACCACGCGGTGGTACCACTCCCACGCCTCGGGATTGATCGGTTCGCCCACCGATCCGAGCAGGCGCAAGCTGGCGCGCGAAGTCTGCTTCACCGGCGCCTCGCCTTCGCGCATCAGGGCGCGGATCGCGGTGGGCGCGGTGTAGAACAGGCTGACCTGGTGCTTGTCGATCACCTGCCAGAAGCGGCTGAAGTCCGGGTAGTTCGGCACGCCCTCGAACATCACCGTGGTGGCGCCGTTGCACAGCGGGCCGTACACCACGTAGCTGTGGCCGGTGACCCAGCCCACGTCGGCGGTGCACCAGTAGACGTCGTCCTCGCGCAGGTCGAACACCAGTTCGTGCGTGTAGCTGGTGTAGACCAGATAGCCGCCGGTGGAATGCTGCACGCCCTTGGGCTTGCCGGTGGAGCCGGAGGTGTACAGCACGAACAGCGGGTGTTCGGCCTCGACCGGGGTGGGCGCGCAGTCGGCGCTCTGGCCTTCCATCAGGGTGTGCCAGTAACGGTCGCGCGGCGACTGCATGTGCACCGCGCTGCCGGTGTGGCGCACCACGATCACGGTCTCCACGCTGTTGGTGCCGGGACGCTCCAGCGCGGCGTCCACGTTGACCTTCAGCGGAATGCGCTTGCCCGCGCGCAGGCCTTCGTCGGCGGTGACCACCACCTTGGCGGTGGAGTCGGCGATGCGCCCGGCCAGCGAATCGGGCGAGAAGCCGCCGAACACCACCGAGTGGATCGCGCCCAGCCGGGCGCAGGCCAGCATCGCCACCGCAGCCTCGGGAATCATCGGCAGGTAGATTGCCACGCGGTCGCCCTTGACCACGCCGAGGTGCTTCAGCGTGTTGGCGAACCTGCATACCTCCCCGTGCAGCTCGCGGTAGGTGATCCGGCGGGAGTCCTTCGGATCGTCGCCTTCGAAGATGATCGCCACCTTGTCACCGCGTTCGGCCAGATGGCGGTCGAGGCAATTCGCGCTGACATTGAGCTCGCCGTCCTCGTACCAGCGGATGTGCAGATCCTGCGGATCGAACGACACATCCTTGATCTTCTTCGGCGGCTTGATCCAGTCCAGTCGTTCGCCGATGCGCCCCCAGAAGCCTTCCGGATCGCCGACCGACTCGGCATACAGCCTGGTGTAGTCGTCGTGGCGCAAACGCGCTGCGGCGGCAAACGACGGGTCGACCGGATAAAGCTTGGACATGGCTGGCTCCTGCTGGCGGCGTCACCAGTGGCGACGGGATTCGCGCGCCTGGCGTCAGCGCCCGGCGCAGCACGGAGTTCGAGTGTAGCCCGATCAAGCCGGGGCCTGCGGTGGCTGGCGCGCTCGACTTTGGTCGAAGTTCGACCAATGGCGAATAGTCGCGCGCGCTGCAGCATGGCCATGCTCGGCCTGTCATCGACCTGGGGAGACGCACGCATGACCACGCGACACACCAATCGCCGCAACACGCTTGCCCTGAGCATGGCATGCGCACTGATGCTTCCGCTCGCCGGCCACGCGCAAGGCGACACGCGCGAACAGCAGCTCGAACAGCGGGTGGCCCAGCTCGAACAGCAGTTGAACGAACTCAAGGCGATGGTGCAGGCGCAGAAGGCCGCGCCCGCCCCCGCGCCCGCCCCGGTGCAGCAGGTCGCCGCCGCGCCGGCGACGCCGGTGTTCAGCAGCGCGCCCGGCGTGTCGGTGGCCCTGCATGGTTTCATCAGCGCCAGCGCCTTCAGCCAGAACAAGAGTTTCTCCTACGGCAACGGCCAGAACGCGCTGTATCCGACGCCGGGTTCGAGCGGCTCGCTCAGCGGCGTCGACGTGCGCAACACGCGCTTCTGGCTCGACTTCAAGGGCGCCAAGTTCGCCGGCAACTGGAGCGGCGGCGGTCGCATCGAGATGGACTTCTTCGGCGGCTTCAACGGCACCGGCGCCTACAGCCAGCAGCAGCCGACGCCGCGCCTGCGCCAGGCCTACATGGACCTGACCAACCCCGAGAGTGGCACCACGGTGCGCATCGGCCAGCAATGGGACCTGATGTTCCCGATCGACAACTCGGCCACCTCGCTGGCGCATATTGCATTCCCGCTGGGCTACGGTTCGGGCGTGATCGGCTGGCGCTTCCCCGGCCTGGTGGTGATGCAGGACTTGAACCATGGCAGCACCGGCGCACAGTGGCGACTCGACGTGGGCGTGTTCGAAGGCCACTGGAGCGGCCCGGGCAACAACCTCAATTACCTGACCGCGGGCAGCGCCGGCTTCCGACCGCAGCTCGAGGCGCGCCTGCACGTGCAGGACAAGAACTGGCTGGCCTACTTCGCGGCGCACTACAGCCAGGCCGACCTGCGCGGCGTGGGCGGCACCGCGGCCACGCCGGTGAAGTCCGAGGTCACCAGCGTGGGCTACGAGCTCGGCGGACAGTGGAAGCCCGGCCCGTGGACCTTCAAGGGCGCGGCGTACAGCGGCAAGGGCCTGGGCCAGATCTTCGGCGCGATGTCGCAGTTCGGCGACATCCAGGAAACCGGCGGCTACGCGCAGGCCGGTTACAGCTTCACGCCGAACTGGAGCCTGTACGCGTTCTACGCCTACAACAAGCCGGACCGGAACGACGTGGTCGACTGGATGGGCAACGGCGCCACCGGCCTGCTGCGCAATCGGCAGACCGCGTTGAGCCTGCAGTACGCGGCCGGTTCCTACGAGCTGGGCATGGAGTGGCTGCACGACAAGCTGGATTCGACCAGCAACGGCACCGACCACAAGACCACCAGCGGCAACCAGGTCAGCCTCAACGCGCTGTACCGCTTCTGACTTCACCGGCGATGCCTGGCATCGCCGCACAGCCTCCCGCCTTGCGGGGGGATGACGGGGTGCGGTCCGGGGCTTGCCGGGGGACCGCATCGGTCGACTTCTCTTCCACCCTGGCGGAGAGCGGCATCCCACTATCCTGAGAGGGGAAACTTCCATGGCCACCACCGCGATCGACGGGCGCGCCGCGCTCGATGTCAGCCACAAGCGGGTCATCCTGGCGTCCAGCCTGGGTACCGTGTTCGAGTGGTACGACTTCTACCTGTACGGCTCGCTGGCCGTGATCATCGGCAAGCAGTTCTTCTCCGGGCTCAACGAGGCCAGCCAGCTGGTGTTCGCCCTGCTCGCGTTCGCCGCCGGCTTCGCCGTGCGTCCGTTCGGCGCGCTGGTGTTCGGCCGGGTCGGCGACCTGGTCGGGCGCAAGTACACCTTCCTGATCACCATCGTGATCATGGGCCTGTCCACCTTCTTCGTGGGCCTGCTGCCCAGCTACGGCTCGATCGGCGTGGCGGCGCCGGTGATCCTGATCCTGCTGCGCATGTTGCAGGGCCTGGCGCTGGGCGGCGAGTACGGCGGCGCGGCCACCTACGTGGCCGAACATGCACCGCCGGGCAAGCGTGGCCTGTACACCAGCTTCATCCAGATCACCGCCACCTTCGGCCTGTTCCTGTCGCTGCTGGTGATCCTGGGCTGCAAGTGGATGATGGGCGACAAGTTCGAGGACTGGGGCTGGCGCATCCCGTTCCTGATCTCCTCCCTGCTGCTGGCGGTGTCGGTGTACATCCGCCTGCAGCTGGCCGAGTCGCCGGTGTTCCAGCAGATGAAGGAAGAGGGCAAGACCTCCAAGGCGCCGCTGACCGAATCGTTCGCCCGCTGGGGCAACCTGAAGCTGGTGATCCTGGCCCTGCTGGGCGCCACCGCCGGCCAGGCCGTGGTGTGGTACTGCGGCCAGTTCTACGCGATGTACTTCCTCGGCAGCACGCTGAAGATCGACTCGACCACCACCCAGTTGCTGATCGCGGCCGCGCTGCTGATCGGCACGCCGTTCTTCGTGGTGTTCGGCTGGCTGTCGGACAAGATCGGCCGCAAGCCGGTGGTGCTGGCCGGCTGCCTGCTGGCCGCGCTGACCTACTTCCCGATCTTCAAGGCGATCACCCACTACGGCAATCCCGGCATCGAGGCGGCACGCACCACGGCACCCGTCGTCGTGCACGCCGACCCGGCCAACTGCCACCTGCAGATCAACCTCACCGGCACCTCCAGCTTCACCAGCTCCTGCGACATCGCCAAGAGCACGCTGGCCAAGCGCGGCGTGCCGTACGACAACGAAGCCACCCCCGCCGGGTCGGTGGCGAAGGTCACGGTGGGCGGTGCCAGCATCGATGCGTTCGAAGGCAGCACGCTGGCCAAGGCCGACTTCGCGGCCCAGGGCAAGGCGTTCGCGGCCAGCCTCGGCGCGGCGCTGGACCAGGCTGGCTACCCGGCCAAGGCCGATCCGGCACGCAGCAATTACCCGATGCTGGTGTTCCTGCTGTTCCTGCTGGTGCTGTACGTGACGATGGTCTACGGCCCGATCGCGGCGTGGCTGGTGGAAATGTTCCCCACCAAGATCCGCTACACCTCGATGAGCCTGCCGTACCACATCGGCAACGGCTGGTTCGGCGGCTTCCTGCCCTCGGTGTCGTTCGGCATCGTGGCGCTCACCGGCAACATCTACGCGGGCCTGTGGTATCCGGTGGTGATCGCGCTGATGACCTTCGTGATCGGCATGCTGTTCGTGCGCGAAACCAAGGATGTCGACATCACCGCCTGAATCATGCGGGCGCGGCACGAAGAACGCAGCGGCGGGAGCCGCTGCGTTCTTCTTTGCGAAGCGCGTCAGGCGCGCTTGATCAGTCCGATGATCACCAGCAGCACGATCGCACCGATCATCGCGTAGACGATGCTGGTGACGATCGGGTTGCCCAGGCTGAAGCCGACACCGAGCGTCGGCAACAGCCAGCCGGCCAGGAACGCGCCGATGATGCCGACCACGATGTTGCCAAGCAGGCCGAAGCCGAAACCGCGCACGATCAGCCCGGCCAGCCAGCCGGCGATGGCGCCTATCAACAAGAAGATGAGCAGGGCGGTAAGCGTCATCATGAACTCCTGGTTCGTGCGAAAGAGTCGACGGTGGCCACATGCCGGGCCACGCCGCCGCAGCGTCCGCGCTCGCGTGTGCAGCGGTCGTGACGGCTGCGGGCCGGGGTATGCTGGCGCCCAGCATTCAGCGGTGACGCCAGCGGGAACCAGCCGATGACCACAGCCACACCGAGTTACGTGCATGGCGCCAGCCTGCAGCCGCTGCTGGGCGAAACCGTCGGTGGCCTGCTCGATCGGGTGGCGGCGAAATACCCGCAGCGTCCCGCGCTGGTCGTGCGGGCGCAGGACGTGCGCCTGAACTATCGGGAATTCCATGCCGAGGTGGAACGCGTCGCCGCGGGCCTGCTGGCGCTGGGCCTGGAGCGGGGCGAGCGCATCGGCATCTGGGCGCCGAACCGGGCCGAGTGGGTGGTGCTGCAGTTCGCCGCGCCGAAGGCCGGGCTGATCCTGGTCAACATCAACCCGGCGTATCGCACGCACGAGCTGGAGTACTCGCTGAACAAGGTCGGCTGCCGCGCACTGGTGCTGCCGCGCCGCTTCAAGACCTCGCACTACCTGGCGATGCTCACCGAGCTGGCGCCGGAACTGGCGACGGCGTCACCGGGCCAGTTGCAGGCAGCCAGGTTGCCCGCGTTGCGCGAGGTGATCCTGCTGGACCAGCAGGACGAGCCCGGTGCCCGCCGCTGGACGCAGCTGGCCGCGCTCGGCGACGAGGCGGCGCTCGCGCTGTTGCGCGTGCGCGAAGCGACGCTCAACTTCGACGACGCGGTGAACATCCAGTTCACCTCCGGCACCACCGGCGCGCCCAAGGGCGCCACCCTGACCCACCACAACATCGTCAACAACGGCTGGTTCATCGGCGAGGCGATGCGCCTGACCGAGCAGGACAGGCTGTGCATCCCGGTGCCGTTCTATCACTGCTTCGGCATGGTGCTGGGCAACCTGGCCTGCGTCACCCATGGCGCCTGCATGGTGATCCCCGGCGAGGGCTTCGACGCGCTGACCACCTTGCAATGCGTGGCCGAGGAACGATGCACCGGCCTGCACGGCGTGCCCACCATGTTCATCGCCGAGCTGGAGCATCCGCGCTTCGGCGAGTTCGACCTGAGCTCGCTGCGCACCGGCATCATGGCCGGCTCGCCGTGCCCCATCGAGGTGATGCGGCGGGTGGTCGGCGAGATGCACATGGCCGATGTCACCATCGCCTACGGCATGACCGAAACCAGCCCGGTCAGCTTCCAGACCGTGCCCGACGATCCGCTGGAACGCCGCGTCGACAGCGTGGGGCGGATCCATCCGCAGCTGGAAGTGAAACTGGTCGACGAGGCCGGCCAGGTGGTGCCGCGCGGCACCCCCGGCGAACTGTGCACGCGCGGCTACTCGGTGATGCTGGGTTACTGGGACGACCCCGCGCGGACCGCCGAGGTGATCGACGAGGCGCGCTGGATGCATACCGGCGACCTGGCGGTGATCGACGCGGACGGCTACTGCAGCATCGTCGGCCGGCTCAAGGACATGATCATCCGGGGCGGCGAGAACGTGTACCCGCGCGAGATCGAGGAGTTCCTCTACGGCCATCCGAAGGTCCGCGACGTGCAGGTGTTCGGCGTGCCCGACCCGAAATTCGGCGAGCAGGTGTGCGCGTGGATCGTCCTGCGCGACGGCGTCAGCGCCAGCGTGGCCGAGATCCAGGATCACTGCCGCCATCACCTTGCCTATTACAAGGTGCCGCACTACGTGCGCTTCGTCGACGCCTTCCCGATGACGGTGACCGGCAAGATCCAGAAATACCTGATGCGCGACGCGATGGCGGCTGAGCTGGCGCCCTGACCGGGGTCAGGGACGCTCGTGCCGGAGCGGCGGCTTGCCTTCGCGCAGACGCTTGAGGTCGTACTCGGACAAGCTGGCTTCCCGTGCGTTGCCGGCGATGCGGGCGTGGACGAAGGCCAGCGTGGTGGCGAACACCCCGAGCAGCCCGGCCAGCATCCAGAAACCCCACGCGCCGGCACTGTGGCGGGTGAAGCAGAGCACGAAGGCGAATACGGTGGAAACCAGCAGCAACCAGCGCATGGGCACGACCCGGCAAGTGGATGGAGCGTCGCTCCCGCGACGACGGACGGGCAGATCATAGCGCCGCCCATGCGCGCCGGGCGCGCGCGGCATCACGACCTGGCGTGGTGTCGCCACGACTGAGATTCCGGCACGCCACACTGCCCGGATGAGCTCGCCGCCACCACCCGATTCACCCCGCGCCCCGCGTGCGCACAAGGGGCGCGGCGCCGCGTCGAATCCCGAAGGCCGCTTCGAAAGCGTCCGCCACCAGGCCGAGGATGACGGCTGGCAAGGTGCGCTGCTGGACGAGGATGCGCCGCGCCCGCGCACGGAAGTCACCGACGAGCGCGCGCGCAGCGTGATCAGCCGCAACGACTCGCCGGACATTGCCTTCAGCCAGGCGATCAATCCGTATCGCGGCTGCGAGCATGGCTGCATCTACTGCTTCGCGCGACCGTCGCACAGCTATCTCAACCTGTCGCCGGGTCTCGACTTCGAGACGAAGATCCGCGCCAAGGGCAACCTCGCCGAGGTGCTGCGGGCGGAACTGGGCAAGCCCGGCTATGCGATCAGCCCGATCAACATCGGCAGCAACACCGACCCCTACCAGCCGATCGAGAAGCGCTGGCGGCTGACCCGCGCCGCGCTGGAGCTGCTGGCCGAATGCCATCACCCGTGCACCATCGTGACCAAGAACGCGCTGGTCGAGCGCGACCTCGACATCCTGGCGCCGATGGCGCGCGAAGGACTGGTGCAGGTCCTCGTCTCGGTCAATTCGCTGGACAACCATCTCGCCGCGAAACTCGAACCCCGCGCCAGCGCGCCGCACCGGCGGATCAAGGCGATCCGCAACCTGGCCGATGCCGGCGTGCCGGTCGGCGTGCTGGTGGCGCCGATCATTCCCGCGTTGAACGACAAGGACATGGAAGCGGTGCTGGCGCAGGCCTTTGACGCCGGCGCGCGCAGCGCCGGTTACACCACGCTGCGCCTGCCGCACGAACTGAAGTCGCTGTTCCGCGAATGGCTGGCCCTGCATGCGCCGCAGCGCGCCGAACACGTGATGAGCCTGGTACAGCAGATGAACGGCGGCCGCGACTACGACAGCGACTTCGCGACCCGCATGCGCGGGCAGGGCGTGTTCGCCGACCTGCTGCGCCGCCGCTTCGAGCTGGCCTGCCGCCGGCACGGCTTCGGCCGTGCCCGCGAGCTGCAACTGGATATTTCGCGCTTCGTGCCGCCGCGCAAACCCTCGCCCCAGGGCGAGCTGTTCTGAGAGAGCCGCTCAGCTCTGCACAAACGGATGCGGCAATTGCGTCAACCCATGCCAGCCGCGCCGCGCCAGCCAGATCATGCCGGCGACCAGCAGCAGCCACGCACCGATCAGGGGCAGCAGCAGTGGCTCGACGCCCGCGACCGGATGACGGCCCCAGCTGATCGCCGGCAACAGCAGGCTCGACATGCAGAGCACGAAACTGGTGACCAGCACCGCGCCGGTCACCCAGATGGACAGCCGGCGGCCGCCGAAAAGATTGAGCAGCATCGCCACGGTGACGGTCGCGACACCCAATTGGGCCAGCAGCAGGAACGACAGCATCGCGACATGGCCATGCCAGCACAGCATGGCGACACCGATCAGCAGCGCCAGCAGCGCATGCAACACCAGCGGCAGACCCAGTCCGGCGCGCACCACTTGCCGCCGCGCCTGCGCAGGCTCGCCCAGCCCCGGCAGGAGCGCCAGCAGGGGCAGTTCGGCATTGGCCTGCTGCCAGCGCCGCTTCAGCCAGACCGGGCTGAACGCGCAGATCATCGGGCCGGCAACGCCGCCGACCATGCCAAGGCTGCCGATCAACACGCCGCGCATCGCGACGGCGGCCTGCGCGCCCTGTCCACCCCAATGCAGCAGCCACGCGACACCCAGCAAGGGCAGCGCGATGAAGGCGATCATCAGGCCCAGTTGCCTGGCGTAGCTGCGCCAGGTTTGCGGCAGGTACCAGCCGCCCAATGCCACCCGCAGTGCCTTGCGCGGCGCCGTCGGGCCCACGCCGTCGAGGCTGACGGCCAGTTGCAGCCAGTCCGGTCGCTGCTGCAGCTGGCGCAGGTCGCCGATGGCGCTCCACTGGCCCCAGCCGCCGCTGCGATATTGCAGCACCATCGGCGAACTCCAGCCCTGCGCGCGGCTGGAACCGTTGCGCAGCAGCCGCCGCCAGCAGGGCACGATCAGCAGCAGTGACAGCAGGATCAGCGGCAGCGCGATCAGCACGAAGCGGGGGTCGTCAATGCCTGGCAGGTGCAGGCGGTGCCACAGCGTATTGCCCAGGGTGGGGGTCAGCCCGAAGAAGATGGCGCAGTAGCGTGGCATCAGCGCGAACGCGAGCCCGAGCGACGTGCACAGCGTCAGCACGACCGCGGTGTTGAGCACCGGCGCGCCCAGCATGCCCAGCACGAGGGTCGGCACGGCGATGCCGAGCCCGGCATGCAGCAGCAGGGACGCCACGATCTGCCGCTGGATCGCCGGCACGCGCAGCTGCCACGCATCGATCGCCAGCAACAGCGTGGTCGACAGGAAGAATGCCCACACGAACAGCAGACCCACGCCAAACATGAAGATCGCGCCGGCGAAATGGCCGGGCTTGCTGCCGAACAGGCCGAGGCCGATGGCCGAACCGGCACACACGGTCAGTAGCACCACCGCCATCCAGCGCAGCGAGCGATGGGCCGCGTACCAGGGAATCCGGAACAGCTGCGACAGTTTCATTCGGCCACCTCCACGAACAGGTCCTCCAGCCCCAGCGCGTCGACGCGGGCGCCGGCCAGGCTGGCGGCCTCCGGCCAGCGGCCGCGCTCGTCGAGCTCGACCACCAGGCTGAGGCTGCTGTTGTCGTGGCGCCGCCGGCTCAGGCTGTGGGCAGGAGCGGCCGAGCTCAGCCGCTCGGGCAGCCACAGCCGCGCATAGCGCTCCTTGGTTTCATCGACACTGCAGCGCATCAGCAACTTGCCCCGATGCAGGAACGCCACCTCCGAGGCCACGCGCTCCAGGTCCGACACGATATGGGTGGAGAACAGCACGGTGGTGCCGGACTCGCCGGCGCGCAGCGCCACCTCGCGCAGCAGTTCGCGGCGGGCGACCGGGTCGAGCGCCGCGGCCGGTTCGTCCAGCACCAGCAGCTCCGGTTGCGAGGCCAGCGCGCGGATCAGGTCGACACGCTGGCGTTCGCCCGGCGACAGCTTCGCCAGCAGCCGGTTCGGCTGGATCTGCCAGCGCTCCAGCGTGTTCCTGACGAAGGTCTTGTCCCAGCGCGGGTAGAAACGGCCGACGAAGTCGAGCATCTGTTGCGCGGTGAGCCAGGCCAGCGCCTCGGGCTGCTGCGGCACGTAGGCGATGCGCGCCTTGGCCTCGTCGCCGAGCGCCAGCGCCGGTTCGCCGAATACCGTCGCGACCCCGGCCATCGGTTCGAGCAGGCCCAGCATGATGCGGATCAGGGTCGACTTGCCGGCGCCGTTGCGGCCGATCAGGCCGAGCACGCTGCCCGGTTCCAGCGCCAGGTCGACGCCGTTCAGCGCATTGCTGCCTTCGTAGCTGTGGACCAGCCCGCGCACCGCGAGCGGGGCGATGGTGGATTCCGTTTCACTCGGCATGGCGTTCATCTCATTCTCCCAGCAGTTTGGTCAGGCGCCGCAGCACCGGCGCGGCGGGCAGTTCGAGTTCGTGGGCATGGCGCGCCAATGCCTGCAACTGCGGTTCGAGCAGGGCCAGCCGGTGGCTTTCGCTTTGCGCGGCCTTGCGCGTGGCGATCACCGCCATGCCCTTGCCGCGCAGGCGCTCGACCAGGCCTTCGCTTTCGGCGATACCGTAGGCGCGCGACACGGTCATCGGGTTGATCGCATGGAAGCCGGCGACGTCGCGCACCGACGGCAGCAGTTCGCCATGGGTGAGCTGGCCGCCGGCAATCAGCCGGCGCAGCTGTTCGACGATCTGCCGATAGATCGGCTCGCTGGCGGTCGGTTGAACGGTAAGCAGAGAGGCATCCATGTGTATCAGTACAGCAATACACACAGGGATTGTCAACAATGACTTCCGACCCTGCCGGCAGTAAGCCCGTCGCCTGGCGGGAAACACGGATGGTCGCCGCCGCCGGGTAGCGCCTCAGACCCTCTTCACGCGCCGATGAAGTCCGATCGGCTGCAATGCGGACATTCGTCCAGGCGTGTTCGTCGCGACGCCCCGCACCCGGGAGGCACCGATGTCTTCATTCGCGCTCTATCTGATCGGCATGATCGTCGTGATCGGCGGTCTGGTTTACATCGCCACGCTGCTGCACGTGCCCAACCAGTGGATCATCGGCGGCGCCGTCGTGCTGGTGGGGGCGGGCATCCTGGGTGCGGTCACCAAGACCCGCAGCAAGGATCCGCCCGAGCACTGACGGCGAGGCGCGACAAAAAAGAGCGGGCCGATCGGCCCGCTCTTTTCATGCCCGTCGGTTCATGCCGCTCGGTTCAGCGGCTGGCCGGCAGGTATTTCTCGAACCAGCCCAAGGCCCGCTGCAGCACGTCGCGCTGGTGGGCGGGATCGACGAAGTGGTGGCCCTCGTTCGGGTACACCACCAGCGAGGTCGGCACGCCCTGCGCACGCAGCGCGTGCCACATCTCGAACGACTGCGGCGCCGGGCATTCGGCGTCGCGGTCGCCGACCACGATCAGCATCGGCGTCTTCACCTGCTTGATGAAGTTGATCGCCGAGCTCTTCGCGTACACCGCCGGGTCGTCGTAGACGCTGGCGCCGAAGAACGGCGGCATCCACTGGTCGATCAGGTTCTGGCCGTAGTAGCTCTGCCAGTTGGAGATGCCGGCGCCGGCGACCACGGCGCGGAAGCGCTGCGTCTGCGTGGGCGCGAACATGCTCATGAAGCCGCCGTAGCTCCAGCCGGTGAGGCCGAGCCGCTGGTCGTCCACCGGTACTTTCTTCTCCACCGCGTCGACGCCGGCGAGGATGTCGCGCAGGTCGCCGTAGCCGAAGTCCTTGCGGTTGGCCTGCACGTATTTCTCGCCCTGGCCGAAGCTGCCGCGCGGATTCGGCTGGAACACGAAATAGCCCAGCGCAGACAGCGGCGCGGCGCCGTAGCCCACCCCCGGCCAGCGCGGGATCACTGCGCTCGACGGGCCGCCGTGCACCACCACCACCATCGGATAGGTTTTCTTCGGATCGTAGTGGGCCGGGTACAGCAGCCAGCCCTGCACGTGGAAGCCCTCGTTGTTCCACTCCACCGACTCGGCCTTGCCCCAGGCCGGCTTGAGCCCGGCGTTGAACGAGGTCACCGCCGGCGGCGCGGTGTTGCCCAGCGCGCCGGCGTGCACTTCGCTGGCGCTGGCGTACGAGCTCTGCAGGAAGGCGACGTGCCTGAGGTCGGCGGACAGCGACATCGCCATCGACGCGCTGCCATCGCCGATGCTGGCCGGCACGGTGAAGTGCACGCGCTGCTGCTGTGCACGCGTGGCGGACACTGCGTAATCGGCCAGCTGGCTCTGGCCGTTGCTGACCTGGCTGACCAGCATCGCGCGCGGCGACGTCCAGCGCAGCCAGCTCGGCGTGACCTTGATGCCGGGCGTGAGGTCGACCAGCGTGCCACCGGCGGCGGGCACCGCGTAGATGTCGCCGCCGGTGGCGCCCTGGTCGCTCATCAGGCCGCCGATGAAGGCGATCCGCGAGGCATCCGGCGACCAGCGCGGCAGCGCGATCTGCAGCCCGTGCAGCGAGCCGCTGGCGGTGTCGGCCGGATCGACCAGCACGGTGGCGGCGGCATCGACCTGTGCGGGCTGCACGTAGAGCCTGGCGATCCACCAGTTGTTGTCGCCCGGCGGCGGCGCGGCGGTATAGGCGATGCGCGAGCCGTCCGGCGACCAGTCGAACTCATAGGCGTACATGCTGGCGGGCGTCAGCTCGTGCAGCGCGCCGCTGGCGACGTCGAGGCTGGCCACGCGTTGCACCTCGACGCCGCTGACGCCGATCTCGCCGGCGGGCCGCTTGGCCGCGGCCACCGCGCTGGCGTGGCGGGTGGCGCCTGCGACATAGAGGAAGCCGAGCGACTTGCCGTCGTCGGTCCACTGCAGCGCGCGCACGTAGCCTTTCAGCGCGGCCAGCCGCGCCGGTGCGGTGCTGCCGCGGGTGTCGGCCAGGTAGATGTCGTTCTGCATCACCCGGGTGCTGGTGAGATCGACGTTGCAGTTGGAGACGAAGGCGAGGTGGCGCGAGTCCGGCGCCCAGGCGATGCCGGATTCGGCGCAGCTGCCCGGTGTGGCCGCCGCACTCACGCGGCGCGCATGGCTGCCGTCGGCGTTGGCCACCTCGATCGCCGGCTTGTCGTCGCGCCGGATCACCCAGGCGAGCTGCCGGCCGTCCGGCGAGATCGCGGTGGCCTGGATCGACTGCGCCTTGCCCAGTTCGGTCAGCACCTGCCCGATGCGCGGATCGACCTCGGCCGTGGCGGCGAAGGCTTGCGGTGCCAGTGCGAGAGCAAGCAGCGACAGCGGGGCGATCAGGCGTGAGCGTTTCGGCATGGGAGGGATTCCGGCGTGGGGAATCCCGAAGCTACAACCCGATGCCACCCGCGCCAAGTGCAGGACGGCATGGCGACCGGATCAGTGCCGCGCCGTCTTTCCGCCGGCGTCCTGGCGCGCGGAGACCATCGCGGCCAGCTTCGCCCGGATCGTGGGGATCGCCGCCAGCGCGGCCTTCTCGCCGGCCAGGATGGCCTGGTTCTTCTGCTCGAAATCGGTGGGGCCGATGCCGCGCAGGTCAGGCCGGATCACCACCTCGGCGCGCGCGCTTTCCTGCGCCGCCAGTTGCCGCCCCATGATGTCGATCGACTGGCCCACGATGCCCATCATGTCTTGCGGGTTGCTGCCGTCGGGCGCGGCGGAGATGTCCACCGCGATCACGAAATCGGCGCCGAGCTGGCGTGCCGCGTCGACCGGGATCGGGCTGACCACGCCGCCGTCGACGTAGTGCTTGCCGTGGATCTCCACCGGCTCGAACACGCCGGGGATGCTGGACGACGCGCGCACTGCGCGGCCGGTGTTGCCGCGCACGAACACCGTGCGCGTGCCCGTTTCCAGCTCGGTCGAAACAGCGGCGAACGGCATCTTCAACTGTTCGATCGGCTGCTTGTGCACCAGCTGGTTGACGTAATCCTGCAACGCCTGGCCCTGCACCAGGCCGCCGGAGAACAGCCGCACGTCGCGGATCTTCGCCTCGTCCAGACCGAATGCGGTCTGCTGCAGCGCGAACGCGTCCATGCCGCTGGCGTACAGCGCGCCGACCACGCTGCCCGCACTGGTGCCGGCGACCACGTCCGGATGGATGCCGCTGGCCTCCAGCATCTTGATCACGCCGATGTGGGCGAAGCCCTTGGCCGCGCCACCGCCGAGGGCGAGGCCGATCTTCAGCTTCACCGGTGCGGGTGGTGGCGGCACGGGTTTCGCTGCGTGCGTGCAGGCGCCCAGCACGAGCGTGGCAAGCAGGGGCAGGAGCAGGCGACGGAAGGGCATGGGGTGCTGTCGGGAGATTTTGATTGGCTCCTCCCCCTGCATGCAGGGGGAGGCTGGGAGGGAGCAGGAAGCGTCAGCTCATGGCGCCGTCGGCTTCGAGGTGATAGTGCGTGGCCAGCTCCACTTCTTCCTTCGAACCGAGGAACACCGGCACGCGCTGGTGCAGGCCGGTGGGCTGGATCTCCATGATGCGCCGGCGGCCGGTGGTCGCCGCGCCGCCGGCCTGCTCGACGATGAAGGCCATCGGGTTGGCCTCGTACATGATGCGCAGCTTGCCGCCCTGCTTCTCGATCTTCGCGTCCAGCGGGTAATAGAACACGCCGCCGCGGGTCACGATGCGGTGCACGTCGGCGACCATCGAGGCGACCCAGCGCATGTTGAAATCCTTGCCGCGCGGGCCGGTCTTGCCGGCCAGCAGTTCGCCGACGTAGCGCTGCATCGGCGCCTGCCAGTGGCGCTGGTTGGACATGTTGATGGCGAACTCGGTGGCCTGTTCCGGGATGCGGATATTGCGACGACTGAGCACGAAGCTGCCCACCTCGCGGTCCAGCGTGAACTCGTGGGTGCCGTGGCCGAAGGTCAGCACCAGCACGGTGGCCGGCCCGTACACCACGTAGCCGGCGGCGAGCTGGGTGGTGCCCGGCTGCAGGAAGTGCTCGGCCTTCGGTTCGGTCACGCCGTCCGGGCAGCGCAGCACCGAGAAGATCGTGCCGACGGAGATGTTCACGTCGATGTTGGAGCTGCCGTCCAGCGGATCGAACAGCAGCAGGTGCTGGCCTTTCGGATAGCCGTCAGGAATCTGCTGGGGGTCTTCCATCTCCTCCGAGGCGCAGGCCGCAAGGTGGCCACCCCAGGCGTTCGCCTCCAGCAGGATCTCGTTGGAGATCACGTCCAGCTTCTTCTGCGCCTCGCCCTGGATGTTGCCCGTGCCGGCCTCGCCCAGCACGCCGCCCAGCGCCCCCTTGCCGGTGGCCACGCCGATGCGCTTGCAGGCGCGCGCGACCACTTCGATCAGCAGGGAAAGTTCGGCATTGATGTGGCCGGCGCGGCGTTCCTCGATCAGGAACTGGATCAGCGAGACAGGCTTCATGTCGGGTCCATGGCGTAGGGGATGGCTATTGTCGCATTTGTTCCTGAGCGGGGAACGGGGATTGGTAGCGCCGGGGAATGGGGAGCTTGGCGGTCCTCCCGCTTGTTTCCCGTTCCCGGCCCTGCTGACAACACGTTGGCAGCAGCCCCCCCGCAAGCTGCACCTCCAAGGCGGAGGATCAAGACATGCGCGATGCGATTTATTTCCTGGTGTTCGAGGGCTTTGCCGACTGGCAGGCGGCGCTGGCCCTGTGCGAGATACGGCGCCCCGGCGACTGGCGGGTGCAGGCGGTGGGCTTCAGCCGCGCTCCGGTCACCTCGATGGGCGGGCTGTGCGTGCAGCCGCAGCTGACCCTGGATCAGCTGGACGACGCAAGCGCCGCGATGCTGATCGTGCCCGGCGGGCATCTCTGGCAGCGTGGCGAGGGCGCGCCCGCGGTGGTGGCGATGCGCCGGTTGCATGCGGCCGGGGCGGTGGTGGCCGGCATCGACAGCGGCGTGCTGGCGCTGGCCCGCGCCGGCCTGCTCGATGATTGCCGCCACACCGGCAACTGGTCGGGGCAGCTCGCTGCCCAGGTGCCCACCTATGCCGGCGCGGAGCAATACGACAGCGAGGTGCTCGCGGTCAGCGACGGCGGCGTGATCAGCGCCAGCCACCTCGGCAGCGTGGAATTCGCCCGCGAGGTGATCCGCACGCTCGACCTGTACAGCCCCACCGACCGCGAGCACTGGTATCGCCTGTTCAAGCACGCGCAGCTGCCGCCCTGGTGCGTCGGCGAAGTCATGGCGGCATGAGGAGGTCACGATGAACAAGATCCTGCAACGCACCTTGATGGCTTATCGCCCGCTGTACCTGCACGGCCTGCTGCTGGACGGCCAATACCGCTTGCCGAAGGCGAACCCGGCCGGCGCCGCTGGCCCGGCACCGCGGCGCCAACGCGCGCTGCTCGCCGCACTGACCCACATCGTCTTCCACCACCGGAGCAAATGATGATCAAGACGTATCACGGCAGCTGCCATTGCGGCACGGTACGCTACGAGGCGGAAATCGATCTCGCCGCCGGCACCGGGCGCTGCAACTGCTCGATCTGCACCAAGACGCGCCAGTGGGGCGTGACGATCAAGCCCGCCGCCTTCCGCCTGCTGGCCGGCGAGGACGCGTTGTCGGATTACCAGTTCAACACCCGCAGCGCCAACCATCTGTTCTGCCGGCATTGCGGCGTGCGCTCGTTCGGCCGCGGCCATATCGCGGAAATCGGCGGCGACTATGTCTCGATCAGCCTGGCCTGCCTCGATGACGTCGAACCGCAGGAGTTGATCGAGGCGCCGCTGCGCTTCGCCGACGGTCGCCACAACAACTGGATGTCCGCACCGGCCGAAACGCGGCATCTCTGAAACTTTCCACCCGTTCGCCAGGAAACCACGATGAGCAAGCCACGCGTCACCTTCTTCCATTCGACACAAAGCCGCTCCACCGGCACTCGCGCCCTGCTCGAGGAGCTGGGTGCCGACTACGAATTGCACCTGCTCGACCTGAAGACCGGCCAGCAGCGCCAGCCCGAATATCTGGCGATCAACCCGATGGGCAAGGTGCCGGCGATCCTGCATGGCGGGGCCCTGGTCACCGAGCAGCCGGCGGTCTTCATCTACCTGGCCGACCTGTATGCCGAAGCCGGGCTGGCGCCGCCGATCGGTGATCCGTTGCGCGGTCCGTACCTGCGCTGGCTGGTGTTCTACGGTTCGTGCTTCGAACCGGCGGTGACGGACAAGTCGCTGCAGCGCGAGCCGGCGTCGACGTCGACCTGCGGCTACGGCGACTACGACACCATGCTGAAGACCGTGGTCGACCAGCTGGAAAAGGGCCCGTACCTGCTGGGCGAACGCTTCAGTGCGGCGGACGTGTTGTGGGGCACCGCATTGAACTGGACCACGATGTTCAAGCTGGTACCCGAGCTGCCGGTGATCCGCGCCTACATCGACCGCGTGCTGGCACAGCCGGGCGTGCAGCGTGCCGCCGCGCTGGACGCCGAACTGGTGGCCGCCCAGGGCGCGTGATGCGATGAGTCGTGACGTTCGACGCTGTTCGCCGTCATCGTTCCCGGGGATGATGTACGGATGCGTCGAGCGGACCGGCTATTTCTCATCATTCACGCACTGCGCGGTCGGCGTACCGCGCTGCAGGCGCGTTCGCTGGCGCAGACGCTGGGCGTGTCGCTGCGCACGGTCTATCGCGATGTCGCCGACCTGCAGTTGTCCGGTGTGCCGATCGAGGGCGAGGCCGGGGTCGGCTACGTCCTGCGCAAGGGTTCGGACATCCCGCCGCTGATGTTCAACGCCAGCGAACTCGAGGCTCTGGTGGTCGGCTCGCGCTTCGTGCGTGCATTCGCCGGCACCCGGCTGGCGGAAAACGCGCAGACGGCGCTGTTGAAGATCGAGGCGGTGCTGCCGCCGGAACTGCGCGAGCGCGCCAGTCGCACGCGCATCTTCGCGCCGGTGTGGCGCGACCAATACCGCGACGATTTCGCCGCCCTGCTCGACCAGCTGCACGCGGCCATCATCGGCAACCAGGTGCTGCGGATGGCCTATCGCGACGAGGGCGGCAACCCCAGCACCCGCGAGATCGAGCCGCTGTGCCTGTCGTTCTGGGGTGGCAAGTGGACCCTGGGTGCGTGGTGCCGCATGCGCGGCGACTTCCGCAACTTCCGCCCGGACCGGATCGCCGAGAGCGCGGCCAGCGGCGAGGTTTTCATCGAGACCGAAGAGCGCAACCTGGCTGCCTACCTGCGTTCGGTGGGAGTGGGCGAACTCAATCTGGGCTGAGCGGGCCGTGGATGGACCGGGGCGGCACCCTCGACACCTGCGCTGGATGCCGGGCGCCGTTGCCATGGGCCGTCATGACGGCCACGATAGACGCTCGCATCGCGTCACCTGATCAATGGCGCCGCCGCCCGGAAAGAGGAGTCCGCGTGAACAAGATCCCGATGATGACCCGATGGGCCGTGCTTGCGCTTGTCTGCGGCGCTCCGGCTTACGCGACCGGCACCCCGGCCGGCGAAACCGCCGCCGATGCCCGGCTCAGGAACATCTACACCACCGAGTGGGCCTGGCGGACGGGACAGGCCGGCATCAGTGCGTCGGGTGAGTCCCAGCCCAACAACGGCCGGCTCGATGACGTCGATGCGGCCAGTCAGCAGCGGCGACTGGATTACTGGCAGGACGTGCTCAAGCAGCTGGACGGCATCGACGCGGCCACGCTGTCGCCTGCCGAACAGGCGAACTTCGCGATCTATCGCGAGCAGATCGGCAACTTCGTCGCCGACCAGCGCTTCCGCAACTGGCAGATGCCGTTCAACAGCGATTCGGCGTTCTGGTCGGACATCGGTTACCAGCTGGGCGGCGGCCGGTTGCGCACCCCCCAGGACTACGAACAGTACCTGGATCGGCTCGACCAGATCCCCGCCTACTTCGACCAGCAGATCGCCAACATGCGGGCCGGGCTCAAGCGCGGGTTCAGCGTGCCCCGCGCGGTGCTGGACGGGCGTGACGTATCGATCGCCGCGGTCGCCGAATTGAAGGATCCGACCGCGAGCAGCTTCTATGCGCCGTTCAGGCAGCTGCCGGCCACGATGCCCACCGATCAGGCGCAAGCGTTGCGGGGCAAGGCGCTGCAGCGCATCCGGGACGGGGTGATCCCCGCCTACGGCAAATTGCTGCGCTTCTTCCGCGACGAATACGTGCCGAAGGCGCGCAAGACGCTCGCAGCCGAGGCGCTGCCCGACGGCAAGGCGTTCTATCGCCAGCAGATCCGCGAGTACACCACGCTCGACCTCGACCCGGATCAGATCCACCAGATCGGACTCGAGCAGGTGGCGCAGATCCATGCGCAGATGCTGGAGGTGATCAAGGACACCGACTTCAAGGGCAGCTTCGCCGGGTTCCTGCAGTTCCTGCGCAGCGATCCGCAGTTCTACGCGAAGTCGCCGGAGGAACTGCTGATGCGCAGTGCCTGGGTGGCCAAGGAAGTGGACGGCCAGATGGCCAGATACTTCGGCCACCTGCCGCGCCAGCGCTTCACCATCGTGCCGGTGCCGGCCGACATCGCCCCGTACTACACCTCCGGTCGCGGCGGCGCCGACGAATACCTGGTCAACACCTATGACCTGTCGTCGCGGCCGCTGTACAACATGCCTGCGCTGACCCTGCATGAGTCCTATCCGGGTCACGCGCTGCAGCTGGAACTGGCCGACGAGCAGCACGACCAGCCCGCGTTCCGCCGCAACAGCTACATCTCCGCCTACGGCGAGGGCTGGGGCCTCTATTCGGAATATCTCGGCAACGAGATGGGCATCTACAAGACCCCGTACCAGCGCTTCGGTTACCTCACCTACCAGATGTGGCGGGCCTGCCGGCTGGTGGTCGACACCGGCATCCATCACCTGGGCTGGAGCCGGCAACAGGCGATCGACTACCTCACCGTCAACACCGCATTGTCCGCCCGCGAGATCGCCAACGAGGTCGATCGCTACATCAGCTGGCCGGGACAGGCGCTGTCCTACGAACTGGGCTACCTGAAGATCCGCGAGCTGCGCGCGAAGGCCGAAAAGGCGCTGGGTGCGAAGTTCGACATCCGCCACTTCCACGACACCGTGCTGTCCACCGGTTCGGTGCCGTTGCCGGTGCTGGAACAGCGCATCGACCGCTTCATCGCCGACGGCGGTCCGGAGCCGGATTACGGCTGCGACTGCGCCGCAAAGGCGAAGGAGCAGCCGTCGGGGTCGTGAAGCGGCACTGGTCAAACATTGACCACAGCTTCCCTTGTAGAGTAAATTGCATGTCAACTTTACAAGGAGAGTGACCGTGCTGGCCCAGTCGCTGCCTGAAAACACTCCTGACGCAGACCTCGGTGGTCCGGCGCTGCGCGCGTTCTTCCGCCTCGCCGAACACTGGAAGTTGCGCATTGCCGACCAGCGCAAGCTGCTCGGCGATCCGCCGGAATCGACCTTCTACAAGTGGAAGCGCCAGCAGGATGGCGCACCGGGACGCGACACCATCGAGCGGATCAGCTACCTGCTCGGGATCTGGAAGTCGCTGCAGATCCTGTTTCCCGAACCGGCCCAGGCCGACGCCTGGCTGCACAAGCCGAATGCGGCGTCGCTGTTCGGCGGCCACTCCGCGCTGGAACGCATGCTGTCGGGCAATGTCGCCGACCTGTACGTGGTGCGGCAGTATCTGGACGCGCAGCGCGGCTGAAGCGGTGACGGGCGTCGCGGCGAGCGAGACGGCGATGCCGCACGCTCTGCGCCTCTCCCTGCAGGCAAGGAAGCATATCCAGGAGCCCTGATGCCAAACGAGTTGCCGTCCCTCAAACGCGTCCGCTGGAGCCAGGCGTACCGCATCGTGCCCAGTCGCTTCCCGCCGGTCGGGGTGTACGACCGCATCGCCGACCCGGCCGACATGGACGCGGTGTTCGCGATCGAGGCATTGACCAATCCGCGCCTGCGCGAGGAGATCGACGCGCTGAAGCTGGTGCCGAAGGCGCATCGCGTCAGCGGCCCGGGTTCGACGCCGGTGATGGCGGCGTTCACCCATCTGAATCCGGAAGGCAGCCGCTTCTCCGATGGCACGTGGGGCGTGTTCTACGCGGCGCACAGCGTGGCCACGGCGGTCGAGGAAACGGTGTATCACCGCGAGCAATTCATGGCCGCCACCAGGGAACCGCCGTGCGAGGTGCAGATGCGCTGCTACCGGACCAGCGTGGACAGCAAGCTGCACGACCTGCGCGGTGGCTGGCCGGCGGAACAGGCGGCCGACAGCTACGTGGCCAGCGTCGCGCTGGCGCGCCGGCTGCGCGATGCCGGTTCGCCCGGCATCGTCTTCGACAGCGCCCGGCATGCCGGTGGCGAATGCATCGCCGCATTCTTTCCCGACGTGGTCGCCTGCTGCGTGCAGGCCAGGCACCTGGTCTATCGCTGGGACGGCACCCGCATCGCCCAGGTGCTGGAGGTGAGCGAGCTCAAGCGGCCCGCTGCGGGCGGTGCGCAAGAGCGCTGATCGTCGCGAGTCGGAGCGACCGGCCGCCGGGGCGACTGCCGGTCGAGGCCGAGCCGGAGGCTGTCGAGGTGGCGGCGCCGGAAAGGAAATCGATCCGGCTTCCCTGCGACATCAAGACCGAGATGGCGCGCCTGGAAGTGGACCTGGTCCAGCGCGCGCTCGTCGAAGCCCGCCACAGCCAGGTCGAGGCAGCGCCGCTGCTCGGACTCAGCTATCACCAACTGCGCGCACTGTTGCGCAAGCACGGCATGGTGAAGTCGCGCCGTCGCGGGGACGCTCCATGAGTGACAACCGTGAAATCACCCTCGCCGTCGTTGCGCTACGCTCGCGGACGGCGTTTCCCGCTGTCTGCAGGCAGCATCGATAGTCTGCAGCCGGCATGACCACGACGGGGCGAACGATGAAATGCATGCGTCATCTGCTGTGGACCCTGCTGCTGTGCCCGCTGCTGGCCGCGGCACGCGACAACCGGGAAAACGATCATGCGCAGTGGAAGCGGGATATTGCCGCGTTCCAGGCCACGGATCGGGCGCAGCCACCGGCGGCGGGCGCGGTGTTGTTCATCGGCAGTTCGTCGATCCGCATGTGGAACTCGCTGGCCACGGATTTCCCGCAGGTGCGCACGCTCAACCGCGGCTTTGGCGGTTCGGAGATCGACGATGCCACCTTCTTCGCCGACCGCATCGTGGCGCCATACCACCCCCGCGCGATCGTGATGTATGCAGGCGACAACGACCTGGCCGACGGCGACAGCCCGGCCCATCTGCGCGACGACTTCGCCGCCTTCGTGCGCAAGGCGCGCTCGTACGACGCTGATGTCCCGATCGCCTTCATCGCGATCAAGCCCAGCGTGGCGCGCAAGGTGTTGCTGCCGAAGATCCGCGAGGCGAATGCGCTGGTGCGCGCCTACGCCGCCAGCCAGCGGGACGTCAGCTACCTGGACGTGTTCACCCCGATGCTGGGCAGCGACGGCCAGCCGCAATCGCGCTGGTTCATCGCCGACGGGCTGCACATGAACCGGCAGGGTTATGCGCTGTGGACCGGCGTGGTGGAAACGTGGCTGGACGCCACCTTGCGCTGATCCGGCGGATCAGGTGTCCGCGTTGGTCGCCCAGCCCACGCGATCGCCACGGGTGAACACGCGGTCCCCATCGAGCACGTCGCCGGCGGCGTGCGCGGGCGATTCGCGCAGCTTCGCGTAGATCGGCGTGAAGTCCGGATGGGTGGCTTCGAACAGCTGCTCGAAGCTGTCGATCACGAAATAGGTCTGCTGGTAGGTGTCGATGCGGTAGCGCGTGCTCATCACGCGTTCCAGGCCGAAGCCGATGCGGTTGGGCGAGGGCGAATCGAGCGAGTAGATCGACTCGCCCTTGGAGCTGACGATGCCGGCGCCGTAGATGCGCAGGCCGTCGCCGGTATTGATCAGGCCGAACTCCACCGTGTACCAGTACAGCCGGGTCAGGTTCATCAGCGCTTCGGGGCCGATCGCGAACGCCTTCATGCCGCCGCGGCCATAGGCCTGCATGTAGTCGGCGAACACCGGGTTCAGCAGCAGCGGCACGTGGCCGAACATGTCGTGGAACAGGTCCGGCTCGCTGAGGTAGTCGAGCTGGTCGGGCTTCCTGATCCACCAGCTGACCGGGAAGCGGCGGTGGGCCAGGTGGTCGAAGAACACCTCGTCCGGCAGCAGGCCCTCCACCGCGACCAGCTCCCAGCCGGTGGCGGCGCCGAGCACCTTGTTCAACTCGGCAAATTTCGGGATGCCGCCATCGCCCAGGCCGAAGCGCTCGACGCCGTCGAGGAATTCCCGGCAGGCGCGGCCGGGCAGCAGTTCGCGCTGGCGCTTGAACAGCGTGTCCCAGACTTCATGGTCGGTCGCGCTGTAGCTGTCCCACGGCTGTTCGACCACGCCGGTGGCATAGACCGGCACGTAGCCGCGGTCGGTCTGCTGGTGTTCGACTTTGCGAGGGGTGTCCATGGCGCGGCTCCGGGTGGGACAGGCGATCTCAAGGATACGGTGGATCGCCCGCAGCAGGCTTGCTTTATTGTCCGTTTATGGGCCAAGAATGAACTATTCTTGCGCCAAGCACCAAAATAGAAGGAGATCATTGCATGACCTCGCTGGATCGCACCGACCTGCGCATGCTCGCCGTGCTGCAGAGCGAAGGCCGCATTACCAATGCCGAACTGGCCGAGCGGGTCAGCCTGTCGCCCTCGGCCTGCCTGCGCCGGCTGCAGCGGCTGGAGGCGGACCAGGTGATCACCGGTTACGCCGCCCAGGTCGATCCGCAGGCGGTCGGACTGGGCCTGCAGGCCTTCGTGCGGGTCCAGCTGACCCGACACGAGAGCGCGGCGATCGAGGGTTTCGTCGAGCGCGTCAGCGGCTGGGACGAAGTGGTCGCCTGCCACGCGCTGACCGGCGACATGGACTACCTGCTGCACGTTTACGTGGCCGACCTCAAGGACTTCTCGCGCTTCCTGCTCGACCATCTGTTGAACGCCAGCGGGGTCGGCGATGTCAATTCGAGCTTCGTGCTGCGCACGGTGAAGCGTTCGCCCTCGCTGCCGCTGGCGCAGCTGGAGCGACCGGGGCCTGCGGCGGCGCGGAACTAACGTTAAACTGGGCAGCTGATGAGCATCGACACCACCACCGTGCCCGAACGCGACCTGCTGCGCCCGCTGCGCTACCTGTGGCGCGTGCCGCTGGTGGTGCTGCACGTCGTGCTGGGCATCCTGCTCTGCGCGCTGCTGCTCAGCTGGAACCAGCAGGCCGTCATGAAGAACGGACGCGAGCCGTTCGCGCACCGGATGATCCGGCTGTGGTCGGTGACCCTGCTGCGCATCCTCGGCATGCGCGCCCGGCGCTTCGGCGAGGCGCTGCGCGACCCCGTGCTGTTCGTCGCCAACCACACCTCGTGGCTCGACATCATCATGCTGCACAGCCAGCGCGCGGCCTGTTTCGTGGCCAAGGCGGAGATCGCCGGCTGGCCGCTGATCGGCTGGCTGGCCGCCAACGGCGGCACCATCTTCCACCGCCGCGGCAACAACCATTCGCTGGCGACGGTGATGCAGGCCATGGTCGAGCGCCTGCGCGCCGGGCGTTCGGTGGCGGTGTTCCCGGAAGGCGGCACCGGTTACCACGGCGTGCTGAAAGTGTTCCACGCGCGGATCTTCCAGGCCGCGCTCGATGCCGACGTGACGGTGCAGCCGGTGGCGCTGCGCTTTGCCCGTGGCGGCCGGCGGGTGGTCGATGCCGGCTTCCGCGAAGACGAGAGCTTCTTCGGCAACATCGTGCGCCTGCTGGGCGAGGCGCCGATGGATGCCGAGATCCACTTCCTGACGCCGGTGCCCGCCACCCCCGATGCGCGCCGGCGCATGGCCGAGCTGTCACGCGAACGCATCGCCTCCGCACTGGAAGACCGCCAGGAATGAGCCTGCTTTACGGAAAGGATTTCCGTCCACCCTGGCCGCTGCGCAGCGGTCATATCCAGACCATGCTGTCGTCCAGCGGCGTGCGCCGCGTGCTGCTGCCGCGCGCGGCCAAGACCGTGCTGCAAGGTGCCGAGCCGGTGGTGGTCGATGGTGGCAGCGGCGTGCGCCTGACCGGCGCCTACACCGCGCAGGGGACTCGTCCACGGTCGCGCGGCCTGGCCGTGCTGTTCCATGGCTGGGAGGGCAGTGTCGACTCCACCTACGTGCTGCAGACCGGCAGCCGCCTGCTGGCCGATGGCTGGGACATCTTCCGCCTCAACTTCCGCGACCACGGCGACAGCCACGGACTCAACGAGGCGCTGTTCCACTCCTGCCGGCTCGACGAAGTGGTGCACGCGCTGGGTGACATCGCCCGGCGTTACCCGGCGCGGCCGATGGCACTGGCCGGCTTCTCGCTGGGCGGCAACTTCGCGTTGCGCGCCGCGATGCAGACCTCGCGGCTGGGCATTCCGCTGAGCTACGTGCTGGCGGTGTGCCCGATCATCGATCCGGGTGCGGGGCTGTTCGCGCTGGAGGAGTCGGCACCCTGGTTCTACCAGGCCTACTTCATGCGCAAGTGGCGCCACTCGCTGCTGACCAAGCAGCGGGCGTTTCCCGAGCACCAGTTCTTCGAGATCTCCGAGCTGAAGCAGCACCTGCGCGGGCTGACCGAGTCGCTGGTGCTGCGCCACACCGACTTCAAGTCGCTGCAACAGTATCTGGACGGCTATTCGGTGGCTGGCGATGCGATGCAGGCGATGCAGATTCCCGCCACCATCCTGACCTCGCGCGACGACCCGGTGATTCCGGTGGGCAGTTTCGAAACGCTCGAACTGCCGCCGAACATCGAGCTGGACATCGCCGAGTACGGCGGCCACTGCGGCTTCATCCGCGACTGGGGCATGACCAGCTTCTCGGACGACTACATCGCCGGCCGCTTCAACGCGATTGCCGACGCCGAATCATCCATCGACCGCGTGGCGGCTCAGGCATCGGCGCCGACGGCGCGCTGACGCATCCAGCTGGCAATGCTCATGCGGTCGCGCGTGGCCGGCAGCACCTCGTGCTCGAACCGGCCGGACAGGAACAGCAGCAGGTCGCCCGCGCGCGGAAGGATGTCGCGATGGCTGCCGTCGTCCAGATACAGGCGCAGCGCGCCACCGTCCGTGTCCAGCCAGTCCTGGTTGAGATAGAACACCGCCGAGATGACCCGGGTGTCGCTGCCGCGCAGGCGATCCAGGTGCCGCGCGTAGCCGGCGCCGGGGCGGTACATCGCGTAGTGCGATTCGCAATCGACCAGGCTCAGCATCAGTTCGCGCCCCAGCCTCTGGCGCAACGCGTCCATGCGTTCGGCGAAAACCTGCTGCGGCCCGGTCGGGGCGTCCGTGGCGAACCAGTGGATGCTGTCGCCACGCAGCGCCGATGCGGTGCGGCTGCTGCCGGTGCGGGCAGGCAGCAGTTGCCGCGTATCGTGCATTGCCGCGCACTCGGCGCCCAGCGCACGCGTCTGCGCGTCATCCAGCAGGCCGGGCAGCATGCACCAGCCATCGACCGCCAGCGCGCTGGCCGCGGCATCGAAACAGAAGGGGGGAGACATCGAACGCCCGGGGTGCGCGAAGCAGCGAAGTGGCCGTTCCGGTGCGCCCGGTCGGGCGGCGCTGGGGGGCAGGCTGCCATGACCGGCAGCGGCGCAGCATACGATGATTCGTCAGCGCGTGCGCAGTGGGTCGAGCAGGCGGCCCAGGCCGTTGTGGTCGAGTTCCAGCATCAGGGCCAGCAACTGGCCCAGCTGCCCCGGGGGGAAGCCCTTGCGAGCGAACCAGGCCAGGTAGGCGCCGGGCAGGTCCGCGATCAGCCGACCCTGGTACTTGCCATAAGGCATGCGCACGGTCACCAGTTTCTGCAGGTCGGCGGGGTCCATGTCATGGCCTCGGTGGCGGGAAAAAAAGCGCGGCGCCGGAACGGCATGCACGAGCTGAATACAACATCCCGAGCCTCGTGTCCCGGTCCGGACCGCGTGCGCGGTGCCGGCTGGCGTGCCACGGCGCTTGCTGGCAGACTCAAGTGCGACCAAGGGAGTACCAGGGTGCCACCAACCACCGCCAGACGGGTATTGGTCGTCGAAGACGACCCGATCGTGGCCATGCTTGTCGAAGACATCGTGCGCGACATGGGACACGACGTCCTGATCAATCTCACCCTCGAGCATGCGATGTTCGAGATCGAGGACGGCCAGATCGATGCCGTGCTGCTGGACATGCATCTGCGCGGCGAGGACGCGCGCCCGATCCTGCTCGACCTGCTGGCGCGCGGGACACCCTTCATGGTGCTGTCCGGTTCCGATCAGAGCGGCCTGAGAGGCGAGTTCCCCGGTATCCGTTTCCTGGCCAAGCCGTTCGGCAGGAACGATCTCGAAGCCGCCGTGCGCGACCTGCTGGGCTGAAGCCCGGCGTCAGTCCGCCGCCACGCAACGCCCCTGGGCCCAGGCCCGCAGCGCGTTCACCTGTTCGCGCATCAGCACCGACAGCGGGCGGGTCTGCCTGAGGGCATGCAGCAGGACCGGCTGGTCCGGCGGCGTGCCGTTGCCCGCCGCGTCGTACAGCGCGCTGACGATGGTCTGCTCGATCTCGGCGCCGGAAAAGCCATCGCTCGCCGCCGCCAGGGCGGGCAGTTCGAAGCTGGCGGGATCGAGCTGGCGCCGTGCCAGGTGCATCGCGAAGATCTGCTCGCGCACCGTGGCAGCGGGCAGGTCGACGAAGAAGATCTCGTCGAAACGGCCCTTGCGCAGCAGCTCGGCGGGCAGTTCGTGCACCGCGTTCGCGGTGGCGACGACGAACACCTTGGCCTTGCGCTCCGCCATCCAGGTCAGCAGGTAGCCGAGCACGCGGCGCGACACGCCGCCGTCATCGCCGCCGCCGGCCAGGCCCTTCTCGATCTCGTCGATCCACAGCACGCACGGCGACAGCAGCTCGGTGCTGGCCAACGCCTCGCGCAGGTTCTTCTCGGTCTCGCCCTGGTACTTGTTGTACAGCGTGCCGAAATCCAGCCGCACCAGCGGCACGCCGAAGCCGCCGGCGATCGCCTTCGCCGCCAGGCTCTTGCCGCAACCCTGCACGCCGAGCAGCAGCACGCCGCGGGGCGGATCGAGCGCGGGGTCGGGCGTGGCGGCCAGGAACACCGCGCGTCGGCGCTGCACCCACTCACGCACGCGGCTGACCCCGGCGATGTCGGCGAAGCTGGCGGTGGCGTATTCGTAATGCAGCAGGCCGGAGCGGTTGAGCAGGTCGAACTTGGACTGCATCAGCTCGGGCAGGTCCTGCGGACCCAGCGCGCCGTCGTTGTAGATCAGCTTGCGCACGATGCGCCGGGCATCCGGCGCGGACAGGCCGAGCAGATTGCGCACGATGGTGCGCGCAGCGTCGTTGTCCACCTCGACCTTGCGGTTCTGTTCGCGCTGCCAGGCCACCGCCTCGGCGCGCAGGATGCCGGCCAGTTCCTTCAGGTCGGGCAGCGACAGCGGTACCCGCAAGGCCAGCGCCTCCAGCTCATCGGGCAGCTCCACCCTGGCGCCGACCAGCACGATGGTGTGCGCGGCCGAGCGTTGGCGCTGCACGATCTCGCGCAGCTGGCGCAGGCTCATCGCGTAGCGCAGCAGGCCGTGGAAATCGAACATCAGGTAGATGCCGCGCTCGCCCTGGGCGCGGATCGCGTCCAGGGTGGCGGTGGCGTCCGGCGCCACGTCGCCCTCGCGCTGGGCGAAGTCGAGCCGGTTCAGGCCGTCGGTCAGGGTCCAGCGCCACAGCGGATGCAGCGCCTGGGAAATCACATGGCGGAAGCACTCGATCACCCGCTGCTCGTCCACCGTCTCGATCACCAGCAGTGGCGTGGCCGCGCGAACCAGCGTGGTGAGATCCTGCAATTCGCTCATGTTTCCCCCTCGAAGAGGACAAGTTTACAGAGCGCCGACGCTTCTGGCTTCACGCGCGGCGGTATACGCTGGCTGTCCGCACGCCAAAGGAGCGCCGCCATGCGCCTGCTGTTGTCGTTGTTGCTGCTCGGCTCGTCGTTGCCCGCGCTGGCGGCGACGAAGCTGGACAAGCTGGCCCTGCCGAAGGGCTTCCATGTCGCGCTGTATGCCGACCAGGTGCCGAACGCCCGCGAAATGGCGGTGGGCGCCAACGGCACCGTGTTCGTCGGCTCCACCGGTGCGGGCAAGGTCTATGCGCTGACCGACCGGGATGGCGACGGCGTGGCCGAACAGGTGCGGGTCATCGCCAGCGGCCTGCAACTGCCGATGGGCGTGGCCTTCCATGATGGCGACCTGTACGTGTCGGCGGTGAGCCGCATCGTGGTACTGCGTGGCATCGAGCAGCACCTTGACGCGCCACCGAAGCCCGAGCTGGTTACCGACAGGCTTCCCACCGAGACCCATCACGGCGGCAAGTTCCTGGCCTTCGGTCCCGACGGCAAGCTGTACGTGCCGATCGGCGCGCCCTGCAACATCTGCGATCCGGCGCCGGACCACGGCAAGCTGATCCGGATGAATCCCGACGGCGGCGGCTGGGAAGACGTGGCCAGCGGCATCCGCAACACGGTCGGTTTCGACTGGCAGCCCGGCAGCGGCCACCTGTGGTTCACCGACAACGGCCGCGACCTGCTCGGCGACGACATCCCCAGCGACGAGCTGAACGAGATCACGGCGACCGGCCAGCACTTCGGCTACCCGTACTGCCACCAGGGCGACACGCTCGATCCGGACTTCGGCAAGGGCAGGAGCTGCAAGGACTACGTGCCGCCGGTGCTGAAACTCGGTGCACACGTCGCCTCGCTCGGCATGCGCTTCTACGACGGCAACCAGTTCCCGGCCAGTTACAAGGGCGCGATCATCGTGGCCGAACATGGTTCGTGGAACCGCACGCAGAAGTCCGGCTACCGGGTGATGACGGTGCGCCTGAAAGGCAACAAGGTGCTGTCGTACGCACCGCTGATCACCGGCTTCGAACAGGACGAAAGCGCCTGGGGCCGCCCGGCCGACGTGCAGCCGCTGGCCGACGGCAGCGTGCTGGTCAGCGACGACCTGGCAGGCGCGGTGTACCGGGTGACGTACAAGCCCTGAGTTTCGCGTCACGCTCGTCATTCGTGCGCCGGCAGGAAGCGCACTCCACACACAACCAGGTGAACCCACACCATGCAATTACGCAGCGACAACTTCGAAAACAACCAGCCGATTCCCGCCACCTTCACCTTCGGCAAGCGTGCCGATCCGTTCGCCCTGTCCGACAACCACAGCCCGCACCTGGCGTGGAAGAACGCGCCGTCGGCCACCCGTTCGTTCGTGCTCACCTGCATCGATCCGGACGTGCCCAGCCGCGGCGACGACGTGAACCAGCCCGGTCGCACGGTGCCGGCGGACCTGCCGCGGGTGGAGTTCGTGCACTGGCTGATGGCCAACATCCCGGTGGAGTGTGGCGAGCTTGCCGCTGGCGCGTGCAGCGACGGGATCACCCCGCGCGGCAAGCGCGAACCGTTCGGTCCGCCCGGCAGCGTGCAGGGCGCCAACGACTACACCGGCTGGTTCAGCGGCGATCCGGACATGGCCGGTGAATACTTGGGCTATGACGGCCCCTGCCCGCCGTGGAACGATGCGTTGCTGCACCATTACCACTTCACCGTGTACGCGCTGGACGTGGCGGCGTTGCCGCTGGTCACCGGCTTTTCGCTGGCCGACCTGCGCGCGGCGATGGCGGGCCACGTGCTGGAACAGGCCGAGCTGGTCGGCACCTGCACGCTGAACCCGGACGTGGCTGGCTGAACGGTCGCGGCGCTGAACGTCGGCGCCGCGTGCATGCCCGCGCGTCTTCTCTTCACACCGGCAAGGCACGGGCTATGGGTGAATGGCTGCACGCGGTCGCACCGCGGGCACGTCTTACCCCACACGAGGATTCCCCCATGCTTCATTACGCCCTGGTCTTCCTGGTCATCGCCATCATCGCCGCCGTGCTCGGTTTCGGCGGCATTGCCGGCGCCGCCGCCGGCATCGCCAAGATCCTGTTCGTGATCTTCCTGATCCTGGCGATCATCGCGTTCTTCCGTCGCGCCAGTTGACCCCTGCCGATCGCGGCGCGGGCGCGCCATACTGAGTCTTTCCGGAGCCAAGCCATGAACAACCAAGTCAGCAGCAACGACAAGCCGACCGGCGATCGCATCGACGAGCGCGCCGAGCGGATCAAGCAGGCCACCTCGGCCGCCGTCGCCAGCACCAAGGACAGCGTCGAGCGTGCCGCCGACCACGTCGAGGAAGGCCTGCACCGGGCCACCGACAAGGCGGCCGGCGCGGCGCACAAGGCCAGCGACAAGGCTGCCGAGGTCAGCGAGCGCAGTCGCGAGGTGTATGACCAGACGATGGACCGCGCCGATGCATGGCTGGAGCAGGCGCGTGACTACGTGCGCGAAAAGCCCGTGCAGTCGGTGGCGATCGCCCTGGGCGCCGGCTGGTTGCTCGGCCGCATCCTGCGGCGGTGAGCGATCCGGAGCAAACCGATCCCGTGGACGGCGACGGTGCATCGACTCATGCGACAGCGGCGCCGGATCCGGCGCCGCTGTCGTCTGGTCTGCTGGCCGAACTGGGCCAGTTCGGGCGCGCCATCCGGCATCTGTTCGGCGCCCAGCTGGCCTTGCTGGCCGCCGAACTGGGGCTGGCCCGCAGCGCCGTTTCGTGGATGCTGCTGGCTGCGCTGGCGGCCACCGTCGCGGGCGTGGGGCTTGGCCTGACCCTGCTGGGCCTGGTCGGCGTGGTGCTGGCGTCGTGGTGGGGCTCGTGGTTCTGGGCGCTGCTGGGCCTGGCCGTGCTGCAACTGCTGTTCCTGCTCGGCGCGATCATCCTGTTCCGTCGCTGCATGCACTGGATGAGCTTGCCCGCCACACGCAACGAATGGGGTGCGATGATGCGCGAAACGCTGCACAGGGACGCGGACGAGCCGGCCGCACCTTCCGGGCAGCGTGACGGGGGAACGCCATGAGCCTGTTCGACCGCCTGGCCAAAGTGAAAGCCGCCCAGCTGCGCATGCGGTTCGCGCGGCAGGAACTCGCGACGCCGGCCGCGCTGCTGCTTGCACGGGGCCGCGACAACCCGTTGACCACCGTGGGCGTGGCCGCCGGTGCCGGCGTGGTGCTGGGCACGCTGGACGTGCACCCGCTGCGCGTGCCGGGAGTCGGCTCGCTGTTGAGCGGCGGTCTTGCCGAAGTGCTGGCGCAGGGCACCCGCCTGGTGGCCGACTTCGCCGAGGTCAGCATGGCGAAGCACGCCGCGGCGGACATCGCCGAGCCCGGCGAACAGGCATGAGCAGACCGGCATGAGCGAACCCGAGCCACTGCCGTCGCTGGCGCCCGGCACCCCCGTCGGCCTCGTCGCCGAGGTCGCGGTCGCCGAAGGGTTCGAACCGCCGTCCGGCCAGGACACCCCGCTGCGGCGACGCAATCCGGTGCTCGGCATACGCCGCCACCTGCGTGCGATCCGCCTGGTCTTCAACGCCTTGCTGCTGCTGGCCCTGCTGTACACCATCACGCTGACCAAGGCCTTGCTGATCCCGCTGGTGCTGGCCGCCTTCATCGGCCTGGCGCTGAATCCCATCGTGGCCTTCGGCGCCCGCCTGCGCATCCCGCGCTGGCTTACCGCGATGGTGCTGATGATCGGCCTGATCACCGGCATCGGCAGCGGCGTGGGCCTGCTGGCCCAGCCGGCCATCGGCTGGTTCCACGGCGCGCCCACCGCGATCCGCAGCTTCGTGCCGAAACTGCGCAGTTTCACCAAGCCGCTGGAGGCAGCCAACCGCGCCACCCAGACCCTGGTCAGCGGTTCCAGCACCCGCGCGGCCGTGCCGCAGTCCGCGCCGATCTCGATCAGCGCCTGGGACGTGGTCTCGACCGCGCCGAAGGTGCTGGCGGCCGTGCTCAGCGTGCTGCTGCTGGTGTTCTTCTTCCTGATCTACGGCGACTCGATGCTGCGCCGGCTGGTCGAGATCACCCCCAGCTTCGCCTACAAGCGACACGCGGTGACGATCGTGCGCGGCATCCAGACCGAGATCTCGCGCTACCTGCTCACCGCGCTGCTGATCAACGCCAGCCTCGGCGCGATCACCGCCGGCATGCTGTGGCTGTACAAGGTGCCCGACCCGCTGCTGTGGGGCGCGGTGGCGATGTTCGCCAACTTCATTCCCTATGTGGGCGCGATCGTCACCACCACCTTGCTGGCGGTGGTGTGCATGCTGTACGCCAACGACGCCAGCCTCGAGGTGTTCCTGCCGGTGCTGACCTTCGCCGGCATCACCGCGGTCGAAGGCAACCTGATCACCCCGCTGATCCAGGGCGCCAGCATGCGCCTGAGCCCCATCGCGATCCTGCTGTGGCTGCTGGTCTGGGGCTGGCTGTGGGGCATCCCCGGCGCGCTGCTGGCCGTGCCGATGCTGACCTGCACCAAGCTGATCACCGAACGCGTGCGCGGCTGGGAGTGGTTCGCGCACATCGTGCAGCGCTAGCCAGCTGGATCACCCGGCATCGGTTCTGCGCGCACAGTCGGCGCGATGCCGTGGGCGCGCAGCACCTCGGAAATGTCGAAGCGCCAGAGATTGCGCGAGCCGTTCAGCGGCGACTGCAGCCGTCGCTGCAGCGAGGCGTCGTCGTCACGGGGCTTCGGAAAATGCACCTCGTCGCGGCGCGCGCTCGACACGAACAGTTCGCCGAACGCCGGGCCCAGCGACGGCGCGTTCTCCAGCGTGCGGCTGTTGACGTCGCCGCCCAGGTGCTCCGGCTTGCCCCAGCCACCGTCCGGCTGGCGGAACACGATGTAGATGTCGGCGCTGCCCAGCGCATCGCCCTCGTTGCCGGCGTAGAGCAGGAAGCGCCCGGCCGGATCCACCGCCGGGTCCATGCGGTTGTGTGCGATGTCACCCAGCGGCAGCCGCTCGGGCGCGGCATGGCCGTGATCGCGTGCCACGTAGATCTGGTACGCCTTGCCGGAATCCGCGCGATGCGCCGAGAAATAGATGTCGCCGTTGGCCGCCACCGACGGGTTGTAGATCATCGCGCCGTCGTTGAGCGCGCCGTCGACGTGCACCGGCGCGGCCCATCCGCCTGTGACCTGTCGTTCGACGAACCACAGGTTCGTGCCGGGAAAACTGCGTCCGTTCATCGTCGCCGTCACCGGCGTGCCGCCCGGTCGCAGCGGCCGGTTGGAGACGAAGTACAGGCGCCGGCCATCGGGCGACAGCGTCGGCTCGGAGTCGTGCCACTCGCCGGAGAACTCGGCGACCCGCGGCGTCGACCAGCGATCACCCGAGCGATGCGAGACCATGATGGTGTCGTCGGCCTCGGCGAAATCCGAGCGCATGAAGTACAGCGTTTGGCCGTCCGGCGTCAGCGCGGCCGAGGTTTCCTGCAGGCCGGTGGAGATCACGCCCGCTCCGAGCAGCTCGCCGGCGCTGGCGAGTGGTGATGCGAACGCGAATGCGAGGCTGGCGACGAAGGCGAGGTCACGCGGCGTCATGGCTGTTCCCGGTCGAGTGCTGAAGGCTTGCCGCGGGCTTGCCCGAGCGCGTCGCGTCGAGCCACGGCGCCAGCGACATTTTCCAGATGTGGTCGTTGCCGTTGTCCCACGCGCGCATCCGCGCCAGGTCGGCCCGTGCCTGCGCGCCCGTGCGCGGGTAGCTCACCTTTGCGGTGTAGTTGCTGGTGAAGTACAGCGTGCGGGCGTCCGGGCCGAGGTGCGAACCCCAGGGCTCGTAGCGGTTCACCGCGTCGCCCAGGTCGATCGGCGTGCCCCAGCCCGCGCCGTCGCGGAAGGCGATGTACAGCCGGTCGGGTTTGTCCTTGCCCGCGTAGTTCGCGTCGAACACGATGAACGACTGGTCCGGCGCCACCGCTGGATCGAGTTCGTGTGCGGCCGGATCGCCCAGCGCGAGGCGCTGCGGTGCCTGGTAGCGGCCATCGCGCCAGGCCGTGCGGTAGAGATGGAACTCGTGGGTGGCCTCGTCGCGCCGCTGGTAGTACACGTCGCCATTCGCCGCCACGCTGGGCGAGTACACACTGGTGCCCACGTTCACCGCGTCGGGCAACCGCTGCGGCTCGCCCCAGCCGCTGCCGTGGCGGTCCACCCGCCACAACTGGCCGCCGCGCAGCGCCGGACCGCCGGCCACCGCGGCGCGGTTGGAGGTGTACACCAGGAACGAACCGTCCGGCGCCATCGCCGGATCGTGGTCCTGCCATTGCCCGGAGAACGAGGCGATCCGCGGCGTCGACCAGCCGTTCCCCACGCGATGCGCTTCCATGATGAAACCGTTCCAGCGCGCCTGCTGGTCGAAGTAGACGGTATTGCCGTCCGGCGCGAAGGTCAGGCAGTCCACGCCGGACGGACCGGAGATCGCGCCGGGGGCGAAGATTTCCGGCGATGGGGAAGTCGCGCTGGCCGCGTGGATCGCAGTCGCGCCGAAAATTTCCAGCGCGACGAGGCTGCTGGCGAGCAAGGTGAGCGAGCGGTGGGCCATGCGTATTCCTCGACGCGATGATGTGCGGCCGAGTCTGTATAGCGGCGCCAGCGCATCGCCGCCGCTTTGTGACGAGCGGGGAGCCGGCGTGACCAGCGGTCATCAGCGCGGGACAATCGGTCCGGTGTCATCAGGCGAGCCTCGCACCTCACCCCGCGATGATGGCAGGCATCGCACTTCAGCGAATGGGCGCCCAGTCGAGCTTGTACGCTGAGCAATTCGCCGAAGACCAGGCGGCACGACGGATTGCTTGACGAACCCCATCGTGCCGTCGACCATCCGGGCTCACCAGCCGCACAGACGATGGTCACTCATGGGCAATGCTCCCTGTGTGTTTCGTGGCAGCTGGGCCCAATCCAGGAAAAATCACACCACATGTTTGAAAACGCCTTCAACAACATGGACCGCGTCATGCGCAATGACGAGGGCCTGGCGTCCGAACTGGACTACGCCGAACAGACCTCGTGGCTGTTATTCCTCAAGTACCTCGACGACATGGAGAAGGAGTGGGAGGACGAGGCCGGGCTGGAAGGCCGCGAGTACAGGCCGATCCTCGACGAACCGTATCGCTGGCAGTCGTGGGCCGCGCCGAAGACGAAGGATGGCGCGCCCGACCTCAACGCCGCGCGCACCGGCAAGGACCTGATCGAGTTCGTCAACGGCGAGCTGTTCCCCTACCTGCAGACCTTCCGCGAAACCACCGAAGATCCGGATTCGCTGGAATACAAGATCGGCGAGATCTTCTCCGAAATCGCCAACCGCTTCCGCTCTGGCTACTCGCTGCGCGACGCGCTGGAGATCATCGACCAGCTCAACTTCGGCAGTCAGCAGGCCAAGCACGAGTTGTCGGATCTCTACGAAACCCGCATCAAGCGCATGGGCAACGCCGGCCGCAACGGCGGCGAGTACTACACGCCGCGCCCGCTGATCCGCGCCATGATCAAGGTGGTCAATCCGCAGATCGGCGAAACCGTCTACGACGGCGCCTGCGGCTCGGCCGGGTTCCTGTGCGAAGCGTGGAACGCGATGCGCCGCGACGACCTCTCCGCCGCCGACTGGGACACGCTGCAGCGGCGCAGCTTCTACGGGCAGGAAAAGAAATCGCTGGCCTACGTGCTGGGCGTGATGAACATGATCCTGCACGGCATCGACGCGCCCAACATCCGGCATACCAACACGCTCAGCGAGAACGTGCTCGACATCCAGCAGAAGGATCGCCACGACATCGTGCTGGCCAATCCACCATTCGGCGGCGGTGAGCGCAAGGAGGTGCAGCAAAACTTCCCGATCAAGTCCGGCGAAACCGCCTACCTGTTCCTGCAGCACTTCATCCGTAAGCTGAAAGCCGGCGGCCGCGGCGCCGTGGTGATCAAGAACACCTTCCTCAGCAACACCGACAACGCCAGCGTGGCGCTGCGCAAGGAGCTGCTGGAAACCTGCAACCTGCACAGCGTGCTGGATTGCCCCAGCGGCACCTTCCAGGGCGCGGGCGTCAAGACCGTGGTGCTGTTCTTCGAGAAGGGTTCCAGGACGCGCAAGGTCTGGTACTACCAGCTCGATCCGGGGCGCAGCCTGGGCAAGACCAATCCGCTCAATGACGAGGATCTGGTCGAGTTCGTCGCCTTGCAGGCGGACAAGGACGACAGCGCGAAAAGCTGGTCGGTGGCAGTGAGGGATCTGGACACCGCGACGTGGGATCTGTCGGTGAAGAATCCGAACGCGTTGGAAGCCCAGGCGCTGCGCAGTCCCGAGCAGATCATCGCCGACATGCTGGCGCGGGATGCGGAGACGGCGCAGATTCTGGAAGAGATTCGGGGGATGTTGTGAGGTTGCCCGGTGTTGCTCGTGGGTTGAGCCAGCAGAACTGTGTCCCGCTTGGCTCTGTCGTCTCAGTGGAGAAGACCAAGAGCAGGGGACTTTTGCCATACGTAGGACTTGAAGACATATCGAGCAACACTGGTGAATTCACCGGATCGACGTTGCCCGCTCAGGTCAAAAGCGACACCTTTTACTTCACTCCGCGTCACGTTCTTTATGGGCGATTGCGCGCCTACTTGAATAAGGCGCTGCTGCCAACGTTCGAGGGACATTGCTCGACTGAAATCTTCCCGTTGTTGCCATGCGAGAGATTGGATCGGAATTTCCTGTTTCACTGGCTTACATGGTCTGAGACCTGCGAGCGCATAGCAGCAACTGCGACGGGAGCGAGAATGCCCCGTGCCAACATGAATGAGGTGATGGAGTTTGAGATTCCATTGCCGCAGTTGGAAGAGCAGAAGCGGATCGTTGCGGTGCTCGATCAGGCCTTCGCCGCCCTCGACCGCGCCCGCGCCCATGCCGAGGCCAATCTGGTGGACGCGAACGAGCTACTCCGATCGGTGCAGATCACCGCGGCAGCAAACCACAAGGATTGGATCACGGCAGAAATTTCCACAATCATCAAGGTTAGAAGCGGTGATTTTCTGCCGAGCAAAGCTATGGCTGCGTCGGGAACCATTCCAGTGTTCGGAGGCAACGGACAAACCGGGCTGCATAATGAGTCAAATCTGAAAGGAAGAAATATTCTCATTGGCAGGGTGGGCGCCAAGTGTGGGAATGTGCGCGTTGTAGATGGCCCGATATGGCTCACGGATAACGCGTTTCATGTCAGCAAGCTTTACAGAGACTTCGATCTGGACTTCCTAGCCCTTCTTCTGAGCAAGGCTGATCTTAGAACTACGGCGAACCAAGCCGCACAGCCTGCTATTTCAGGTACAACGATTGGAGTAGTGAAGGTTCGGTTCCCAGATTCAATTGAAGATCAAAGACGTCACGTCATGCGAGTGAGGTCCATTGAGACAAAGACCTTGGAGCTTGTCGAAGCTTATGAGCGGAAGCTCTCAGAGCTAACCACCCTCCGCCAATCCCTCCTGCAAAAAGCCTTCTCCGGCGAACTGGCATGAGCGAGCAAACCCCCGTCAAACTGGCCGACCTCGAAGATGCGCTGCTCTTCCTGGACGCGGGTGGCGACACGGAGGCCTGGGTGTGCCGGGACACGGGCACGGTGCTCCGGCACAGCGACGAGTTCGACGAGTTCGATCCGCTGCCGGCGGACATCGAAGACGCGGCGCGCTACGTGGCGTTGCCGAACAAACGCGACCTCGACCTGGGCAAGCCGCTGGCGCTGGAGTTCGCCCGCACGCAGCTGCCGGATTGCTACGAGCAGGTATGCGCGATGTTCTCGCACCGCGGCGCCTACGCCCGCTTCAAGGACCTGCTGGATCGCCACGACAGCCTCGACGCCTGGCATCAGTGGGAGAGGGAACAGACCCGACAGGCGCTGCGCGAATGGTGCGCGGACAACAGCATCACGCTGGCTGAGTGAGCGATGGCGCCAACGTCTGCGCGGTCCCTGCCGCAATATGCGTTTTCGGCCAGCTGCCGTAATGCCGCGCCGCAACCTGTCCACTCGTCAAGGACAGGTCTTACGCGTTGGGATCGGGAGCTGAGTCGCTGACCCAGTCGATCTGCCCATCGTCGCGCAGTGCACTGGCGTCGAAGCCGTTTTTGAGTGTGATGGCACGCGTTTTCAGATGCCCGCCTGAGCGCAGGCGTTCACAGTATCTGTGCAGCGTGGAGGCATCTTCGGTCAGGATGAAATCGATGCCCTCGTGGCCGGCCTGGGCCAGAAGTTTCACGTCGTCGCGCACCACCGCACGGCTTTCCCGGGCGTCCCGCTGACCGAGCGCGCTCCACAGGTTTGCGGCCTTCTGTCCATGCGGAACATTGAAGTCGAGAACGCGGAAGTTGTTCAGTGGCAGATCCGTGATGGGTTGCTTGATTCCGAATTCCGCAGCCACGATGGCCGAGAAGATCATCGGCATGTTGTTCTTCAGCAGGTAGCGGTAGTACTGCTCGGCCGTGGCGTGGTGGGCGCGGTGTTGACTGACGAATGAAATCAGAAAGCTGGTATCCAGCAGCACCGATGCGCTCATCCCTGTCCGCTCCGCAGGCTTTCCAGCCAGTCATCAGGCACGTCCGCCCAAGCCTGGGTGCCCTTACGCACCAGCTCGCCGAATGCCGTTGCGTCCCAGCTCGGCTGGCTATCCTCGAAGCCCAGCAAGGTCAGGTTGCGTAGTTCACCGCTCTGCAGGTTCTCCTCGGCGGAAATCCGCAAAACGGCTGGCTTGTAGAGGCGGTTAAGCTCCTCGTCGCCCAGCAGTTTTTGCGTGCTGGCGATGGTCAGCACCTTGCCGTTGTCCAGCTTCAGGTGGACGTTGGCCTTGCTGGTGCCGCCCAGGTCGGTGATCTGGCCGTGCAGGTACTTGCTGACTTCCACCCACACGGCGGCGGTCTGGTCCCGGTAATCGGAGTCCGCATCCACACGGATGATGGCCGCGCCGCTCTGATCGGCCAGCGTGTAGCGGCGGTGAGGATTTTTGCGTGCAGCCACCTGCCAGCGTTCCATCACCGCGGCGCGCTTGGGGTCAATCAGACCCAGTTGGGCGCTGTTTTGCAGCTGTTGAACATCAGCCCACAGAGTGGTGGCTGTCAGCAGGCCAACGGCAACCAGGGCGAGTGACCCTTCCTCGATGGCAACCATCACTTGATTGAGGTTGACGTCCTTGCCGGAACCGGCCAGAAACTCGCCTACATCGTTCTGGAACTGCCCCAACAACGCCAGCGGGACGTGCGCAGGCCCGACCTCGGCATCCTCGATGCGGTCGTTCAACGCGAAGCGAAGGGTGTTGGCCGGTTGCATGCGCTTGATTGTAGTGTTTGGCGGTGCCGATTGGGGTAGTCGCCTACCTGAGCGTTGCGTCATCCGCTATCACAAGAGCGACGGTCCGTCGGTGGCGTGAGCGCGCCCGGTGGCTGGCGAGGGTGAGGGCGGCTGAAGGACCGGCAATAAGAACCCCCGCGTAAGTTCCGAGGAACCAAGAGGAGGGGGCATGTTGGGTGCAACTTCAATACATGGGCACGGCGGCAGGCGCACTGGCATTGGAAGGGGTCAGGATTCGCCCCGCCAGAAAAGCGAAAGGCCCCGGTGAACGCACCGAAGCCCTGACGCCGGCCGGGATCTCCCAACCCACTTGCGGGCAAGTTTGCTTAGCAGGGGCCGGGCGCGCAAGCGTCCGGCCATCGCGGAACGTTGCACCGAACGTGGCTTCCGGCCACCATCCGGACATCAGGGGCAACATTGACAGGCATGAACGAAACCGAAGCCGATACCCGCGCCAACCGCATCGATCCGGTGCTGCGCGAGGCCGGCTGGGGCGTGGTCGAGGGATCGCGCGTGCATCGCGAGCTGATCTGCCCCGGCCGCATCACCGGCGGTGGCGGGCGCGCCAATCCGCTGTCGGCCGATTACGTGCTGAGCTACCGCGACCGCAAGCTGGCGGTGATCGAGGCCAAGCGCGCCGGCCTTGGCCACACGGTGGGTGTGGGCCAGGCTAAGGACTACGCCACGCGGCTGCAGGCGCGCTTTGCCTACGCCAGCAATGGCATCGGCTGGTATGCCATCGACATGATCACCGGCACGGAAGGCGATATCGCCTTGCCGTTTCCCTCGCCGCAGGAGCTGTGGGCGCGCTGCTTCCCCGAGGGCAACGACTGGCGCGACCGTTTCGGTGCAGTGCCGTTCGAGACCGGCGGCGGCAAATGGCAGCCGCGCTATTACCAGCACAACGCGATCACCGCGGTGCTGGAGGCGATCGCCAAGGGCGAGCAGCGCATCCTGTTGACCCTGGCGACCGGTACCGGCAAGACCTCCATTGCGTTCCAGATCGCGTGGAAGCTGTTCGAGTCCAGCTGGAACCTGAGCCGTGATCCGGTGCGCCGTCCGCGCATCCTGTTCCTGGCCGACCGCAACATCCTGGCTGACCAGGCCTACAACGCGTTCAGCGCGTTTGCGCCCGACGCGCTGTGCCGCATCAGCCCGGACGAAATCCGCAAGCAGGGCCGGATTCCGAAGAATGCCAGCGTGTTCTTCACCATCTTCCAGACCTTCATGACCGGTACGGACCAGGACGGCGAACCGCAGTTCACCTTCGAAGGCTATCCGCCGGACTTCTTCGACTTCATCGTCATCGACGAATGCCATCGCGGCGGTGCCCGCGACGAAAGCAGCTGGCGCGGCATCCTCGAATACTTTGCGCCCGCCGTGCAGCTGGGCATGACCGCCACGCCCAAGCGCGACGCGAACGTGGACACCTACCGTTATTTCGGCGACCCGGTGTACACCTACGCGCTCAAGGAAGGCATCGGCGACGGCTTCCTCACCCCGTTCAAGGTGCGCCAGATGGCCAGCACGCTGGACAGCTACACGTACTCCGACGAGGACGAGGTGATCGGCGGCGAGATCGACCCGGACAAGGAATACACCGAGGCCGACTTCAACACGAAGATCATCATCGATGCGCGCGAGGAAAGCCGCGTGCACGAATTCATGGACCAGATCGACCAGCGCCAGAAGACCCTGGTGTTCTGTGCCACGCAGGACCACGCCGCGCGCGTGCGCAATGCCATCAACCAGATCAAGGACAACCCCGACCCGCATTACTGCGAGCGGGTGACCGCCGACGACGGCAAGCTTGGCGAGCAGCATCTGCGCGAGTTCCAGGACAACGAGAAGACGCTGCCGACGATCCTCACCACGTCGAAGAAACTCTCCACCGGCGTCGATGCGCGCAATGTGCGCAACATCGTGCTGCTGCGCCCGATCAAGTCGATGATCGAGTTCAAGCAGATCATCGGCCGCGGCACGCGCACCTTCGACGGCAAGGACTTCTTCACCATCTACGATTTCGTGAAGGGCTACGAGAAGTTCGAAGACCCCGAGTGGGATGGCGAGCCGTTGCCGCCGGATGAGCCGCGCGAACCGAAAACGCCGACGAAACCGGATGACCTGCCGCCGCGCACCGGTGGCGTCGAGAACCCCCCGGAGCCCGTGGCGAAGGTCGTGGTGAAGCTGGCCGATGGCAAGGAGCGCTCGATCCGCTACCTCGCCGCCACCACGTATTGGCACGAGGGCCGGCAGATCACCGCGCAGGAATTCATGCAGCAGCTGTTTGGCGACCTCAACAATCTGGTTGCCTCGGAAGAAGATTTGCGTGCGGTATGGAGCGACCCTGATCGGCGCGAAGCCTTCCAGCAGCGGTTGAAGGATCTCGGCTACGATGCTGATCGTCTGGACGACATGCGGCGCCTGATCGACGCCCCCAACAGCGACATCTTTGACGTGCTGGCCTATGTCCGCTTCACGCTGGCGCCGTTGTCGCGCCACGAACGCGCCGGTAGTGCGCGCGCGACGGGACTGGATGGCTACCAGCGAGAGATGCGCGGCTTCCTCGACTACGTGCTGGAGGCCTACGAGAAACACGGCGTGGACGAGCTGGCATCAAGGAAAATCGCCGACTTCCTGCGCATCCGCTACGGTGGCACCAACGATGCCAAGCGCCTGCTCGGCCCGGTGCCCGCAATACGCGAGGCGTTCATCGCGATCCAGGCGCATCTCTACCAGTAGTTGCAGCGGTACGCCGAACCATGGAGTAGGCGGAAGCAGGTCGAATCACATGTTCGCAGAGAAAGTTCACTCTGGCCCTTGAGGTTGGCTCAGTAACGCGGGCGGGGCTTTTTCGGCGGTGGACCGGGTTCGGTAAAGGCCATGCCCACGATGGCGGCATCGGCAATGATGGTTTCCAGAGCAGCCTTGCCCGCTTCGTTGACATAGAGCACCGCGGCGGCGGTCAGCGGGTCCTTGAACACGGCCGCGTCGACTGGCACCCGTTCCTCAATGAATGCTTCTTTCACGATCGAGCCGCTCGGACGCTTGGTCGAGCGAGCCTCGTCGATGCATGGGATGAGATTCGTCACGTTGTAGAACCAGCGCGATTCACCCGCGCAGTCCATCTCCAGGAACTGCCCGAAACGTGACAGGAAGGGCTCGAGCGCCGTCTTCGACTTGTCATTCATGACCAAGGCACCAGGCGTCAGCGCACTGACGTCCGCCAGCGGCCTGGGTTTCTTCTTTCCAGGTTCCACGAACACTTCGACCTTGGGCTTGCTTGACCAGGAGAGGTTGGCGCCAGTGGCGTCGAACATGCCCGACTCGACGTCCTTGTCGCTGGCAAAGACCAACGGAGCGAAGTCATTGACGGAGCCACTTTTGAGTTCCCATACCTTCACTTCCATCACCTCAGTAGTCGAATTCATCATTGAGGATGTCGTACCGGATGTCTTGCAGAGCCTTCCGGCCGTTTGCCTGGTTCGAAGGCTTCGCGAGGATCAGCCGCGAGGTCACTGCGAGGTGGTAGGCCGTCGTGTGAATGACTTCATGTGCTGTCGCCGCATCGAGACCTGGAACTACGGACGACCATTTCTTCGGAAGATAGACGCCGTTGTCCGCATCGTTGATGCCAATACTCCAACGAAACAGCAGTGTCCGCGAACGGCTCGCGCGTTTGTCGGCTGCGGCCACGATGTGATGCGCGTCGGCTTCGGCATGCTTGGTGCTGCCGGTAGCCTTCGAGATGTTGCGAGCGAGTGTTCGCGAATGCCTCACCTTGCGGTTCGCGTCGGCACGGAGCTTCTTCGCCTTCGCCGGCAAGGTCACGCCGTTTTCGTAGCGCACTCGGGCCAGACGTCGCTGCAGAAGAAGCTCGTTCCTGAGCTCGTACGCATTGGAGTGCGCGTCCGTAGGGACGATAAAGTTGGCTTCGACCGTCAGGTTGAGAATGTCTTCTGTCGTATCGGTCGGCGGCACGATGAGGTTCGGACTTCCTTTGCCCATGTTCTTCTTCCTGTATGCATCAGCCAATAAGCCAGGACGCTTCGTCGGAACAAGCGCACCAACCTGCATCAAGATTAGTGCGTAGTGCCCATCGGTGACAACGATCAACCGGCCGATGATGTAACGCGGTTAGTCAGGCCCAGCGCGCAACGTCAGCGCAACCCCAGCACCGCCCTTGCCCCCGCCCGAAACCGCCGACTGAGATCCAGCCGCGTCCCGTCATGCAACACCACCTCCGCCCCGCCCTTGAACAGCGGATGCACCTCGCGAACCCGCGCCAGGTTGACCAGGGTGCCGCGGTGGATGCGCAGGAACTGCGCGGGGTCGAGTTGCGCCAGCACGTGGCGCAAGGTGTCGCGGTGCAGGTAGCGGACGGGGCCGACGTGGATGTGCAGGTAGTTGCCGTCGGCGCGAATCCAGTCGATGTCGTCGACGGCGAGCACGCGAATGTGTTCGCCGTGGCGCACGCTGAGGCGTTGGGCGTAGCCTTCGGCGGGCGCGCTTTCGATGGCCGGGCCGGCGGTGGCGTGCAGGCCTTGCCAGTGCTGGTTGACGCGGGCCATCGCCTGGTCGAAGCGGGTTTGCTCGATCGGCTTGAGCACGTAATCGAGCGCCATCGCGTCGAATGCGCGCAGCGCGTGTTCGGCGAAGGCGGTGGCGAAGACCACCAGCGGCAGGCGGTCGGGAGCCAGTTCGTCGAGCAGTTCGAAACCGTCCATGCCGGGCATCTGGATGTCGAGGAACAGCAGGTCCGGGCGCAGCACGCGCACGGCCTGCATGGCCTCGGCGGCGTTGCCGCATTCGCCGACGATGTCCACTTCGTCGTGGCTGGCCAGCGCCTGGCGCAGGGCGAGGCGGGCCAACACTTCGTCGTCGATCAGCACGGTACGCAGGCGCGGTGTGCTCATGCGGCGTGCTCGGTATAGGGCAGGCGCACTTCGGCGCGGGTGCCGCCGCCGGGGATGGCACGGAGTTCAAGCTGCGCCGCGTCACCGAACAACATTTGCAGGCGCGAGCGCGTATTGCCCAGGCCGATGCCTTCCAGCGTACCGGCCGGCGGCAGGCCGAGGCCGTCGTCGTCGACGCGCAGTTCCAGCTGGTCGCCGTCGCGGCGCGTGGAAATGCGCAGGACGCCGGCACCGGGCTTGTCCTGCAGGCCGTGGCGCAACGCGTTTTCCACCAGCGGTTGCAGGATCAGGTTCGGCACGGCCGCGGCCAGCGTGTCGTCGTCCACGTCGAGCTCGGTGCTGAGCCGGTCCTGGAAGCGCACCTGCTGGATGCCGAGGTAGCAGGCGAGGAATTCCAGCTCGCGCGACAGCGGCACCTGCGGCGCGTGGCGTTCCTCCAGGGTGAGCCGCAGGAAGTCGCTGAGCCGCGCGATCATCAGCCGTGCCTGCAGCGGGTCGGCCAGCGCCAGCGCGGAGATCGCGTTGAGCGTGTTGAACAGGAAGTGCGGCTGCAATTGCATGCGCAGCGCCTGCAGTTGCGCCTGCGCCAGTTGCGTCTCCAGCTGCGTGCGGCGCAGCCGCTCGTCGCGCAGGTGGCGGCGCGATTCCATCCCGCGCAACACCACCAGGATCACCCAGTAGGTGAGCACGGCCAAGTGGAAACTGTAGGCGAACTCCATGCGGATGTACGCGCCCAGCGTGTGCACCTCCATCCGTCCCGGGCCGCTCAGGTTCCAGAACAGCACCAGATGGGCGAGCAGTTGCAGCAGCGCCACGCCCAGGCTGGCCGGCACCTGCACGGCGAGGAAGCGGCGCCAGCCGTGCGTGGCGGTCTGCCGCCCCAGCCAGGCGACCAGCGGCACCAGCGCCATCCACAACCAGGAGTTGGCAAGGTTCCAGCTGAGCGCGCGCAGCCAGCTTGGCGGATAGCCCTCGCTGATCGAGGACAGCCCGCCGCTCAGCGCATAGGACAGCGCCAGCCCGGTCCAGAAGGCGAACGCCAGCGCGTGTTTCTTCCAATGGGTAGTGTCGTGCCCGGTCACGCGATGCTCCCGCGCGCCGGTCGATGGGTGACGCGCCAGGACGGCAGTGTGCCGCCGTGGCGCCGGAGGAAACAGTGCTGGACGGCAGGGCGGTTCCGCAGGGTCGAACTCCGGACGCCCGGTGCCTCGCGCCAGTGCGCTGACAGCGACCGTGTTCGTGGTGGCTCACGCCGAGCCGGAAGCGGCCATCGGCGGGACTCGCGCGCATGAAGTGGATGCTGCCGTCGCCACGACCCGGCCGCGGCCGATGTATCGGACTTCGCCGCGGCGGACGCAGGCATCGTCGTCGCCGCCGCCAGGGCCGGCGCAAGGATCGAGGAGCAACGCGCGGATCGTCGTTTCATGCCTTCACCCCGGCAGCAGATGCCGCCGAGGCGGGCATCGCGCCGCATCGGGCGTTGCCGTTGCGGTGACAGCCGGCCCCGGCGCGTTGACGAACGGCGTGTTCGCGCCGGCGGGCGGTCGGCGGGATTCACGGCCTGCCGTCAGGCGCTGGATCATCGGCGAACCTCACCACCGTGTTGCTGCCGGGCCATTCGTGGTGCCGGACGATGTCGCTGTCGGCGGGCCGCCACGGCTTGCCCAGTCGGGCGATGTCGTCGTAGCGGCCCAGCCGTTCGAACCTGCGGATTTCGAACGGCAGGCCTTCGCCGCCGAGCGGAGAGCTCGCGTCGGCGACGTGAAAGTGCAGGTGCGGACCGGTCGATTCGCCGGAGAAGCCCAGCGCTGCGATGACCTGGCCCGTGCGCACGCGCTCGCCCACCGCGACGCGGATGCTGCTCTTGCGCAGGTGCTCGTAGAACGCGTAGCGGCCGTCGGCAAGCTGCAGGGCCACGTAGTTGCCCGCATCGTCCGCGGGGACGGGATGAGTGCGCTGCGAGATGCGGGTCGGTTCGTCCATGCCGTCTCGCACCGCCGCCACGCGCGCATCCGCCACCGCCAGCACGTCGGCGCCGTGGCCGTACCATGCCTGCGCCAGGTCGGCGTCGCTGGTGGCGAAACGGCCGTGTTCGTCCAGCTTCACCCAGTCGATGGCGAAGCGGCCGGGCAGGCGGGCGTGGCCGTCGAGGCGGTAGAACACTCGCCGATGGCCGCGCGGCCAGTCCGCGTCATGGATCGCGGCCCACGGCCCGCCGCGCAGCGGTGGCGCCAGCAGCGATGGTCTGGTCCGCGGCAATGCCAGTGGGGCGCCGCTGGCCCGAGATGTGCCGTTTGCGCCGGCAACGCGATAGCTCACGCGGTGGCGGAGGGTATCGATGCCGGGGTGGCCCGGCAGGGAAACATCGATGAACAGCACCACCTGCTGGCCGGGCTCGATCACTGTTCCCGCGCCTGGCAGCGAAGATTCCGTATCCGACGAGGGCGCTGGCACCGCGCCGAAGCGAGCGATGTGCTGATCCAGCATCTTGCCCGACAGTTTCGCGATGAGCCGCCCGTCGCGGCCGTCGCGCACGACAAATTCCTCGAGCGTGATGCGCTTGTCGGAGCGATTGGCCAGCAACACCTCATAGTCGAGCTGCCCATGACCTTCCACGCGCACCGGTGTGGGCGGTAGCGGAATCGTCAGGTCCAGCCCATCGCCACCCGGGGCGCCGTGTGCGCGGGAGGCGACGGCGCAGGCCGCGACCAGCACCAGGGCCAGCCAGGCCTTTGTCGCAAGGGAAGGTTGCATGGCTACGCTCGGTTCCTGGTCGTGACGCCGCCGCGGGAGTCGTGCAGGGTGACAGTGGCCGATGCCGTTGTCGCCGATACCGTGACGACCGGCGCCTTGGCGATGACAAGCGGTACGGCGGCGGTACGGGCGGCGTTCCGTGCAATGCCATGACCGCCGGGTGCCCCGTTTCATCCGCCTGTCACCGCATGGCGCGCCTTCGTCACCGCGACGATGCGGCAGACGCGCACGCGCCACACATTGGCCTGGCGGCATGTCGTCCGCGCAACGAGGGTCGCAGCAATGCATAGACAACGCAGGTTTTCCGTGGCCGTGGCGTGTATCGCCGTGCTGGTGCTGGCCGTGAACTGGACCATCGCGGCGACCGTCGCCACCGCGACAGGCAGCGATGAGGCAGAACATTCGAGGGCAGCGGTGATCGCGGTCGACCAGCACTGGCTGGAAGCCGAACTCGGTGGCGACACCGCCTGGCTCGACGACCTGCTGCTGCCCGAGTACCGCTCGGTCGGCGCCGACGGCTCGGTGCACTCAAAAGCCGCGATCATGGCGCACGCCGCGAAGAACCGCGGCAACGACGAGGAGCGGCGCAAGGTCGAGGCGTGGCTGAAGACGCACCCGTCGGGCCAGGACGTGGTGATCCACGGCGACACCGCGATCCTCACCTTCCACGACCCGAAGCAGGGCGCGGCCAGCGGTGTGCGTTCGTCCGACGTCTTCGTCTACGCGGACGGGCGCTGGCACGCACTGTATTCCCAGCACAGCGCGGCTGGTGCCGGTTAGCGCGGGGAGTCTGCCCGCCGAAGATGGAAACTGCTCACCGCTGGCATGCGTCGCCGTTCCATCGAGCGTGGAGGGTCGATGCCGTTCGACTTCGGTGCTGCGCACCTGCGTTCCGGGTGAACGGCGGGACAGGCACCGAACCTCGGGTTTGCTCCGTTCGCGCAAGCAAGCCCACGCGGAAGCAGGAGCAGGCAAGTCGACGTGCGCGGCCTTACCAGGCGATGCGCTGGCGGTCGCGATAGAAGCCGCCGGTGAGTGGCGCGGGCAGGCAGGCGGCCCAGACGATACCGGCTGCACCGTCGGCGACGGCGCGTCCGCCGGGGCCGCCCATGTCGGTGGCGACCCAGCCGGGACAGACCGCGTTGACCTGGATGCCGCTGCCGTCGAGTTCGTTCGCCAGCACCCGCGTGTACGCATTCAGCGCCGACTTGGAGACGCGATAGGCCGGGCAGTTGGCGCTGTCGGTGGTGCTGGCGCCGCAGCCGCTGGAGACGTTGACGATGCGGCCGTAACCGTGCCGGCGCATCAGCGGCAGCATCGCGCTGGACAGCCGCCAGCTGCCGAACAGATGGATGTCCATCGCGTCGCGCGCCGCGGCAATGTCGGCGGTGGCCGGGCGCACCGCGGGGTCATAGTGGGCACCAGCGTTGTTGACCAGCACGTCGAGCCGGCCATAGGTGATCTCGATCCAGCGCGCCAGCGTGTCGATCTGATCCTGCTGGGTGACGTCGAGCTGCACCGCGACCACCTCGCCGGCTGCGCCGGCCAGCTTGCGCGCCGCATGCAGGCCCTTGTCGAGATCGCGCGCGCCCAGCAGCACGGTCATGCCGCGCTCGCTGAGCTGGCGCGCGACCTCGAAACCCAGGCCGCGATTGGCGCCGCTGACCAGCGCCACGCGGTAGACCGGCGTGGTCGCGGGCGCCGTCGGGACGCGTCGGGCGGGCCGGCTCATGGGGCCGCGTCGCCCTTGGCCACGGCGTTGCACTGCTCGTCGCCGCAGGCCTGCCAGCCGCCGCCCAGCGACTTGTACAAGGCCACGGCGCGGGTGTTGATCGCCGCCTCGGCCTGGGCCAGATCGTCCTCGGCGGCGAGCTCGGTGCGCTCGGCGTCGAGCAGTTCGAGGAAGCCGGTGGCGCCTTCCTGGTAGCGCACGCGGGCCAGGTCGGCGGCGCGCTTGCTCTGCGTGGCCTGCTCGATCAGGTGGTCGACGCGGATGCGCTGCTGGTTGAAGCCGGTGACCGCGTTGTCGATGTCCTCGATCGCCTCCAGCACGCTGCGCTGGTAGTTCGCCTGCGCCGCATCGGCGCGTGCCTCGCTGGCGTGCAGGTTCGCTCGCACGCGCTGCACGTTGAGGCCGGACCAGCTGATGCTGGGCGCCAGCGACCACGCCCGTGTCGACGGGCTGCCGAAGTCGTTGCTGCGCCCGGACAGGAAGCCGAGGAAGCCGCCCAGCGAAATATGCGGGAAGAAATCCGCCTTGGCCACGCCGATCCGCGCGGTGGCGGCGGCATATTCGCGTTCGGCCATCTGGACGTCCGGACGGCGCGCCAACACGTCGCCGGCGTCACCGATCGGCAAGCTGGTGGCGATCGGGGTGAAGCTCTTCGGCGACACGTCGATGTCCAGCTCGCCCGGGCGCTCGCCCAGCAGCACGGCGAGGCGGTATTCGCTGGCGCTGGCCTGGGTCTGCAGCAGCGGCAGTTGCGCCTGCACCGCGCTGAGTCTGGCCTTGGCGCTGGCCACGTCCTGTTCCGCGCCGGTGCCGACCTGCTGGCGCACTTCGGTGAGGTGCACGGTCTGGCGCTGGTTGTCGATGTCGCGGCGGGCGATGTCCAGCCGCAGCTGGCTGCCGCGCAGTTCGAAATAATTGCGTGCGACCTCGGCCAGCAGGCTGACCTGGGCATCGCGCAACGCGGCCTCGCTGGCGCCGAGATCGGCGCCAGCCGCTTCCACCGAGCGGCGCACGCCGCCGAACAGGTCCAGCTCCCACGAGGCGTCGAAGCCGGCCTGGTAGGTCGTCGTGGTGCTGCGCTGGTCGCTGAAGCCCGGCTGCTGCCCGCGGCTGCGGGTGTAGTTCACGCTGGTATCGATGGTCGGCAACCGGTCGGACTTGGCGCCGCTGAGCAGTGCGCGCGACTCATGCAACCGCGCCACCGCGATGCGCAGGTCGAGGTTGTTCGCCGCGGCTCGCTGGATCAGGGCATCCAGCGTCGGATCGTTGAACTGCTTCCACCACGTGGCCTGGAACTGCGCGTTGCTTTCCTGTGCCGCTTCCAGTCCCTGCAATTGCGGCGTGGCGGGTTTCGTGGCGTGGTAATCCGGGCCGACGGTGATGCAGCCGGCCAGCGCAAGCGCGCTTGCCAGCACCGTGGCGCGAATCGCGACCTTCATCCCGGCGAAAACCGCGCGTCGGGGCGTAGGGCGGGCACTGCCCGCCATGGTGTTGGAGCCGGCCGTGGCGTTGTGGCGGGCAATGCCCGCCCTACGGGTGTCTGTCGTGAAGGTTTTCATCAGTGGTTCTCCAGCGCCGGCAGCGCATGCGCGGCGGCGCGTTCGGCCGCGCGTGCCTCGCGACGCTCGACCAGGGCGCGAATCAGGACGTAGAACAGCGGCGTGTAGATCAGCCCGAAGATGGTCACGCCGAGCATGCCGGCGAACACCGCCACGCCCATCGCGTGACGCATCTCGGCACCGGCGCCGTGCGAGGTGACTAGCGGCACCACGCCCATGATGAAGGCGAACGAGGTCATCAGGATCGGGCGCAACCGCAGCTTGGCCGCTTCCAGCACCGCCTCGTGGCGGCTCATGCCTTCATGCTGGCGTTCGCGGGCGAACTCCACGATCAGGATCGCGTTCTTGCACGCCAGTCCGACCAGTACGATCAATCCGATCTGGGTGAAGATGTTGTTGTCGCCGCCGCTGAGCCACACGCCGGCGATCGCGGACAGCAGCACCATCGGCACGATCAGGATCACCGCCAGCGGCAGCGACCAGCTCTCGTACAGCGAGGACAGCACCAGGAACACCAGCAGCACGCACAACGGGAACACCAGGATCGCGGTGTTGCCGGCCAGGATCTGCTGGTAGGTCAGCTCGGTCCACTCGAAGCTGAAGCCGTTGGGCAGGTTGTCCTTGGCCAGTTTCTCGATGGCCGCCTGCGCCTGGCCGGAGCTGTAGCCCGGCGCGGGCCCGCCGTTGATCTCGGCGGTGGCGTAGCCGTTGTAATGCTGCACGCGATCCGGGCCGGCACCCTGCTGCACGGTGACGAACGAACCCAGCGGCACCATCTGGCCCTGCGCGTTGCGCGTCTTCAGCTGCAGGATGTCCTGCGGCGTGTGGCGGAACGCGGGGTCGGCCGACACATTGACCTGGTAGGTGCGGCCGAAGCGGTTGAAGTCGTTGACGTAGAGCGAGCCCATGTAGGCCTGCATGGTCTGGTACACGTCGCCCAGGTTCACGCCTTCGGCCTTGGCCTTCTCGCGGTTCACGTCGGCGTCCACCTGGGGCACGCTGACCTGGAAGCTGGAGAACAGGCCGGCCAGTGCCGGGTCCTTGCGGCTGGCGGCGATCAGGTTCTGGGTCTGCTTGTACAGCTCGTCGAAGCCGCGGTCGCTGCGATCCTCGATCTGCAGGCGGAAACCGCCGATCGTGCCCAGGCCCATCACCGGCGGCGGCGGGAACACCGCGATGTAGGCGTCCTGGATCGCGGCGAACTTCTGGTTCAGCGCGCCGGCGATCGCACCGGCCGACAGCGAAGCGTCGCGGCGTTCCTCGAACGGCTTCAGCGTGACGAAGACGATGCCGGAGTTGGTCGAGTTGGTGAAACCGTTGATCGACAGGCCGGGGAAGGACACCGCGTGCTCCACGCCCGGCTGTTTCAGGGCGATCTCGCCCATGCGCTGGATCACGTCCTCGGAGCGGTCGAGCGAAGCCGCGTCGGGCAGCTGCGCAAACGCCACCAGGTACTGCTTGTCCTGGCCCGGCACGAAGCCGGTCGGCACGTGCGAGAAGCCGAACCAGGTCAGCGCGATCAGCCCGGCGTACACCACCAGCGCCAATTTGCCCTTGCCGACGATGCGCTTGACGCCCCCCACGTAGCGCTCCGAACCGCGATGGAAGACGCGGTTGAACGGACGGAACAGCCAGCCGAAGGCGCGATCGATGCCGCGGGTGAGGCGATCCTTCGGCGCGTCGTGGCCCTTCAGCAGCACGGCGGCCAGCGCCGGGCTCAGGGTCAGCGAGTTGAACGCGGAGATCACCGTGGAGATCGCGATGGTCAGCGCGAACTGGCGATAGAACTGGCCGGTGAGGCCGCTGACGAAGGCGGTCGGGATGAACACCGCGCATAGCACCAGGGCGGTGGCCACGATCGGGCCGGTGACCTCGTGCATCGCCTTGCGCGTCGCGTTGCGCGGCGTTTCGCCCAGTTCGATATGCCGCTCGACGTTCTCCACCACCACGATCGCGTCATCGACCACGATGCCGATCGCCAGCACCAGGCCGAACAGACTCAGCGCGTTGAGCGAGAAGCCGGCCAGGTACATCACCGCGAACGTGCCGATCAGCGATACCGGCACCGCCACCAGCGGGATGATCGAGGCGCGCCAGGTCTGCAGGAACAGGATCACCACCAGCACCACCAGCAGGATCGCTTCCAGCAGCGTGTGCGCCACCGCCTCGATCGAGCCGCGCACGAAGACCGTGGGGTCGTACACGATGGAATAGTCGACGCCCTGCGGGAACTCCTTCTTCAGCTGCGCCATGGTGGTGCGCACTTCGTCGGAGATCTGGATCGCGTTGGAACCCGGCCGCGCGAAGATCGGCAGCGCCACCGCCGGCTTGTTGTCGAGCAGGCTGCGCAGCGCGTAGTTGTTCGAGCCCAGGTCGATCTTCGCCACGTCGCCCAGATGGGTCACGCCACCGTTCGTGTCGGTGCGCACGATGATGTTGCGGAAGTCATCCTCGCTGACCAGCCGGCCGCGCGTGTTGATGTTGAGCTGGAACGCGGAGTTGGACGGACCGGGCGGCGCGTTCAGCGCACCGGCGGCGACCTGCACGTTCTGCTCGCGGATCGCGTTGATCACGTCAGCGGTGGTGAGCGAGCGCTGCGCCAGCTTCTGCGGGTCCAGCCACACGCGCATCGAGTATTCGCCGGCACCGAAGATCTGCACGTCGCCGACGCCGTTCAGGCGGCCCAGCACGTCCTTCACGTGCAGGCGCGCGTAGTTCGACAGGTACAGCATGTCGTAGCGCTGGTCGGGCGAGGTGAGGTGCACCACCATGGTGAGGTCGGGCGAACTCTTCTGCGTGGTCACGCCGAGTCGCTGCACTTCCTCGGGCAGTTTCGGCAGCGCCTGCGCCACGCGGTTCTGCACGTCGACCTGGGCAGTGTTGAGGTCGGTGCCCAGCGCGAACGTCACGGTCAGGGTGAGCGCGCCGTCACTGGTCGCCTGCGAGGAGGTGTACAGCATGCCTTCCACGCCGTTGATCTGTTCCTCCAGCGGCGTGGCGACGGTTTCGGCGATCACCTTGGGGTTGGCGCCGGGATAGGCGGCACGCACCACCACCGTGGGCGGCACCACTTCGGGGTACTCGCTGATCGGCAGCTGGAACACCGCGATGGAGCCGGTGATCACGAACAGCAACGACAGCACGGCGGCCATGATCGGCCGGTCGACGAAGAATTGGGCGATGTTTTTCATGCAAAGAGTCCTCGACGAAGCCGTTTCGCGGCTTCGGTCTTCTTTTGCTCCTCCCCCTGCGCAGCAGGGGGAGGTGGGGAGGGGGTAACGCTCTTGCTCTTGGTTTCGCACTTCGCTGGCGGGGCTTCACCCCTCCCCAGCCCTCCCCTGCTGCACGTCCCGCAAGGGGACTTCCTTTGGTCGCAGGGGGAGGGAGCGCGTGTTCAACCTTGCGGTCGGCTTTGCGGTGCGGCCGTATTGGTCTGCGCCGTGCGCGAATCGCTATCCGGCGTGTCGCCGCGCTCGACCAGCGCCTTGTCCGCCGCCTGGAGCCGGTAGCTCATCGCCACCTTCTGCGGATTGACCAGGGCGCCCGGGCGCACGCGCTGCAGGCCGTTGACCACCACCAGATCGCTGGAGTGCACGCCGCTTTCGATCACCCGCAGCCCATGGAACAGCGCGCCGGTGTCGACCTTGCGGTATTGCACCTTGTGCTCCTTGTCGACCACGTAGACGAACTGGTTGCCAAGGTCGGTGCCGATCGCGCGGTCATCCACCAGCACGCGCGATTTCACCTGGCCGCTCTGCAGCTGCACGCGGGCGTACAGGCCGGGCGTGTACAGGCCGTCGGCGTTGTCGAACACCGCGCGCAGGCGCATCGTGCCGGAGCCGGTGTGCAACTGGTTGTCGACGAAGTCCAGGCGGCCTTCATGTGGGTAGCCCGATTCGTCGGCCAGGCCCATCGCCGCCTCGATCCGTGCGTTGTGGCCGGCCTGCTTCGCGCTGGCGCGCAGATGGTCGAGCTTGAGCCAGGTCTGCTCGTCGACGTCGAAGTAGACATAGACCGGGTTCACCGAGACCACGCTGGTCAGCACGTCGCTGCTGGTGACCAGGTTGCCGGGGGTGACGCGGGCGTTGCTGACGCGGCCGTCGATCGGCGAACGCACCCGGGTGAAGTCCAGGTTCAGCCGTGCCGCGGCCAGCGCGGCGGTGGCCGCACCGAGCTGGGCCCGTGCGCTTTGTGCGGTGGTGTCCTGACGATCGGCTTCCTGCTTCGCGATCGCGTGCTGGGCCAGCAGCATTTCAGCGCGGCGCTGGTTGGTCTCGGCCAGGTTCAGTTCGGCCTTCGCCTGTGCCTGGTTGGCGACCAGCCGGTCAACCTCGGCCTGGTACGGGCGGGCGTCGAGCTGGAACAGCACGTCGCCCTTGTGCACCGGTGCACCTTCCTGGAAGTGCACCGACTCGACGAAGCCGCCGACCCGCGGCTGCACCTGCACCGTGTTGACTGCTTCCAGCCGGCCGGTGAAGTCGGCGCTGTCACTGACCTTGCGGGTCAGCGCCTGGGCCACGGTGACTTCGGGCAGCGGACCGCCGGCGGGGGTTTGCGCCTGGCTGTCGGTGCCGTGCAGCAGCACCCAGCTGCCCAGCACGGTGACGGCGATCAGCGGGACCAGCATCCATTGTTTTTTCATCTTGCGCTCCCAGAACCTTGGTGGCCGGGCAGGGGTTCCCGGCGAGGGTCGAGAGAATAGGTGTACTTGTCGGTATAGAAAACCCGGTTCTTGCGCATTACACTCGTGCGCCACAGTCACGAATCGACGAGGAATTGAAGCAATGGAAGACTTTTCCGCCATTTCGACCTTCGTCCGCGTGGTCGAGGCCAAGAGTTTCGCCGCCGCCGCCAGCCAGCTGGGCATGACCCCTTCCGGCGTCAGTAGGGCGGTTTCCCGGCTGGAAACCCAGCTTGGCGCCCGGCTGCTGTTCCGCTCCACCCGGTCCCTGCGTCTGACCGACGACGGGGCGTCGTTCCATGCACGTTGCAAGGAGATCCTCGCCGACCTGGCCGAGGCCACCGAGGCGCTGAACTTCGCCAACAGCAAGCCGGCCGGCAAGTTGCGCGTGGGCATCTCGCTGTCGGTGGGTCGCGCCGCGGTGATCCCGCGGCTGACCGAGTTCGAGCAGCGCTACCCGGACATCCGGCTGGAGTTGTCGATGAGCGACTCGCCCTCGGACCTCAACGGCGAAGGCCTGGATTGCGCGATTCGCGTCGGCGAGCTGGAGGATTCCAGCCTGATCGCGCGCAAGATCGGCTACCTCAGCAATGTCGTCTGCGCCTCGCCCGAGTATCTGCGCAAACACGGCGCGCCGCGCAGCATCGAGGACCTGAAGGACCACCGCTGCATCAACTACGTCTACCCGAACGGCCGCCCGCGGCAGTGGCAGTTCGACACGCCGGGCGGCCAGATGAGCGTGGACATCGACGCGCACATGCTGATCAACGACGGCGAATCGGTGCTGCAGGCGGTGGCGGCCGGCATGGGCATCACCCAGATGCCGCGGATGATGGCGGCCTGCCTGCTGGACAAGGGCATGCTCGAACTGGTGATGACCGACACCACCTCCACCGGCAAGCCGGTGTGGATCGTCTATCCGCAGAAGAAGCACCTGTCCGCCCGGGTGCAGGCCTTCATCGAGTGGGTGCGTGAGCTGTTCGACCGCACCAACCAGTGCACGATCGCCACGCCTGGCGTGCCCAGGCCCGTGCGCGAGAAGCCCCTGGCCGCCGTCGCCTGACCGTCACGCTGGCGCCGGCACGGGCAGGGCCACACTGCTCGGCCGTGCGCCGGATCGCGACCGGCGAGTGAGCGGCAGCAAGCCCTCGCTGCCGGCTTGAGCGGCAACTTCATAATTCTTCAGGTGCGTTTCCGGCATTTCATCCGCCGCTCTGGCCTCATGCGCCAGCGGCCGATCGACCGCATTGCCAGGAATTCCCATGAAACATCTGCTTGCCACATTGCTGCTCGCCACCACCACCGTCCACGCCACCGACCTTGCCCGATTGAGCTCGGTCGAGGCGAAGATCGCCGACAAGACCTACAAGGACATCACCAGCATCATGGTGGTCCAGGACGGCAAGACCGTCTACGAACACTATTTCAACGGCAGCACGGCCGACACCCTCAACGACGTGCGCTCGGCCAGCAAGAGCATCACCGCCCTGCTGGTCGGCGCCGCGATCGATCGCCATCTGATCAGTGGGGTGGACGCGCCGGTCTACGACTTCTTCCCCGGCCACAAGCCGGCGGACCCGCGGCTGGCCAAAACCACGCTCGAAGACCTGCTGACGATGAGCTCGCTGTGGGAGTGCAACGACGAGAATGAATTTTCCAGCGGCAACGAAGAGCGCATGTACGTCAGCGAGCGCTGGCTGGACTTCGCCCTGGCGCTGCCGGTGAAGGGCTTCGCGCCGTGGATGGACAAGCCGGCGGACAGCCCGTTCGGGCGTTCGTTTTCCTACTGCACCGCGGGCGCCTTCGTGGCCGGCGCCGCGGTGGAGCGCGCTGCCGGGCAGCCGCTCGCCCGGTTCGCGGCGCAGGTGCTGGAACAGCCGCTTGGGATCACCGCGGTGAAGTGGAACACGTCGCCGGAAGGCATCGGCATGGGCGGTGGCGGCACGCGCTACCGCACCCGCGATCTGGCGAAGATCGGCCAGCTGGTGCTCGATGATGGCCGCTGGAACGGCAGGCAGGTGATTTCGGCCAACTACATCAAGGCGATGACGACCCCGCATGCGCAGCCGCGCGAGGACGCGGAATACGGCTACCTGTGGTGGCACTTCCACTTCACGGTCGACGGCAAGGACGTCGCGGCGTGGTCGATGTCCGGCAACGGCGGCAACTATGTGTTGCTGGTGCCCGAACGTCACCTGGTGGCGGTGGTCACCAGCACGGCCTACAACCAGCGCTACGCCCATCCGCAGTCGCGCGAGATCATCAGCCGCTACATCCTCGGCGCAACCACACCCTAGGGCGTGGCTGGCGGCAGGCCGGCGGGCTTCCAGTCGGCGGCCAGCACCTGCTGCCGCTGCCGGGTGACGTCGTCGTTGATGCGAGCCAGCTGGCGGGCGAAATCGGGGTCGCCCGCCAGCGCCGCGAACAGCGGCGACACCTGCAGATAGGCGCGGTCCCGATAGCCCGCATCGATGGCGCGGGCTATCGCCGCCACAGCGCCGTTCCGGTTGCCGTGGGCCAGTTCGAGGATCGCAATTTCCAGCATGCTGCCTGGCCATGGCTGGCCTTGCCGCAGCTCGGAGGTCAGTTCGGCGATGCGCTGATCGATCCGGGCATTCGCCACGCGGGGTTCCCCATACAGCGCCAGCAAGGTCTGCGGCAAGGTCGCCTCTGGACGAAGTGCAACCGCCTTCCGGAATGCGGCCACGGCGCCGGCACGATCGCCGCCTTGCAGCGCCAGTTCTCCCTGCAACACCAGCAGGTCCGGGTGCGGCGTGTGCCGCGACAACGCAGTGGCCAGCGCCACGCGCGCATCGCCATGGCGTCCCTGCGTGTACAACGACCTTGGCCAGGCGATATTGTTGAAGACGTTGTCCGGGTCCAGCTGGAAGATCTTCGCGAAGCGCGCGTCCGCGGCAGCGGTGAAGCCGAGCAGCTCGAGCTCGCGCGCCACTTGCGTGTCGCGAAAACGTACCCGCGGTGCTTCGGCCGGCACCTGCAGGTTCAGGCGCAAGGCGTCGGCCAGTCGGCCTTTCTCCTGGTAAAGATAGGCCACCGACGCGCGGGTGGCGTTGTCCGCGGGATCAAGCGCGATGGCGCGGTCATAGCCGGCGATCGCGTCGTCGATGCGGCCGGCGCAGTCCTGCGCGTAACCCAGCGCGGCCCATGCGGCGGCGTTGCGCGGATCGCGCGCCAGCACGCGCCGCGCCATCGCCTCGCCCTGGGCGATGTCGGCACGGCCGCCATTGAACAGGCATGCCCGCGCACTGGATGCACGACTGAGGCCGAGCATGGCCCGGGTGTCATCGGGATTGGCCTGCAAGGCCTGCTGGTACAGCGATAACGCGCGCTCGTTATTCTCGGGCTGACCGATGACGGCATAGTAGGCGGCGCGGCGCACCAGCGGGCTGACCGGGTCAGGCGCCGCCGAGCGCGACGAGGCCAGCCAGAAGCCCGCACCGGCAAGCACGAGAATGAGCGCTGAGCCGGCGGCAAGCCAGGGCCGGGACGGCTTCCGGCCCGGCTCGGCAGGTTCCGGCGCACGGCACAGTTGATATCCCTTCCCGCGCACCGAGCGGATGTAGCGCGGTTGCCGGCTGTCGTCGCCAAGCGCTTGCCGCAGCAGCTTCACGCGTTGCGTTACGGTCTCTTCGTTGACCACGGCGGGCGCCCAGACCTCGGCCATCAGGGTGTCGATGTCGACCACCGCGTCACCGCTGGCAAGCAGACAGGCCAGCAGGCGGAAATTGAGGCCGGCAACGTTCAGCGCCACGCCGTCGCGGGTGACCCGTTGACTGGCCGTGTCGACGATCAGGTCGAGCAGGCGCATCCGGGTCATGTGGGGCTCAGGTTCCCGCCGGGATGAACAGCAACAGCGCGACGCCAAACGCGATCCGGTAGATCGCGAACGGGGTGAAGGTGTGCGTGCGGATGTAGCCGAGCAGCCACTTCACCGCGATGAACGCGACGACCGCCGAGACCGCGAAGCCGACCAGCAGGGCGGTCCAGTCCTCGTGCACCGCGCGGCCGTCCCTGACCACCTTCAGCAGTTCGTAGCCGGTGGCCGCGTACATGGTGGGAATGCCGACCAGGAAGGCGAACTCGGTAGCCGCGGCGCGGTTGCTGGTGCCGAACAGCATCGCCGCGAAGATCGTCGCCGCCGAACGCGAGGTGCCGGGGAAGATGCCGGCGATCATCTGCGCGATGCCGACCAGGATCGCCACGCGCCAGGTCACCTCGCTGCGCTCGGGCTGGCGCGCGGCCAGCCGCTCGGCGGCGATCATCCACAGGCCGCCGATCACCAGCGCCCACGCGATCGGGGTCACCTTCTCCGGCAGCTTGAAACCCAGCTTGACCGCGATGAAGCCGAGCACGGCGGTGATCGCGAAGGCGACGGCCAGCTTCAGCAGGTAGTCGCGGTTCAGCGGGTCGCGCCATTGCGTCAGCAGCTGCCAGATGCGCTTCCAGTAGATCAGCGTCACCGCCAGGATCGCGCCGGCCTGGATGCCGATGTTGAACAGGTCCGAGCGGGCGCCCAGCCCGAACTTTTCCGCGATCAGCAGGTGGCCGGTCGAGGAAATCGGCAGGAATTCGGTGATGCCTTCGATGATGCCGAGCAGGATGACGTGGAGCAGATCGATCACGGGTAAGTCCGTTGCGTGGATGGAGGGTGCCGGCCGGCAGCAGGCGCCATAGCTTACGGGTTTTGCCCCCACGGTGGCGCGCGGCCAGGCGGCGTCGGCATCGAACGCGCAGCGCACTGGAACGGTGCAAAGCCCCCCGCTCCGCGCGTGCGACTGGTGCGGATGCCCCATGGCGGAGGCCCGGCTGCAGCCGGGATCGGGCTGCAGCAAGGCCTGCGCCCGCTGGCACGCGGCTTGCTGAAGCGGCTTGAGGGTCATGCAAAGCGTGAACCGACGAAGATGGACGGACGTCTGGACGTCCATCTGCCGCAAGCTCCGAACGCAGGGGGATGAATTCATGACGCGATACGGATTGGCAGTGCGGTTCTTCGCTGCGTCCTGCATGGCATCGGCGATGACGCCGGCAGTGGCCGGCGAGGCGCCGGCCAGCCAGTGGGTCGGCAATGCCGGCGTGGTCAGCGACTACCTGTTTCGCGGGCTGTCGCAGAGCAACCGCAAGCCCGCCATGCAGGCCGGGGCGGAGTTCGATCATGCCGGCGGCTGGTATGTCGGCGGCTGGGGCAGCAATGTGAGCTGGCTGTCCGATGGCTCGACCACGGCCGCGCCGGTTTCCAGCAGCGTGGAGCTGGATTTCTACGGCGGCTGGCGCGGCAGCCTCGGTGGTGACTGGAGCGTCGACCTCGGCGCGTATCGCTACCAGTACCCGGGCAGCTACCCGGCAGGCTTCACCCTGCCGAACACCAGCGAGCTCTACGCCGCGCTCGGCTGGAAAAGCCTGTCACTGAAGTACTCGTACGCCCTCACCAACCTGTTCGGCTATGCCGACAGCGAGCACAGCGGCTATCTGGACCTGTCGTGGAACCAGCCCCTCGCACCGGGCTGGCAGCTCAACGCGCATGCCGGCCACCAGCGCGTGGAGAACGTGCCCGGCGCCTCGTACAGCGACTGGAAGCTCGGCGTGACCCGCAACTTCGGCAGCACCTGGTCCGTGGCGCTGGGCTACTACGACAGCAATGCGCGCCGTTCCGTCTACACCAATGCGCAAGGCCGCTACCTGGGCCGCGCCACGGCGCTGCTGAGCCTGGCCAGGTCGTTCTGATTCCATTTCCCGCGGAGCCGCCCATGAAAATGATCACCAGCATCATCCGCCCGTACAAGCTCGACGAGGTTCGCGATGCGCTTGCGCGCGTCGGCGTCTCGGGCATCACGGTGACCGAGGTTCGCGGCTTCGGCCGCCAGAAGGGTCACACCGAGTTGTATCGCGGCGCCGAGTACGTCGTCGACTTCCTGCCCAAGCTCAAGGTCGAGGTGGTGGTTCCCGACGAGCTGCTCGACGCGGTGCTGGACGAGGTCCAGCAAGCCGCACGTACCGGCAATGTCGGCGACGGCAAGGTCTTCATCACCGGCGTGGATCAGGTGATCCGCATCCGCACCGGCGAACTCGACGCCGACGCCCTGTGAACCATCCACGCGAGGTTGCCATGAAAGAATTCAAGCTGTTCCGCTTCATCCGCGCGGGCCTGCCCCTGCTGTTGTGCATGTTCGCGCCGCTGCTGCACGCCGAGACCGCCGCGCCGGTGGTCGACAAGGGCGATGTGGCGTGGATGCTCACCTCCACCTTGCTGGTGTTGCTGATGACGGTGCCGGGGCTGGCGCTGTTCTACGGTGGCCTGGTGCGTTCGAAGAACGTGCTGTCGGTGCTGATGCAGGTGATGACGGTGTTCTCGCTGCTGCTGCTGCTGTGGGTGGCCTACGGCTACAGCCTCGCGTTCAGCGGCGGCGGCGCGCTGATCGGCAACTTCGACAAGCTGTTCCTGCACGGCGTCACGAAGGACACGCTGGCCGCCACCTTCAGCGCGGGCGTGGCGTTGCCGGAATACGTGTTCGTGGCATTCCAGGCCACCTTCGCCGGCATCACCGGTGCGCTGATCGTGGGTTCGTTCGCCGAGCGCATGCGCTTCCGCGCGGTGCTGCTGTTCGCGGCGCTCTGGTTCACCTTCGCCTACCTGCCGATCGCGCACATGGTCTGGTACGGGCCGGACGGCTATCTGTTTGCGAAGGGCGCGCTGGATTTTGCCGGCGGCACGGTGGTGCACATCAACGCGGGCGTGGCCGGTCTGGTCGGTGCCTGGCTGGTCGGCCCGCGGCTGGGTTTCGGCCGCGAGCCGATGAAGCCGCACAACGTGAGCTTCACCATGATCGGCGCGGCGCTGCTGTGGGTGGGCTGGTTCGGCTTCAACGCCGGCTCCAACCTGGAGTCGAACGCGGGCGCGGCACTGGCTTTCATCAATACCCTGCTGGCCGCGGCGGCGGCGGTGCTGGCGTGGCTGGCGGTGGAGGCGATCCTGCGCGGCCACGCGTCGATGGTCGGTGGCGCCTCCGGTGCGGTGGCCGGGCTGGTCGGCATCACGCCGGCCTGCGGCACGGTGGGCCCGATGGGCGCGATCGTGATCGGGGCGCTGGCCAGCGTCTGCTGCGTGTGGGGCGTCACCGGCCTGAAGCGCCTGTTGCGGGCGGACGATGCGCTGGACGTGTTCGGCGTGCACGGCATCGGCGGCATCGTGGGCGCACTGCTGACCGGCGTGTTCACCGCACCGGCGCTGGGCGGCACCGGCGCGGCGGGTTTTTCGATCGCCCACCAGCTCGGCGTGCAGGCGCTGGGCGTGGGCATCACCTTGGCGTGGAGCGGGCTGGTCTCGGTACTGGCCTGGTTCGCGGTCAAGGCCGTGTTCGGCCTGCGCGTCTCCGGCGATGCCGAGCGTGAGGGGCTGGACATCACCACCCATGGCGAAAGCGCCTACGATGTCTGAACTGGCCGGTCGGCCCGGATGAGTGTCAGTATTGGTGCAACGGCCCATGGCTGTTGCACCAATATGCCGCATCCGGCTACGCCCGGAACCCCAGGAAAGCCCGCCAGGCCTTGTCCCGCGAGGATTCCGGCCATTGGCACGGGGCTTGCTCAACTCCGTCCATCATCCATCGCCGAGGTTGCTCCATGTCCGCCAACAAAGTGCTCGACCTGATCCAGGAACACGAGGTCGAGTTCGTCGACTTCCGTTTCGCCGACATGCTCGGCGTGCACCACCACGTCACCTTCCCGGCCCACGCGATCGACGAGTCAACGTTCGAGGACGGCAAGATGTTCGACGGTTCCTCGATCACCGGCTGGAAGGGCATCAACGAGTCGGACATGATCCTGCTGCCCGACCCGGACACCGCCCACCTCGACCCGTTCAGCGCGCACGTGCAGCTGATCCTGCACTGCGACGTGCTGGAGCCCAGCACGATGCAGGCCTACGGCCGCGACCCGCGCTCGATCGCCAAGCGCGGCGAGGCGTTCCTGAAATCCACCGGCATCGCCGACACCGCGTTCTTCGGCCCCGAGCCCGAGTTCTTCATCTTCGACTCGGTGCGCTGGCAGAACGACCCGGGCCGCGTGTTCTACGAGATCGGCTCGGAAGAGGCGGCTTGGTCGTCGCGCTACAAGTACGACGGCAGCAACACCGGCCACCGCCCGGGCGTGAAGGGCGGCTACTTCCCGGTCAGCCCGGTCGACTCGCTGGGCGACCTGCGCGCGGACATGTGCAAGGTGCTGGAGTCGCTGGGCCAGACCGTCGAAGTGCATCACCACGAAGTGGCCAACGCGGGCCAGTGCGAGATCGGCGTGAAGTTCAACACGCTGGTGAAGAAGGCCGACGAGCTGATGACGATGAAGTACGTCATCAAGAACGTGGCGCACCAGAACGGCAAGACCGTCACCTTCATGCCCAAGCCGCTGGTCGGCGACAACGGCAGCGGCATGCACGTGCACCAGTCGCTGGCCAAGAACGGCGAGAACCTGTTCGCCGGCGACCTGTATGGCGGCCTGTCGCAGACCGCGCTGTGGTACATCGGCGGCATCTTCAAGCACGCCCGCGCGATCAACGCGTTCGCCAACTCCACCACCAACAGCTACAAGCGCCTGGTGCCGGGTTTCGAGGCGCCGGTGATGCTGGCGTACTCGGCGCGCAACCGCTCGGCGAGCTGCCGCATCCCGTACGTGGCCAGCCCCAAGGGCCGCCGCATCGAGGTGCGCTTCCCCGACCCGATGAACTCCGGCTACCTGGTGTTCACCGCGCTGATGATGGCCGGCCTCGACGGCATCATCAACAAGATCGACCCGGGCGCGCCGGCCGACAAGGACCTGTACGACCTGCCGCCGGAAGAGGAGAAGAACATCCCGCAGGTCTGCTCCAGCCTGGACGCCGCGCTGGAAGCGCTGGACAAGGACCGCGACTTCCTGAAGGCCGGCGGCGTGTTCACCGATGACTTCATCGACGCCTACATCGAGGTGAAGATGAAGGAAGTCACCAAGTACCGCGCCAGCACCCACCCGCTGGAATTCCAGATGTACTACTCGCTCTGAGCGAGTCGGCGATGCGGTGAAGACAACGGGCGCCAGGGCGCCCGTTGTCATTTCCGCGACCGCCCCCGGGCGTTCTGCAACGGCCCGGTCGGGCTCGTGTCCGGCGCGCGTCAGCGCGGTCCGGCTTGGACAGCGCCGGCGGCAATCAGGGCCGCGACGGCCTCCTGGATGGCGGCCAGGCTGGTGTAGCGTGGCTGGTAACCGAGCCGACGGCGCGCCTTCTCCATCGACATGCACGGGCTTCGCGCGATGTGTTCCCAGGCCTGCTCCGCCTGCTCGCGGGTCTGCCCGGCCTTCCATTCGTCGAAAGGCTGGAACCGGATCCTCGGCTCCACGCCGAACCAGCGGAACATGGCCTCGGCGTAGCCACGCAGGTTCAGCGCTTTCTCCGCGACGACGTTGAACGTCTCGCCCACGGAGGCCGGCCTGTTGGCGATGGCCCGCATGACAAATTGCGCGATGTCGTCCGCGTGGACGTGGTGGAGCGTTTCCAGGCCGCAGTTCGGCAGCGAGATCTCCTCGCCGCGCGCCATCCGCGAGAACACCTCGACGTCGAGGTTGCCGCAGGGGCCAATCGGTGCCCAGCCCGGCCCCACGATGTGGCCCGGTCGAAACACCGTGGCCGGGAAGCCGGTGCGGCGGGACTCATGCAGCAGCCACGTCTCGATGGCCGCCTTGTTGATCCCGTATTCGCCGAACGGATTCACGGGTTCGCCTTCATCCACCGGGATGGCCGGCTGGTGGCCGTACACCCAGATGGTGCCGCAATGCAGGAAGTGCTCGACCTTCCCGCGCAGCGCATGCACCAGGCTCTGCGTGCCGGGCAGGTCGAACGAAATCAGGTCGACGACGATGTCCGGGCGCAACCCGGCCATGCGTGATGCGAACGTTCCCGAACGCTCCTCGGCCGTGCGGTCGAGCGTGACCTGTTCCACCGATTGCCAGGCCGCGTGCGGGCGGTACTTGCCGGATTGGCCGCGGCTGACGTTGACCACATCGTGTCCTTGTTCCACCAGCGCGGGGATCAGATAGGCGCCGATGTGGCCGCTTCCTCCGATGACGATGATTCGGGACATGGGCTCTCCAGTCAGCCAGGCAGAGTCGCGCCATCACGGTGAGCCGCCCCGATCGGCCAGCGGCCGCCTGCGCCCGCTGGATCATCGCGCAATCGCGGGCTGCTTCGCTGGTCCGGGTGGGCGCCGGCGAGGCGACGATGGCTCGTCAGCGGTCATCGGAAGCGCGGTCCCCGCACCCGCCGCGGGCGCCGACCCCCAGTCGCATCGGCGGCCGGCACCGCACGCGGGACGCGGCCGGCGTGACCTCGGCTTGCGCGGTTCAAGCGCTCCGGGGCGTGAAATGCTGCGCCGCAACCACGTCGACCCGGATACCGGCTCGTACCAAAGACAAAAAGCTATACCAATCAGTTGATTGTTCGTCATATTCCCTGGCGGACCGGCGTGCTGTCGTGCAAGTTGACACCGGTGACAATGAATCCCAATCTGATGCCGTTCCGGTGCGGGGAGGCACAGTGGACCTGGCGATCAATCATTCCGAGCTATCCGCGCGCGTCCCGGCGATGCCATTTCTGGCGGCCGACGTGGGCGGGACGTTTGCCCGCGTCGCGCTGATGCAGGTGCCCCGTGGCGAGGGGCGCGAGCCTGAGGTGCTGGCCTATCGCAAGCTCGCCTGCGCGGACTTCGCCGGGCTGACAGAGCTGTTGCAATCATTCGTGGACAGCGACGCGGGAGCCGGCGTGCGGCACTGCGTACTCGCCTGCGCCGGCCACGTAAGGGACGACGAGGTGCTGAACGACAACTCGCCCTGGCCGATCCATCTGGCGCAGCTGCGCCAGGCGCTGGCGCTGGACGACGTTGCCGTCCTCAATGACTTCGAGGCCCTGGGGCATGCGCTCGGCAACGGCCCGACCGGTGGCTCCCGACGCCTGTGCGGACCGACGGTCCCGAGCGATGGCCCGGTGCTGGTGATCGGGCCGGGAACCGGCCTGGGCGCGGCGGTGCGCTTGCCCGCTTCGGCAGGCGGCCACGTGCTGGCGACCGAAGCCGGCCAGATGGATTTCGCACCCGGTTCGATCCGTGAACGCGAGGTGCTGGCCTTGCTGGCGCCGCACGGCGGCTACGTGGCGTATGAGCGCCTCGTGTCGGGCCCCGGCCTGCTGGCCACGTATGCGGCCTTGTGCGCCTTGCGCGGGGAAACGCCGGCGCTCGCCACACCCGGGGAAGTCACCGCTGCGGCCGCGGCATGCAGTGATGCGCAGGCCGTGGAAGCCGTGCAGGTCTTTTGCGCGTCGCTCGGAAGTTTCGCCGGAAGCCTCGCGATGACGTTCATGGCCACCGGTGGCGTGTACCTGGCCGGTGGCTTCCTGCATTCCATGTTCACGTTGCTCGAGCACAGCGCCTTCGAAGAGCGGTTCCTGCACGGGCGCAGCGTGCGCGCATTCCTTTCACAGGTTCCGGTATGGGTCACGGAACACGGGCGCCACGGCGTGCTCGGGGCGGCCCAGTGGTATCTCAGGCGTGGCGTGCCCGGTGCGGTACGACAGGCATCAACCAAGAGGTAAGGCTCATGTCCACCCTACATCGCAGACACCCCTTGTCACTGGCCGTATCGATGTCCCTGCTGGCGGCGGTGGCGACGTCGGCAGCGGCATCACCGCGCACGGGTGCGCCGGTGGACGCCGCCGCGCCGCAGGACGCGTCGGCAACGCCCTCGCGCGATGCGGGCAAGGCCGAGCCCGGCAAGAAGGGCGCCGCGGCAGACAAGGACGCGAAGAATGCAGTCGCGCTGTCTACCGTCAACGTCGTCGGCGTGCGCGCCTCGCAGATGCGCGCGATCGAACTGAAGCGCCAGGCGCCCAGCATCCAGGACAGCATCACCGCCGAAAGCATCGGCCAGTTGCCCGACGTGACGATCACCGATGCCTTGCAACGCGTCACCGGCGTGCAGATCAACCGCGACGCCGGCGTGGGCACCACGGTGGACGTGCGCGGCCTGCCCGAGGTGGGCACCATGCTGAACGGGGAGGCGTTCATCACGGCGGACCAGATCGACTCGCAACAGCCCGACTTCACCATGCTGCCGGCCACGCTGTTCCATGGCGTGGACGTGATCAAGTCGCCCACCGCCAGCACCACTGATGGCGGCATCAGCGGCGCGCTCGACCTGCATACCTATCGCCCGTGGGACCTGCCCAGCGGCTTCACCTACAGTTACTCCGCCAACGGCGAGCGCGGGCGCAGCAGCAGCAAGTGGGGGCCGGAAGCCAACGGCCTCATTTCGTACAACGCCGATGGTCGCTGGGGCCTGCTGGTTTCCGCCGACTATTCCGACACCACGCGATCCAATTCGAACGAAGGGCTGGACCAGTACGGCGTGGTCCTGAACGGTGAAAACGCGGCCAGTGCGGGCGGCTACAACGGCTTCCTGACCCCCTGGAACGGCGCGCCGATACCCTCGCAGATCGTGCAGAACCCCGACGGCAGCGTCGACGTCAACGGCGACGGTAGATCCAACGGCGTGTTCATGGGCAGCCAGAACATCGGCCTGTACGACATCACCACCCAGCGCAAGCGCAAGTCGGGCAGCGCCTCGTTCCAGATGGATCTGGGCGGCGGATTCACCTTCACCAGCGACTACTTCTACGCACAACAGAAGCAGTTCGACCGCAACGTCGGCATCCAGATCAACTCCACCAACTGGCAGGGTGCGACCTACGTGCCGCTGCAGTCGCGCGACACCGGCAGTCCGGTGGCCGGTTCCTACGGCACCCCCGAGCCGGGCTGGGACGGCACCCACCTGTACACCACCCAGGTCTACCAAAAGTGGCCGGGCGACGTGGAATCGTTCTCGCAGATCATCCGCAAGGACTCCACCGCGAAAAACTTCAACATGCAGCTGGATTTCGACGACGGCGGCCCCTTTACGGCAAGCCTGCGCGGCATCCACGACACCGCGCGCCAGTCGAACGTGGAGACCGACATCAACATCTCCAACTCCGATGGCGGCCTGTGGTCCAACGTGCTGATGGATGGCGTGCCCGATGACGCCGTGCCGCCGGGTACCTACATCTTTCCCGACCAGCTGGGCGGCAACCGCGTCTTCAACGCCAACGGCATGCCGCAGAATACGGTTCCGGTCACCGCCGACCTGCGTGGCCGCTACCTGACCGTCGGCCTGCCCGCGTCGCTGGCCAGCCAGTTCGCCGATCCCAACGGCTGGACGATGAAGACGCTGGAGTCCTCCGGCGACTACGACCGCAAGGTCGCCCTCAACGTGCTTCGCCTCGACGGGCACTACGACTTCGACAATGGCATCAAGCTGGATTTCGGCGTGCGCAACAGCATCCGGCATGCCGACAACATCGGCTACACGCTGGTCACGCCGGTGTACGCCGGCATGGGCGCCAGCGACCCGAACGGCTGCCTGGTGCGTTACGTCGGCGCCGACGTGGTGTTGAACAGCGGCGCGTGCACCGCCGGCAACGACCAGGGCTATTTCCGTGCCGGCCCGATCTCGGCCTTGCAGATTCCGAACACGCCCGGACCGCTGGCCGACAACTGGAAGAAGTACAGCAACCTGCTCGGCTCGGGGATCACCTTCTGGGCGATCGATCCGCATGCCATGGACAACCCCGAGGCCTACTGGAAGTCGCTTTATCCGCAGACCCAGCGGCAGGGCGAGCCGGGCAGCACCTGGGCGGTGGGCATCAAGGAAACCTCGGCCTACCTGCAGGCCAACTTCGACGGCAGCCTGGGCAGCATGCCGTACAGCGCGAACGTCGGCCTGCGCGTGATCCGCACCAACCTTGGCGTCACCCAGCGGCTCAGCGGCGACCCGGGCGCCTACGGCACGGAACCCGCCGACATCGGCGGCCAGCTCACGCAACGCAGCTACAAGGACTACCTGCCGGCGGCCAACTTCGGGCTGGATCTCACCGACAGCCTGAAGTTTCGCCTGGGCTTCTCCAAGAACATGATGCCGCTCGACCTCAGCACCTGGGGCGGCGGACTGCAGCTGAACTACTCGCTGGTGGAAACCCCGCAGGGCCCGCTGTTCCGCGTGGCGGCCGGCAGCTCCAGTGGCAACCCCAACCTCGACCCGTGGCGCTCCAAGAACTACAACGCCTCGCTCGAGTACTACATCAACCCCACCAGCATGCTCAGCCTGGCGCTGTTCCGCATCAACGTGCAGAGCTTCATCAAGAGCGGCAGCGTCATCGACTGCACCCTGCCCGACGAGGACGGCGTCGTGCGCAATCATTGCGTCACGATCAGCGAACCGATCCAGGGCACCGGCAACAGCATCCACGGCCTGGAGTTCGACTACCGCCAGGGCTTCACCTTCCTGCCCGGCATCCTGTCCCGGACCGGCATGGAGATCAACGCGACCTACGCGCCGAGCAACTCCGGAGCCACCGACCTGGCCGGGCACAAGATCCCGTTCCAGGACAATTCGACCAAGTCCGGCAACTTCATCCTGTGGTACCAGGACGACCGCTTCCAGGCCCGCCTCGCCTACAACTACCGTTCGCGGCGCGCCGTGTCGGAGGATGTCGGCGGCATCAGCGGCATGGAGATGTACGAGGCGCCGCAGAAATATCTGGACGCCTCGGTCTCGTACAAGATCGCCAAGTCGGCCGAGCTGTTCGTGGACGGCACCAACCTCACCAACGAGTACCAGCGCTACTACCTGGTGTGGCCCGACCAGCCGGCGCATTCGAACTTCTCCGAACGCATGTTCATGGTCGGCATCCGCGGCCAGTGGTGATCGCAGCAGGGGCCTCCGCGTGCGTGCCCGCCGCGGCACGGGCGCGGAGGCGGCACGATTGAGGCCATCCCGCCGAGGGTGCTGGCTGCACCAGCAAGCCGGCGCCACGCAGATACCATTCCTCCCACCAGCGAGCCGCGTCCGACGACGCCAGGGTTGACATGCAGGCCAACAGCACCCGATCCACCCGCGGCAGCAGCTTCCATCGCTCGATCGGCCTGTTCACCGGCACCGCGATCAACATGACCCAGATGTGCGGCATCGGGCCGTTCATCACCATCCCGATCATGGTCGCCACCATGGGCGGGCCGCAGGCGGTGATCGGCTGGATCGTCGGCGCCATCCTGGCGATCGCCGACGGCATGGTCTGGGCGGAACTGGGCGCCGCCATGCCCGGCTCCGGCGGCACCTACGTCTATCTGCGCGAAGCGTTCCAGTACCGCACCGGCAAGCTGATGCCGTTCCTGTTCATCTGGACGGTGCTGCTGACGATCCCCTTGCTGATGTCCACCGGCATCATCGGCATGGTCGAGTACCTCGGGTTCTTCTTCCCGCACCTGGGCTGGTGGCCGGTGCACCTGGTCAGCCTGGCGGCGACCGCGCTGGTCACCCTGCTGCTGTACCGGCGGATCGAATCGATCCGCGTGATCACCATCGCGCTGTGGGTGATCATGCTGCTCTCGGTCGTCGGCGTGTCGGCGGCGGGCTTCTCGGATTTTCACCCGGCCTACGCCTTCACCTACCCGCAAGGGATGTTCGGCGGAAAGTTCTTCGTGGGCCTGGGCGCGGGGCTGATCATCGGCATCTACGACTACCTCGGCTACTTCACCACCGCCTACATGGGCGACGAGCTGCGCAACCCGGGCCGCACCATGCCCGGCTCGATCATCATCTCGGTGATCGCGATGATGTTCGTCTACCTCATCCTCAACATCAGCGTGCTCGGCGTGGCGCCGTGGCAGGAGATCGCGCAGTCCAAATCGATCGCGTCGCTGGTGGTGGAGCACAGCTGGGGCCACGGCGCGGCGGCGGTGATGACCATCCTCATCATCGTGACCGCGTTCGCCTCGGTGTTCGCCGGCCTGCTCGGCGGCTCGCGCGTGCCGTTCCAGGCGGCACACGAAAAGGTGTTCCTGTCGGTGTTCGGCAAGCTGCACGCCAGGCACGGGTTTCCGCACGTGGCCCTGCTCACCATGGGCGTGATCACCGCCATCGGCACCTTCTTCGACCTGGCCGAAGTGATCAACATGCTGCTGGCCGCGACCATCATCGTGCAGTTCATCGCGCAGATCGCCGCGCTGGTGGTGCTGCGCAAGCGCCAGCCGACGCTGCACCGGCCGTACCGGCAATGGCTGTATCCGGTGCCGTGCGTGATCGCGCTGGCGGGCTGGGTCTACGTCTACGCGTCGGCGTCCACCCTGTCGCTGATCCTGTCCGGCATCTGGATCGTGGCCGGCCTGGTGGTGTTCGCGATCTGGGCCAGGGTGAATCACTCCTGGCCGTTCGCCCCCGTGGAAATCCGTGAAGCCTATCTGGAGAAGGACTGACGCCATGCGCATCCTGGCCACTTCCGTGTTGATGATCATGTTGGCCCTGGCCGCATCGGCGGTTGCCCCTTCGGCTCGCGCCGGCACCGCCGCCGCGCCCACGCGGGCCGAGGGTGGCGCCGGTTCCACCATCGCCGTGGCCGGTTGGCAGATCCAGGCCAGCGACAAGGCGCAGGAAAGCGGCGCCGAGATTTCCAGCGCCGCCTTCTCCGCCCAGGGCTGGTACCCGGTCAGCGGCCGCGCCACGGTGATGGCGGGGCTGCTGGAAAACCACACCTACAAGGACGTGTTCTACAGCGACAACCTGCGCGCGGTGCAGGCGCCCGATGCCAGCGGCACCGTGTTCGTGAACCCCTGGTGGTATCGCAGCGAGTTCACCCTGCCCGCGGCGACGCATGGGCGGCACACCCTGCTGCGCAGCAACGGCATCATCGCCAGCGCCGACGTGTGGGTGAACGGGCATCTGGTCGCCGACCATGCCGCGGTCGCCGGCGCCTACCCCGTGCACGAGTTCGACGTGACGCGCTGGGTGCATGCGGGCACCAATGTGGTCGCCTTGCAGGTGCATCCGGCCGATCCGCGCAGGAGCCTGTCGATCGGCTGGGTCGACTGGAACCCGACCCCGCCGGACAACAACATGGGCCCGTGGCGCGGCGTGGACATCGTGCAGAGCGGGCCGGTGCAGCTGCGCTTTGCCCACGTGACGCCGACGCTGTCGCTGCCCGATCTCGCCCACGCCGCGCTGACCGTGAAGGTGGAGGCGCGCAACCTCGACGCGGTGGCGCACGAGGCGACGATCAGCGGCGTGGTGGCCGGCGTTTCGCTGCATCGGACTGTGCATCTCGCCGCCGGCGAAACGCAGACCGTCGCGTTCACCCCGAAAACCGATCCCGCGCTCGACCTCGATCATCCGAAGGTCTGGTGGCCTGCCGGCATGGGTGCGCAGCCGCTGTACGCGTTGCAGCTGGCCGCCAGCGTCGGCGGCACCATGTCCGACCAGGCCGGCGCCACGTTCGGCATCCGCAGCGTCAGCTCCAGGCTGACGAAGCAGGGCTATCGCCAGTTCCTCGTCAACGGCATGCCGATCCTGATCCGCGGCGCGGGCTGGGCGCCGGACATGTTCCTGCGTGACGATCCCGCCCGGATGGAGGCCGAGTTCAGCTACGTCCGCAACCTCGGGCTCAACACCATCCGCAGCGAAGGCAAGCTGGAAAACGCGCGCTTCTACGAGTTGGCCGACCGCGACGGCATCATGATCCTGGCTGGCTGGGAGTGCTGCGACAAATGGGAGTCCGCCGCAAAGACCGGCGGCGCGCCATGGGACGCGGCCGATCTGAAGGTGGCGCAAGCCTCGATGGCCAGCGAAGCGCGCCTGCTGCGCAACCATCCGTCGGTGATCGGCTTCCTGATCGGCAGCGACAACCCGCCGCCACCGCCCATCGCGAAGATGTACGTCGACACCTTGCGTGCCGAAGACTGGGCGCGGCCGATCATCGCGGTGGCCACCGACAAGGGCACCGCCGAAACGGGGCTCTCCGGCATGAAGATGACCGGGCCCTACGCCTGGGTGCCGCCTTCCTACTGGTATGCCGACCAGCTCGGCGGCGCGTTCGGCTTCAACTCCGAAACCAGCGCGGGCGCCGACATCCCGCGGCTGGAGGACCTCGCCCGCATGCTGTCGCCGCAGGAACAGGAAGCCCTGTGGAAGCACCCCGAGCTGCGCCAGTTCCACGCCGCCGCGGACTGGTCGACCTTCGCCAGCATCGCGCCGTTCGCCACCGCGCTGGCCAGGCGCTACGGCGCACCGAAGAGCCTCGCCGACTACGTGGCCAAGGCGCAACTGGAGAACTACGACAACGTCCGCGCCCAGTTCGAGGCATTCAACGCGCACCGCGACGCGGCCAACCCCTCGACCGGGGTGATCTACTGGATGCTCAACAACGCCTGGCCGTCGCTGCACTGGCACCTGTACGACTACTACATGAATCCGGCCGGCGCCTACTTCGGCGCCAAGAAGGCCAACGAACCGGTGCACATCCAGTACTCGTACGACACCCGCGCGGTGGTGCTGGTCAACCAGACGCTGACCGCCGAGCACGGCCTGCAGGCGCGCATCCGCGTGCGCAACCTGGACGGCAGCGTGCGTTACGAGCAGCGCGTGCAGGACCTCGACCTGGCCGGCAACGGCACGCGCCAGGTGGCGACGCTGCCGGCGCTGGCCGGGCTGTCGCCGACGTACTTCGTCGAGCTTGAACTGGCCTCCGCCGATGCCCGCCCGATCAGCCGCAACGTGTACTGGCTTTCCACCCAGGCGGACACGCTCGACTGGGTGCATTCGAACTGGTATCTCACGCCGGTGACGCACTACGCGGACCTGACCGCGCTGCAGTCCCTGCCGACCGCGACCGCCGAAGTGCGGGCCACCCTGCAGCACGAGGGCACGCAAGACGCGGTCAGCGTGACGCTGACGGTGCCGCCGTCGTCGAAAGCGATGGCGCTGTTCCAGCACGTGTCGATCAAGCGGTCTGCCGACGGCGAACCCGTGCTGCCGATCCTGTGGAGCGACAACGACGTGACGCTGTGGCCCGGCGAATCGATTACCCTGACCGCGCGCTACGCGAGGCTGGGCACGGCGACGCCAGTCATCGAAATGAGCGGATGGAACGCGCCCGCCCGCAGCGTTCCGGTGGTCCTCCAGCATGCTTCGCCGGAACAGAGCCCTTGAACAAGACCAGACCGTCATGACGCGCGTGACCATCACCGACGTCGCCCGCGCCGTCGGCACCTCGAAGAAGACCATCTCGCGGGTGCTCAACAACGACCCGAACGTCAGCCAGTCCATGCGCCAGAGCGTGCTTGCCGCGATCGCGCAGCTCAACTACCGGCCGCTCACCTCGGCGCGCAGCCTGGCCACCAACCGCTCCTTCATGATCGGCCTGCTGTACGACAACCGTTCGCCCAGCTACATCATGGAAGTGCAGGCCGGCGTGCTGGAGGCATGCGAGGCGCAGCACTACAGCATGATGGTGCAGCCGCTGGTGTCCACCGCGGCGGACTTCGTCGAGCGCGTCGAGGACATCCTGTCGCGGCAACGGCCCGACGGGCTGATCCTGACCCCGCCGCTCACCGATCACCCTCAGTTGCTCGATTGCCTGCAGCGCAACGGCGTGCCGTTCGCCTCGATCGCGCCGCGCCACCCCGAAGGCTGCATCGGCGTGATGCTGCGCGAGCGCGAAGCCGCCGCGGCGATGGTGGACCACCTGGTGGCGCTGGGCCACCGACGCATCGCGCACATTCTCGGCGATCCCGAACACGGCGCCGGCATCTGGCGCCTGGCCGGCTACCGCGACGGCCTGGCGCGCGCCGGGCTGCAGGAAGACCCCGCCTACATGGTGCAGGGCCGGTTCTCCTTCGAGTCCGGCGTGGCGGCCATGCGCCAGCTGCTGGCCTTGCCGCGGCGGCCGACCGCCGTCTTCGCCGCCGACGACGACATGGCCGTCGGCGCGATCTGGGCAGCGGCGGAAGCGGGGGTATCGATCCCGCGCGACATCTCCATATGCGGCTTCGACGACACCACCATCGCGACCCAGGTGTGGCCACCGCTCACCACCGTCCATCAACCCGTGCGCGAGATGGGTCGTCGCGCCACCGAGGAACTGCTGCGGCGCGTGCTGAACAAGGGCGAGGCCACGATGGTCGAGGTCGATTACCAGATGCGCCTTCGCGCCTCGACGGCGCCCACCGCATAGCCCCGCCGCGCTGGCATCCGTGCCGGTTCCGCCCGGGTATGCTGCTGCCGTACCCGTCATCGATCCACAGGAGAGTGCCTGCATGCCCGCCGCCCACGACGCCGCCACGCCGGCCCGGAAATTCCACTTCATTTCCGGGCTGCCCCGCTCGGGCAGCACGCTGCTGGCCGCCATCCTCAACCAGAACCCGCGCTTCCGTGCCGGCATGACCAGCCCGCTGGCCGACATCATGGGCATGGTGATCGCCGAAGCCAGCAGCAAGAACGATTTCTCGTTCGACGTCTCCGACGAGCAGCGCGTCGCCATGCTGCGCGGCCTGGTCGAGAACTTCTACGCCGAGCAGGCGGACGCCGGAGTGGTGTTCGACACCAGCCGGCTGTGGTGCAGCCGCATGCCCTTGCTCGGCACGCTGTTCCCGCAGGCGAAGGTCATCGCCTGCGTGCGCCAGTTGTCCTGGGTGCTGGACAGCATGGAACGGCTGGTGCGCCGGCAACCGGTCGGCGTCAGCAAGGTGTTCCGCTTCGACACCAACACCACGGTGTACTCGCGCGTCGAGGCGCTGACCGATCCGCGCGGCATGGTGGGCTTCGCCTTCCAGGCGACCAAGGACGCGTTCTACGGCCAATATGCCCCGGGCCACCTGCTGCTGCTGACCTACGAGAGCCTGGTCCGCAACCCGTTGGCGGCGATGCGCGCGGTCTACCAGTTCATCGGCGAACCGTGGTTCGAGCACGACTTCGAAAACATCGCCTTCAGCGCCGACGAGTTCGACGCCCGCGTCGGCATGCCCGGCCTGCACAGCGTGCGCCCGAAGGTGGAACCGATCGAACGCAGCTCGATCCTGCCCCGCGAGATCTTCGCGCGCTTCGTCAATGAGTCGTTCTGGATGGATCCGAAGAACAATGTGAGTCAGGTGCCGATTGTGTAGGCACCGCGTTTGGATATCGGACCCGAGAGTGAAACGAACCAACACGGACAGTGATGGTCGGCTATCGCCGGTGGGCGCTCATCGGATCTCGGCGAGGTTGGAAGGCCGATTTCGACCCATTTCGGACCATTGCGACCGGCCGCTACCGGGTGGCTTAGCCGGCCTAGTAAGGTCTGACCGGTGACTCGGATCTCACCGGGGAATTCTTCAAGGGGGACTAAACATGCTTGTCTATGCCAATGCACTGCAACTTGTCGGGCGCGAGGCGTTCAACGCAACCGCTCGTGCAATCCACGGTTGGTTGAACGACCAGCTTGGGCAGAGGTATCCACTCGCGGAGATCCTACGATCGGGGCAGTGGAAGAGTGAAGCAGGGCGAAAGTCAGCGTGGCTGCAGGTCTATGCCGCAACGGGTGAAGACCCTGAAATGTACGCGTGGCGCTTGAGGCACGTCGACGATGGCGTGAGTGGACGCCAGTGGTTGGTGGAAATCGGAGTGAAGCAGGAGCGTGATGTCGTCGACTTCTCGTGTACGGTCCAGACCGAAGAGATGAGCGTATTGATCACGCAGCCAGTGTTAGCCACTCGGCCAAGGCTGATTCGTTATCTGCTGGACAACCTTGAACGTTCCACCGATGCGAAGTTTGCTATTGGCACCCCGGGCGTCGTGCTTAAGTCCGTTGGCGACAGCCCTGACAGCTATCGTGGATTGCTGGGCGACATCGAGAGGCCGGAACGCGACTATCCGATCGTTCTAGTCAGCCCGGATAGAGACGGCATGTATCTGATTGGTCCATCGCACCTTCAGGAGGCGCTGTTGGGGCTTGCGCAGGTGGTCCAGGTGGATGCCCGCTTCAATAGTTGGGATATGGAAGAAGTGCTCGGACGTCAGCTCTCGGCTTGGGGTGGGGCGGTGAACCTGATTCGGACGCCCGGCCGGGATGGATTTGTGCGTTCCACTTTCTTTGTGTCGCACGAAGTCGAGGAATGGGGTGCAACGCAGGGCGAGAGAGTTGCCGCGGTTCTTGCCCGCGTAACCCATACGACGAACGTGCCTAGATTGCGGAAACGCATTCGCCCCGATGGGGTCGCAAGATTGGCGATTGTTCGACGCATGGCGCAGCAGCGGAAGGAACTACTTGGTCGAACGGGCTCGGATCAGGGCATGCTGGAACTGTACAAAGATGAGCTGGAGGAAATGACCGAACAAAATCAACAGCTCCGCAGCGAATGCGACGACAAGGAGCTTACAAGTAGGCAGCTACAGGAAGACAAGGATCGGCTGGATCAGGAACTGCGCGAAGAGCGATACAAGAACCGTCAGCTCATGTACCGATCATCAGAAGGAACGGCGCCATCCGGTGACTATTCGTTGTTCCTCGACCTGGCGAGCCGTGCAGATCAACCATCCCCGAAAGAATGCCTCCAAGCGATTCAGCAAGCGTACCCAAAGCGGGTGACAGTGCTTGATTCTGCGTACGACAGCGCGGATGAACACGCGCGCTTCGACGCCGGGCGCCGCCTGCTTCGCTTGTTGAAGACGCTCTGCACAGACTACATCGAGCAGATCGAAGCAGGCGGCGACAACGCCGCGCGAAAGTGCTTTACAGTCGACGAATATGCGGCCACCGAGTCCGAGAGCACTCAAGCCAATACGGACATGCGGCGGAAGCGGACTTTCAAGCACGACGGCAACCAGCTTGAGATGTACCGCCACTTGAAGGTGGGAAAAGCCGACGACGAGCGAAAATCCATCCGCGTGTACTTCGAGTGGTTATCCAACGAAAAAAAGGTAGTCATCGGCCATTGTGGGGGTCACTTGCCCATCATCAGCCATTGAAGAACCTTTGTGCGCAATAGACTACGCAACGACGGCTATGACGCCGATCACCGATCAGATCAAAGGGGACGGAGGCTGAG
>NZ_AJXT01000047.1 GCF_000264295.1 Rhodanobacter spathiphylli B39 | reverse complement strand
TGGATGGACTGTCGGCGAACCCCCGGAGCCCGACCGCGCACCTGGAGGGCAGGATGCCCGGAAGGCGCGCCATCGGGGTGGCCTTTCTCTTGGGTTACTTTCTCTTTGGCCACTCAAAGAGAAAGTGACTCGGTCGCCGCAGGCGATCGACCGCTCTGCACTTGAGCTCATGCTTTCAGGCGTATCAGGGCGAACGCGAAAGAAGGCGACTCGCCCTCCGAAGGAGGACGGGAAGCTCTTGATCTATTTCTTAGGCGGCGGCCAAAGTCACAGTCGCAAGGGAAATCTCAGGCGCCCAGTGCCAACCGCGCCCCCAGATCCAGCAGCGGTGCGGCGATCAGCAGGCGCGCCAGCAGCAACACGATCATCACCACCATCGGCCCGAAGTCGATCTGCCCGGCGACCAGCTTGCCGCGCAACGGGCGCAGCAGCGGTGCCACCAGGGTTCCGGCCAGTTTGAGCAACGGATGGCGCTGATCCACCGAGAACATGCTCAGCAGGGACCAGCCGAAGATCAGCACCAGATAGAACAGCAGGGTGAAGTCGAGCAGTTCGGCCAGCGCCAGCACGATCAGGCCGAGCGGGTTCGGCATCACCCCGAGCAGGGCGAACAGCAGCAGGCTTGAGCAGCATCGCCAGCCAGGCCAGCAGCAGGGCGGCCAGGTTGATCCGGCGCCAGTTCGGCAAGACGCGGCGAATCGGTGCCAGCACCGGGTTGGTGTAGCGGTAGATGAACTGGCTCAGCGGGTTGTGGAAGTCGGCGCGGCAGGCCTCGGCGGCCACGCGCAGCAGCAGCAGGGTGACGGCCGCCTCGAAGACCAGTTCGATCAGCATGGAGAGGGCGTTCAGCAGATAGCTCACGACAGCTTGTCCAGTTCGTTGGCCAGTTCCGCGCCGCGACGGGTGGCGGCGTGGACGGCACGGGCCACGATGTGCGGCAGTCCGTCGGCGGCAAAACTTTCCAGCGCGGCCTGGGTGGTGCCGTTGGGCGAGGTGACGCGCTGGCGCAGCAGCGCGGGGTCTTCGCCGCCTTCGACCAGCATGCGACCGGCGCCAAGGCAGGTTTGCGCGGCCAGCGCCCGGGCAGTGTCGCGGGGCAGGCCCTGGGCCACGGCGGCCGCTTCCAGCGCCTCGACTAGGGCGAAGAAGTAGGCCGGGCCGGAGCCGGACAAGGCGGTGACGGTGTCCATCAACGCCTCGTCGTCGATCCAGCGGGTGATCCCCGCGGCGTCCAGGATGTGCTGGGCCTGCGCCTTCTGCGCCGGGCTGACCCGGCTGTTGGCGCACAGGCCGGTGGCGCCGGCGCCGATCAGGGCCGGCGTGTTGGGCATGCAGCGCACGATCGGCAAGCCGCTGCCGAACCAGCGTTCCAGCTGATCCAGCCTCACGCCGGCGGCGATCGAGATCAGCAGCGGGCGGTTGCGTTGCAGGGTGTCGCGCAGTTCGGCGTGGATCGCCGGCATGATCTGCGGCTTGACCGCCAGCACGATGACTTCGGCTTCCGCTGCGGCAAGCCGGTTCTCGGCGTAGCAGGCGATGCCGAATTCGCGACCCAGCGTCTGGCGCGCCTCGGCCAGCGGCTCGGCCACGCTCACCGTGGCCGGCGCCACGCCGGTCTTCAGCAGGCCGCCGATCAGGCTGCGCGCCATGTTGCCGCCGCCGATGAAGGCAAGTCGTGTCATGCAGGGTTCCTCGGGTGGGTCAGATGAATCGTCCAGACCGCGTACCTTACCGGAGCCGTCGCGCTACGGGCCGATTCCGCGCCGGGTGCGCCCGGCGACGGCCGCCATCGATTCGCCGGCGAAGGCCGGATCACGGTTTTACGACGGACCGCGCAAACGGGTCGACACTTTGCGCGCCGGTGGCCGGAAAGACTGGCCGCACAGCCGCTTGCGCGAGTAGTATCGACCCGGCTGCAAGGGGATTGGAACGGCTCGTCCGGGCTGCGGGGTGGCGCCAGGCAACATGCGTTGCGGCGCACCACGCCTGCGGACGATCTGCGGTCCCGGTTGCAGTACCCGAATTCATGCCATCCAGACGCTCGGTTTAGGGGAAACGACTTCATGGACATTGCCGAACTGCTTGCCTTCTCGGTAAAGAACAAGGCCTCGGACTTGCATCTGTCCGCCGGCCTGCCACCGATGATCCGCGTTGATGGCGATGTCCGTCGCATCAACATCCCTGCGCTGGAACACAAGCAGGTGCACTCGCTGATCTACGACATCATGTCGGACAAGCAGCGGCGCGATTACGAGGAGTTCTACGAGACCGACTTCTCGTTCGAGATTCCCGGGCTGGCCCGTTTCCGCGTCAACGCGTTCAACCAGAACCGGGGCGCCGGCGCGGTGTTCCGTACCATTCCGTCCGAAGTGCTGACCCTGGAAGACCTGGGTTGCCCCCGGGTGTTCAAGGAGCTGATCGAGCAGCCGCAGGGCCTGATCCTGGTGACCGGCCCGACCGGCTCGGGCAAGTCGACCACGCTGGCGGCGATGGTCGACCACATCAACAAGAACGAATACGGCCACATGCTCTCGGTCGAGGACCCGATCGAGTTCGTGCATACCTCGCAAAAGTGCCTGATCAACCAGCGCGAGGTGCATCGCGACACGCACGGCTTCAACGAGGCGCTGCGCTCGGCGCTGCGCGAGGACCCGGACTACATCCTGGTCGGCGAGTTGCGCGACCTGGAGACCATCCGCCTGGCGCTGACCGCCGCGGAAACCGGCCACCTGGTGTTCGCCACCGTGCACACCAGCTCGGCGGCGAAGACCATCGACCGCATCATCGATGTGTTCCCCGCCGGCGAGAAGCCGATGGTGCGCTCGATGCTGTCCGAGTCGCTGCGCGCGGTCATCTCGCAGTCGCTGCTGAAGAAGGTCGGTGGCGGCCGCGTCGCGGCGCACGAGATCATGGTCGGCATCCCGGCGATCCGCAACCTGATCCGCGAGGACAAGGTCGCGCAGATGTATTCGTCGATCCAGACCGGCCAGCAGTTCGGCATGCAGACGCTGGACCAGTGCCTGCAGGACCTGGTCAAGCGTGGCCTGGTGACCCGTCAGGAGGCCTCGATGTACGCCAAGAACAAGGACAGCTTCAAGTGATGCGGGAAGTCGGGAATGGGGAATCGGACATCGTTGAAAAGTCGCGAGCCCTGCGTGGCTGCGGTTTGAACGCTCGTCTCCCCGCACCGACTTGCGCCGGACATCACCGTTCCGATTCCCTATTCCCCATTCCCTATTCCCGGGGTTAGAGCCATGAGCGATTTTGATTTCACCTCCTTCCTGAAGCTGATGGTGCACAAGAAGGCGTCCGACCTGTTCATCACCGCGGGCGTGGCGCCGTCGATGAAGGTGCAGGGACGCATCGTGCCGATCACGCAGAGCCCGCTCAGCGTGCAGCAGGCACGCGACATGGTGCTCAACGTGATGACGCCGGGCCAGCGCGAGGAGTTCGAGAAGACCCACGAGTGCCAGTTCGCGATCTCCGCCCAGGGCGTGGGGCGCTTCCGCGTCTCGTGCTTCTACCAGCGCAACTGCGTCGGCATGGTGCTGCGCCGGATCGAGTCGAAGATTCCGTCGATCGAGGAGCTGACCCTGCCGCCGGTGCTCAAGCAGCTGGCGATGACCAAGCGCGGCATCATCGTCTTCGTGGGTGCCACCGGCTCGGGCAAATCGACCTCGCTGGCGGCGATGATCGGCTACCGCAACCAGAATTCGACCGGCCACATCATCACCATCGAGGACCCGATCGAATACGTGCACAAGCACGAGGGCTGCATCATCA
>NZ_AJXT01000046.1 GCF_000264295.1 Rhodanobacter spathiphylli B39 | reverse complement strand
GAGGGCTGCATCATCACCCAGCGCGAGGTCGGCATCGACACCGATAGCTGGGACAACGCCCTGAAGAACACCCTGCGCCAGGCGCCGGACGTGATCATGATCGGCGAGGTGCGTACCCGCGAGGGCATGGACCACGCGATTGCCTTTGCCGAAACGGGCCACCTGGTGCTGTGCACCCTGCACGCGAACAACGCGAACCAGGCGATGGACCGCATCCTGCACTTCTTCCCGGAAGACCGTCGCCAGCAGTTGTTGATGGACCTTTCGCTGAACCTGAAGGGCATCGTGGCGCAGATGCTGATCCCCACCCCGGACGGCAAGGCGCGCCGCGTGGCGGTGGAAGTGCTGCTGGGCACGCCGCTGGTGCAGGACTACATCCGCCAGGGCGAGATCCACAAGCTGAAGGAAGTGATGAAGGAGTCCACCCTGTTGGGCATGAAGACGTTCGACCAGGCCCTGGTCGAGCTCTATCACGCTGGCGAGATCAGCTACGAGGACGCGTTGCGTTACGCCGACAGCTCCAACGAGGTGCGCCTGCGCATCAAACTGGCGCAGGGTGGCGATGCGCATACCCTGTCGCAGGGCCTGGACGGCGTGGAACTGGAGGAGACGCGCGACGGGAACAACCTTGGCGGTGCGAATTTCCTCAATCGCTGAGGCATCTTCCGGATGAGGAAAAAGGCGCCCTGGGGCGCCTTTTTCGTTTCAGCGAGGTGGCATCACCACCCTCATGCCGCGATCATTTTTCGGCGACGCCGACGGTCAGCCCACTGGCGTCGACACTCTTGACGCCCTTGACGCTCTTCGCAACGCGCTCGGCGCTGTCTTTCTCCGCGGCGCTGGAAACGGTGCCGCTGAGGGTCACCACCCCGTCATTGGTCGACACCGAGATGTCGGTGGCGGAAACGCCCTTGGTGGTGCCGAACTCCGACTTCACCTTGGTGGTGATCCAGGCGTCGGCGGCCTTGTCGGGCACCGTCTGGTTGTCCGACGCCTTCTGCATCTGGCTGGCGTTGTCCTGGGCCATCACCTGGCCGAACGGAATGGCCGCGAAGCCGAACATCATGGCGGTGGCACAGAGGCTGGTGCGGATCTTGGGATGGCGCATATTCGATCTCCCTGACTGGCGGTGGGGGCCTGCCGGTGGCAGGCGGGATGCCATGCAGCGGCTTCCTGAGGACATGGCACCAGCCTCGGGGTGAAATGCATGTCGCCGCGACGCACTCCGTTCAGTGCTCGATCACGGATGCGAACGGGACGTCATCGACATGTTCGGCAGTTGTTCGTCGCAGGCACAAAAAAGCCGGGGCGCGAAGGCGCCCCGGCTTTTGCTCCCGCCGGGATTACTTCAGCACGGTCTGGCTGGTGATCACCATGCCGCTCTTGTCCACGTGCATCTCGGCATCGATGCTGTCGACCCGTTCGGCCTGGGCCTTCATCGCGGCGAACTGCGCCCTGGAACGGGCCAGTTCGTCGGCGGCGCTGGTGGCGTCGCTGCCGTCGTCGATCGACGGCTCGTCACTCTTGCCCAGCGTGGCGGTGGCAGCAGCCAGCGCATCGAGTTTCTGTTCCATCAATTGCAGCCAGCTGACGTACATGGCGCCGCTGATGTGCATCCGCGTCATCTGGCCGGCGTCGCCGCCGGGTTCCTTCAGCGTGTCGGCCAGGTGGCTGTCTTCGCCGGCACCGACGCCGAGCGCGAGCGCCTTTTCACTCATCGCCACCCATGCAGGCTGGCCCAGCATGCCGACCATGTCCTTGGGCAGCGCCTGCGGCGCGCCGTCGTGGCCCAGCTTCAGCTGGGACAGCGCGGGCACCATCATCTGGCCCATCGCCAGCAGTCCTTCGGGATTGCTGGTGCCGAGCACCAGGCGCCCGGTGAACGAAGGCATGGCGGAATCCTTGCCGGCGCTCAGCGAATCCAGCGCGAGGCGCACTCCCAGCATGTCGCCGAACGGCGGGATCGCCGCCTTCTGCATGGCCGGGCCCAGCTTGGCGAAGCTGTCGTTGAGGTCGGTCAGCGAGGCACACGTGAACGGCTTGGCGGCGACCGCGTCGGCCTGGGCCATCCAGAAGCCGCGCATGCTGGCGATCGGCAGCGCGATGCTGAGGTCGAACGGCGCGCTGCCGGCCTTGCCCAGTCCGGGCAAGGCCACTTTCAGGCCGGCGAAGGCCTGGCTGATGTCGTCCGCCAGGGCGATGTCGACGCGGGCGTCCTGGTGCTTGGCATCGAGCTGCGTGTAGCCGAAGCTGATCGTGGGCACGCGAGCGGCGATGCGCGCCGCGTCAGCACTGCAGCTGGGCGAGGTCTGCAACTGGGTGGCCACCGGCTCGCCGGTCTTGGCCGACACCGCCTGGGCGCGGGCCTTCTGGATCGCATTCACCAGCGGGTCCTTGCCGCTCACCGCCAGCGGCAGCGCGCGGGTGAGGTCGAACTGGCCGACCAGCCACTTCTGGTAGCCCTTGGCCTTGGCCAGGGTGGCCAGGCGACCGTCGTCCTGCAGGCTCTTCTGCGGACGGTCCAGTCCCAGTGCCTGGCGCAACAGCGCCGGCGAGGCGTCGCCGGGCAGCAGCGCGGCGACCGCCTGCTTGCCGACGGTGGCCAGGACCATCTGCGTGCCCGAGGCGGCGGAGGTGAAGCGGCGGTAGGACTGCTTGTCGATGCTGGCCACCTCCAGCTTCTTGCCGTAGGCGGTTTCCAGCCGGCCGACGAACGCGTCGAACGCGGCGGGGTCACTCAGGTCGAAGCGCGCGACCGGGGCCAGGCCCAGGCCATAGAACGCGGAGTAGCCCTTGAGATTGATGCCTGCGCCTTCGGCGAAGGTTTCGATGGTCTTGCCCTTGAACTCGGCGTGCAGCGCGCGCAGCAGGCGTGCACCCTCCGGGTCCTTCGCGGCCAGCCGGTCGGCCGCGGCATCCAGTTGCGCCAGCTGGGACGGCAGTTGCGCATCGGCCTGCGCGAGCAGGGCGCCACGGGTGCTGTCGTCCATGGTGTCGAGATTGGCCATCACGTACGGCGTGTCCGCCGGAACGTAAGCCAGTGGTGCGTCCTTGTCCTTGTGCCCGCAGGCCGCCAGCATGATGCCGGCGAAGCCCAGCGCGATGTATCGCGTCGTCGATCGCATGATGATCCCCAGTGTGGTGAATGCCGCGCGGGACATTATGCCCGCTTGCCCGGGACCGTGCTGCGGTGCCGTAACCGCTGCGCTTCAGCGTGCCAGCACTTCGTTCAGCACGGCCATGCGCACGAACACACCATTGCCCACCTGCTCGAGGATGCGCGACTGCGCGCCGTCGGCGACGTCGGAGGCGATTTCGATGCCGCGGTTGATCGGCCCCGGGTGCATCACCAGGCAGCCGGGGGCGGCCCGCGCCAGGCGTCGCCGGTCCAGGCCGTAGTGGGCAAAGTAGGCGGCCTCGTCGGGCAGCTCGATGCTGGCCATGCGCTCTTTCTGCAGGCGCAGCATGATCACCGCATCGGCGCCTTCGATGGCCTCGTCGAAATCGTCATGGCGCGAGCCCTTGGACACCTCGTCGGCATCGGGCATCAGCTCGGCGGGCCCGCACAGGCGGATCTCTTTCACGCCGAGCGCGCTCAAGGCATTGATGTCCGAGCGCGCCACCCGCGAGTGCCTGATGTCGCCGCAGATCACGACGCGCAGGTTCTCCAGGTCGGGCCGGTGCTGGCGGATGGTCAGCGCGTCCAGCAGGCCCTGGGTGGGATGGGCCCGGTTGCCGTCGCCCGCATTGATCACCGACACCCCGCTCATGGCGTGGCGAACCAGCTCGTCCGGCGTGCCGGACTGCTTGTGCCGCACGATGATGGCGTCCAGGTGCATCGCTTCCAGCGTGTGCAGCGTGTCGAACAACTCCTCGCCCTTGCTGGTCGATGACAGCCCGATGTCGAAGTTGACCACGTCGGCGCCCAGCCGCCGCGCCGCCAGCTCGAACGAGGTGCGGGTGCGCGTGGAGGGTTCGAAGAACAGGTTCAGCACCGTGCGCCCGGCCAGCACGTCGAGCTTGCGGGTGCCGTGGGCGCAGGCGTCGCGCAGCGCCTCGGCGCGGTCGAGCAGGCGCTCGATGGTCTCGCGCGGCAGGTTTTCCAGGGTGGTGAGGTGGCGCAGGCGAGGACTCATGGCGGGCGATCTGGAGGTGGAAGGGGGTTCTAGTGATCGGCGCCTGGCGCGCTGCTCGTCGTGGCCATGCCGAGCCAGCGCTCCAGCACGACCGCGGCGGCTTCGGCGTCGATGGCTGCCGCGTCGCGGCGTCGCTTCAGGCCCAGCGCGCGGGCGCCGGCAAAACGCTGGGCGGCTTCCTGCGAGCTGTGTCGCTCGTCGACCAGCACCACGGGCAACCCGTAGCGCTCCTGCAACAGCGCCGCGAAGCGGCGGGCGCGGCGGCTGGCCGGCTGCTCGGCGCCCTCGAGGGTCAGCGGCAGGCCGACCACGAGGGTGTCCGGTTGCCATTCGCGGCGCAGCGTGTCGAGCCGGTTCCAGTCCGGCGTGTCGTCGTGCACGGCCAGCGTGGCCAGCGCACGGGCGCTGGCGGTGAAGCTGTTGCCGATCGCCACGCCGGTGATCTTGCTGCCGACATCGAAGCCGAACGCGCAGCTCATGCGTGGCCCGCGTAACCGGACAGCTGGCGCGGATCGATGCCGACCAGTCCGGCTGCGGCACTCCAGCGCTCTTCCAGCGGCGTGTCGAACACTACCCGGTCGCTGGCTTCGGCGGTCAGCCAGGCATTGGCCATCAGCTCCTGTTCCAGCTGGCCGGCGTCCCAGCCCGCGTAGCCGAGCACCATGATCGCTTGGCGCGGGCCTTCACCGGCCGCCATGGCGACCAGGATGTCGCGCGAGGTGGTGACCGACCAGTGCTCGTTGATGCGGTAGCTGGAATCCCACGGCCCGGGTTCGCGATGTAGCACGAAGCCGCGCTCCTGTTGCACCGGGCCGCCGATCAGGACCGGCGCGTCGGCCAGTTCGCTGTCCGCGCACTCCAGCTTCATCTGGGCCAGCACGTCGCCGAAGCTGTACTCGGATAGCTGGTTGACCAGCAGGCCGACCGCGCCGTCCTCGTCGTGCTGGCACAGCAGGGCGACGCCGCGCGAGAACGGCGGATCGGCCAGGTTGGGCATGGCGATCAGGAAGTGTCCGGTGAGTGTCGATGGCTGCACGGCGGTCATGCGCCCATTGTAAGCGCAGTGCGGGTCGTTCGCCGAACTGCGTGCCGCGAGGTTCAGCGAGTCTGCAGCACGTTGTTCGGCTGGAAGCGCCAGGTGCGGGTGATGTTGAGCTGGTCGATGTGCTCGGCGCTTTTCGGGGCCGGCGGGAACGGCGCGGCCAGGCGCACGATGCGCTCGGCGGCGGCATCCAGCACCTTCTGGCCGGAGCTCTGGATGACTTCGATGGTCTTGATGCTGCCGTCGAGGTTGAGCACCACGGTGAGCAGCACGTCGCCGTGCAAGCCCTGGCGACGCGCTTCTTCCGGGTAATTGAGGTTGCCCACCCGCTCCACCCGGTCGGACCAGCCCCGCATGTAGGCGGCGTAGGCGTATTCGCGGGTGCTGGCGGTGAGGTACTTCACCTTGGGCCGCTTGGCGTAGTCGACCTTCTTCTTGCGCAGTTCGGCGGCCAGTTGCGCGATGGCCTCGCGGCGCTTCAGCTCTTCCGCCGTCGGCGTCTGCTGCTGGGGGTCCACCTGATCCCGGGCGGTGTCGCTGGTCACCTGGAAGTCGCTGGCGCTGCTGGTGGTGACCATGCGGGTCGGGGTCGCCTCGCGCGGCAGCGGCGTGGTGGCGTCGACCGGTTGCGCCGCGATCCCGGGGTCGGGCTTGGGGATCGCGCCGGAGAACGGCGCCGACGGGCGCGCGGCACGATCGCTCTGGCCGCCGCCGGTGTTGTTGGCCTGGGCCAGGAAGTCCGCCTTGTCCGGCGCCTGCCGGTTGGCCACGTTGACTAGGGTGACGTCGAGCGTGGGCAGGCTCGGCGAGGGCTTCACGAAGTGGAAGGTGATGCCCAGCAGCAACACGCCATGCAGCAGCAGCGAAAACAGGAAAGTGGCGCCGATCGGATCGGGCGGGGAGTTGACGCTTGCAGTGTGGCTCACGCGGCGCGGTTTCCGAAAACGTGCTGCTCGATGACGTCGAACAGCTGACCGGCAATGTTAAGCCCGAACTGGGCGTCGAGTTCACGCACGCAGGTCGGGGATGTGACGTTGATCTCGGTCAGGTAATCGCCGATCACGTCGAGGCCGACGAACAGCAGGCCGCGCCGGCGCAGTTCGGGCGCCACCTGTTCGACGATCCAGCGGTCGCGATCGGACAGCGGAACCCCTTCGCCGCGCCCGCCGGCGGCGAGGTTGCCGCGGAACTCGTTGCCCTGGGGGATTCGCGCCAGGGCATAGGGGACCGGTTCGCCATCGATCACCAGGATGCGCTTGTCGCCCGCGGTGATTTCCGGGATGTACTTCTGGGCGATCGCGAACTGGCGCCCTTCGCCGTGGGCGTCACCGCCCAGCAGGGTTTCCAGCATCGAGTTGAGGTTGCTGTCGCCCGCCCGCGCCCGGAAGATGCCGCGCCCCCCCATCCCATCCAGCGGCTTCAGCACCACTTCGCCGTGCTCGGCGGCGAATCGGCGCAATTCGCCGGCATCGCGCGCCACCAGGGTCGGCGCGATGCATTGCCCGAATTGCAGGGCAAACAGCTTTTCATTGCAGTCGCGCAGCGAGCGCGGGTCGTTGACCACCGCCACGCCGCCTTGCCGGGCGACTTCCAGCACCATGGTGTCGTAAATGAACTGCGCATCGACCGGCGGGTCCTTGCGCATCAGCACCACGTCGAGCTGGCGCAGGTCGCGCCATTGCGGCGTGCCCAGGCTGTGCCAGTGGGCCGGATCATCACGGACTTCGAGCGTGGCCATGCGCCCCCACGGATCGCCGTTGCGCAGCGCCAGGTCGCCCTGTTCGAGGTAGTGCAGCGAATGGCCGCGGCGCTGCGCTTCCAGCAGCATCGCGAAGCTACTGTCCTTTGCCACCTTGATTGCGCCGATGGGGTCCATCAGCACGCCGATCGCGAGGCTCATCGTGATTCTCCGGAATGGGCCGCCGCGCGGAGGGGAGCGGGACGGCAGGCCGCCATATTAAGATGGAAGAGCGTGGAGGCCATCACGCGGCGATGCGGAGAGCAGCGGTCGAGGCTGTCGTCGGTGGCCAGATGGTGCCACTATGGGTCACCTTGTGCGGTCGTCAGACCACACGGGTGATTATTGCTTGACAGTCTCGGCGGGCAGGCAGTAAACAGCAAAGTCATCGGAATCACCGTCCCAGAGCGGTTGCCGATGGCTCGTCAAGAATAAATTTTGCATGCGCACCGTCCGGCATGGACGTTGCATGTCGTGGTGCCTATCCTGAGCTCGGGGCGGGCCGCAGGGGGAGTGAGTGAATTTGAACGTGAGTGCTAACGACTTGGCTGGTCTCAAGGTCATGGTGATCGATGACTCGAAGACCATCCGCCGCACGGCGGAGACCCTTCTGAAGAAGGAGGGCTGCGACGTGCTGACTGCGGTCGACGGGTTCGAGGCCCTGGCCAAGATCTCCGACCAGAAGCCGGCGATCATCTTCGTCGACATCATGATGCCGCGGCTGGACGGTTATCAGACCTGCGCGCTGATCAAGAACAATCCGCAGTTCCGTGCTACGCCGGTGATCATGCTGTCCTCCAAGGACGGCCTGTTCGACAAGGCGCGCGGCCGCATCGTGGGTGCCGAACAGTATCTGACCAAGCCGTTCACGCGTGACGAGCTGCTTGGTGCCATCCATCGCCATGTCAGCACGGTATCGAGCCACTGACTGCAGATTCTGAGGGGGACCTGTGGCCAATATTCTCATCATCGACGACTCGCCGACCGACGTGCGCGTGTTCACCACCCTGCTTGAGCGCGCCGGACACCAGGTGGCGGCGGTGAATACCGCCGAGGAAGGCATCGAGCGCGTACGCAGCGATCTGCCCGGCCTCGTCATCATGGACGTCATCATGCCCGGCATGAACGGTTTCCAGGCAACGCGCACGCTCACGCGCGACCCGAAGACCCAGAACGTGCCGATCGTGATGATCACCACCAAGTCGATGGAAACCGATCGCGTGTGGGGGCTGCGCCAGGGTGCGCGCGCCTTCATCACCAAGCCGGTCAACGAAAAAGAACTGCTGGCCTGCATCAACGAATTGTTGCCGAGCGAGAAATGAACCAGTCCGTCAACCGCACTCCTTTCGAGATCCTCGCCCAGTACGAGCGGCTGTCGCTGGCCCACGCTTCGGATACGCAGGAAAAGTTCGAGGCGCCCGGCCTTTGGCGTGGCATCGGCTTCCGGGTGGGTTCGCGCCTGCTGGTCAGTGGCATCGACGAGATCAACGAATTGCTGGCCGTGCCCGTGCTGACCGCCGTGCCGGGCACCCAGCCCTGGCTGCTTGGCGTGGCCAACGTGCGTGGCAACCTGGTGCCGGTGATCGACTTCGGCCGGTTCCTGTTCGGCGAGCGCACGCAGCACACCGACCGCACCCGCTTGCTGGTGGTGCGTCAGGGTGGCGGCAACGTGGCCCTGCTGGTCGACGAGGTGTTCGGCCAGCGTACGGTCGACGAGGAGCAGCGGCGTGACGCCGGGCGCGAAGATGATCCGCGACTGACGCGTTTCGTCGAAAGCCGGGTGGGCGAGCAACAGATGGCCATTTTCAGCATGAACCGGCTGGTGCGAGCGCCGGATTTCCGCCAGGCCGCCGCCTGAGCAGACGCAGGCGGAAGTGGCATGGAGGGCCGGCGCCGGAACGGGCCGGAAACTTGGGACAACATTCCCTGGCCGGTATCCGCTGTGCGGGGCCGGCAACGCAGACAAGTTAGACGGATGAGGTGAACATGAGCACTACAGGGGGCGTCAGCAGGGAACGCGGTTACACCGCACTCATTGTCCTGCTGCTGATTGCGATCGGTTTCGCGGCACTGGACTTCTTCCTGCTCAACCAGAAGAACAGTGAAGATCGCCAGGCGATCGCGCTGACCACGCAGATCCAGGTGCTGTCACAGCAGACGGCGAAGTTCGCGCTGGAATCGGCCGATGGCAACACCGATTCCTTCAAGGAGCTCGAGTCCACCCGCAACGCGATTGATTCCGCGGTGCAGCGGCTGAACAAGGGCGACCCCAAGAGCGGCATGCAGCCGTACGCGGACAACAACGCCACCCCTGCGGGTCGTGCCGTCAACGCGCTCGATGCTTCCTGGCGGCAGCTCGACGCCGACATCGGCAAGATCCTGTCCAACAAGGCCGTCGTGCTGGACTCCGGACAACGCGCCGCCACGCTTTCGCAGCAGATGCCCCTGCTCAACTCGAGCATGGAACAGGTGGTCAACATCCTGCAGCAGCGCAACGGCAGTTCCGAGCAGATGCTGGGTACCTCACGCCAGATGCTGTCGGCTGACCGAATCATCCGTCGCGTGCAGGAAGTGCTGCAGGGTGGCGACAGCGCCCAGTCTGCGGCTGACGGCCTGTTCCGCGACGCGCAGTTGTACGGCAACGTGCTCAAGGGCCTGATCGAAGGCAACCCGGACAGCGGCGTGAAGCCGATCAACGACGCGAACGCCCGCAAGATCCTGACCGACATGGACGCCAGCTGGAACCAGCTGGCCGACCCGGTTTCCAAGCTGGTCGCCGCTGCCGGCAACATCGCCGACGTGAAGAGCGCAGGCAACCAGGCCTCGCTGGATTCGCAGACCGTGCTGCTGCGTGCGAACGACCTGTCCGAGCAGATCGGCAAGCTGCCGCTGCGCCGGCTGTTCCCGAACGTGTGGTGGGGCCTGCTCGGCGCGATCGCCGCGGTGGCCTTCGCCCTGTTGCTGGTCATCACCCTGGTGCGCGACCAGCGCAAGCGGTTCGCCCAGAGTACCGAGCTGAACCAGCGCAACCAGGAGGCGATCATGCGCCTGCTGGACGAGATGGGCTCGCTGGCGGAAGGTGACCTGACCGTGAAGACCACGGTGTCGGAGGACATCACCGGCGCGATCGCCGACTCGGTGAACTACGCCATCGACGAGCTCCGTTCACTGGTGACCACGATCAACGAGACCTCCGAGCAGGTCTCCTCGTCGGCCCAGGAAACGCAGACCACCGCCCGCCATCTGGCCAACGCGGCGGAACAGCAGGCGCAGCAGATCAGCTCGGCCACCTCGGCCATCAACCAGATCGTGACCTCGATGGACACGGTGTCCAGGGACTCGGCCGAATCGGCCGACGTGGCGGAACGCTCGGTGAAGATCGCCTCGCACGGCGCCGAAGTGGTGCGCGAGACGATCTCGGGCATGGACTCGATCCGCGACCAGATCCAGGAAACCTCCAAGCGCATCAAGCGGCTGGGCGAATCCTCGCAGGAGATCGGCTCGATCGTGGAACTGATCAACGACATCGCCGAGCAGACCAACATCCTCGCGTTGAACGCGGCGATCCAGGCGGCTTCGGCCGGTGAGGCCGGCCGCGGTTTCGCGGTCGTGGCGGACGAAGTGCAGCGACTGGCCGAACGTTCGACCAGCGCCACCAAGCGTATCGAAACGCTGGTGCAGACGATTCAGTCCGATACCAACGAAGCGGTGAACTCGATGGAACAGACCACCGCCGAGGTGGTCGCCGGTGCGCGCCTGGCGGAGGATGCCGGTAGCGCGCTGGGTGACATCGAACGCGTTTCGCACGATCTGTCCGCGCTGATTCAGAACATCTCCACCGCAGCACGCGAGCAGTCCGCGGCGGCGACGGATGTTTCCGTCTCGATGAACGCGATTCAGGAAATTACTTCGCAGACCTCGCAGGGTGCCAGCCAGACGGCCGACTCGATCGGTACGCTGGCGCAGCTGGCGAGCGATCTGCGGCGTTCGGTGGCTCACTTCAAGCTGCCGGGTTGACATCGGCCGTGCCGCTTTCCGGCGCGATTGAGAAAAGCACAAGACAGGGGGCAGTCTCGATGGTTGCAGGATGCTGGCGTTGTGCAACCATTGAGAGAGGCGCATGAGACTTCAAGACCACATCGATTTCACGACGCTGCAATGGGTCAAGCCGGAGCTCGACGACACCTTGTCGATCGCCCGCGAGGCACTGGAGTCTTACGTCGACAATCCGGGCAAGCGCGATTTCATGCGCACCTGTGCCGATCACCTGCATCAGGTGCAGGGCACCTTGCAGATGGTCGAGCTGTACGGCGCAGCCATGGTCACCGCGGAGATGGAGACCCTCGCCATCGCGCTGCTGGAGGATCACGTTACCCAGCGTGAGGAAGCGTATGCGGCACTGATGCGCGGCCTGATGCAGTTGCCCGATTACCTCGAACGGCTGTCCAGCGGGCACCGCGACGTGCCGGTGGTGCTGCTGCCGCTGCTGAACGACCTGCGCGCCAGCCGTGGCCAGGAAGCATTGCCCGAATCGGCGATGTTCCACCCCAATCTCGACGCCTTCCTGCCCGAGCAGGCCCCGGCAGCGATGAGCGAGGCCTACGCCGAAGCGCATCGCGCCGAGCTGGTCGACCTGCGCCTGCGCTTCCAGCAGCAACTGCTCGGCTGGTTTCGCGGCCAGAATGCCGCGGTGCAGCTGGTCAACATGCGCAAGACCCTGCTGGCGATCACAGCCCGCTGCTATCACGTGCACGGGCGGCGCCTGTGGTGGATCGCCGCCGGCGTTCTCGAAGGCCTCGAACAGGGTGCGTTGAAGGGCTTTGCGGGCGAAGTGCGCCAGCTGATCGGCAAGGTTGACCGCAATATCCGCCTGCTGATCGAGCAGGGTGAACACAGCCTGCGCGGTGGCGAGGCGGATGATGTCGCCTGCAAACTGCTGTACATCGTGGCCCAGGCCAAGCAGCGCAGCCCGCAAATGGAGCTGCTGCGCAGCACCTATGGTCTGGACGCCCTGTTGCCCGACGCCGGCGAGCTCGAGCACGCGCGCGGCTCGATGGCAGGCCACAATCGTGCCCTGCTCGATTCCGTTTCCCGCGCGCTGAAGGACGACCTGCTGCGCGTCAAGGAAGCCCTGGATCTGTTCCTGCGCCAGCAGAATGGCGACCCCGCCCAGCTGGCCGTGCAGGGCGAGGTGCTGGAGCGCGTCGGCGATACCCTGGGCATGCTGGCCCTGGCCGTGCCGCGGCGCGTGGTCACCGAACAGCGTCGGGTGCTTGACGAGATTGCCAACCGGCTGCGCGCCGCCGACGAGGAGACCCTGCTGGATGTCGCCGGGGCCCTGCTTTACGTCGAGGCCTCGCTGGACGATCACATCGAAAGCCTCGGTTCGGACGGCGAACCGGGCGCTGGCGATGCCATGCACGCGTTGCCGCGCAGCGAGGCACTTGGCGTCGTCACCACCCTGATGCAGGAAGCCATCGCCAACACCGGTCGGGTCAAGGACGCGATCGTGGCGTTCGTCGAATCCGGCTGGGAGCACGATCGACTCGCCGGCGCACCGCTGCAGATGGACGAAGTGGCGGGCGCCATGCGCATGCTGTCTTCGCCCCGTCCGGCGGAACTTGCCCAGGGCGTGGGTCGCTTCGTCGACTACGAACTGCTGCAGGATCGACGCGTGCCCAGCGGCACCCAGATGGATCATCTGGCCGATGCCCTGGCTGCCCTGGAGTATTACCTCGAGGCGGCCCGCGAACATCGTGGCGGGCTGGAACACATCCTCGACGTGGCGGAGCACAGCCTCGGCCTGTTGGGTTACTGGCCGGTACCCGCGCAGCGCGAAGTCGGCACTGCCCCCGTCGCCGCGGATGCCATGGCTCCGGCGGAGGTTCCCGCAGGCGTCGATGCGGAACATCCGGAACTGTCCGAGTCGGTCAGCCTGCTGCCTGGCGTCGATCTCACCGGTCTGTTCGTGGGCGACAGCGGGGCATCCGCGGCCCCGGCGCACGATCTCGACGGTCTGCGCCTGGCCCAGACCGAGGCGCCGGCACCGAACATGCTCGTGGGCGGCGACGCCCATGACGACGATGGCGACTGGGTCGAGATCGAGGAGGAGGTGGTCGAGCAGGTGCCGGTGCGCGATGCGCTGGCTGAAAACACCCAATTCAACATCGACGCCGAAGGCATCGATGACGATATCCGCGACATCTTCCTGGAAGAGATGCAGGAAGAGATCGACAACCTGCTCGGTGCCGAGAAGACCTGGCTCGCTGATCCCGCGCAGACGTCGTCGCTGGTCAGCATCCGTCGTTCGTTCCACACCCTGAAGGGCTCGGGTCGCCTGGTCGGTGCCGGCGTGCTGGGCGAGTTCGCCTGGAAAGTCGAGGACATGCTCAACCGCGTGCTCGACAACAGCATCCAGCCCGATGCCAACGTGCAGGCGCTGGTGCGCCATGCCATCGCCGCACTCCCCGGATTGCTCGCCGCCCTCAAGGGCGAGGGCCAGCCGGGCGCTCCGCTCAGCGCGATCATGCACACCGCCGAGCAGCTGGCGGCGGGTCATCCGGCGCGACTGGAAGACCATGCGTCGACGGCTACCGAAACGGTCCGTCGCACCGTTCGCCGGCGGGTGCCGCGTCTCGACTCGAGCGCCGCCTCGGTGCCGACGGCGGGCCTGGCCGGTCTGGCTGGCGCCCCGGCCGAAGACCAGCCTGCCACCCCGGATCACGCGATCGCGATGCCGGTGATGCCTCCGGTCGATCCGGTGCTGCTGGAAATCCTGCGCAGCGAAGTGGCCCAGTATCTGCAAACCATTCGTGGCGCGATCCAGCGTTGCGAAGGCGAGCTGCCGATCGGCGAGGAACTGCTGCGGGCCGTGCACACGCTGCACGGGGCGATTGCGATGGTCGACATCCCGTTGCTGACCCAGTTGCTGTCGCCGCTGGAAAGCCTGTTCAAGCGCCTTCGTGCCGCCAGCCTGCCGCTCACCGCCGACGGCGTCCGTCTGTTGGGGCAGTCCATCGATGTGGTCGACCACGTCATGGGACAGTTCGACGCCGCCGAGCCGCAGTTGCCCAACGCCGATGTACTCACCGCGCAGATCGTCCGCATGCGCGACGACTATCCCGAATCGCGGGTGGCTCACGTCGTGTTCGAGCCGCAGGTCGGCGAGCTCGAGCCGGTGCAGCCGTTGGCCCCGGCCGATCACGCGCCGGCCGATCAAGCGGGTGTCGACGAAGCGATCATGGCGGCTTCGCTGGAAGCCGGCATGGCCGAGGCCGCTGCTGCGGGGAATGACGCGCAGGACGTCCATCCGGATGAGGCGCACCATGCCGAAGTGACCGCCGAGCTGGCGGCCGCGCTGGACGCATTTGCACCCGAGGAGGCCGCTGCCGAGCGTGCCGCAGAACAGGCTGCCGCCGAGAAGCTGGCCGCCGAGCGGGCCGCTGCAGAACGTGCCGCTGCCGAGAAGCTGGCTGCCGAGCAGGCTGCCGCGGAACAGGCTGCTGCCGAGAAGCTGGCCGCCGAGCAGGCCGCTGCGGAACAGGCTGCTGCCGAGAAGCTGGCTGCCGAGCAGGCTGCCGCGGAACAGGCTGTCGCCGAGAAGCTGGCTGCCGAGCAGGCTGCCGCGGAACAGGCTGCCGCCGAGAAGCTGGCCGCCGAGCAGGCCGCCGCGGAACAGGCTGCCGCCGAGAAGCTGGCTGCCGAGCAGGCCGCTGCGGAACACGCCGCTGCCGAGAAGCTGGCTGCCGAGCAGGCCGCCGCGGAACGCGCTGCCGCCGAGAAGCTGGCTGCCGAGCAGGCCGCCGCGGAACACGCTGCCGCCGAGAAGCGGGCTGCCGAGCAGGCTGCCGCGAAGCAGGCGGAATCCGAAGCCGCGGCGAAGGTCGATGCCGCACCGACGCCGGAATCCGCTCATGCCCCGGCAAGCCTCGGCCATATCGATGCCGACCTGCTGGAAGTCTTCATCGACGAGGCCCGCGAGATCCTGGACCACGCCGATGGCGTGCTTGCCCAGTGGCATGCCGATTCGGCCGACCTGTCACACGTGGCCGAATTGCAGCGAGACCTGCATACCCTCAAGGGTGGCGCGCGCATTGCCGGCCTGATGGCGGTGGGCGATCTCAGCCACGCGATCGAAACCCTGCTCGAGAAGCCGATCCGCGATGCGGCCAAGACCGCGCCGCTGATTTCCGCGCTGGAAGCGAGCTTCGACCAGTTGCACTCGATGGTGCAGCAAGTCTCGCAGGGTCAGGTGTCCGACTATCCGCAGGGCATGATCGATCACCTGCTGGCGCTGGCCGGTGAAACCACGTTTGCCGACGACGCCTCGCTGGCTGCCGCAGTCATGGCGACCCCGGCCGTCGCAGCCGTGGCTCCTGCGCCGCGTCAGGGCGCTGCCATCGACTCCGAACTGCCCGAGCTGATGCCCGAGGCCGAGGAAGAGGTGCGGTCGTCGCAGGAGCAGATCCGCGTCCGCGCCGACCTGCTCGACAGCCTGGTCAACCACGCCGGCGAAGTGGCGATCTACCGTTCGCGACTGGAACAGCAGGTTGCCGGTTACCGCTTCAACCTGGTCGAGCTGGAACAGACGGTGGCCCGTCTGCGCAGCCAGCTGCGCATGCTGGAAATCGAGACCGAGGCGCAGATCATCGCGCGCTTCCAGCGCGAGCATCGCGAAGCGGGTCTTACCGTGTTCGATCCGCTCGAGCTCGACCGTTATTCGCAGTTGCAGCAGTATTCGCGTGCGCTGGCCGAGTCGGTCTCCGACCTTGTCTCCATCCAGAACATGCTGGACGAACTGACGCGCCAGGCCGAGACCCTGCTGATCCAGCAGTCGCGGGTCAGTACCGAGCTGCAGGACGGCTTGCTGCGCACCCGCATGCTGCCGTTCGACACGATGGTGCCGAACCTGCGCCGCACCTTGCGTCAGGCGGCGCAGGAAGAGCACAAGCAGGCCCAGCTGTACGTGGACGGTGCCCACGGCGAAATGGACCGCAACCTGCTCGACCGCATCAAGGCTCCGTTCGAGCACATGCTGCGCAACGCGATTGCCCATGGCATCGAGAGCCCGGCCGAGCGCCGCAAGGCGGGCAAGCCGGTCGAGGGATCGGTGCACATCACGGTGGCCCGCGAGGCAACCGAGGTGGTGGTGCGCGTCAGCGACGACGGCCGCGGCCTGAACCGCGAAGCCATCCGCAAGCGCGGCATCGAGCGCGGCCTGCTGCGTGCCGAGACCAAGCCGACCGACAACCAGTTGCTGTCGCTGATCACCCAGCCGGGCTTCTCCACCGCCAGCACCGTGACCCAGCTGGCCGGTCGTGGCGTGGGCATGGACGTGGTCGCCAACGAGATCAAGCAGCTCGGCGGTTCGCTGTCGATCGAGTCGGAAGAAGGCCAGGGCAGCACCTTCATCCTGCGCCTGCCGTTCACGCTGGCGGTGACCCAGGCCATCCTGGTGCGCATCGGCGAGGCGACGTTCGCGATCCCGATGACATCGGTGCAGGGCGTGGCCCGGGTCAATCCGGAAGAGCTGGCCGCCCTGATGGCGCAGGACGAGCCGTCGTTCAACTATGGCAACGAGGCGTTCGGCATTCATGATCTGGCCGAGCTGCTCGGTCTGCCGCCGGGCCTGCCGGCCGAAGACGAACAGCAGCCACTGCTGCTGACCCGCGCCGGCGACCTGCGCGCGGCAATTCGCATCGACGCCGTGCTGGGTTCGCGCGAGATCGTGGTCAAGTCGGTGGGCCCGCAGATCAGTTCGGTGCCCGGCCTGCTCGGCGCCACGATCATGGGCGACGGCTCGGTGCTGATCATTCTCGATCTGGCACCGCTGGTGCGTCACGGCATGATCCGCCGCGACCAGCGCCTGTCCGAAGGCCTCAGCGCGGTCCAGGCGCCGGTGGTCGAGGAGGTCCAGGTGCGTCCGCTGGTGATGGTGGTCGACGACTCCATCACCATGCGCAAGGTCACCGGCCGCGTGCTGGAACGCCACGAGTACGAGGTCAGCACGGCGAAGGACGGTGTCGATGCGCTGGAGAAGCTGCACGAGCGGGTGCCCGACCTGATGCTGCTCGACATCGAGATGCCGCGCATGGACGGTTACGAGCTGGCGACCCACATGAAGGCCGATCCGCGGCTGCGCGACGTGCCGATCATCATGATCACCTCACGCAGCGGCGACAAGCATCGCCAGCGTGCGTTCGACATCGGCGTGGATCGTTACCTCGGCAAGCCGTATCAGGAAGCGGAGCTGCTGGTGCAGATCGGCGAAGTATTGGAGCAGCGAGCAACGGAGCCTGTTCATGACTGAAATGGCGCCGGCGGTTGCCCTGCTGTTTGACGATACCGAACTGGTTGCCCAGTTGCGCGAGGCGCTGCAGGAGCGTGGCGCACGCATCGTGCACGAGGGCGGCGTTTCCAGCCTGAGTCGCGAATTGCTGCAGCAGGTGGGCGCCGACGTTTTGGTCATCAACCTGGACGACAGTGCCGACGATGCACTCGATCACCTGTATGAGGTGATCGACGATGAACGTCACCGGGTGGTCTTCAATGACGCACAGGCCAGCCGCTCGCTGGCCGGCTGGGATCGCGACCGCTGGGCACGACACCTGGCCGTCAAGGTACTGGCCGTCGGTGATGTGGATCCGCCGCGCCCGGACGGTCAGCGCCTCATCGACACGCCAGTCGTCGCGACACCGGCACCGCCGGCCACGCCTGCGGCTCCCGTCGCCGTGGCCGCGCCCGTCGAGCCGGCTGCCACGCCGGAACCGCAGATCGACGAAGTGGCGAGCGCTGCTCCATCGCTGGCGGAAGCGGAACCCGAAGCGGAGGATTTCCTGCCCGCACACGACGACGCGGACGGCCAGCACGAACAGATCGCCAGCGCGGAATCGGAGAACCTGGCGGCAGAGCTTGAGGCCTTGCTGGCCTCCGGCGACCTGCCCGCCGAAGACGACATGACATCGGGCCCCGGTTTGCGTTTCGTGGATGACCTCGAGCCGCCGCCGCTCCACGATGGCAATTTCCACGATGCAGGCGCGGCCGGACCGGCAGCGCACTTCGACGTGGTGGCGACCGTTGACGCGCCGCCGGCGGAAGCCGCGCCAGTGCTGGCCAGCGTGACGCCGCCGGCATTCCAGATCGATCATCTCGAACTGTCTGCGCTGGTCGACACCGACGTGGCCACGACGCCGGCTTCGGCCCCCCATCCGGTCATGGCCGGTGGCGTGCCGGGTGTGCGCGCGCCGGATGCATGGAGCCTGGTCGAAGAAGATGCGGCGCCAGCGGCACCCGCAAAGCCCGATGCCGGCATGTTCGGCATCGAGAAGATGAGCGCGGCCGACTTCCTTGCGCCTGACGCCGACGCGGTCGCGGCGGATGTCGAACCGGTGATGAGCCTCGAGCTGGTCTCGATGGAGGAAGCCGTCGCACCGCAGCCTTACGAGCGCGTGCTGGACCACGAAATGGTGCTGGACGAACTCGGCAGCGCGCTGAGCCGGGTGGTGGTGCTCGGCGCCGCCACCGATGGCATCGATTCGGTCTGTGCCTTCCTGGCGGCATTGCCGGCAACCACGCGCCTGACCTTCCTGCATACCCAGCACGTGGGCGAACAGTCCGACGTGGCGCTGGCGGAGAAGTTCAGGACGCACTGCGCCTTGCCCGTGCGACTGGCCGAACAGGGCCGCCGCGCCGGGTCGGGCGAGGTTTTGATGGTGCCGGCGGGTCAGCAGGTGCGCCTGCGCCGCGATGGCAGCATCGAACTGCAGGCCACCGGCGGCGAGTCCGCCGAAGCACCGTCGATCGACGCCAGCCTGACCATGGCGGCGAGCGTGTTTGGCCGTGATGCGCTGGCGATCGTCTTCGCCGGGCGCGGCAACGATGCGGTGGCCGGCGCGCAGGCGGTCCATGATCGCGGCGGCCAGGTCTGGGTAGAGTCGTCGTCCGGAGAACATTTCGCTGACATGGTCAGCGGGATCTTCGCCGAACGGCTGGTGAGTTTTTCCGGCACGCCGACCGAGTTGGCGGCGCGCCTGATCGAGGTGTTTCCATGAGTGATCCGCTGCCGCGTGAAATCCGCTGCGTCCTGGTGCCGGTGGGCAACCAGCGCCTGCTGTTGCCCAACGCCAACATCGCCGAAGTGATCACCCAGAGCACGCCCGAGCCGTTGGCCGGTGCGCCGGCGTGGATGTTGGGACGAATCCAGTGGCGTGGCTGGCGGGTGCCGCTGGTGTCGTTTGCCGAACTGGCCGGGACCGAGGCGGGCGACGCGGATCTGAGCGTGCGCGTGGCCGTGTTGAAGGCGCTTGGTGGCAACCCGAAGCTGCCGTTCATCGCGGTGCTGACCCAGGGCTTTCCGCGCCTGACCACGCTGAATGCCGAGCTGATCATTCCCACCCACGACGGCAAGCCCTTGCAGCCGGGCGTGCGCGCCCATGTGCTGGTGCGCGATGACGTGGCGATGATCCCGGACCTGGAATGGATCGAAGCCACCTTGCTCGACCTGTACGACGATTCCGGGGTGATGGACACCGTCGAGACTGTGGAAGACGGCTCGGTCGACGCCGACGATTGAGAGGTCGCGGCTTTCTCAAGTTGCCGGGGCGAGTCTCGAGGCGGTGATTTCGGGGCGGTGAATCAGCCGTCGCCGTGCAGCGCCTGCAGGGCCGCCATGGCGGCCAGCCCCGCCGTTTCCGTGCGCAGGATGCGCGGGCCCAGCCGCAATCCTTCGAAACCGGCCCGGCTCAGCGCATCGATGTCGCGCTCGCCCAGTCCCCCTTCCGGGCCGATCACCAGCAGGCCGCCGGCGGTGCCGAAGCGCAGCTCGCGGGCCGAACGGGCGCCCTCCGGCAGCAGGGCAAGACGCAACGCACCGTCATCGGCGAGCCCGGCCAGCCAACCGGCCAGCGGTTGTGCCGGGGTGATCTCGGGCAACCGCGCGCGTCCGCATTGTTCGCAGGCGCTGGCCGCGACTGCACGCCAGTGGGCCAGTCGCTTCTCGGCGCGTGCGGGGTCCAGCTTCACCTCCGAACGTTCGGTGAGCAGCGGCACGATGCGGACGGCGCCAAGCTCGGTGGCCTTCTGCACGATCAGGTCCATCTTCTCGCCCCGCGCCACGCCCTGGGCCAGGGTCAGCGGCAGCGGCGATTCGTTCCGCACGAGCAGTTTCGCGTCGATCCGCACCCGCAGGTCGCGCTTGCCCAGCGCCACGATGGTCGCGTCGTAGTCGTTGCCGTCACCGTTGAATACGGTGAGGGGGTCGCCGGCATTCATGCGCAGCACCCGGCCGACATGCTCGGCGGCCTGGGCCGGCAAGGCGACTTCCGCCGAGACGGTGAGTGGCTGGTCGAGGTGGATACGGATCGTGCGCATGGGAACCGGATGGCATGGAGCGGCCGCCCAGCATAGCGCGGGCGCCGACCGCGGGCAGGCCTCGCGCACCGTTCAATGGCTCACGGCGCGTTCGATCCCGGCAATCGCCGTGTCGACCAGCAGGTCGATTTCCGCCGCGCTGACCACGTAGGGCGGCATGAAATAGATCACGTCGCCCAGCGGCCGCAACAGCACGCCGTGCTCCAGGCCGTGCAGGTAGACGCGCAAGCCCCGCCGCTGTTCCGCCGGGAAAGGTCGCCGGCTGGCCTTGTCGGCGACCAGCTCCACCGCCGCGATCATGCCGGTCTGGCGCACGTCGGCGACATGCGGGTGATCGCGCAGGGCCTCCAGGCGGCGACCCAGATGGACGGCCAAATGACGGTTGCGTTCCAGCACCGGCTCGTCGCGGAAGATCGCCAGCGTCTCCAGCGCCACGCGGCAGGCCAGCGGGTTGCCGGTGTAGCTGTGCGAGTGCAGGAATGCCTTGCCGGCAGCGTATTCGGCGTAGAACGCTTGGTAGATCGCCTCGCTGGTCAGCACGGCCGACAGGGGCAGGAAACCGCCGGTCAGTCCCTTCGACAGGCACATGAAATCCGGCGACACACCGCCGCCACGCCCGGATGCTGCAGGAGCCTGTTCGCAGGCGAACAGCGTACCGGTACGGCCGAAGCCCACGGCGATCTCGTCGGCGATGAAGTGCACGGCGAACTCGTCGCACAGCGCGCGCAGGCCGCTGAGATACGCCGGGTGATACATGCGCATGCCGCCGGCGCATTGCACCAGCGGCTCGACGATCACCGCACAGGTCTCGTGCGCGTGCTGCTCGAGCAGCACCCGAAGGGCGGCCAGCGCGCGCATGGCCACCTGTTCGGGCGATTCGCCGGGCTCGGCCTGCCAGGTGTCCGCCGATGGCGCCAGGAACGGCGTCAGCAGCAGCGGCGCGTAGGTCTTGCGGTACAGCGCGACATCGCTGACCGACAGCGCGCCCAGCGTCTCGCCGTGATAGCTGCCGGTCAGCGCGATGAAGCGGGTCTTCTCGCCGTGGCCCTGGTTGAGCCAGTAGTGGAAGCTCATCTTCAGCGCCACTTCGATCGCCGCCGAACCATTGTCGGCGTAGAACACCCGATCCAGTCCGGGCGGCGTGATCCTTGTCAGCTCTTCCGCCAGCGCGATGGCTGGCTCGTGGGTGAAGCCGGCGAAAATCACGTGCTCGAGCGTGCGCGCCTGCTCGGCCAGGGCCGCGGCGATGCGCGGATTGGCATGGCCGAACAGGTTGGTCCACCACGAACTGATGCCATCCAGGTAGCGCTTGCCGTTGGCATCGACGAGCCAGGCACCGTCGCCCCGCACGATCGGCAGCATCGGCACGCTGCCCGAACCGGTGGGGTCGTGATCATGCATCTGGGTGCAGGGGTGCCAGACATGGCGCAGGTCGCGCGCCGCGAGCGCAGTGTTGCCGTTTGCGAGGTTGGTCATCCGGCTATCATCGGTGCAGCGCGACGGTCGCTCAAGCCCGTGCATCGTCCCACCTGGAATTCCCCGCTTGAAGCCATTGCGAACTTGCCTGATCGGTTTCGTCCTGTTGCTGGTGCTGGCCGGCGCGCTGCTGTGCTTCCTGCCCGCGCGCTGGGCATTGCCGTGGATCGAGCCGTCGCTGCACGGTATCCGGCTGCAGCAGGTCAGCGGCAGCGTGTGGAACGGCCGTGCCGGCGCGGTGATCGCGGCGGACGGGCGGACCCGCGGCCAGTTGCAATGGCAGCTGTCACGAAGCGCTCTGCTGGGCCAGCCGCGCCTGCGCCTGGATTTCGATGGGCCGCAGCTGCATCTTTCGGGCGGGCTGGAACGTCTGCCCGGTGATGAAGTGGACGTGCGCGACGCCAGCGTCCGGGCAAGCTCGACGGCGATCGGTCACGAACTCGCCACGCCCTGGGGGAAACCGCGGGGCGAACTGCAACTGCAGGTTGCCCACGCGCGGCTGCGCGCAGGCTGGCCGATGCAGCTGGACGCGCAGGCGAGCTGGCACGACGCGGTCATGCGGACGCCGCAGGGCGACGTCGCCCTGGGCGAATTGCAGGCCACCGCACAGGCACGGGGCGGAGTGATCGACGTGCAGCTGCGCGACGCCGACAGCGGTCCGCTGCAGCTTGCCGGCGGGTTGCAGCTCAGTCCGCTGGGTTGGCGACTGGACGCCACGTTGCGCAGCCGACAGACTGATCCGATGCTGCGTCGCTGGCTGGCCACGCTGGCGGCACCGGCAGCGGACGGCAGTACGCATATCCGGCGCCATGGCGGACTGGCCGCCAATGCGCCGCCAGCGCCCACCCTTTGAAGGAACGAGACCGGCATGACTCCCGATATCGCCGCAACAGCCCTGTCAGCCGCCCGCGACGCGGCCGCGGCGGCCGCCGAGGTGATCCGCCACTACTGGCTTCGTGGCGTCGAGGTGGAACTGAAGTCCGACGCCACGCCGGTCACCGTGGCCGATCGCGAAGCCGAGCAGGCGATCCGGAAGATCCTGCAGGCCGCGTTGCCGCAGGCATCGATCTACGGCGAGGAGTTCGGCCTGGACGGCGAGCGCGGCGGCCTGCTGTGGCTGGTCGATCCGCTGGACGGCACCAAGAGCTTCGTGCGCCGCACGCCGTTCTTCTCCACCCAGATCGCCCTGATGGATGGCGACGAGCTGGTGCTCGGCGTGTCGAGCGCGCCGGTCTACGGCGAGACGATGTGGGCCAGCGCCGGCGAAGGTGCCTGGCTGGACGGCGAACGCGTGCGCGTGGCGGCGACCGGCGAAATGGGCGCGGCCTCGATTTCCACCGGCAACATCCGGACCCTCACCGGCGACTCCCGCTGGGATGCGCTGGGCGCGCTGATCCGCGACAGCAACCGGATCCGCGGCTATGGCGACTTCTGCCACTACCACCTGCTGGCGCGCGGCAGCCTCGATCTGGTGATCGAGTCGGACGTGAACATCCTCGACGTGGCGGCACTGGCGGTGATCGTGCGCGAGGCCGGCGGCGTGTTCACCGACCTGGACGGCGCTGCGCCGGGTCTGGACACGCGCAGCGTGCTGGCCGGCACGCCCGCGATCCACGCGCAGGCGCTGCAGCGCCTGCGGCGCTGAGCCACGCGAGCTAGAATGGGCGGATGCGCAAACTACCGATCATCCACGCGACCCGCGACGTCACCGACAGCCATTTCCTGCATGTGGAGCAGGTCGACCTGGAGTTTTCCAACGGCGAGCGCCGCACCTACGAGCGGCTGAAGGGAAGCGGCCTGGGTGCCGTCATCATCGTGCCGATGCTGGATGACGAGACGGTGCTGCTGGTGCGCGAATACGGCGGTGGCGTGGGACGCTACGAACTCGGCCTGCCCAAGGGCAGGCTGGACCAGGACGAGACCGCCGAGCAGGGCGCCGAGCGCGAGCTGAAGGAGGAGATCGGCTACGGCGCGCACAAGCTGAAGATCCTGCACAACCTGTCGCTGTCGCCGTCGTACATGACGCACATGGCGCACGTGGTGCTGGCCCAGGACCTGTATCCCGAGAAACTGGTCGGCGACGAACCGGAGGAACTTGAAGTGGTGCCATGGAAGATGTCCGAACTGCACACCTTGCTCGGCCGTGACGACGTCACCGAAGGGCGCTCGATCGCCGCGCTGTTCATGGCCCGCGAATATCTGGCCGGAAGGTTCCGGAAATCATGAGCATGCCGCCCGAACTGGCAAGGAAGATCGGCGTCATCGCACGCGCGGCGGGAGTGGCCATCCTGGATGTCTACCACGGCGATTTCGCGGTGCAGATGAAGGACGACGCGTCGCCATTGACTGCGGCCGACCTCGCCGCCCAGCAGGCCATCATGGCGGGCCTGTCTGCGCTCGATGAGCAATGGCCGGTGCTGTCGGAGGAAGCCAGCGCGCGGCCGTGGTCCGAGCGCCGGCAATGGTCGCGCTACTGGCTGGTCGATCCGCTCGACGGCACCCGCGAGTTCGTCAAGCGCAACGGCGAATTCACCGTCAACATCGCCCTGATCGACGATCGCCGCAGCGTGCTCGGCGTGGTACTGGCGCCGGTGACCGGCGAGTTGTACGTCGCCGCGCAAGGCCAGGGCGCCTGGCTGCAGACGCAGGCGGACGGCGCGTGGCAGCGCATCCATGCGCGGGCGATGGCGCAGCCGCCGACGGTGGCCGGCAGCCGCTCGCACGGTGGAGCGCAGGGCGAGGTGCTGCAACGCCTGATCGGCGACGACTACCGGATGGTGCCGCTGGGCTCGTCGCTGAAATTCTGCCTGATCGCCCGTGGCGATGCGGACGTCTATCTGCGCCTGGGCCCCACCAGCGAATGGGATACCGCCGCGGCACAATGCGTGCTCGACGAGGCCGGCGGCGCCGTGCTGGATCTGGCCGGCCAGCCGTTCCGCTACAACCGGGGCGAATCGCTGCTGAATCCGGAGTTCATCGCGGTGGGCGATCGTGCGATCGACTGGGCCGCACGGCTGCTCAAAGGCGAGGAGTGAGTGAAAGGGGCGAGTAGCGAGAGGGGCTCACGCTCCATCCCGCTCCCTCACGCCGGCTTCTTGGCTTTCTCTCACTCCTCACTCCTCTCCACTCGCTTTTCATCTCATGACCAAATACAGCCTCGATGACCTGCTAGCCATCATGGCGCGCCTGCGCGATCCGCAGAACGGTTGTCCGTGGGATGTGCAACAGGACTTTTCCTCGATCGCGGCCTATACCATCGAGGAGGCCTACGAGGTCGCCGATGCGATCGATCGGCAGGACTGGACCGACCTTTGCGACGAACTCGGCGACCTGCTGCTGCAGGTGGTTTTCCACGCCCAGATGGCCTCCGAGCGCGGCCTGTTCGAGTTCGCCGACGTGGCCCACGCGATCAGCGCGAAGATGCTGCGCCGCCACCCCCACGTGTTCGGCGACACGCGCTACGCCGACCTCACCGAGCAGATGCAGGCGTGGGAGCAGATCAAGTCGGCCGAGCGCGCGGCGAAAGGCGCGTCGATGGACGACAGTGCGCTGGCCGGCATCTCGACGGGCCTGCCGGAATGGAAGCGCGCGTACAAGCTCCAGCAGCGCGCCGCGGACACCGGTTTCGAATGGCCCGGCCCGGAGCCGGTGCTGGAGAAGCTGGCCGAGGAAGTGGAAGAGGTGCGGGTCGAGTTCGCCAAGGGTGCCGATCCGGCGCGCCTGCAGGACGAAATCGGCGACGTGCTGTTCGTGATGGTGAACCTGGCGCGCCACGCCGGCGTCGACTTCTCGCAGGCGCTGCGCCATGCCAATGCGAAGTTCGAACGCCGTTTCCGGCAGATGGAACAGCTGGCCGCGGCCGAGGGCGCGGCGTTCGCCGAGCGCACGCTCGATGAACAGGAGCAACTGTGGCAGCGCGCCAAGCAGGCCGAGCGGACACCCTGAAACGGCGCGATGGCGGAAACCATGGCGCCGCCGGTTCCTCGCCTCGGCGGAACCTACTTGGCCGCGGGGGTGGCCTGGCCGGCACGCTGCTGCCAGGCAGCGCGCATCTTGTCGTGCTCGGCACGCATCTTCGCCTCGTTGGCCAGGTTTTCATCCAGCCCCTTGCGCAGGGTGGCGATCGCCTGATCCACGTTCGCCGGCTGCGCCTGCAGGCGAGCCAGGCGCTGGTAGACGTAGTCACGCACCTGCGGGTCCTGCGACTTGGCCAGCACGTCGTTGTAGACCGCAGCCATCTCCTTGCCGCGGCCGGCCTGCGTGTACAGCCGTTCCAGCGCATGCAGGTCGCCGATCACCCCGTCGTGCCCGCGGCCGTGCCCGCGATCGAACCCGTGCGAGCGCATGTGCATGCGCATCGCATCGTCATGGTCGCCCGGGAGGATGTGCATGGACTTGCCGGTCTTGGCGGGCGGTGCCGGCGGCGGCGTATTCTGGGCCATCACGAAGGTGGCCGATCCGGCGATCATCAGGGCCAGCGTGGAAGCGAGCAGGGTCTTGCGATGCATGGTCTGTCTCCGTGATGGGTACCAGGCAGGAACGCGGCGGGGCGGCCCGGGTTGACCGGCGCGCTCGTGCCGCCCGCTTGCAACCCTTTGGCGGGCAGCGGCATCCCAACCGGTGTCGACCCATCGCGTCCATCCCTCAAGGAGAGTTCCATGCGCCGTATTCTCACCGCAGCCCTGCTGCTCGCCCCATTCGCCTGCTTCGCCACCAGCCCCTGCAAATATGAGGCGCCGCGCAACCTGCAGCTGGACCTGGCCGGCGTGCACGGCGTCCAGATCGATGTGCACAGCCAGGATCTGCACCTGACCGGCAGCGGCGGCAACAAGGGGCTGACCCTGACCGGCCGTGCCTGCGCATCGAGCCAGGCGGTGCTGGACAAGTTGCAGGTCACCCAGCGCCGCGACGGCGACCAGCTGCTGGTCGACATCGGTGGCGATGGCGGCGGTTTCAGCTTCAACCTGTTCGGCGGCGACTCCTACGCCAGCCTCGAAGTCACCATGCAGTTGCCCGCCAACCTGCCGGTGACCTTGCGCGTCGGCTCCGGCGACGCCGACGTGGCCGGCATGCAACAGCTGCAGGCCAGCGTGGGCTCCGGCGACCTGCACGTGCGCCAGCTGTCGGGCAAGTTCGGCGCCAGCGTGGGTTCGGGCGATATCGACGCCACCGACATCGGCAGCCTCGACCTGGGCTCGGTCGGCTCCGGCGATTTCAAGGCCGACGGCGTCAAGGGCGATGCCCGCATCGGCAGCATCGGTTCGGGCGACGTCACCCTGCGCCAAGTCGGTGGCAGCGTGCGCGCCGACACGCTGGGTTCCGGCGATCTCGACGTCAGCGACGTGGGTGGCGATTTCAACCTGGGCGCCAAGGGCAGCGGCGACGTGAGCCACTCCGGCGTGAAGGGCAAGGTCAGCGTGCCGCACGACAACGACGACGACTGATCGGGCCGGTCAGAGCCTGTGAAGAAAACCACTTCCTGCGGTTTTCTTCCATCGCACGTCCGGTACGTGCCCGGACGTGCTCACGCGGATCAGTCACTTGCGTGACCGATCCGCGCCCGGCCATCCATGGCCGGGCTTCGAGGTTGAAAAAACCACAACCTCTCAGCCCAGCCAGCGCCACGCCAGATAGGCCAGCGGCGCACAGACCAGCAGGAACGGTATCGAGACCCGGTGCAGCAGCCGCAGCCCCTGCGGCTGCTTCGCCAGGCGCAGGGCGATCAGGTTGGCCAGCGAACCGATCGCCACGCCAAAGCCGCCCACGTTCACCGCGACCGCCAGCGCGATCGGGTCCGTTGTGCGCTCGAGCAACAGCACCGTCGCCGGCACGTTGCTGATCAACTGGGCGGCGACGATGCCGCTGGCATACAGGGTCAGCGGATGATCGAGGTCGAGCCGATCCAGCGCCTGCTGCACCAGCGGCAGGCTGGAAAAATGGCCGAGCCCGACGAAGATCGCGGCGAAGGTGGCCAGCAGCAGCCAGTCGATCCGCAGCAGGCTGGGCCGCGCCAGCAGCGCATACGACAGCAGCAACAACCCGGCCCCCAGGGGCGCCTGGCCGTATTCCATGGCGAGCACCATGCCGAGCAGGGCGGCCATCGACCACGTGCCCAGCCGCGTCGACGTGACGGCGCCGTCGATCCGTTGCGGATTCAACGCCACGCGCTCACGCGGCAGCCACAGCCAGGCAAATCCGGCGACCAGCACCAGCATCACCATCGCCGCCGGCAGCATCGCCGCGGCGAAGTGCAGGAACGGCAGCTTCGAGTGCTGCCACAACAGCAGGTTCTGCGGATTGCCGATCGGGCTCAGGGTGGAGCCTGCGTTCACCGCCAGGGCTTCCAGCACCACCATGCGCAGCACCGGCAAATTCGAAACGCTGCCGATCGCCAGGGTCAGCGGCACGATCAGGAACAGGCTCACGTCATTGGTCAGCCCCATCGACAGCAGCGCCGTCGCCACCACCAGCAGCAGGCCCAGGCTGCGCAGCGAATGCGCGCGCGCCACCACGGCGACGGCGGCATGCTGCACCAGGCCGCTGTCGCGGATGCCCTGGATCGCGATCAGCAGGCCGGTGAGGCCCGCCAGCGTGGGCAGCTGCAGCCAGTGCCGATAGCGGCCGGCCGGCTGCGGATCGAAGATCGCCAGCGCGATGGCCAGCACCGCGAACAGGCACAGCAGCCACTCGTCCGCGAGGCGCTGGCGCAGGGTTGCAGTCGTCGGCGGGTTCGGGCGGGAAGGCATCGGTGCAACTTTATCAGCCGCGCCGGGCGTTCCGTTCAGAGCTTGGGAGGAAAACCGCTTCCTGTGGTTTTCCTCCAGCGCACGCCCGGCCATGTCCGGCCTGAGAGCTTGAAAGACTCAAACCGCTCACCCCTCGCGCAGCAGGCGCATCGGCGGCGTGCGACTGACCTTGCGGGTGCCGGCCAGCCCCAGCAGCATCACCACGAAGGCCGCGAGCAACGCCGCCAGTGCCAGCGGCGCGAGCGGCGGCGCGAAGCCGTCGATATGGAACACGGCCTGGCCCAGCCACAGGCCGGCTCCCGCCGCACCGAGCGCGGCGGTCAGCCCGGCCACTAGGCCGAGCAGGGCGAATTCGCAGGCGGCGGCCACGCGCAATTGCCCCCGACGAGCCCCCAGCGTGCGCAGCAGCGCGGCTTCGTGGCGTCTTTCCGCCGCGCTGGAGGCGAGCGCCGCGATCAGCACCAGCGCGCCGGCGAGCAGGCTGAAGCCGAGTATCCAGCGCACCGCATTGCCGACCCGCTCGATGATCTCGCGCACCCGATCGAGCAGCGCATCGACGTCGACCAGGCTGAGGTTCGGATAGTCGCGCGACAGCTGCGCCAGCTGCGTGGCATGGCCGCGGGCAAGGTGGAAGCTGGCCAGCCAGCTGTGCGGCAGGTCGCCCGCGTGGGCCGGGTCCAGCAGCAGGAAGAAGTTGACCCGGAACGAACTCCAGTCCACCTTGCGCACGCTGCTGACGGTGGCGTCGATGCGACCTTCGCCCACGTCGAAACTCATCGTGTCGCCCGGCTTCAGGGCGAACATGTCGCGCCACATGGTGTCGACCGAGACCTCGGCCCGCGCCGGATGCGCGCCCTGCCAATGGCCGGCGACCACTTCGTTCGCCGGCGGCAGCTCGGCCGACCAGGACAGGCGCAGCTGGCGGTCGACCCATTCCTTCGCGCGGGGGTCCTCGAAGCGCAACTGGTCGATCGGCCGCCCGTTGATCGCGGTGAGCTTGCCCACGGCCAGCGGCAGCATGTTCAGCTGGTCGCCGCCCGTCGCGGCCAGCGATTGCGCGAAACCCGGGCGCTGATCGTCCTGCAGGTTCAGCGCGAACCAGTTCGGCGCGTCCGCCGGCAGCTCCTGGCGCCAGCCCTGCAGCAGCGAAGGCGCGACCACGGCCAGCAACAGCAGCGCGCACAGCCCCAGGCTGAGCGCGGTGGCCTGGATCACGCTCAACGCGGGGCGTCGCGCCAGCGCGGCCAGACCCAGGCGCAAGGCCGGATGCGCGCCGGGCGCAATGCGGCGGGCCAGCCACAGCAGCGCACCGGAAAGCAGCGCCGCGATCAGCGCCACGCCGAGCAGGCTGGCGGCGAGGATGCCGGCCAGCTGCAGCGAGCTGCTCTGGCTCCAGATCAGGCCCAGCGCCACCAGCAGCGGAATCAGGTACAGCGCGTCGAAGCGGCGTACCCGTCGCTGCAGGCTCTGGCGGAACACCGCCACCGGCGGCACCTCGGCCAGCCGCGCCAGTGGTGGCAGGGCGAAGCCGACCAGCACGGCGATCCCCATCGCCGCGGCGGCGAATGCCGGCAGCAGCGGCAGCAGGGTCGGCACGTTGCCGAACAGCTGGCTGGCCAGCAGCCAGGCCAGCTGCGACAGCCCCAGCGCCAGCACGATGCCCAGCGAGGTTGCCGGCACGGCCAGAGCGGCGAGCGTGCCCAGCAGCAGCGCCAGCACGCGCCGCCGCGGCGTGCCCAGGGCACGCAGCAGGGCGACTTCGGCGGTCTTGCGACGGGCGTAACGCTGCGCGGACAGCGCGATCGCGATGCCCGCCAGCAGCGCCGAGAGCAGGGCGGTCAGGCGCAGGAAGGCGCCGGCACGGTCGAAGGCGCTGCGCATGCGTTCCTGGGTCTGCTCGGGCGTGATCAGTTGCGCGCCCTGTGGCAGGCCGGTCGACTGCGTCCAGTCACGCCAGCGTTGCACGGCCGTGGGCGGACCGGCCAACAGCAGCCGATGACGGGCGCGACTGCCGACGCCGAGCAGGCCGGCCTGTTCGGCGTCGGCCAGGTTCATCAGGGCGCGCGGCGCCAGTGCCAGCAGCTCGCCGCCATCGGGCTGGCGGATCAGTTCGGCGGCGATGGTCAGTTCGCGGCCGCCCAGCTGCAGCGGCTGGCCGACCTTCAGATTCAGTGCGACAAGGGCGCGATGGTCGAGATAGACCTCGCCACTCGCCGGTCCGCCGCTGCGGTGCCCGGCGGTGCCGCCCAGTTCCAGCGTGCCCCGCAGCGGATAGCTCGCATCGACCGCCTGCACGTCGAGCAACTGGGCCTGTTCATGGGCGAAAGCCACGCTGGGAAAACTGGCGGTGCGGGACAGCGACAGGCCGTCGACGCGCGCCTGCTCCGCGTAGGTCGGCGGCAAGGCCTGTGGCGAGGAGATGCCCAGGTCGCCGCCGATCAGTTCGGCCGCGCTGGCCAGCATGCCCCGTTCGATCCGCGTGGCGAGGGTGGCGACCACGCCGAGCGCGACCACGGCAAGCACCAGCGACGCGGCCAGCGTGCGCAGCTCGGGCAGATGCCACTCGCGGCGCAGGCTGCGCAGGGACAGGCGCCACAGGTTCATGGGCGAGCCCCCCACCCCAACCCTTCCCTGCGACCGCAGGAAGCCCCTTTGGGGTGCGCGGGGGAAGGAGCAAAGCCGATGCCATTCATGCGGCTTCTCCGGAGCTGGCCAGCACCCGCCCTTCTTCCAGCTCGATGCGCCGATCGCAGCGTGCGGCCAGCGTGGCGTCATGGGTGACCAGCACCAGGGTGGTGTGGTGGTCGTGGTTCAGGGCGAACAACAGATCGCAGATGTGGTGGCCGGTGCGCTGGTCGAGATTGCCGGTGGGTTCGTCGGCGAACAGCACGCGGGGGCGGTGGACGAAGGCACGGGCGATCGCCACGCGCTGCTGCTCGCCACCGGAGAGCTGTGCGGGGTAGTGCCGGCGGCGCGAGCCCAGTCCTACCGCTTCCAGCGCGTCGCGGGCGCGGGAGCGCGCGTCGCTCGCGCCCTCCAGCTCCAGCGGCAGCATCACATTCTCCTCGGCGGTCAGCGCCGGCAGCAGATGGAACGACTGGAACACGAAGCCGACCAGCCGCCGGCGCAGGTCGGCGCGGGCCTCCTCGTCCAGCGTCTGCAGCGCATGGCCGTCCAGCACGACGCCGCCGCTGTCCGGTGTGTCCAGTCCGGCCAACAGTCCGAGCAGGGTGGTCTTGCCGGAACCGGAGGCACCCACGATGGCGAAGCTTTCGCCGGGGCGAATCTGCAGGCTGACCTTGTCGAGGATGTCCAGCCTTCCTTCGGGGCCATCGACCGACTTGCTAACATCGCGGGCTTCAAGCAGCGGTCGGGAAGAATCACTCATGCGTCGAAGCCTTTGCTGGTGGTTGTGCGGCGGGTTGTTGTTCGGTTGGCTCGGCACGGCGCAGGCCGCCACGCCAAACACCGTGCTGGTCCTGGGTGATTCACTGTCTGCCGCGCACAACATCCCGGTCGAGTCCGGCTGGGTGCATCTGCTGGATGCGCGTCTGTCCACCATGGTGCCGAAATGGACCGCGGTCAATGCCAGCATCAGCGGCGAGACGTCATTGAGCGGACGCAACCGCCTGCCGACCCTGCTGAAGAAGTACCGCCCCGCCGTGCTCGTGCTTGAACTGGGCGCCAACGACGGCCTGCGTGGCCTGCCGTTGCCCGCGCTGCGCGCCAATCTCGACGCGATGATCGCGGCGGCACAGCAGGCGAAAGTGCGCGTGCTGCTGGTCGGCATCGAGCTGCCGGTGAACTACGGACCGCAATATCGCGATGGCCTGCGAGCGATCTATGCCGAGCTCGCGCACAGCCGCGGCACGGCGCTGGTGCCGTTCCTGCTGGAAGGCATCGCACTCGACCCGGCGAAGATGCAGGCTGACGGCATGCATCCGGTGGCGGCGGCCCAGCCGCAGGTGCTCGACACCGTGTGGCAACAGCTGGAACCGCTGCTGCGCCGGGAAGCCAAACCCAACGGTCTCTGAATCGTCGCCGTTCGTTTCACATTACCCTCACCCCGAGGCCGCTTTCATCTTCACTTATGTGAAATCACGGATGGGGATTGACGACATGACCGTACACGACGAGCAAGCGGGCCTGATTCTGCTGGTGGAGGACAACCGCCAGATCGCCGAGATGGTCGGCGAATTTCTCGAGCGCCGTGGCTATTCCGTCGATTACGCGGCCGATGGGGTCAGCGGCCTGCACCTGGCGGTGGCCAACAGCTATGACGTGCTCGTGCTGGACCTGATGTTGCCGGGCTTGGACGGGCTGGAGGTCTGCCGCAAGCTGCGCAAGGAGGCCAAGAAGTCCACCCCGGTGCTGATGCTGACCGCGCGCGACACGCTGGAGGACAAGCTGGCCGGGCTGGAAGCCGGGGCCGATGACTACCTGGTCAAGCCGTTCGAGGTGCGCGAGCTGGAAGCCCGGGTACGGGCCCTGATCCGCCGCGACCGTCGCCAGGTCTCCACCGAAGTGCTCACGGTGGGCGACATGACGCTGGATACCGCCACCCTGCAACTGACCCGCGAGGGCCAGGAGCTCACCGTCTCGCCGATCGGCCTGAAACTGCTGGCGATCCTGATGCGCGAGTCGCCCCGCGTGGTCAGTCGACGGGACATCGAGCGCGAGATCTGGGGCGATACGCTGCCCGACTCCGACACCTTGCGTTCGCATCTGTACAACCTGCGCCGGGTCATCGACAAACCCTTCGCGCGCCCCCTGTTACACACCATCCATTCGGCAGGTTATCGCCTCGCGGATCTGGAATCCGAAGTCGCCTCCTCACCCGAGACGGCGTGACCCGGGATGAGCGTGACAGAGATGGCCATGAATGAGATGGCAAGTACAGGTAATGGATAGCCGGGTCACCATGGCCTCAACGCCCACGGGTGCGTTCCGTCGACGCATTGCCACGGTTTTCGCCTTGCAGTTCGTGACCGTGGTCTTCGTCTGCGTGCTGGGCATGTACAACGTGGTTTCCACGCCCCTGGTGATTGCGGTGATCGTGGTGATCACCGCGCTGGCCTGGTTCATCACCCGGCGTGAATGGCGGCCGGTGCGGGCGCTGGCACGCGTGGTGAATCGCTGGGACGGCCAGTCGCCCGATCCCGGGCTGCTGCGGGTGGAACAGTTGTCGGCGCATACCGATGCAGATGTGGCCTCGCTTACCCGCGGGTTGCACGGCTTCGCCGTGCGCCTGGCCAACTACAACCAGCGCGAGCGCAACTTCACCCGTGACGCCAGCCACGAATTGCGCAGCCCGCTCACCGTGATCAAGATGTCGGTCGACATGCTGGCCGAGGAAGAAGGGCTGAGCGACTTCGGCAACCGCTCGGTGCGCCGCATCAAGCGCGCCACGCGCGAGATGGAAGTCCTGGTGGAGGCCCTGCTGGTGCTGGCACGCGAAGCGGACAGCCCGATGGACGATCGTCATTTCATCGTCAACGACGTCCTGCAGGAAGAACTGGAGGCCGCCCGCGAGATGCTGTCGGGGCGGCCGATCGAATTGCTGCTGGAAGAGCCTGCGCGGTTCGCCCTGCAGGGCTCGCCACAGGCCTTGTCGGTGTTGTGCTGGCAGCTGATCCGCAACGCGTCCCAGCAGACCGAGCAGGGCCGGGTGGTGATCAGCGTGCTGCCGGGGATGATCAGCGTGCGCAACCATGCCGAGGTGCTGGAAACGGGCCCCGCCCATTCCCCGCCGGTGGAAAACGTGGATCGGCACGGTTTCGAACTGGCCATCGCCCAACGGATCAGCGACCGTTTCGCCTGGTCGCTGGAACTGCAGACTTTGCCCGGCAGGGAAAACGTGGCGAGCATCCGCTTTCCGCATCCGCTGCCCGCCGAGGTGGCGGAAGCCGGCGTGTAGGCGAACACCGGCATGTCCGCAGCAGCGAGGCGGGTCGTTCCCGCCTCGCCTGGTCATTACGGGGTCGACAGCGCCACGTCGAACGCGCAACCCGTCTTCGCCTTCACGTCATCCAGGCTCACGCCTTCGTTGAGTTCGAGCAGGGTCAGGCCCTTGCCCTTCTCCACCGCGAACACGCACAGGTCGGTGATGATCAGGTCGACCACCTGCTTGCCGGTCAGTGGCAGCTCGCACTGGTCCTTGATCTTCGGCGAGCCGTCCTTCGCGCAGTGCTCCATCAGCACCACGACGCGCTTGACGCCGCTGACCAGATCCATCGCGCCGCCCGGGCCCTTGACCATCTTGCCCGGCACCATCCAGTTGGCCAGGTCGCCGTGCGCGGAGACCTCCAGCCCGCCAAGGATCGACAGGTCGATGTGGCCGCCGCGGATCATCGCGAACGAATCGGCACTGGAGAAGAAGCTGGAGCCGGGCAGGGTGGTGATGGTCTGCTTGCCGGCGTTGATCAGGTCGGGATCGAGCTGGTCCTCGGTCGGGAACGGGCCGATGCCGAGCAGGCCGTTCTCCGACTGCAGGGTGACGCTGACGCCGTCGGGGATGTAGTTCGCCACCATGGTGGGGATGCCGATGCCAAGGTTCACGTAGAAGCCGTCCTGCAGCTCCTGCGCCGCGCGCTTGGCCATCGCCACGCGGATCGGGCTTTCCTTCGCGCCGACCACGCCGGCGAGGGTGCGGAACTCGATGCGCTTCTCGTACTTCGCGCCCTGCACGATGCGGTCGACGTAGATGCCCGGCACGTGGATGTTGTTCGGGTCCAGCTCGCCCACCGGCACCAGGTGCTCGACCTCCGCCACGCAGGCCTTGCCGCAGGTGGCGATCATCGGGTTGAAATTGCGCGCGGTCTCGCGGAACACCAGGTTGCCATGCGCGTCGCCCTTCCACGCCTTCACGATCGACAGGTCGGCGGTGATGGATTCCTCCAGCACGTATTCCTTGCCGCCGAACACCTTGGTCTCCTTGCCCTCGGCCAATTTGGTGCCGAACGCGGTGCGCGTGTAGAAACCGGGGATGCCGGCACCGCCCGCACGCAGCTTCTCGGCCAGCGTGCCCTGCGGGGTCAGGTGCAGTTCGAGTTCGCCGGCCAGCGTCTGTCGCTCGAATTCCTTGTTCTCGCCAACGTACGACGCGTAGACGCGCTTTACCTGATGCGTCTTCAGCAGCGGGCCCATGCCGAAATCGTCCACGCCGGCGTTGTTGCCGACGATGGTGAGCTCCTTGGTGCCGGCTTCGAGCAGCGCGCCGATCAGGTTCTCGGGGATGCCGCACAGGCCGAAACCGCCGGCCGCGATGGTCATGCCATCGAACAACAAACCATCAAGGGCGTTTGCGGCGCTGGGATAAACCTTGTCCATTGCTGTGCCTTCCTGCAGGGAGAGTCAGCTGACAAGGATACGACGGATTGCGCCGGGTCGACCTTGTACCAAGGTCCGAGGCCCGCGCGTTCTCATCGGAACCGCATCGTTGCGGCGAACCCTGCATCGGGTTCCTGCGCTGCGGCGAAGCGGCTCCCGTCCGGGCGAAACAGGCTTGACGCCATCAATTACGCGTGTAAACATCAAATCACTTACACATGTAAACGGTGACCCATGGCAATCAGCGAAGCCGAAGCCGTCGTGATGGACGTGTTGTGGCGCGAAGCGCCACGTACCGCCGAAGAAATCCTCACCGAGGTCGGCCCGGCGCAAAGCTGGCAGGAAGGCACGGTGAAGTCCCTGCTGAACCGCCTGCTGCGCAAGAAGGCCGTGCACGCCGAGCGCGACGGCCGCCGCTACCTCTACACGCCGCTGCTGACCCGCGAGCAGTACGTGCAGCAGGAGAGCAAGGGCCTGCTCGACCGCCTGTTCGGCGGCCGCGTGGCACCGCTGGTGGCGCACTTCTCCGAGCAGCGCAAACTGTCGAAGAAGGACATCGCCGAGCTGCGCAAGCTGCTGAAGGAACTCGACGATGAGCAGTGAAGCCGCGATCGACTGGCTCGGGCGCGGCTGGTTGCTGGTGCTGGCCTTCACCGCTGCCGTGCTGGTGGTGGCCCTGCTGCGCCGGCCATGCCGCCGGCTGTTCGGCGCCGAGCGGGCGTTCCAGCTGTGGCTGTTGCCGCCATTGGCGATGCTGGCCAGCCAGCTGCCCCATGCGGTTGAAGCGCCGGTCGTGGTGCTGTCGCCGGTGGTGATCGCGATCACCTCGGCTGTCGCTGCACTGCCGGCGCACGCGGCGGCATCAGGTGCCATCGACTGGCGCGTCCTTGCGATGCTGGCCTGGGTCGCCGGCAGCGTGTGCAGTCTGGTGCTGGCCGCGCTGGTGCAGCAGCGCTACCGGCGCTGCCTGCGCGGAGCCACTGCCGTGCCCGTCTCTTCGTCGCGCTGGCCGGTGTTGCGCGCCGTCGGCACGGATGTCGGACCGGCCCTGGTCGGCGCCTGGCGTACGCGCATCGTGCTGCCGGCGGATTTCGAGCAGCGCTACGACGCCAGCGAACGCATGCTGATCCTCGCGCACGAGACGGCGCATGCGCGCCGCCACGATGGCTGGTGGTGCCTGTTCGCCCAGCTGACGGCCGCGCTGTTCTGGTTCCACCCGCTGGCCTGGTGGGCGCTTGCCGCGCTTCGCCGCGACCAGGAACTGGCCTGCGATGCCGCCGTGCTGCGCGACCACGGCGAGCGGCGGCGCAGCTATGCGAACGCGATGTTGAAGACCCAGTCGGGCGCCTTCGCGCTGCCGGTGGGTTGCGCCTGGTCCCCTCGTCATCCACTCACGGAGCGCATTGCCATGTTGAAACAGTCCTCACCGAATCGCCGACGCCAGGGTGCCGGAGCCGTCGCCGGTTTCGCTCTCGCCATCATCGTGGGCGGTTCGGTCTATGCCGCCAGCGCGCCGCCAGCGACGCACACGAGTCCCCCAGTCGCGGGAGCGCAGTACCAGCTCGACATGCAGGTCGAACTGTCGACCGACGACGGACACAAGCGTCATGCGGAAACGGCGGCGATGGCGCTGTGCACGCTGCCGGGCAAGACGGCGACGGCAAGCGTGGGCGGAATGACGGTGGAAGCAACCGCTGTGCCTGTCGATGGCCAGCTGCGCATCGATCTGGCGGTGGGCAGCAACGGCACCGCGTCGCTTGCGCATAGCCGTTTGCGCGGCGCGTTGGGTCAGACTTTGCACGCCAAGGGCAAGGGCGCGGATGGAAAGCAGGCTTATGTCATCGACATCACGCCCCAGCCAGGCTGCCCGGCCCAGGTGCTCGCCGAGGCATCGCCGGTCAGGGTGACCGAGCACATCACGAACGGCACCACGCGCACGGCGGCGGAGTCGATTGCCAGAATGGCGGGCTGGACTCTGGTCAACCCGGACGCGCTGGGGCAGGGTGCCGTGACGCTGTCGTTCAACGACATGCCGGCTGGCAGCGCATTGCAGCGGGTGGCCGACCTTGCCGGCGTGAAGGTTGAGCTGGAAGGCAAGCGGGTGCACTTCGCGCCGAAGTGACGCGGAAGGATGGCTATACTCGCCCGGTCACCGTCCGGGAGAGTGTCGTGAAATCGCGTCATCTGTTTGCCGCCCTTGCAGCCATCGGAATCACCGCCATGAGCCATGCCGCCGTGTCGCCCGTCCTGGTGATCCACGGCGGTGCCGGGGTGATCAAGCGCGACATGACGCCGGCCAGGGAGCAGGCGGTACGCGCGGCGATGACACAGGCTTTGCAGAGCGGCCATGCCGAGCTCAAGGCGGGCAAGCCGGCGCTGGACGCGGTGGCCGCCGCGCTTGCCGTGCTGGAGGATGACCCGAACTTCAATGCCGGCAAGGGCGCGGTGTTCACCCATGACGGCCGGAACGAGCTGGATGCGGCAATCATGGACGGCTATACGCTGCACGCCGGCGCGGTGGCCGGGGTGCAGCGGGTGAAGAATCCGATCCTGCTGGCGCGCGCGGTGATGGAGCATTCGCCGCACGTGATGCTTTCCGGCGACGGTGCCGAGGCGTTTGCGCAGGAGCAGGGCATCACCCTGGTCGATCCCGCCTATTTCCGCACCGAGGAGCGCTGGCAGCAGCTGCAGAAGGCGTTGAAGGAAGACGCGGCGAAACAGCCGCATGCGGACGTCGAGACGGCCAGACATTTCGGCACCGTGGGCGCGGTGGCGCTGGATGCGCAGGGCCACTTGGCTGCCGGCACGTCCACCGGCGGCATGACCGACAAGCGCCGGGGCCGCATCGGCGATTCGCCGATCATCGGTGCCGGCACTTATGCCAACTCGGGCTGCGCGGTGTCGGGTACGGGCTGGGGCGAGTTCTACATCCGCACCGTGGCCGCGCACGAGATCTGCATGAAGGTGACCCAGATGCGCGTGCCGCTGAAGCGCGCCGCGGCCGAGGTGATCAACCAGGAAATCCCGTCGATGGGCGGCAACGGCGGCGCGATCGCGCTGGATGCGGAAGGCCACATCTCGATTCCGTTCAACACCGATGGCATGTACCGCGGCTGGATCGGCGCCGACGGCGTGCCGCACGTGGCGCTGTACGGCGACGAGGACGATGGCACCACCGAGATCCCCGAGCCGGCTCCGGCCGAGAGCGTCGCCCAGCCTTAGCATGTTGTCGCCCGAGGCTGGCGGGGTTGGCGCTACCGAAGTTTTTCCAGCTGCGCGGGCGTCAGCGCGCCGCTGATGCCGAGCCGGCTGCCGTCGGCGCGGATCACCAGCACGCGCGGTGTCTCGCCACCCCAGTGCGGGTCGAGCAGGAAGTTGATGCGTTCGGGCGACGCTTCGGCGTAGGCGCGGTTCGGATAGCCGTCCATCTTCATCCCGTGCAGGCGCGCCTCGATCGTCGCGGCCTGCTCGATGCCGTCGGTGGTCACCAGCACCAGCTCGATCTCGTCGGGATGCTGGTCGCGCAGCCTGGCCAGCGCCTGCAGGTTCGGTTCGCAGTAGGCGCAATCGAGGGCCCACAGCGCGATGATGCGTTCGCCGTGCGCCGGTGGCTCAAGCAGGGTGGCGACGTCATTGGCGGCCAGCGGCTGCAGCGAACCGGCGCAGGCCAGCGCGGGCAACAGCAGGAACAGCAGCGGCAGCAGGCGCTTCATGGTGCAACACCGATCAGGCGAAATCCCTGCGCCGTGTTCCAGGCCACGAAGGCCTGGCCCGACTTCGTCAGCAACTGCGGTGAGCCGACCGCGCCGCCGCTGTGCGCGATGGCGCGTTCCGCGTCGAAGTGCGCGCCGTTGTCGGTCGAGCGGCGCAGCATCAGCGTGTAGCCATCCGCGCAGACCTGGTTCCACACCACCCACACGGTATGGCCGTGCACGGCCACGTCGGCGTGGCTGGCGCCGGCGGCGGCGATCGTCGTCGCGTGTTGCGGTGGGTGGCCGGGGTCGAGCTGGCCGTAGTGGATCGTGGGCGCGCTCTTCGCCTCGTACCACACCGCGTGGCGGACACCGTCAGCGCCGATCGCCAGGCCGGGGCCGTGGTGCGGGCAGCCGGCGATATGCCACTCGCTGAAGGTGGCGCGCCGGACCGTGCTGTCCTGGCCATCCGTGCGCAGCACGGCATAGGCGTGGTCGCGGATGTTGTCGCCGTAGATGCTGCGGAAGAACGCCGCGACATGCCCGTCGGGCGTGCGTGCCAGCGCGATGCGGCAGCATTCGCAACTCTGGTCGACCAGCTTGCGCTCGGGCACGAAGCTGGCGCCGCCGTCCTCCGACCAGCTGTAGTAGACCGCGGCGCCGAGGTAGGGCTTGTTCGCGGCGTCGGCGGCGACCAGGTCGCGCTTGTCGATCCAGGCGATCACGATGCGGCCCTTGCCGTCGACCGCCAGCGCGTCGAAGCGGTGGGTGATCTCCGCGCGGTCGTGGTGCACGGTCAGCGGTTCGCTGAAATGCTCGCCGCGATCCGTCGAACGGGCGAAGCGCACGAATCCGGTCCACGGTGCGGTGCGCGGCTGCGACCAACTCACGTAGATCTCGTCGTGGGGACCGAACGCGAGCTTCGGCCGGTTCTCGCCTTCGGCGTAGATGCGTTCCGCCACGGCGTTCACCTCGATCGGCGCACTCAGCGTGCGGCCGTCGTCATCGGAGTGGCGCAGCCGCACGTGACCGTCCGCCGCGTCCACCACGTACAGCCGACCATGACTGTCGAACGCGGCGCTGGCGCCAAGCTCGGGGCCCCTGGGCATGTCCATGTGCATGCCGTCGTGGGCGGATAGGGAGGGCGAGAGCAGGCAGAGCAGGGTGATCAGCAGGTGGCGCATGAATGCTCCTCGGGTTTTGCTCCTCCCCCTGCTTTCAGGGGGAGGTTGGGAGGGGGTGCTTTTGACTTTGGCGATCAAGAGCGACCCCACCCCAACCCTCCCCTGCGAGCAGGGGAGGGAGTATCGCGCACGGGGTCCGACAGCTCTTCACAACTCCCAGCGCAGCTCGCCGAACCAGGTGCGGCCAGCGTACGGATGGTAGACCCAGTAACGTTCGTTGGTCAGGTTGTCGACGCCGAGCGCGGCGGTCCAGCCGGGCGCGAAGGACCAGCGCAGCCGGGCGTCGGCCACGGTGAAGCGGCTCACCGCGCCGTAGCTGTCGATGTGGTCGCTGTTGTCCAGCGTGCCGTACTGGCGGCCGGAATGGCGGATGCCCAGCGAGGCGTCCCATTGCGGCGCGAAGCGGTAGTCGGCGAACACGCTGGCGCGGATTTTCGGGATGCGCGGAAACACCTTGCCGTTGGCCAGCGGATACTGGCTGTCGTCCAGGGTGCGGGCGTGGTTGAAGGCCACGCTGGCCTGCACGTCGAGTCCGTCCAGCCACAGGTCGGTGAGGGTGATCTCGCCCTCGAGCCCGCGGCTGCGCATGCGGTCGATGTTCTGCACACTGGTCACGGTGGGGGTGACGGTGATGTCGGTCTGCGAGTACAGCGAATCGGCGATGCGGTCCTGGTACAGCGAAATGCGCCAGTGGCCGTTTTCCAGGTGGCGGTTCAGCGTGAGGTCGGTGGATTCGTCGATCTCGGGCCGGAGGTCCGGGTTGTTGTTGACGATCGCATTGGCCGACAGGCTGCCCTGGAACAGTTCGTTCACGGTCGGGTAGCGCACCGCCTTGCCATGGGCCAGTCGCAGTTCCCAGTCTTCGGCGAAGTCCCAGCTCAGCGCGGCCTTGGGCGAGAAGTCGGTGCGTTGCCGGTCGGCGTAGCGCAGCGTGGTGTTGCCGTTGCCGCGCAGGCCGTCGTAGGCCCGCCATTGTTCCAGCCGCCCGCCCAGGGTCAGCGCCCATGCATCGGCGAAACTCCACACATCCTGCAGATACAGCGCGCGGGTCTGGCTGCGACCGCCGAACGCGCTGACCCGCGCGCCGTCGGCATCGCCCAGCCAGTGGCTGGCGTTGCGCAGCTGGCTGTCCAGCACGTAACGATCGGCATGGATGCCGGCGTACAGCATGTGACGATCGCCGATGGGACCGGAACTGCGCAGGTCGAGGGTGTCCCAGCCCGAGCCGGCCTTGTTGGCGACCGTGCCCGGGCCGTTGACGGGCCGGCCGGGCTCGGCGTTGTTCGCGCTGCCGGCCAGCGAGCGCAGGAAGTCGTAGTGGCTGGCTACCGCGGTCCAGCGCCAGCCGTTGTCGAGATGGCCGTTCAACTCGACGCCGTACAGCATGTGCGTGTCGCTGGCCGAGGACGGCGCCAGCCCGCTGGCCGGCAGCGTCCAGGTCTGCCCGCCTGCGCTGATGACGCCACCATTGACCAGGTTGCCGTGGCCATCGCGAATCAGGCTGCGGGTGAAGTCCTCGGCGCGGTTGTGCCACCAGCCCACGGTGAACAGCGCTGCGACGTGCTCGCTCAGGTCGACGCCCACTTTCAGCTTGGCCTGGTCCTGCACGGTGTGTTCGATGCTGTTGGCGCCGTAGACCAGCCGCGCGCTGCCGTTCGGGTTGCGGTCGGCGGTGGCGCCGGTCACCGGCACGGCCAGGGCGGGGTCGCCGCCGGCCCGGGCCGTGGCGTACTGCATCGGCTGGCCGCGGTTGTCGAGTCGGCTGTATTCGAGCAGCCAGCTCCAGCGGCCCTGCCTGTTGCCCAGCGTGGCGGCGGCCTGGTGGCCGTTGTAGTGGCCGCCGGCGCCGTATGCGTCGTGGTAGTCCTGGCTGAAGAACTGGGTGCTCACGCTGGCGGTCAGCCGCTGCGGCAGCACGGTGTGGATCAGCACGGTGCTGCCCAGCGAGTTGCCCGGATACAGCGCGGAGTAGGGGCCGTACAGGATGTCGACGGCGCCGACTTCCTGCGGTGCCACCATGCCCCAGCGCGGTGCGCCATCCCAGCCGTTGGTCATCAGGTTGGACAGCAGCAGGCCGTCGGCATAGACCAGGCTGCGTGCGCTTTGCAGGGTGCCGGCGTTGCGGCCGCTGATCACCGCGTTCGGATCGCCGATGTAGCGCTTGCGCACCATCATGTTCGGCGCGTACTTCAACGCGTCGGCGCTTTCGGTGACGTTCTGCTGCTGCAGCTTCTGGCGAGTGACGCGAACCTGCACGCTAGGCGTTTCCGTCACCATGGTGTCGCTGGCGTGCACCGAGACCGGCGTGAGGGTGGTGGTTTGCAGCGGAACGTCGGCAGCCGGCGAGGGGCCGGCGACCACGGCAGCGGCAAGTGCGCAAAGGCCGAACGGGATGGCGTTCAAGCGATACTCTGGATGGGGGTCTAGAGTTGCAAGGATAGTCCGCTGTCGGCCACGCGAAAGATGGCGCGTTGTCGCAGCGGGGGCGGCCATGGGATGCGCGGGCGCGGCGAAAGGTGCCGGCGGCACGCAGGGCGGACGCGGTCCGCCGGTTCCTGCAATTCCGGGAGTAGCGGCGGGCAATGCCTGCGCTGGCATTTCGATGACCGCCTGGACGTCAGTCCTCGCGATCAGCCTTCGCGATCAGTCCTCGCGGTCGGGGCGTTCTCGCACCGGGTGCTTGCTCAGCTTGCGCTGCAGGGTGCGGCGGTGCATGCCGAGGCGGCGGGCGGTCTCGGAGATGTTGCCGTCGCATTCGGTCAGCACGCGCTGGATGTGTTCCCACTCCAGTCGGCGCAGGGCAAGCGGCTGTTCCGGCGTGTCGGGCAAGTCGGCGTCATCGGCGTCGCTGTCGCCGTCGAGCAGGGCGCGCACCACGGCGTCGGCGTCGACCGGCTTGGCCAGGTAGTCGTGCGCGCCGCGCTTGATCGCCTCCACCGCGGTGGCGATCGAGGCGTAGCCGGTCAGCAGCAGCACGCGCAGGTCGGGCACCAGGGTATGCAGTTCGGGGATCAGGCGCAGGCCGTTTTCCTCGCCCAGCTTGAGGTCGAGCACGCAGTAGCGCGGATGGTGCCGGCGCGTCAGGGCGCGGGCCTCGTCGAAATTGCTGGCGGTGATCACCTCGAAGCCGCGTGAGCCCAGCGCACGCGCCAGCACGCGCAGGAAGGTCACATCGTCGTCGACCAGCAGCAGCGGACGTGCCGTGGCGGCTTGGGGCAACTCGGTCATCGCGGGGGTTCCTGATGGTGATCCAGCGCCCATTCTTGCCGGAAGCGGCGCGACTTGCACGCACGCCGGGCTATTTTTCGGCGATCACCGCCAGCGGCAGGCGCAGGCAGACCCGGGCGCCGTGTCCGGTATTGCCGGCGACCAGCTCGCCGTTGAGTCGCTCCGCAGTGGCTTCGGCCAGCGCCAGGCCGATGCCCAGCCCGGTCTGCTTGTGCGAATGCCCCAGCGCGGTGATCTCGGGATCATCATCGAAGCCCGGGCCGTGATCGCGCACGCACAACTGCAGCCATGATCCGTCGCGCGAAACCTCCAGGGCTATCGCGTCGGACCGATTGGCAGCCGAGGCGTCGACCGCGTTGTTGAGCAGGTTGATCAGCGCATGGCGAAGCCCCGGAGGCGTACGCAGGACGGTGCCGGCCAGTTCCGGATCGAGTGTCACCGTCAGCTCGGCTTCCGGCCGCAGCAACTGGAAGCGCTCCAGGCAGCCGTGGATGAACTGGTCCAGCCGCAGCCGCTCCGGTTCCTGCGACAGCTGCGCCTTGCCGAACGCGACCATCTCGCGAAGTATCGTGCGGCAGCGATCGACCTGGCTTTCGAGCAGCTCGAGGTCTTCGGACAGCGTGGGCTCGCCGGCATGTTCGCGGCGCAGTTCCGGCAGCAGGGTGCGCATCGTCGACAGCGGCGTGTTGAGTTCGTGCGCCGCGCCGGCGGCCTGGGTAGCGATGGCCAGGATGCCCTCGTCGCGCAGGGCGCGTTCGCGTATCCGCTGCACTTCGAGCTGCTGCAAGCGCAGCACGCGGGCCAGCCGGCTGATGAAAAAGCCCAGCAGCACCGCGCTGATCACGAAGTTCACGCCCATCCCGGCGACGTGCAGCGAGAAGCGGTTCGGCGAATCCCCGTGCACCGACATCGGCAGCGGCACATGCCGGTAGAGCAGGAGCACGTACGCAATGCCTGCCAGCGCCGCCACGGCCAGCACCGCCCGCGCCGACAGTGCCGCGGCGCTCAAGGCGATCGGCACCAGCAGCAGGGTGATGAACGGATTGCTGGCGCCGCCGCTGAAATACAGCAGATAGCCGAGCACCAGGGTGTCGAAGGCGATGTGTCCCACCGCCTCCCACTCGCCGAGCGGCCACGGCTGGGTCAGCCGCCAGGCGGCGAATACCGAGAACACCGCCAGCACGCCGATGCCGATCAGCAGGGGCAGCAGCGGCACGTTCAAATGCATCCACAGCGCGCAGACCAGCACCGCCGTGCTCTGCCCGGCGATGGCGCAGATCCGCAGCCAGGCCAGCGTCCGCGTCAATGCAAACGGGCCGATGCGTTGGGCGGACCGGTGAGGCATGGCGATCTTCCTGGCTGAATCTGTTCGGGCGAAACCCGCCGAGCTGCGCGGCGGGTTTCCATGCTTCGTTTACGGCGTGTTGTATTCCTCGCTGTGCACCGGCGGCAGCGGCTTGTTGTTGGTCGCCGCATCGGAGTGGCTGGCCGACAGCTTGCTCATCAGCGGCAGCATCGCGATGGCGATCACCGTGCAGCCCACGCCGGCAAGGCCGAGCTTGTTGAACAGCGAGGTGTAGATCGGCAGCGACACCAGTGGGTCCTTGATGTCGGTGGGGATGCTGGCGAAGTTCGCCACCACACTGCCCAGGTACTGCGAGATGCCCGAAGCCACGTAATACGCGCCCATCATGAAGCCGCCCATGCGCGCCGGCACGTAGCGGGCGATCATCGCCAGGCCCAGGCCGCTGACCAGCAGCTCGCCCAGCGAGTACAGGCCGTAACCCCACACCATGATCCACGACGACACCTGGCCATTCACCGCGAAGCGGGCGCCCACGCCGTAAATGAAGAATCCGATCGCCACCGCGGCGAAACCCCAGGCGAACTTCGCGGCCACCGACGGATTCTTGCCGACCCTGCCCATGCTGTTGTAGATGAACACCAGCACCGGGCTCAGCAGCACGATCCAGATCGCGTTGAGCGACTGGAACTGCTCGGGAATCCAGTTGAACAGGTGCCAGCCGAACAGGTCGAACGAGAGGTCGACGTTGCGCTGGGCGAACAGGTTCAGCGAGGTCGACATCTGCTGGTAGAAGATGAAGAAGAAGATCGTCTGCGCGACCAGCACGAGGGCGGCGACCAGGCCGGCCCGCTCATGGTGTTCGCTGCTGCGGATCAGGTGGATGAAGATGCCCAGGATCACCACGCCGGCGGCATACACGCAGATCCGCGCCACCATTTCATTCTGCAGGATGAAGGCCGACACGAAGACCATGCCGATGGCCGCCAGCGCCAGCAGCCCCAGCTTCCTCAAGTCGACCCGCTCGTCGTCGGCCGGCGAGCCGATGTGCTGCAGCGTGCGGTACATCAGCGAGTAGTTGATCAGGCCCAGCACCAGGCCGATCGCGCAGACGCCGAAGGCGGTGTGCCAGCCCCAGGCGTCGCCATACTTCGCGCCCACGTAATCGCGGATCCACGGGGTCAGCAGCATCGAGATGGTCGAGCCGATGTTCACCGCCATGTAGTAGATGGTGAAGGCGCTGTCGATCTTGGTGTCGTCGCCCTCGTAGATCTTTCGCACGAGGTTGCCGGCGTTCGGCTTGAAGAAGCCGTTGCCGACGATGATCACGCCCAGCGCCACGTACAGGAAGTAGGCGTTGTTGGTCGGGATCCACAACATCGCGTAGCCCAGTGCGAGCACGACGGCACCGATCAGCATCGTGCGGCGCGTGCCGATCAGCTTGTCACCCACCCAACCACCGATGGCCGGCGTCGCGTAGATCAGCGCCGCGGCGGCGCCCCAGATCAGGTTGGCCTTGCTGTCGACGAAGCCGAGCTTCTTCACCATGTAGGTGACCATCAACACCTGCATGCCGTAGAAGCCGAAGCGCTCCCACATTTCGATCAGGAAGACGGTACTGAAGGACTTCGTCTGCGAGACGGGCGGGTTCTGGGTTGCCATAGATTTTCCGTGCGGGTTTCAGACCATGGCGACGTGCTGGCACGTGCCTTCGGCTTGTGATCCTGAACGGACCACAACCGACGAAGCCTAACCCATCCGTCGGCAGGGTGTAGCTGCACTGCGACATGACAGGTACCTGCCGCAGGTGCTTGGGAGGGCGCAGCGGCCGTGTGCCGCTGGCCGCTTGTGGCATCATCAGACGCCCGCCATCACCGCTTCCCGGAGCCCGGCCCACCATGCCTCAACCCGATGTCACCCCGTCACGACAGCGACCACCGGCCGGATGGCGGGTCCGCTGATGGCCGCCGAAGGTTTTCGTGGTCCGAAGCAGGTCTGGAACGCATTCCGCTGGTCGATGAAGGGCTTGCGCGCCGGCTGGAAGCACGAGGCATCCTTTCGCCTGGAAGCCTGCCTGGCCATCGTGATGGTGCCGCTGGGCCTGTGGCTGGGCCATGGCGGCCTGGAGAAGTTCGCGCTGATCCTGGCCCCGTTGCTGGTGCTGTCGGCCGAGCTGCTGAACTCGGCGATCGAGGCGGTGGTCGACAAGGTCAGCCCGGAATTCAACGAACTGGCCGGGCGGGCCAAGGACATGGGCTCGGCCGCGGTGTTCGTGCTGCTGATGCTGGTGGTGCTGAGCTGGGCGCTGATCCTGCTGCCGCGCTGGCTCGGCTAGCTGTCCCTTCACTCCGTGCCGACACGGTGGCAGTGTCACGCATGGGATGATCGAATGAATCCTGCAACGGATCGGAGCCATCCATGAAGACCCTGCGTCATCTCGTATTGCTGTTGCTCGTGGTCATGCTGTCGGGCTGCGGCTACAACGCCATCCAGAAGCAGGACGAGGCGGTCAAGGCCGCCTGGTCCGAAGTGCTCAATCAGTACCAGCGGCGTGCCGACCTGGTGCCGAACCTGGTCAACACGGTCAAGGGCTACGCCCAGCACGAGGAGAAGGTCTTCGTCGAGGTGACCGAGGCCCGTGCCAAGGTGGGCAGCCTGCAGGTCAACGCCGACTCGCTCAACGATCCGCAGAAGCTGCAGCAGTTCCAGGCCGCCCAGGGCGAGCTGGGCAATGCGCTGTCGCGGCTGATGGTGGTCAGCGAGAACTACCCGCAGCTGAAGGCCGACGGCCTGTTCCAGAACCTGCAGGCGCAGCTGGAAGGCACCGAGAACCGGGTCACCGTGGCGCGCAACCGCTACGTGCAGTCGGTGCAGGAATACAACAGCATGATCCGCACCCTCCCCAACAACATGACCGCGAAGATCTTCGGCTACCAGGTCAAGCCGAACTTCAGCGTGCAGAACGAACAGGCCATTTCCACGGCACCGAAGGTCGACTTCGGCACCACCGCACCGGCGCCAGCGGCGACCCACTGATGACGGCCGGGCGCCGGTCTCGCCACTGGCTGCTGGTGCTGCTCCTGCTGCTGCAGGCCGGGCTGTACGCGGCGGATGCCGTGCCGAGGCTGGCGCGGCATGTCACCGACCTCACCGGCACGCTGAGCGCGCAGCAGGTCGACCAGCTCGACGCGCAGCTGGTGGCGCTGGAAAAGGCCAAGGGCGCCCAACTGGTGGTGCTGATGGTCGGCAGCACCGGCGACCAGGACATCGAGGGCTACTCGCTGGCGGTGGCCGAGGCCAACGGGATCGGCCGCAAGGGCACCGATGACGGCGTGCTCTTGCTGATCGCCAGGAACGATCGCAGGGTACGCATCGAGGTGGGCTACGGCCTCGAGGGTGCGATCCCGGACGCAGCCACGGCCCGGATCATCCGCGAATACATCGCGCCGAAATTCCGCGGCAACGATTATTTCGGCGGCATCAGCGACGCAGTCGGTGCGTTGACCCAGCTGATCAATGGCGAACCGCTGCCGCCGCCGGTCCGCGGTTCGCCCGCGGGGGAACATGGCGGCCTCGACCTGCAGACCGGCCTGATGATCGCCGTGTTCGCGGCACTGTTCCTGCGCGGGATCTTCGCACGCGCCCCGGCATGGCTGCGTGCGTCGCTAGGTGCGCTGGCGATCGGCGGCCTGCTGTGGCTGCTGATCTCGCTGGGTGCAGGCCTGATCGGCGCGCTGGTCGGCGGCGTGCTGATGCTGCTCCCGGCCGGCGCCGGCCGTTCGATCGGCGGTGGCGGCTGGGGCGGGCTTGGCGGCGGCGGAGGTTGGGGCGGGGGAAGCTCCGGTGGCGGTTTTGGCGGCGGCTTCAGCGGTGGCGGCGGCAGCTTCGGCGGCGGCGGTTCCTCGGGGAGCTGGTGATGGAGCGCATGCGACGGCTTTGGCTGAATCTGTCCGGTGACTGGTTTCGCCTGTCACGCCGCTTTTCGCCAGCCTTGCTGGACGAGATGGCCGCGGCGATCGCGGCGGGCGAACGCACCCACCTGGGCGAGATCCGTTTTGCGGTCGAGTCGCGACTGGCACTGGCGGACGTGCTGGGCGGCCTCGACGCACCGACCCGCGCGCGGCAGCTGTTCACGCAGCTGCGTGTGTGGGACACCGAGCACAATTGCGGCGTGCTGCTCTACGTGCTGATGGCCGAGCATCGCATCGAGGTCGTCGCCGACCGCGGCATCGCGGCGAAGGTCCCGGCCGAAGAATGGAGCGCGATCTGCGCGCGCATGCGCGAGTGCTATGCCGGTGGCGACTGGCGCGCGGGCAGTCTTGCCGGCATCGCTGCGGCAAGCGAGTTGCTGGAACGTCATTTTCCCGGGAATGAGGGGGCCCGTCCCGACGAGTTGCCCAACCGGCCGGTATTGCTCTGATCCGGCAGTGCTGCCTGGCTGGCGTGAATGCATGCCGACACAGCAGATGCCTCATTTTCCGTCGATGTGTCCATCTGCTGGCGTCCGGACAGCATTCCTGGTCGGCGGAACCGTCACTGGCTGCACGTCGCCGACGGTAACCTTCCCTTTCCAGTTCGAATCCACGACCGAGTAGTAGGTTTTTGGATCCCAGCGCCATCTCGCGTACACGTCGCCGCCGCATCCGGCGATCGGAACGTTGCCCAGGGTACGGCGAGCACAGTTCGCGCTAGGTACGCCGCCGGATAGCATGGCCTTGTCCACGTGCTGCACCCCGCTGTCGAAACCGATGTGCGAGCCGGTCATCTGCGTACGCCAGTAGTTGAGTTCGCGAGTCATCCTCGGCTTGGCCACGCTGTCGCCGTACTCGGCGGTGATGATCGTCTGGGCCCTTATGGCCTCGACTTGCTGCGATGGCGTCAGCGACGCCCATATCCGGTCACGTGTTGCCACGAACTGAGGATAGCCCCGTTCCGCGGAGACTGCGGTCCATGCATAGGCGAGTATCAGATTCGTAGCGACGCCGTCGCCATGCAGGTACATCAGCCCGATGCTCAGTTGCGAAAGCTTGTCGGCGTACTTCGCACCGATCAGGAAGTACTTCAACGCGTCGGCGTATTCTCCCTTGGCGTAGCGCTGCATGCCTGCGTACTGGCCGAACTGGTCGGGATGTCCCCAGGTGGATGCATCGCTCATGGCACGCAAGGTATCGCGCATGTCCTGGTCGACAACCGGTGTTCCGGTGGCTGCGAGGGTGCAACCGACGCTGGCACTCAACAGCAAGCTGGCGAATTGCAGTCGAAATTTCATGCGCATCCTCCTTGTTCTGCTCAAATTCTCCGGGTTGCGACTATACGCCACCGCACGCGAAACCAAAGAAGAAGGGCCGGCACGAGCCGACCCTTCTTCTTTGCAGCGGGTGAGTTGTCGTCAGAACAGCTTCCACTCAAGCTCGGCGAAGATCGAGCGACCGTAGCCGTTGTAGTTGAAGCCGTCGTAGAACGGGTAGGCGGTGTAGGTGCTGTCACGCGGTGGCCGCTTGTTCAGCAGATTGTTGGAGATCAGCGATACCTTCACTTCGTCGTTCACCTGCAACTGGATGCTCGCGTTGTAGGTGATCCACGGGCCCACGGTGCCGGTTTCCTTGTAGTTCATCGTCGGACCGTTGCGAAGACCGTAGAGCGTGGTGCTCACTGGGCCCTTGGTCCAGTTGATGGTGGCACTTTCGCGATGTTTGAACTCTCGGGGGAAGGTGCGGTACGAGAGCAGATCCAGCGTCGGATCACCCGGGTACTGCTGGTAGGTGTGATCCAGGGTGACGTTGTAGTCAGCCGAGAAATTGAAGTCGCCAAAACGACCGGCATCCCAGTGGTATTGCGCACCGGCCGTGGCACCAGTCACCTTTTCCTGGGAGATGTTGATCGGATAGGTGCTCACGCTGTTGATGCCCGACTGCAGCGGATTTGCAGGATCGTTGTTGCGGTCAATCAACGCCAGTGCCTCTACGCAACGCGGCGAGTTGATATCCACTGGCGACCCGCCGATGGTGTGACCAAGCCGGCAGTCGGCCTCCAGAGACAGGATGCCGTTGATGCTGCGCTGGGACACCTCGTTGCTGATGTTGACCCGATAGTAGTCGGCGTGAATGTTGAAGTTCGAACTGGGCGACCACACGATGCCGCCAGTCAGCGACTTCGCCGTGATGTTCTTCAGGTTCTTGTTGCCTGCCTGGCTGCCTTGAACCTGCTCGTTGTTGTACGGGCAGGTGTCGACGTCGAACTGGTCGCCATCTTCCACGCGGCAGCGGTAGTAATCCACCACGTTGGTGTAGAAGCCGCTCTCGCCCTGGAACAGGCCTGCCATGTCCGGTGCGCGGAACGCGGTAGCGTAGGTGCCGCGGACAAGCAGGGTATCGACCGGGCGCCATTCCAGCCCCATCTTGAAGGTAGCTTTCGAGTCGGTGCGGCCGGCGGCCTTGTAAGTGTCATAGCGGGCCGACGCGCTGGCAGTCAGCCAGGTGGTTACCGGCAGGCTCAACTCCGTGGCGGCGGCATAGCGATCTCGCGTGCCCTCGCCCTGGGTACCGGTGAGGCCCCAGAAGTAGCCGTTGATCAGCCGCGGATCCGTCGGGTTCTCCCACTTCTGATTGCCGTACTGCATCAACACTGCCAGTCCCGCCGAGCCACCAGGCAGATCGAACAAGTTCGTGTTGGTGACCGTGCCGGTCACTTCCTGGGTGTAGGTGTGTGATCGGGTGCGGATCTGTTCGCTGAGGGAGTTATAGACCTCGGGCGTCATCAGCGAATAGAAGCGATCGAGGTTGAGGTTGAACACCGGGTAGTAGTCGAAGACCGGGTCGTAACCGATCTGGTCACCCAGGAAGTAGTTGTCGACCTTGTCGGCCACCAGGTGCAACTGGCGGGTGGTGATCACGTTGTCGGAGCGGTGGTAGTAGGCATCGTAGGCCCAATCGGAATCACCGAACGTGCCGCGGAAACCCACGTTGGCAACGTAGGAGCGGTTGAGATCCGTTTCATTGGCCGCGTTGCCAATGCCATTGGCGGAGCTGTCGATGGTGTACTGGGTCTGGATGAAGGAGCCGGGGCCGTCGTCGGCAGAGCCGTTGTCGACGTTGGCACCGTAAATTACGCCGTAATCCTGGCCGGACCCCCACCAGGTATAGTTGGTTCCGACGTAATAATCGGTCTTGCTCACGTTCAACAGGCCGTTTGCATAGAACTGAGCATTCGGTGAGATGTCGTACGAGAAGTTCAGATAGCCCGTGCCAGCCTTTGCACCATTCATGATGGTGGAATATGCAGGCGAATTCGGACTGCCGCAGAAATTGCCGCGGCCGGCAGCATCCGTCGCATAGACGGTGGTGTTGTCGGAGCCGCCCGCCACCCGGTCACAACTGGCCTTGCCCCCCGGCACGAAGAATTGATCGGTGCCGATCTGGTCGTAGAACAGGTCGACCAGCAAGTAGTCCAGCGCCGGCCGGCTCTGGCCGGCGGCCAGGCCCGGACGGTCGTTGTTGGAATCGAACCAGCGGCGCTGGTAACGATAGATCGGACGCTGATTGCGCAATTCCAGGCTGTAGGTCAGCTTGGCCTTTTCCCAATCGTGACCGCCGGTAAGCTGGAAGCGCTGGCTGCCACCGCCGCCTTCGCTGAAGCCGCCGCCTCGCAGGTTCATGGTGACGCCCTGGACGTGCTGCTTCAGGATGATGTTCACCACGCCGGCGATCGCGCTGGAGCCGTAAATCGCAGACTGGTTGCCGGGAACGATGTCGATGTGGTCGACCATCGCCATCGGGATCGTTGAGATGTCCACGAAATTCCCCGAGCCGTTGTACAGCAGGGGGTAGTCAGCCATCGGCTTGCCGTCGATGAGGAACAGGGTGAAGCCGGGATCGAGACCGAGCAGGCTGATGGTCTGCGCGCCCTGGGTGAAGCCGCCCGAGAACTGCGCCCCTTGCACGGAACCCGTGGCTTGCGGCAAGGCTTGCAGGGCATCGGCAACGGTGGTGAAACCCTGCTTGGTGATGTCTTCGGCCGTGATCTGGATCGTCGGCGTGGCCGTCTCGATCTGTGAGCGTGGCAGCAGGGAGCCGGTGACCTGGATGCTCTTCAGCTTCGTGGCATTCTTCTCGTTTGCCTGGCTGCTGGATTGATCGGTTTGAGTGGTGTCCTGACTGGAACTGCTGCCGTCCTGGCTTTGCGCCTTGGCAGCGTTCGCCCACAAGGGCAGGACCAGCGAAGCACAGATGGCGCTTGCGAGAAGCTTGCGATGCATGAATATCCCCTTTGCTGACAGGAATGTCCGCGCGTTACCAGTCGCGGACCTTCGACGGATGTCCCCCGACATCCAGATTCGCGATCGGTCGCCCGTATGGTGCGGCCGATCACGATTTCGACGATAACGCAAGGTTTACAGCGCCGCAACAAGGTGTCAGGGCAATTGTAGCGACGGCTTCCGTTGCGCTTGGAAACAGAGCGGGATTCGACCTGCACTGTCAGCTGGCCCGGTGGCCTGCAATCAGCTGCGCCGGCCGCCCGTCCACCAGCCTTGGGCACAGGAAGGGCGGCGGATCGTCGACGTTGCAGCAAGCCAGTGGGAGGATGATGTCTCTCAGTGCACGTCCTTGCCGATGTGCTTGTCAAGGAACGCCTGCAGAGTCTCGTAGAACGCAAGATTGTTCTCTTCGCTGTAGAAGCCGTGCTGTTCCTTGTCGCGCACCAGCCACTCATACGGCTTTCCAGCCTTGTCCAGCGCCGAGCGCAATTCGGTTGCGTTCTCGTAAGGGACCCGCGGGTCGTCCTTGCCATGAATGATCAGCACCGGGATAGTGAATTTGTCCAGGTGGTAGATCGGTGAGATCTCGCGAATCGTGGCGTCGTCCGTGCCGATTGCCTGGACGAAATAGTTTCGGCCACCCGCAGAGCGCCGGGTGTCGCTGCGGTGCAGTTCGATCGCGTAGTCGGAAACGCCGGCATAATCCACCGCGCACTTGAACATGCCCGGCGCGCGGATCGGTGCCATCAGCGAGGAGTACCCGCCGAAGCTGGCGCCGAAGATGCATACGCGCCCGGCATCGGCGTAGCCCTGCTGGATGGCCCACTTCACGCCGTCGATCAGATCCTGCTGGATGCCGGTGCCGAATTGCTTGTAACCCGAGTGTTCGAAGTTGGTGCCGCGACCACCCGAGCCCCGATAATTGACCTGCAATACGCCATAGCCGCGATTGGCCAGGAACTGGGACCAGGGGTCGTAGCTCCACGAATCGGCCACACCGATCGGTCCGCCATGTGGCAGCAGTACCAGCGGTACGGGTTTGCCGGCACTGTTTGACGGCATGGTCAGGAAGCCGGCCAGTTGAGTGCCGTCGCTGGCCGTAAACGTGATGGGCTTGCGGGCCACCATTTGTTGCGGGTCGATCCAAGGCAGGCTGCGGAACAGTGGCTTGAGGTTCATCGTGGCGCGATCGAACAGGGCATAGGTTCCCGGGTCACGATCACTGCGTGCGCCGATGATCAGTTGCATGCCGTCCTGGCTGGCGTTGGCCACCGTGAGGAACTCATCGGGAAACTTCTGGGCCAGCGCTGCGCTGATCTGTGCAAAGACGCCCTCATCAAGGTACTTGATGTGAGGCTTCCCGGTATCAAATACCACGGCATAAGGCTGGTAGGGATATGGCGTCCAGAGCACATCGCTGACGGACGCGAAGTCATCGCTGGCAAGCACCTTGCGGTCGCTGCCGTCGAGATTGCTTATCACCAGCTGGTCGGGACCGCCGTTGGCGCTGTACAACGAATAGAGATGCTTGCCATCGGCACTGATGTGCATCGGCACCAGCCGTTTGCCGGTGACGTTGCCCGGCAGCAGCTTCCATGGGGCCTCGGCATTTTCGCGACTGTAGACATCGATGCGATATGGATCATCCTGATTGCTGCCGTACGCAAAGCGCGCCACGTCGTCGTGCAACACAAACGTCATCCCGGCTTCGTCGATCTCTCCCATCAGGCGTGGGTAGCCACTGGTCGTCTCGACGTCGTAGATCAGTGACTGTCCGCTGTCGCGTGTTCCGCTGCTGGCGTGGGTGCGAAACGGGCTGACACTGATGTAGACGTGACCGTTTAGCTGGTGCGGCGTGCCGGCGATGAAGCCAGCACCCCGGACCATCCCCAGGACGTTCATGTTGGCGCCCTTGGTATCGCGCACGCGCCAGCTGTAGAGCACGCGTTTGTGCGAGCCATCGAAGTCGACCGCGACCACCTCACCGGTACCCTGGGGTGCCTCGAGCGTGCCGTTCTCTTCGCCCAGGCCCATCACCAGTCGGGTATTGCTGACCCAGGTGATATCGATGGGCAGGGTTCGCGCAGCCATGTTCAGGCGGCTGACCGGTTTCAAGTCCGGTAACGTAAGCACGCCGAGCTGGTAGCTGCCATCCTCATTGTGCAGCGAGACGGCGAGATGCCTGCCATCGGGAGAGATCACCGGGTTCGTCAGCGATGGATGCCGGGCGAAATCCTTGTACGGTATCTCTGCAGCCTGGACGGACATCTGCGTCCAGAAATACAACAGGGCAAGCGTGGTCAGTCGAACAAAACGGTGAATGGTCACGATCTTCTCCACTACTGGACGGGTTCGTCCGACACAAGTCAATGCGTGGTCGTCACGCCTGGGCCAATGTTCTTTTCAAGGAACGCCTGCAGCTTCGTATAGAGCTCGACGTTGTTCTTCTCGTCGTAGAACCCGTGGCCTTCTCCCGGCTTGCTCAGCCATTCGTATGGCTTGTGGGCGGCTTCGAGCGCAGCCCGCATCGCCTTGGCATGGGCAAATGGCGCCCGCTGGTCGTCTTCTCCGTGGATCAGGAACACGGGAACGTCGATCTTGCCGGCCAGGTTCACCGGTGAGTTGGCAGCCAGTTCGGCCGGGTTGTCGCCCATCTGGATGCGCAAGGCATTGCGACCGGCCTTGCTTTCCTGCGTGTCACCCTTCTTGTAGCGCAGACCCATGTCATAGATGCCTGCGTAGCCAACCGCACACTTGAACATGCCGGGCGCGCGAATGGGCGCCATCAGTGCCGAGTAGCCACCGAAGCTGGCGCCGTAGACGCAGACGCGCTGGGGATCGGCATAGTTTTCGGCGATCGCCCATTTGACGGCATCAATGAGATCCTGCTGGATTCCGGTACCCCACTGGCGGTATCCGGCGTCCCGGAAGTTCACGCCGCGACCGCTTGAACCTCGGTAATTCACCTGCAGCACGAGGTAACCGCGGTTGGCCAGAAACTGGGCGTCGCCATCGTAGAACCAGTCGTCCTGCACATCGATCGGACCACCATGAGGCATCAGCACCATCGGCAGCTTTGCAAGGTCGGCACCCTTGGGGATGGTGAGGATGGCTTCCAGCTCCATGCCGTCGCGAGCCTTGAAATGCAGCGGGCGCCGTTCGGCCATCTTGCCCGGATCGATCCACGGCTCAGCTGAGAACAGCTTGATGACCTTGTAGTTCCTGGTATCGATCAGGAAATAGCTGCCCGGGTCACGGTCGCTGCTGACGGAGAACAGCAGCTTCCCGCCATCCTCGCTGAAGTTGACGAAGTGCACGTAGCTCCCGGGAAACTTCAGGCTGAGTGCCCGATGGAGCTTGGCTATCGGTGCGTTGGGGTCGACATAGTTGGGCTGGGGTATACCGGTGGCCAGCGTGGTGGCGAAGGGCCGGTAGGGATGAGGGGTGATCTCCATGATGCCGATGCTGGCAAAGCTGTCGCTGGCCAGGACCTTGCGGTTGCCACCCAGTTCGTCCTGCTCGATCAGTGATGCCGGGCCGCCGTCGACAGACTGACTGGCGTAGATGCGCTGCCGGTCCGGGGTGAAGAAAAGCGGGGTGAAAGTCCCGCCAGCCTGGCTGGGATTCATCTGCGTCCAGTTGCCACCTTGCGAGTGATAGATGACGTAGTCCCAGTTGTCGTTGCGACCGAAGGCATAGTGAGCCTTGCCATCAGGCCCGACCATGAAGCTCAGGCCGCCCACCTTGATCTGGCCGACCAGGTGCCGGGTGTTCCTGCCGGCATCGACATCGTACAGGGTGCTGTAATCCTGGTTGTCCCAGCTGTACGTGGTCATGAAGAAGTTGCCGTTGGCGAGTTCCGGCAGGCCGGCCACGAAACCCCAGCCCCGGTCGGTGCCGCGCGTGCCTGCGCGGGTGCCGTAGTTGCTTTCGGGGCCGTACAGGTAGTCCTGGTGCTTACCGTCGATGTCGGTGGCGATCACCTCGCCGGTTGCCACTGGCTTGTCAATCGAACCCTGTTGTCTGCCCTTTTCCACCACCAACCGCGTGTTGCTGACCCAGGAGATGTCGACGGCCAGTTCGTACTTGGGCAGGCGCAACATGCTGATCGGCTTGCTCATGTCGGCTACGTCATAAACCACCAGGGCGTGCGAATCGCCGTCGGCAAGGTTCATGTTGACGGCGAAGTGCTTTCCGTCCGGGGAAAGGCTGGGCATCGTCAGTGGTGCGTGGCGCGCGAAGTCCTCCGCGGGCACCACATCGGCCGCCACGGCGGCGAGCGGCAATAGCAGGCAAGTAGCGGACAGCAGTGTCCGCGCGAAGTGACAGGACATCGATTTCCCCTTGATGCGATCCGAGTGCAATGAATCAGGCCATGCGACCATGCTTGCATGGTCGGGCCGTGATCTTCCCCGACAGCGGCGCGATTCCCGTTTCCCCGACGCGCGCGGTGCTGTCTGTGGAGGATTCTAGCCCGCGCGGAGCCAGCGTCAAAAGTGGCGGCGGTGGATGTCCGTTGCGCCCTGCCGGCCCGCTACACTTGCTTTTCTTTACCAGTACGCCTCCGTCATGTCCCAGCCCTACATCGTCGATATCAATCCCGTCGCGTTTCATCTCGGCCCGGTGCAGGTGCACTGGTATGGCCTGATGTATCTGTTGGGCTTCTTTTTCGTGGCCGTGCTGGGCGAGTACCGGCGCCGGCGCGGACGGCTTCCGGTCACCCGCGATGCGCTGGGGGATCTGCTGTTCTACGGCATGCTCGGCGTGATCGCGGGCGGGCGCATCTGGTACATGCTGTTCTATGCCGACATCGACTGGATCTGGACCGCACCGCTGACCCTGTTCAAGGTGTGGGACGGCGGGATGAGCTTCCACGGCGGCCTGCTCGGCGTGCTGGCGGCGGGCTGGTGGTGGTCGCGGCGGCAGAAACTGCATTTCTTCGACACCATCGATTTCGTGGCGCCGCTGGTGCCGATCGGGCTGGGGCTGGGTCGTCTGGGCAACTTCATCAATGGCGAGCTGTGGGGCAAGCCGACTGACGTGCCGTGGGCGATGATCTTCCCCCAAGCGCCGGACCGGCTGCCGCGGCACCCTTCGCAGTTGTACGAAATGCTGCTGGAGGGCGTGGTGCTGTTCGCGGTGTTGTGGCTGGTTTCGCTGAAGCCGCGGCCGCGCTACCTGGTGTCGGGCCTGTTCGCGCTGCTATACGGCTGTTTCCGCTTCGCTGTGGAATTCGTGCGCGTGCCCGACGCGCAACTCGGCTACCTGTTCGGCACGTCGTGGGTGACGATGGGACAGATGCAGTCGTTGCCGCTGATCGCCGTCGGGCTGGGGCTGATCGCGATGTCGCGCCGGGCGCCGACGCTGCCGCTGGCTTCCGCTCCGTAAGGCGGGCACGGCCCGCCCTGCGGAACGCAGTCACTCAGAAATTCCGGTCGCCGCCCAGGATGTCGCCCAGTCCGCCGAGGATCGAGCCCTCGCCACGGCGCTGGCCACCGCCTTGCGGTGCCGCGGCCAGCATGCGGCCGGCCATGCGCGAGAACGGCAGCGATTGCAGCCACACCGTGCCCGGTCCGGTGAGCGTGGCGAGGAACACGCCTTCGCCGCCGAACAGCATGCTCTTGATGCCGCCGACCGGCCTGACGTCCATGTTCACCGTGTCGTGGAAGGCGACCACGCAGCCGGTATCCACGTCGAGCCGTTCGCCGGCTTTCAGCTCGCGCTGCACCACGGTGCCGCCGGCGTGCACGAACACCCAGCCGTCGCCTTCAAGCTTCTGCATGATGAAGCCTTCGCCGCCGAACAGGCCGGTAAGGATCTTGCGCTGGAAGAAGATGCCCAGCTGCACGCCGCGGGCGCCGGCCAGGAACGCATCTTTCTGGCAGATCAGCCGGCCGCCGTGGTCGGACAGCTTCATCGCCATCACGGTGCCGGGGTAGGGCGCGGCGAACGCGACCTTCGCCTTGCCCTGGCCGGTGTGGGTGAACACGGTGGTGAACAGGCTTTCGCCGGTGATCACCCGCTTGCCGGCGGACAGCAGCTTGTCCATCAGGCCGCCGCTCTGGCCGCCGCTGGAGCCGTCGCCGAACACGGTGTCCATCCGCACGGCGGCTTCCTTGTACATCAGCGCGCCGGCCTCGGCGATCGCGCTTTCGCCCGGGTCCAGCTCGATCTCGACGAACTGCATGTCGGTGCCGACGATGCGGTAGTCGATCTCGTCGGCGCGGCCGCCGCCCATCGACGCCGGCATCGGCGGTGGCGCCAGCGGCATGCCGCCGAATTCCGCCACGCTGCGGATCGGCTTCCACTCGGTGAAGCCCTCGCTCCAGCAGTAGCCGTCGGGTTGGCGTCGGGCCTGTTCCCGTGCTGCGGCGTCATCAAGCGGGCCGATCCGGTCGGTGTTCTTGCCGTAGCTGAAAAACCACTGGGCCATGCTCGTCTCCTCGCTGGAAAAGCCCGAGTCTATGTCGTGTCGGCGCGCGGCGGCAGTGACCGTTGTCATGCCCCTCGGGCTAGAATCGGCGGATGCGCGCCTACCTCGACCTGCTTCGCCACGTTCTCGACCATGGCACCGAAAAGACCGATCGCACCGGCACCGGCACGCGCAGCGTGTTCGGCTGGCAGATGCGCTTCGATCTCAACCGGGGCTTTCCGCTGGTCACCACCAAGAAGCTGCACCTGAAGTCGATCGTGCACGAGCTGATCTGGTTCCTGCGAGGTGACACCAACATCGGTTACCTGAAAGAACATGGCGTGCGGATCTGGGACGAGTGGGCCGACCCGAACGGCGACCTCGGTCCGGTTTACGGCGAACAGTGGCGCGCCTGGCGCACGGCCGACGGCGGCGTGGTCGACCAGATCGCCTGGGTGATCGACGAGATCAGGCGCAACCCGGACTCGCGGCGGCTGATCGTCAACGCCTGGAACGTGGGCGAGCTGCCGAAGATGGCGTTGCTGCCCTGTCACACGATGTTCCAGTTCTACGTGGCGGATGGAAAGCTCAGCTGCCAGCTGTACCAGCGCTCCGGCGACATCTTCCTGGGCGTGCCGTTCAACATCGCCAGTTACGCGCTGCTGACCCACATGGTGGCCCAGGTCTGCGGGTTGGGCGTCGGCGATTTCGTGCACACCCTGGGTGACGCGCATCTGTACAACAACCACCTGGAACAGGCGCGACTGCAGCTGAGCCGCGACGAGCTGCCGTTGCCGCAGCTGAAGCTCAATCCGGCGGTGGGTTCGATCTTCGATTTCCGCTACGAGGACGTCACGATCGAAGGCTACCGGTCGCACCCGGCGATCAAGGCCGAAGTCGCGGTCTAGGCCTGCGGCTGGAGCCTGCCGAGGCCGGCCTGGAAGGGTGGAATGTCGTCGCAGCCCTGGCGCGGCCTGTTAATATCCAGAGCGATTCGACGGCATCTTCCCCGGATGCCGGTCGCCCCCATGAACCAGCCCTACAAGGATTCTCCATGGCCATCTCGCTGATTGCTGCACTCGACGAAAACTTCGCGATCGGCCGCAAGGGACAGCTGCCCTGGCATCTGCCCGATGACCTGCGCTGGTTCAAGCAACTGACCACCGGCAAGAACGTGTTGATGGGCTACAACACGGCGCTGTCGATCGGCCGCGCACTGCCGGACCGGGTCAACCTGGTGCTCAGCCGCCGCCACGAGGCGCCGTTTCCCGGGCAGATCACGGTACGCTCCATCGAAGAGGCGCAGGCGCGCTGCGACAACACCGGGCTGATGGTGATCGGCGGCGGCATGGTGTTCCACGAAGCCCTGCAGCGCGCGCGCCGCATGTATCTGACCTGGGTCAGCGCCGCCGTCGATGGCGCCGACACGTTCTTCCCGGGCGTGCATTTCAGCGAGTGGACCGAGGTGTCGCGCGTGCACCACAAGGCCGATGCGGACCATGCCTACGATTTCGACATGGTCGAGTACCTGCGCAACAACTGACTACCATGCCGGTCGAGCCGAAACCGGTCATGCACGTGATGGCCGCGGTCATGCTCGATGCGCTGGGTCGCGTGCTGCTGGCGCAGCGACCGCCGGGCAAGCATCTGGCCGGCCTGTGGGAGTTTCCCGGCGGCAAGCTGGAGGCGGACGAGACACCCTTCGAGGCGCTGGCGCGGGAGTTGCGCGAGGAGATCGGCGTCACCCTGCTGCGCGCGGAGCCGCTGATCCGCGTGCCCTGCCACTATCCCGATCGCGAGCTGCTGCTGGATACCTGGCAGACCGAGCAATGGGAAGGGGAGCCGCGGTCGCTGGAAGGGCAGGCCTTGCAATGGCTGCCGCCGGAGCAGGTCGATCCGTCCATGCTGACCCGGGCCGATCGCGCGATCCTGCAGGCGTTGCGCCTGCCCTCCCGCTACGCCATCACCCCGGTCGACGTGCCGCCGGAGCAGGCCGGCGCGTGGTTCGAGCGGATCGGCCAGGCGATCGAACGCAGCGCGCAACTGGTGCAGTTGCACTTGCCGCTGTGGCCGCGCGAGATGGTGCGCGAACTCGCTGCCGGGCTGCTGCCACTGGCCCGCCGCCATGGTTCGCAACTGCTGCTGCACGGTGACATCGAAGGTGCGCAGCTGCTGGATATCGGCGTGCAGCTGCGCAATCGCGAGGTGGCGGCGCTTGGCGGGCGCCCCCTGCCGCCGTCGCAGTTGATCGGTGCCAGCTGCCATGACGCGGCTGACCTGGCCCGGGCCGGGCAGCTGGGTGTGGATTTCGCCACCCTGGCGCCGGTCGCCGCCACGCCTGCCCATCTGCAGATTCCGCCTCTGGGTTGGACCTGCTTCCAGTCGCTGGCGGAAGCAGCGGCATTGCCCGTCTACGCCTTGGGCGGCCTGGCGCCGGCGCACGTCGCCCAGGCCCGCGCCAACAGCGGTCAGGGCGTTGCGGGAACCCGCGAGTTCTGGCCGTGACGTAGCGGTCGCGGGCACCGCCCGCCGGTTTGCCGCCGCATCAGGAAACGCGGCGTGCCAGTTCCAGATAGCGCTGGTGCAGATGGACAACTGCCTGGTCGAGGGCGGCTTCGTCGCCGCTGTTGTCGATGACGTCGTGGGCGATGGCGAGGCGTTCTTGGCGCACGGCCTGGTTGGCCAGCATGCGACGGGCCAGGGTTTCGTCAATGCCGTCTCGCGCCGTCAGGCGGGCAAGCTGGGTCGCTTCGGGCGCATCGACCAGCAGGACGCGATCGATCCAGCGGTAGTGTTCGATGTTCTCGACCAGCAGCGGAATGGCCAGCAGGCAATAAGGGCCCGCTTCGGCCATCGCGCGGTCGTGCAGCCACTGCCGCACGCGCGGATGGATGATGGCCTCCAGCGTGCGGCGCGCGCCCGGGTCGGCGAAGACGCGCTGGCGCATGGCGGCGCGATCCAGGCGACCGGCATCGTCCAGCACGTCGGCCCCGAATGCCGCGACCACTTCGGCCAGGCCCGACGTGCCGGGTTCGATCACGTCGCGGGCTGCCACGTCGGCATCATGCACGTGCACGCCCAGCGCCTCGAAGCGTCGCGTCACCGCGGTCTTGCCGGCGGCGATGCCACCGGTGAGCCCGATCACCAGCGCCGCTCGATGCCCGGTCATCGCATGCCGGTCAGATGCAGATAGCCGTCCAGCAGATCCGGGCCGGCCACGAACCAGACCCAGCCCGCGGCAGCGATGAACGGGCCGAACGGCATCGGGATCTCGCGCTCATGCTTGCGCAGTGCGATCAGGCTGCCGCCCACCAGCGCGCCGATCAGCGAGGACAGCAGCACGATCGGCAGCAGCGCGACCGGGCCCATCCACGCGCCCAGGGCCGCCAACAGCTTGAAATCGCCGTAACCCATGCCTTCCTTGCCGGTCAGCAGCTTGAATCCCCAGTACACGCTCCACAGGCTGAGGTAGCCGATCGCCGCGGCAAGAATCGCGCTGGGTGCGCTGACGAACATCGGCAGCAACGACAGCAACAGACCAAGCCACAACAGCGGCAAGGTCAGCTGATCGGGCAGCAATTGAGTGCGGAAGTCGATGCCGGCTGCCGCGATCAAGACCCAGGTGAACCCCAGTCCCGCCAGCGCGGCCCACGAGGGCCCGAACTTCCACACGATCACCGCGCTCAGGATGCCGCTGAGCAATTCCACCAGCGGGTACTGGATCGAGATTTTCGTCTGGCAATAGCGGCAGCGTCCGCGCAGCAGCAGCCAGCCGAACAGCGGGATGTTGTCCAGCGCCGACAGCGGATGCTTGCAGTGCGGGCAGTGTGACGGCTCGCGCACGATGCCCGGGGGCATGGGTTCGGCGTCGCCCTCGATCTTCAGCACGTCACGGGCTTCGTGGCGCCAGGCCGCAGCCATGCGCTCGGGCAGGCGCAGGATCACCACGTTGAGAAAGCTGCCCACCAGCAGGCCGAGCACGGCGGCCAGGGCAATCCAGAGGGCGAACGGAAGATCGGGCATGCGTCAGCCTTGCTTTTAAGGCCCCTCTCCCTGCGGGAGAGGGGGTGGGGAGAGGGTGCGGCCCCTAGCGAAGTTCAAAATCGCCTCAAGCACCGCCTCGATTTCCTGCAAAACCTGATTGTCCCAGAATCTCAGCACCACGAGGCCTTGTCGCTCCAGCGCACGCGTACGGATGCTGTCCGTTTCCTCGTCGTGTTGCGAACCATCGATCTCGACGACCAGCCTGAGTTCTTCGCAGAAGAAGTCGGCGATATACGGCGGGATGGGGTGCTGACGGCGGAACTTGAGCCCGGCGAGGCGTTTGGCGCGCAGGTGATACCAGAGTTTGAGTTCGGCGTCGGTGCTGGCGGTGCGCAGCAACTTTGCGGTAGTCAACGTTCTGGTGGGCAGAGGCGGTTTGTGGCGCATCGCTTGAACCGCACCCTCTCCCCAGCCCCTCTCCCGAAGGGAGAGGGGCTCTTCGGTCAGACCGTACCGGCGAGCTTGAAGATCGGCAAGTACAGGGCCACCACCATGCCGCCCACGATACCGCCCAGCACCACCATGATGATCGGCTCGAGCAGGGTGGACAGGGTGTCGACCGCGTTCTCCACTTCTTCCTCGTAGAACTCGGCCACCTTGAACAGCATGTTGTCCAGTGCGCCGGATTCCTCGCCGATGGCGGTCATCTGCACCACCATGTTCGGGAACAGGCCGGTCTGCTTCATCGCCAGCTGCAGCTGGTGGCCGACCGAGATGTCGTCGCGCATCTGCCTGACCGCGTCGCCGTAGACGATGCTGCCGGTGGCGCCCGACACGGCCTCCAGCGCCTCGACCAGGGGCACGCCGGCGCGGAAAGTCACGCCCAGCGTGCGCGAGAAGCGGGCGATCGCCGAGTTGCGCACGATGTTGCCCATCACCGGCAGCTTCAGCGACAGCCGGTCCAGGAAGTGGGCGAACTTCAGCGAGCGCTTCTTGGCGAAGACAATCGCCACGATGCTGCCCACGATGATGCCGATCACCAGCCACCAGTAGCTCTGCATGAACTCCGACATGTTCACCAGCACCTGGGTCGGCGCGGGCAGGTCGGCGCCGGCGTCCTGAAAGGTCTTGGAGAACACCGGCACCACGAACAGCAGCATGATCAGCATGACCAGGAACACGACGGCCAGCACCATCATGGGGTAGAACAGTGCCTTCTTGATCTTCTTCTTGATCGCCTCGGTGCGTTCCTTGTAGGTCGCCACGGTGTCCAGCACGGTGTCCAGCACGCCGGAGGCTTCGCCGGCATGGACCAGGTTGCAGTAGAGCTCGTCGAACTGGACCGGGTAGCGGCCCAGCGCCTCATGCAGGGACGCGCCACCCTCGATGTTCTGCTTCACGTCCAGCAGGATGTTCTTGAAGCGGACGTTCTTCTGGCCATCGGCGATGATGTCGAAGGCCTGCACCATCGGCACGCCGGATGCCATCATGGTGGCGATCTGGCGGCTGAAGACGGCCACGTCGCCCGGCTTCACCGTGCTGCCGGAGGAACCGAACAGGGGCTTGGAGCGCTCGCGCACGGTCTGCGGATTCATGCCTTGGCGGCGCAGTTCGGCCTTCACCAGCGAGGCGTTCTTCGCCGGCATGTCCCCCTTCATGCGCTTGCCGCGCTTGTCCAGCGCCACCCACTCGTAGGTGGTCAGCTTGCTGACTTCGGCACGTTGGGCGCCCAGCGCGCGCGCCTTGTCGATATTCGTTGCGGTAGCCGTGGCCATGCGCATCTTCCCCCAGTGGTCCAGTCCCGGCGCCGTCCCCGCGGGCGGCAAACAAGATATTCGTGAAGCTTATGTCATTTTTGCCCCGCCAAACCGTGGCGCCGGACGCAACTTCGGTGCGGCGGCGGTCGCGGTTCGCCGCTTATTCCTTGGTCACGCGGTCGATCTCGATCAGGCTGGTCAGGCCCTGCTTCACCTTCAGCAGGGCCGAAGCGCGCAGGTCGTTCACCCCGGCAGCCTTGGCCGCTGCCGCGATCTCCATGGTGTTGCCGCCCTGCAGGATGATCTTCTGGATCTCCTCCAGCATCGGCATCACCTGGTAAATGCCCACGCGGCCCTTGTAGCCGTCATTGCAGCCGTCGCAACCGCCGGCCTCGTAGATCGTCATCCCCTCGTCGATATCGGCCTGGCTGAAGCCGGCGGCCAGCAGCACCTGCGGCGGCAGATCCATCGGCTTCTTGCAGTCGTGCAGGCGCCGCGCCAGGCGCTGGGCGATGATCAGGGTGACCGACGAGGTGATGTTGTACGGGGCGATGCCCATGTTCATCAGGCGCGAAACCGTCTGCGCCGCGTCGTTGGTATGCAGGGTGGACAGCACCATGTGGCCGGTCTGCGCGGCCTTGATCGCGATCTCGGCGGTTTCCAGGTCACGGATTTCGCCGACCATGATCACGTCCGGGTCCTGGCGCAGGAACGAGCGCAGGGCGCTGGCGAAAGTCATGCCGCGCTTGACGTTCTGCTGCACCTGGTTGATGCCTTCCACGCGGATTTCCACCGGGTCTTCCACGGTGGAAATGTTGCGTTCGGGCGTATTGAGCATGTTCAGGCCGGTGTACAGCGACACCGTCTTGCCCGAGCCGGTGGGGCCGGTGACCAGCACCAGGCCGTACGGCTTGTGGATGGCGTCGATGTAGAGCTTCTGCTGATCCGGCTCGTAGCCCAGCTTCTCGATGCCGATCTTGGCCGAGGAGCCGTCCAGGATACGCATCACGATCTTCTCGCCGAACAGCGTGGGCAGCACGCTGACACGGAAGTCGACCGCGCGGGTCTTGGACAGGTTGAGCTTGATGCGGCCGTCCTGCGGCACGCGCTTCTCGGCGATATCCAGCTGCGACATCACCTTGATGCGCGATGAGATGCGGTTGGCCATCTTCATCGGCGGGTTGGCCACCGTGCTGAGGATGCCATCCATGCGCACGCGCACCCGGTACTGCGTTTCGAACGGCTCGAAATGGATGTCCGAGGCGCCCCGGCGGATCGCGTCGACCAGCACCTTGTTGACGAACTTCACCACCGGCGCGTCGTCATTGCCGGTGGCATCGACGCCGCTGTTCGACTCGTTCTCGCCGTCGCCGGCCTCGATATCGAGCTCGTCGAGGTCGCCGCCACCCATGTCCGGCATGGTGTTGCGAAGGTTGTTCAGCAGGCTTTCGATTACCTTCTGCAGCGAGTTCCGCTCCACCAGGATCGGCTCGACCATGCAGTTGGAGTGGAACTTGATCTCGTCCAGCGCATGCGACTGCATCGGGTCGGCGATGCCCACGTACAGCCGCTTGCCGCGTCGGAACAGCGGCAGCGCCTGGTGCTTGGTGATCAGCGCCTCGCTGATCAGATCCAGCGGCATCGTGGCCGGACTCAACGAGGTCACGTCCATCATTGGCATGCCGAACTCGACCGACGCCACCCGCGTCAGCTCCGCGCTGTCGACCAGGCCGTGGTCCAGCAGCCACGTACCCAGCGCAGCCTTCTGCTGCCCGCTGTCCGCCATGGCCTTGCGGACCACGTCCTCCGCCATCACGCCTTCGGACACCAGCCGGCGCGCCATGCCGGACAGACCCGTAAGCGACGGTTGCAATTGAGATGACATAAACGGCTCGACCTTGCCCCTGTATGTTGTTGAATCTACCGCAGTCCGCCCCGCAGGTCACCCACTGAATGCAATTCCCCGCGGGTCACCGCCGGATAGCCCGACGCAGCGCACAAACGCACAACACCTGCTGCACTCCCCCATGGTTGGGCGACGCCACCGGACCGATTCCTCCCCCTGCTTGCAGGGGGAGGGCAGGAGGGGGTTGGCTCTTGACTTTGCGCTTGCCGCGCAGAGCGACCCCACCCCAACCCTCCCCTGCTTGTTGCAGGGGAGGGAGCAAAGCGCGCAGCTTTGCTCCCGGAGTAAAAATTCCTTACACTAATGTAAGGAAACAACGGGAGATCACCATGACTACCGCCAGCGTCACCAGCAAAGGCCAGATCACGATCCCGGCCGCCGTACGTGCGGCGATGCATGTGCGTGCCGGGGATCGGGTGGAATTTGTGGAAATCGAGCCGGGCAGGTATGAATTCATGGCTGCCACGCGCCCCGTGACCGCACTGAAGGGCATGTTCGGCAAACCGGCCAAGCGGGTGTCGATCGAGCAGATGAACGCAACGATCGCAGCGGCGGGCGCGGCAGCCAAATGATCGGCCTGGATACCAACGTCCTTGTGCGCTACATCATGCAGGATGATGCGGCACAGTCGGCCAAAGCCTCTGCCTTGCTCGATGCGCTGACTGTCGAAGATCCAGGCTGGATTTCGATCGTATCCGTGGTCGAGTTGGCCTGGGTGCTTGGTGCGGCGTACGGGCTGAACCGCACGCAGCTCACGGAAGCGCTGGAAGCCCTGTTGCGCACCAAGGAATTGAGCGTGGAGCGCGCCGCGACCGTCTGGAAAGCGGTGCGCGTGTACCGCGATTCCAAGGCGGATTTCGCCGATTGCCTGATCGCCTGCACCGCGATGTCCGCCGGCTGCGAACGAACCATGACATTTGACCGTGGCGCCGCAAAACACGCGGGCATGACCTTGCTACCGTAGGAACGCTGTTCCCGTCTCCCGTAGGGCGGACACCGTCCGCCGCACCCGCCCGAACCCAGTGACCCTGCGCAGGAGCGCACCCTGTGCGCGAGCCCTCGATCTTCCTCTACTCAAGGCGAACCACCCCGCGCCCCGGTTCCTCCCCAGCTTTCGCAGAGGAGGGAGCAAGGCGCGCAGCTACGGAACCGGTTCCTCCCCCTGCTAGCAGGGGGAGGGCAGGAGGGGGTCAAGCTCTTGATCCAATCCCCGAGATTCCCGCGCTGCCAACTTCCCGCCTGACCCCATCCCCCCCTTCACGCTATGATCCCGGGGTCATCCGGGGGAGCCACCTGTTGAACCGCCTCAGCATCATCCTGCCTGCCAAGAACGAAGCGCCCGCCCTGGCGGCCCTCCTGCCGCAGCTGCGCGCCGCCCACCCCGATGCGGAAATCGTCGTGGTCGACGACGGCTCCACCGACGACACCCGCAGTATCTGCAAGGGCAACGACATCACCTGCCTCAGCGCGCCGTACTCCATGGGCAACGGTGCTGCGATCAAGCGCGGCGCCCGGGCCGCCAGCGGCGACATCCTGGTGTTCATGGACGGCGACGGCCAGCACGATCCCGCCGACATCAAGCGCCTGCTCGACCAGCTGAACCGCGGTTACGACATGGTCGTCGGCGCCCGTGACTGGGACAGCCAGGCCGGCGTCGGCCGCGGCCTGGCCAACACCTTGTACAACTGGCTCGCCACCCGCATGACCGGCCATCCGGTGCTCGATCTCACCTCCGGCTTCCGTGCCGTACGCGCGGACAAGTTCCGCGAATTCCTGCACCTGCTGCCCAACGGCTTCAGCTACCCCACCACCAGCACCATGGCGTTCTTCCGCAGCGCCTACGCCGTGGCCTACATCCCCATCAAGGCCGCCCAGCGCGTGGGCAAGAGCCACATCAAGCCACTGCGCGACGGCCTGCGCTTCCTGCTGATCATCTTCAAGATCGCCACGCTGTACTCGCCGCTGAAGTTGTTCGTGCCGGCGAGCGTGGTGTTCTTTCTGCTGGGCTGTGCGAATTATGCGTGGACATTCATGCATGATGGCCGACTGACAAACATGAGCACGCTGCTGTGGAGCGCCTCGGTAATTGTGTTTCTGATCGGACTGGTATCCGAACAGATCACCGGACTGATGTACCGACGCGATGCCTGACACGATTATGCACGAGCGACCCACGCTCGTTGTATTGGCGTCGACCTATCCTCGTTGGAGTGGTGACCCCGAGCCTGGGTTCGTTCACGAGTTGGCCAAGCGCCTCACCGATCGATTCCATGTCGTCGCCCTGGTGCCCAGCGCGCCCGGTGCTGCGAAACGCGAGATGCTTGATGGTGTCGAAGTGATTCGATATCGCTATGCACCCAGGCGCTTCGAAACGCTCGTCAACGGTGGTGGCATCGTCAACAACCTGCGCCGCAACCGCTGGAAGATGTTCTTGGTGCCCACCTTCGTGCTGGCGCAGGCATGGCGAATCTGGTGCTTGTTGCGCAGCAGAAAAGTTGATGTGATTCATGCCCATTGGCTGCTTCCTCAGGGCCTGATCGTCGCACTGCTGGGCAAGCTGTCCCGACAGGCACCACCTTTCCTGGTCACCTCGCACGGAGCCGATCTGTTTGCCCTGCGAGGCAAGGTACTGAACGCACTCAAACGATTTGTCATTCGCCGGGCTGCATCGACCACCGTGGTCAGCGAAGCCATGCGCGAGGAACTGGCACGGCTCGGAGCAGATGTGGATGCCGTTGCCGTCCAGCCCATGGGAGTCGATTTGATCTCGCGGTTCATTCCCGACATCGCCACGGAGCGATCCCGCGATGAAATTCTCTTCGTGGGGAGGCTGGTGGAGAAAAAGGGATTGCGCCATCTGATAGGCGCCATGCCGTCAATCCTGGATACGTTTCCCTCTGCGCATCTGACGGTGGTGGGCTTTGGCCCGGAAGAGACGGAACGTCGGGCACAGGTGGAAGGCCTTGACCTGCAAGACAAGATTCACTTCATTGGCGCCTTGTCTCAGAGGGACTTGCCAGCCCGCTATCAACGTGCAGCGGTGTTTGTGGCTCCCTTTGTAGAAGCATCCTCAGGTGATCAGGAAGGGCTCGGCCTAGTATGTCTGGAAGCTGCCGGCTGTGGTTGCCCGGTTGTCGTATCCGATTTGCCGGCGACGCGGAACGTACTGCCGGAGGGTGAGGGGAGTATCCGTGTCGGCCCGAGTGACAGCGAGAAGTTGGCCGAAGCAGTGAGGGATATTCTGATTCGCAGGGATGCTCACCTTCGCGGCGTCGAAGTATTCCGGGAAGGGATCATCCGGCGTTTCGATTGGCTGGCAGTAAGTCAAAACTACGCGAAAATTCTTGAGGCTTGCATTGGCCATGGGTAACGAAACTCCAACCGATCGAAAGCCGCACATATCTAAGGACATGCGTTCGCGGAACCTGAAAGGGTTGAAAATTGAGCGCCTGCTGGAGTTGGCCAGTCGACCGCAGCCCATTCACATGCTTGAGGTGGGCACGGGCTCAGGTGGCATCGCCCACTACTTCGGAACCCATCCGCAACTGCGATGCGCAGTCGATGCAGTGGATGTCCATGACAATCGCCAAGTCGCGGATGGCTATCGCTACCATCATGTACGCGATACCCAACTGCCGTTCGCCGATGAGTCTTTCGATGTTGTGCTGACCAACCATGTCATCGAACACGTTGGTGATGAAGGTACTCAGCGCGCCCATCTCGCAGAACTGCGCCGCGTGCTGCGCCCGGATGGCGTGGGCTATCTGGCCGTGCCCAATCGGTGGATGCTGGTCGAGCCGCACTACAAGCTGGCGTTCCTGAGTTGGCTGCCGCATGCCTGGCGCACGCCTTATCTGCGCCTGATGGGCAAAGGCGCAGTATATGACTGCGAGCCACTGCAGATGAGGCAGCTTGAACGCTTTTTCGCAGATGCGGGCCTGGATTGCCGCAACTTGTGCATCGACGCGCTACGGACCACGTTCGAGATTGAGCGGGCGAAGTCTGCGTCTGCTGGCGTGCTGCGACGCATCCCGGATAGGGCGTTGCTTCCGCTGCGCAGAATCATTCCGACGCTGATCTATCGCTTTCATCGTACGACTTCCGAAAACAGTTGATCGAGCTTGAGCGCCTGGTCTTGCCAAGTGGGACGGGGGCCGTATTCAGCGCGCGGTGCGTCCAGAAGATCCAGCATGCGTTTCGCGAAGCTCGCCGCATCCCCGTGTTGAACAAGATGGTCGGTACTTCCCGCCAGCATCCAACGCACCGGTTCTGTGTCTGTGGCCACAACCGGTACGTGACATGCCATGGCTTCACACAGTTTGGCGGGATAGCTGTATCGACCGAAACTGGTGTCGGCGGTAACCACGCAGGCTACGTCCAATGCATTTATCACATCGGGTAGCTGTGCATCCGGGACGTAACCGGTGCTCACCACGCCCGGTTCGGCCAAGGCCTCCGGCGGCGGCTTGCCGCTGAGCACAAGTTGAAGGTCGGGCCGAACGGCGCGTGCTTGCCGAAACGAGTCGATCAACATGGTCGTGCCCCGGTTTCGTGCCCAACTTCCCACGTAACCAACCAAACGCCCCTCAGCCGGCAACCCAAGGGTGCGACGGCAGGCCTGTTTGTCCAGTGGCCGGAATTCCGGATCTGCAGCCATGGGGATGATTTCGACCGGACGTCCGCCCCGACGGTGCGATTGCAGTCGCTGCGCCAGCTGCGGACCCGCCGCCGTCACCAGGTCGGCAGCACGGATTGATCGTCTCCAAAACGCATGCAACGGGAGATTCCACGGCATGTAGGCTTCGTAGTTGTCGTAGGCGTCAATGGCAACGCGGGCTCCCGTGGTGCGCCCCAGTCCATTCGCAATCCAGCCGTAGTAGGTGTCGGACATGCCTACGATCCAGTCGGGTCGGAACTCGGCGGCGTGCCGGCTCAATCTGCGAAAGAAATCTCCGACGCCGAGCGTCCGTATATCCTCGTTGAGCCAGTCCACGTCGGCAATTCGGGTACGTGTAGATGGCAAATGGCGATGACTGCAAAGAAGCACCTGGACTTCATGTCCAAGTGTGGAAAGCTCCACCGGAAGATGGTGGAAGCGACCGTAGGGACGCTCAATGAGGTCGCGCTGTTGTGGATGGCGCTTGCCGACGAAAAGGAGTCTCACGAGTGTTCCATGCAGCAACGCAGAAAATCTGCCAGAGGGACGACTGCACTTCTGAAGTCGTAGTGCATGGCGGCATGGCTAGCCCCCATGCTGTAGTGCGTATAGTCATCCAGGATGGTACGGCACGCCCCGATCAGAGCTTCGACCCCGTGCGAATCCACCTGGATGCCGGCTTGGTGCAGCGATACCGGACTGAGCCCGGCCAAGTTTGAAGCGACTACGGGAAGGCCCGCGGAGAAGTAATTGAACATCTTCCCTGCCGGCGAGCTCAGATAGTTGAAATCATGGCGCCGCCGGCCAAGTTCGTACAGGCATAAGCCGATGTCGAAGTCGCCAAGAAAAGTCGGTAACGCTGCCTCCGGCACGTAGTCCTCGTATACGACCACGCGGCCCGACTCGATGAGATCCCCGTTGTGCGCTCTGACGAGCTCCATGCCGGCGGCATTGCGTAACCCTAGCAAGGTCAAGGTAGCCTGCGGCCACGCACGAGCCAAGTTCAGCATGGCTGCGAGGCCATGCATGGGCATCAGATGACCCATGTAAACCAGTCGAGGGTGTTCGCGGCGAGCAACGCGCACGGGGGGGTGGTGTTGCACTTCCGGGGCGTTCTGCACATAGAAGACCGGCAGCTGGGAAGCGATGGCGCCGCCAAACTGATATTGCAGTCGTTCCGGACTCTGGATGATGATCGAACGGGCGTGTCTTCCTGTTATCAGGCGAAACAGCGGATGCCTGCCCACCTCCAGCGAAAGGAGATGGAAGGGTCGCCCCAGCAGTCGTGCTGCCATGGTGCCGTCGGCATCCACGGCGATGACCTGTGTATGCGGGCCGACAGCGTGACGGGCGGAATGTGCCAAAGCCATGGCGCGGAACGGCCGATACGTGCCGGTTTTCCTGAGCAGCTTTGCAATGCTTCCGGACAGACAGATGCGCCGAAAACGCGGCTGGTCAAGCATCGTGTTATCGACCCGGCCAGTGTCCAGCACATGGGCGCGCACGGCGAAGGATTCCGACAGGATATCTACCAGACGTAGCAGCGTGGGAGAGTAGATCGCCCAGTCGTCCGGAAAAAGGATCAGGACGTCAGGCTTCGTCCCCTGAGAATCCAGGGCATTACTGCCAGTCATCGCCCCGAATCCGCTTGGCCAGATAGCAGGCGCTCCACGTCCGCTCGTCAAGCGGAGCCCCGCTAAGCCAAGCTTCTCCGCACACCAATTCAAAGCCGGCATCGCGGCAGGCGGTGGCAATGTCCTCGCGGAACAGATAGCGCAGGTGGTGGGTTTCCTCGATCAGTTGCCAAGTCTCCGCGGAAGACGGCTGGACGAAGAACCGGTAGCGCACGTCCACGGTCTGCTGCCCTGGGTCGTGGTGAGGCTCGGCGATGCGCACCACCGGTGCGCCTTCCACCATGAGGTCGCGCACTCGCGCTTCGGGGCCCTGCGCACGCACGGCCGGGCCGTGCCAGCTGTCGAACAGGAACAGCCCACCCGGTTCGAGATGTGCCGCTGCGGTGGCGAAGGCGGCAGTCAGTGCTTGCGGCGAGGCCATGTAATTGAGCACGTGGAAGCAGGCGATGACGGCATCGAAACGTTGTCCGGCACGGAAACGGGTGGCGTCGGCGGCAAGGAAGGAGATGCCTTCCACGCCGAGTTGGCGCTGGCGGCCGTTGGCGAGCTCTACCATGTCGCTGCTGGCATCGATGCCGAGCACGCGCAAGCCGCCGCGCGCCAGCTCCACGGCCAGACGGCCGGTGCCCGCACCCAGCTCCAGCACGCTGCGCGGATTGTGGCCGTGCGTATCGAGCAGGCGCGCGACGTAGTTCGCCTCGGCGGCGTAGTCCTTGTCCGCGTAGACGACGTCGTAGAAGCGGGCGAGATCGGCGAAGGCGCTCATGCCAGGACTTCCGTCACGGCTTCGCAAACCCTGTCCTGTTCCGCCTTGGCCAAACCTAACCCGCTTGGAATGTAGAAACCGCGCGTATAGAGGCGTTCGGCTACGGGATAGGACTCGCTCTCGAACAGTCCCTTGCGTTGCAGTACCGGTTGCCAGTGCATCGGGCAGAAGAACGGGCGCGTGCCGATTCCGCGAGCGGCCAGCTGGCGCATGGCTTCTTCGGCATCCATGTCGCGCTCCTCGCCAAGCACGATGCCGTATACCCAGTAGGCGTTGCGCGCGTAACTGGTCTCGACAAGGGGAAGCTGGATGGCAGGCAGCGTTGACAAGGCAGCATCGTAGCGTGCTCCCATGCGGCGCTTGCGGACAAGGAACTCATCCAGGCGTTCCAGTTGCGCAAGACCGAGTGCGGCTTGCAGGTTGGTCATGCGGAGATTCCAGCCCAGACGCTCGTGCACGAAGCGCTTGTGCGGTTGGAAGCAGAGGTTGCGCAGGCTGCGACAGTCATCCGCCAGCTTGTCGTCGTTCGCAAGTACCATGCCGCCTTCGCCCGTGGTGACGTGCTTGTTTGGGTAGAAGCTGAAGGTACTGAGGTCGCCGAAACTGCCGCAGGGTCGCCCCTTGTAGGTTTGGCCGTGCATCTGCGCCGCATCCTCGATCACAGCCAGGCCATGCCGGGCCGCGATCTTTAGCAGCGGGTCCATGTCCACTGGCAAGCCGTAGATGTGCACCACCATGATGGCGCGCGTGCGTGGCGTGATCCTTGCCTCCACCTCACGCACGTCCATGTTCCAAGTCACCGGATCACTGTCCACCAGCACCGGTGTGGCTCCGGCGCGGACGATCTGAGCGATGCAGGAAATTATGGTGAAGGCGGGCAGGATCACTTCGTCACCGGCACCGATGCCCAGCGCCTCGACTGCCGCGTCGAGCGCCGCTGTGCCGTTGCACACGGCGACACCGTGGTGACGATCGACGCGTTCGGCGAAGGATTCCTCGAAGCGCCGAACAAACGGCCCTTCGGAGGAAATCCAGCCTGACTCGATGCATTCGAGCAGGTACTTCCTTTCGTTGCCGTCGAGCAACGGCGTGTTGACGGGAATGCCGGTTGTGCTCATGTGTTGCTGTCCTTGGTCACGATGCGATCGCCCGAAACCGGATCGAACCGCGTCTTGTCCTGATCGCCGCAGTAGGGCCCTTGCTTGACCTCGATGATCTCGGTGGGTTCGAGCATTTCGAAGCCATGCCCGCCGAAGGCCAGCAGGATCACGTCGCCGGCCACGAGCACGGTGCTTTGCAAATACTCCTGCGCTTCGGTGTAGAAATCGACGCGAACCCGACCGCTACGGATCAACAGGACTTCCTTGGTGTACTGGACTTCTCGCCGCACGGCGTTGTGCACGTGCGGGGGGATGACGTACCCGGCTGGACGGTTCATGTAGCCGAGCTGTTGGGAGTAGGTGCCCGGAGTGAAGAACTCGATGCCTTCATGACGGAAATCACGGCGGACGATCAGGGCAAGTTCTTTGTTGCCGCAACATATGCGCTCAATCATAGGTTCACCAAGCCAGTGAAGTTACACGTTCGCGCCTGTTCTGCCGCGCTGCTTTGCGAAGATCAAATGAGCGTTCCACTTGAACAGCAGGGTTACCAGCTTACGTCGCAATATTCTGTAGGGAGTTTCGCATGCGACACCGTCCATGAAATCGCGCATGGCTTTAGCGCAATCGCTGTCGTGGAGAACATGAACAGCGCCAATGCCATCGTACGATTCTGTGGTTTTTGTGGCATAAATGCCAGAATCCGCAGCATGTGTGCCGGTGCCATCGTTGCCTATATTCTCGACATGCGATCGGCCGGGATGCAAAGTCAATTTGCCCGCCAGGAAAAGGCTCGCATGCCAGTTTGACGCCCAAGAAAAGTTCCGCCCCCAAGCGCGTTTGATGAGATGAACGAGCGAATGGTGCCCGTAGATACTAAGGTATGCGTCTATTTGATCATTTGCCACGAGTTCGCTGACGAGCTCATGAGTATCTTCACGGTAGAGGCTCCAGCGGTCCGTCCAGGTCGCCCAGCCCCAGCAATCGCCGCCGCGCAGGAAGAAATGATCCGGCAGACCAGCGATCGGCGGGCTGTATGCGTGGATCGAACCGACCCGCAAATCCGATTCGAAGCGATCCAGTCCTTCGTTCATGTAGGCCAGAAAGAACGGTGAGACGAGGATATCGTCCTCGACGACAATCACTCGGCCCGCATCGGCGAGTACACGACTCACGCCCCCCGTGATCGCGGAATAGAGCCCTTGATTGGCTTTGGATGCATGCACCGTGACCGTTCGGAATCCCTGCACAGCACGCACCGCGTCCAGCACTTTAGCGACAAGCGGGCACTCTGCTTCGTTGCGAGCGCCGTCCACGAATACATGCAGATCTGTTGCCTCCGCCTGCGGATTAGCGGCAAGTGCAGCCAGGGTTCGCTCGGTGTGCGCGGGGCGGTTGAACGCGAAATATGCGATTGGCGCGTAGTTTGCGGACATTGTCTACAAACCGAGCACGTTAACGTCGCGGTACAGGATGGCCGTGCAGCCTGGGTGCTTGCTGACCGGTTGTGGCCCATGCAGCGGGAGCAGCTTGAATCCCTGTCCGCGTAATGCCTCGACAGCGGATCGATATTCTTCGCGCTGTGCATCGTCAAGCACGATCACTCCACCATTGTCCAGAAGGCTTGGTGCGATCGCGAGGCACTCGTTGCGAAAAATGCCATCCACAATTACCACACTGTAGGTCCCTGAAATGAGCGCGGGCCGCAGGTAATCCTCTGCACTGCCGGCGGATACGCGAATCAGTCGTGCATTGCATTTGTTGGTTACATGATCTGCCCAGTCCGCGTCATGCTCTATGGCTACGGCTTCGCGCACATGGCGACTCCACCATAGCGTTCCCATGCCTGCGCCGAACTCGAGTACGCGCCAATCTGGCTTGACGCGCTCGCGGAGAAAGTGCAATGCGGGATAGGTGAACCACGGCATGGGCTCACCGCTCGCATCGAGAGCGATGCGCTCGGCGCGGGTACGAATCCAGCCCACCTGATCCAGGTAACCTGAATTGCTCGCTTCAATGCGCGCGATGCAGTGTCGTATCCACATAGGAAGCTTCATGTTCCGCTCCGGAAGCGGGGAAACAGTGCGCGGTTCTTCATGTGGAACAAGGCTCGTGTTTGCGGATGAAAGGCATCGATCAGGTAGGTGGCCGTCACTTGTGCGGCGAGCGTCGCGGCTGCGGCGCCCGCAACCCCGAAGCGCGGGATGAAGAATAGGTTAAGCACCACGTTTAACACAGCACCTACCATTGTGCGACGCAGGGCGTGACCAGTACGACGTTCAAGCACCAACCAAGACGAGCTGAGCACACCCAGTGCGACGAACGGTGCGGCTAGAACCAAAATACCCAACGCCTGCGCTGATGCAGCGAAGGTGGGCCCGTACAGCAACTCTACAAGTGGTTTCGCGAACGCCGCTGCAATGAGCGCGATCACAAGGTGCAGATAAAAACCGTTGCGCATCAGGCTCGTAAGCGTCTGGTCGCGTAGAAAAGGGTCGGCTTCCGATTGGCGGGTAAGGATTGGCAGCGCTGCACGAAGCAACAAGGCTGGGAGCACCAGCGGCACTTCGGCCAAGGCGACAATCGCCGAATACAGGCCGACCTCGCGCGGCCCGAGCAAGGCGGCGATCATGAATTGATCGATGCGCATGTAGACGAACACGGCGATGCCACTGAGGAGTAGCGGCAAGCTGTCGCGCAGCAGAGGAAGTGCGCTTGCGAGAAGGATGGGCTCGGACTCGGGTGCGATCAAGTTGCGGTCGCGGGAGGAGAGCGCCAACAGCAACGAGCGGAGCGCCCATTCGCCGACCAACAGCCACGTGAATACCGCGACGCCTGCGTCGGTGAGTGCAAATGCCAGCCGCGCCAGTGCAGCCAACGGCGAGGACAGCGCGGTTGCGAAGGCAACGCGTCGGCTGCGCCCGGCGGCTATTAGCCGCCACTCGGCCAGGTCGCCGACTTGCGCAAACGGCAGCAGACAAAGGATTAGAAGTAGGCTGGAGACCCCATACCCGCGTGCATTTGGTGTCAAGGTGATTGCGAGCAACACTGTGCAACCAAGCAGCGCGCCGATCACGCGCATGCGGCGGAGCACGGACAGCATCGGTGGGTGGCGAAAGGGATCTGCGGTGGACAGTTCACGCGTTGCGATTTGCTCCAAGCCCAGAGACGCGGCAGATCCGACGAACAGTGCGATAGCTGACGCAAGCGAGAGCAGGCCGAATTCCGCAGGGCCAAGATGACGCGCGACAGCAAGAGTTGCCGCGATACTGGCTACGCCCTGAACGATTTTTGCAACCGCGAGCCATCCGGCCTGCCGCAGAATGTTCGTCGAGGGCAGCAAGCGCAGCGTGGAATTGACGACGCGCAATGGAATCTTGAGTGCGCTCATTGCGAGACAGCATCGCCCCCCGCATGCGCCGATTCGCTCGCAAGCCAGGCGCGCCATGCCTGCGCAAGTCCATCACGCAAGGCGATGCGTGCCTTCCAGCCCAGTGCTTCCATGCGTGTGGTGTCGAGCTGTTTGCGTGGCGCGCCGTCGGGCTTTGACGGATCGAACATGAGTTCGCCGCGAAAGCTGACGACATCAGCGATCATGTGCGCAAGTTGCGCGATGCTCAGCTCCTGGCCGGAGCCGATATTGACGATGGACTCGCTACTATAATCGCGCATAAGAAGTAACAGCGCATCGGTAAGGTCGTCCGCATGCATGAATTCACGCAGCGGTTTACCAGTGCCCCAGATAAGCACCTTCGCTTCACCGCTCTGCGTGGCCTCGTGCAGTCGCCGTATCAACGCCGGCACCACATGCGAATTTTCCGGATGATAGTTGTCGCCCGGCCCATAGAGATTGGTCGGCATAGCACAGATTGCGTCGAAGCCGTATTGCCTGCGATAGGCCTGGCACATCTTTAGGCCCGCGATCTTGGCGATGGCGTACCACTCGTTGGTCGGTTCGAGTGGGCCAGTCAGCAGGTATTCCTCCTTGATCGGCTGCGGGCAGTCACGCGGGTAAATACAGGAGGAGCCGAGGAAAAGGAGCTTTTTCGCACCGTGTTTCCAAGCGCTGTGGATCACGTTGGTCTGGATGGCGAGGTTGTCGCGCAGGAATTCCGCTGGATAGGTATCGTTGGCGTGGATGCCACCGACCTTGGCGGCTGCCAAGAAAACGTACTCGGGGCTCTCGCTGGCGAAGAAGGCTTCCACAGCGTGCTGGTCGGTCAGGTCCAGCTCTTGCCGCGTGCACAGCAAAAGGTTGTCGTAGCCTTCCGCCTGCAAGCGCCGGACGATGGCTGAGCCAACCATGCCGCGATGGCCAGCAACATAGATTTTGGAAGACATCCGCATCGAGTTCATTCGTGGTGCTGCGCGATCCGGAAGCCAGAGCGTTCGACCAAGGCGTCACGGCGTGCATGGGAAAGGTCGGTTGTCATCATCTCGCGTACAAGCTCCTCGAAGCCAATGCGGGCCGTCCAACCGAGTTTTTCGCGGGCCTTGGTCGGGTTGCCCAGCAGCGTATCCACTTCGGCTGGCCGGTGGTAGCGTGGGTCGATGGCAACCATGCACTGGCCTGGTTTTGCTGCGGAATCGGTGGATGCACTGGCAAGTACGGCTTTCTCGTCGAGACCGTTGCCGACCCATTCCAGCACCATGCCTAGTTCGCGCGCAGCGCAGTCCACGAATTCGCGCACGGCATGCTGTTTGCCGGTAGCGATCACATAGTCCTCGGCCTGCGGCTGTTGCAGCATCAGCCACTGTGCTTCCACGTAATCCCGAGCGTGCCCCCAGTCACGGCGAGCATCGAGGTTGCCCAGATACAGGCATTCCTGCAGGCCGAGATGGATGCGGGCCAAGGCGCGGGTGATCTTGCGGGTGACGAAGGTTTCTCCGCGGATGGGCGATTCGTGGTTGAAGAGGATGCCGTTGCAGGCGTACATGCCGTAGGCCTCGCGGTAGTTGACCGCGATCCAGTAGGCATAGAGTTTGGCGACGCCGTAGGGCGAGCGCGGGTGGAACGGTGTGCGTTCGCTTTGCGGTGTTTCGGCCACCAGTCCGTAGAGCTCCGAAGTTGAGGCCTGGTAGAAACGGGTGCTGCTCTCCAGGCCGAGGATACGGATAGCTTCCAGCAGGCGCAGCGTGCCCAGGGCGTCCGCGTTGGCGGTGTACTCGGGCGTCTCGAAGGAGACTTGCACGTGGCTTTGCGCACCGAGGTTGTAGATTTCGTCGGGCCGCACCTGCTGGACAATGCGGATCAGGTTGGTCGAGTCGGTCAGGTCGCCATAGTGCAGTACCAGCTTTCGGTTTGGCGTATGCGGATCCTGGTACAAGTGATCAATGCGCTCGGTATTGAAGGATGACGCGCGTCGCTTGATGCCATGGACCTCATAACCCTTGGCCAACAGGAATTCCGCCAGATAGGCGCCGTCCTGGCCGGTAATTCCCGAGATAAGCGCGCGCTTCATGTGTGATCCGATGGCAGTTGGTTGCCGCAAGGTAACAGTCTAAATGCTGGCTGTCCGTGTGCGTAGGGGCAGTTGTATCCATGGTGCTTGGCGGTTCGCGATTGCTCATGTCATCGCACATGCACAGACGGTCGTTCCGCAGTCTGCGAAATTCCAGGGCGCGTCACGGGTGTTGCCAAGGCAAGCACCGATATATCGACGCCAAACTCCCATTTGGGTCGTAGGACGTCAATATGTCGGTGCTTAAGCCTCCGGATAACCCAATGTCCAGTCGACTGAAAGGCACGCTTGCCGGCCGCTAAGGCAAATCCACCAACGCATGCAATTCATCCAGTTCCCGGTCCAGGCGTCCGCCAATGTTCAGCGCCTCCAGTCCACGCAGTGCCGCGCGAGCCTCCTGTTTGCGACCTTGTGCCACCAGCATGCGCACCAGGGTGATCCGGTAGGCGGGTTCGTCGGGTGTGGCCTGGACGGCATGCTCGGTCAGGCGTTCGCCGAGGTTGTGTTCGTCCAGCACGTTCCAGGCATAGTCACCATAGGTTGCAAGCAGGCGCGAACCGGGGTTCGGGTGTGCCAAGGCTGCATCGAATGCCGACACCATGCGCTGTGCCGGCAGCGTGCAGTGACGGTCGCGTGCGCATTGGGTCAGTGCACCTAGCGAGCTTTCGTCCTGTACCCCGGGCGGGTGGGCTTTCAGTTTTGCGATCATGCTGTTCCACCACGCATCCTTCAGTGGCAGTCCCATGCGGGCGTTCATGAAAATCAGCGCCTGCTCCGGAAGAATCGAGGAATGGGGCAGCGCGGCGGAAGCTTCCAGTGGTGCATACGCCAGCTGGGTGAAAGGCGAGGAGGGGTCGTAATGCGAGTAGATAATGTAAGTTCGGCCCAGTTCGTACTGGGCGCGTGGCGACTGCGGCGCGCGCGAAGCCAGCTCCTCGGCCAGTCGCAACGGATCGCCCCAGGCATGGGCGGTGATGGCGGTAAGCGCCGTCCAGTGCAGCATCAATCCGGCCAGCAACACGTAGCGCGGTAAGGCCATCGGTAGCCGATCCGTGGACTCACTTGCTGATGAGTCGTCATCCGTCGCGTCCGTAGGAGCGATGCCGCGTGAGGGCGCAGCCAGCAACGGCACAACCGCCAGCAGCAGTCCAAAGCTGGCGAAGTAATTGCGATGCTCGTAGGTCAGCTCCAGCGGAAGCACGGTGCCGGTCAGCAAATGGCAGCCAAGAAACAGCGCGATGCCGAGCGCGGCCAGCGGCTGGCGTCGATGCAGCCACGGTAACAATGCCATCAGGCTGACCAGGAAGACGATGCTGGCCAAGGTCGTCCATGGCGCCAGCAAGCCGGTCGAGATTCGGAAGTCATCGTGATAGAACGACAGTGCATCCGGCGTGGGCAGCAAAGTCCAGCTGATGTAATCCGTGACGATGCGCGCCTCGCTGAGCAAGCGGGTGCCCAAGGTGAAGTCCCGGGTGGCCCAGGCTTCCGGTTTCAAGAGATCGGGCAGCAGCCATGCCAAGCCGATGACCAAGGGCAAGGCCAGTACCAGCAGGAACAGCGTGATGACGCGCCAGTCCTTCCGCGACTCACCCAGCGTAGGGCGGGCACTGCCCGCCGGTTCTTCATCCCGGTCGCCTTGCAAGGGAGTGGCGGGCATTGCCCGCCCTACGGTGGTGGGTGTGGCCGGGATTTCCGGCACCCAACGGCTTGCGCCAACGGTTTGCGGCACCGCCTTTCGCCACCGGAATATCGCCCACTCGACCAGCAGCGCATACAGCGGCAACATCACCGCGGTTTCCTTGGCCAGCAACCCGAGCACGGTGGGCAGGGTGATGCTGAGCAGGCACAGGCTGAAGCCACCCCAGCCCGATCCGGCGCCGCGCGCAGGGCCGGTTTGAGTCGAGGTGGTTGCAACAAGCATGCACCGGCGACCGGCGACGTAACCGATCAGGCCAAGCAGCACGAACAGGTTCGCCATGCTCTCCATTCGCTGCACCACATACAGCACGCCGGTGAGGTTGATCGGCAACAGCATCCAGCCGCCCGCGATCATTGCAGCGACGATGCCGGTACGTTTGGATGTAGGAGCGCACCCTGTGCGCGACAGCTCTTCGCCAGGCGATCGAAAATCATCGCGCACGATCGAAGGAAATCCCTTGCAAACTGGAGACGATCCCTCAGAAGCCGCAAGCAGCAGTACGCGCGCCAACAGGAAAACCAGCGCCCCGTTCAGCAGGTGGATGACCACATTGGCCAACTTCCAGCTGTACGGATCGAGCCCGCTGGCAAGGTAGTTTGCCGCGAAACTCAGCGAAGCCAGCGGGCGCTTGAACTCGCTGGCCGGAGAAGACAACGCGGCGCGTACCAGACTCGCAATGCTGTTGTCGACGGGATGCACGCCCTGGTTGTCAACGATGTTGGGGTAGTCGTCGAACAGCCAGCCTCCTTGAAGGCCGGTGCTGTAGATAAACAGGGTGCAGAGCATGGCTAACAGCAAGAGCCATGAGCCTGGATGGCGGCAACGGGCAAGCAGTGTCATACGAAGGCGACCTCGAATTGGCCGGCGCTGTGCGCATGATCTTTGGTTATTGCGTTCATGGCAGGCAGCTATTCAGGAACCTGCCCGTGACTCTCTCACATAAGCATGGCTGCCGTGGATCGCTCGATGATCAAGATCGATCGTGATTCACTGCGACCCTTTCTAGGCATCACGTTCGGATGGCGGACGAAGAGTGGTCGGCGCGGCGCTAACGCTTGTCTTGGACAGCTGAGGGTGACTGAATACCTTCTATCTGGGCGTGGTTGCCTTTCAGTCCCAGTGCTGTCTCGGCCTTTGCTTTCAAATCACTTAATTCCGGATCTTTAGTCAGCGGAGGATCAACTTCCATGACTCTGGTCAGAACCGCGAGCGCTTCGCTGTAGCGCTCGTTATTGACCAGATACCGACCTAGTTCCTTGGCAAATGAGGGCGAGTCATGTTCCAGTTCCAACGCGATCAGCAATTGTTGTTTCGCCAGTTTTCCGTCATGAAGAACCAAGCTTGCAAGATCGGCGTACTGCACGTGCCAAGTACTTCGCTTTGGCTGGCGCTGGATCATGATCTCGAACGCACGCTGCAATTCGTGATCGTCGATAGCAGTGGCATTGTCGTTGACCCGTTTGGTTGCTAGTGCATTAAGCGCAATGAATTCCTGCGGACCAATGGGGCGTGTTTCAAGCTTGCGAAGAAAGCCATCCCACCATTTTTGCTTGATGGGCGAGCCGCTGCTCGCCGCCATCAACAGTAGCGCCTGTTCCGCGAGTGGGGATGAACTGGGGAGGCTCGCAGTGTGTTCGAATTCTGCTACGGCGCGAGGGTACATGGGCGATTTGGGGTCGTTTCGCGACAGCTGCATGTAGCGCATGGCCAAGTCGTAGCTGGCGCGAGGCGATGTCGGGTTGTCATTGACCAATGTCATCGCGAGTTGTAGCGGGTTGCCCCAGGTTGCAGAGCGCAGCACCGTGAAAAAGCCCAGGCTGACGATCAGCAGCCCTCCCAGCAACGCCGGCATTCGAGGGTGCGCACGCCGTGTGGCAAGCCATATCAGATCGGTAATCGCGAGCAGGATGCCAAACAATGCCGGATAGTTGCGGTGCTCAAAGACAAGCTCCAGCGGTAGCGGTGCACTGGTGATGGCGTTGGCCATGAAGAACCAGGCGATGCCTAGCGCCAGTAGCGGGCGACCTTTACGTACTTTCCAGGCTGTTCCCATGAGCGCTAGCAGGAACAGTCCCCCGACCAGGGTGCTGGCTGGATGAAGCCAGCCGGTGGAAACCACGTAGTTGTCGTAATAGAAGTGGGTGAGGCTCGGCAGCGGCAGTACGCACCAACCGATGTACATCGGCAGCACGCGCATTTGCGTCAGCGTGCGTTCCCATGCGTTGAAATTGCGCCCGGCGAAAGACGAAGGTGGTGCGTAGTGCGGAAGCACGTAGGAAAACAGCAGGACAATGGCTGCAATGCAACCCAAGGCGTATGCGATTTTCCAAATCTTTTCGACTGTTGCGTTTTTCGCCCGGAAATGGAGAACGGTCAGCTCCATCAACAGCATGTAGCCGGGGGTGAGCGCTGCCGTTTCCTTCGCGGTATAGCCCATGGCGATGAGGGCAATGCTTGCAAGCAACCATGTCCAGTCGCGTTGGCCGGTCATTTGCCGCTGGCGAGCCCGCCAGTAGGCAAGCAGGGCCAGTAACGTGAATGTGAACCCAAGCAGCTCCATGCGCTGCACGACATACATGACCGTGGAGACTTGTAGCGGGTGTATCGCCCAAGCGGTAGCCAGCAGCAGTGCCCATTTGGCCGTGCGACGTTCGTGCGTAGCGACGTCATCGTTTGCACGCGGCTGCCAGCCAGCTAACAACAACCGCTTGGCCAAGGTGAGCAGCAACAAAGTATTGAACAGGTGGATAGCCAGGTTGGTGGCCTTGAACCCCCAGGTGCTGCTTCCAAACACGTAGTTGAGTGAATAGCTCAACATGGCCAGCGGGCGTTGGATGTTTTGTTCAGCCCAAAGCCACACGGCGTGCCATGACTGCCAGTTCCAGGTCACCCCCTGGATGACCTTGTTGTCGGCAAACATGGTGTAGTCGTCGAAGATGAAGCTGCCGGAAAGAGCTGGCCACATGACGGCGGTAATGACGACCAGCGCAAACAGCAGTGGGAAAAGGCCCTGTCGAGAGCTGGCGCTGGATGTGTTCATGAGTGACCGGCTTATTGAGGCAAAAGCAAGGCAAAAAGAAAGAGGGGCAATGCCCCTCTTTCGGTACACCTACTCCATTGGGAGTTGAGTGTTTTCAGTGGCTATTAGTTACAGCCCTTCGGTTCAAACTTGGCCTTGAAGCCGGTGGCAGTACCATCTGCGCCAGTGCACTTCCATGCGCCGTTGGTATCGCGGGTCCACGTCAACGACGCGCCCTTGACCTTCGGGTTGCCAGACAGCGTGCACGTGATACTGCCTGCACCGGTGTTGTCGGCAGGCGTAGTGGTAATAACACAGCGCTCGGTGGTCCCTTGCAGACCGATTTCAGCGGGGCTGTAGGATGCCGCCGAGACGATACCGTTGTTGACCTTCTCTTCAAACGCCGTTTTTCCTGGGGTGATGTCAGCCAAGCCGGATGTTGCTTGCGCACGAGCCACGTAGTTCTGGTACTGCGGCAGCGCGATCGCGGCCAGGATCGCGATGATCGCAACCACGATCATCAATTCGATCAGGGTGAAGCCCTTCTGCATGTTCTTCATGGTGTTTCCTCTGTTTTGGTTAGCTAACCGTTGATGCCCCCTGAGCCCCGGTCCCGAATTCCCCCTAGGCGGGAACGGTACCCCTTACTCGCGGTCAGGAACGACCAGGAAGCTCACGGCAGTTCAAGCAGTTTGTGTGCCATCACTACCGCCGTGATATTTCCGCATGGTTGTGGGTTCACTGATTGTGCACACAGTCACGAATCTCCACAAGCGTTGCCGGAATGAGAAATTAAAGAGGCGCGCGCTCGGGTTGGTGCAGGAATATGGCTTGCCGTGCCGTGTCATCAATTGACGCAGGGCGTCAGTTTCTGGCGCGACGCAGTGCCTGATTGGTTCAAAACGTGCGCGGGGCTTGTGCGGTGCTGGGAGGTCGGTATCAATTGAGCCGGCAAAGGTGCGCCGCCTATGGATGACATCCTTTCGGAATCTGGCGTGCATCGAGGTCGGTCTGGCAGGTCCAGTTGCCTGAACTGTCGCGCAGCAAGTTGATCTTCCGGGTATTGACCTCGGGATTCCCCTTGATCTGGCAGGTGATCTTGCCCACCCCTTCCACCGGCGCGGTGGCCGAGACGCTGCATCGCTCCGTTTCCTGTTGCATGCCCAGATTGTCGACAGTGGTGTAGTGCGTGGCATCACTGTCACCGTTATTGGTGCGCTCTTCGTATGCCGTGCGACCGGAGGTGATTTCGTCCAGTGCGGCAACGGCTTGCGAGCGTGCTACGTAGTCGCTGTACAGCGGCAACGCGATGGCCGCCAGGATAGCGATGATCGCCACCACAATCATCAACTCGATCAACGTGAAACCGGCGGCATGGCGCTGGCGCAACATGGTGAACTCTCCCCTGTGAGTAGCCCGGAGACACGCACGTTTTGTACCAAGCATGCTGCGAGGCGTGCTGGCGGCGGTGAGAAACCCTCTGATTGCCGGTCAGAGGACGCGGGATGTGGTGGCGGTCACAAAACCGCCCGGCACCATCTTCAGTTGCGTTCGGTTTCGGCCGAGGGTTGATGTGCTTTGGCTCTGGCCGTTGGCGACGGATGATCTCCGGCCGAATGCTCCATCGGCCCGTCCAGATGAAGCTGCCGCACCAGTTCTCCGCTCAACGACCGCACGAAGCTCGCGGTCAGGTGTTGCGAGTCGCGATATACCACCATGTCGCCGCGTTCGGCAGCGCATTCGCCGTTGGGGCAGACGAACTGGTTCATGTCCAGCCCAGTGACGTTGTCAAAGCGCGCGGCGGCCTGCTGCTGCCATCGGAATACGTCATCGTTCTGCTGGCTGAAGGCTGGTGCGCGACAGGGAGCCTGACGGGCATAGAGCTGGGGGAGCCAACTCTGCGCGGAAAGGCAGTTGGGCCCATCGAACGGCAGGTGCGGCGTACCGCGCAGGATATAGGTGTGACCGACGCTGTCATCGACGCTGCGCAACAGTCGTGTGGTGCCCTCAAGCCATTGGGTTTGACTGAGGTCGTAGGTCTGGACCGAGCCCAGGATGAGAATATCCGGCCGCCATGCCGCCACCTGTTGCAAGGCGTGGGTTCGCCACGTGGTGCATTCGGTGTAGTCGCGTCCGATGCGGGGGTAGAAGATGGTTTCGTCCACCATCGGGCATGACGACTTGGTCAGCACCAGCAGCCGCCAGTCCGGTCGATCAAAGACGGCGGCGACGGCTGGAAACCACTGTGCGCCGATGCTGTCGCCCATCAGCACGGCGGTATGTTTGGCGTCGCTTGGGCCAAATGAACACGGTCGCACCTGGTCGCTTTGATACCAGTCGTCGCAACCCATTTTGTAGATGGTTGGCAGATCGGCGTGCGCTTTGGCATAGCGCTGCTGGGTGGGGGTATGCAGCCAGTTCCATGCGGCGTTGTACCAGCTGATGCACAACACGTTCGCTGCTGCCATGAATCCGATGGCAGCCAGTATCGTCACGCCCGGTCGTGCCACCCATCGGGCCTGGTGGCGGATGGGCGATTCCACCCAGCGGTAGGCGGCCATGGCAAGCAGGAGCGACAGCGCGACCAGCGCGGTTCGGTAAAGCGCACTGTCCGTGGCGACCAGGGCGCCACCCAGCAGAAGTACCGGCCAATGCCACAGATACCAGGAGTACGAAACGCGGCCTACGGCTTGCAATGGTTTGCTGCTGAGTACCCGCGACATGCCGCGGCTGGCGCCGTGCGCGCCAGCGGCAATGATCGCGGCGGCTCCGAGGGTTGGCAGCAGCGAACGCCAGCCGGGGTAGGGCATGTTGGCGTTGAACCACAATGCGGCCACGGCGATCAATGCCAGGCCAGCCCAGCCGCCCCATGCATTGATCGTGCGTGTTTCGTTACGTTCTGTGTGATCGTTGGACGAGCCGAAGTGCAGCCAGACGAGTGCTCCGGCAGCGAATTGCCATGCGCGCAACGGCATCATGTAGAAGGCCATTTGCGAAGCGGTTTCGGTGAGCAGGAAACACCAGGCCAGACTGATTCCGGAGATGGCGAACATGGTGATCTTCAGGCGCTTGGTGCGGTTGCTGCCATCTCGCGATGCGCCGAAAGTCCAGATCATCAGCGCTGGCCAGACGAGGTAGAACTGCTCTTCCACACCCAGCGACCAGGTGTGCAGGAACAGGTTGCTCGCCGCGCCGGGGCTGAAGTAGTCGAGCTTGGCAAATGCGAAATGGATATTGCTGAGCCACGCCGATGCGGTGGCCGCTGCGACGGCCTGGTCGCCTTGGGCTGCCGGTGGCAATACGACAACGGCGAACAGGCTGGTGCACACCAGCATCACCAGCAAGGCGGGCAGCAACCGGCGGAATCGTCGCGCGTAGAAATTGGCGAACCGCAGATGTCCCGTCTGCTCCATCTCGCGCAGAAGGACGCCGGTGATGAGGTAGCCGGAAAGGACAAAGAAGATGTCCACCCCGATAAAGCCGCCAGCCAGCCAGGGAACCTTCGCGTGAGCGGCCACCACCAGCAATATGGCAATGGCCCGCAAGCCCTCGATATCGCCCCGATAGCCGAGCCGGTGCTGGTCAACGCCCATCGTTCCCTTCCCCTTGGACGTGCTCGGCGGCACGCGAAAGCGCCGATGATACACACAGCACCGGAGTCGTCTGCTTGATGGGTGATCGCGGGTAGGGCGGACACTGTCCGCCGGCTTTTGATGTTGCGGTGCGGGGCGCGGGTGGCGGACGGTGTCCGCCCTACGGATTAGGTTGTCGTAGGAGCGCACCCTGTGCGCGATAGTTCTTCGTCACGTGACGGAAACGCATCGCGCGCAACCGAAGGAAGTCCCTCGTGGACAGGGTGCGCTCCCACGGATGGTCCGACGAGGCTTTTCGAGACTGTTTTCAAGGGTGACTATGGCGGCCTGATTGCGCGGTAAGCGTGGCGACGATACCGGCGCCGAATTCCGGATCCATCGCCATGGTTTTCAGGCATTCGTTGCGGTAACGGTCGTCACGCAGCAGCTTCAGTCCGCGATCGAAATAGTCCTGGATGGACCGGCCATAGGCGCCTTCCGCCTTTTCCAGCGCCGTGGGGATGGGGCCCCATGCCTGGATCTCATGGCCAGGTCGATCAGGTCACGGCTCATCTGCGAGCGGTCCAGCGCGCGATCGGCGTTGGCGAGCAGTTTTTCGGCGTACATGTCTTCACGACAGAGCACGGGTACGGATAGCTCCGGATCGAGGGCGCCGGTGATGGCGATGCGTCCTTCCAGGACGAATTTGACCCTGACCGCCGTTCCGTCGACCTCCAGAAACGTCGAGGTATTGTCCCGCTGTGTGCGCACCTCACGAAGGTGCTTGATCGGCGCGCGAAGAACCGCACCGAGCGTGGGTGGCGTGATCGCCTCGCGCAGAAGCCGATAGCCGACCAGATCGGAGCACAGGAAGTTGATGTCGACCGATTCACGATACTCGCCCAGCTTCAGCGCGATCGCAGTGCCGCCGCCGAAGTAGCACTTTGCGTGCGTGAGCAGGTCGGCGTCCATGGTGTGAAGGATCTGGGCAATCTTCTGGTGATGCGGGCGCTCAAACATGCAGGATTCCTTGTCCGTACTTGTCCATCAGCCGCTGCAGCAAGCTGCGTTCGTGCGTGGTCATGTGATCCACGTCGACCAGGTCCCAGTGACGTTCGTACAGTGCCAGTGCGTCGCGTTCGGCCACGGTGTCTGCGCCAGGCCGGTTCCAGGTCAGCCGCTTGAGTTGGGGATATTCGGCCACTCGAATTTTTGCCGGCGTGACCTCGGGAACCAGACCCAGCGCGTCCATGGTCGCCGCATAAGCAGCCAGGGCGACGCCAGGCTTGCCTTGCTCGACCTGGATCAGCTTCTGGCGACCAACGTTGGCGTGCCGCGCCACTTCGGCCTGGGCCAGACCCAGCCGTTTGCGTTCGGCGCGCAGGGCGGTGCCGAGCTGACGCGCAAGCAGCAGCAGCGGTGTGTCCACGCTTTTCATGTCGTGGGATGGTAGGGCATGCCTGCCAAAAAAGTCATGAATTCATGACATTGCGGTTCGTCGGGGAATCACGCCAACTTGCAGGAGTCAGTCTGCACGGCTTTATCGTGGGAGCTGCTCCAGGCGCAAAAGCTCGGGCTGGAAAAGCGTCGCGACGGGAAGTCGCCCCCACGCGGGGCGCTTTGGGGCGGGGGCCTTCCCGCCGTGCCGATCTGGACAAGGCTTGTCTGAGACCGGTTTGACGCTTACCGTCATGGCTTTCGACCAGCCAAGGAACCTTCCCATGAAACCCCTGATTGCCGCATTGCTGCTGGCGCTGGCGGTGACCCCCGCGATGGCGCAGAGCGTCGTGGATACCAGCTTCACCAAATCCCAGGGCCCGCACGCCTTCAACGTGCGCGACCTGGTGATGATGGATCGGGTCGGTGATCCGCAGTTGTCGCCGGACGGGCGCTATGCGGCGTTCGGGCTGCGTAGCACGGATTACGCGGCGAACAAGGGCGTGGGGTCGATCTATGTGCTGGATCTGCGCAATGGCGGCCAGCCGGTGAAGGTGGTCGACAAGGGCGGTTCGGCGCGCTGGGCGGTGGATGGGCGCAGCCTGTATTTCATGGCGCCGGCCAAGGGTGTCGACCAATTGTGGCGGGTGGATCTGGGGGATGGCGCGGGCTTGAACCTGGTCAAGCACGCGGCCGCAGTGCAGGTCAGTCATGGCGCGCTGGATCTGGGTGGCTACAAGCTGTCGCCGGATGGCAGGCAGGTGTTGCTGTCGTATGAAGTGTTCACCGATTGCGCCACGCTGGCGTGCACGCAGCAGCGCGTCGAGGCACGCGACAAGGACAAGGCCAGCGGCACGATCTACAAGAAGCTGTTCGTGCGGCATTGGGATACCTGGGCCAATGGTCGGCGCAATCAATTGTTCCTGGGGCAGTTCGATGGCAAGGGCCAGTTGGCGGCCGAGCCGAAGCTGCTCAGTCGCGGCATCGACGGCGACGTGCCGAGCAAGCCATTCGGTGACGAGGGCGAGTTCAGCTTCTCGCCCGATGGCAAGACCGTGTACTTCGACGTGCGCATCGCCGGAACCAGCGAGCCGTGGTCGACCAATTTCGACGTGTACAGCGTGCCCGCGGATGGCTCGGCGGCGCCCAGGAACCTGACCGCTGAAAACAAGGCGTGGGATGCCTCCCCGGTGGCGTCGCCGGACGGCAAGACGCTGTACTACCTGGCGATGAGGAAGCCGGGCTTCGAGGCGGACCGCTTCGCGATCATGGCGCTGGATCTGGCCACGGGAGCGCGCCACGAGGTCGATCCGCAGTGGGATCGCTCGCCCGGCGGGCTGACGGTTTCCGCCGACGGCAAGACCTTGTACGCCACCGCCGACGACAACGGCCAGCACCCGCTGTTCGCGATCGATGCGGCCAGTGGCAAGGTCAGCCAACTGGTGAGCGAGGGCACGGTGAGCGGCTTCTCGCTGGCCGCCGGCAAGCTGCTGCTGACCCGCGACGACCTGAAGCGGCCGGCGGATGTATACATGGCCCACGCCGATGGCAGTGACCTGAAGCAGGTCACGCATTTCAACGCGGCGGACCTGAAGAACGCGAAGATGGGTGATGCGGAGTTCTTCACCTTCAAGGGCTGGAACAACGAAACCGTGCAGGGCTACGTGGTCAAGCCGGTTGACTACCAGGCCGGGCAGACCTATCCGGTGGCCTTCATCATCCATGGCGGCCCGCAAGGCGCGATGAGCAACGGCTGGAGCTATCGCTGGAACCCGCAGACCTATGCCGGCCAGGGCTTCGCGGTGGTGACGGTGAACTTCCACGGCTCCACCGGCTATGGCCAGGCGTTCACCGATTCGATTTCCGGCGACTGGGGCGGCAAGCCGCTGGAGGACCTGAAGCTGGGCTGGAAGGCCGCGCTGGACAAGTACAGCTTCCTCGACGGCGACCGCGCCTGCGCGCTGGGCGCCAGCTACGGCGGCTACATGGTGTACTGGATGGCCGGCGTGTGGAACCAGCCGTGGAAGTGCCTGGTCGACCACGACGGCGTGTTCGATGCGCGCGCGATGTACTACGACACCGAGGAGCTGTGGTTCGAGGAATACGAGAACGGCGGCACGCCGTTCGACCACCCCGAGAACTACGAGAAGTTCAACCCGGTCAACCACGTCAAGGACTGGCGCGTGCCGATGATGGTGGTGCACTCGGCGAAGGACTTCCGCATCCCCGACACCCAGGGCCTGGGCGCGTTCACCGCGCTGCAGCGCCGCGGCATTCCCAGCGAGCTGCTGCACTTCCCGGACGAGAACCACTGGGTGCTGAAGCCGCACAACAGCGTGCAATGGCACGACGCGGTGAACGCGTGGCTGAAACAGTGGACGGCGAAGGATGCAGCGAAAGCCGGTTCGCACTGAGCTGGTTGGTGGTGATGAAAACGGCGGCCTTCGGGTCGCCGTTTTTCTTTCAGTTCGGCTAGTCCGTCCATCTGCGGGCAGGGGGCAGGAGGGGGTGGCCGAGGGTCGCGGGGAAGATCAAGAGCGACCCCACCCCGACCCTCCCCTGCGAGCAGGGGAGGGAGCGGAGCCGGGCGTGGCAGGCTTGAGCTCCTCCCCCTGCACGGCAGGGGGAGGTTGGGAGGGGGTGAGGCTTTTGACTTTGGCTTTCAGCGCAGCAATGCGCGCAGGCGGCTGCGGGTGAAGGCGCCCATGCGGAGCTGTTCGCACAGGGCTTCGAGTTGTTCGGCCGGGCGGCTTTGGCGTTGCAGGACCTCGATGCTGCTGGCGCCGGGAGCGTCCAGGGCGATGCGGGTGAGGCGACGGTAGATACGCGCCTGTTCGGCGTGTTCGCGCAGTCTGGCGGCGCAGGCGGCGGCACCGCGCAGGCGCAGGAAGGCGACTTCGTCGATGCGCTCGAGCAGGATGTCGAGGCTGCCGAAGTGGCTGAGCAGGGCGGCGGCGGTCTTGGCGCCGACACCGGGGACGCCGGGAATGTTGTCCACGCTGTCGCCGCACAGGGCCAAGTAGTCGGCGACCTGGTGCGGATGCACGCCGAGTCTTTCGTGCACGCCGGCCGGTCCCCAGCGCAGGCCGCGGCCGTAGTCCCACTGCTCGTCGTGCTCGCCCAGCAACTGGCCGAAGTCCTTGTCGGCGGAGACGATCACGCTGCGCCAGCCCTGGGCGCGCAGGTTCCACACGGTGCTGCCGATCAGGTCGTCGGCTTCGTAGCTGTGGTCGATCATCAGGCACAGGCCCAGCGCTTCGGTGATCGCGCGGCACTGCACGAACTGCCGCTCGAGATCGGGCGGCGGCAGCTCGCGGTTGGCCTTGTACGGCGGATAGATCGCGTTGCGGAACGAGCTGGTCAGCGAGGCGTCGAAGGCCACCGCGATGTGTTCGGGCTGCACGCGTTCGAGCAGCTCGCACAGGAAACGGGTGTAGCCATGCACGGCATTGACCGGGTGGCCGTCGACGTCGTGGAACTCGTCCGGCATCGAGTTCCAGGCACGGAACACGTACAGGCTTCCATCGACCAGATGGACGGCTGGACGGCCATTTTCGGTGGCGTTCACGGGGTCCAGCTGCTGAGCAGGTCGCCCAGCGCCGGGCGATCGCGATCGGGGACGTCGGTTTGTGGCGTGCCCAGGTGGACGAAGCCGATCACCTGCTCGTTGTCGGCCAGGCCAAGCAGCGCTGCCACTTCGCGGTCGTAGGCGGCCCAGCCGGTGAGCCACTGGGCGCCGTAGCCCAGCGCGAAGGCGCCCAGCAGGATGTTGTGGGCGACCGTGCCGGCGGACAGTTTCTGCTCGATTTCCGGCACCTTGCTGAGGGCGTCCAGGCGGGCGATCACCGCGATCACCAGGGGCGCGAAGGTGTAGCGCAGGCGATCCTTCTCCAGCTTGGCGTCGGACATCTCGGGTTGGTTCTTCTGCGCGATTTCCGCCACGCGCCGGCCGAAGACCAGCTTGGCCTCGCCCTGCAGGCGAATCAGCCGGAACGGCACCAGCTTGCCGTGGTCGGGCACCCGGATGGCGGCCTCCAGCAGCTCGTGCAGGGTGGCCTCGTCCGGCGCGGGTTCGCCGAGCTGGCGCGAGGGAACGGAGTGGCGTTGCTGCAGCAAGGAAAGATCGAAGGGCATGGAAAGGCTTCGGTGAGGGGAATCAGGCCGGCATCGGCAACTGGAACGAGCCCGGCAGCAGCGCAGCCACGCTGGTCTGCTCGGTGTCGCCGTGCAGGTTGCCCAACAATACCGGCATGGCGTCGTGGCACAGCTCGGACATCACCTGACGGCAGGCGCCGCAGGGACTGACCGGGTCCGGGGTATCGGCGATCACCGCCAGCGCCACGAAGTCGCCGCGCCGGCAACCGGCTGCGATCGCGCTGAACAGGGCGGTTCTCTCGGCACAGTTGCACAAGCCGTAGGCCGCGTTTTCGACGTTGCAGCCGCTGAATTGCCGACCGTCGCGGGTCAGCACGGCTGCGCCGACCTGGAAGCGGGAATACGGTGCGTAGGCCAGTTCGCGCGCCCTGCGTGCCAGCGACATCAGGTCATGGAGCGAGGAGGGATCGAAAGCGGCGGGTGTTGCGGGCATCGGGATCTCCGGTGATGACCCCGGGACGGACGAACCGCGTTGGCCGGCGGATCAGCTTACTCTTTCGGGCCGGCCCGGATCAAAGGCTCTCCATGCCTTAAGATGGCCCGACCATTGTCGAGGGGCTGCACCATGGGGATCACCGTAGCCGCATTGCGCGAGACCGCCACTGGCGAACGTCGCGTGGCGATCACGCCGGAGATGGCAAAGAAGCTGCGCGGCAAGGGCCTGCGCGTATTGCTCGAACGCGACGCCGGGCGCGCAGCCGGTTTTCCCGACGCCAGCTATGCGGACGTCGAGTTTGCCGATGCCACGACGGTGCTCGGCCAGGCCGACCTGCTGGCCTGCGTGCTGCCACCGGACGATGCGGTGTTTGCCGGGATGCGCGAGGGCAGCGTGGTGGTCGGCCAGTTGCGTCCCTACGGTGCGGCCGGGCGGATCGCGGCGCTGAATGCGCGCAAGCTCACCGCGTTCTCGCTGGAGTTGCTGCCGCGCACGACCCGCGCCCAGGCGATGGACGTGCTGAGTTCGCAGGCGGCGGTGGCCGGTTACCGCGCGATGCTGATCGCCGCCGAGGCTTCGCCGAAATTCTTCCCGATGCTGACCACGGCGGCCGGCACCATTCGGCCGTCCAGGGTGCTGGTGATCGGTGCCGGCGTGGCCGGCCTGCAGGCGATCGCCACCGCGCGGCGGCTGGGTGCGCAGATCGAGGGTTATGACGTGCGCCCGGAAACGCGCGAGCAGGTCGAGTCGCTGGGTGCGAAGTTCCTCGACCTGGGCGTCAGCGCGGCCGGCAGCGGCGGGTACGCGCGGGAGCTGTCCGCCGAGGAACGCGCGGCGCAGCAGCAGGCGCTGGCCGATCACCTGAAGGTGTTCGACGTGGTGGTCAGCACCGCGGCGGTGCCGGGACGGCCGGCGCCGAAGATCCTCACCAGCGCGATGGTCGAAGGCATGAAGCCGGGGGCGCTGATCGTGGATCTTGCCGCCGAGGGCGGCGGCAATTGCGAGCTGACCCGGCCGGGCGAGCGGGTCGAGCATGGCGGCGTGGTGATCCTGGGGCCGCTGAACCTGCCGGCGGGTGCGCCGCTGCACGCCTCGGAAATGTACGCCCGCAACGTGTTCAACTTCGTCGAGCTGCTGGTGCACGAAGCTGCGCTGAAGCCGGACTTCGACGACGAACTGGTGGCGAAAAGCTGCCTGAGCCACGCCGGCGAGACGCGCTTCGCCGGCTGAGCGTGGCTGAGAGTCTGTGAAGAAGACCATTTCCTGTGGTTTTCTTCTATCGCGAGCCCGGTACACGCCCGGGCTCGTTCACATGAAACAGTCACTTGCATGACTGTTTCATGCCCGGCCGTCGGGCAACTGCTCCTGCGTTGCCTCAACTCGGGCACCCATGCCCTCGCCATGGCCGACCTGAGAGGTTGAAAAACTCACAACCCCTCTTAGATCTGGCTGTTCTGGCCGGGCGGTGGCGGGGGCGGCTGGTCACCGGGTGACGGCGGAGGCGGACGGTCGCGTCCGCTGCGCGGGCCGTGCCAGCGGCGCTGGTCCGGTGGCAGCTCCCGCCAGCGTCGAAGCAATTCCTCGCGCTGCGCCGGCGGCAGTTTCTGGAAGCGTTCGAAGGTGGTGTGCAGCTGTTCGCGCTGCTGCTCGGGCATCTGGTGGAACTTGCGCATGTTCTCACGCGCCTGCCTGCGTTCGGCAGGCGTCATCTGTTGCCAGCGGGCGATGTGCTGGCGGACTTCCTCGCGCTTTTCCGGCGGCAGGGTGACCCAGTGTTCGGCCCGATGAAGCATCCGCGCCTGCTTGCGCGGCGACATGCCGTCCCAGTCATTTTTCAGCGGCGCCAGCACTTCGCGCTGGGCCGGGTCGAGGCTGCTCCACGGACGCACCGGCGGCACGGCCGCGTCGCGCGACGGTGGTGGCGCATCCTGTGCGTGCAGTGGCGCCACCGCCACGCCGCCGAGCAGGGTGGCGAGCAACAGGAGCAGGATCGGGCGAAGGATTCGATTCATGGCTCAGCGTTTCGTGGACGGGCTGTCGGTGCTGGCCAGCCAGTCGTAGAACTCCAGGTTCTGGTAGAGGTTGGGGTCGGTCTTGTCGGCATCCGGCGGCAGATCCGCGTCGGCATCGTCGAGGGTGTTCGCCGGATGGATGGCCGCCTGCGTGTGTTGGTGCGGCAGCGGTTGCCACACCATCAGCGCCGCCAGCGCGATCACGGCGAACGCGCCGGAGGGGATCAGCCAGCGCACCGTGCGCTGCACCGATGCGGCAGGTGCCCGCAGTGCCTCGCGTCGGGCTGCACGCAACCGCCCGGCGGTGACCGGGTCGATATGCTGCGCGGCCTCGTGCCAGAGCTCGCGTGCACGCTGCTCCAGGTTTTCGCCGGGCCGGTTGTCGTCCGGCCTGCCTTTGTCCAGCGAAGTCATCGCCAGTCCTCCAGTTGGTCGCGCAGATGATGCATGGCGCGCGACAGATGGGTTTTCACGCTGCCTTCGGAGCAGCCCATGGCACGGGCGGTTTCGGCCACGTCGAGTCCTTCCAGCATGCGCAACATGAAAGCTTCGCGCTGGCGTTGCGGCAGTTGCCGCACCGCGGCGGCCAGGTCGGCGTACGACTGCACGTCGTGCAGCCGGCCCAGCGGGTCCTGGCCGGGATCGGCGGGCTCCCACACGGGCAGTTCGTCGCCGTCGCCATCGCGGCCGCCACCCAGCCAGCCGACCACGATCGAGCGCACCTTGCGGCGCCGCTGCAGGTCCACCACGCGCCGGCGCAGGATGCCCCAGAACAGCGGCGCCCATTCCGTCGCGGGCTTGTCGCGGTAGTGCCTGACCAGCCGCAGCATGGCGTCCTGCACCGCGTCCATCGCGTCCTCGCGATGGCGCAGCTGCAGTTCGGCCATGCGGAACGCACGCCGTTCGACCTGGGCCAGGAACGCATCCAGGGTGGCGGGTGTTTCGCGGACCTCGCTCAGCAGATCCGCGTCGAGGGTGCCGATCGCGCTGTTCACGGCGACCGCGTCCCCGTCTTCGATTGGATCATCTGCGGGCTCCGGCGGTGTGCTCCCGGAGTTCAACGCGGCAGGCTCGCACGGGTTGACCGGCACCCGTATGATGCAGGCTCAACGGTGTTCCGACGGGGTGGGGTCATGATCGACGGGTTCCTGGCGCTGTACATCTTCATGCTGGCCGCGTTTACCGGTTATGAAATCATCGCGCGGGTGCCGGTGATCCTGCATACCCCGCTGATGTCCGGCTCGAACTTCGTGCATGGCATTGTGCTGGTTGGCGCCATGATCGCGCTAGGCCGGGCCGACACCCCGTTCGAGATCGCCATCGGCTTCATCGGCGTGCTGCTGGGCGCCGGCAACGCCGCCGGCGGCTACGTGGTGACCGAACGGATGCTGGAGATGTTCAAGTCCAGCAAGCCGGGCGCCGGCAAGGAGGCCAAGTGATGAACTGGCTGCCGGATTTTATCGGGCATGGCGCCATCAAGGCCTGCTATTTCATCGCGGCGCTGCTGTTCATCCTGGGCCTGAAACGCATGAGCTCGCCGCGCACCGCGCGCGGCGGCATCGTCTGGGCCGGCTACGGCATGTTGCTGGCGGTGCTGGCCACCTTCTTCCTGCCCGACATGCACAACCGCGGGCTGATCGTCGCCGCGGTGCTGATCGGCGTGAGCGCCGCCTGGTGGACCGGTCGCCGCGTGGCGATGACCGCGATGCCGCAGATGGTGGCGCTGTACAACGGCATGGGTGGCGGCGCGGCAGCGGCGATCGGCGCGGTCGAGCTGATCGGCTACGCGCGCGGCCTGGGCATGCTGCATGCGGTGCCGGACACCTCGCCGCTGCGTCCGGAAGCGTGGGCGGTGAATGCGTTGCCGCCGGCACTCTCGCCGGTCGAACTGACCCTGGGCGTGCTCGGCGCGCTGATCGGCGCGGTGAGTTTTTCCGGCTCGCTGGTGGCGTTCGCCAAGTTGCAGGGCTGGATGGACAGGCGCTTCGTGTTCGCCGGCCAGCGCGCGGTGAACATGTTGTTGCTGGCCGCTGCCGTCGTGGCGGGTTTCATGCTGGTGCTGGGTCAGGCCAGCCTGCCGCTGATCCTGGTGTTCTTCGCGCTGGCGCTGCTGTTCGGCCTGATGATGACGCTACCGATCGGCGGCGCCGACATGCCGGTGGTGATCTCGCTGTACAACGCGTTCACCGGCCTGGCGGTGTCGTTCGAGGGCTTCGTGCTGGGCAACGAGGCGATGATCATTGCCGGCATGGTGGTCGGCGCGGCCGGCACCTTGCTGACCCAACTGATGGCCAAGGCGATGAACCGCTCGATCGGCAACGTGCTGTTCGGCAGTTTCGGGGCGGCCGGCGGCGAGGCGCAGGCGATCACTGGCGCGCAGAAACCCATCGACGGCGCCGACGCGGCGGTGATGATGGCCTACGCCGAACGCGTGGTGATCGTGCCCGGCTACGGCCTGGCCGTGGCCCAGGCGCAGCACAAGGTGTGGGAGTTCGCCCAGCTGCTGATCAAGCGCGGGGTGAAGGTGAAGTTCGCGATCCACCCGGTGGCCGGCCGCATGCCCGGCCACATGAACGTGCTGCTGGCCGAGGCCGGCGTACCGTACGACCTGATCGCCGACATGGACGACATCAACCCCGAGTTCGCCACCACCGACGTGGCGCTGGTGATCGGCGCCAACGACGTGGTCAACCCGCTGGCCAAGACCGACCCGGCCTCGCCGATCTACGGCATGCCGATTCTCGACGTGAGCAACGCCAAGCAGGTGATCGTGATCAAGCGCGGCAGGGGCACCGGCTTCGCCGGCATCGAGAACGCCCTGTTCTACGCCGACAACACCCGCATGCTGTACGGCGACGGCCAGGCAGCGGTGGGCGAACTGGTGACGGCGCTGAAGGACGTGGACGGCTGAGAAGCAGTCCGGGCGCTGTTGCTCTCAGCCCCGGCGACGTCGCCACCAGGCCAGCCATGCTGCCACCAGCATGCCCAGGCCGGTCCAGGCGAAATCGGCGGGTGACAAGGCCATGCGCGCCAGTTGCCACAGCATGCCGACGCCGGCGGTGCGCATCGCCTCGATCAGGCCCAGCCCCATGTTGCCCGCGATCAGCACGCCGGCGATCAGCACGTTCACGTAAAGCGCGGCCAGCAGGGTCGCGGCGGCGGCCAGCAGCGCTGCGCCGGTGCCCGCCGGGCGCACGCAGGTGCGGATGGTCAACGCCAGCAGGCCGCCGATGGGCAGGGCCAGCCATGGCGCGGAATGGCGCAGATACATCGAGACGACCATCCATACCGCGCCGCCGGCCAGTCCCAGCATGGCCGCGCTGAACAGCGAAAAGGCATACAGCAAGGCGACGCGCGTGCTCATCGGTGGTGGCGGTTCAGTGGGGCGGGAAGCATGCGTCGTCCATCGGGCAAAGCGGCCATCATAGCGTGCCGCCGGGCCACGGGCCCTCGCAGGCCCTTGAGTTCGGCCGCCGAGGCCTGATCTGGGACAAGCGGCCGCACGCGGTGGCCGGCATAATAGGCAACCCGGGTTCGACGCACGTGCGCGCCCATCGAAACAGGATTGGCGTTGGCATGAGTGGTTTCAGTCTGAGCAGCGAACCGTTCACCCTGGTGCGCGACTGCAATGCCGTGATGGTGCCGCAGGGCGAGCAGGTGACGCTTCCCGCGGGCCAGATCGGCTACATCACCCAGGCGCTGGGTGGCAGCTTCACCGTCTACGTGGAAGGCAACCTGTTCCGCATTGCCGGCGACGACGCCGACGCGCTGGGCAAGCCGCGACCCGAACCGATCCAGGTGCCGGCGAACGCCACCAACGAGGATGTGGAGAAGCTCGCCTGGGAGCAGTTGCGTACCGTGTTCGATCCGGAAATCCCGGTGAACGTGGTCGAGCTGGGCCTGGTCTACGACCTCAGCCTGGAGCAGATCGAATCCGGCGAACGCAAGGTCTACGTGAAGCTCACGCTGACCGCCCCCGGCTGCGGCATGGGCGACATCCTGGTCGACGATGCGCGCACCAAGCTGGAGATGATTCCCACGATCAGCGAGGCCGAGGTGGATCTGGTGTTCGATCCGCCGTGGTCGCATTCGATGATGTCCGACGCGGCGAAACTCGAAACCGGCATGCTCTGAGTTTCATCGGTGCGGTTCGGGCTGAGCCGCGCACGCGAGCGTCCCTGCCGATCATCGGCACCCCATGATCGTGCACCGTCATCGCTCAGCGCTGGCGCGCGCTCGTGCACGTCATCTTCACGATGATTTCGCGCTTTTTGCCTGTCTTCGTGATGAGAGCCGCGGCTGTGATATCGATCACTCGAAGTAGGAAAAAGTCGGGTTGTTCCGGCTTGCGTCGAAGCTTATGGTAAAGCGATCCGTCTTCGGGGAGGTTGACGGATGGTCCTTTGGCGGCGTGATCGCCGTCTTGCAGTTACGCATCCCCGCACTGCCTGCACAATGGAATGTCAGGGGGAGGGCAGGCGATACGGATGTAGTTTGGGATCGCTAGACAGAACTTGAAGAAGGGGTCGTGCCTCGCACGGCAAATCTTGCATGGGGCCTCGTGGCCACATCGGGCTCGCCTGTCCCCGTCATTGTCTAGGAGTTCATTCAATGCCCAATCATTACCGCCTGAAATTGCTGGTCGCCGCGATCGGCATGGCCACTGCCTCGGTCGCCACCGCCGCCACCACCAAGACCCTGCATGCACAGAACCTCGGTGCAGTGCCGGCGAGCTCGCTGGCCGCGCAGCTCAACCTCGGTCAGGACATGTCGCTGGCGCCACGCAGTGCCGTCAGCATCGCCAATGGTCACAAGGTCGTGCGCCAGCAGCAGATGTATCGTGGCGTGCCGGTCTACGGCCGCAGCATCGCCGTGGTTCAGGACGCCCAGGGCAATGCCCTGCGCGCCTCGGGTGAACTGATGCAGGGTGCTTCGCTGGGGTTGACCTCGGTGCTGCCCAAGCTCAGCGCTGCACGCGCGATCTCCGCGCTCCGGGCGCATGCGCACACCACCCTGGTCGGTGGCGCCACCATCAGCAACCAGAAGACCGACCTGTTCGTGTATCCGCAGGACAATGGTTCCGCTCGCCTGGTCTACCGCGTGTCGTATTTCGTCAACGGCGCGAACCCGTCGCGTCCGACCGCGATCA
>NZ_AJXT01000045.1 GCF_000264295.1 Rhodanobacter spathiphylli B39 | reverse complement strand
GCAGACGAAAGCTTTTCGCTCTGATGCGCAAGGGCCGGCAAAAGCGGCCTGCGTAGCAAGCCGACGAGAAGCAGACAATCAATGCCGCGCGAAAAACTCGCGGAACGCGGTGGCCGTGCGTTCGATGCCGTCATCGTCGACATCCAGATGCGTCACCAGGCGCAGCGTGGGCAGGTAGCCGATGCTGATGCGGATGCCGGCCGCGCGCAAATGGACGTCCAGATCGCGCAGGCGTTCGGCCGGCACGTCGATGAAGACCATGTTGGTGTACTGGCCCAGCAGGTCGATGCCGGCGACCTCGCGCAGGCGGCCCGCCAGATATTCGGCGCGATGATGATCCTGCGCCAGCCGCGTCACATGATGATCCAGCGCGTGCATGCCCGCCGCGGCGAGCATGCCGGCCTGGCGCCAGCCGCCGCCGGTGACCTTGCGCCAGCGGCGCGCCTTGTCGATCAGCGCGTGCGAGCCGACCAGTACCGAACCCACCGGCGCGCCGAGGCCTTTCGACAGGCATATCGAGACGGTGTCGAAATGCCGCGCGATCTCGCGCGCCGGCACGCCGCACGCCACGGCGGCGTTGAACAGGCGTGCGCCATCGAGGTGCAGACCGAGGCCATGCGAGCGCGCCACGTCGTGCGCGGCGACCAGGTAATCCAGCGGCAGCGTGCGGCCGTGCCAGGTGTTTTCCAGCGCCAGCAGACGCGTCCGCGCGAAGTGCGGATCGACCGGCTTGATCGCCGCCTCGATCCGCGCCAGCGGCAGCGTGCCGTCGTCGGCGTGCACGATCGGTTGCGGCTGGATCGAGCCCAGCACTGCCGCGCCACCGCCCTCGAACTTGTAGGTATGCGCGTCCATGCCGACCAGGTATTCGTCGCCGCGCTCGCAATGCGCCAGCAGGGCCAGCAGGTTGGATTGCGTGCCGCTGGGCACGAACAGGCCGGCGTCGAAACCGAGCTCGTCGGCCAGTCGCCGCTGCAGCGCGTTGACGGTGGGATCTTCGCCGTAGACGTCGTCGCCGACCTCGGCACCGAGCATCGCTTCGCGCATCGCGGCCGTCGGCCGCGTCACCGTATCGCTGCGCAGATCAACCCATTCCACGGCTCACCCCTGCTGTCGGCAAAGCCGACAGCTTGGCTCGATCCGTCATCGCCGGCAAGTTGATCCGGTTATTGCAGCAGCTGGTAATGCACCATCGCCCAGCCGGCCGAAGCGCTCAGCTGAATACAGGCGATCAACCAGAATCCGCAGGCATCCTTGTGCCAGAAAGGCTTGGACATGACTCCCCCCCGAGAGTTGGTGATGACGGAAGCCGGCGGCTTCCGTCCTGCGATGACGCGGGGCAGGCATCGCCCCGGCGTCCATCCGATAGTGGGGGTGGGCGGGTCGACGATGCTGAGAACGCAGTCACACTGCCGGGGAAAGACAGCGGCGGCGATCAGACCCGTCGCCGGAAGTACAACCAGGCGACGAGCACCAGGATCACCGCTGGCAGCAGGTTGGCCAGCAGCGGCGGCATGCCGTAGACCGTACCGAAGTTCACCATCGCCTGCTGCAGGAAATACCAGCCCAGCGCCAGCAGGATGCCGATGAACATGCGCTTGCCGAGGCCACCCGAACGCAGCGACCCGAACGCGAACGGCATCGCGCACAACACCAGCACCAGCACGTTGAGCGGATACAGCGCGCGTCCCCAGAATGCCACCGCATAGCTGCCGGGACTCTGCCCGTTGCCTTCCAGGTAATCCATGTTGCGGCGCAGGTCGCGCATCGACAGGTACTGCGGCTGGATCACCGACTGCGCCAGCACCTGCGGATTCAGCGTGGACTTCCACGGCAACTCCGCCTCGGTGCTCGCATGCGTGCCGGCTTCGTCCAGCGTGGTGATGCGCACGTCGTGCAGCATCCATTGCCTGCCGTCGTGCTGGGCGGTCCTGGCCCAGGTGAAGCGATGCAGCTGGCCATCCCTGCTGAAGTTGAAGATGCGCACGTCGCTGAGCTGCACGGTGGCCAGGCCGTCATGCTGCTTCAGCGAGGTGCCGCGTGCATTGATCACGTCATCGCCGTCGCGTGCCCACAGTCCGCTGCTGGAGGTCATGCCGAGGTTGCCGGACTTCATCCGCGCCTGCATCACCTGCGCCTGCTGGTCGCCCCACGGCGCCAGCGTCTCGCCCATGATCACCACGCCCACGATCAGTACCGCGACCACGCCCACCGCCGAACCGGCGATGCGCAACCGCGACATGCCGGCGGCGCGCAAGGCAGTCAGCTCGCCGGTCCCGGCCAGCCCACCCAGGCCCAGCAGGCCACCGATCAGCGCCGCATTGCCGAACATCTCGTAGGCCCGGCGCGGGAATGTCACCAGCACATAGGCAATCGCATTGCTCAGCGTGTAGCCGTGCTTGCCCACGTTGCCGAGCTGGCGCAGCAACTGGGTGACCGCGTCGAAACCGGTCAGCACCAGCCACACCATCAGCATCGAGCCGAGCACGCTCAGCGCGACCAGCCGGTCGACCCGCTTGATGTTGAACATGCTCATGCGGCCACACCGGTGGGCGGCGTCCGCAGCTTGCGCGGTGAATACTGTTTCCACAGCATCCAGCCGGCCATGCCCAGCACCAGCGCATGCAGGGCCCACAGCGGCGCCTGGTTGTGCCAGTGGTCCTTGCCGATCTGGGCGCGGCCCAGCGCGAGCAAGGTGTAGTAGAGATAGAACGTGACCACCGCCAGCAGCAGCCGGCCGTATCTGGGTTCACGCGGACTCTGCCGCGACAGCGGCAACGCCAGCAGCAGCAGTACCAGGGTCAGCGGCGGCGCATTGGCGCGCCAGGCGAACTCGGCGCGATCATCCGGATCATCGGACTGGAACAGTGCCCAGCTGCTCTTGGAATGCGCGGGATCGTCGTCCTCGTCGGCCCGCACCTCGGACAGCGAGGTGTCGTTGCGCTGGTACTGCATCTGCCGCCAGTTGTTCGCGCCCAGCGGAATGTCGTATTGCCAGCCGTCCTTGAAGGCGATGAAGCGGCCGTCGCCGTTGCTCTCCTGGTACAGCTCGCCGCTGGTGGCACTGACCAGTTTCAGATGCGCCGGGCCGCCCTTGCCCTCGCTCTGGGTCGCCACGAAGGTGCGCCCCAGCTTGCTGCCGTCACGGCTCAGGCTGTCGACGAAGATGATGCCGCCCTTGCCGGGCAGCTCGGTGAAGCGTCCCGCATCGAGGCCGGCGGCGATCACCGAACGGTTCGCCGCGGCGACCATCGCGTCACTGGTGCGCACGGCCCACGGCCCGAGCCACAGCGAAACCCCGGCGGTGATCGCGACCAGCACGGCGCCCAGTATCAGCACTGGCCGCAGCAGTCCGCGCGGCCCCATGCCCGACGACGACAGCACGTGCATCTCGCTTTCGCGGTACATCCGCCCGAGACCGAGCAGGATGCCGATGAAACTGGCCAGCGGCATCATGTTGGTGAGGCCGTCAAGCGTGCGCAGGCCCAGCACCTGGAACATCACGCTGGCGGGAAAGCTGCCGTTGGCGACCTGCTGCAGCACGTGGGCGAACGCGCTGCCGGCCACGATCACCAGCAGCACCACCACGGTGGCGGCCACGGTCTGCGCCAGCTCGCGCAGGAAATAGCGGTCGAGGATGCTCAGCATGCGATAAACTTGTCCGCTTGAACCGGCCCGGCAGCAGCGCCGGCAAACCGCAAGTCTAGCCTGTCCGGCCATAGCCGGGCTCATGCAGGAACCCTCCGATGACACTTCAGTTCAGCCTCGCCAGCATTGCCCCCGCCACCGTCGACAGTGCCTGCGTGATGGTCGGCGTGTACGAACAGGGCGTGCTGACCAGCGCGGCTGCCCAGCTGGACGACGCCAGCGGCGGCGCGATCAGGCGCCAGATCGAAAGCGGCGACATCAGCGGCAAGGCCGGTTCGACCACGCTGCTGTTCGCCCCGGCTGGCATCACCGCACGGCGCGTGCTGGTGGTGGGGCTGGGCGCGCAGAAGTCGTTCGACGCGGCGCGCTTCCAGAAAGTGAACATCGAGGCTGCGCGTGCACTGGGTCGGCTGCCGGTGGCCGATGCCGTCTCCTGCCTCAGCAGCGTCGACGTGCCCGGCCGCGACAGTGCCTGGCGCGTGCGCATCGCCGCGCTGGCCAGCGACTACGCGGCCTACCGCTACACCGCCACCTTCAAGCCCCGCGACCGGAGCAAGCAGGTCGAATTGGCCCGGCTGACCTTCGCCGGTGGCGACGAAGCCGCCAGCGGACTGGCGCAGGCCGTGGCGATCGCCGAAGGCGTGCGCTTCGCCCGCGAGCTGGCCAACCTGCCGCCGAACATCTGCACCCCCGCCCATATCGCGGCGCAGGCGCAGGCCTTCGCCGACGGCCACGACAAGGTCAGCTGCAACGTGCTCGACGAAGTGGCGATGGAGAAGCTGGGCTTCGGCTCGCTGCTCGCCGTGGGCCGCGGCTCGGTCAACAAGCCGCGCCTGATCGCGCTGGAATACAAGGGCGGCAACGACGGCGACAAGCCGTATGCGTTCGTCGGCAAGGGCGTCACCTTCGACTCCGGCGGCATCAGCCTGAAACCTGGCGCCGGCATGGAGGAAATGAAGTTCGACATGGGCGGCGCCGCCGGCGTGCTGGGCGCGTTCGTGGCCGCGGTGAAGATGGGCCTCAAGCTCAACCTGGTCTGCGTGGTGCCGGCCGTGGAGAACATGCCCGACGGCGACAGCTACCGCCCCAGCGACGTGCTGACCAGCCTGTCCGGGCTCACCATCGAAGTGCTCAACACCGACGCCGAAGGCCGACTGATCCTGTGCGACGCGCTGACCTACACCGCGCAGACGTACCAGCCGCAGGCGCTGATCGATGCGGCCACGCTCACCGGCGCCTGCGTGATCGCGCTGGGCAAGCATGCCAGCGGCCTGATGAGCAAGCACGACGACCTCGCCGCCGAACTGCTCGCCGCCGGCGAGGAAACCCTCGACCGCGCCTGGCGCCTGCCGCTGTGGGACGACTACCAGGCCCAGCTCGACTCAGGCTTCGCCGACGTCGCCAACATCGGCGGCAAGAGCGCCGGCGCGATCACCGCCGCCTGCTTCCTGTCGCGCTTCACCGACGGCCAGCGCTGGGCCCACCTGGACATCGCCGGCACCGCCTGGGACGAAGGTCGCAAGGGCCTGGCCACCGGCCGCCCGGTGGCGCTGCTGGCGCAGTGGCTGCTGGACAGGGAATAGGGAATAGGGAATCGGAAAAGCCAGGAACGCAACGCGGCTTTTGCCTTTACTATTCCCTATTCTCCATTCCGATTCCCGGCTTCCATGCGTGCCGACTTCTACCTGATCGACAAGCCGCGCTTCCGCGAACAGCCGCTGTTGCTGGCCTGCGAGCTGGCGAAGAAGGCGTTCGCGGCGCAGCAGCCCACGCTGATCCTCGTCCGCGATTTCAGCGAGGCCGAGGAACTGGACGAATTGCTGTGGGCATTCGACGACGACGCGATGATCCCGCACCAGCTGGCCGGCGATGACGACGACGAACACACCGCCGTGCTGATCGTGCCGCCGGGCGTGGACACGGCGGACCGTCCGCTGGTGATCAACCTGCGCGAGGCCTGCGCCCCCGGCCACTACCAGCGCGTGCTGGAAGTGGTGGCCGCCGACCCGGACGCGCGCGAAGGTTCGCGGGCGCGCTGGCGCGAATACCAGCGCCGCGGCTTCGAGGTGCGCAAGCACGACATGTAGTTCAGGCGGGCAATTCCTCGCTGGCCACGGTGCCCGGCACCACGCGCGCCAGCGCCGTGATCAGCTGCTCGCCGCTGACCGGCTTGCGCAGGAACCCGTCCATGCCCGACTCGCGCGCCTTCGCCTCGTCGCCGGTGCCCGAACGGGCGGTGACCGCCAGCAGCGGCAAGTGCTGGCCCGCGTGCTCGCGCTGGCGGATCAGCCGGGCGATCTGGAAACCGTCCACGCCCGGCAGGTCCAGATCCAGCAGCGCGGCGTCGAAGGGCGCATGGGCCAGTTCGCCCAGCGCCGCCAGCCCGTTGCCCACGTGCTTGACCCGATGGCCTTCGCGTTCCAGCAGGCCGCAGATCACCGTCGCCACGATCGGATCGTCCTCCACCAACAGCAGGCGGTAGTGCCGCCCGCTGGCGAACTCGTCCACCGGCGCCGCCACCGCCGGCTCGGCCAGCGGCATGTACACACGAAAGGTGCTGCCATGACCGAGCTGCGACTCCAGCTCGATCGAGCCACCCATCATGTCGACCAGTTCGCGACAGATCGCCAGGCCCAGGCCGCTGCCGGCCCGGCGCTGCGGGCTCTCGGCCTGCGCGAAGCGCTGGAACAGCCGTGCCTGGCTGGCCTCGGAAATGCCCGGCCCGGTGTCGCTGACGCTGCACAGCAGGCCGTCATCGGATCGCCGCGCACGCAGGATCACTTCGCCGTGCTCGGTGAACTTCAGCGCATTGTTGGCCAGGTTCAGCAGCACCTGCTTGATCCGCAGCGCATCGCCCACCCATTGCGGCGGCAGGTCGTCGGACATCTCCAGGATGAAGCGCAGGCCCTTCGCGTGGGCCAGGCCCTGCTCCAGTTGCGCCACCTCTTCGAGCAGCTGGCGCGGGTCGAACGGCGAGGGTTCCAGCTCCAGCCGCCCGGCCTCGATGCGGGCCAGGTCCAGCGCGTCGTTGAGCAGCTTCAGCAACATGCTGCCGGAACGCTGCATGGCCTGGGTGTAGTCGTGCTGCAGCGGGTTGAGCGGCGTGCTCAGCAGCAGTTCGGCCATGCCCATCACGCCGGTCATCGGCGTGCGGATCTCATGGCTCAGCGTGGCCAGGAACTGGCTCTTCGCCGCGCTGGCCGCCTCGGCCATCTGCCGTTGCTGTTCCACCATCGCCACGTGGTGCCGCCGCGCCAGCCGGCGCCGCCAGATCCACAGGCCGAACCAGATGCCCAGCAACGCGATCAGCACGTAACCCAGCCACGCCCACCAGCGCTGCCACGGCGGCGCCTGCACCTGGATCTGCAGCGGATGAGCCAGGTGCACCCACTGGCCGTTGGCGCCCGCGGCCTGCACCTCCAGCACGTAGTCGCCGGGAGCCAGGCCGGTGAATTCGCGCTCGCCGTGGTTGCCGTTGTCGATCCATGTGCTGTCGAAACCGCGCAGGCGGAACCGATAGTGGTTCGCCGCCGGGTCGACATAGGAGAAAAGCCGCGTCGCGACGTTCAGGCCGCGATCCTTCCAGCCCAGGGTGATCGCCTGCTGCTGCGGTGCCAGTGGCTGCAGCTTGCCGTCGCGACGCAGGCTGACCCGGGTCACCGCCAGCGGCGACACGGTGTTGTCATCACGGATGCGGTCGGGGTTGAAGCCCGCCACACCGCCCAGCGTCGGCGCATACATGTTGCCATCGGGCATGACGGCGTAGCCGCGGGAAAATTCGCCGTTGGCCAGGCCGTTCTGCAGGCCGAAGGAACGGAACCGGCCGGTGCGCGGATCGAATCGCCACAAGCCGTCGTGACCGAGCATCCAGACCCGCTGCGCGGCATCGACCTGCAGGTCGACGACGTTGATGGAAGGCCAGCCCTGCGAGGCGTCGACGGTGCGATCCAGCACCAGTGTGTCGTCCCGGTAGTGGTAGTGCTCGAGACCGTCGGGGCGGACCATCCAGATGCCGCCGTCATCGAAATCGAACGCGTTCACCGCCCGGTCGTTGGTGACCCCGGGGATCACCTCGAAGCGGTCGCGATCGGGGCTCATGCGCAGCATGCCGCCATCGCTGGCGTACCAGAAGCAACCGCCGTGCAGGGTGAGCTGGCTACCCCACAACACGCGCTGGTTCGGCTGGTCCATCGCCACCCGGGTCACCGCCAAGGTGTCCTGATCGATGCGGAACAGACCTTCGCCGAACGTGCGCGCGTACATGCGCCCATCCGGGCCGGGCTCCACTTCCAGCGGATGCTTGAGCCAGTGGCCTTCCGGGTCGATGCGCTGCGGCGGCTGGCCGAGGGTGTCGCGATAGAGTGCGCCACGCACCGCGATCCACAGGCGCTCCTGCGGGTCCTGGGTCATGCCCAGCACGTCGCCGCCAAGACCGGACAGCACATGCTCGACCTTGCCGGTGTGCGGGTCGAGCTTGTCCACCCGGCCGGAGCGTTCGCCGACCCAGACGCGGCCATCGTGTCCGCGCGCCATCGCCGTGACGATCGAATCGCGCAGGCTGGTCGGGTCGTCGGGGATGTGGGTGAAGCGACTGGTGTCGTTCCAGCCGGGCGCGAGGTAACCCACGCCACCGTCCAGCATGGTCACCCACAGCCCTCCTTCGTGGTCGACCAGCATCGACCACACCCAGGTGCCGGGCAGGTCTCCGTGCAGCACCGGCTGGTCGGTCACTGCCAGCATCGGCGCCGATGGCTGCATCTGCACGAACAGGCCATGCTGGGTGCCGATCCACAGGCGCCCGTTGCGGTCACGGGCGCTGGCGAACACATTGCCGTCGGGCGCGCCCACGCTGGCCAGCGGGCGGGCCACGTCGTCGCTGCCCACCAGCAGCAGGCCGTGGGTACTCTCGACGCGAATCTCTCCGGCTTCGCCATCGATGTGCCAGGCATCGATCGGCAACGCCGTGCCGTCCTGCGAAACGCGATGGATGCTGCCGGCGATGTCGCGACGGAACAGTCCGCGGCTGCTGCCGATCCACAGTTGTTGCCGATCATCGATATAGAGCGCAGCGACCAGGCCGAACGCGGCCGGATCGGTGCCCAGCAGGGGATTGGTCACGTGCTCGAAACCGCGATGACCCGGCCGCATCCGGTCCAGCCCCCGCACCGTGCCGATCCACAGGTTGCCTTCGGCATCGGCAACCATCGACCAGACCTTGTCGCTGCTGAGGCTGGCCGGATCGTGCGGGTCGTTGCCCCAGTGGGTGAAGCGGCCGCTAGCGGCGTCGTAGCGGTTCAGCCCCGCCTCCAGCCCGGCCGCCCACAGCGTGCCGTCGCGATCGAACAGCAGGCTGGCGATGCCGTTGTCATACAGCGAGCCGGGGTCGTCGGCAGCGTGCCGGAACACCTTGAAGTCGACGCCGTCGTAGCGGGCGATGCCGCCCTTGGTGCCGAACCAGATCGCGCCGTCGCGATCCTGCGCCACGGCGTACACGCTGCTGCTGGGCAGGCCGTCGGTGGTGGCGTAACGACGGAACTGCGGCGTGGGCAACAGCCCGCTCGCCGCAGGCACGACGGTAGCGGCAGCGGCCGGCGCGACGGGCGCGGCCACGCCAAGAGCCATGCCCAGCAAGGCGGCCGCCAGCATCAGTCCGCTTCCTGCGGAACGGTGGGGGTGGCCGCCGCCGGCCCGATCACCCGCGCCAGCGCCTGGCTCAACTGCTCGCCGGTCAACGGCTTGCGCAGGAAACCGTCCATGCCCGCATCGCGGGCCATCGCCTCGTCCTTGTTGCCCGAGCGCGCGGTGACCGCAATGATCGGCAGGTGCTGTTGCCGGTGCTCGCGCTGGCGGATCAACCGGGCGATCTGGAACCCGTCCACGCCGGGCAGGTCCAGATCCAGCAACACGGCATCGAAGCTGGACTGGGCCAGCTCGGCCAGCGCGGCCAGGCCGTTCACCACGTGCACCACCGCGTGTCGTTCGCGTTCCAGCAGGCCGCGGATCACCGCCGCCACGATGGTGTCGTCCTCCACCAGCAGCAGGCGATAGCACCGGTCGGAAGACGGTACCGCCGTGGGCAGCGACGCCGGCGGCTCGACCAGCGGCAAGCGCACCCGGAACGTGCTGCCGTGGGCGAGCCGCGATTCCAGTTCGATGCTGCCGCCCATCATGTCCACCAGCTCGCGGCAGATCGCCAGCCCCAGGCCGCTGCCCGCCCGACGCTGCGGACCCTCGACCTGCTCGAAGCGCTGGAACAGGCGCGCCTGGCTCGCCTCGGGAATGCCCGGGCCGGTATCGACGATGCTGAATTGCAGGCCGCCCTCGATTCGTTGCGCACGCAGGGTGACGCTGCCCTGCTCGGTGAACTTGAGCGCGTTGTTGGCCAGGTTCAGCAACACCTGCTTGATCCGCAGCGCATCGCCGAGCAACTGCGGCGGCAGCCCGGCGGCGATGTCCAGCACGAAGCGCAGGCCCCGCGCATGCGCCAGCCCCTGCTCCAGTTGCGCCACCTCTTCCAGCAACTGCCGCGGGTCGAACGCGACCGGCTCCAGCTCCAGCCGACCGGCCTCGATCCGTGCCAGGTCCAGCGCGTCGTTGAGCAGCTTCAGCAGCATCGTGCCGGAGCGCTGCATGGCCTGGGTGTAGTCGTGCTGCAGCGGATTGAGCGGGGTGCTCAGCAGCAGTTCGGCCATGCCCATCACGCCGGTCATCGGGGTGCGGATCTCGTGGCTCAGCGTGGCCAGGAACTGGGTCTTCGCCGCGCTGGCCGCCTCGGCCATCTGCCGCTGCTGCTCGACCAATTGCATGTGATGGCGCTGGGCCAGGCGCCGGCGCCAGCTGCGCAGGATCACGCCGACCAGGGCCGCCAGCAACAGCAGGTAGGCCAGCCAGGCCCACCAGCGCTCCCATGGCGGCGCTTCGACATGGATGCGCAGCGGCTGCTGCAGGTCGGCCCAGCGTCCGTTGGCACCGGCCGCCTGCACTTCCAGCGTGTAGTCACCCGCGCCCAGGCCGGCGAACTCGCGCTCGCCGTGGTTGCCGGTGTCGACCCAGTTGCGGTCGAATCCCCGCAGGCGGAAGCGGTAGCGATTGGCGCCCGGGTCCACGTAGGAACTGGAACGCGCCTCGAAACGCAGCTCGCGGTCGCTCCAGGCAAGCTGGATCGGCACCGCCCGGGTCGGCAGATCATGGATCGCGCCATCGCGGCGCACGCTGGCCGCGGTGATCACCACGCCCGCCGGGCTGGCGATGGCCGGCACGCGGTCCGGCTGGAAACCGAACACGCCGCCCAGGCTGGCCACGTAGATGGTGCCGTCGGGCATCATCGCCGGCGAGTCGCCGCGCACTTCGCCATTGACCAGACCATTGCGCAGACCGAAGGATTTCAGCTCGCCGCTGGCCGGGTCGAACCGCCACAGGCCGTTCTTGCAGAACAGCCAGAAACGTCCCTCGTTGTCGACGTGCAGGGCGATCAGCACCATCGACGGCCAGCTCGGCGGAATCGGCACCAGTTGCTCGCGCACTACCTTGTCGCCGTCCAGCCGGTAGCGTTCGAACATCTTGTTGCGCGCCGCCCAGAACCCGTCTGCGGTGAACTCCAGCGCGTAGACATAGCCTTCGTCCGACAGGCCGGCGACCGCTTCGAGCTTGCCGGCAGCCGCCTTCCAGCGCAGCAGCGTGCCCTTGTCGACGTACCAGCCGAGGCTGTTCCAGCGGGTCAGCCGATTGCCGACGAAGCCGGTTTCGTCAGCGGGCGCCACCGGCTTCGGATCGACCGCCATGGTGTCCGGATCGATGCGGAACAAGCCGTCGCGACTGGACACCAGGTACATGCGCTGGTCCGGACCGAGGGTCACGCGACGCGGGTGGGTGGCGCCCGCGGGGGCCAGATCCACCTGCTGCAGCTTGCCGCCGGCGTAGCGGTAGACACCGCCTTCGCTGACGATCCACAACCGCTGGCGCGCGTCCTCCACCATGTCCAGCACGTTGCCCTGCAGGCCCGAAACCACGTGCCGCACCTCGCCGGTGACCGGGTCGAGCTGGTCGACCAGCTCGTGTCCACCCACCCACAGCCAGCCATCCGCACCGGCCAGCACCGACGAGGCCATGTTGTCGCGCAGGCTGTGCTGATCATCCGGCACGTGGGTGAAACGGGTGAACTGGTTCCAGCCCGGCGCCAGATAGGCAATGCCGCCATCACCCATCACGAACCACAGCCCGCCTTCGCTGTCGCACAGCGACTGCCACACCTGCTGCGCCGGCAGGCTGCCCAGCAGCAAGGGCTGGCCCGCGATGGCGTGGATATGCGCCCGCCCATCGTCCAGGTAGAGCCCGCTGCGCGTGCTGATCCACAGGTTGCCGGCCTGGTCCAGCGTGCTGCTGTACACGTCGGTGGGGGGGATCTGCGCGGGCCGGTACAGCATCGCCGCACCGCTGGCGTCCATTCGCAGCAGGCCGCCGCGCACGGCGATGCGCACGTCGTCGCCATCGGCCTGGATGCGCCAGATCTTGAGGTTCTGCAGCTGCGGATCGATGGTCACCTGGCGCACCCGGCCATCCGCCCCGCGCACGAACAGACCCTGGCTGGAGCCGATCCACAAGCTTCCGTCCGGCCGCGCCAGCAGGGCACGCACGGCCCCGAATCCCGCGGCCGGGTCCTTCTCCAGTGGATTGCCGACATGCTCGAAATGCCGGCCGTCGGGAAGCATCCGGTCCAGACCGGCGTCCGTGGCCACCCACAGCGTGCCGTCCACTGTCTGCGTCGTCGACCAGACGTTGTCGCTGGCCAGGCTGCGCGGGTCGGCCGGATCGTGCCGCCAATGCGCAAAGTCGGCAGTGTCGCGCCGGTAGCGGTTCAGTCCCGAGCCGAAGCCGCCTACCCACAGTTCCCCGGTGCGGTCGACGAACAGGCTGTACACCGTACCTTCGGGCAGCGACGCCGGATCATCCGAGTGGTGGCCGAACACGCGGAAGTCCACGCCGTCGAAACGCACCAGGTCGACGCCGACGCCAAACCACATCGCACCCTGGTGATCCTGTGCCACCGCATACACCGTACTGCCCGGCAGTCCATCGGAGGTCTGATAGCGGCGAAATTGCGGCGTCGGCAGCGGATCGGACGAGCGCGCCCCCGCGCCTGCCGACGGGGCGACCGCGGCAGCCGCCAGCCCGGGCAGCAGCCAGGCGAGCGCCAGCGCCATCCTGGCCAACCATCTCGTTCCGCTCCCCATAACTCCCCTTGGCGAAGTCGCACGGCAACATGCCGGCGCCAACATCGATCCGATCGCCCCGTCCGATAGTGCCAAAACCGGGCTGCCAGCGCGAGCCGAGACCCCCGCCGGTGCGCGAACGCAAGCTGGCTAGAATGTCCCCATGTCACGACGCCTGCGATTGCTGTTCACCGCCCTGACCCTGGCCGCATTGCTGTGGCTGCTGTTCGCCGCCGCCGAACGTGCGTTGGCGCTGGCCCAGCGTTTCCTCGAACTGCCGACCTGGCTGCAATGGACCCTGGGCGGCGTGTTGCTGGTGTTCGTCGCCGCGGGCGTCAGCGTGCTGTGGTGGCTGCTGCGCCCCCGGCGCAAGCGGCGGCCGTTGCCGGTACCCGATCGCGGCAGCCTGGAACAGCGCATCGGCCAGTTGCGCGAGCACGGCGCGGATACCGGCGCGCTGGCGTCCGAACTGGGCGAACTCGATCGCCGCCGCGCCAGCGCCCGCGTCTACGTGGCGCTGTTCGGCGAAATCTCCACCGGCAAATCCAGCCTGATCCGCGCGCTGGCCCCGCAGGCGCACGTCGCCAGCGACGCGCGCGGCGGCACCACCCGCGCCGTGGGCCACTACGACGGCACGCTCGCCGACGGTCGCAGCCTGGTGCTGGCCGACGTGCCGGGCAGCCGCGAAAGCGGCGGCGAGACGCACGAAACTCTCGCACGCGAGGAAGCGCTGCGGGCGCACGCGGTGATCTATCTGTGCGCCGGCGACCTCAACCGGGCCCAGGCCGACGAACTGCGCTGGCTGGCCGACTTCGGCAAGCCCCTGTTGCTGGTATTGAACAAGGCCGACCAGTGGAGCGACGCCGAACGGGACACGTTGCTGGAGCGCCTGCGCCGGCATGGGCGAGGCGTCGCCAGTGCGGTGCTGGCGATCAGCGCCGGCGGCAGCGAGCGCTACCAGCGCCAGCTGGCCGATGGCAGCACCGAGTCGGTGGAACGCCAGCGCAAGCCGTCGATCGAACCGCTGCTGCAGGCACTGGCCCGGATCACCGCACCCGGTGCGGAGGGGTTGGAGGACATGCGCGAGAACGCCGTACTGGCTGGCCTGCACCAGCGCACCAGCATGCTCGAAGCACGGACCCGGGCCGAAGCCGCCGAGCAGATCGTGCGCAAGTACGCGCGCCGCGCCATCGTCGGCGCGCTGGCCGCGGTGGCGCCGGGCAGCGACCTGGTGATCCAGGGCGTGCTGGCCACCGGCCTCACCCGCGCGCTGGCCGAACTCTACGGCGTGAAAGTCAGCGAGGTGCAGATAGAGGATTTCGTGCAGCAGGCGAAGCTCACCCTGCGCAGCGGCAGTTCGATCGTGCTGGCCGTGGCCGGCAACGCACTGAAGGCGTTCCCCGGTCTGGGCACGCTGGGCGGCGGCGTGCTGCACGCATTTGCCTACGCGCTGATCTTCGACTCGATGGGCCGCGCGCTGGCCGCCTCGCTCGCCGAACGCCACAGCCTGGACCAGGACGACGCCGGCGCCCGCCTCAAGGAACTGCTCGCCGACGCCGGCGGCAACCGCCTGCGCCAGCTGGCCGCGCTGACGATGGATGCGGTGCGCGAGCGCGACAACGCCAGCTGATCGAACACCACCCAGGGACGGCCCATGCCAAAACCGCTTCCGCCAGAAATGGCCGAGTTCTTCCATGCCGCCGGGATTGCCCGGGATGCCGATCGGTTGCCGCTGTGGGTGATGATCGCCATCGGCGTCGCCACCCTGGGCGCGGGCCTCGCTCTCGAAGCGATCCGCTTCCGGAAAACGCGCAAGGTCATGGTCGGCTTTCGTGGTGGCGTGCTGCTTGGGCTGGTCGCCTCGTCATTGACCGCCGGCCCGCTGGTGTACCTGTCATACCGGGTACTGACCTGCGGCACGATGAGATGCATGGGCAAGCACTGTCACGGCTACGATTTCACCGACCTCATGGGCCACCGGCACTACAGCTTCCAGCACTTCGTCTCCATGACGTTCCAGCCGGTCGCATTCTGGATGTCCTACATGTACATCTTCCTGTTCACCGTCATCGCGATCTACGCGCTGTCCGGATGCCTCCGCTCCGCGACGCATTGGCGCGAGCTGGACTGAGCGTGACGACCATCGCCGCGTGCTCGCGCACGCGGCGATGGTCGGGGAAGATCCGCGTTGCGGACCAGGCTTACGGCGTGCCGGCGAACGCGGCGCGCAGCCAGTCATGCATCAGGCGGTAGCTGCGCGTGGCGGCGCGTTCGTCGTAGCGGCAGCCGGGCGAGTTCTCGCCGACTTCGGTGAAGCAGTGCACGGCGTGGCCGATCACCACGAACTGCCAGTCGGCCGGGCTCAGGCGCATCTCGTCCATGAACTTGTCCGCGTCCGGCATGGTGCCCTTGTCGTCGGCTCCGTTCATCGCCAGCACGCGGGCCTTGATGTTCTTCGCCAGCGCCGGGTTGTCGGTGTCCAGCCCGCCGTGGAACGACACCACCGCGGCGACATCGGCACCGCTGCGGGCCAGGTCGAGCACGGCCGAGCCGCCGAAGCAGAAGCCGATCGCGCCCAGCTTCTTCAGGTCGATCGGTGCGCCCGCCGCCTGCGCCTTCAACTGGTCCAGCGCCACGTTGATCCGCTTGCGCATCAGCGCGCGGTCGCCGTAGAGCGGCTTCACCGCGGCCTGCGCCTGCGCCGCATTGCCCACCTGGGGGCGCACGCTGGCGCCGTACATGTCGGTGAGCAGGATCACGTAATCCTTGCCGGCGATCATTTCGGCCTTCTTTACGGCCACATCGTTGATGCCATACCAGTTCGGCACCATCACCAGGCCTGGCCGCTGCGCGGTCGAGGCATCGTCGTACACCAGTACGCTGTGGAAGCGGGTGCCGTCCTGGGTCCATTCGACCGGACGGTGCACCATCTTCGCCTGCAGGGCGAAGCTCGAACCGGCAAGCAGCAGCAGGCAGCAGAGTCGGGAGATGCGCATGATGATTCTCCGTGGGTTGATTGACGCGGATTGATTGACCCCTCCTCTGCGAGCAGAGGGAGGAGCAAGGTTTCAATACCCGGCAGCGTGTTCCGAAAGTCGCCGCTTCAACGGCGCAAGGCGATCCAGCACACACACGCCGAGTCCTCGCGCGGCCACCAGCGCCGGCGATTGCCATGCATAGACCCGCGCCAGTGCGTCGAAGCCCAGCGCGTCCAGCGTGTCGGCGCTGCGCCGGCGGCGTGCGTAGCGGCGCAACACGTGAACCGCGCCGATGTCGCGACCGGCGGCGCGGGCGTCGACCAGCACGTCGCGCAGTTCGGCCACGTCGCGCAGGCCCAGGTTCACGCCCTGCCCGGCCAGCGGATGCACTGCATGCGCCGCGTCGCCCAGCAGCACGAGGCGCTCCGCCTGGTAACGCTCGGCCAGCTGCAGCTTGAGCGGAAACGCGGCGCGCGGCGTGCTGGCGATGACCCGGCCCAGCCGGAAGTCGCTGGCCACGCCCAGTTCATCGAGGAACGCGGGCTCGTCCAGCGTCAGGACCCGCCGGGCCTCGGCTTCCGGCAACGACCACACGATCGAGCTGCGACCGTCGGCCAACGGCAACAGGGCCAGCGGGCCGCCGGGCAGGAAACGCTGCCACGCGGTGGCCTGGTGCGGTCGTTCGGTCGTCACGTGCGCCACCACCGCGCGCTGCGCGTAATCGCGGCCACGGGTGCCGATGCCGGCGAGCCGGCGCAGCGGCGAAGCAGCGCCATCGGCGGCCACCAGCAGGGCCGCCGACAGGGTTTCCCCACCGGCCAACTCCAGCTGGATGCGACCCTCGCGCGCCTCGAACGCCGTCACCTCGGCGGGGCAGATCACCCGCACGCCGGCCGACTGCAGGGCCTGCCACAGCGTCCACTGCACCAGCGAGTTCTCGACGATATGGCCGAGCAGGTCGCGTCCTTCGCTGGCGGCGTCGAAGTCGATCGACGCACCGCTTTCCGCGTCCCAGACGTGCATGTGGACATACGGCGCCGCGCGCGCCTTGCGAATGGACGTCCAGACGTCCAGGTCATCCAGCAGGGCCACCGAGGACGGCGCCAGCCCGACCACGCGCAGGTCCACCTCGGCCTGTGCATCCCACGCAGCCGGCGCGCGCGCCTCCAGCAGGGCCGTGCTGAAGCCTGCGCGGGCCAGCGCCAGCGCGGTGGCGGCACCGGCCATGCCGCCACCGACCACCGCCACGTCCAGCGCGGGTGGACGACGCCGGGACGCCAGTTCCTGGACGGGTGCAGTCATGGCAGGCGCTCCAGCACCGCTCGTGGCGGCTCACCGCGGAATCCCATGCCCCGCCGCGCCAGCGCCCGTTGCAGCGGCGGCAGCCGGTCGCACGCCAGCAACGCCAGCGAACGCAGCGGCGCCAGCAACGGCTGCTCCAGGCAGGCGAGCCGGACCAGCCCGTGGCTCATCGCCATGGTGCCCTCGCGATCCGGCGCGCGGCGCGCCGCGTAGGCCGCGAGCAGGGCGGGATCGCCCGGATCGGTCGCCGCCGTGACCAGCTCGGCCAGGGTCAACGCGTCACGCAAGCCCAGGTTGAACCCTTGCGCGCCGATCGGATGCACCGTCTGCGCGGCATTGCCGACCAGCACTGCGTGCGGTGCGACGAGCTGCGTGGCGGCCACGCGATGGATCGCGTAAGGATGGCGCTTGCCCGGCCGCGTCAGGCGACCCAGCCGCCAGCCGAAGCGACGCTGGGCCAGGTCGAGGAAGCCGATATCGTCCAGCGCGGCCACCGCGTCGGCTTCATCCGCCGAAACGGTGAGCACCAATCCGCAGCGACGCTCGGCCAGCGGCAGCAAGGCAATCGGGCCGTCATCGGAAAAGCGCTCGAAGGCGCGGTTCGCGTGCGCGCGTTCGGGCGTGACCGTGCACACGAACAGGCTTTGCCGGTAATCGTGATGCCCGGCCTCGATGCCGAGCCGGTCGCGCACGAACGAATGCGTGCCGTCGGCGCCGACCAGCAGCGGTGTATCGATGCCGCGCGGGCCGTCCGCCGTGTCGATCCGGGCGCGCCAGCCATCGGCCAACGGCTCCAGCGCGGACAGCGTCGCGGGAGCGAGCCGGGTCAGCCGGGTGCATTCGTCGAGCCGTCGCAGCAGGGCGGCGCCCAGCTCGCGTGCCGGCAAGGTCCAGCCCAGTGCGTCGACGCCCTGCTTGTCGGCGTCGATGCGGGCGCTGCCGAATTCACCGGCACGACTGACCCGGATGTGCCGGATCGGCGTGGCGCGGGCAGCGGCGTGACGCCAGACACCGATCGCGTCGAGCCCGTTGACGGTGGCCCTGGCCAGCGCGAGGTTGCGTTCATCGTAGCTGGGCTGGGCATCGGCGCGCGGTGCCGCCGTCTCGACCAGGGTGGCAGCGACGCCGGCGGCATCCAGCGCGATCGCCAGGCTGGCGCCGACCAGGCCACCGCCGACGATGAGTACGCCTGACCCGCCCGAGGCGGGAGATTCGGAGACATTCATGCGGCGATGATACGCGCTGGCGCCGCCTGTGTTGCATTGCATTGGGCTAGACTAGCGGTCTATATCCAGACGTCCACATGGAGCTCACCATGGTCAAGACCATGACCCAACGCCTCGGCATCTTCCTGGCACTCGCCGCGGTGATGGCGGTTACCCGCATCCACCTGTCCCTGCTCCATCACAGCGTGGACGACGCGTCGTGGGCGATTTTCTTCCTTGCCGGTTTCTGGCTGCGCGGCGAAGGCCGCTGGGCCGGCCTTCGCTGGGCGTTCCCCTTGCTGATGGCCGAGGCGGTGCTGGTCGACTATCTGGTGATCAGCGGCCAGGGCCTCGATTTCTGGAGCCATTACTGCGTCTCGGCGGCCTACTGGTTCCTGGTTCCGTCCTACCTCAGCCTGTGGCTGGGCGGCAGCTGGCTGGCGAAGCACCAGGCAGGCCTGCGCCTGCACACGCTCGGCATGGCCGTGGTGGCGCTGCTGGTCAGCTGGACCGCGTGCTACCTGTTGTCGAATGGCAGCTTCTACTGGCTCAGCGACAGCGTGCCGCTGCCGCGCAACTTCGCGGCCTGGTTCGCCAACCTGGGTGACTGGTACCTGCCGTTCCTGCAGACCACGGCGCTCTATGTCGGCGTCGGGGCCGTGCTGCACGTGCTGGCGATCCAGATCGCCAGGACGATGCATGCCGACCAAGCCAAGCTGCCACGCTGAGCGGCGCGCCGGACAACGATGGGCAACCGACTTTCGAAAATCTATACCCGCACCGGCGACGACGGCAGCACCGGGCTCGGTGACGGCTCCCGGGTCGGCAAGGATTCGCTGCGCGTCAATGCCTACGGCACGGTGGACGAACTCAACAGCACGATCGGCATGCTGCTGGCCGCCGACGGGGTCACCGACGAGGTGCGCGAGGCGCTGACCCAGGTGCAGCACGACCTGTTCGACCTGGGTGGCGAGTTGTGCATTCCCGGCATGGCCATGGTCGAGGACAGCGACATCAGCCGGCTGGAGTCGATCCTGGATGAACTCAACGAACCGCTGCCGCCGCTGAAGGAATTCATCCTGCCCGGCGGCGGCATGGCCGCGGCCTGCGGCCATCTGGCGCGCACGGTGTGCCGCCGCGCCGAGCGCGAGGTGATCGCGCTGGCCCGGGTGGAAGAGGTTCGCGGCCAGCCGCAGCGCTATCTGAATCGCCTGTCCGACCTGCTGTTCGTGATCTCGCGCGTGCTGGCGCGTGCCAGCGGCCACGGCGAAGTGCTGTGGCAGCACGAGCGCCGGCGCAAGCCCAAGCCGACCGTCTGAATCGCTGCATGCTGCGGCTGTACACGCACCCCGCCTGCCTGCAGCACGACCCCGGTCCGGGCCACGTCGAGCGACCGTCGCGGCTGCGCGCGGTGTTGCAGGCGCTGGATCACGACCGCTTCGCCGCGCTCGATCGCATCGAGGCGCCGCCGGTCACCCGCGAACAGCTGCTGCGCGTGCATGGTGCCGCCCACGTGGCGGAAATACTGGCCGGCCCGCCTCCCGGCGAAATGCTGGCGCTGGACCAGGACACGGTGATGGGCGCCGGCTCGACCGACGCGGCGTTGCGCGCTGCCGGCGCGGTGGTGGCGGCGGTCGACGCGGTGCTGGGCGGCACGACCCGGCGCGTGTTCTGCGCGGTGCGTCCGCCGGGCCACCATGCCACCGCCGATCGCTCGATGGGTTTCTGCCTGTTCAACAACATCGCGGTGGCCGCGGCCCACGCGCTGGCCTTGCACAAGCTGAAACGGGTGGCGATCGCCGATTTCGACGTGCACCACGGCAACGGCAGCCAGGACATCTTCGAGCGCGAACCGCGTGTGCTGTTCGCCTCCAGCCACCAGTCGCCGCTGTATCCGGACAGCGGTTACGAGGACGAGCGCGGCGTCGGCAACATCGTCAACGGCACGCTCTCGCCCGGCGCCGGCTCGCACGAGTTCCGCGAACTGTGGGACGGTGTGTTGCTGCCGCGGTTGCATGCGTTCAAGCCGCAACTGGTGCTGATCTCGGCCGGTTTCGACGCCCATCGCAACGATCCCCTGGCCGACATCCGGCTGGGCAGCGAGGACTATGCATGGATCACCGAACGACTGGTGGCGCTGGCTGAAGCGCACGCCGGCGGGCGGCTGGTTTCCTCGCTGGAAGGCGGCTACGACCTGGCGGCGCTGGCGGCCAGCAGCAGTGCGCACGTCGCCGCGCTGATGGACTGAAGGCCTCCGCCAATCCGGTGGCAGGCCTTCGCACGCTGAATCCCGACGGCTTTCTACTAACCAGCATCTGCCGCCGAGAGGGGCTTTCTGTTAGCTTAACGAGCCTTCGAAGCCGGCAGATTTCCCGTGACGCGCAAGCTACCTCCACGCCGCCTGTTGGCGGTTGCCGCCGCACTCGCCCTGGTCGGCGGTCAGGCCGACGCCAGCAACGGCCAGAGCCCTGCCACCCGCGACGCCTCCGGAGCAGCCGACCTGGCCTGCCCGCTGGGCTCGTTCCACTGCGCCCCGCGTCCACTCGACTACGCGATGTGCCGCCCGAACGCCCTGCTGGAGTTCTACGACCCCGGCCTGATGCGGGACAGCAGCCTGCGCGACAGCAGCCCGACCCAGGTGCAGGCGCAGCATGTGGACAGCTCCAACCAGTCGGTCTACCACCTGAGCGGCGACGTGCGGCTGGAGCGGGCCGATCAGCTGTTGCGCGCCGATCGCATCGACTACAACAACGGCAGCACCGACTACGACGCGAGCGGCAACGTGCGCTATCAGGACGCGGGGCAGCTGCTGGCCGCCTCGCACATGCGCGGCAACACCAATGCCAGCCACGGCGTCGCCAACGATGTGCGCTACCAGATGCTCGAAGCGCGCGGCAATGGCACCGCCAGCCAGGGCCAGATGCTGGACGCGCAGCACACGCGCTACTCGCAGGCCACCTACTCCACCTGCGACGTGGGTCATCACGTGTGGGAATTCCGCGCCAGGTCGATCACCATCGACAAGGTCAACGGCGTCGGCGTGGCGCGCGACGCCACCATGCGCGTGGGCAAGGTGCCGTTCCTGTACCTGCCGTATTTCAGCTTTCCCATCGATGACCGGCGCAAGAGCGGCTTCCTGTACCCGACCATCGGCCACAGCGGACGCTCGGGCTACGAAATCAGCACGCCCTACTACCTCAACCTGGCGCCGAACTACGACGCCACGCTGGACCCCCGCTACTACAGCGCACGGGGTGCGATGCTGGGCGGCGAATTCCGCTACCTGGTGCCCGGCAGCACCGGCCAGCTCAACGCGCAGTACGTGCCCAGGGATCATGGCGAGAACGACGGGCTGGCCGACACCCGGGGGGATTCACGCTATCTGGTGCAGTTCTCCGACAGCACGCAATTGTGGAAGGGCTGGCAGTTCGTCAGCTCGTACAACCACGCCTCGGACGCCAGCTACCTGTACGACTTCGGCGACAGCCTGAGCCACAGCGCGATCTATACGCTGTCATCCAACGCCGCACTGGTGGGTTCAGGCAAGTGGTGGAACGCCGCGGTCGGCGGCACGATCTACCAGAACGTCAATCCGTTCATCACCGACCGCGGGTTGCCGTACAAGCAGTTGCCGTATGCCCGCTTCGGCATGGACGTGCCGTTGTCACGCTGGCTGGAGTTCGGCCTCGACAGCGAGGCGGTCGCCTTCCGCAAGAACGGCTATGTCGAGGGCCAGCGCGAGGACCTCTATCCGTACCTCGCCGCCGATTTCGGCAGTTCGGCGTGGTTCGTGCGACCGAAGGTGGCCTGGCGTTACACCGCCTACCAGCTCGATGGTGGCTACCAGGATTACGGTTATTCCGGCCTGCTGGCCAGCGGTGCCAGCACGCCGTTCACCGACGAGTCGCCGAGCCGCTCGTTGCCGGTGGTCAGCCTGGACTCGGGGCTGGTGTTCGATCGGGCAGCGTCACTGTTCGGCCACAGCTACACGCAGACCCTGGAACCGCGGCTGTACTACCTGTACGTGCCGTATCGCAACCAGGACAACCTGCCGCTGTTCGACACCAACGCGATGACGTTCGACTACTGGCAGCTGTTCTCGCCGAACCGCTTCTCCGGTGCCGACCGGCAGATGGACGCGAACAACCTCACCGGGGCGCTCACCACGCGTCTGCTCGACGAGGGCGGCGTGGAGCGGCTGTCGGCCAGCCTTGGCCAGATCCACTATTTCAGCCCGCAACGGGTGCAGCTGGCGCGCGGCCAGAACAGCGTGGTGCCCCCCACCGACTGGACCCGCTCGGACTACGTGGCCCAGCTCGACATCCGCCTGAATGACCGCTGGCGCCTCGCCAGCTCGTACCAGTGGAGCCCGAACAGCCGGCTCACCGACATGGGCATGCTGGAACTGCAGCGCCGGATCGGCACGGACGGCATCTTCAACTTCTCCTACCGCTATCGTCGAGGCCTGCTGGAACAATACAACGCTTCCGTGGTCTACCCGGTGTCGGAACGCTGGCGGCTGGTGGGCGCGTGGACGTACTCGGTGAAGGATCGCCAGAGCATTGACGCGCTGGCCGGCGTGGAATACGACAGCTGCTGCGTGTCGCTGCGCCTGGTCGGTCGCAGCTACGTCAACCAGGCGTATTACGGTTTTGGCCCGATCGCGACGGCCGGCAGGCCCGATCGGCGGGACAACGCGGTGATGTTCGAAGTGGTGTTCAAGGGCCTGGGTTCCACCGGTGGCCAGATCGACCCCCTGCTGCGCCGTGATATTCTCGGCTATCAATAAACACACTCGCTGCGGCGACCAGGCTTTCCACTGATGAAGCAAACCTTCGCATCCCTTCTGCTCGCGCTTGCGATCATCCTGCCCGCTCACGCCCAGTTGCTGACCCCGACTGCGCCGGCCAGCCAGCCGCTGGACCGGATCGTGGCCGTGGTCAACGAAGACGTGATCCTGCAGAGCCAGCTGAACGACGCCGTGCTCTCGGTGCAGCAGCAGTACGCCGGCCATACCGACCAACTGCCGCCGATGAACGTGCTGCAGCAGCAGGTACTGAACCGGCTGGTGCTGATGCGCCTGCAGGTGCAGAAGGCGCAGGACCAGGGCATTCGGGTGTCCGACGCCGACATCGATCAGGCCATCCAGGGTGTGGCGCAGCAGAACAATCTCAGCCCCGACCAGTTGCGTACCGAGGTCGAGCGCAGCGGCAGCAGCTTCGCGGCCTTCCGCGAGCAGATCGGTGACCAGATCACGGTGCAGCGCCTGCACCAGAGCGTGGTGCAGGACTCCGTGTCGGTGACCGACAGCGAGATCGACAACCTGCTCAGCAGCCCGACCTACAAGTCCGGCGAAGTGCACCTGGCGCATATCCAGATCAGCATTCCCGCCGGCGGCGACGCCGCGGCCATCCAGGCCAGCCAGGCCAAGGCCGAGGCGGCAATGGCCGCGATCAAGGGCGGCATGGACTTCAACGCGGCCGCGATCCGCTATTCCGACGCTTCGGATGCGCTGGAAGGTGGTGACCTCGGCTGGCGCCGGCTGGACGAGATTCCGCCCGCGTTCGCCGACACCATCGCCACCATGAAGCCCGGCGACGTCAGCCCCGCCCTGCGCGGTCCGACCGGTTTCCACATCCTCAAGCTGGTCGACCAGCGCGACAGCAGCCGCAAGATGGTCACCGAGCTGCATGCCCGGCAGATCCTGATCCGTCCCAGCGAGCTGGTGACGCCGGAGCAGGCCGAGCAGAAGGCGCGCGACCTGTACCAGCGCATCGTCGACAAGCACGAGGACTTCGCTGCCCTGGCCAAGGAATATTCGAAGGACGACACCTCGGCCAACGTCGGCGGTGACATGGGCTGGTTCCCCAAGGATGCCTGGGGCAAGACCATCGCCAACCAGCTGGACCAGTTGAAGGACAACGAGGTATCCAAGCCGTTCCAGAGCGAAGCCGGCTGGCACATCCTGCAACGCCTCGGCGAGCGCCAGAGCGACCAGACGGTGCAGATCGCCCGCGACCAGGCACGCCAAGCGATCGGCACCCGCAAGTCCGAGCAGGCATACGAAGACTATCTGCGCGACCTGCGTTCCAACGCCTACATCAACGTGCTGGTACCCGAGCTGCGCAGCGCGGACGACCAGTCCGCCAAGTCGCCGTAAGCGCGGTTGGACGCCATGCCGCTGCCCCGGCTCGCGGTCACCGCCGGAGAGCCGGCAGGCATCGGCCCGGAGCTGCTGGTCCGGCTGGCTGGCACGTCCCTGCCGGCCAATCTCGTCGCCATCACCGACCGCAGCCTGCTGCGCCGCGCGTCCTCGCGCTGCGCAGTTCCGGTCACGCTGATCGATGACGACGGTTCGGACATCACCGAACGTCAACCCGGCACGCTGCGCGTGCGGCATGTGCCCCTGGCGGTCGACGAAGCGCCGGGTCGACCCGATCCACGCAATGCCCGCCACGTGCTGGACACGCTGAGCGAAGCAGCGGACGGCTGCATGGCGGGTCGCTACGCCGCAGTCGTCACCGCGCCGCTGCAGAAGGCCTCGATCAACGACGCCGGCATCCGCTTCAGCGGACACACCGAATTCTTCGCCGAACGCGCCCATGCCGAGGTGGTGATGATGCTGGCCAGCCCCGAGCTGAGGGTGGCGCTGGCTACCACCCATCTGCCACTCGCGGCCGTGCCTGCCGCGATCACTTCGGCCACGCTCATGCGCACGCTGCGCATCGTGCACGCGGAATTGCAGACGAAGTTCGGCCTGGCCTCGCCACGCATCGCCGTGCTCGGCATCAACCCGCACGCGGGTGAAGCCGGCCACCTCGGCCACGAGGAAATCGACACGCTGATCCCCGTGATCGAGGCCTTGCGTCGCGAAGGCATGCAGCTGATCGGGCCGCTGCCGGCCGATACCGCGTTCGTGCCGGCGCAACGCAAGAGCTACGATGCGGTGTTGGCGATGTATCACGACCAGGCGCTGCCGGTACTGAAGAGCGAAGCCTTCGACCGTACCGTCAACCTTACCCTCGGCCTGCCGTTCATCCGCACCTCGGTCGACCACGGCACCGCGCTGGATCTGGCTGGCACTGGCCGCGGCGATCCTTCCAGCCTGATCGCCGCGGCGAAGATGGCGATGGACCTGGTGGCACGCGGCGCCGCTCGCTCCTCCGCTTCCCCGCGGGGCGAAGAGCATGCCGAAGGACCGCTTTCCCCGGAAGCATCCGCCTGATGAACGCGCGCCCCAAGAAAAGCTTCGGCCAGCACTTCCTGCATGACGGCCGCTACATCGATCGCATCGTCAGCGCGATCAGGCCGCGCGCCGAGGACTTCGTGGTCGAGATCGGGCCGGGCGAGGGAGCGCTGACCCTGCCGCTGCTGGCCGCGGCCCGCAGGCTCACCGCGATCGAACTGGACACCGACCTGATCCCCGGCCTGCAGGCGCGCGCGGCCAGCGCGGGCGAACTGCACATCGTCCATGCCGACGTGCTCAAGGTGGACTTCACCGCGATGGCGCACAGCCACGGCGTCTCCCGTCTGCGCATCGCGGGCAACCTGCCCTACTACATCTCCAGCCCGATCCTGTTCCACTGCGTCGAACATGCCGCCGCCATCCAGGACATGCACTTCATGCTGCAGAAGGAAGTGGTCGACCGCATGGCGGCCGAGCCCGGCAGCAAGACGTATGGACGGCTGTCGGTGATGCTGCAGCTGGCTTGCCGGGTGGAACCGCTGTTCGAGGTTCCGCCGGAAGCGTTCCGCCCGCCGCCGAAGGTGGACTCGGCTGTGGTACGCCTGCTGCCGCTGGCTCCGGAAGAACTGCACGATGCGCGACCCGAACACGTCTACAGCGTGGTCAAGGCGGCGTTCGGACAGCGCCGCAAGACCCTGTCCAATGCCCTGGCGCAACTGCTCGATGCCGACGCGATCCGCCGCGCCGACGTCGATCCGCGCGCCCGCGCCGAGACACTGGCGCCGGCGGATTTCGTGCGCCTGGCCAAGGTCTACGGCGATCGCTGATCGACGCACCCGCGGCAACGCCACCCAATCACGGCGGCAGGCCGTACAATCGCGACATGACTGAAAAACCTTCCTACACGATCGACGTGCAGGTCCAGACACGCTTTGTTCCGGACCAGTCCAAGCCGGGTGACAATCGCTACGTTTTTGCCTACACCATCACCCTGCGCAATGCCGGAGCGATGCCGGCACGCCTGCTCGCCCGACGCTGGATGATCACCGACGCCAACGGCAAGGTCGAGGAAGTCAGCGGCGAAGGAGTGGTCGGCGAACAGCCGTGGATGCGCCCGGGCGACGATTTCGAATACACCTCCGGCGCGGTGCTGGAAACGCCGGTGGGCACCATGGGCGGCAGCTACCAGATGCTCGCCGACGACGGCACGGAATTCGAGGCGCCGATCCCGACTTTCACCCTGTCCATTCCGCGTACGCTGCATTGATGGTCAGGGACTGACATGGCGACGTACGCAATCGGCGACGTGCAGGGCTGCTATCCCGAATTGCAACGCCTGCTGGAAAAGCTGCGCTTCGATCCGGCGCAGGACCAGCTGTGGTTCTGCGGCGACCTGGTCAACCGCGGCGGGCAGTCGCTGGACACGCTGCGGCTGATTCACGGCCTGCGCGAGTCCAGCATCATCACCCTGGGCAACCACGACCTCAGCCTGCTGGCGATCTCGCAGCGCCGCCCGGACGCGCAGGCGCGGGTCAATCCCGAGTTGCGCGAAGTGCTGTTCGCCGACGATGCGCCGGTGCTGTTCGAATGGCTGCGCTCGCAGAAGCTGGTGCACCACGACGAACGGCTCAACTGGACCATGGTGCACGCCGGGCTGGCCCCGATGTGGACCTTGCGCCAGGCATTGCGGGCCGCGCAGGACGTGGAGCGTGAACTGTCCAGTCCGCGCCACCCGCGTCTGCTGCGCAACCTGTTCGGCAATCGGCCGGCCGTCTGGTCGGCACGCCTGCAGGGGCTGGACCGCCAGCGTGCCACCATCAACACCACCACCCGGATGCGCTACTGCGACGTCAACGGCCGCATCGACTTCGATGCCAAGGGCGTTCCCGGCACGCAGAAGCCGGGGCTGTATCCGTGGTTCTCGGTGCCCGGCATGCGCAAGCGTGATACCCGCATCGTCTGCGGCCACTGGTCGGCACTGGGTCGCTTCGCCGGACTGGGCGTGCACGCGATCGACACCGGCTGCGTCTGGGGCGGACAACTCACCGCGCTGCAGCTGGACGGCGACGAACCGCGCTACGTCACGGTCGACGCGGAACCCCACCGGAAACGCCCACCCGGCGGCGAAGACTGATTCGCGAGCGCCTCCAGCCATGAAAAACCCCGCCGCGGCGGGGTTTTTCATGGGGACTGTCGCGGCAGCTCAGGCGAGCTGGCCGTGGCAGTGCTTGTACTTCTTGCCCGAGCCGCAGGGGCAGGGTTCGTTGCGGCCGACCTTGGGGCCTTCGGCCTGCGGCGCCATGCGGATACCGGCACCGACGGCGGATTCGTCGGCAGAGTCGCCGCCGAATGCACCGGCCGGCGGCGCACCGCCGCCCGTGGCCAGCATCTGCTGCTGCAGGCGGTCGGCCAGACGCTGCTGCTCGGCCTCCATCGCCGCCACTTCCTCCTCGCTGCGGATGCGGATGCGCGCCAGCATCTGGATCACTTCGCCCTTGATCCGTTCGAGCATGCCGGAGAACAGCTTGAACGACTCGCGCTTGAACGCCTGCTTCGGGTCCTGCTGCGCGTAGCCCACCAGGTAGATGCCCTGGCGCAGGTAATCCATGCTGGCCAGGTGATCCTTCCAGGCGTTGTCCACCACGGTCAGCATGATGTGCTTCTCGAGCTGGCGCATGGTTTCGGCACCGATCTGCGCTTCCTTGGCCTGGAACAGCTCGTTCACCGCGCCACGGACGTGCTCGAGGATCATCTTCGCGTCGACCTCGTGCTGCTGCTCGATCCACGACTTCAGGTCGAGCGACAGGCCCAGCTCGCTTTCCAGCTCGCGATCCAGCCCGGCCAGGTCCCACTGGTCGTCGATGCTCTCGTCCGGCACGTAGGCACGCACCATCGACTGCACCACGTCCTCGCGGATGTCCGCAACAGTCGCCTGCACTTCCTCGCCGTCCAGCAATTCGTCGCGCTGGCGGTAGATCACCTTGCGCTGGTCGTTGGCGACGTCGTCGAATTCCAGCAGGTGCTTGCGGATGTCGAAGTTGTGCTGCTCGACCTTGCGCTGCGCCTTCTCGATCTGCCGGCTGATCATGCGATCTTCCAGCGCGTCGTCGTCCTTCATGCCGAAGCGCTTCATCCAGCGCACCAGCCCTTCGCCACCGAAGATGCGCAGCAGGTTGTCTTCCAGCGACAGGTAGAAACGCGAGGAGCCCGGATCGCCCTGGCGACCGGAACGGCCGCGCAGCTGGTTGTCGATGCGCCGGGATTCGTGCCGCTCGGTGCCGATGATGTGCAAACCGCCAGCGGCGAGCACCTGTTCGTGCAGCTTCTTCCACTCGGCCTTGACGCGGGCGCGATCGACCTCGCTGGCGCCTTCCGGCAAGGCCGCCAGCGCAGCCTCGAGGCTGCCGCCGAGCACGATGTCGGTACCGCGACCGGCCATGTTGGTGGCGATGGTCACCTGCCCCGGCGCACCGGCCTGGGCCACGATGTGCGCTTCGCGCTCATGCTGCTTCGCGTTCAGCACTTCGTGCCTCACCCCGGCCTTGTTCAACAGCCCGGACAGCAGTTCGGACACCTCGATCGAGGTGGTGCCGACCAGCACCGGCTGGCCGCGCCTGTGGCAATCCTTGATGTCCTCGATCACCGAGTTGTACTTCGGCGTCTGCGACAGGAAGATCATGTCCGGGTTGTCCTTGCGGATCATCGGCTTGTGGGTGGGGATCACCACCACCTCCAGGCCGTAGATGCTCTGGAACTCGAACGCCTCGGTATCGGCCGTGCCGGTCATGCCGGCCAGCTTCTTGTACATGCGGAACAGGTTCTGGAACGTCACCGTGGCCAGCGTCTGGTTCTCGCGCTGGATCGGCACGCCTTCCTTCGCCTCGACCGCCTGATGCAGGCCGTCGGACCAGCGCCGGCCGGCCAGGGTACGGCCGGTGAACTCGTCGACGATGATCACCTCGCCGTCGCGCACGATGTAGTCCACGTCGCGCTGGTAGATGCCGTTGGCTCTCAGCGCCGCGTTGAGGTGGTGCACCACCGCCAGGTTCTTGGAGTCGTACAGGCCACTGTCCTGGTCGATCACGCCGGCCTCGCGCAGCAGCTCGTCGGCGTGCTGCATGCCGGCCTCGGACAGATGCACCTGCTTCTGCTTCTCGTCGACCCAGTAGTCGCCCTCGCCGTTTTCCTCGGCCTGGCGGATCATCCGCGGCACGATCTTGTTGACCGCGAGATACAACTGCGGGGAATCCTCCGCGGGCCCGGAAATGATCAGCGGCGTGCGCGCCTCGTCGATCAGGATCGAGTCGACTTCGTCGACGATGGCGTAGTGCAGGCCGCGCTGGTAGCGCTGCTCCTTGCTGAGCGCCATGTTGTCGCGCAGGTAGTCGAAACCGAATTCGTTGTTGGTGCCGTAGGTGATGTCGGCGCGGTAGGCGGCGTACTTGTCGGCGTGGTCCATGCCCGGATACACGACGTCCACCGTCAGCCCGAGGAAGTTGTACAGCTTGCCCATCTGGGCCGAGTCGCGCCGCGCCAGGTAGTCGTTGACGGTGACCACGTGCACGCCCTTGCCGGCCAGCGCATTGAGGTACACCGGCAGCGTGCCGACGAGGGTCTTGCCTTCGCCGGTGCGCATCTCGGCGATCTTGCCCTGGTGCAACACCATGCCGCCGATCATCTGCACGTCGTAATGGCGCATGCCCAGCGTGCGCCTGGCTGCCTCACGCACCACGGCGAACGCTTCCGGCAGCAGCTTGTCCAGCGATTCACCGGCGGCGACGCGCTGCTTGAACTCGTCGGTCTTGCCGCGCAGCTCGTCGTCGCTCAGCTTCTCGAATTCCGGCTCCAGCGCATTGATGCGGTTGACGCTCTTGGACATCTGGCGCAGCACGCGTTCGTTGCGGCTACCAAACAGGCTCGTCAGGGCACGATTGAACATCGATTTTCCGGGTTGGAGAGTTGAAACGCCCGCCACGGGCGCGGGCCAATCGGGCATGTTACTACATGCCCGCTCGGCACTGCCCGTCAGGCCGGACTGGAGGGGATGCGTGCAGTCGCAGATGCCGCACCCGCCATCCTGAATGGCGCCGGCGGGCGCCCGATTCAAGTGGCGGCAACCGCCGGAAAAGGCTCAGCGGTGATTGCGCACGAAGGCCAGCGGGTTGACCACGCGGCCGTCGTACCAGACTTCGAAATGCACGTGGGAACCGGTGGAGCGACCGGTCGAGCCGGCCCTGGCGACCACGTCGCCGACCTGCACGTGCTGGCCCGGACGCACTTCCAGCGCGCTGTTGTGGGCGTAGCGGGTCATGTAGCCGTTGCCGTGGTCGATCTCGATCACCTTGCCGTAGCCGCTGCGCACGCCGGCAAACGTCACCATGCCCTCGGCCACGGTGTGCACGGCGGTACCCAGGGGCGTCGATATGTCGATGCCGGTGTGCCTCGCCGAATGGCCGTCGAACGGGTCGGCGCGCACGCCGAAGTACGAGGAGATGTAACCCGGCACCGGCATGCCGGTGGGCTTCAGATTCGATTCGATCTTGGCGTCGAGCAGCAGGCTCTGCAACGCCGACAACTGGGCCTGCTGGCGGTCGAACTGGCTGGCGAGCTGGTTGATGCCGCTGTCCAGCGAGGGCGGCAGCGCATAGGCCGTGCCGCTGGCGTCCTCGACACCGCCCACGGCGGGTTGCTGGTCGAAGTTGAACTCGCCGCTGTCCAGCTTGCCGACCTCGGCCAGGCGTTCGCCCAACGCGTTCAGGCGGGTCGACTGGGCCTGCAGCTGACCCAGCTTCACGGCCAGCGCGTCCAGCCCGCGCCGGGCATCCTCGCGCACGGTGCCCAACTGGGCTTTCTGCTGACCGATCTCCTGCTGCAAGGCATGGATCTCGGCCAGCGAGCGATCTCTCGGGCTGGCCACCAGCAGCGCCAGCGCCACGCCGGCGCTCATGCAGGCCAGCACCGCCACCGATGCCAGGGCGAACAGCTTCCAGCGCAGGCGTCGGTTCGCCAGATCAAGGGTTTGCGGCAATTTCCGGGCACGTGATACGAGTATGATTTGCATGTCTTTCCAAGATCGATTTCCGGCACCATGCAACGCGTTACCCCGGCCACTTCCCGCCGCCGCGACAACGGACCGAAGTCACTTGTCGATTGCGGCTCCTTCGCGACCCTGGCCCAGAAGGCCGAGTCGCTGGAAGCGCTGGATCGCGCATTGCGCCAGACGTTGCCATCGCCGTTGCGCGAGCAGGTGAGATTCGCCAACCTGCGCCACGACCGCCTCGTCTTCCTGGCGTCTTCACCGGGCTGGGCATCGCGTCTGCGCTTGATGCAGACACAGATCCTTGCCGCCGCACATGCCATCGGCACGCGCGCCAGTTCAGTCACCGTGAAAGTGGTCCCCCAACCACCGGCCGCAACACCACCGGATCGGTCAAAACCGCTTTCGCCTGCCGCCGCCGCCCACCTCGTGGCGGCCGCCGCGTCATTCACAGACCCCGAATTGCGGGCACTGTTCCTTGAGCTGGCGTCCTTCGCCGAAACCGCTGATTCCCCTGCTGCCGACGCGGGCTGAAGTCGCCGCCCGTCAATTCGGTGTGAGGTTTATAGCATGCACTTTGTTAAGGAATAAGCCGGGATGTCGCGCGGGCGTGAAACATGACGCGGGCAAAATGTGACGCCCGTCACGAAAACGGCCGTGTCGCGAGACACGGCCGTTCGTTTTGACAGGAGCGCCGCTGCCGCGGCGTCGGCTCAGATCGCCTGGGCGGGATGGGCGTAGGAGATCGGCGAGGTGGCCGGATCGTCCTGGTAGCTGACCTCTTCCCACGCCGAGGCGTCGGCCATCAGCGTGCGCAGCAGCTTGTTGTTCAGTTCATGACCCGACTTGTGCGCGTGATACGCGCCGATCAGGCTGTGGCCGAGCAGGTACAGGTCGCCGATCGCATCGAGGATCTTGTGCTTGACGAACTCGTCCTCGTAACGCAGGCCGTCCTCATTGAGCACGCGGTAGTCGTCCAGCACCACGGCATTGTCCATCGAACCGCCCAGCGCCAGGTTGTGTTCGCGCAGCATCTCGATGTCACGCATGAAGCCGAACGTGCGGGCGCGGCTCACTTCCTTGACGAAGGAGGTGGTGGAGAAGTCGATCTCGGCACGCGAGGTGCGCTGGCTGATGATCGGATGGTTGAAGTCGATCGAGAAGCCCACCTTGAAGCCTTCGAACGGCTCGAAGCTGGCCCACTTGTCGCCTTCCTGCACCTTCACCGGCTTCTTGATGCGGATGAAGCGCTTGGCCACGGCCTGCTCTTCGATGCCGGCGGACTGCAGCAGGAACACGAAGGGACCGGCGCTGCCGTCCATGATCGGCACTTCCGGCGCGGAAAGGTCGACATAGGCATTGTCGATGCCCAGTCCGGCCATCGCCGAGAGCAGATGCTCGACCGTGGAGACGCGCACGTCGCCATTGACCAGGGTGGTCGACAGGCGGGTATCGCCGACATGATCCTCACGCGCGCGGATATCGACCGGCGGATCGAGATCCGTTCGTCGAAACACGATGCCGGTATTGGGCGCCGCGGGACGCAAGGTCATGTAGACCTTGTCGCCGGTATGCAGGCCGACACCGGTCGCCCGGATGATGTTCTTGAGGGTACGCTGCTTGATCATTTTTGTTGGTACCTGTGTAGGCAGCAGCCAATCAGGGGCGGATGCTAACACAGTTTTAACCTGTGGTAAAAGCAAACCGTACCGTACAGTCTGATTATGCCTTCATGGTTCCTTCATCCCTGAAGCGACGGGTATCCATCTGATTTCCCGGGGAGAACGGCGACCGACACGACGTCCCGTGCCGGGGACGGGAATCCGGCACGGGACATCGGATCTGCCGTCACGGCAAAGCCGTGGCGACAGGCCATGCATCGTCCTGATGCACAGTCTTGTTGCGGTATCACGGGGCACTACCGGCAGCGTGCCTGGACCTGCGTGTACCGGCCAGGACACCCGAATCCGCCACGCTGCCATCGGCAGGCGGCGAGCCCGGTGAGTCCTGCAGTGACCGGCCCAACGCGGATTTGTTCAATACTTTCGCATCTCCCCCAACAGTTTGAACCTGTCGGAAGTCAGCCTGCCGGAAGTCACCTCTTCAGTCGGCCTGGCGGCGCAGGAACGCCGGAATGTCCAGGTAGTCGAAGCCGGGCTCGGCGTGCTTCGCCGGCGCCGCGGGTTCGGTCCTGCCCTGGTTCGAATGCACCACGTCAGGCTGGGCATAGTCGACCACCTCGTTGCCGGTGCCGGTGCGCAGCACCACCGGGCGCGGACGCATCTGCACCTGCTGGCTCGTTTCCACCATGCGGATCGGCGGCTGCTGGCGCGAGGCCATCGCCCGGTTGAGGCCGGTGGCGACCACCGTTACACGCACGTCGTCCTTCATCTCCGGGTCGAGCGAGGTGCCCATCACCACGGTGGCGTCTTCGCTGGCGAAGTCGTGGATGATGCGGCCGATCTCGTCGAACTCGCGCATGGTGAGGTTCGGACCGGCGGTGACGTTGACCAGGATGCCGCAGGCGCCATTCAAGTTGACGTCTTCCAGCAGCGGGTTCTTGATCGCCGCCTCGGCCGCGGCCTGGGCACGATCGTCGCCGCGCGCGGTGCCCGAGCCCATCATCGCCAGGCCCATCTCCGACATCACGGTGCGCACGTCGGCAAAGTCGACGTTGATCAGGCCCGGGGCCGTGATCAGGTCGGCAATGCCCTGCACGGCGCCCTGCAGCACGTCGTTGGCCGCCTTGAACGCGTTGAGCAGGGTCACTTCGCGGCCGAGCACGCTGAGCAGCTTCTCGTTCGGCACGGTGATCAGCGAGTCGACGTGCTGCGACAGGTCCTCGATGCCCTTCAGGGCGACCTGCATGCGCCGACGGCCTTCGAACGGGAACGGTTTGGTCACCACGGCCACGGTCAGGATGCCCTTCTCCTTGGCCAGCTGCGCCACCACCGGCGCGGCGCCGGTACCGGTGCCGCCGCCCATGCCGGCGGTGATGAACACCATGTCGGCGCCTTCCAGCATCGCCTCGATCCGTTCGCGATCCTCCAGCGCAGCCTGCCGGCCGACTTCGGGGTTCGCGCCGGCGCCGAGACCCTTGGTCACGTTGCCACCGAGCTGCAGGTGGGTACGCGAGCCGCAGCTGGTCATCGCCTGGGCGTCGGTGTTGGCGACGACGAAGTCGACGCCTTCGATGTTGGCGTTGAGCATGTGCGCCACGGCATTGCCACCGCCGCCGCCCACGCCGATCACCTTGATGACTGCATTGGGTGCGAGTTTATCGATCAGTTCAAACATTTCCCGTCCTCCGTAGAGTTGTTGTCGTTTTAACCATGGATGACGACTCCTGTCGGTCCATGGTGATGGGTGGATGTCCCTCCACCCTGGATGACGCGTCCTGCGTCATCCGCAACCGTGTTTCAGAAATTCCGCGTCAGCCAGCCACGCACTTTCCCGACCAGGCCACCGACGCTGCCGCCGACCGGCCCGCCCACACGCATGCCGCCCGCCCGCGCGCCGTGCAGCAGCAGGCCCACGCCGGTGGCGTGCAGCGGACTGGAGACCACTTCGCCGAGGCCGTCGATCTGCTGCGGCACGCCGATGCGCACCATCTTGTGGAAGATCTCCTCGGCCAGCTCCAGCGCGCCTTCCATCTTCGAGGCGCCGCCGGTCAGCACCACGCCGGCCGCGACCAGGCTTTCGTAGCCGGAGCGGCGCAGCTGGTCCTGCACCATCTCGAAGATTTCCTCGTAGCGGGCCTGCACGCTCTGCGCCAGCGACTGCCGCGCGAGCCGGCGCGGCGGGCGGTCGCCCACGCTGGGTACCTGGATGGTTTCCTCGGCGTGCGCCAGCCCGGTCTGGGCGCAGGCGTACTTGATCTTGATCTCCTCCGCGTGGGCGGTCGGCGTGTGCACGCCGTAGGCGATGTCGCTGGTGACCTGGTCGCCGCCGACCGGCAGCGAGGCGGTGTAGCGGATCGAGCCCTGGGTGTAGATCGCGATGTCGGTGGTGCCGGCGCCGATGTCGACCAGGCACACGCCCAGCTCGCGCTCGTCGTCGGTGAGCACCGCCTTGGCGCTGGCAAGCGCCGACGGCACCAGTTCATCCACGGTGAGGCCGCAGCGCTGGATGCACTTGGAGATGTTCTGAACCGCCGCGGCCGCGCCGGTGACCAGGTGCACGTTGGCCTCCAGCCGCACGCCGCTCATGCCGACCGGGGCGCGGATGCCGTCCTGGCCGTCGATGCGGTATTCCTGCGACTCCTTGTAGAGCACCTTGCGGTCGGCCGGGATCGCCACCGCGCTGGCCGCCTCCAGCACCTGCTCCAGGTCCGCCGCGGTGACCTCGCGGTCGCGGATCGCCGCGTTGCCGTGCGAGTTGCGGGTTTCCAGGTGGCTGCCGGAGATCGATGCGTAGACCGAACGGATGTCGCAGCCGGCCATCAGCTCGGCTTCCTCCACCGCTCGCTGGATCGAGTGCACGGTCGATTCGATGTCGACCACCGAGCCGCGCTTCATGCCGCGCGAGACGTGGGTGCCGATGCCGATCACGGTGATCGGCTCGCCCGGCTCGTACTCGCCCACGATCGCCACCACTTTCGAGGTGCCGATGTCGAGCCCCACCACCAGTTGCTTGTCGTTGCGCGGCTTCATAGAAAAATGCTCATGTGCGAGGCGAACCCCCAGCGTTGGCGGCGGCCGCATCGGGCCAGCGCACGGCGAATCCGTTGGTGTAGCGAAGGTCGGCGTAGGCAAAACCCTCGGTGTGTCCGGCGATCAGTTGTGGATAGACCTCGAGGAAGCGGCGCAGGCGACGACCCGCCTGCTCGCGGTCGCCGATCACGATCTGCGCACCGCCCGCGGTGCCGATGCTCCAGCTGCCGCGCTCGGTCAGCGCCACGCCGGTGATGCGCAGGTGCGTGCCGGCGAAGGCCTTCTGTGTCTGGGCGTAGAAGCTCACCACCTCGGCCAGCCTGGCATCCGGGCCATGCAGTTCCGGCAGGTCGCCGAGGTCATTCATGCCGGGCGCATCGAACACCAGGCCCTGGCGGCTGATCAGCTGTCTGTCGTTCCAGCGCGCGAACGGCTGGCGTTCGTAGATGCGCAACTGCAGCGTGTCGGGCCAGCGCTTGCGCGCCTCGACCGATTCCACCCACGGCAGCGCGGCCACGGCTTTCTGCACCGCATCCAGATCCAGCGCGAAGAAGCCCTTGCCCAACCGCGGCCGCACCGCGGCGCGCAGGTCGCTTTCGCTGACGTGCTTGAACTCGGCCTGCACCGTCAACCGGGTCACCGGCCAGCGCCCGGCCGCAAACCAGCCGCGCAGCACGCCGACGATCGGCAGCGCGACCAGGGCGATGGCCAGGCACCAGGCGACGAGGCGGACGACTCCCTTCACAGGCCCTCCCGGAAACTGGTTTCCAGCACGCGCCAGCACAGCTCCTGGTAGTCGATGCCGTCCACCGCGGCGGCCTTCGGCACCAGCGAATGCGAGGTCATGCCCGGCGCGGTGTTCACTTCCAGCAGCCAGTTGCGACCGGCGCGATCGCGCATCACGTCGACCCGACCCCAGCCGGCGCAGCCCAGCGCGTCGAACGCCTGCAGCGCCAGCGCGCGCAGTTCCGCCTCGGCCTCGCCTTCCTGGCCGGGGCACAGGTACAGGGTGTCCTCGGCGATGTACTTCGCGTTGTAGTCGTAGAACGCGCCCTTCGGCACGATGTGGATCGACGGCAGCACCTGGCGCCCGAGGATCGCGACGGTCAGTTCGTCACCCTCGATCAGGGTTTCCATCAGCAGGTCGCCGGGATACTTCGCGGCCAGCTCCACCGCCTGGTCCAGTTGCGATTCGTCGAACACGCGGGTGACGCCAACGCTGGAACCTTCGCAGGCCGGCTTCACGATCAGCGGAAAGCCGACCTGCTTCGCCGCCGCGTGCACGTCGGCGCCACGCGGCAGCTCCACGAACTTCGGGGTCGGCAGGCCCAGCGATTGCCACACGCGCTTGGAGCGGGTCTTGTCCATCGACAGCGCCGAACCCAGCACGCCGGAGCCCGTGTACGGCACGTTGAGCGATTCCAGCGCGCCCTGCAGCACGCCATCCTCGCCGCCGCCATGCTGGCCGTGCAGGATGTTGAAGACCCGGGCGAAGTGGCCGGCACGCAGCGCGTCGAGCAGGGCCGGGATGCCGTCGATGGCATGGGCGTCGATGCCGCGCGCGCGCAGTGCAGCGAGCACGTTGCGGCCGGAATCCAGCGACACCTCGCGCTCGGCCGAGCTGCCGCCCATCACCACGGCGACGCGTCCGAACTGGGCAGGGTCCTTGATCATCGTGCTCACTTGCTTGTCCTCAGGTTGCCCGTTTGCGCCAGCTCCACCGCCGCCGCGCCGATGTCGCCCGCGCCGAGCAGCAGCAGCAGGTCGCCATCGCGCAGCAGCGCCGGCAGGCTCTCTTTCAGATCACGCGGATGCTCGACCAGCACCGGATCGACCTTGCCGCGCGCACGCACGGCGCGCGCCAGGGCGCGACCGTCGGCGCCGGCGATCGGCGCCTCGCCAGCAGGGTAGACATCGGTCAGCACCAGCACGTCGGCCTCGGCCAGCACGTTGGCGAAGTCGTCCAGCAGGTCGCGCGTGCGGCTGTAGCGGTGCGGCTGGAAACCGACCACCAGGCGCCGGTCGGGCCAGCCGCCGCGGGCGGCGGCGAACACCGCGGCCAGTTCGCGGGGGTGGTGGCCGTAGTCGTCGACCAGCAGCACGCTGCCGTGGTCCAGCGCAAGCTCCCCGCGCCGGTGGAAACGCCGGCCGACGCCCTGGAAATTCTCCAGCGCACGGGCCAGCGCATCGGCCTCGACGCCGAGCTGCCAGCCGATCGCCGCGGCGGCCAGCGCATTGAGCACGTTGTGGCGACCGGGCAGGTTGAGCTTCACCGGCAGCACCTCGTCGCGCCCCGGCAGTTGCAGGTCGAAGTGCATCTCGAAGCCGTGCTGGCTCACCTTCAGCGCGCGCACGTCGGCGTCCGCGCTGTCGATGCCGTAGGTCATCACCCGCCGCGTGGTGGACTTGGCCAGCACCGCCACTTCCGGGTCGTCCACGCACAGCACGGCCAGGCCGTAGAACGGCAGCCGGTGCAGGAAGTCGTCGAACGCCTGCTTCACCTCGGCGAAATCGCCGTGGTAATTCTCCAGGTGGTCGGCGTCGATGTTGGTCACCGCCGCGATCACCGGCGACAGCATCAGGAACGAGCCGTCCGATTCGTCCGCTTCCGCCACCAGGTACTGGCCGGTGCCCAGCCGGGCATTGGCGCCGGCCGCGTTGAGCTGGCCACCGATCACGAAGGTCGGGTCGTAACCGGCCTCGGCCAGCACGCTGGCGGTGAGGCTGGTGGTGGTGGTCTTGCCGTGGGTGCCGGCGATCGCCACGCCGCGGCGAAAACGCATCAGTTCGCCCAGCATCTCCGCGCGGGGGATCACCGGAATGCGGCCGGCGCGGGCGGCGACCAGCTCGGGGTTGTCCTGCCTGATCGCGCTGGATGTCACCACCACGTCGGCGTCGCCGATGTTTTCCACCGCATGGCCCACGTGCACCACGATGCCCAGTTGCTGCAGCCGTTGTGCCGTCGGCGAGTTCGCCCGATCGGAGCCGGAGACCGCGTAGCCCAGGTTGTGCAGCACTTCGGCGATGCCGCTCATGCCGACGCCGCCGATGCCGATGAAGTGCACCCGGCGGAACGTGCTCATCGGATCTTCGTGCGCATGCAGGCGACGCGGCGTCATGCGGCCACCTCCAGGCATGCGCGGGCGATGACCTGCGCCGCGTCGGGTTTCGCCAGCGTGCGCGCGGCCTCGGCCATCGCCAGCAGGCGCTTGCGGTCACCCAGCAGCGACTCCAGTCGCTGCGCCAGAATCTGTACGTCCAGCTCGTTCTCCTGCATCAGTTCGGCGGCTCCGGCCGCCACCAGCACTTCACCATTGCGCGTCTGGTGGTCGTCCACCGCGTGCGGGAACGGCACCAGCACCGCACCCAGTCCGGCCGCAGCCAGCTCGGCCAGGGTCAGCGCGCCGGCGCGGCAGACGGCCAGGTCGGCGCGGCCGTAGGTAGCCGCCATGTCATCGATGAACGGCACCACCTGCGCCTCGACGCCGGCCTTCGCATACGCGGCGCGCGCCTCGTCCAGACCGCGGTTGCCGCACTGGTGCAGCACCTCGGGCCGTTGTTCCGCCGTCAACAGGGCCAGTGCCTGCGGCAGCGCGAGATTCAGTGCGCGCGCGCCCAGGCTGCCGCCGAGCACCAGCAGGCGTGGCCTGCCCTCCCGCCCCGCCATGCGCTGCGCCGGCGGCGGCAGGGCGGCGATCGCGTCGCGTACCGGATTGCCGACCCATTCGGCCTGCGGCAAGGCATCGGCGAAACCGGCCAGCACGCGCTTCGCCAGCGCGGCCAGCTTGCGATTGGTGAAGCCGGCCACCCGATTCTGTTCGTGCACCAGCAACGGTCGGCGCAACAGCCAGGCAGCCACGCCACCGGGGCCGGCGACATAACCACCCATCGACAGCACGCTGCGCGGATTCACCCGGCGCAGTACGGCCAGCGAGGCCAGCAGCGAACGCAACAGCATCAGCGGCGCCAGCAACCGGGTCTTCCAACCCTTGCCGCGCAGACCGCCGACGGCCACCGTGTGCAGCTCGATCCGCTGGGACGGCACCACGTTCGTTTCCATCCCGCCGACCGCACCCAGCCACACCACCGGCACGCCCTGCGCCCGAAGGCATTCGGCCACGGCCAGTCCGGGGAAGATATGGCCACCGGTGCCGCCGGCCATGATCAGCACGGGACGCTGCGCGGTCATGCAGCCACCGCCTCGCGCGGCGTTGCCGCGGCGCTCGCGTCGACAGCAGCGACAGCTGCCGGCATCCGGGTGGCCATCTGCCGCGCGTCCAGCGCACGGTTGATCTCGTAGGTGGCGCGCAGCAGCACGCCGGCCATGGCACAGGTCAGCGCCATCGACGAACCACCGTAGCTGATCAGCGGCAGCGTCAGCCCCTTGGTCGGCAGCGCGCCGAGATTCACGCCCACCGACACGAAGGCCTGCATCGCCAGCATCAGCGAGATGCCGAACGCCACGTAGCCGGCGAAACGCTGGCCCACCTCGACGCCCTTCAGGCCGATGTACAGGCCGCGGCCCACCGCCAGTCCGAACAGGCTGATCACCAGGATCACGCCAGCCAGGCCCAGCTCCTCGCCGATCACCGCGAAGATGAAATCGGTATGCGCCTCAGGCAGGTAGGACAGCTTCAACACGCTCGAACCGAGGCCCACGCCGGTCCACTCGCCGCGGCCGATCGCCATCAGCGACTGGGTCAGCTGGAAGCCGTCGTTGAACGGGTCCTTCCACGGGTCCATGAACGAGGTCAGTCGCTTCATGCGGTAGCTCTCGCCGGTCGCCGCGACATACAGCAGCGGCATCAGCGGCAGGCCCATCAGGAACAGGAAGATCGGCCGCGCGCCGCCCAGCCAGACCATCGCGATGGTCACCGCGATCACCAGCGTGGCCGAGCCGAAGTCCGGCTGCGCCAGCAGCAGCAGCACGATCAGGCCGGCCACCAGCAACGGCTTGAACAGGCCGAGGAATTTCGTCTCCACGCTGTCGCGATGGCGCACCAGGTAGCTGGCCACGTAGATCACCAGAATGAGCTTTACCGCCTCGACCGGCTGGAACGTGGTCACCAGCAGGTTCAACCAGCGCCGCGCGCCGTTGATGCGCATGCCGAAGTGCGGCACGAACACCGCCAGCAGCATCAGGAAGGCCAGCGCCAGCAGCGGGAACGCGTACTTCTCCAGCAGCTTCAGCTCGGTGCGCATGGCCAGGGCAGCGGCGAGCAGGCCAAGGCTGAGGAACAGCAGGTGCTTCTTCAGGAAGTAGAACGCGCCGATGTGCTGGCTGTCCGCCACCGCGATCGAGCTGGACGTCACCATCACCACGCCCACGCTGGCCAGACCGATCAGCGCGACCAGCAGCCACAAGTCGAAGCTGCCGCGCGGCCCGGTCCGGCGTCTGGCTTGCGAGGCGTCAAACATGGGTGCCTCCCTTGGAGGCACGGGAATGGGGAATGGGGAATGGGGAATGGGCAAAAGCGCACAGGCGCACGCCCTTCCGCTTCCCGATTCCCGATGCCCGATTCCCGGCCTTGATCATCACCGCACCTTCAACGTGGCGAGGCCGATCAGCACCAGCACGACGCTGATGATCCAGAAGCGCACGATCACACGCGGCTCGGGCCAGCCCTTCAACTCGAAGTGGTGGTGGATCGGCGCCATCCGGAACACGCGCTTGCCGGTGAGCTTGAAGCTGGCGACCTGGATCATCACCGAGGCGGTTTCCATCACGAACACGCCGCCCATCACCAGCAGCACCACTTCCTGGCGCACGATCACCGCAACGCAACCCAGCGCCGCGCCCATCGCCAGCGCGCCCACGTCGCCCATGAACACCTGGGCCGGATAGGTGTTGAACCACAGGAAGCCCAGCCCCGCACCGGCCAGCGCGCCGGTGAAGATCGCCAGCTCGCCCGCACCGGGAATCGAGGGGATGCCCAGGTATTCGGAGAACACCTTGTTGCCGGCCAGATAGGCGAACACGCCCAGCGCGCCGGAGACCAGCACGGTCGGCATGATCGCCAGGCCATCCAGGCCGTCGGTGAGGTTCACCGCGTTGGAGAAGCCCACGATCATGAAGTAGGTGATGGCGATGAAGAACAGGCCCAGCGGCAACACCACGTGCTTGAACAGCGGCAGATACAGCGCCGTTTCCGCCACCGGCCCGGCGGCCGCGGCATGCGGTGCGGTGTAGTAGAGGAACAGCGCCGCACCGAGCCCGAACACCGACTGCCAGAAATACTTCCAGCGGCTGGCCAGGCCGCGGCTGTCCTTCAGCACCAGCTTGCGGTAGTCGTCGTAGAAACCGATCGCGCCGAAGCTCAGCAGTACCGCCAGCACCACCCACACATAGCGGTTGTGCAGGTCGGCCCACAGCAGGGTGGCCACGGTGACCGACAGCAGGATCATCACGCCACCCATGGTCGGCGTGCCGGCCTTGACCAGGTGCGTCTGCGGACCGTCGCTGCGCACCACCTGGCCCGCCTTCAGCGCAGCCAGCCGATTGATCAGCCACGGCCCGCACAGCAGCGACATCGCCAGCGCGGTGAGCGCGGCCATGATCGTGCGGAAGGTGATGTACTGGAACAGGTGCAGCGCGGTGAAGTGCCGTGCCATCCAGTCGGCCAGCTCAAGCAGCATGGGATGCCTCCCCCTTCTTCTCTGCGCCACCGTCGATGGCGGCCACGACCTGCTCCATGCCGGCCGAACGCGAACCCTTGACCAGGCAGGTGACGCCCGGATGCAGTTGCGCCTGCAGCGTGACAATCAGCGCCGGCTTGTCGTCGAAGTGCGTGGCGCCGGCGCCGAAGGCCTCGACCGTCGCCGCACCGAACGGGCCCACCGCCAACAGGCGCTCGATGCCGCGCTCGCGCGCCATCGCGCCGATGCCTGCATGCAGTGCCCGCGCATCGGCACCCAGCTCGGCCATGTCGCCCAGCACCAGCCAGCGCTCGCCACCGGCCAGCAGCAGCGTGTCGATCGCCGCCGCCATCGAACCGGGGTTCGCGTTGTAGCTGTCGTCGATCACGGTCCAGCCACCGGCAGCCACCACGCGGCGCAGCCGGCCGGCCACGCCGGAGGACTGCTCGAGCCCGGCGACAATGGTGTCCAGCGGCACATCGAGCGCCAGCGCCACCGCGGCCGCGGCCAATGCGTTGGCGATGTTGTGGCGACCGGGCAGCGGCAGCGCCACCTCGGCGTCGCCCCGGGGCGTGCTCAGCACGAAACGCGAACCGTCCACGCGTTGCTCGATGATGTCGGCGCCCACGTCGGCCCGGTGCTCCAGGCCGAACCGCAGCACCTGGCGCGAACCGGCCAGGCCGCCGAAGAAACTGGCGAACGCATCGTCGGCGTTGATGATCGCGGTGCCGTCGACCGGCAGTGCCTGATACAGCGCCCCCTTGGTTTCGGCCACGCCCTCGATGCTGCCCATGCGCTCAAGATGCGCCGGCGCGATGAGCGTGACGAGGCCGATATCGGGCCGCGCGATGGCAGCCAGGTACGCGATGTCACCGGGTTTGCCCGCGCCCATCTCGAACACCGCGTATTCGGTGTCGGCCGGCATCGCCAGCAGGCTCAGCGGCAGGCCCAGTTCGTTGTTGTAGTTGCCGCCGCTGACATGGGTGCGACCGTGCCGCGACAGGATCGAGGCGACCAGGGTCTTCACCGTGGTCTTGCCGTTGGAGCCGGTGATGCCGACCACGCGCACGTCGCGCTGGGCGCGCACCGCACTGGCCAGGTCGCCCAGCGCCAATCCGGCGTCGTCGACCAGCACCTGCGGCAAGTCGCTGTCGACCTTGCGCGTGACCATCGCGGCCACCGCGCCCCTCGCGGCAGCCTCGGCCAGGTAGTCATGGCCGTCGGCGCGCTCGCCCTTGATCGCGACGAACAGGTCGCCGGGCTTGAGCTTGCGCGTATCGATGGCCACGCCGGTGATCTCGGCATCGCCCGCAAGCAGGCGGCCGCCGGTCCACACGGCGATGGTGGCGAGCGCCATCATGCGCGCTGCTCCCGCTGCCATTGCTCCAGCGCAGCACGAGCCACCAGCAGGTCGTCGAACGGATGCTTGCCGGTCGCGCCGTCCTGATAGGTCTCGTGGCCCTTGCCGGCGATCAGCACCGCATCGCCCGGCCTGGCCAGCGCCAGCGCGTCGGCGATCGCCACCGCGCGATCGCGCTCGACCGCCATCGCCGGCGCGGCAGTCATGCCGGCCACGATCTGCGCCACGATCGCGTCGCCGTCCTCACCCCGCGGGTTGTCGTCGGTGACGATCGCCACGTCGGCCAGCCTGGCGGCGATCTCGCCCATCAACGGGCGCTTGCCGGCGTCACGCTCGCCGCCGCAACCGAACACGCAGATCAGCTTGCCGGCGCAGTGGGCGCGCACGGCATTCAGTGCCTGCTCCAGCGCATCCGGGGTATGCGCGTAGTCGACCACCACCAGCGGCTGGCCGTGCACGCCGCCGATCCGGTTCATCCGGCCATTCACCGGCTGCAGCCGGGCGACCACTTCGACGATGCGCGCGAACGGTTCGCCCAGCGCGCCGAGGCTGGCCACCACGGCCAACAGGTTGGCCACGTTGAAGCGACCGATCAGCTGGCTGCGGATCGCCTGACTGCCCCACGGGGTGCGCAGATGGAAGGCCAGGCCCTCGGCCGAGGTGACAATGTCGCTGGCGGCAACTTCCGCCTCGTCGTCGCCGGCCGCACTGAAGCGCAGCAACTGCAGATCATCGGACAGCTGACTCGAAAGCTCGCGGCCGAACGCGTCGTCGATGTTGATCACCGCGCTGCGCAGACCCGGCCACGCGAACAGCATGGCCTTGGCGGCGCCGTAGGCTTCCATGCTGCCGTGATAGTCGAGGTGGTCGCGGGTGAGGTTGGTGAATGCGGCCACTTCGAAGTCGACCGCAGCCACGCGCCCCTGCACCAGCGCGTGCGAGGAAACTTCCATCGCCACGTGGCTGACCCGGTCGTCGCGGAACGCCGCCAGCTGCGCCTGCACGCTGATCGCGTCGGGGGTGGTGCGTTCGCCCTCATGCAGCTGGCCGTGCACGCCTGCGCCGAGCGTGCCGATCGAGGCGGCGCGATGGCCCAGCAGGGTCAGCGCCTGGGCCAGCAGCTGCACGCAGGAGGTCTTGCCGTTGGTACCGGTCACGCCGATCAGGCGCAGCGATTCGCTGGGTCGCTGATGGAAGCGCGCGGCGATCTCGCCGACCTGCGCGTGCAGGTCGTCGATCCACAGCACCGGCACCTCGCCGACTGCCTGCGGCAGTGCATCCCTTCCGCCCTCGTCAATTTCCCCTGCCAGCGAGGGAAGCGACTCGCCAGCCGCCGGCGCCTCGGCCAGCACGATGCGCGCGCCGCGCTGCACGGCGGCAGGCGCAAAGCTGATGCCATGGGCGCGGGTGCCATGCAGCGCGAAGAACGCGTCACCGCGCTGCACGCTGCGCGAATCCAGGCTCAGGCCGGAGACCGTCATGCGCGCGGCTTCCGGCATCGCTGCCAGTTGCGCGTCTGCGATGCCCAGCAGTAATTGATCGAGGTGGCCGGTGTTCATGGCGTGTCCTCGTCCACGGGCGCGTCGTCGATCGGCGCATCCACCGGCGGCTTGCTGCCGACCAGCCCGTCCGGGCTCTGCAGCGGACCGCCGACATACCAGCGACCGATATTGTCGGGCGGCACGTCGAGCAGGCGCAGCGCGCCCTCCATCACCTTGGAGAAGACCGGACCGGACACGGTGCCGCCGTAATAGCTGCCCTTCTGCGGGTTGTCGATCACCACCACCGCCGCCAGGCGCGGGCTGGAGGCCGGCACGATGCCGGCAAACGCCGAGGTGTAGTTGCTCTTGGCATAGCTGCCGCCGGCGGCCTTGTGCGCGGTGCCGGTCTTGCCGGCCACGCTGTAGTTGGCGATGCGCGCCATCGTGCCGGTACTGCCCGGCCCGGTCACCGTCTCCATCATCTGCAGCAGTTCGTGCGCCACCTCGGGCGAGATGATCTGCTTCGCGGTGCTGTCGTTGTCCTTGATGAAGGTGGGGCTGTGCATCACGCCACCATCGGCGATGGTGGCGTAGGCATTGGCCAGCTGCAGCACGGTGACGTTGAGTCCGTAGCCGTAGCCGAGAATGGCCTTTTCCAGCGGGCGCCAGTCGCGGCCGATGCGCAGGTAGCCGGACGCTTCGCCGGGGAAGCCGCTCTCGGTGCTGTTGCCGAAGCCGAACGCGCGATAGGTGTCGTACATCAGCGAGGTGTCCAGCTGCATCGCGATGTGCGCCGCGCCCACGTTGCTCGACTTGGTGATCACCCCGGTCGGGGTCAGCACGCCGTAGTTGTGCGTGTCGTGGATGTCGTGGCCCTGGAAGTACCAGTGCCCGCCGGTGGTGTCGATGAGCGGGCTGGTCGGCGTGTACTTGCCGCTGGACAGCGCCGCCGCCATCAGGATCGGCTTGATCGTCGAGCCGGGTTCGAGCACGTCGGTCATCGCCCGGTTGCGGCGCTGGCCCGGCTTGCTGCCGCCCAGCGCATTCGGGTTGTAGGTCGGCAGGTTGACCATGGCCAATACTTCGCCGGTGCGCACGTCGAGCACCACCATCGAGCCGGAGTCGGCCTGCGATTTCTCCAGCGTGTTCTTCAGCTCGTTGTAGGCCAGGAACTGGATGCGCCGGTCGATGCTCAGCGTGAGGTTCTGGCCGGGCTTGGGCGCGCGCACCTGCTCCAGATCCTCGACCACGTGACCCATGCGGTCGCGAATGACGCGCTTGGCGCCCGGCTTGCCGGCCAGCCATTCGTCGTACGCCAGCTCCAGGCCTTCCTGGCCGCGGTCGTCGATGTTGGTGAAACCGAGCACGTGGGCGGTGACTTCGCCGGACGGGTAGTAGCGCTTGAATTCACGCTGGCCGTTGATCCCCGGAATGCCCAGGTCCAGCACCGCCTGTGCCGCGGCCGGCGACATCTGCCGGCGCAGGTAGACGAACTCGCGATCCGAACGCTGCGCCAGCTGCGCCTTCAGGCCGTCCGCTTCCACGCCAAGCGCCTGGGCCAGCGCGGGAATGCGCTCGTCGTTGTCCAGCACCTCGGACGGATTGGCCCAGATCGACATCATCGGCGTCGACACCGCCAGCGGCTCGCCGTTGCGGTCGAAGATGGTGCCGCGCGACACCGGGATCGGCACTTCGCGCAGGAAGCGCGCGTCGCCCTGGCGCTGGTAGAACTCCTTGCGCACCACCTGCAGGTCGAACGCGCGCGCGACCAGCGCTGCGGAAACCAGCCCCAGCAGGCCGACCACCACGATCATGCGGCGCCGCGCACTGGGACCTGCGACGCGGCGGCGACCGGGCGGGGATGGCTTGACGTGCTTGCGCCAGCTCATCGCAGCAACCGGATGTCTTGCGGGCGCGGATCGACCATGCCCAGCTTCTGCCGGGCCTCGTCGTCGATGCGCCGGGGTTCGGCATAGGTGGCCTGCTCCAGTTCGAGCTTGCCGTATTCGATGTTCAACTCGTCGCGCTGGTTCTGCAGCGCGGTCAGGTTGACGAACAGCACGCGGCTCTCGTGGCGCGTCCACACCACGCCGAGCGCGCTGGCCAGCACGGCCACCAGCAACACCAGCAGGCAGAGGGCGCCGATGGCCTTCATGCGAGTTTCTCCGCCACGCGCAGGACAGCCGAGCGCGAGCGCGGGTTCGCCGCCAGCTCGGCATCGCCCGGGAATTGCGCCTTGCCGACCGCAGCCAGTTGCGCCGGCGCGCCCTGCACCGGCGGTCCGCGACGGCTGTTCTGCACGCGGCCGGAGTGGTCGCGGATGAACAGCTTCACCGCGCGGTCTTCCAGCGAGTGGAAGCTGATCACCGACAGGCGACCGCCCGGCTTCAGCCGTTCCAGCGCGGCATTCAGGCCCTGCTGCAAGGCATCCAGCTCGCCGTTCACGCGAATGCGCAGCGCCTGGAAGCTCCGCGTGGCCGGATGCTTGCCCGGCTCGCGCCGGCCCGCCACGCGCTCGATCAGCGCGGCCAGCTGGCCGGTGCGGGTGAACGGGGTCGCCTCGCGATCGGCCACGATGGCGCGGGCGATGCGCCGGCTGTGGCGTTCCTCGCCGTAGTTCCACAGCACGTCGGCGATCTCGCGCTCGCTGGCCTGGGCCAGGAAATCGGCCGCGCTCTCGCCCTGGCTGGTGTCCATGCGCATGTCCAGCGGCGCATCGGCCATGAAGCTGAAACCGCGCGCGGCCTCGTCCAGTTGCGGCGACGACACGCCCAGGTCGAGCAGAACGCCATCGAGGCCGGCAGCGGTTTCGTCCCACTCGGCCAGGCTGGAGAAATTCGCATGGCGGATCGATACCCGCGGATCGGCGGCGAACTCGGCACGGGCCGTGGCGATGGCGGCGGGGTCGCGATCCATCAGCAGCAGGCGACCGTCGGCGCCCAGGCGCGACAGGACCTCGCGGGCGTGTCCGCCGCGACCGAAGGTTCCATCGAGATAACGCCCGCCCGCATGCACGGCGAGACCCTCCACTGCTTCACCCAGCATCACCGGGATGTGCCGCAAAACTTGCTCGGCCATGCCGCACTCCCGCTCCCGTCCCACGTGTGTCGCCGCGCCGTTTACAGGCGCAGTTCGGCCATTTCGCTTGTGATGTCGTCTTCGCCGATGCTCTGGCGGATCTTGGCCAGGTGAGCCTGTTCGCTCCACAGCTCGAACTTGTTGCCCATGCCCAGCAGCACCGCCTTTTTCTCGATGCCGGTGGTGGCACGCTGGCTGGCCGGCAGCAGGACGCGCGCCGCACCATCGGGCTCGACCACGGCGGCGGCGCCGACCAGCTTCATCTGCATGTCGCGGTGAGCCGCCTTGACCTTGGACAGGGCGTTCACCTGATCGCGCACCTTTTCCCACTCCGCATGCGGAAACAGCCACAGGCTGCCCGCCTCGAACGGGTTGTAGGTGATCACCAGACGATTGGCGCACTCGCCCGCCACCTGCTCCCGATACGCTGTCGGGATGGTCAGGCGACCCTTGTCGTCGATGGTGATGGCGGTTTCGCCCTGGAACACGATCAGCAGACTCCACGAAAACCCACAATTTCACACTGGAGCCCACGATAATCTCGCCCCCTGAGACTGTCAAGGCAATTTCGCTTGTGAATCAATGAGTAAAGGCAAAATCCTGACCGTACATGCAGCATATTCTCAGGAACACCAGCAAGGTGTTTGAAAGCAGGGAATTTTTTGCAATCAGGGCCGCGCTGCTTTGGGCCGGAACGGGGTGAATTCCACGCGAAATCACGCCATTTGGCGCCCGCGGACTGAATTTCCCGTTCACATGGGCGTGCCATCGCCACCCTGACGAAGACGTCGGGGTGGCGATGACATGCACGAAGAGGTGGAGTCGGCCTGTAAGCCGGGTTCTGTACGTCTTGCGACGCGACAGTCATTCCTCTCGGCCAGGCGTCGCCGCCTGGCTCCAGCAACCTACCCGGGAACAACGCGGGCCGCGTTATCGTTCCCCTATTTGGTCTTGCTCCGAGTGGGGTTTACCGTGCCGTACGACGTTGGCCCCGTACGCGGTGCGCTCTTACCGCACCCTTTCACCCTTGCCACGCACATCCGGAGATGCCGTTCGGCGGTCTGCTCTCTGTTGCACTGGCCGTCAGCTCACGCTGCCCAGGAGTTACCTGGCACTCTGCCCTGCGGAGCCCGGACTTTCCTCGATGCGCTTGCGCGCGACGCGACTGTCCGGCCGACTCCACGGGAAAGGATACAGGAGTGAGTGAGGAGGAGTGAGAAACGAGAGAGAAGCCGCTGCATGCGTGTTTGCCCCTACCTCACTCCTCTCCACTCACTTCTCGCTCTCGTAGAGAGATTTGCGCGGCGCCCCGCTGATCGCCGCCGCCAGCTTGGCCGCCTTCGCCGGCGGCAGCTCGTCGCGCAGGATCGCGAACACGCGCCGGCCTTCGGCCAGTTTCGCGTCGGCTTCCTCGCCGCGCCCCGCCACCAGGATCACGTGCTCGCCGCGCTGCTGGTCCGGATCGCTGACGACCCGCGCCGCCAGCTCCGCCAGCGGCTCGCCCAGCACGGTTTCGAACATCTTGGTCAGCTCGCGCGCCAGCACGGCCTCGCGGTCGGCGCCGAACACGTCGCGCATGTCGGCCAGGCTTTCGGCGACGCGGTGCGACGACTCGTAGAAGATCAGCGTGCGCGGGTCGCCGGCCAGTTCCTGCAGGCGACTGCGCCGCGCCGCCGCCTTCGGCGGCAGGAAACCCTCGAACACGAAGCGATCGCTGGGCAGGCCGGCCACCGACAGGGCCGCGATCGCCGCGCACGCGCCCGGCACCGGAATGCAGCGGATGCCTGCGGCACGCGCGGCGCGTACCAGCCGGAAGCCCGGGTCGCTGATCAGCGGCGTGCCCGCATCCGAGATCAACGCGACCGAATCGCCGCCCTGCATCCGACGCACGATCGCATCCACGGCATCGCGCTCGTTGTGGTCATGCAGTGCGAGCAGCGGCGTATCTATATTGTGGTGAACCAGCAGCGGGCGGCTGTGGCGGGTGTCTTCCGCTGCGATCACCGCCACCGCGCGCAAGGTGGCGATCGCACGTGCTGAAAAATCGTCGCGATGACCGATGGGCGTGGCCACCACCCACAAACACCCTGACTGAACCGACGACATCTGCTAACTCCTGCACCACGGGGCGACAATCCAATCCGTTATGATCGCGCATTGACGACCATGACGACCAAGGGATTTCCCATGCGCTTCATGCGCCACTCGCGCGTCGCCGCGACTGCCTTGCTGTTTTCGCTGTTGCTGGCAGCCTGCGTGCCCAGCAATGCACCACGCTCGCCGGCGGAGCTTGCCGCGGCGCAGAGTGCCGCCGCACTGGCCACGCAGGGCCAGTTCGACCAGGCCGCGCAGGCATGGCTCGCACTGGCCGGGCAATCGCGCGGACACGCCGACAGCTATCGCCTGTACGCCGCCGAGGCGTGGCGCGAGGAAGGCCAGCTCCAGCGCGCCGCGCCCGTGCTGGCCGGCATCAAGCGGCAGAACCTTGCCGGCGACGAACCGGTACGACTGGACCTGCTGCGCGCCGAACTGGCGCTGGACCAGCATGATGCGGCCACCGCGCTGCGGCTGACCACGCAGCCGCGGGTCGCCGTCCCGGCGGCGCTGCAGCCGCGCCTGCTGGAATTCCGCGCCCGCGCGATGGCTGCCAGCGGCGACCCGTGGGGAGCCGCACGAACCCGCGTGGAGCTGGACGGGCAGCTCAGCGGTTTCGACCACAGCCAGAATCGCCAGCAGATCCTCACCCTGCTGGGCAAGGTCGGCGTCGATTCGCTTAAGCAGCGTGCCGCCGGCATGCAGCGCGGCGACCGCATGCTGCCGTGGGTGAACGAGGCGCTCAGCCAGCTCGGCGTCACCGTGGCGCAGCCGACGCCCGACCTCCAGCAACCGGTCGGCACCTTGCTGCCCGGCGCCGACGCCAACGTGCGCGAGGGCTACCAGGTGCCCACCCAGGTGGCCCTGCTGTTGCCCAACGACGGCAATTACGCCGCCGCCAGCACGGCGATCCGCGAAGGCTTCTTCGCGGCCTACCTCGATGCCGGCCGCAATCACGCGCCGCGCCCCTCGGTGCGGGTCTACGACAGCCAGGGCACCGCCGACGGTGCGCTCAAGGCGTATCAGCAGGCCGTCAGTGACGGCGCGCGACTGGTCGTCGGCCCGCTGACCCGTGCCGAGGTCGCCGCCGTGTTCGGCCAGGCGCAACTGCCGGTTCCGCTGCTGGCCCTGAATCATCCCGACGACAAGCAACTGCCCGCCGGTGACACCAGCGAATTCGGCCTGCTGCCGGAGACCGAGGGCGCGCAGGCTGCCGATCACATGATCGAACGAGGCATCCGCAAGGCCTACGTGATGGTCTCGGTCGATGACTTTGCCCAGCGTGCGGCCGGCGCGTTCAAGGCGGAGCTGACGGCCCGCGGCGGCGAGTTGCTGGGCTCGATCACCCTGCCGCCCGGAGTTACCAGCTACGCCGATGTCATTGCCGGGATGCGACTGCCGACGGCACCGGCGACCGCCGAGCCCGCAGCCAGCGCCAGCACGGCGCAACCGGACAATCCTGTGGTGGTGGACAGCGGCATCTTCATCAGCATGCGCCCGCAACAGGCGCGACTGCTGTTGCCGCAGTTGCACATTGCCCGGGTCGGCCTGCCGGTGTTCGGCACTTCGCACGTCTATGAAGGCAATGACGACTCCGCCGCGAATCGCGACCTGGACGGCCTGGAATTCTGCGACGCGCCCTGGCTGTTCGACGCCCAGCCGGGACTGCCAAGCCACGACGACATCGCCACGCGCCTGCCCGCAGCCCGGGGCGGCGCGGCGCGGCTGTTCGCCTTCGGCATGGATGCCTGGAACCTGGTGCCCTACATCGAATGGATGCGCGCCCATCCGGGCAGCTACCTGCCGGGCGCCAGCGGCCAGCTTGCCGCCGACCAGTTCGGTCGCGTGCGCCGCGTGCTGATCTGGGCGCGCTTCCAGGATGGCCTGGCACGTCCGCTGGGCGGCAGCCTGCAGATGGACGACATGCCATCGACCGCGCCGCCGGCCAACGCGGAGCCGGTGCCGGCGAGTCCGTCGTCCAGCGGAACCTTCCAGCCCGAATCGCGCTGATGCGCGCGGCCGGCGACGACTTCGAGCAACGCGCCTGCGGCGAGCTCGAACGCGCCGGCCTGAAACTGCTGGCGCGCAACTACACCACGCGCCACGGCGAGCTGGACCTGGTGATGCGTGACGGCGGCACCGTGGTCTTCGTCGAGGTGCGCTACCGCAAGAGCGCCAGCCACGGCGACGCCGCCACTTCGGTGACCGCCGCCAAGCAGGGCAAGCTGATACTCGCGGCACAACACTGGCTGGCCGCGCACCCGCAACATGCGCGCGCGGCCTGCCGCTTCGACGTGGTCAGCTACGACGGCCCGGTGGAAGCACCGCAGCGGCAATGGCTGCGCGGTGCATTCGAGGCGGGCTGAACCCCGCCCGGTGCGATAATCGCGGCATGACCCTGCCCGCTTCCCTGCTCGACAGCCTGCGCACGATCTTTCCCGGCGACGCACTGGACAGCGGCGACGACGCGCTGCGCCTCGCGGCACGCGACCACTCGCGCCACGCGCATCGACCCGACGTCGTCGTCCATCCCGCCACGCACGCCCAGGTCGAATCGCTGGTGCGCGCCTGCCGCGAACATCGCGTGCCGCTCACCGCGCGCGGCGGCGGCACCAGTTCCACCGGCGCGTCGGTGCCGCTGGCCGGTGGCGTGGTGGCGAATTTCCAGCGCATGGATCGCATCGTGCGCATCGCGCCGGACGATCGCCTCGCGGTGGTCGAGCCGGGCGTCACCAACGAGGCCCTGCAGCAGGCGCTGGCGCCGCACGGGTTCTTCTGGGCACCCGATCCGGGCTCGGCACCTTGGTGCACCGTGGGCGGCAACCTTGCCTGCAACGCCGGTGGACCGCGCGCGCTGAAGTACGGCGCCACGCGCGACAACGTGCTGGGCCTGCGCGCAGTGGCCGGCACCGGTGAAGGTTTCATCGCCGGTACGCAAACCACCAAGGATTCCACCGGCTACGACCTGACCCGCCTGCTCATCGGCTCGGAAGGCACGCTGGCACTGATCACCGGGGCGACGCTGAAACTCACCCCGCGACCCGCCGCCGTGCGCTCGCTGCGCGCCACCTATCGCGACACGGCCAGCGCGGCGCAGGCGGTGGCGCGCATCATGGCGCAGCCGGTGACGCCCGCGGCGCTGGAATTCATGGATGCGCTGGCGCTCAAACTCGCCCGCGACCACGCACCGGATGCCGACGTGCCCGAAGCGGGAGCGCTGCTGCTGATCGAGGTCGACGGAACGCCCGAGACCGTGCGCTTTGCCCAGGACGCGGTGGCACGCGCCGCGCGCGGCGACGGCCTGCTCGCCCTCGACGTCGCGGCCGACGCCAGCGAAAACACCGCGCTGTGGGCCGCGCGCAAGGCGCTCTCGTTCGCCCAGCGTGCGGTGACCGAGCACAAGATCAACGAGGACGTGGTGGTGCCGGTGAGCCGCCTGCCCGAACTGGTCGCCGGCGCGCAGGCGCTGGCGGCGAAGCACGCGGTGCCGCTGGTGTGCTTCGGCCACGCCGGCAACGGCAACCTGCACGTGAACCTGCTGCCGCGCGACGTGGATGAGATCGAACGTGGCTACGCGATGCTGCCCGAGCTGTTCGCCCTGGTGATCGCGCTGGGCGGCACGCTGTCGGGCGAACACGGCATCGGCGTGGTGAAACGCGAGTACCTGCCGCTGGCGCTGGGCGAGTCGACCCTCGCGCTGATGCGCTCGGTCAAGGCCGCGTTCGATCCGGACGGCGTCCTCAACCCGGGCAAGGTGGTTTGAGGGCCGGGAACAGGGAATGGAGAAGAAAGGAAAGCTGGACCCGATGCAGCAACAACGCGCCATGGATGCCCTGCTGGCGGAAATCCGCTGCGGGCACACCTGCGCGATGCAGCAGCCGCCGGGGCGGCGACCGGTGCTGCAGGCGTCGACGCGCTCGCGCCTGCTGATCGTCAGCCAGGCGCCGGGGCGCAAGGTGGAGGAAAGCGGCATCCCGTTCGACGACGTCAGCGGCGAGCGCCTGCGCGACTGGCTGCAGATCGGTCGCGCCACCTTCTACGATGCCGAGCGCGTGGCGATCGTGCCGATGGATTTCTGCTTCCCCGGCAAGGGCAGGAGCGGCGACCTGCCGCCGCGACCGGCGTGCGCCGCGATCTGGCATCCCCGCCTGTTTCCGCTGCTCACCGGCGTGCAGCTGACCCTGGCCATCGGGCAGTACGCCCAGGTGGGCATGCTCGGCGACACGCGCGATGCCACGCTCACCGACACCGTGCGCAACTGGCGCACCCACCTGGCCCGCGGCGTGCTGCCGCTGCCCCACCCGAGCCCGCGCAACCGGCCGTGGGTGATGCACAACCCGTGGTTCGAGGCCGAGCTGCTGCCGGTGCTGCGCCAGCGCGTGGCCGATGTGCTGGCCGTGCCGGGGTGAGCGGCCGGAACGAGCTGCCGCATTGCACCTTGCCGCTTGGCGGCAGCGTCGTCTAACCTGCGCCGCTACGATATCGTGGCCACGGGGCCGACCCCGGCCTTGCAGGGGAATCCTCGTTCATGAGCCTCAAGCTCCGTCTCACCGTACTCAATTTCTTCCAGTACTACATCTGGGGCGCGTGGCTGCTGACCATCGGCACGTGGTGGTTCCAGACCCAGCACTGGTCGGGCACCAGCTTCGGCGCGATCTTCTCCACCATGGGCATCGCCTCCCTGTTCATGCCCTCGCTGGTCGGCATCGTGGCGGACAAGTGGATCAACGCCGAACGCCTGTACGGCATCCTGCAGATCTGCGGCGCCGCGGTGCTGTTCTCGATCCCGCACGTGCAGGGCCCGGAGCAGATGTTCTGGGTGATGCTGTTGAACATGTGCTTCTACATGCCGACCATCTCGCTGGCCATCACGGTGACCTACAACGCGCTGAAGCAGGACGGCCTGGACGTGGTGAACACCTACCCGCCGATCCGCGTGTGGGGCACGATCGGCTTCATCGCCGCCACCTGGACCACCAGCCTGCTCGGCTTCAAGGCGTCGCCCGCCCAGTTCCACGTGGCCGCGGCTGCCTCGCTGCTGCTGGGCCTTTACGCGTTCACCCTGCCCAAGTGCCCGCCGCGGCTGCGCGCCGAGGAAGGCCGCGGACTCGCCGACCGGCTGGGACTGACCTCGTTCACCCTGTTCAAGAACCGCAACATGGCGGTGTTCTTCATCTTCGCCATGCTGCTGGGCGCGGCGCTGCAGCTGACCAACGCCTATGGCGACGCCTTCCTCAGCGACTTCGTCAAGGTGCCCGCGTACGCCAACCTGCTGGCGGTGAAGTACTCCACCATCATCATCTCGATCTCGCAGTTCTCCGAAACCGCCTTCATCCTGACCATCCCGTTCTTCCTGAAGCGCTTCGGCATCAAGGCGGTGATGACGATGAGCATGCTGGCCTGGGTGCTGCGCTTCGGGCTGTTCGCGTTCGGCGACCCGGCCGGCGGCCTGTGGATGATCGTGCTCTCTTGCATCATCTACGGCATGGCGTTCGACTTCTTCAACATCTCAGGCTCGCTGTTCGTGGAGAGCCAGGCCGACCCGAAGATCCGCGCCAGCGCCCAGGGCCTGTTCATGCTGATGACCAACGGCATCGGCGCGGTGCTGGGCAGCCTGATCGCCGGTTTCGTGATCGACCACTTCTTCACCAGCCACCAGTGCGACGACACCGTGGCGATCTGCAAGGACTGGCCCGGGATCTGGCTGGCCTTCGCCGGCTACTCGCTGGTGATGGCGCTGCTGTTCGTGCCGCTGTTCAAGCACCGGCATGACCGCGCCGCCGCGCAGCGGGCGGTGCCCACGCACTGATCGCCGCGTCGCGGCAGCCGCGGGCCGCTACAATGCGCCGATGCGCATCGGCCCCTACCTGATCGACCCGCCCGTGGTGCTGGCCCCTATGGCCGGCGTCACCGACAAGCCGTTCCGGTTGCTGTGCAAGCGGCTGGGCGCGGGGCTGGCCGTGTCGGAGATGACCAATGCCGACCCGCGGCTGTGGCATACGCGCAAGTCGCTGCAGCGGATGGACCACGAGGGCGAACCCGAACCGGTCAGCGTGCAGATCGCCGGCTACGACCCGGCGATGCTGGCCGAAGCGGCGCGCTTCAACGTGGCCAACGGCGCGCAGATCATCGACATCAACATGGGCTGCCCGGCCAAGAAGGTGTGCAACGTGTGGTCGGGCTCCGCCCTGCTGCAGGACGAGCCGCTGGTGGCGCGCATCGTCAAGGCAGTGGTCGACGCCGTCGAGGTGCCGGTGACGCTGAAGATCCGCACCGGCTGGGATCGGCAGAACCGCAACGCGCTGAACATCGCCCGCATCGCCCAGGACAACGGCATCGCCGCGCTGGCCGTGCACGGGCGCACCCGCGCGGACAAGTACGAGGGCGAGGCCGAGTACGCCACCATTGCCGCGGTGAAGGCCGCCGTGCGCATTCCGGTGCTGGCCAACGGCGACGTCAACACTCCGCAGCAGGCCAGGCACGTGCTGGACGTCACCGGCGCCGACGCGCTGATGATCGGCCGCGGTGCCCAGGGACGGCCATGGATCTTCCGCGAGGTCGCCCACTACCTCGCCACCGGCGAATTGCTGGCCGAGCCGGAGCCGGCCGAAGTCGGCACCATCCTGCTCGGCCACCTCGAGCAGTTGTACGCGTTCTATGGCGAACAGGCCGGCGTGCGCATCGCGCGCAAGCACCTGGGCTGGTACGCGAAGGACCGTCCGGAGAACGCCGCGTTCCGGCAGGTGGTCAACCGGGCGGAAACAGTCCACGAGCAGTTGCGGCTGACCCGCGATTATTTCGCGGCGCTTGCCGCCGGCGACCGGCTGGCCGCCTGAACGCGCAGCCGTCCAGACGGCTGAACACGCGCCTAACCCCGCAGGGACGGGAATCGGCGCAAGCTGCAAAACCCGGAGCGGGGATGTATCATGCCCGACTTCATTTATCTTTCTATCCGAACAAAGGGATATAAACCGCGATGTCCAACTACCTGTTCACCTCCGAATCGGTCTCCGAAGGCCATCCGGACAAGGTCGCCGACCAGATCTCCGACGCCGTCCTCGATGCGATCGTCGCGCAGGACCCGCGCGCCCGCGTGGCCTGCGAAACCATGGTCAAGACCGGCGTGGCGATCGTCGCCGGCGAGATCACCACCGATGCGTGGATCGACCTGGAAGCGATCACCCGCAAGGTGATCCTGGACATCGGCTACGACTCCAGCGACGTCGGCTTCGACGGCGCCACCTGCGGCGTGATCAACCTGATCGGCAAGCAGTCGCCCGACATCAACCAGGGCGTGGACCGCAAGAAGCCGGAAGAACAGGGCGCGGGCGACCAGGGCCTGATGTTCGGCTACGCGACCAATGAAACGAAGGACTTCATGCCCGCCGCGATCTACTACTCGCACCGCCTGGTCGAGCAGCAGGCCAAGGTGCGCAAGAAGAAGAACTCGCCGCTGCCGTGGCTGCGCCCGGACGCCAAGAGCCAGGTCACCCTGCGCTACGAGAACGGCATCGCCACCGCGATCGACGCCGTGGTGCTGTCGACCCAGCATGACCCGAGCGTGAAGCAGAAGGACCTGATCGAGGCCGTGCGCGAGGAAATCCTCAAGCCGGTGCTGCCGGCCAAGCTGCTGCACAAGGGCACCAAGTTCCACATCAACCCGACCGGCAAGTTCGTGATCGGCGGGCCGGTGGGCGACTGCGGCCTGACCGGCCGCAAGATCATCGTGGACACCTACGGCGGCTGGGCCCGTCACGGCGGCGGTGCGTTCTCGGGCAAGGACCCGTCCAAGGTCGACCGCTCGGCCGCCTACGCCGCGCGCTACGTGGCCAAGAACATCGTGGCCGCCGGCATCGCCGACCGCTGCGAAGTGCAGGTGAGCTACGCGATCGGCGTGGCGCATCCCACCTCGATCTCGGTCACCACCTTCGGCACCGGCAAGATCAGCGACGAGAAGATCGAGAAGCTGATCCGCAAGCACTTCGACCTGCGCCCGTACGGCATCCTGCAGATGCTCGACCTGATCCACCCGATGTACCAGCAGACCGCCAGCTACGGCCACTTCGGCCGCACCCCGCGCGACCTGGTCGACGCCAACGGCAACAAGTTCACCTCGTTCTCGTGGGAAAAGACCGACCGCGCCGAGGCCCTGCGCAAGGATGCGAAGCTGAAGTAAGCGACATCCTCCAGCGACATGAAACGGGCCGCCCGGTGCGGCCCGTTTCTTTTGGGGCCATGCAAACGCGAGCAAGGACGCGGCTACCGCTACAATGGGCGGATGTCTCTTATCCAATTGCAACGCGTCGACTTCAGCATCGGCGGCCCACTCCTGCTCGAACACGTCGATCTGTCGATCGAGGCGAACGAGCGTGTCTGCATCGTCGGTCGCAACGGCGAAGGCAAATCCACCCTGATGAAGCTGATCGCCGGCGAGCTGCATGCCGACGACGGCGAAGTGCGCGTGCAGAACGGCATCGTGGTGGCGCGTATGGCGCAGGAGGTGCCGCACGGCACCGAGGGCAGCGTGTTCGACGTGGTCGCCGAGGGCCTGGGTGACTTGGGCCGGCTGCTGGCGCGTTATCACCACCTGCTCGACACCGGCGACTTCGACGCGCTGGGCGACGTGCAGCACGAGATCGAGGCGCAGCACGGCTGGGACCTGGACCGCCGCGTCAGCGACGTGATCACCCAGCTGGAACTGCCCGGCGAGACCGACTTCGCGGCGCTGTCCGGCGGCATGAAGCGCCGCGTGCTGCTGGCCCAGGCGCTGGTGCGCAAGCCCGACGTGTTGCTGCTGGACGAGCCGACCAACCACCTCGACATCGAGGCGATCGGCTGGCTGGAGAGCTTCCTCAAGCAGTTCGCCGGCAGCATCATCTTCGTCACCCATGACCGCAGCTTCCTGCGCGCGCTGGCCACCCGCATCGTCGAGATCGATCGCGGCCAGCTCACCGACTGGCCGGGCGACTACGACAACTACCTGCGCCGCCGCGAGGAACGCCTGCACGCCGAAGCGCAGGCCAACGCGCTGTTCGACAAGAAGCTGGCGCAGGAGGAAGTGTGGATTCGCCAGGGCATCAAGGCCCGGCGCACCCGCAACGAGGGCCGCGTGCGGGCGCTGAAGGCGCTGCGCAACGAGCGCGCCGAACGGCGCAACCTGGGCGGCAACGTGAAGATGACCGCGGCCAACGCGCAGTCTTCCGGCAAGAAGGTGATCGACCTCAAGCACGTGCACCAGGCCTACGACGGCCGCGTGCTGATCGACGACCTCTCGACCACCATCCTGCGCGGCGACCGCATCGGCATCATCGGCCCCAACGGCGCCGGCAAGAGCACCCTGCTGAAGATCATGCTGGGCGAACTGACACCACTGCGCGGCACCGCCGAGCTGGGCACGTCGATCCAGATCGCCTACTTCGACCAGCACCGGCTGCAGCTCAACGACTCGCTCAACGCGCTGGACAACGTGGCCGAGGGCCGCGAGTTCATCGAACTCAATGGCCAGCGCAAGCACATCATCGGCTACCTGCAGGATTTCCTGTTCTCGCCCGAACGCGCCCGCGCGCCGATCACCCGGCTGTCCGGCGGCGAACGCAACCGCCTGCTGCTGGCCAAGCTGTTCGCCCAGCCGTCCAACCTGCTGGTGATGGACGAACCGACCAACGACCTCGACGTGGAAACACTCGAACTGCTGGAAGAGTTGCTGACCGACTACCAGGGCACCCTGCTGCTGGTCTCGCATGACCGCGCCTTCCTCGACAACGTGGTGTCCAGCACCCTGGTGCTGGAGGGCGAGGGCCGGATCGGCGAATACGTGGGCGGCTACAGCGACTGGTTGCGCCAGCGGCCGGCTCCGCGCGGCACCACCGCGACCGGCAAGTCCCCTGCCCCCGCCCCAGCCGCACCGCCAGTGGCGAAGCGCAAGCGCAGCTTCAAGGAACAGCACGAGCTGGAACAGTTGCCCAAGCGCATCGAGCAACTGGAAACCGACATCGCCACGCGCACCGCCGCGATGAACGAGCCGGCGTTCTTCCAGCAGGACAGCGCCGCCATCGTGAAGGCCAACGAGACGGTCGCCGCGCTGCAGGCCGAGCTGGATGCGGCCTATGCGCGCTGGTCCGAACTGGACGGCTGAATCTGCCGGATGGTCTGACCACTTCTTTCGCATCGAAGATGGCAATGAACGGAAAAGGCCCGATCATCCTGATCGGGCCTTTTCCGTTCTTGCGTCGGGACACCATGAAGCCGTCAATGCTTCATGGTGTCCCTTGACCGGTCCCGCGCTAGCCGCCGTTCCAGCTGGCCTTCAACGAGACTCCGCTGTACGCCTGATAGCCTTTCAGCATGACGTAGTACGTTCCCGCCTGGACTTGCGTGAACGTGCAGCTCTCGCTGTTGCCATTGCGGTACGGGCGGCAGTCGTAGCTGCTGGTCGTGGGCGCCGAGCCAAAACGGACGTACATGTCCACGTCACCCGTGCCACCGCTGCTGCCGATCGTCAGGTTGGTCGACCCGGCTGGCACGATCACCCTGTAGAGCGCGGTACCGCCGGTGGCTCCACTCAAGCCGGTCTTCGCCACGCCATTGGCCAGCTCATCATCGGCCGGTGGTTGCGGGTCACCGCCCGTCGTCCAGCTCGCCTTGACGGTAACGCCGCCATAGGCCTGGTACGCACGCAATTGCACGTAGTACGTGCCCGCCTGCGGCGTCGCCACCGTGCAGCTCTCGTTGTTGCCCGAACGATACGGACGGCAGTCGTAGCTGCTGGTGGTGGGTGCAGCGCCGTAACGCGTGTAGAGATCCACGTCGCCACTGCCGCCACTGGTCGAGATGACCAGGTTGCTGGCACCCGCCGGCACGGTGACCTTGTACAGCACGGTGCTGCCGCTGGCGCCGGAGAGTCCACTCTTCGGCACCCCGTTGGCGAGCACGTCGCCACCGGTGGGCGGGATCGGCGTGTCACCGTCGCCGTTGCCGCCGAGCTCGACGGCGAAGGCCAGCGCCAGCCGGGTGAACTTCAGCGCGTGCTGCGCCTGGTTGCCCGAGTTGGCGTAGGTGTCCTTGCTGGAGTGGATATACGGATTGTCGTCACCCAGGCGCGACTCGAACGGCATCGAGGTGGCGTAGCCCTGGTTGTGCCATGACGCGTGATCCGAACAACCGTAACCACACTGGTCATGCACCACGCTGAGCTGCGGCAGGTACGTATTCACCAGGGACTCGACGAACTGGTTCTGCGCCGCGTCGGTGTAGTCGTCCTCCAGATAGATGTCGCCGGCCGAGCCCTTGTAGTTGGTCATGTCCAGCTGCAGCATGCCGACCACGTCGACATTGCGGTTGGCGTAGTCGGTGGCGATGTAGTTGGAGCCGTACAGGCCGAACTCCTCACCCGCATAGGCCATCAACTGGATCGTCCGCGCCGGCTTGTAACCGTTGGCCAGCAGCACGCGCAGGGTTTCGGTAAGGCCCGCCACACCGGAGGCATCGTCATCGGCGCCCGGCGCACGCGAGGTGTCATGCGACTGACCACCGGCGTCATTCCAGTTGACCGTGTCCAGGTGCGCACCCATCACCACGATCTGCTCGGGATGCTGGGTACCGGTGATGGTCAACACCACTGAGGCCTGCTTGTCGCTGCCCCGCACGACCTGCTTCACCGCAATGTCGGAGCGGCCTGCGGCCATCGTCTGCCACGTGCTCTTCAACCAGTCGGACGCTTCCGCGCCGGTGCTGCCGTTGTAGTAGCGATTGTTGAATCCGGCCAGGCTCTGGATGGTGTCGGCGATATGGCCCGCGGTTTGCTGCGCGATCCACGGCGTCACCAGCGCCTGCTGGTCGATCGTGTAGTCCGGCACGGTCAGGCCGGCCAGAGCCTGACGGGGCTGCAACGCCACCCGGGCGGCGTCGAGCGAGTCGTAAGTGATGTAACCCGCGCAATGATGCAATTGACGGTGTACTTGTGCGCTGAGCGCGCCGAGCACGCTGTCATCGACCGGCACGATGTGGATCCTGTCCACCGTGATAAGACCCTTGTTGGTGGTGCCGTTGGCGACGTAGCGACTCTCGAGGCTGCGTGCGGCCGGATCGACCTGTTGCAGCGCGGTGTAGCTGTTCTGATCGAGCGTAAGCCAGACCTTCTTTGGTGTTGCGGCGCTGGCAGCGCCCCCCAACGACGCCAGCGACAACAGTCCACATGCAATGGCTTGCCTGAGTTTCATGATCTTCTCCATGAAGGAAATACAGACGTACGCACCCCCTGCCGCGTACCGGATATCGCGGCTCGTCCCACGGACGCGACCGGTAAACCTAAACACGGTCAAAAAAGTAAACAAGGGCCTCCGCGCGCGAATGCTCGCAGACGCGAACTGTGTTGTGATTTTCTTGCGGAACCTCACGCGGATCGGGCCCCGACGCCCGCCGGGCGGCCTGTTCCGCACCCGGCGAAGCGCAAGTTCCGGCGTATCATCCGAAGGCTTGCCACCACGGATCATCGCCATGTACACGCTCTACTACGCCCCCGGTTCGGCCAATCTGCTGGTGCACCTGGCCTTGCTTGAAATCGGCGCGCCGCACGAACTCAAGCGCGTCGACCTCGACAAGGGCGAGCAGCGCAGCGCTGCGTACCTGGCGATCAATCCGAACGGCGTGGTGCCGACGCTGATGGTTGACGGCGCGCCGCATGGCGAAGCGGCTGCGCTGGCGATGCTGCTGGCCGAGCGGCATGCCGAAGCCGCCCTGGCACCGGCAGCGGGAAGTGCGCAGCGCGGTGACTACCTGCAATGGATGTTCTATCTCGCCAACTCGCTGCAGCCGCTGTTTCGCCAATGGTTCTACCCCGGCGACCAGCTGCCGGCGGCGGCCGACACCGTGCAGGAAGCGGCCCGCATCGGCATTGAAAAATGCTGGTCGCATGTCGACGCCCGGCTCGCCGCACACGGTCCGTACATGCTGGGCGAACAGCTCAGCGTGGTCGACCTGTATGTGCTGATGCTGATGCGCTGGTCGCGCAACATGCCGCGCCCGGCCACCGAGTGGCCGCAACTGGCGGCGCTGGCCACGCGATTGAAGGCGCGAGCGTCGTGGAAGCAGGTTTGCGCCGCCGAAGGGCTGACGGAATGGGTTTGAACGCATGAGCGACGCGCCCGGCGCCGATACCTGGGCGGTCTATCTGCTTGAATGCGCCGACGGCCGCGTCTACACCGGCATCGCCCGCGACCCCGAACAGCGCTACGCAAAACACCTTGCCGGCAAGGGCGCGCGCTTCACCCGCTCCAACCCGCCGCGGCAGTTGCTGGGCTGGGTGTGGGTCGCCAGCCATGGCGACGCGCTGCGGCTGGAGATGGCCTGGAAACGCCTGCCGCGGGCGCAACGCATCGCGGCGCTGCGGGAAGGCATGTCGGCGTGACACGCACGAACGCGTGCTAGCATCACCCGTGAAGGGGAGTAGCTCCCGCTCGCTGTCACCGCCAATACGGGCTTGACCCCGGTGCAGCGGCAAACCGCCAGGTTTGCGAGCAAGACCTTCGCCGTCCCACGGCGAAGCTGCGTCCATCACGAACGCCTTTGACGCCGTGGCCCCACCGCGCGACCCACGTGTCCTGCAGCCACCCACCTCAAAGAGATCCCCATGGAATCACTGGCCAGTCCCGAAATCTGGATCGCCCTCGCGACGCTGACCGCCCTGGAACTGGTGCTCGGCATCGACAACATCATTTTCATCTCGATCCTGGCGGGCAAGCTGCCGCCGGAGCAGCGGGACAAGGCGCGCCGGCTCGGCATCGTGCTGGCCGCGATCACCCGGCTGGGCCTGCTGATGGCGATCGCCTGGATCGTCGGGCTGACCGCGCCGCTGTTCTCGCTGTTCGGCCACGCCTTCTCGTGGCGTGACCTGATCCTGCTCGGCGGCGGCCTGTTCCTGATCGGCAAGGCCACCCACGAAATCCACCAGAAGCTGGAAGGCGCCAGCGAACAGGTGACCGTGGGCGCGGCCACCGCGACGTTCGGCGGCGTGATCGCGCAGATCATGCTGCTCGACATCGTGTTCTCGCTGGACTCCATCATCACCGCGGTGGGCATGGTCGACGAGCGCTGGGTGATGGTCACCGCGATCCTCGCCTCGATCGGCTTCATGCTGGCGTTTGCCCGGCCGATCGGCGAGTTCGTGGAGCGCCATCCCACGGTCAAGGTGCTGGCGCTGAGCTTCCTGATCATGATCGGCCTGGTGCTGTTCGCCGACGGTTTCGGCCAGCACATTCCCAAGGGCTACATCTACGCCGCGATGGCCTTCTCGGTGTTCGTGGAGCTGATCAACCTGTGGATTCGGCGGCGCGCGAAGCGGCAGGTGGCGCCGGTGGCGCTGCACGGGAAGTACACCGGCGGCGACGCCGGCTAGTCGCGCGCCAGCTCCAGCGGCAACCACAGCTGGGCGGCGGCTCCGGGCGCGCCTTCGCGGGCGCCCAGGCTGACGCCGCCTTCGTGTGCCTCGGCGATCTGCCGCACCAGGGCCAGGCCGATGCCGGAGCCGCCGGGCTTGGTGGTGAAGAACGGCACGAACAGGTTGTCGCTGCCGGGCAGGCCGGGGCCGTCGTCGAGAATCTCGATCAGCACACGCTCGCCCTCGCTGCGCCAGCGCATCACCACCTCGCCCTTGCCGCCGTCGAGGCTCGCCTCGACCGCGTTGCGCAGCAGGTTGATCAGCGCCTGTTCGAGCTGGTCGGGGTCGGCCTGCAGCGACAGCGCCGGGCCGTCTTCGACGCGCACCGCAAGGCGCTGCTCCAGTCGCGCCACCGCCGCGATGCGTTCGGCCAGGTCGACGCTCCGCTGCTGCGGCGGCGGCAACGCGGCCAGCTTGCTGTAGCCGGCCAGGAAACGGGCCAGCGATTCGGCCCGGTTGCCGATCACTTGCAGGCCGCCGCGGGTATCGTCGCGCCAGTCGTCGGGCAGTGGATCGCGCGCGACCAGGCTGGCCAGCGTGCCAGCCAGCGAATGGATCGATGCCAGCGAGTTGTTGACCTCGTGGCCGAGCACGCGCAGCAGGCGCTGCCAGGCCTGGCGCTCTTCCTCGCGCAACGCGCGGCCGACGTCGTTGACGACCAGCAGCTGGCCGTTGCGGCCTTCGTTGCGCAGCGGCGCGTGGCGAATCTCGAAGCGGCCGCTGCGACCGGGAAAGACGTGCCGCACGACCTGCGCCGATGGCGCGGCGAGCAGCGCATCGAGCCCCAGCTCGTCCGCGCGGCGGCCCATCAGCGCGTGACGCTCGCCGGTGAGCAGGCGTTGCGCGGCGGGATTGAGCAGGCGCAGGCGCAGGTCGCCGTCGAACACGAACACGGCGGCATCGAGCGAGGCCAGCGTCTTGCCCAGCAGGCGCGCCGAATCCTCCGATTGCAGGCGCTCGCGCTGCAGCCGGTCCGCCAATGCGTTGATGTCGTAGATCGCCTCGCCCAGCACGCCCCCGCTCACGCCGCGCAGGCTGTAGTCGCCTTCTCGCAAGGCTTCGAGCAGGCCGACCAGGGTGTACAGCGGATACACCACGCGCCGGTGTTGCCAGCGGGCGATCATCGCGGTGAGCACCAGCGCGGCGCCGGCGAGCACCCAGCGCAGCTCGACCCCGGGCCGGCCCGTCAGCAGCACGATCGCCAGCGCCGCCAGCGCGGGCAGTGCCACCAGCCAGCCGCCGAGCAGCACCCGTCGCTCGAACGCGGGCATGCGCGCCCGGCGCCGCGATGACGTCCTGGCCGCGGGTTCAGCCATCGTCGTCACTGGCGGGATCGCGCAGCGCGTGCTTTTCCATGCGGCGGTAGAGCGTCTGGCGGGTGATCCCCAGCGCATCGGCGGCATGCTGCAGGTTGCCGTCGTGACGCTCCAGCGCGCGCCGCACCAGATGCGCCTCGGCCTGGTCGATGGTCATGTCGTCGAGTTCCGTCGACGCCGCCGCCGTGCCGCCACCCGGGCCGGGACCGAAGGCCAGCGCCGAATCGCTGACCAGGTCCTGCTCGGCCAGCAGGGCGGCGCGTTCCATCAGGTGGCCCAGCTCGCGCACGTTGCCCGGCCAGCGCCAGGCCAGCAACGCGCGCTCGGCCGACGGCGCCAGGCGCAGATCGTGGCGGCCATAACGCGCGGCGCTGCGTTCGAGAAAACTGCGCGCCAGCGGCAGGATGTCGTCGCGGCGTTCGCGCAGCGGCGGCAGGCGGATTTCCAGCGTGTTGAGCCGATACAGCAGGTCCTTGCGGAAGCGCCCCGCTTCCACCTCGACGGCCAGGTCGGCATTGGTGGCCGAGACCAGCCGCACGTCGGCGCTCTGCGTGCGCGAGGAACCCAGTCGCTCGAACTCGCCATCCTCCAGCACGCGCAGCAGTTTCGGCTGCTGCGAGATCGGCACGTTGCCCACTTCGTCGAGGAACAGCGTGCCGCCATCGGCCAGCTCGTAACGGCCGATGCGTTCGCTCCTGGCGTCGGTGTACGCGCCGCGCACGTGGCCGAACATCTCCGACTCGAACACGTTCTCGGCGATGCCGCCCATGTTGACCTTGACCAGCGCCTTCGCTGCGCGTCGCGACTGCGCGTGCAGCGCCTGCGCGATGACGCCCTTGCCGGTGCCGTTCTCGCCCAGCACCAGCACGTTCGCGTCGCTGGGCGCCACCCGCGCCACCAGCTCCATCACCCGGCGCATCGCCGGCGATTCCGCGATCAGGGCTTCGCCGCCGCCGCGCAGCAGCGCGTTCTCCGCCTCCAGACGGCGCTGTCGGCGCGCGCCCTCGCCCAGCGCGATCTGCGTGCGCACGATGCTGAGCACGCGCGCGTTGTCCCACGGCTTCTCGATGAAATCGCCGGCGCCGCGGCGCAGCGCATCGACCACCAGCGGCACGTTGCCCCACGCCGTCATCACCACCACCGGCAGCTCCGGCACGTGCTGGCGCAGCGCATCGAGCAGGGCCAGGCCCTCCTCGCCCGAGGTGGTGTCGCGGGTGTAGTTGAGGTCGATCAGCGCGCAGCCGAAATCACGCTGGCGCACCGTCTCCAGTGCGGCCGAGGGACCGTCCACGCCGATGCTGGCGAAGCCCTCGGACTTCAGCAGCAGGCGCAGCGCCTCGCGCACGTCGGCCTGGTCGTCGACCAGCAGGACGGTGGGATTCGATTCGCGGGTCATGTCGTTCCGTTCGCGGGTTCAGCGCAGCATATCGACTCCGCCGCGCACACGCGCATCATTCGTAGCGCAGGGCGACGGCGGGAGCCACTCGCAACGCGCGAATCATCGGCACCAGCGAGGCGATCAGCGCCACCAGCAACACGGTCAGCAGGACCGGCGCGAATACGCGCATGTCGTGCGCCCGGGTGTGCAAGCCCGGGTCGGCCAGCAGCGCCGACCACGGCCAGGCCAGCAGCAGGCCGACACCCAGTCCCAGCCCGAGCTGCCACAGCAACTGTCGCCCCACCTCGCGCGCGATCGCAGCGTTGCCGGCGCCGATCGCGCGACGGATGCCGATCTCGCGCGTGCGTTGGGCCACCGCGAACGCCAGCACGCCATACAGGCCCGCGCCGGCCAGCAGCAGCGCCACCAGCCCCAGCGCGCCGAACACGCTGCTGAGCACGGTCAGGCCCACGCGCGCCTCGGCCATCGCGGCGGCCTGGCTGCGCATGCCGTACACCGCCGCCTGCGGCTCGACCGCGTGCACGGCATCGATCAGCTGTTGCGCGGCGCTGTCGGCGACGGCATGCGTGCGCACCGCCAGCCCCACCGCGTGCAACGGGCCCTGCCCGACCGACTGGTCCAGCGGCAACAGCAGGCCCGGCCGCGGGTTTTCCAGCACGCCGTCCAGCTGCAGCGGCTCGATCACCCCGACCACGGTCAGCGTGCGGGCGAACGGACGGCCCGGCCACAGCACCAGCGTGCTGCCCAGCGCATCGCCGTGCGGCCATGTCGCCGCCGCCATCTTCGCGTCGACCACCGCCACCGGCACGCTGTGCGCACGGTCGCGCGCGTCGAAGAAGCGGCCCTCCCGCAAACGCACGCCATAGGTGCCGGGGAAATGCGCATCGACGATGGCCATCTGCGCCCGCGGCCAGCCGTCCGCAGGTTGCGGCTGGCCCGGCAGCGATACGTCTTCATGGCTGCCCAGCACGGCACCTGGCACGGTGTCCGACGCCGTGGCCTCGACCACGCCGGCGCCCTGGCGCAGGCGCTCGCCGACCGCGTCGAAGAAGCGGATGCGCTGCGCGTCGTCGCCGTAGCCGGCCGCAGGCAGCATCACCTCCGCGGTGAGCACGTGCGCGGCATGCGCCGCGCCGGCCATCGGCTGCGACAGCACGGTGCCCACCGCGCGCACGAAGGTGCCCGCCCCCACCAGCAGCACCACGGTCAAGGCGACTTCCGCCATCACCATGATCCTCGCCGCCCGGGCGAAACCGGCGCCCGAACCCTTGCCGCCATCGCGCAGCAGATCCTGCAGGTCGGCGCGTGAGGCGCGCCAGGCTGGAATCACGCCCGCCAAAGCCGTGCTGAGCAGCGCCGCCGCCAATGCCGCCGCGAGCACGCGACCGTCGAGGCCGAAATGATGCAACGGCACCGCACCCGCTGCATCCTTGAAGTACACCGAGACGATCCAGCGATTGCCCCAGTGCACGATCGGCAATGCCAGCGCCAGGGCAGCCAGGCTCAACAGCAGGCTTTCCAGCAGCGCGCCGGATACCAGCCGGGCGCGACTGCCGCCCAGCGCGCTGCGCAACGCCAGTTCGTGGCGCCGCTGCAGGGTCTGCACCAGTTGCAGGTTGGCCACGTTGACGCAGGCCAGCAGCAACACCAGCACCGCGGCGCCGAACATCAGCCACACCCACTGGCGCATGTCCTCGGGCACGAAGCTGAACTTCCACGGCTTGATGATGACGCCCCGCGTATGCCGCCCCGTCGGCAGCGCCGCCTGCAGGCGGGCAGCCCATGCATCCAGCTGCGCGCGCGCCTGCGCCAGCTGCTGTCCGGGCGCCAGCCGGACCACGCCCCACACGTCGCGGTGCTCGCCCGGCAGCAGTTTCAACGGCATCCAGACCTGGCTGTTGGTGACCGGCATGCTCGTCGCATCGGCCGGCAGCACGCCCACCACCGTGGCCCACTCGCCGTTGACCCGCACCGCGCTCCCCACGATCTGCGGATCGGCGTTGAAACCGCGCCGCCACAGGTTCTCGCCCAGCAGCACCACGGCTGGCGCGCCGGCTGCCTCGTCCGCCGGCTGCAGGCCGCGCCCCAGCAGCGGCCGGATGCCCAGCAGCGTCATCATCGAGGCAGTCACGCGGCTGCCCTGGTAGTAATTCGCGCCGCGGCCCTGCTCCACGCCGGCGCCGGTGGCCACGTAGGCGCCGAGCAGGTCGACGCCGCCCAGCCGGCCACGCAGCGCCAGGTACTGGTCGCTGTCGAGCGTATCGATGCCATGGCCACTGCGCGAGGGCTCGCCCACGGCCAGGATGCGTTCGGGGTGCGGCAGCGGCAGCGGATCGAGGATCAGCGTGTTGACCAGGCTGAACAGGAACAGCGTCACGCCAAGGCCCACGCCGAGCACCATTGCCGACAGCAGCGCATACCCGGGGCGACGCGCCAGGCGCCGCCATGCACCGCGAAATTCACGCACGATCATTCCCTGCTCCCGCGCAACGCGCGCATTGGATGAACCCTGCCGGCACGCAGCGCCGGCACCAGGCAGGCCAGCACACCGGCCACGGCCAGCACCGCGCAGACGCCGCCGATGGCCACCGGGTCGACCGCGCCGCGGCCGATGTCTTCCAGCACCGCGCGCAGCACGCCGGACAGTCCCAGCGCGAGGCCGACGCCCAGCACCAGGCCGAGCCCGATCTGCCACAGGCCGCCGCGCAGCACCAGTTGCATCAAACGCCATGGCGAGGCGCCCAGCGCGCTGCGCACGCCGAACTCGCGTTCGCGGGCGGCCACCGCCACCGCCATCACCGCGTACATGCCGGCCGCGGCGAGCAACAGCGCCAGCGCGGCGAAGATGCCGACCAGCAACAGATTGAGACGCATGTCGGCGGTGGTGCTGCGCACGATGCCCTGCATGCTGCGTACATTGGCGATCGGCTGGTTCGGCGCGACGGCGGCCACCGCCGTGGCCAGCGCATCGCGCCACGCGTTCGGATCGCCATGACCGCGCAGCGCGAAGCGCATCGGCTCGAAGCTGCGGAAAATCGCCATGGCGTTGTCGCTCATCTGCGCCAGCGGCACGTACAGCACTTCCGGCTGTTCTTCCAGCGGACCGAACTGGTGGGTGTCGCCGACCACGCCCACGATGCGCGCCGACCACAGTCCGGCATGGTCGCCGCGTTCACCTCGCTGGATCAACTTGCCGAGGGCCTGGCCGCCATAGTGCTTCTGCGCCATCGCCCGGTTGATGATCGCCACCGGTTCGCCGCCGCGGATATCGTTGCGACCGAACGTGCGCCCCTCATGCGTGGCGATGCCGAACAGCGCGAAGAAATCGGGGCCGACGCCGCGGTACTGCGTGTTGAACATTTCCCCGCTACCGGGCAGGTGCAGGCCGCCGAGGTTGAACTGGCCGCTCCACAGGTCCGCCGGAAGATTGGTGGTAGCGGTCACCGTGGTCACGCCGGGTATCACGCGCAGACGTTCAAGCACGCGCGTCGACAGGCGCTCCACCGCGGCGGCGTCGGGATAGTCGGCCAGCACCGGCGCCAGCTCGAAAGTGAGGATGCCGTCGCTGTCGAAACCCAGCGGCGTGCGCGCGGCGTCGTACAGCGTGTGCAGGAACAGGCCCGCGGCGCTGAGCAGCGCGGTCGCCAGCGCCACCTGCGCCACCACCAGCACGCGGCCCAGCCGACCGCTGTGCGGGCCCAGCCCGCTGCGTCCGCCTTCGCGCAATTCGTCGATCTCGCTGGCGCGGCGCCCGCGCCACAGACCCAGCGCCGCGGCCAGCAGCGCGCCGCCCAGCCCGACCAGCAGCGCCAGCAGCCATGTCGCGGCATCGAAATACAGCCGACCATTCGGCAACCACTCCGCCGGCATGTGGCTTTGCAAGGCGCCGAGGCCGACCACCGCCAGCAACATGCCGACCAGCGCACCGACGACGCCGACCAGCAGCGCTTCGGCCAGCGCCGGCAGTGCCAGCCGCGACATCGGCGCGCCCAGTGCACCGCGCACCGCGGCATCGTGGCTGCGCGACAGCGCACGCAGCAGCATCAGGTTGGTCAGGTTGACCAGCGCGATCAGCAACACGAACAGCGCACTGGCGAGGAACAGCGTCAGCACGTGTGCGGCATCGGCATGCTGCCAGGCACTGAACGGCTGCGCGCCGAAGTGGGCACGCTTCCAGTCATCGTTGCCCAGCGCGACGTACATCGCGTGCAGGCGCGTGTCGACCTCGGCCGCCACCGTGGCGGGCGCCACACCGGCGTTCGGGCGCAGCAGCGCCATGTAGTTGGTGCCGTCGTTGACGCTGTCCGGCGGCAACGCGGCGGGCAGCACCACGTCGCCCGCGAAGCCCAGCGCAGCGAAACCTTGCGGCAGCACGCCGACGATGGTGTGCGGTGCGCCTTCGATCGAGATGCTGCGCCCGATCACGCCGGCGTCGCCGCCATAACGGCGCTGCCAGAAACCGTGGCCCAGGATCACCACCTGCGGCCCGTGCGGCCGGTCCTCCTCGGCGCTGAAGTTGCGACCAAGCTGCAGGGGCAGGCCGACCGTCGGCAGCAGGCCACGATCGGCGTAGCTCGCCGGCACCAGCTCGGGCTGGCCGTCACCGGCGATGTTCAACTTCGGGCCATCCTGGATCAGGCCGATCGATTGCACGCCGCCCAGCGACTGCATGTGCTGGTACTGCTGCGGCGACACCGAGCTGACATGGTCGCCATTGCGGGGGCCAGCCACCAGCAGCCGCGAGGCCTGCGGCACCGGCAGCGGCTGCAGCAGCACCTGCTCGATCAGGGTGAACACCGCCGCGGTGCTGCCGACGCCCAGCGCCAGCACGCCGGCGGCCAGCAGCAGGAAACCCGGGCGCTGCAGACTCGCGCGCCAGGCGCGCCAGATTTCCGCCAGCCAGATGTTCATCGCGTGACCTCCTGCATCGTGCCATTCATCGCCATCACTCCCCCCGCAGAGCGCGCATCGGCTGCACGCGTGCCGCGCGCACGGCCGGCCACAGGCAGGCCAGCAGACCCGTCGCGGCCAGCGTCGCGCAGACCCCCAGCACCACTGCCGGATCGAACGCGTTGCTGCGGCCGAGCAGGGTCATCAGCAACACCGCCAACGCATGCGATGCACCCAACGCGATCGCCACCCCGATGGCCAGCCCTGCGGCGATCTGGATCAGACCGCCGCGCAACACCAGGCCAAGCAGACGCCGCGGCGCGGCGCCCAGCGCCATGCGCACGCCGAACTCGCGCTCGCGCGCGGCCACCGCCACGGCCATCACCGCATACAGGCCCGCCGCCGCCAGCATCAGCGCCAGCGTGGCGAACAGGCCGATCAGCCACAGGCTGAGCCGGGCGTTCTGCGTGGTCTGGCGCACGATGCCGCGCATGTCGCGCAAGTTCGCGATGGGCTGTTCGGGAGCGACTTCCGCCAGAACCCTGCGCACGCCGGCCTGCCAGTCCATCGGGTGGCCGTGGCCGCGCAATACAAAGCGCAAGGGCTCCATGTTGCGGATGATCGTCATCACCGGATCGGGCATCTGCGCCAGCGGTACGTACAGCACGGGTTGCATGGGCTGCAGCGGACCGCGCTGGTAGGTCTCGCCCACCACGCCGACGATGCGCACCGGCCGGAACTCGTCGCCTGTGCTCGGCACCTCGACCATCTTGCCGACCGCTCGGCCGTCGTAGTACTTGTCGGCCAGGTCCTTGCTGACGATGGCCACCGGCTCGCTTCCGCGCACGTCGCCGCTGGTGAAGCCGCGGCCCTCGAGCAGCGGGATGGCAAACAGGCCGAAGAAGCCTTCTCCGATGCCGTGGTACTGCGACACGAATTCCCTGCCGTCCGGTGTGTGCGGGGAGGTCTGGAGTTGGCCGACCATGCCGTTGCTGGCAGGCAGGTTGGTGGTTGCCGTCGCATCGGTCACGCCCGGTATCGACTGCAGTTGCTGCACCAGTCGCTGCGACAGATCGTGTACGGCGGCCACGTCCGGATACCTGGCCTGCACCGGCGCCAGATCGAACGTGAGCACGTGGTCATCGGCAAAGCCCAGCCGCAGTTGCGACGCGTCGTAGAGCCCGTGCATGAACACGCCGGCCGCGCACAGCAACACCGCCGCCAGCGCCACCTGCGCCACCACCAGCACGCGGCCGAGCCGGCCACTGCGCAGGCCGATGCCGCTGCGCCCGCCTTCGCGCAGTTCGTCCACCGTGGTCGCGCTGCGGCTGCGCCACAGCGCCAGCACCGCCGCCAGCAGCGCGCCCAGCAGGCCCACGCCGAACGCCAGCACCCAGGCCGCGGCGCCGATGCGCAACCGCCCGCCCCACAACCATTCGGCGGGAATGAATCCCTGCAGCAGGGTCAGGCCAATCACGGCAAACGCCATGCCCAGCAAGGCGCCGACGCCGCCCACCAGCAAGCCTTCGCCCAGCGCCGGCAACATCAGCCGCGGCAACGACGCGCCCAGCGCGCTGCGTACCGCCGCATCGTGATTGCGTGACAGCGCACGCAGCAGCATCAGGTTGGTCAGGTTGACCAGCGCGATCAGCAGCACCAGCAACGCGCTGGCCAGGAACAGCAGCAGCATTGGCCGCGCATCCCGCTGCACGGTCGAGACCAGGTCGCCGGCACCGAAGCGCGGCTTCTGCCAGTTGCCACCCATCGCCATGTCGCGATACATCGCGCGCTCGCGTGCATCGACCCGGGCCGACACTGCGGCGATGTCGGCACCACTGGCCAACCTTGCGATCGCCACGGTGCCGTTGTGGCTGTACTCGCGACTCGCCGGCGGCAGCGCCGTCGGCAATATCACGTCGCCCGGTCCCAGCACCGTGTTGAAGCCGGCCGGCAGCACGCCGACGATGGTGCGCGGCAAGCCTTCCACACGCAGGCTGCGCCCGATCACGCGCGTATCGCCACCGTAGCTGCGCTGCCAGAAGCCGTGACCGAGGATCACGGCAGGCGGTCCGTGCGGACGATCCTCCCGCACATCGAAATTGCGCCCCAGCACGGGTTGCAGGCCCAACGCAGGCAGCATGCCCCGGTCGATGTAGATCACCGGCACCTGCGCCGGCGTACCCGCACCAGCGATGTTCACCGTCGAGCCGGGACGTTCCAGGCCCAGCGAGGTGACGCCGTCGAGCTTGTCCAGATACTGGTATTCATGTGGCGAGATGCCGCCGGGATGGCCGCTGTCGCTCAACTGGCCCAGCACCATGAGCTGCTCCGGGTGCGGTACCGGCAACGGCCGCCACAAGGTGTTCCCGATCAGCGTGGTCACCGCAACGGTAGCGCCGATGCCCAGTGCCAGCACGCCGGTGGCCAGCAGCAGGAATCCCGGGCGGCGCACACTCGCACGCCACGCGCGCCAGATTTCGGTGACCCAGATGTTCACGCGTCGACTTCCACGCGCTGGCCGATCAAGGCGTCGATGCGCTGCTCGTCCTCGCGGCGCAGCCGGTCGAAGGTTTCCTCGTCCACCACGCGGCCGTCGAACATGCGGATCTTGCGCTGGGCCAGTTCGGCGTAGCGGCTGTCGTGGGTGACCATGCAGATGGTGGCGCCGCCCTTGTGCAGCTCGTCGAGCAGGGCCATCACCGCCTCGCCGTTGCGCGAGTCGAGGTTGCCGGTGGGTTCGTCGGCCAGCAGGATCGCCGGCTTGCCGACCAGGGCGCGGGCCACCGCGACGCGCTGCTGCTGACCGCCGGAGAGTTGCGCCGGGTAATGCCGCATGCGGTGCGCCATGCCGACCCGCTCCAGCGCCTCCTGCACCCGCTCGCGCCGTTCGGCCGCGCCGATGCCGCTGCGGTAGGTCAGCGGCAGCTCCACGTTTTCCTGCACGCTGAGGTCGCCGATCAGGTTGAACGCCTGGAAGATGAAGCCGATCTCCGCGTTGCGGATGCGTGCGCGTTCGGCAGCGTTCATCCCCGCGACGTCATGCCCGCTCAATACGTAGCTGCCCGCGTCGGCGGTGTCGAGCAGGCCGAGGATCGACAGCAGCGTGCTCTTGCCGCAGCCGGACGGGCCGGAGATGGAAACGTACTCGCCCAGGCGTACGTCCAGGTGCACGTCGCTCAACGCGTGCGTTTCCACCTCATCGGCCTGGAACACCTTGCGGATGCCGCCGAGGGTGATGACGTTGCTGGTGTCGTTCATGCGGTCGTCCTGTTGAAAGAAGAGTCCGGAAAGATGTCGATCAGGCTGCCGTGCCGCTGCTCGAATCAGCGCAGGCGCAGCTGCTCATACTTGTCCCACTGGCTGGTGTCGGAAAGAATCACGCGGTCGCCCGGCTGCAGGCCCTGCATTATCTGCACCCGGTCGACCGAGGTGGCGCCCACCCGTACCTTGATGCGGCTGGCGGTGTTGCCGGAGGCGTCGAGACGGAACAGGCTGGCCTCGCTGTTCGGCTCGACCTGGGCCGGGCGTCCCATCGACAGCACCTGCTTGAGTTCGGCGATGCGGATGCGGCCGTCCACCGAAAGATCGGGACGCGCCCCCGCAGGCAGTGCGCCGGACGGCGTCACGTCCACCTGCACGCTGCCGTCCACCACCGCCGGATCGATGCGGGTGACGGTGCCGTCGATCAGGCCGTTGTAGGTATTCACCTGGGCGGCCATGCCCAGCGCCACGTCCTTGGCCTGCACCTCGGGCACGCGCAGCCGGGCGATCAGCACGTCGCCGCGCGCCACCCGCGCCAGGTCGGCGCCGGCAGCCACCTGCTGACCTTCCTGCACCGCGACCTGCTGCAAGGTGCCGGCGATGCCGGCGCGCACCTGCAACGCATCGGACTGGCGCTGGCGCAGCAGCAGGTTGCTCTGCTGCAGCTGCAGCTCCGCCCGCACCGCCGCCATCTGCGCCGCGATGCCGGCACCGAACGCCTGCACGCGCTGCTGCTCCACGTCGGTGCGATGCTGCAGCTGCTTCACCGCGATCAGCTCCTGCTCGTACTGCACCCGCGGAATCAGGTTCTTCTCCATCGCCTTCGCATCGGCTTCGCTGCGCACCTTCGCCGAGGCATAGTCGGCCTGGGCCTGGGCCAGCGAGGAACGCTCGTCCAGCAACTGCGACTGCAGGGCGGCCTGCTTCGCGGCCACCTGCGCCTCGGCCGCGGCGACCTGCGCCTGGGCGTTGCGCAGGTCACTGTCCACCTGCGGGCTGGACAGTCGCAGCAGCACCGTGTCGGCCTCCACGCGGGTACCCGGCCACACCTCGATCTTGCTCACCTGGGCGCTGGTCTGCGCCGCCAGCCAGTGGATGTCGCGCGGCACCAGGGTGCCCGGCGCGCGCACCTCGCGCAGCATGTCGCCACGCTGCACGGTATCGATCCAGGCCGCCGATCGCTCCACCGTGGGCAGCGCCGGCCCGAGATTGACGGCACCGATGACGAGACCCGCCAGCAGCAACACGCCGCCGGCGATGGCGAGTTGGCGGCGACGACGTTTGCGCTGGGCGGCGAGCGGGTTGGCGATATCCATGCGCCGATCAGAGCAAGGGCCGTGCCACGCCGCCAGATGCCCGTCCCACAAGGAAACGTCCTGCCTGTCGACCATCACGCCCGTTCGAAGACGGACAGTGGCGTCCGGAGTCGTACATCGCGGCGCGCCATCATGATGGCGCGCAAGATCGCGACCGCTGCGCCGCATCCAGTGTCTTCAGTGCGTGCAATCGACCCGGCTGATCCGCACCGATCTACCTCCGGCATCCGCGGGGACCAGCAGGTACGAGCCGACCCAGCCGCTGCTGCGCAGTCCATCTCCGTCGATCGAAAGATCGCGACTGGCCGCGGGCAGGTTCAGCAGGCGGGAGATCGCGACCTTGCCGTCGCCTGCTATCTGGACCCGGTAGACCGCTGCGTATTCCATGCCCATGTGCGACAGGCCGGTGATCACCCACGCCGTGCGATCGGACAACTTCAGCATGCCGCTGACGTTTCTTTCGAGCAGCAACTTCGGCGGAGCGCCCGCGCGCATCCATGTCAGGTTGCCGCCAAACTCCCCGCGATCGCTTCCGCCGAGCGTGCCGCCGTGAAGATCCAAGCTCATTGGCGCTCGCGTCGCCGCAGGCAATGCACAGCTGGCCGCCTCCTTGGCGAGCGGATTGTTCCAGAGCAGGTTGGCGAACCGGTTATCCGTCCTGTACAGCGATTCCAGCGCCTTGGGCTTGCCCGCCTGCAGGGCCGCGACGGCCTCGTCGGCGGCGCGCCGGACTGCGGCAAACCAGTGTGTCTGCGCGACCTGCCGCAGCGCCGGAACGGCTGTCTCGTCGCCCAGCCGGACCTCGGCAAGAATCGTGGCGGCCACGACTTGCCAGTCGCGGTCCTGAAGCAGGGGATGCAGGGCCGAACTCACCGAACGGTTGCCCAACTGGCCGAGCGCCTCCGCAGTCTGCATCCGCCATCGCCAGGACGTGGATTCCAGATAAGGCAGCAGTTGCGGCGCCACCTGTCCGACATCCTGCCCCATGCCGGCCAAGGCGCCGAAGCAATCGGCTGCCTCGCTTTCGCCGGGCGCATCCACCAGCGGCGGTGGCGCGCCGGGATCCGGCTTGAACGCAGCCTCGGTTCCTGGCGGCGGACAGCTGGCCAGGATCTCCCCCAGCACTGAAGGATCAAGCATGGAGCGCAAGGCGGAATGCGCAGCCTTGCGCAACCGCGGGTCACGGTCACTGGCCAGGGGCCGGATCGCAGCGCCGTGCGAGCGTGCCCGCTCGCCGAAGGCGGCAACGAGCCGCAGCGCCTGCTCCCGCTCGTCGGCGGGAAGCGAACGATTCGTCGCTGCGTCGACCAGAGCCTGCAGCATGGGGGTCCGGGAGGGAGCTGCTTCGGGGAGCGAGGAGTCAAATGACAGCGCGGCAGCGAGGTTGTCGCGTTCGGCCCCGGGTGCGTGGGCCATCCTGCGCAACACCTGCGGCAAGGCCCGGGGCAGCATTTCGCCCAGCACGAAACCGGCCTGGTTCATCCCGCCTTCGCGCTCGACGATCGGGATGACCAAGGCCGCGGCCTGTTCGACCGGAAACTTCGCCAGCGCGCGCACAATCCAGCCGCCACCGCGTTCACGCGAGATCGCCTGCTTCAGCGCTGGAAGGTCGGATGGCGACCACGCCGGCCAGCCCGCCAGCAGGCAACCCGCGATGTCGCGCTCGGCCGGGTTCGAGGCATTGGCCGTGGCCAGCAATCGTTGCTTGGCTTCTTCACCGTAGACTTCGAACCGTTCGCGCAAGGCATCGCACGACGGGTACCACGTGCCAGGCGTCAACGTTGACGCGGCGACGTGAAACTCTTGCATGCAGCGGTCCAGGCTGGCGCACGGCGTTGCGACCACCGGTGCCGCCTGCAGAAGTCCCAGCCAAAAAAGCCATCCTTGCATGGTGCCCCCATGGAATGTATCAGCCGGTGTTCTGCAGGCCCTGCGACACGCCGTTGACGCAGGCGACCAGGGCCTGCAGCACGGCGTCGTCGGTGCGGCCGCCGTCGCGCCAGCGTTGCAGCAGGTCGACCTGCAGCAGGCTCATCGGATCGACGTAGGGATTGCGCAGGCGGATCGAGGCGGCCAGGCGCGGGGCGTCCTGCAGCAGGGCGTCGCTGCGCTTCAGTTGCAGCAGCCAGTGACGGGTGCGGGCGAACTCGTCGCGGATCAGGCCGAAGAATTCGTCGTGCAACGGGCCGGACAGTTTCGAGAACGCCTCGGCGATGTCGAGGTCGCACTTGGCCAGCACCATCTCCACGTCGTCGAGCAGGTTGGCGAAGAACGGCCAGTCGCGCGCCATCCCGGCCAGCGCGTCCTCACCGAACTCCCCCGCGCCCTGCTCCAGCGCGCTGCCCAGGCCGTACCAGCCGGGCAGGATCGAGCGGCACTGGGTCCAGGCGAACACCCACGGGATCGCGCGCAGGTCCTGCACGCCGCGCATGCTGCGGCGACTGGCCGGGCGCGAGCCCAGGGTCATCTGCTCGATCACGTCCACCGGGGTGGCGCTGCGAAAATAGTCGACGAAGCCCGCGCGCTCGACGAAGGCCCGGTAGGTCTTGCGGCTGGCCGCGGACAAGGCGTCCATCTGCTCGCGCCAGCGCCGTTCGCGCGGCTCGCTTTCGCGTGGCCGCAGGCTGGCGCGCAGCACCGCGCCGACCGTCTGTTCCAGATTGCGCAGCGCCAGCGCACGGATGCCGTACTTACGATGGATCACCTCGCCCTGCTCGGTCACCCGCAACACGCCGGCCACTGCGCCCCGCGGCGAGGACATCAGCGCCGGCGTGATGCGCGCGCCGCCGCGGCTGGCCGAGCCGCCGCGACCGTGGAAGAAGGCCAGCTGGATGCGCGCTTCGTTCGCCACCTCCAGCAACTCCACCTGGGCGCGCTGCAAGCCCCAGCGCGAGGCCAGCGTGCCGCCGTCCTTGCCGCTGTCGGAGTAACCCAGCATCACCCACTGCTGGTCGCCCCGCGCGGCGAGGTGGCGACGGTAGACCGGATCGTCGAGCAGTGCGCGCAGCGTGGCCGGCGCGTTCCTCAGGTCGTCGACGGTCTCGAACAGCGGAGCAATGTTGAGCGGCACGTCCTTCGTCTCGTCGACCAGCCCGCCCCGCCGCGCCAGTGCCAGCACTGCCAGCACGTCGGCGGCGCTGCGCGCCATGCTGATGATGTACAGGCCGGTGGCCTCGACGCCGTGGCTTTGCCGGCTGTCGCGCAAGGTGGCGAACACGGCCTGCAGGGACGTGGCGCTGTCGTCGTCGCTGTCGGGAAACCTCGCCTCGCCGCTGGCGTACGGACGCAGGCGATCGGCGCGTTCGGCACCCTCGCGGCTGGCCCACTCCGCATCACCGAGCAGCGCCGCCAGGGCGTCGTCGTGCACACGCGAATCCTGCCGCACGTCGAGCCGGGCCAGGTGGAAGCCGAAAGTGCGCACGCGGCACAGCAGGCGTTCGACCGAATAGGCGCCGGCATGGACGCCATGATGCTGCAGCAGGCTGTCGGCGATCAGCTGCAGGTCGTCGAGCAATTCCTGGCTGGACGCATAGCCGTCCGTTTGCAGCTCCTGGGTCAGCGCCAGTCGCGCGCCGATCAGCTGCAGCAGGCAGCGGTACGGCATGTCGGCGTGGCGCGGGCGGATCTGCGCCGCGGCCGCGGGAAAGCGCGCCCGGTAATCGGCCAGGCGTGCCAGCAAGGCCCCGGTGACCTCGACGCGGCCCTCGGTCTGGCTGAGCGCCCGCGCCAGCGCGGCCACGTCTTCGCGATAGCGCTCGATGACCATGGCCCGCTGCGAGTCGAGGCAGTCGGCGATGGTGTCGGCGCCCACGTTGGGGTTGCCGTCCATGTCGCCGCCGACCCAGCTGGCGAAGCGCAGCAGCCGCGGCAGGCGGATCGCCAGGCCGTAGGTGTCCTGCAGCGCCTGGGCCAGCGATTCGTACAGCGCCGGCACGATCCGGTACAGCGGATGGGTCAGGTAGAAGTCCACGTGCTCGCGCTCGTCCTGCACGCTGGGCCGCACCGGCGAGGCCTCGGCGGTCTGCCAGCCGGCGGACAGCGCCATGTAGATGCGCTGGTCGTCCTCGCGACATTCCTGCGGCGTGCGCTGGGGATCGAAACCATCGATCAGCGAGGCCACGATCGCCTGCTCCTTCTCCAGCAGCGAGCGGCGCACGGCTTCGGTGGGATGCGCAGTGAACACCGGCTCGATCCACAGGCGGTCGAGCCAGCCGACCAGTTCGTCGGCGCCGACGCCTTCGGCCTTGAGCCGACCCAGCACGGCCAGCAGCGATTCGGGCTGCGGCGCGCTGCCCTCGCGCTGGTAGTCGCGGCGGCGACGGATGCGATGCACCCGCTCGGCCGTGTTGACGGCCTGGAAGTAGGTGGCGAACGCGCGAGCCAGCGCCTCGGCCTGGGCGGCATCCTGGCCGGCCAGCGAGTCGGCCAGCTCGTCCACCGAAGCACCTTCGCGGCGACGATGGATGGCCGCGGTGCGCACCTGCTCCACGCGCCGGAAGAACGCGTCGCCGCGCTGTTCGGCCAGCATGCGGCCGACCATCGCGCCGAGCCGGCTCACGTCCTCGCGCAGCGGGCCGTCCGGCGGCAGGAATTCGGGTTCGCGACTCTGTTCCACGCGGTGGCTCCCTGGCTGGTCAAGCCCCCAGCCTAACCAATCCTGGTCCGGGAGACACCCGACGATGCGGCATAAGCTCATGTCTGCCGCTACAATGTCTCCTTTGCACTGCCCGCCGAGGGGCGCTGCGACCGTCGTCGTGAATGCGGATACGTCCGCAATGCCCCGCACATCCCGTGCGGACTCTTCACGACAACGGCCAGGCTCGGCGCGGCACGTTCCACAACGGCGCCCGGTTGCTCTACGCGAGTCCCTTCGCGAAGAAAGACCGGCCATCCATGCCGGACTCTTCACGGAAGCCTCGCACTAACCGGAGATATCCATGAACGCCGCACTGAAAGAAACCACCCACGACTACAAGATCCGCGACATCACGCTCGCCGATTTCGGCCGCAAGGAACTGGACATCGCCGAGCACGAGATGCCGGGCCTGATGTCGATCCGCCGCAAGCACGCCACCGCCCAGCCGCTGAAGGGCGTGCGCGTGACCGGCTCGCTGCACATGACGATCCAGACGGCGGTGCTGATCGAGACGCTGAAGGACATCGGCGCCGACGTGCGCTGGGCCTCGTGCAACATCTTCTCGACGCAGGACCACGCCGCCGCGGCGATCGCCGCCACCGGCACGCCGGTGTTCGCCTGGAAGGGCGAGACGCTGGAGGAATACTGGGACTGCACGCTGGACGCGCTGTCCTTCCCCGACGGCAAGGGCGGCTACCTCGGTCCGCAACTCGTCGTCGATGACGGCGGCGACGTGACGCTGCTGATCCACAAGGGCTACGAGCTGGAGAACGGCAGCAAGTGGGTTGACGAGAAGGCCTCCTCGCACGAGGAGCAGGTGATCAAGAACCTGCTCAAGCGCGTGCACAGCGAGCGCCCGGGCTACTGGCACACCGTGGTCAGGGACTGGAAGGGCGTCTCCGAGGAAACCACCACCGGCGTGCATCGCCTGTACCAGCTGGCCGAGGCGAAGTCGCTGCTGATCCCCGCGATCAACGTCAACGACTCGGTCACCAAGAGCAAGTTCGACAACCTGTACGGCTGCCGCGAGTCGCTGGCCGACGGCCTCAAGCGCGCGATGGACGTGATGCTGGCCGGCAAGGTCGCCGTGGTCTGCGGTTACGGCGACGTGGGCAAGGGTTGCGCGCACAGCCTGCGTGCCTACGGCGCCCGCGTGGTGGTCACCGAGATCGATCCGATCAACGCGCTGCAGGCGGCAATGGAAGGCTTCGAGGTCAACACCGTCGAATCGACCCTCGGCCGCGGCGACATCTACGTCACCACCACCGGCAACAAGGACGTGCTGCGGCTCGATCACCTGAAGGCGATGAAGGACCAGGCGATCGTCTGCAACATCGGCCACTTCGACAACGAGATCCAGGTCGACGCGCTGAACGCGATGGCCGGCGTGACCAAGCTCAACATCAAGCCGCAGGTGGACAAGTACACCTTCTCCGACGGCCGCGCGATCTTCCTGCTGGCCGAGGGCCGGCTGGTCAATCTGGGCTGTGCCACCGGCCACCCCAGCTTCGTGATGTCCAACTCGTTCGCCAACCAGACGCTGGCCCAGATCGACCTGTGGGAGCACCGGGACAGCTACGAGAACAAGGTCTACATCCTGCCCAAGAAGCTGGACGAGGAAGTCGCCCGCCTGCACCTGGAGAAGATCGGCGTGAAGCTGACCACGCTCAGCGACGAGCAGGCGAAGTACCTCGGCGTGCCGGTGGAAGGTCCGTACAAGCCGGATCACTACCGCTACTGACAGCGGTGGGCGGGGAGGCAACCTCCCTGGTCTGATGTGAAACGGGGCGCAGCGATGCGCCCCGTTTTTTTTGTGGAGAAGATCAAGAGCACCCCCTCCTGCCCTCCCCCTGCTGCGCAGGGGGAGGAATCAACCCGGCGCCTCTGCTCCCTCCCCTGCTGCGCAGCGCGAGGAGTCAACCCGGCGCCTCTGCTCCCTCCCCTGCTCGCAGGGGAGGGCCGGGGTGGGGTCGCTCTTGATCTATCGCTTCATCGCGAAACAAAGATATATACTCGCCGGCACCGCCCACCGGATGCCCAGCGATGCCGTCGATCAGCTTCGAGTTCTTCCCGCCCAAGACCGATGAACAACGCGCGCAGCTGGATCGCGCCGCGCAGGTGCTGAAGGCGCACCAGCCGGAATACGCCTCCGTCACGTTCGGCGCGGGCGGGTCCACGCTCAGCTATACCGGGGACACCGTGGCGCGGCTGCACGCGCAGCATGGCCTGCCGGTGGCGCCGCACCTGTCCTGCATGGGCGGCACCAAGGCCGAGATCACCGAACTGCTGGACGGTTACCGCGCGGCCGGCTACCGGCGGCTGGTGGCGCTGCGCGGCGACATGCCCTCGGGCATGGCCACGGCGGGCGACTTCCGTTACGCGGCCGAGCTGGTGGCCTTCATCCGCGCGCACTGCGGCGACCACTTCCACATCGAGGTCGCGGCGTATCCCGAAACCCATCCACAGGCCGATGACGCGCTGCGCGACCTGCAGCATTTCAAGGCCAAGATCGACGCCGGCGCGAACGGCGCGATCACCCAGTATTTCTTCAACCCCGACGCGTACTTCCGTTTCGTCGACGACGTGCGCAAGCTCGGCGTCGACGTGCCGATCGTGCCGGGCATCATGCCGATCACCAACTTCAGCCAGCTGCGGCGTTTCTCCGAGATGTGCGGCGCGGAGATCCCGCGCTGGATCTCCAAGCGCATGCAGGCCCACGGCGACGATGCCGATGCGGTGCGCGCGCTGGGTGCCGAAGTGGTGGCACAGCTGTGCCGGCGCCTGCTCGACGGCGGCGCGCCCGGCCTGCACTTCTACACGCTGAACCGGGCCCGCGCCACGCAGGCGGTACTGCAGCAGCTTTCCTGAGACGCGGTGGCGGGTATGCTGGCGCGATGTATCGCCTGGCCACCGTGCTCTGCCTGATCGCGCTCGCCTGCGCCGCGCCCGCCGCGGCGCAGACGCCGATCCATCGCTGCATCGGCGCCAATGGCAGTGCGGTGTTCACCGACCAGCCCTGCGCCGCGCTGCAGGCCACCCCGGCCAGTCGTGTCGCCGCGTCGGCACCCGCGGTGACCGCCACCACCACGCCAACCCTGTGCGCCGCCACTCTGGGTGCGTTGCGCCAGGGCGTGATCGATGCCTTCGCCAACCATGACGCCAACCGGCTGGCCGGCATGATGCTGTGGGATGGCTACGGTCGCGGCGCGGCCATCGCCGACATCCAGTCGCTGACCCGGCTGATGAAACAGCCGTTGCTGGACGTGACGGCGCCCGACGAATCCGCGCCGACGCCCGCCCCGGCAAGCAGCCTCGCCGATCCATTCGCCATGAACGTCGATCCCGCCCCGGCAACGCCGGCGCGCAATCAGCTGGTGGTGCACACCGCCGACAGCGACGGCAACGGCAACCCGCGCGAACTGCGCTTCGACATCGTCCACCAGGCCGGCTGCCTGTGGTTGCGCAACGCTGACTGAAGGCGCCCATTGACGCCGGCTCGGCCGACAGCAGCTATCATGGGCGGTCCCCACTGGAGAATCGACATGGCCCAGCAGTACCCCGAGTGGATCTGGCAGAACGGTGAGATCAAGCCGTGGGCCCAGGCGACCACCCACGTGATGTCCCACGCCCTGCACTACGGTTCGTCGGTATTCGAAGGCATCCGCAGCTACGCCACCCCCGACGGCGCCGCGATCTTCCGCCTGACCGACCACATCAACCGGCTGTACCAGTCGGCCAAGATCTACGACATGGCGCTGCCGTACACGGCCGACGAACTGGCTGCGGCCTGCCGCGCGGTGATCAAGAAGAACGGCCTGGGCGCGTCCTACCTGCGCCCGGTGGCCTACCGGGGCCTGGGCGGCTTCGGCCTGTCCGCGGAAACCCCGATCGACGTCGCCGTGGCGGCGTGGCCGATGGGCCCGTACCTGGGGCCAGAGGCCCTGGAAAACGGCATCACCGCCTGCGTGTCCAGCTGGCAGCGCTTCGCGCCGAACACCATCCCGGCCGGCGCCAAGGCCGGCGGCAACTACCTTTCCGGTCAGCTGATCGCACGCGAAGCGCGTCGCCTCGGCTTCGGTGAGGGCATCGCGCTGGCCTCCAGCGGCCTGCTCAGCGAAGGTGCCGGCGAGAACCTGTTCCTGGTCTTCGACGGGGTGCTGCACACCACCCCGGCCAGCGCCTCGATCCTCACCGGCATCACCCGCGACACGCTGAAGACGCTGGCCCGCGAAGACGGCATCGAAGTGGTCGAACGCGACCTGCCGCGCGAGTACCTCTACCTCGCCGACGAGATCCTGATGTGCGGCACCGCCGCCGAAGTCACCCCGATCCGCTCGGTCGACGGCAAGCAGATCGGCAACGGCACCGCGGGCCGCGTCACCCGCCGCCTGCAGGAACTGTTCTTCGGCCTGTTCGACGGTCGCACCCACGACAAGTGGGGCTGGCTGGAGCAGGTCTGAGTCAAGAGCAACCCCCTCCCGGCCTCCCCCTGCCCGCAGGGGGAGGAGCAACGCCGCCCAGCTCCCTCCCCTGCACGCAGGGGGAGGAGCAACGCCGCCTGACTCCCTCTCCTGCAACGCAGGGGAGGGTTGGGGTGGGGTCGCTCTTGACTCTCGGGAAACAGGAATTCAGCTGAACCGGATGCTGGCGATCGCGCCGTTGGCGTCGCTGCGGGGTCGCATCGAGACGTCCCAGCCGTACAGTTCGCACAGCCGGCGCACGATCGCCAGGCCCAGCCCGGCACCGCTGCCGCCGGCGCCTTCGCCGCGCACGCCGCGCTGGAACAGGCGCTCGGCATCTTCCGGCTTGATGCCGGGGCCGGTGTCGATCACTTCGATGCTGCCGTTGCCCACCACCACCTGCACGCTGCCTTCGAGCGTGTACTTGATCGCGTTGCCGATCAGGTTGGTCAACGCCACCGACAGCACGGAGGCCGGCGCATTCACGCTGACCTGCTGCTCGGTGCGCAGTTCGACGGTGAGCGGCTTGCCGCGCACCTGGGGACGCTGGCTCTCGATCACGTCGGCGGCAACCTTGCCGACCTCGGTGGTTTCGCCGCGGGTCGGGCCGCGCCGCTCGGCGCGCGACAGCAGCAGCAAGGCCTCGATCAGCTCGGTGGCCTGGCGCGAGGCGCGCTCGATCCGCTTCAGCCGCTCGCTCAGCTTTTCGGTGAGATCGGGCGAGCCCTGCAGCAATTCGGTGGTGCTGGCGATCACCGCCAGCGGCGTGCGCAATTCATGGCTCACGTCGGAATTGAATTCGCGGTCGCGCTCGACCATCGCGGTGAGCCGCGCCGAATACTCGTCCAGCGCATGCGCCAGCTCGCCCACCTCGTCGTCGGCGAAATGCGGCGCCAGCGGCTCGGCCTTGCCGGCCTTGCGGAAATCGCGCAGACGATTGGCCAGCTCGCTGACCGGCTTCAGCACCTTGCGCGAGAGCCACAGGCCCAGCACCAGCGACAGCAGGCCGAACAGGAACACCGCGGCGATGACACTGATGAGCAATTGCTGCTTGCCCAGCTCCTCGCGCGTGACGTCGTAGCGGACGAAACTGATGATGTGGTTCTCGCGATACACCGCCAGCTTGTAGTGCCGCTGGTCGCCATCCTCGCTCTGCTCGATGATGTCGTGCACGCCATTGGTGTCGGCCAGGTTCTGCCAGGCCAGCGGCGCCTTGTACAAGGTGCGATCGCTCTTGGTCATGCCCGTGATCAGCTGCGAGCCCGGGCCCGGCGCCTCCGGGTGTTCCTGCGCGTAATGGTTCGCGTACTTGGCGTCGTCCAGCAGGCTGGCGTTGACCAGCTGGTCTTCCACCCGCGAACGGATGTTCAACGCGGCGAACGCAAACAACGCGCTGAGGCCGAAGCCGAACAGCGTGAAGGAGACGACCAGCCGAAAACGAAGCTTACGCCTGGACTGCATCCGGCTCGACCATCCGATAGCCAATGCCGTGCCGCGTGTGGATCAGCGGCTTCTCGAAGGGTTTGTCGATCGCGGCGCGCAGGCCGTGGATATGCACGCGCAGCGAATCGCTGTCGGGCAGTTCCTCGCCCCACACCTTCTGTTCCAGGTCCTGCCGGGTGACCACCGACGGGCTCGCTTCCATCAGCGCCTGCAGCAGCTTCAGGCCGATCGGGTTCAGCTGGATCGACTTGCCCTCGCGGTTCACCGTCAGCGTGTCGAGGTTGAAGGTGAGGTCGGCCACTTTCAGCACGCGGCTCTGCGGGCCCTTGCCGCGGCGTGCCAGCACTTCCAGTCGCGCGGCCAGCTCCTGCAGCGCGAACGGCTTGGTCATGTAGTCGTCGGCGCCCGATTCGAAACCGGTCAGCTTCTGCTCCAGCGCGTCGCGCGCGGTCAGCATCAGGATCGGCGTCTGCTTGTGCGCCTCGTGGCGCAACTTGCGGGCGACCTCCAGGCCGTCCATGCCGGGCAGCGTGAGATCCAGCACGATCACGTCGAAATCGTGCACCACGGCCAGGTGCAGGCCGGTCACGCCGTCACCCGCGAAATCGACCACGTTGCCCCGGTCTTCCAGATAATCGCCGATGTTGGTCGCGATATCGCTGTTGTCTTCGATCACCAGTACGCGCATGTGTCACTCCTGCGCAGCCGGCTCACGGGCCGGCTGGGGCTGCCAGCTTAACAAGCTTGGATGAACGCAGCGCGGCGGCAGCGAAAGAAACCTGAACGCGCGTTCGTGTGGCACTCGTGCGGGCAAGAAAAAGCCCAGATGCGCGACTCGCCGTCGCCCACCTGGGCCCAAGTTACTGCCCCGATACCATCGTCTGCCGGCGCCGCGCCGTGTGGGTCGCGGTGTCGCAAAAAACAGTGGGAGCTTTATAGGGGGCGACGGGTTATGAGCGAGTTAACACCGCGTCAATTCACATCCTGGCGGGGCACCGACGGCGGCCCTCAGGCCTTCGCGGGACGCCGGCGGACGCGGCTTTCGCCCAGCTTTCCGGCGGCCTGCGTTTCCAGCAAGGCCATGATCGCCGCCGCCACATCCACGCCGGTCGCGGCCTCGATGCCCTCCAGGCCAGGCGATGCGTTGACCTCCAGCAGCAGCGGGCCGCGGTTCGAACGCAGCAGGTCGACGCCGGCCACGCCCAGGCCCAGCGCGCCGGCCGCCGCCACCGCGATGCGCTCCTCGTCGGCGCTCAGCGTGGCCGCCTTCGCGCTGCCGCCGCGGTGCAGGTTGGCGCGGAACTCGCCGGGGCTGGAATCGCGCTGCATCGCCGCGACCACCTGGTTGCCGACCACGAAGCAGCGCAGGTCGCTGCCCTTGGCCTCGGCCACGAACTCCTGCACCAGAAAGTTGGCATACAGGCCGCGGAACGCCTCGATCACGCTCTGCGAAGCCGCGCGCTTCTCGGCCAGCACCACGCCGGTGCCCTGGCTGCCCTCGTTCAACTTGATCACGTGCGGCGGATCGCCGAGCAGGGCCAGCACGTCGTCGGTGTCGTCGGGGTTGTCGCCGAACACGGTCACCGGCATGTCGATGCCCCGGGCGGCCAGGATCTGCAGGCAGCGCAGCTTGTCGCGCGCCCGCAGCACCGCGTCGGACGGGTTCGGCGTGTACACGCCCATCATTTCCAGCTGGCGCAGCACCGCGGTGCCGTAGAACGTGCTGGAGGTGCCGATGCGCGGGATCACCGCATCGATGTCGCGCACCTCCTTGCCCTTGAAGCGGATCGACGACGCGCCCGGCGCGATGCGCACGTAGCAGCGCAGCGGATCGAACACCCTTACCACGTGCCCGCGCACGCGCGCGGCCTCGACCAGGCGCTTGGTCGAATACAGTCGGGTGTTGCGCGAAAGGATCGCAATCTTCATGGGCAGGCCGTCATCGGGATGGCACGGTCGTGGTCGACGGCCGCGGCTGGGTATAGGAAAGCGCCGGGTCCACCGCAACGCGCCCGCTCAGCGCACTGCGACCCAGCAACATCGGAAACAGCATATGCCGGCGATCGGTCAGATTGACGTCGATCTCGAACTGCTGCCCGGCCAGTTCTACCGCAGTGCGAATGAACCAGCGCTCAGTGCGGCGGCCGCCGGTATCGGTGACCGTGCGCCGATCCAGCGCGGGCGCTTCGCAACGGATCGCCAGCGGCGAGCGTCGCCCCACGTGCAGGCTGAAGCGCAGCCAGGTATCGCCGTCGCGCTGGAATGTTTCGAGGGTGTCCACGTGCAGCGAACTGCTGCGCGCCCCGGTGTCGAGCTTGGCCTTGAGCAGGGCAATGCCCAATTGCGGCAACGCCAGCCGCTCCCGCCAGCCCAAGGTAATCAGATCCGCCATGTGGATTGTGGGAAGCTCGGGGATCGATGCAGCGGGGGAGTGGAGCGGGTGAAGGGAATCGAACCCTCGTCAGTAGCTTGGGAAGCTACAGCTCTACCATTGAGCTACACCCGCTTGGCCGGCGGATGGTAACCCGGGATTCGCGTGGTTGGAAGGCGGCGTCAGGAGCGACCCCACCCCGGCCCTCCCCTGCACGCAGGGGAGGGAGCAAGGCGGCGCGCCCAACGGGTGCTGAACAATCGCCTGCGCATACTCGGCGTGGGGTCATCGTTTGCTCGACACTGCGCGTTCACGAGCACATGACACTTCCCCGCCCTGCTTCCGCCTCATCCGCACTTGCCAAGGAGAGCCGCATGTCCAGGTTTGCCGAGTCCCCTGTTTCATGGCGCCGCTACCGGCGCGTGCTGGCGGTATGGCTGCTGTGCCTGGTCGCCGGATTGGCGCAGGCCCAATCCGACACCCGATCCGACGCCGATGACAGCGCCGATCCGCCGACCCGGGTGGCGCGCCTGTCGTATGTCGGCGGCGACCTGGGTTTCCTGCCTTCCGGCGCGAAGGACTGGAGCGACGCCAACATCAACCGCCCGCTGACCACCGGCGACAAGCTCTCCAGCGCAGCGGGCACGCGCGCCGAGCTGGAGTTCGACGGCGGCACGCTGCGCATCGACGGCCAGTCCGACCTCGGCCTGCTCGACCTCGACGACCAGCTGGCGCAGATCGAACTGACCCAGGGCAGCCTGAGCCTCACCGTGCGCCAGCTCGGCGACGGCGAAAGCTACGAGATCGACACCCCCGCGGTGGCGCTGGTGGTGGACCGGCCCGGCACGTTCCGCGTCGACGTCGATCCGCGCGACGGCAGCACCCGCATCGCGGCGCTGGATGGCGCCGCCACCGTGTTCGGCGAGAACAACGCCCAGCGCTCGATCAACCCCGGCCGCAGCTACCGCTTCACCGACGCCAGCCTGGGCATGGTGACGATCAGCGACCTCGCCGGCGGCGACGCCTTCGACCACTGGGCCAGCGAGCGCGATCGTCGCTACGCACAGTCCGACAGCAGCCAGTACGTCTCCGACGACGTGGTCGGCTACCAGGACCTCGACCAGTACGGCGCCTGGCAGGACAGCAGCGAGTACGGCGCGGTGTGGTATCCGCACAACGTCGGTTCGGACTGGGCGCCCTACCGCAACGGCCACTGGGCGTACATCGCGCCGTGGGGCTGGACCTGGATCGACGATGCGCCGTGGGGTTACGCGCCGTACCACTACGGTCGCTGGGCCTACACCCAGCGCGGCTGGGGCTGGATTCCCGGCCCGCGCGGCGTGCGTGCGATCTACGCGCCGGCGCTGGTCGCCTTCGTCGGCGGCGGTGGCTGGTCGGTGGGGATCGGCGGTGCGCCGGTGGGCTGGTTCCCGCTGGGCCCGGGCGAGATCTACAACCCGTGGTATCGCTGCGGCCGCCGCTATTACACCCGGGTCAACGTGCACAACATCCGCGTGCGCGGCGGACACGACCCGCGGCGCGACATCGATGACCACTACACCCGCTACCGTCGCGGCGACTTCGATCGGGGCGACCACCGTCGCGGCGCGCCCCGCGGCTTCACCGCGGTGTCCGGCGACAACTTCGCCGGCGGTCACCGCGTGACAAACCATCGCCTGCATGTCGATCCGCGCAAGCTCACCGACACGTCGCTGCGCACGCGCGACATCGCCGGCGTGCGCCCCACCGATCGCGGCGGGCACGGGCCGCGCACCACCCACGTGCGCAACCTGCCCGCCGGCGGCTTCACCCGCGAAGTGGTCGCCCGGCGCGCGCCGCCGGACATCCACGACGCCCCCGTGCCGGATTACGGCAGGCCGAACCACGGCAAGCTGACCGGCGACGCCTCCAGCGGACGGGTGCGCGTGCTGGGCAGCCAGGGCCCGGGGCGACGCCCGCCGATGGCCGATCGCGACGGCGGCAACGTGCACCGCGCCGCGCCCGTCACCGCGCAGTTGCCGACGGTGCCCCGCATCACGCCGGCCACCCGCGAAGACCGCATGACCAACGCAGGTGACGACGGCGAACCGCGCTCGGCCCGCTTTGCGCATCCACGCAGCCCTTACGGTGCCGACCGCCGCGAAAACATGCCGCGCCCCGGGGTGAGTTACATCGCCCCGAGCCCGTCCACGCCATCGGTCGACCAGCGCGCGCCCCGCCCGATGCCGCCGACCCGCCGCGACGATGCACGCGTGGTGCCGTATGACCGCACGCGGTTCCAGCACGCGACAGCGCAGACGCCCGTCGCCACGCCCACGCGGGGCGAGCCGGAGCCGCGCCGCTTCGAACGTCCGCAGCCACGCTTCCAGCGCCCCGAGCCCGTGCAGCGCGAGCCCATGCGCGAAGCGCCACGGCCGCAACCGCGCCCCAGCGCGCCACCACCGCCCCGCTACGAGCCGCCGCAACGCCCGGCACCGCGGGTCGAAGCCCCCAGGCCGCAGCAGAACATGTCGCGGCCCTCACCGAGAAAGGGCGGCGAGCGACTGGATCGGGAAGATCGGCGGCACTAGGGCAAGAGCGGACCCCACCCCAGCCCTCCCCTACTTCGCAGGGGAGGGAGTGGAACGCACAGCCACGCCTGACTCCCTCCCCTGCTTGCAGGGGAGGGCTGGGGTGGGGTTCGCTTTTGACTTTGCACCGAGGCGGCGCAGCAGCCGACGCCGGCACAAGCCCTACAATAGGCGGATGTCCGAGCCCACCGACGCCACCACACCCGACTACATGCGCCGCATCCGCAGCTTCGTGCTGCGCGAAGGCCGCATGACGCCCGCGCAGCAACGCGCCTTCGACACCTTGTGGTCGCGCTTCGGCATCGACTACCGCGGCACGCCGCACGACTTCGCCTCCAGCTTCGGCCGCAGCGCGCCGCTGGTGCTGGAGATCGGCTTCGGCAACGGCGAGGCGCTGGCCTGGGCCAGCGAGCACGACCAGGCGCGCGACTTCCTCGGCGTGGAAGTCCACGGCCCCGGCGTGGGTCGACTGATGAACGCGCTGGCCGCCCGCGACGCGCAGAACGTGCGCATCTACAAGCACGACGCGGTGGAAGTGCTGGAGCACGAAATCGCGCCGGGCACGCTGGCCGAGGCGCGCATCTGGTTTCCCGACCCGTGGCACAAGAAGCGCCACAACAAGCGCCGCCTGATCCAGCCCGACTTCGTCGCCCTGCTCGCCTCGCGCATGGCCCCGGACGGCCTGCTGCACCTGGCCACCGACTGGCAGCCCTACGCCGAACACATGCTCGAAGTGATGGAGGCCGCCCCCGCCTGGCGCAACCAGCTCGGCGCCGGGCAATACGCCGAGAAACCCGAGTGGCGCATCGAGACCCACTTCGAACGGCGCGGGCTGAAGCTGGGGCATGGGGTTCGGGATCTGCTCTACCGGAAAGTCTGAGCAGGAGCGGACCCCACCCCAACCCTCCCCTGCGTTGCAGGGGAGGGAGCAAAGCGGCAAGAGCGACCCCACCCCAACCCTCCCCTACTTCGCAGGGGAGGGAGAAAAGCTGCGAGCTCGCCGGAACTACTCCCTCCCCTACAAGGTAGGGGAGGGTTGGGGTGGGGTCACGCTCTTGACCTCTCCTCCAGCACCCGAAAAATCTCCCCCACCACATCCTCCGTGCGCAGCAGCACCTCGTCGTTCCAGAAGCGCAGCACGCGGTAGCCTTCGCGCCCCAGGACTTCCGTGCGTCGCCGGTCGTAGTCGATCGCGTCCAGATGCTGCCCACCATCCAGCTCGATCACCAGTCGCGCCGGCACGCAGACGAAGTCCACGATGTAGCCGGCCAGTGGATATTGGCGACGGAACTTGTGGCCGGCCAGTTGGCGCTGGCGCAGGTAGTGCCAGAGTCGACGTTCGGCGTCGGTGCCTTCATTGCGCAAGCGGCGGGCGCGGATCCACTTGATGTGCACGGCGAGTCCTTTCGCTTGAGGAGAGCAAGAGCTTTACCCCCTCCCCGCCTCCCCCTGCCAGCAGGGGGAGGAGCAAAGGCGCGTGCTCTCCCGCCGCATCAGTTGACTCAGCGCCGCCGCACTTCTCCCTCCCCTGCGCAGTAGGGGAGGGCCGGGGTGGGGTTGCTCTTCGCCCGAGCAAGATCAAAAGCACCCCCTCCTGCCCTCCCCCTGCGACCGAAGGAAGTCCCTTGAGGGGCAAGCACGGGAGGAATCGATTCTGAGGTAGTCGCTCTTCGCGCACGCCATCGCACTCTTCGCCCGCGGTTCACCAGCAACCGCACCACCCCGCTTATACTCACGGACATCCGCCCAGGGACGAATCGACAGCAGCGTGAAGTTTCCACTGCCCCGCCGTATCCACCGCAAGCCGCTGCGCCGCAGGGACGTCAGCTGATGGCGCTCTCGCTCACCCCCGAAATGATCCTGGTGCTCGGGCTGGTGGGTTTCACCATGCTGATGCTGGTGCTCGAGTGGATTCGCGCCGACATGGTGGCGCTGCTGGTGGTGGTGGTGATCGGCCTGACCGGGCTGATTCCGTCCGACCGCGTGTTCAACGGCTTCGCCGGCAACGCGGTGATCGCGATCATCGCGATCATGATCATGGGCGAAGGGCTCGACCGCGCCGGCGTACTCAACCTCACCGCCAACTTCGTCATGCGCATGGCGCGCGGGGCGGAGTCGCGGCTGGGCCTGGTCATCAACATGGTGGCCAGCCTGTTCAGCGCGGTGATTCCCAGCCAGGCGCTGGCCGCCCTGATGATCCCGGTCAGCAGCCGGCTCGCCGCGCGCACCGGCGTGCCGATTTCACGGCTGCTGCTGCCGATGGCGTTCTGCATCCTCACCGCCACCAACACCACGCTGATCGCGAACTCGCCGCTGATCGTGCTGAACGACCTGATCGCCAGCGCCAACGTGAACCTGCCGCCGGGCGCGCACACGATCCCGAAGTTCGGCCTGTTCAGCGTGACGCCGGTGGGCCTGGCGCTGGCCGTGGTCGGCGTCGCCTATTTCTATTTCTTCGGCCGCAAGCTGCTGCCGGGGCACGAGGACGAACGGCTGAAGGTGACGCCCGGGCGCACCGAGAGCTACTTCGCCGAGACCTACGGCATCGTGGGCGAGACCGCCGAGCTCACCGTCACCGCCGAGAGCCCACTGGTCGGCATGAGCATCGGCGAGGCGGAACAGCTGTACGAGGCGCCGCTGATCCTGGCGATCAAGAGCGGCAACGATGCGCGCATGGCGCCGCCGGCCGACCACGTGATCTGGGTCGGCTCGGTGCTGGGCGTGCTCGGCCCGCGCGAGCAACTCAACCAGTTCGCCAACAACCAGCTGTGCCGCCTGTCCACCCGCATGCGCCAGCTGGGCGAGCTGTTCAATCCGAGCCGCGCCGGCATTTCCGAAGTGGTGATTCCGCCGGTGTCGCGCTTCATCAAGCACACCGTGGGCGAGCTGCGCCTGCGCAAGCGCTTCGGCATTTCCGTGCTGGCGGTGACCCGCGGCGACAAGGTGCTGCGCGAAGACGTGCGCGGCGTCAGCCTGCGCGCCGGCGACACCGTGGTGCTGCATAGCAACTGGCGCGACCTGTCGCTGGCCGCCGAAGACCGCGACCTGGTCGTGGTCACCGACATCCCCAAGGAACAGCAGCGTCCCGGCAAGATCTGGCAGGCGGTGGGCTTCTTCCTGCTGGCCAAGTGCCTGGCCCTGTTCACCAACCTCGACCTGTCGGTGGCGATGATGACCGGCGCGATCGGCATGCTGCTCACCGGCGTGCTGAACATGGACGAGGGCTACAAGGCGATCAACTGGAAGACCATCTTCGTCACCGCCTGCCTGATCCCGCTGGGCTGGTCGATGGACGCCACCGGCACCGCCGCGTGGATCGCCCAGGTGGTGCTGGATCACCTGGGCAGCGCATCGCCCTGGGTGCTGCAACTGTGCCTGGCCGTGCTCACCCTGCTGTTCTCGCAGGTGATGTCCAACGTCGGCGCCACCGTGATGATGGTGCCCATCGCCATCAGCGTCGCCGTCGCCACCGGCGGCAACCCGTCGGCCTATGCGCTGATCGTCGCCGTATCCTCCTCCAACACTTTCCTGCTCAGCTCCGGCCACCCCGCGCTGATGATGGTCACCGGCCCCGGCGGCTACAAAGGCAAGGACTTCCTGCGCGTGGGCGTACCGCTGACCCTGGTGGTGCTGGTGGTCACGCTGGTGGCGATCAACCTGTTGTTCCGCTGATCGACGCGATGCCTCGACGCGGTGCCGGCGCGCCCGGCTTGAAGTTCTGCAGGGAGCACGGTGTTCGCCACTGTTGCGCAAGCCGTTGCCTTGCGGGACGGGCGACACCCCGAATGATCAGGCCAGCAGGCTGTCGACGACACGTTGAGCCAGGACTTCCGCGCTGGCGGTGGTGGTTTGCAGGTGCAGCTCCGGGGCTTCCGGCGGCTCATACGGGGAGTCGATGCCGGTGAAGTTCTTGATGTTTCCGGCCCGGGCCTTGGCATACAGGCCCTTGGCGTCGCGCTGTTCGCAGATTGCCAGCGGCGTGTCGACGAAGACCTCGCGGAATTCGCCCGCGTCGAACAATGCGCGCGCCATGCGCCGCTCGCTGCGGAACGGGCTGATGAAGGACACCAGCACGATCAAGCCCGCGTCCGTCATCAGGCGGGCGACCTCGGCCACGCGACGGATGTTCTCGACGCGGTCCTCGTCGGTGAAACCAAGATCGCGATTGAGGCCGTGGCGCACGTTGTCGCCGTCCAGCATGTAGGTGTGGTAACCCATCGCATGCAGGCGTTTTTCGACAAGGTTGGCGATGGTCGATTTGCCGGAGCCGGAAAGGCCGGTAAACCACAGGCAGGCAGGCGTCTGGCCCTTGACCAACGCACGCGCGGCCCGGTCAACATCCAGGTGTTGCCAATGGATGTTGCTGGCTCGACGCAGCGCGAACGCCAGCGTGCCCGCCGCCACAGTGGCGTTGCTCTGCCTATCGATCAGGATGAAGCCGCCCAGCTCGTGGCAGCGCTCATACGGCTCGAAGGCGATCGACTGGTCGAGGCTGATATTGCAGTAGGCCACTTCGTTGAGCAGCAAACGTTTGGCCGCTTGGCGTTCCTGCGTGTTGACGTCGACCTTGTGCTTGATCTCGGTGATCTGCGCGGTGACCGTGCGCGTGCCGATCTTCAGCCAGTACGGACGCCCCGGCAGCAGCGGGCTCTCGTCCATCCAGAGCAGGTTGGCGGCGAACTGGTCGGCGACCTGCGGCGGCTTCGCCGCGGCGGCGATGATGTCGCCACGACTGATGTCGCGCTCGTCGGCCAGCGTCAGGGTGACCGCATCGCCGGTACGCGCCCGCTCCAGATCGCCATCGGCAGTCACGATGCGCGCAACATGCGAACGCACCCCAGACGGCAGCACCACCACCTCGTCGCCACGCGTCAACGTGCCCGCGGCCACCTGGCCAGCGTAACCACGGAAGCTCTGATCCGGGCGGCACACCCACTGCACCGGCATGCGGAAGCCGAGGTCGCTGGCCGCGTGGGCGATCTGCACGGTTTCAAGCTGCTCCAGCAGACACGGCCCGGTGTACCAGTCGATCAGCGTCGACCGGCTGCTGATGTTCTCGCCGCGCAATGCCGACAGCGGTATCGCGGTGACCTGGTCGATGCCCATCTGCCCGGCCAGCTCGCGGTAGGCCGCCTCGATCGGCCGGAATACGTCCTCGGCATAGTCGACCAGGTCCATCTTGTTCACCGCCAGCAGCACATGACGAATGCCAAGCAGGCCGCAGATGTACGTGTGCCGACGGGTCTGCGTCAGCAGTCCCTTGCGCGCATCGACCAGCACCACCGCCAATTCCGCCGTGGAAGCGCCGGTTGCCATGTTGCGCGTGTACTGCTCGTGCCCGGGGCAGTCGGCAACGATGAACTTGCGCCGATCGGTACTGAAGAAACGGTAGGCGACATCGATGGTGATGCCCTGCTCGCGCTCGGCCGACAGTCCGTCGACCAGCAGGGCGAAATCCAGCTCGCCGTTCTGCGTGCCATGGCGCAGGCTGTCGCCCTCCAGCGTGGCCAGCTGGTCGTCGAACAGCAGTTTGGTGTCATACAGCAGACGCCCCAGCAGCGTGCTCTTGCCATCGTCCACGCTGCCGCAGGTGATCAGGCGCAGCAGGCTCTTGCTCTCGTGCTGCTGCAGGTAGGCGTCGATGCTGGCGCCGGCATCCGGGCGATTCATGCGATGGCCTCCGGGTGGGCGGGGGTGTTTGGGCGAAGAGCAACCCCTCCCCAACCCTCCCCTGCAAGCAGGGGAGGGAGACAAGCAGCCACGCTGCACCTTGCGCTTGCTCGCCGGAGAGGGAGACAAGCAGCCACGCTGCGCCTTGCGCTTGCTCGCCGGAGAGGGAGACAAGCGGCCACGCTGCGCCTTGCGCTTGCTCGCTGGGGAGGGAGACAAGCGGCCTCGCTGCGCCTTGCCCTTGCTCGCTGGGGAGGGAGACAAGCGGCGGCTTCCCGCTTTGCTCCTCCCCCTGCTCGCAGGGGGAGGTTGGGAGGGGGTAAAGCTTTTGATTTCACGTAACCCGAAACAGCCCCACCAGCACGACGTAAAACCAAATCCACCGCGCCCATCAGAAATAGCCCTCGCGCTTCTTCTTTTCCATCGATGCGGACGGATCGTGATCGATCACCCGGCCCTGGCGTTCGGAGGTACGCGCCACCAGCATCTCCTGGATCACCGCCGGCAGCGTGTCCGCATCGGATTCGATCGCGCCGGTCAACGGGTAGCAGCCCAGTGTGCGGAAGCGCACCTTGCGCATCTCCGGCACCTCGCCCGGCAGCAGTGGCAGGCGTTCGTCGTCGACCATGATCAACGCGCCGTCGCGCTCCACCACCGGCCGCCTGGCGGCCAGGTACAGCGAAGGCACCTCGATCTTCTCGCGGTAGATGTACAACCAGATATCCAGCTCGGTCCAGTTGGACAGCGGAAAGGCCCGCACGCTCTCGCCCTTGTGAATGCGTGCGTTGTACAGATTCCAGAGTTCCGGACGCTGGCTCTTCGGGTCCCAGCGATGCTGCGCGTTGCGGAACGAGAACACCCGCTCCTTGGCACGCGATTTCTCCTCGTCGCGCCGCGCCCCGCCGATGGCGGCATCGAACTTGTACTTGTCCAGCGCCTGCTTCAGCGCCTGCGTCTTCATGATGTCGGTGTGCACGGTGGCGCCGTGCGAGAACGGCCCGACGCCCTGAGCCACGCCCTCCTGGTTGATGTGCACCAGCAGCCGGCAACCGGTCTCCACCGCCCGGCGGTCGCGGAAGGCGATCATCTCGCGGAATTTCCAGGTGGTATCCACATGCAACAGCGGGATCGGCGGTGGGGCCGGGTAGAACGCCTTCTGCAGCAGATGCAGCAGCACGGAAGAATCCTTGCCGATGGAATACAACAGCACCGGATTGCCGAATTCCGCCGCCACCTCGCGCAGGATGTGAATGCTTTCCGCCTCCAGACGCTTCAGATGCGAAGCCGGGGCGAGCGTCTCGATGTCCGTCATGTCGTTTCCGGTGATCTCCCCGGCAATACTAATGGCAACGCCGCTGTCGGGTTATGACGGTTTGACCGGGACATATGCCCGTTGCTGCCACGCCTTGCAGGGGGAGCACGCTTGCGGGGACGGGTGCCCACCTCGACGCACGGGTCCCTGGAATCGACGCAAACGAAATGGCCAGGCCCCGCCTGAGCGGCCGGCCGGTGCTTCGGGGCTGCGACAGCGCATGGCTGCCGTGCTCCGCACGTTCTTCCTCCTGGATGACGACGCCGGCATCCACGCCTGCGGCCGCGTCTCGCGCGTGTTCGGAGCCGGCGGCCCAGCATCGCGGCAGGCGGGCCGCCATGACCGATGTCGACCCGACCCGCGCTTCTTCCTCGATGCCGGGAACAGGCACCGCCATGGATACAATGCGCGTTTGAGCATCCTCAGCGAGCCGCTTGTGACCTCACTCCCCTGCTTCAAGGCCTACGACATCCGCGGCCGCGTGCCTGACGAGCTGGACGAAGAGCTGGCGCGCCGCATTGGCCTGGGCATGGCCGCCCAACTGGGCCCGGGCCCCGTGGTGCTGGGTCGCGACGTGCGCCTCAGCAGCCCGGCGTTGCAGGCGGCGCTGGCCGACGGTTTCCACGTGGCCGGGCGCGAGGTGCTCGACATCGGCATGGGCGGCACCGAGGAGGTCTACTTCCAGACCATGCACCTGGGCGCCGCCGGCGGCGTGATGGTCACCGCCAGCCACAATCCGATGGACTACAACGGCATGAAGCTGGTGCGCGAAGGCTCGCGGCCGATCAGCGGCGACAGCGGCCTGTTCGCGATCCGCGACTTCGCCGCCAGCCACCAGGCAGCCATCCCCGCCGGCACCGCCACGCCGCGGACGATGACCGACAAGTCCGCCTACATCGAACACCTGCTCGGCTACGTCCAGCGCGATCGCCTGAAGCCGCTGAAGATCGTGGTCAACGCCGGCAACGGCGGCGCCGGCCTGATCGTGGACCAGCTCGCGCCGCAACTGTCATTCGAGTTCATCCGCATCCAGCACGAGGCGGACGGCCATTTCCCCAACGGCATCCCCAACCCGCTGCTGCCCGAATGCCGCGCCGCCACCGCCGACGCGGTGCGCGCCCACGGCGCCGACTTTGGCGTGGCCTGGGATGGCGACTTCGACCGCTGCTTCTTCTTCGACGCCGACGGCCGCTTCATCGAGGGCTACTACCTGGTCGGCCTGCTGGCCACGGCGCTGCTGGCGCGCCACCCCGGCGGCAAGATCATCCACGACCCGCGACTTACCTGGAACACCATCGAGATGGTGCAGCAGGCCGGCGGCGTCCCCGTGCTCAGCAAGACCGGCCACGCCTTCATCAAGGAACGCATGCGCGCCGAGAACGCCATCTACGGCGGCGAGATGAGCGCCCACCACTACTTCCGCGACTTCGCCTACTGCGACTCCGGCATGATCCCCTGGCTGCTGATCGCCGAACTGGTCGGCAGCCGCGGGCTGTCACTGGCCGAACTGGTGGAAGACCGCATGCGCGCCTTCCCCTGCAGCGGCGAGATCAACTTCAAGGTCGCCGACGCACGCGCCGCCACCGAACGGGTGATGAGCCATTACGCCAGCCGATCGCCCGTCCTCGACCACACCGACGGCATCAGCGCCGACTTCGGCTCATGGCGCTTCAACCTGCGCAGCTCCAACACCGAACCGCTGCTGCGGCTCAACGTGGAGTCGCGAGGAGATACGGCGCTGATGCAGGCACGCACGGCGGAGATTTCGGCGTTGATTGCGGGGGCGTAGAGCCGGGGCGAAGAGCGACCCCCAGCTAAAGCACTCCCTGCGGTCGCCCAGCCCTCCCCTGCTTCGCAGGGGAGGGAGCAAAGCGCTGGTTTCGGCTTGGCTCCTCCCCCTGCGCAGCAGGGGGAGGCTGGGGAGGGGGTCGCTTTTGACTCTGCACCTCACCCCCGAACCTTCCTGCGATCGAACAACGCCCCCTCCATGACGAGAAGGGCAAGCAGCACCGCGCAAACACGCTCACCCCCGCAAAACTTGCAACGAAACGACGCACGGGCACCCAATCACCGGTCCAGAATCGACCCGCACGCCTTGTTCACCTACACCACCCCAGACTGAATGCCCTCGTTCCCGGCCCTGATCAAGCCCATCCATACCTGATAAGATCCAAAACCCTTGATCCTCGTCACGGATCAGTACGGCTCTTTCTGACACCAGGGGGCCGGGTTGCGGTAGGCCCGAGCAAGGTTGGCGGAGCGGCGACAGAGTTCCGGACAGCCTGGTCCAGGCCTCGACGTTGCCCGGTTGGTGCCCGCAAAGAACTGGCCTTAACCAAAACGTCCACTGCCGGCAAGGTAGAGGACTCATAAAAAGGCGACACTCTCCGTCCATCCGGATCGTGCTGTTTTGAAATAGTCCACAGGGATACTGGAGACTCATAACTCATGCAGGACACACGGATGATTCTTGCTTGCGTGGCAACGGCCATCACTTCGCTCGTCGCGATCATCGCCCTGCGGCGGTTCGCGGGGGCGCTTGGACTGGTGGACCACCCCAACGAGCGCAAGCACCACGTCGGCAGCGTGCCGCTGGTCGGCGGCCTGGCCATCTTCATCGGCGTGCTGGCAGGCGCCTGCATCTGGGGCCGGTTCCAGCTCTTCGGCCAGGTGCTGCTGGGTACGTCATGCGTGCTGGTACTGCTGGGGGCGCTGGACGACCGCTCCGACCTCAGCGTGCGCACCCGCCTGCTGGTGCAGACCATACTGATCCTCACCGTTATCGCCAGCACCGGCGTCTACATCCAATCGCTGGGACACATCTTCGGTTACGAGCTCACGCTGGGCTGGGTCGGCGTTCCGCTCACCGTGGTGGCCGTGATCGGCCTGCTCAATGCTTTCAACATGATGGACGGCATCGACGGCCTGGCTGGCAGCTTGGCCCTGGTCAGCATCGCCGCGATCGTGCTGTTCGCCGGCCCCCACGCGCTGCGCGGATCGCTGGCCCTGATCACCCTGCTGGCCATCGCCGCCATCCCTTACCTCTTCGCCAACCTCGGCCTGATGGGTCGCAAGATCTTCATGGGCGACGCCGGCAGCATGGTGCTCGGCTACCTGCTGGCCTGGACCCTGATCCGCCTGAGCCAGGAACCGGGCAGCCAGCTGTCGCCCGTCGACGTGCTGTGGTGCGTGGCCCTGCCCGTGCTGGACACCCTGGCCGTGATGTACCGCCGCCTGCGTCAGGGCAAGTCGCCGTTCAAGCCCGATCGCGGCCACATCCATCACATCCTGATGGGCATGGGCCTGGGTCCGCGCGCCAGCCTGGTAGCGTTGGTCGCACTGGCGGCGTCGATGGCGTTTCTTGGCAGCGTGACCAGTTCGCTGGGTCTGGGTTCGGGCACCAACCTCGCGGCGTTCTGCATCTTCTCCATGGTCTATACAGTCACGGTCACGCGGATCTGGGTTCGCCAGCAAGCCGGGAAAGGCATGCACATGGCCAAACCGCTCGCCGCCAATGACGACCACGTCGTCCGGCCAGCCGCGCGCCAGCGTGTCAACAGGGATTCCGTCGCCGAGGCGGATTGACCCCTCTTAGTCGTGGATCACTTGCTGGACCGTTTGAACTCGCCGATCTGGCAGTCGTGTCTTGTCGCGGGGATCGGGCTGGCTTTGCTGGTTTTGCGGCGCTATCGAACCGGCTGGCCATTCCTGTTGATTGCCGCTGCCTGGCTCTATCTCTGCTCCACTCCGGCCTTCGTTGGCCTGATGCGCGACAATCTCGAGTCGCCATATCCCTATTCGCCAGCAAGCACCTACCCTGTCGTCGATGCCATCGTGGTCTTCGGCGGCGATGGCATGCCCGATCCGAAAACCGATTGGACGGCTGACCCGAACAGGATCAGCCGCAATCGCCTGGGCTTTGCCTATCAGCTCTACCGCGCAGGACGCGCACCGATCATGGTGCTGTCGGCCAACAAGGGTGGCGCGATCAAGATGGCCCGGATACTCGAAACAAAAGGGCTGCCGAAGGCGGCGTTGAGGGTCGAGAGCCAGGCCGACAGCACCTACCAAAACGCGCTGTACTCCTCACGCATCCTCAAACAGGAAAAGCTTGGCCGCGTTCTCCTGGTGACCTCGCCCTATCACATGCCTCGCGCGCTTGCGGTACTTCGCGAACAGGATATCGACGCCACCCCTGCGCCGACCATGCCCCAAGTGAAACCCACCATCGAGGGCAATGCCTGGTTGCCTCACCGTTCTGCCCTGTTGCGCAGTCACACCTATCTACACGAATACCTGGGCTTGTTCGCCTATGGACTGTGTGGCTGGACCTGAGCCAACGTTTGCACGTACACGGTTGACAGTTCTCCCTGGTGAACCGCCACCTGATCGGTCGGTACAGCCCCCATCCGCCGATAGAACTTGTGCGCGGGCGCCAGTGCCTCTCCCACAATGATCCTGTAGGAAAGAATGCCGGTTTTCCGAAAATGCTCTTCCAGTCGACGATACAGCCGCTCGGCAACCTGCTGCCCACGGCAGGATGGGTCGACCGCGATACTCAGCAATTCGGCCTCCGGCAGGTTCGGCGGCAGGCTGTGACCGCGGCTGTAGCGCAGGATTTCGAGAATCCGCAGGATGCGTCCCGGCCGCACCAGTGAGGGCAGCAGGGCGACTCCGAGGCGGAATGGCGAACGCAACATGCGCTTGTAGATGGCGCCCATGCCGCAACCACCCGCCACAAAGCCGACGACGCGATCGTCGCGCTCTTCGACCAGCAACACGCTGGCCGGCGCCTCGTCGATCGCCTGATACATCAGTGCGACAAAGCCCGTACCCAACGTCGCCAGGAAACCTTTGTTGATGTTGTCCACATGCAACCGGGCAACCTGCTGATAGAGATCACGGCGTTCCATCGAGCCTCACACCACGCCCGACAAGGCTGCGGGCTCAACCGGCAAGCCCGGGAAAACCTTCTTCACGATGGACGACTTCGGGAACAGGACTACCCACGCGGTGATCACGATGCACATCACGTAGGTGCGCAAACCCTGGTTCGCCACGTACCACTCTTCCAATGCACCCTTGTACGGCATGATCACGTCGTCGTAGAACTTCTCCGGCTCCGCGCTGGCGTGCATCAATTCCTCTTCGTCGCGGAACACGATCGAGCCGATGCCGGACAATCCCGGACGCACCTTGATGATCTGAACCTGCGACGTGGTCGGAAAAGCGTCGAAGCAACGCTGGGTCTGCGGCCGCGGCCCGACCAGACTCATGTCGCCGAGCAGGATGTTGAGCAGCTGCGGCAATTCGTTGATCTTGGTCTTGCGCAGGAAACCGCCCAGCGGCAGCACCCGCGGGTCGTTCTTCACCGTGACGGTACCAGTGCCCAGGTTCGGGCTGTTCTTCAGCATGGTGGCAAACTTGTACAGGCCGAACGGCTTGCCGCCACGACCGATCCGCTGCTGCACGTAGAAAATCTCGCCTTCGCCGCTGAAACGCAGGGCAATGGCGATCGGAACCAGCAAGGGCGAAAGCACAAGCAGGGCCAGCCCCGACAACAGAATATCGAACAGTCGCTGCATGGCTTACATCCTGCCGTCGAGATATTTGCCGGTTTCCTTGTGGGCAAAATCCGGAATCATGTGGTTGAACAGGTCGACGATCGGCGCCTTGTCCCAGCTCGGCTGCTGGCGGATCGCATCCAGCGTGGCGAGGAAATGGTCAAGCTGCGCCTGATCGTAGTTCGCCGCATTCTTGATCACGCCCAGGTTCTCGAAGCGTTGCATGTCGAGCACCTCGCGATCGGTGAAAAACTCCTCGAAATCCTTCTCGCCAGTGGTGTCGCTGGGGAAGAAATAGCACGGCCATTCCTTCTGTGCGATCAATTCGGCGGCGCGATCACGGGCCTCGTCCTCGCTGGCGCATTCGTGGGCTTCGAAGCCCAGTGCAGCCAGGTAACGCACGGCGATATCCGAGAAGCGGGTGAGGTCCAGCGCCTCGCTCAACTTCGGGAAGAAGATGTCGCGGTTGTCGCCCAGCAGGCATGACATCAGGCACAGCTCGCCGGATTCCTGCGGGGTGACGAAGTAGCGGCGCACATCGTTCGGCGCGGAGATCGGCTGGCGCTTGGCAAAGCGCTGGTTGAAGCCGTGCAGCAGCGAGCCATCGGAGAACGCCACGTTGGCGAAGCGCGCCGTCGAAATCGGCAGCTGCTCGCTGGCACGCATCAGGAACATTTCCATGATCCGCTTGCTGGCGCCCATCATGTTGACCGGGTTGGCCGCCTTGTCGGTGGAGACGCAGAAGTACTTCTTTGCCCCACCGGCCTTCGCCAGCTCGATCGTCTTGATGGTGTTGAGCACATTCACCTCGATCAGCCGCATCAGGGTGAAGGGGTCCTTCTCGCTGCGCACATGCTTCAGCGCCGACAGGTTGAGCACGTAGTCGTAGCCGTCGCCGGCGTTCATCAGCGCCTCGAATTCGCGGCTGCCGCAGTCGATCGCGAAGGTGCGGAAATCGCCGTCGATATAGCCGAGCGTGCTGCGGATATCGCGCACCAGTTCGACCATGTTGTTCTCGCTGATATCCACCACGTGCAGCACTTTCGGATGCCGTTTGAAGATCTCGCGTGTCACCGCCTGGCCGATCGAACCGGCTCCGCCGATCACAAGAAAGCGACTGGACGCCACCTTGGAAGAAAGCTCCGCTTCGTGCGCCTGCACGTCCGTATCAAACAATGGCCGCTTGCGACCGACGAGTTCAAGAATATTCATGGCATCAGCTGGTTTGGAAAAAGGGTCTCGGGCAACAGGCACGGGGCCATGCCGTCGTGTCGTATACCGGATTCGTGGTGCCTGTGGCAGGGCTCATGGCACCGCATTGGCCTGCTCCTCGATGCGCGCGCAGATCGCCAGCACCTCATCGAATGACGGCTGCCAGCTGCCCAGGAAGCCACCAGAGCGCATGGCATCGTAGTCCATGTGCAGACGCGCCGCCGCAGCAGCATCGGGCACCAGCTGCAGGTGGCCGGTGACCGCCTGATGATAATCAATGACCGACGTATCGTCGGCCTTCGCACGAAAGAACATCTGCTTGTGCGCGGCCACGGTGACCGCCAGATGGGTGTCAGCCAATGCCGACGCTACGATGCCCGCACGTTCCATGCAGGCCAGGTCGAACCAGTGCCGCGCAAAGCGCTCCGCGGGCAACACCTGCTGCAGGCAATAGACGTGGGCTGCGGTCGCCTTCTCCCAGAAAGTACGTGCGGCCTGCATCACCTGCACCTGCGGCGCATGCGGCAAGAGCGGTGCCAGCGCCGGCACCGCAGCGGCGTCGCAGATGACGGCTGCCAGTTGTGTGGGTGCGCCAGTCGCGCGTCCACCAAACTCCAGCTTGATCTCGGGGCTCATATACAAGCCGTCATGCGCAAACGTCGCCGGGTAGGTCACGAACAACACATCGGCCGCGCAGCGTACGCCGGCCCCGACGGCTTGTGTCGCCTCAGCCAGCGCGGGCTGCACCTGCTGCTCCACCCATTGCGCCAATGCATCGCGCGCCTGCCGGCTCCAGCGATCCGCCTGAGCGCGACTGACCGGCAACGGATCAGCCCCCTGGTCGGCCAGGTCAGGCAACAGCTCACGGATGTCGTAGGTCAGGTCGATGTCTTCGGAAAAGCGATCGATCAAGCCGAACACCTTGGACAGTGAGGTGCCGCCCTTGAACACGAGGTGCTCGCGCCAGGGGCTGGCATACAGCCAGCGCAACAACCAGACCACCCAGATATCTTTTTCCAGCAGCGCGGGATCGCGGCCTAATTGGCCCGCCGCAGTCAGCAGCAACTGCCGCCGATTCTCGTTGTCGAGGTCAAAATACGATTCAGCCACGCCCAACTGCCCGGCTCACCTGATCCGACAACCAACCCGGCATCAATGGCCGGGCGCCCAGCAGTTCCTGCTTTTCGGCAGCGCTGAGAGTGCCCGCCATGCGTACGACGGCTTCGCCGGCATGTTCGCGGCCCAGCCATTCCAGCGCACGCACGATCTCGCCGGCACGCGATCGCCCCAGCGCAAGCGTGCGCGGTGGCGCATGGCGCAACTCCACCTTCAGCTTGCCCACCTTCAATTGGCGACTGCGCCCGCTGGTAAGAAAGATCGACTGCACCGGCACCTGCGTGGTCAGCCCCAGCCGGTTGGCGGACAAGCCGCCATGCGGCAGCACGGTCTCGCCAAACTGGCGCGCCCAATCCTCCACCACCTTGATTGGCTCTGGCGGGTGCGAACCAAACCGGCCCGATACCGGAGCCACGTACGCGCCGCGCCCGACCCGCAACAGCGACCCGGCACGCGTCAGCCGTCCCAACGCCTGATCCACCGCGGCACGATTTCCGAGATGCAGCAATGCCTTCGCCGTCAGCACAGCCCCTTCGGGCAGGCCGGCGGCATGGGCCTGGATGATGTCGGGCAAGGAAGTCATGTCAGAAATACTACCATGGTTTCTGACAGATCCCGCCATGCAAGCGCCCCCGCGTTCAGCCAGGGCGCATGCATTGACGCTCCGCATGGGGGCACAGCTCGATGCGCTGGCTCAGCTCCGACGAAACCGAATGCCGCCAGTTCGCCACGTGATGCCAAGCCCCTCATCCCGCCCCTTGATCTCCCGCCATTGCCCCGTCCGGCACGCTGGAAGGCAGATTGACCACGCGATCCTCCAGCCAGCGCGAGTTTTCCAGACCGTCGTGCTGGCAATCCTTGTACATCTCCAGTCGCGTCATCAAACGCCAGACCGGACGAGTCATCACGCCGCGGCTGTTGGTGTATTCGAGGAAGGCATCCCGCTGCTCCAGCGAATCCAGCACGATCGCATTGAGCCAGTAATTGGCCACCGTGCCTTCGCGAGCCTGTGCCAACGCGATCCCCTGCGCAGCGCAGAATTCCTCATAGCGACGGGCTACGTCCGCCTTGATCGCCAGGAACTTCGGCAGCTCTTCCATCTGCGCGCAACCCAGGGCCGCGTTGAGGTTCGGCATCCGGTAGTTGTAACCGGTCATGTCATGCACGAACTCATACGGGTGCGGAATCTTCGCCGTGGTGGTGAGGTGCTTGGCCTTGATCGCCAGTTCCTCGTCATCGGTGATGATCATGCCGCCACCACCGGTGGTGATCACCTTGTTGCCGTTGAAGCTCAACGTGGCCAGCTTGCCGAAGGTGCCGGTATGCCGGCCGCCCACATAGCTACCCAGCGACTCGGCGGCGTCCTCAATCACCGGAATGCCGTACTCGTCGCAGAGCGCAACGATCTCCTCGATGCGGCAGGGCAAACCGAACGTGTGCATTGGTGCACATGCCGCAATGCGCCGCCCCGTCGCCTTGTTGAAGGCCTCGCCGTCGCGCCGCTCCACCTTGTCCGTGAGAAAGCGTCGCAGCGCGTCGGCACTCATGCCCATGGTGTCGCGATCCACATCCACGAACACGGCATGTGCGCCGGTGTAGCTGAGCGCATTGCAGGTCGCGATGAACGTGAGCGCCTGGGATATCACCTCGTCGCCGGGCAACACGCCGGCCAGCTGCAGCGCCGCATGCAACGCCGCGGTACCGTTGACGGTGGCGATCGCGTACTTCGCGCCCGTGAATGCGGCGATCTGCTGCTCGAACTCGGTGACGCGAGCGCCCACCGACGACACGAAGTTGGAGTCGATGCAGTCGATCAGGTACTGCTTCTCGTTGCCCGAGAACACGGGGCGGTGCAACGTGACAGAGCCCTCTCCATAGATACTACGTACGAAGGCAACAATCGACCCAAATGTAACATCAGATCTATTCATGGCATTCCACAAGATTAACCGGCTCCAAATCAATACCCATTCCTTGCAACATTATGGAGTTAACCATTTTAACATCGTACTTTTCCTCAGCAAGCAATCGGGAACGCGCACCCATAGACAATACTAATCCAGGCTCACTAATGAACCTCGACATTGCGATTACCAATTGATCTACAGATTTGACTGGCACAAGAAATCCATTATAACCATCTACCACTGTCTCGCGACATCCAGGCGCATCACAGGTAATAATAGCCCGCCCCATCGCCATTGCTTCCAACACTGAGCGCGGAGTGCCCTCACGATAGGACGGCAGCACATATACGCTGCAAGCTGCTATTGCTGGACGAACATCCTCCAAGCGCCCCACAAACTCTACATCACCGTTAGAAACCCATTCGTTCAACTCTTCCTGAGCTATCGAATCGGGGTTTCTGTCTATCCAGCCCACGAGTGCAAACTCCGTCAAAGGAAATTGGCGCCGAACCACACGGGCCGCCGCGGCAAATTCGCGAGTCCCCTTATCGCCTAGAAGTCGAGCAATCATCAAAAATCTAAGAGGGCCGCTCCTAATCGGATGTGGTGTAAATGTCGTAAGATCCACGCCGGAGCCATTAACGATGGTCACGGGCAGCCTGCTAGATAGTATGCCTAATTGGGCAAAAAGAGTGGCATCGTCCTTATTCTGGAAAAAGACACGACTAACCTTTGCGAGCGCATATCTATACATTAGACGAATGACTGTTGAAATCGCGGTCGTGCTTCGATCATCCCCAAACGCATAGCCTAGTCCTGTGATCAACGCGAAGCGCCTAGGGACCCGAGCCAACCACGCAGCAATCGAGCCATAAATTACGGGCTTCGCCGTATAACTCATAACCGCCCTTGGCCGAAGACTACGCATAAGCACAAAAAGCGAAAAAAAAGACACCGTGTCCTTAAACGGGTTCAACCCAGTCCTGTCCAGCCGAAAATCGTGAACAAAAGCGCCTAGGCCCTCCAATTCTCTACGGTTTTCGCCAGTCTTTAGGCCCGGCGCTGCAACGTGCACGCTTACGCCTCGATTAATCATTTCCGCAATCAGCTCTCCTCTAAAACGAACAATAGAATCGGAAAAGCTTGCAATAATCAAAATGGTGTCCCCAGATTGGAAATCACCTTTCATGCTAGTCAAGGCTCGGAAGCTGAAAATCTGAAGGCATGGATACTCGATGACCCACCACTTGCGATGCAAATACTTCCATAGAATGCTCCTCTCGTAGGTAAGACGCGTAGATCAAAGAATTATTCGAGGGTTTTTTAGCGCATATCCGCATCTGTTCTGCCAGTGCCTCGACGCTAAGGTCTTCTGCAACATGGACGCCCTCTATCTTAGAAATAGATTCCGTACATGGAGTGCTGACAATGTCAGCTACTCCTGCGTACATCATTTCGAGAATCACGTTAGGGAAACCCTCGCTACGAGAGCTGACGACCCCCATCGAAGCACCACTCATCTCGTGTAATGGAGACTTGGAGTGTCCGTGGAATGTCACCTTCTGCTCAATGCCAAGGTCACTGCAGAGCTCTTGGAGGCGATCTCGTTCTGGTCCGTCCCCAATAATAAATAGGCTGTATTCTGGAAAACTGCTTTCGTGGATTTTGAACGCCCGCAACAGCCGATCATAGCCCTTGATTTCAACCAGCCTGCCACAAGCAACAATACGGCGCTGGCTACAAATACAGGCATGTTTTGTATGTTTCGATAAATCCCGAGGAACAAACGGGTTTTTTATAACCGCGATTCGATTGCCAAGTGACCTCCTTACGAACGTAGGCAGGGCCTCCTTCATCTCTTCGGTCTGCGCAATCAGAAGATCCTGCCGACCATAACCAAACCGGTATAAGAGTCTCATCAACGAGCCTTTAAACCCCTTAAATCGTCTAGAAATAATCGTTGATTCACGGGCTGCGAGTCGATCACACTTCATTGCCCCAAGATGCCTGAGTAATCCCAGCATTGCGTTTACATGAAGGTGGGTGGAGTACACGAGGCGCAAGCGATATCTACGTGATATAGCTGAAATACGAACCGCCGAAAGCAGTGAGGAGAGCTTCTCTGAACGATAGCGTTGCACAATCAAGCGAACATTCGAAAGCTTCGCAAACTGAGACAATGAGGTCTGCATACCGCACGCCATGACAAACACGATTACATCCTGACCCGTCGCAGCCAGAGTGTGCGCCAAGCCAAAAGCAACAGACTCGCTGCCACCAGCCATCGCAGTTGGCAACACTATTAGGGAGACGCCATCCGCTCCAAATTCATTATCAAACCCACTGGCACTAACCGTCTCTTCCATCATCGCTCCGACTACCAGCACCACCGAAACTCCGTCTCATTATTAAGAACATCGCGCATACGATAACTAAAAATAGTGAGAAATAGACGACCCTCTTTTCATGCCCGATCATCTGCAACAAGGAACATCGATGAATATAGAAGGCCCAGAACGCGGCACCTAAGGAAGACCCAATTCGAGGTATTAGTGCCGTTGTTAAGCTAAGCATTTTTGAGAAAATGGCTAGGCCAAATACGTAGAGAAATATAAAGAACGTCACGCCCGCTGTGCCGCCAACAAGATACCCCTCCGCGAGAAAATTGCTGGCCACGCCCGACGAGTCGGACCAGCCAGAAAAATACATCTTCTTCAGCATTTCGGACTGGGCATGTACGTCTCCTCCGAGACTTCCTGACCAAGGAAGGAACTGGAGAGGCACCGATAATAAATAATCTGGGGAAATTCGGTCTCCGCGCGACACGGCGAGCTGCATTATCATCTGCGTATGATAGGGTTCAAACTTGTCGGCAAAAGATTCAGACGACGAATACCGATGTTCAATGGCGGAGGAGAATGTTGCCCCATTTAGCGAATCGAAGAATGCTCCGTAAATTGTCTTTCCATAGATGCCAACAATTGCTAACAAAATGAACGCCGCTAGCCAGGCGAACCTAAGACGCCTAACAAGCGACAGCGGCGATATACATTTTCCTGAACTCAGAAATATCGCGCTAGCGATAGCCGTCAGCACGATCTGCGTTCTGTCCCCCGAGAGTAGAATTTCGGCGTAGCACATCGCCGCGACAGCCAGCGCCCAGCGCTTGCGAAAGTATAAGCCCGCGACGGCCAAAAAGCTGAGAGAGGTGGCAAATGAGTAATAGACCACTCCACCCGCCTGATCATTTGCTTTACCCAGGGCAAGAGATGTAATGGAAACGCTCGGGAGATATAGCGCTCCCAAGACGACGAAGGTCGCAAGAATGGCGCTCCATGATGCGACGTCCTTTCTTCCGGTCTGCGAGACACTTTTGTTCTTTCTCCGCCATCCGAATAGAACGTCGCCGGCCACTATTGCGATGAGGCACGCAAGATAATAGAAATATGCCTCGTCATCTATTGGATATGTCGGAAAAAACGCTGGTACGAACCATATCAACGACGAAAAGTAGCCTAGGGGAAACGCACCTAAAGGCCGGCGCAAGAAGTAGAACACGCCCGCTAGCGCAATAGAAACGAACGCAATATGAAACATCTGCCTACCTTACCCGCGCGCTCTTTGGCGGCCGTAAAAATAGACTGAGCAGTCGAACTCCCGGATAAAGGGCAACGACAAGCGGATGGGGAGGCAAGCTGCGGAGCCTCTGGCCAGAGATGATCGCGTAATGGTCCAGTAGCGCGGCGGATCTAATCCGATACCGCAAAGATCTATAGCGCGAGCACAACAATCTCTCTCGATATAAATCGTACATAGGCGAGGCATTCTCCTTTTTAATCGCGGAAATGTTTTTTGTAAGACCTCCGTCGAGGTACTCTTTTATTGCAACGGCTTCATTAAAGAAAAGGAGGTCGCAGACGTTAGATATTCTCACCCACAGCAACGAGGTCGGGACGCGCCGAATTTTAGAATCATAGTCGTACATATTACTGATAAGAAGGTCTCTCAGTACGACCTCCTTTTTATCGCCCGACACACCGTAGTCAGCATATATCTCCATCAAATTACTTCTCATCCCGTGGCGAGGGAACTCAGTTCCTATAATTTTTCTGTCCGCGCCCTCAACCAGAAATACGCACCCTCCAATACCTGCATCCGTTATTTGATTAAGTCGCGAGACAATGGTTTCTAGCCCGCCATCAATGAAGTAGTCATCCGAATCCATTATCAATACAAATTTTCCCACCGCGAGTTGGATTGATTTTTTGAGAGCAGATGCCCTGCCACGGTTCTCCTGCCAATGACATTTAATGTTGAGAGTCGACGTTTGATCTAGCGCCTCAATATGGGCAACAGTACCGTCCGTGGATCCGTCGTCCACAACTACAACTTCCACAAGCTCGCTCAATTCCAGCGAGATAGAAGCGATCAACCTGCTGACTAGATCGATCCTGTTGTAAGTAGTTACACATATGCTAAGAAGGATACTCATATCGCGCTCCTTGAACGGTGCTGAATCACATCCCTAAGGATGGTCTGATCAAT
>NZ_AJXT01000044.1 GCF_000264295.1 Rhodanobacter spathiphylli B39 | reverse complement strand
GATAGAAGAAAACCACAGGACCGTGGTTTTCTTCACAGGCTCTGAGGCGCGACCAGGCGCCGATCACCGGCCGGCGCGGCGCTTTCAGCCCGGGTGCGCCAGGGCGAAATCGATCGCGGCGCAAACCGCCGCCGCCTGCGCGGCGTTGCATTGTTCCGGCGTAGCCCGGGGACTGTCCGGATAGACCTCGGTGGTGGTCTTGTAGGTCGCCCCGGTAATGCCCGCGCACAGCCCCAGCTCGCGCAGCGCGTACTGGATGACGCCTTCGGCGACCACCGGCGAACCGATGATCTCGCCGTGTTCGTCGGCCGGCGCGATATGCGTGACCTTCGCCACCGCCTCGATGATCGAACGCTGGAACGCCGGCTGCGGATGCGCCGTATCGTCGACCAGGTAGAAGCCGTCGGGGATTTCGCCCGGCTCGTGCGGCAAGCCGTCGCGCGCGGCCAGCGCGGGGCGGAACTCGGACTCGTCGCTGTCGGTGGTTTCGTGCAGGTCGATGTGCATCAGCACGCGATCGCGCAACGGCGCCACCATGCGCATCAGCGCCGCCGATTCGGGCGCCGGGCTGTTCTCGCGGAACGAGCGGTTCGGGTCCAGCGCGTCGGGATTCCAGCGGTGGATGCGCTCGTACGCCCACGGGCTCACGCAGGGCGCCACCACCAGGTTGGCCCGCCCGGCGTACTGCGCCGCGTGGCGGTCGAGGAAAAGCAGGGCGCCGTGCACGCCGCTGGTTTCGTAGCCATGCACGCCGCCGGTCACCAGCATGATGGGCAGCGCATCGTTCCAGTCGCGATTGCGCAGGACGAACAGCGGATAGCTGGCCGGCGGGTACTCCAGGCGGCCGTATTCCGCCACGTCGAAACGCGGGCGCAGCCTGTCGATCACGCTGACGACTTCGGCCTGATAGCCCCGCCTCACCGCCTGGCTCTCACGCCACTGCGCGACCTCGGCGTCGCCCCAGCGCACGCCCGGGGTGCCGATCGGATGGGAGGTCGGATGGTTCATCGCGCTGCTTGCTCCGCTGGCTGTCGAGATCCCCGGCACTTTATCACCAGCCCGGAATCAGAGCCCCGCCGCGCCCTTGCGCAGCCAGCGGTCGATCAGCGCCTTCTCGTAGCGCAAGCTGTCCTGGTCGACGACGCTCGCGCGGGCCATGAAGGCCAGGTCACGCAGGCTGCGACTGCCGCTGCGCAGCGGCTTGCCGTCGGCGCCGTACAGGGTGAAATCCAGATCGATGCGCGGCGGGTAGATGTCCTTGACGATGCGCACGTTGTTGAAGTTCGGTCCCCGCCAGGGCTCGTACTCTCCGGCAAGATCGACGTCAGTCACCTCGACGTCGAGCCGCTGGCCGGGCGCCAGGATGCGGGCCGCACGCTGCGCGATGTAAGCCTTGAGCGGCTTCAGGTAGGCGTCGGCATTGTTCGCGTTCACTCCGAAACTGCGCTTCGCCTCGGTGAAGTGCGCAGGGTCGCGGTAATGCACGCTGACATCGTCCGGTGGTTGCGCCGCCTGGGCGGCCATCGCGGAGAACGCAAGCAGGGCAAGGCACGACAGGCGCGACAACGGGAAGGAAGCCATGGCGATTCTCCGGATTCGGCCGCCCGCGTGGCCGGCAGTCGCCTCGCAGTATAGATCCGGGCCATCGGCCGGAAGACCACCGCCGGCGGCGCTGTTCCTTCGGCATGGAGTCCCCGCGATCCGGGCGGCTAGACTGCACGGGCGTGCCGACTCAACGGAACGCATCCACAGGGGAATCCATGAACACGATAGCAAGGACTGCGGGCACACTGTGCCTGACGGCGGCGCTGGCTGCCTGCACCACCATGACGACCATCAGCTCGAACCACGAGCAGACGCGACTTTCGCTGAAGCACACCGTGCCGGAGGTGCCCTCGACGCTGAAGCTCAAGGACACCAGCTTCGGCAACTATGAATTCAAGGCCGTCGCGCCGGGCAGCGATCCGTTCTACGGCATCCTGCCGCTGCGCTTCCACGGTGGCCGCCTGGCCATGGACATCCTGTTCTTCGCGCCGGCGACGATGTTCAACCTGCGCGGTGCGTTCCCGTTCTACGACATCGATATCGACAAGGGCGTCATCCGCTACAAGATGAATGCCGCCGATCCATGGACCGAGTACACGCCCACCGCCGCCGAACGTGAGCGCGCCCGTCAGTTCTACAACGCCACGGCGGGCTAGTTCGCGTTGCGGGGCGGATGCGCTTGCCGAACAGCGATCAGTTCCGCCCCGCCTTTCCCCGCGTCTCGCGCTTGCGGTACAGCTGGTGGTCGGCTTCGGCCATGCCCTGCTCCAGCGTGGTTTCCTGGCCGAAGAGGGACCAGCCGAGGGTAAACGCGATCGGCGCATCGGCGCGATCCTGCTCGATGCGCGACACCACGCTTTCGACCACGCCGTCGGCAGCGTCTTCCAGCAGCACCATGAATTCGTCGCCACCCAGCCTGATCACCGCATCGCCGGGCCGGACGTGGCGTGACAGGAAGTGCGCCATGGCCACCAGCACCTCGTCGCCGCGCTGGTGGCCATAGGTGTCGTTGACCTGCTTGAAGTGATCCAGATCGATGACCACGCAACCCCAGCGGCCGTGCGCGCTTCGCCGGGCGACATCATCGAGGAAACGGCGGTTGTAGCAGCCGGTCAGCGGGTCGCGCACCGACATCTCGTGCAGGTTCAACGCCTGCTGGTGCTTTTCGGTGATGTCCTGCGCGTGGCCCAGCACGTAGGGGTCCTCGTCCTCGTCGTCCAGCATGTTCTGGTATTGCCAGACGCGCAGCGTGCCGTCCTTCGCCACCAGTTCCAGCACGCCTTCGTCGCGATCGCTGCGGAACATCCGCAACAGGTAGGCACGAAATGCCGCGTGGCGCTCCGGCCGCATGAAGTCGGTCAGCGGGCGCCCCAGCAGTTCGCCGACCGAGTAGCCCAGCGAACGCGCCGCGGCAGGATTCACCGACAGCAGCACGCCCTCGTAATCGTGGGTGCAGATCAGCCCCAGGCTGTACTCGAACAGCTTCCGGAAACGGCGGTCGCTGGCTTCCAGCGCGGTGACCACGCGCCGGCGGATGCTCACGTCCTGGATGGCGCCGACCAGGCGCACCGGCCGGCCATCGTCGTCGAACACGATGCTGCCGATCGTGCGTACCCAGATCTTGCGGCCGGTCGCGGTCACCAGCGGCGATTCCAGGTCCCAGCCCGTGCGATCGGCGGTGCCCTTGGCCATCGCCGCGGAAATCGCCTCGCGCGCCTTCGGCGGGTAGAACGCCAGCGCCTCCTGCAAGGTGGGTCGGTAACCGGCCGGCACTTCATGGATGCGGCAGGTCTCGTCGGTCCACTGCACTTCGTCGGTGTCCAGATCGACCTGCCATCCACCCACCCCGGCAAGACGGCCGGTGCGGTCGAGGAAGGCCTCGCTGGCGCGCAGTTTCTGGCTCAGCCGGGCAGCCTCGTCGCTGCCCGGCCGGGCCGACGCGGTCACGGCGGGATGGTGCTCCAGCACCAGCATGCGCAGCTCCAGCGCCTCGCTCGCGACCAGCGCCAACGACAGCAGGGCCTGGCGCTGCGTTTCGTCGAGCGAGCGGGGTTCGCGATCGAATACGCACAACGCGCCCACGCGCAGGCCATCGCCGAACTGCACCGGCGCGCCGGCATGGAAGCGCACGTGGGGGTTGCCGGTGACCAGCGGATCGTCGACAAAGCGCGGATCGGCCTGCGCATCGGCCACTTCCATCAACCCCTCGGCCAGAATCGTGTGCGCGCTGAAGCTGCTGGGGCGCGGCGTCCCGTTCGGCCCGTCGAGCCCGACCCGGGACTTGAACCACTGCCGCTCCCCGTCGACCAGGGCAAGCACCGCCATCGGCGCGCCGGTGACCAGGGCCGCGCTGCGGGTCAGTGCGTCAAACAGCGGTTCGGCCCCGGTATCCAGCACGGACAGTGCGTGCAGGCGGGCCAGTCGTTGCGCTTCATCGGCAGAAACCGGAGCGGGCATGCCATCTCTCTCAAAAGGCCTGGCCCGAGTATCGACCGGACCACAGCAAGGTTCCGTGATTCGCTCGCCTTTGCAGCGGGGAATCGCACCCGGCCGGCCGTTGTCGCCGCCTACACACGCAGCGGGCCACCGTGGGCGGTGATTCGACCGCCATGGAAGACACCCGTTCAAGCCGCCCGGCCTGCCGGGCACAGTCCGCGCCATCGACTACCGGAGGAACCGACCATGCACCAGACACTGCGCAAGATCCTGCCACTGGCCGCCGCCACGCTGCTGGCATTCTCGACCGCCGCCGCCGCGAAGGACGTCTCGCTGAGCGGCGATTTCGCCGGCGAGAACGGCGCCACCAACCAGCCCAGCGGGCACGTCAGCGCCACCCTGGACACGGTGACCCACCAGCTCAGGTACACGATCGACTATCAGGGCCTGAGTGGACCGGTCACCATCGCGCACTTCCACGGTCCGGCCGGTCCGGACGTGGCCGCGGGCGTGATGCAGCTGATTCCCGGCCCGTACCGGAGCGGCATGAGCAACAGCGTGACCATCGATGCCGCGACCCAGTCTGCCCTGCTCAACGGACTGAGCTACGTGAACCTGCATACCAAGGCACACCCGAAAGGCGAGGCGCGCGCCCAGATGACGGTCAGTCCGTCGCCGGGGATGTAAGCAGGGAAACCGATGATTGCCGGGGCGACGCCCGGCAATCAGCTGGCCCGACCTAGCGCGCGAACAGGCGCATGATCCACGGCCACGCCAGCAGCAACACGATCAGCGGCAGGAACAGCGCCAGCATCCAGCGCTGCTTCTTCGCCTGGCGCCTGTGCTCGGCGGCGATCAGGGTCATGTCGGCATCCATCTGCGCCATCGCCTGTTCCATCTGCTCCGGATGGGCCAGCGCGGCCTCCATCGCACCCGGCTCGTCCAGGCGCGCGGCAAGGGCACCGGCCCGCTTCATCGCCTCGTTGCAGGCGTCCGACTGCAACGGGCTCCATTCGTAGTCGTTGCCGGTCGACTGCTTCCACAACTGCCGGGCCAGTGCGTACACCGCCGCCGGCGGGTCCTTTTTCGACGGCAGGCTCACGTTGACCACACCCCTGGCCAGGGCTCCGAGACGGAACACCGCGAGCAGACGCTCGGTCCAGTGGATGCGCGGCGCCACGCGCGCGAACCGCTGCACGCGAAACATCAGGAAGAAGCTTTCACTGCCGTTGCGCTGCGTCACCGTGCGCAGGCAGATGCCGGACACTTCGCGCCAGGGAATGCGTCCGGTCAGTGCAGTGGCAAAGCCGACGCTGTCCAGCTCCAGCGCGGGCTGCCCCACGCCGGCCAGCGCACGCAACAGGAGCAGCAGGCCCACGGGCACCAGCAGCACACCGAGGATCAACGGGATCACGTCGTGCCTGAGATCGGCCGACGCCATGACCGCGACCGCGAGGCCGAGCAGGGTCAGCAACAGGCCGGCAAGGATGTTGCGAAGTCCGCCACCCAGCCGCAGCGTCTGCGACGAACCGGCCGGCCTGCGCGCAAACTCGTCGATGCGTTGCCGGATCGCGGCGCGCTTGCGCTGCTCCGCGCGCCGCTCGCCTCCACGGTCGCTGAAGTACGCCAAGGTGATCAGCGCAACGCCGGACACCAGCAGCAACAGCGCCAGAGCCGGCTGGTTGCGCCACCAGACCAGGCCGCTGCCCACGGCGATCACGCCGGAAATCACCAGAAGAAGATTGACCAGTTGCAACATCGCGTGACCTGCACCGCTCCATGGCGAGACGGCCATTCTCGCGAGGCGCGGCGACGATCGGCAAGCGGCAGGATGGGAAGCCGTGACCGCCTCCACCCGGCGTTCGATGTTTGGGTTGTCGACCGCACGCCCTCATACTGCGCGGTCGCGATCAGACATCCCGTGACTTCCATGCTTATCGGTATCGACTTCGGCACCAGCTATTCGGCGGCAGGCGCCATCATCGACGGCGAACTGCAGCTGGTGCGCTTCGGCGACACCGAGCAGTTCCGCACCGCGGTGTATTTCCCCGAGCTGGTGCCCGACCCGGCGGACTTCCAGCTGACGCCGGATCTGCAGGCGCAGCTGCAAATCGAGCTGCGCCTGGCGCGCACCCGCCAGCGCGAGATGGCATCGGCTGCCGCGGCCCGCGGCCAGCTGCCGGTGGCGCGCAGCGAAGCTGACCTGCAGCGCGAGGCCTTGCGCGTGGTGCGCCGGCAGTGGATGGAGCAGCAGACCCGCGAGGCCACCGCCTCGGTCGCCAGCTTCCAGCACGCGCTGTTCGGCGAAGAGGCGGTGGAAGGCTACCTGGACAGCGGTGGCGGCAACCTGATCGAGTCGCCCAAGTCGATGTTCGGCTATCGACTGGACCCGCAGGTGCGCAAGGTGATCGTGCACATCGCCACGCACATCCTCGAGCACATCAGGCTTTGCGCCAGCCGCCAGTTCGGCGTGCCGGTGCGCGGCGCGGTGATCGGGCGTCCGGTGGAGTTCCGCAGTTCGATGGGGGCGCAGGGCTCGCAGCAGGCGATCGAGATCCTGCGCGAAGCGGCCGGCCTGGCCGGCTTCGACGAGGTGAGCTTCCTGGAAGAGCCGGCCGCGGCGGCCATGCACTATCACCGGAGCCTCGACGCGCGGCAGCACGCGCTGATCGTCGACATCGGCGGCGGCACCACCGACGTGGCGCATGCCGAACTCGGTGCCGGCGCGGCGCCGCGCATCGCGCGCAGCTGGGGCCTGCCCAAGGGCGGCACCGATCTGGACGTCAACCTCAGCCTGCACAGCTTCATGCCGCTGCTGGGCAAGGACAGCGTGCGCATCCCGCAGCACCAGTTCGTCGAGGCGGCCAGCGTGCACAACCTGCCCAAGCAGCGCGAATTCCGCCGGCAGGACTATCGCCTGGTGGACGAGCCTTACGGCACGCGCCTGCGCGCCCTGCAGGAACCCGGCGCCACCACGCGCCTCAACCAGCTGGCCGAACGCACCAAGATCGTCCTGAGCAAGGCGCCCGGCCATCGGGTCCAGCTCGACTTCGTCGAACCCGGTCTCGCCGTCGATGCCGGAAGGGAGGATTTCGACGCGGCCATCGAACCCTTCCTTGGCCAGCTCGAACGCACGCTGGAGCGCGTGCGCGGCGACCTGGACGAACTGCCCGCCAGCGTCTTCCTCACCGGTGGCACCTCGCGCTCGCCGCGGATCAGCGCCCGCGTGCAGGCCTGCTTCCCGGAAATTCCGCTGGTGCACGGCGATCCTTCGCTGGGCGTGGTTTCGGGTCTGGCCGTGGCGGCCAGCGAGTTCGGCGGGTAGCCGCGCCGATCCGGGCCTGCCAACATGCAACTTGGGTGTTGCATGTGCGAAAGCGGCGGATCATCATGCAACTACCGTGTTGCATGATATCGAGGCAGTTCCATGAACACATCGACCGATCGCATCGAGCAACAGATCCTGCTGCACGCACCGCTGGAGCGCGTGTGGCACGCGCTGATCGACCCGGACGCGTTCGGCGCTTGGTTCGGCATGGCCTTCGACGGACCGTTCGTGGTTGGCCAGCCGGTCACCGGCAGGATCGTGCCGACCCAGGTCGACCCCGAGGTGGCCAGGCTGCAGGAGCCCCACGCCGGCACACCATTCAGGCTGCTGATCGAGCGCGTCGAGCCGATGCGGGTGTTCGCCTGGCGCTGGCATCCCTACGCGGTCGACCACGACACCGACTACGAGCAGGAGCCGACCACGCTGGTCACCTTCGAGCTTGAGGTCGTCGAGCACGGCACCTTGCTGCGACTTGCCGAGTCGGGTTTCGACCGCCTGCCGCCGGCACGCCGCGCCGACGCGCTTCGCGCGAACGAGGGCGGCTGGACCATGCAGATGAGCAACATCGCCCGCTATGTCGCCGCGCACTGATCGCACCCGTCGAACGGCGGCACTGGCCAGGAGCGCGCCGATCTTCGCCGCGCTGGGCGATGCCACGCGACTGCGCCTGGTCGCGACGCTGTGCGCGGGCAGCGCGATGTCGATCGCCCAACTCACCGCCGGCACCACCATCACCCGCCAGGCCGTCACCCGGCACCTGACCGTACTGGCCGAAGCCGGCCTGGTGCATGACCTGTGGCGCGGCCGCGAACGGCTGTGGGCGTTCGCACCGTCGCGACTGGACGAGGCGCGCAATGCGCTGGATGCGATCAACGCCGAATGGTCCGGCGCGTTGTCGCGGCTGCAGCGCTTCGTGGAACACTGAAGACCCGGCTCAGCGGCTGTCGCCCCTGGGAAAACGCACGCGGTCCGGCTGGGTATTGAGTTGCTGCAACATCACCAGCAGCAGGCGCGACTTGACGCTGCCGGCGTGTTTCGGGTCGACCAGGTAGCGCACCCGGGCGTCGATCCAGGTATTGGCATTGACCCTGAACAGCACCGCGGGCCGTTCCTTCACTTCCACCTCGTCGACCGGCGTCCTGGCCAGGATGTCGCGATACGTGCGCACGCGCCGGATCATCGCCTCGCCCAGTTCCCTTTCCGCCGCCTGCTGCATCACCTCGCTGACGAAGGCGAGGTCGCTGTCGTAGGCAATCTGGAACGAGATCTCGTCCCAGATGTAGGGAAACATCTCCCACGAGAAATTGTAGACGGCGCTGGTCAGCACGTTGGCATTGGGAAACTTGACCAGCCGACCGCTGGGGTGGCTGCTGGAGACATACGGCCCACCCACCTCCCACAGCGTGGTGTCCAGATAAGTCACCTCGATCACGTCGCCGGTGGCTTCGCCGATGCTGATGCGATCGCCCACCCGATACGGCCGGCGCGCCAGGATGTAGATCCAGCCGATGAAACTGGTGATCGGCGTCTGCAGCGCAAAACCCAGCACCAGCGAGATCAGTCCCAGCGATGCCACTGCCGCGTACCAGTTCGCGAACAGCATCGAGACGACGATCAGCGCAATCAGCACGAACACCACCAGCCCCGCGATGCGCTGCAGGTTGTAGCGGGTCGCCGCATTCGCGATCCGGTCGATCGCCCTGGCGCGGATCAGTCGCGCCGCCGCCAGGATCAGCACGATAGCCATCAAGCCGACCACGATCCGGCGCAGCGGCGGAACATAGCGCGGCGCCAGTGGCACGAGGTCCAGCCAAAGCACGTAACGGATCGCCGCCAGTACCAGCAGCAGGACCACGTACGCACCCAGCCACAGCACGTGACCGCGATTTGCGGTCGCGCATTTCCTACTGGCGTCGTTGCCCATGCGTACCCTCCGGTCTCGGCCACACGCTGCCACTGCATGCGTATGCGCTGCGTCGACGGGCACGTGCCGCATGGTGCCGCACAGCCCGCGGCAGCGGGGACGAGGCCGGCTGCCTCACCGCCACTTCACCGCGCCCGGCACAGGCTGGGTGCTCCCCCGCACCGGAGTACGCCATGGCCACCAGGGCAAAACCCGCCTCGCGCTCACGCACCCCAGCGTCCGCGACCACCGCCAGCGAAACGCGTGGCAACGCCGACGAATTGCACCAGCTTGCCGGCGCTGCGCATCCGCCCATGACCACCAACCAGGGCGTGCCGCTCAGCGACGACCAGAACTCGCTGCGCCCCTCACCGCGTGGCCCGACCCTGCTGGAAGACTTCATCCTGCGCGAGAAGATCACCCACTTCGATCACGAGCGCATTCCCGAACGCATCGTGCACGCGCGCGGCTCGGCGGCGCATGGCTACTTCGAACTGAACCGGTCGCTGGGCAGGTACACCACCGCGAAGATCCTCACCGAAGTCGGCAGGAAGACCCCGCTGTTTACCCGCTTCTCCACCGTGGCCGGCGGCGCCGGTTCGATCGACACGCCGCGCGACGCCCGTGGCATCGCGACGAAGATCTACACCAGCGAGGGCAATTGGGATCTGGTCGGGATCAATTTCGCGCCGTTCTTCATCCAAGACGCGATGAAGTTTCCGGACCTGGTGCACGCGCTGAAGATGGAGCCGGATCGCGGCTATCCGCAGGCGGCCAGCGCGCATGACACCTTCTGGGATTTCGTCTCGCTGACGCCCGAAACGCTGCACGCGGTGACGTGGCTGATGTCCGATCGCGGCATCCCGCGCTCGTTGCGCATGATCGAGGGCTTCATGATCCACAGCTTCCGCCTGCTGGCCGCCGACGGCAGCACCAGCTTCGTGAAGTTCCACTGGCGGCCGAAGCTGGGCGTGCAGGCCACGGTGTGGGACGAAACCGTCAAGATCACCGGCGCCGATCCGGACTACCACCGGCGCGACCTGTTCGAGGCCATCCAGCGCGGCGACTTCCCCGAGTGGGAACTGGCGGTGCAGCTGTTCACCCAGGAGCAGGCCGACACCTTCCCGTTCGACCATCTCGATGCCACCAAGCTGATTCCGGAAGAACTGGTGCCGCTGACCGTCATCGGCCGCATGGTGCTGGATCGCTGGCCGGACAACTTCTTCGCCGAGACCGAGCAGGTGGCGTTCTGTCCATCGCACCTGGTGCCCGGCATCGACTTCTCCGATGACCCGCTGCTGCAGGGCCGGCTGTTCTCCTATCTCGACACGCAACTGTCGCGGCTGGGAACGCCCAACTTCCACCAGTTGCCGATCAACGCGCCGAAGTGCCCGTTCGCCAACCTGCAGCGCGATGCGCAGATGCAGATGCAATCGCCGCCCGGCCGCGTGAGCTACGAACCCAACTCGCTCTCCGACAGCAGCCCCCGCGAAACGCCCCGTGGCTTCCAACACGGGGCCGAGCCGGCCGAGCCCGGCCGCAAGGGACGCATCCGGGCCGAGTCGTTTGCCGACCACTACAGCCAGGCGCGGCGGTTCTATCGCTCGCAGAGCCAGCCCGAGCAGGCGCATGTCGCCAGTGCGTTCGTGTTCGAACTGTCCCGAGTGGAGACCCCGCACGTGCGTGCCGCCGTGGTCGGCCACCTGCGCCACGTCGACGAAGGCCTTGCGGCCCGCGTCGCCGCAGGGCTGGCGCTGTCGCCGATGCCGCCCGCCCCGCCGGCCAGGGTGGCGCCGGTCGACCTCCCCCTGTCGCCGGCGCTGCAGACCATCGGCAAGATGAAGGACACCCTGAAGGGGCGGCTGGTCGGCATCCTGATCCACGACGGCTCCGACGCTGCCACCGTCAAGGCCTTGCGCAAGGTCATCGTGGCTGCCGGCGCGGCGGTCAGGATCGTGGCACCGAAAGTCGGCGGCGCCATCCTGTCCGACGGCAGGAAGATGCCGGCCGATGGCCAGCTCGCCGGCACGCCCTCGGTCTTCTTCGACGCCGTGGCGATCGTGTTGAGTGAAGCCGCCGCCAAGCAGCTCACCGCCGAGTCCGCTGCGCGCGACTTCGTCAGCGACGCCTTCGTGCACCTGAAGGCCATCGCCGCCGACGCCGGCGCGCAGCGGCTGCTGAAGGCCGCTGGCGTGAGACGCGACGCCGGCGTGGTGGATGCGGCCGACGCCCGCGACTTCGTGGTCCTGGCCAGGACCCGGCAATGGGCGCGCGAACCGAAGGTGCGCATGCTGCCCTGAGCCGGCACGCTGCGGGTGATCGAACCTGGCGAGGCCCACGAGATCCGCGCCGGCGGAGACCCGCCGCTGTCCACCGTCCATTTCCATTCGCCCGCAACCTGTGCCGACAACGGCGATCCGCTGCCGGAGTGCGAGGCCTGACGCCACGCGGGCCGTTTGCGCTCCGTGACGCAGGAGCTCAGGCCCCGCACTCCGGAATCAATGCGGAGAGGTCGGTCACGCCGACGTCGATGCCGAGCTGGCTGAACAAGGTGGTGACCTGACCACGATGGTGGGTCTGATGGTTGAACACATGGCGCAGCACTAGGGCGCTGGTCTTGAGGTGCCTTTCGCCGGCGCTGTCGAGATAGCCCAGCGGCTGCGCGTACAGCTCGTCGGTGGCTTCGGCGGTGAACGCGATGATGACCTCGTCCAGCGCCTCGCGATCGGCGCGCAGCGTGGCGAAGTCGGGAAACGTGATGCCGCGGACCAGCGCCGGCAGCGGCGCGGCGCGTACGGGTTCCAGCGAGGCGAGCTCCGGCATCGCCAGCGCGAAGCGCTTCAGCCAGTGCATGTCGGCGGCCAGGATGTGCGCCAGCGTGGCCAGGATCGAACCGAAGAAGGCCCCCCGATCCGCCCGCAACTCCGCCTCGTCCAGGTTCGCTGCCGCCGCATGCAGGCGTGCATTCATCCACTGGTTGTAGCGGGCCATCAGTTCGAAGTCGGATTTCAGGGACATCGTCTTGCCTCGCGACATGGGGACGGGAGCCGGGAGCAGACGTCCGCGCGCATCCGGTGATTCATCGGACGGCTAAAGCGGAGGCAGCACGGGAATCAGCGCCCGGGCCTCGACCGCAGCCTTGAACGTGTAAAGCGTGTCGTCCGGATGTATCCCGTCCGGCAAGTGGGCGGCCCAGGTCGGCATGCCGCGCCGGATCTCGTGGTACTGATCGATCAGGTGGGTGCCCGGGTTCTCTTTCACGATCGCCGCCTGCGCATCCGCGATCCGGGCGACGATGGCGTCGGTGGTGCTGTCGGTGCAGGGGTTGGGAGTCTCGACGAAGACCGTCTTTCCGTGCGCGATGGCAATCTTCACCAGTTGCGTCCAGCGTGTTTTCACATGGGCCATGTCGTCCCATCCGGTGCGGGCAAGCGCGGCGTCGTTCAACCCGGTGTTGATCACCACGATGTCGGCCTTGCTCGACTTCATCTCGGCGATCCACGAGCGCGGCACGCCATGGGTGCCATCGAGCAGGTCGTCGGTGATGATCATGTTCACCCCGTGATTGGAAAGCTCCACCTTGTAACCGGCCGCCGTGAGCATCGCGTCGAGCTGGCTGACCGCATTGCGCGGGGTCACCGTGTACGTGCCGTTCTTCCGGGTCGTGCCCAGCATCGTGCTGTCGCCGTACATCGCAATCCGGACCGTCTGTCGCGCGGCCGAGCCGGCCGTGGCCGCGCTGGCGTCGGCAGGGAAGCCACACCAGGCGAAGGCGCCAAGCCAGACGATGAACGCGATTCTCATGATGCATTTCCCGTGCAGAGGAGCGGAACCTGCCACATCTTCGTCCGACCGGCCGATGAACTGCGAGGATGTCGAAAGCGAGCGGCCCGGCGACGCCTGCAGGTCGTCGAGCGCGCGTGCGAAATGCAGTATCGCAGAAGCTTCCGGCGCCTTCGGGCAAGGGCGATCACCCAGACGCAATGCCGGCCTGGTTGCCTTGCCCGACACGAAACGCGCAACGTCAGGCCCGCCCCGCCCCGGTCAACCGGCGCGCCAGGGCCAGCACCAGCATCCACCCGACACTCATCGCACCCCACAGCACGATCTCGAATGGCCAGAGGTTGTGCGAGGTGGGATCGCGAACGGTGTCCAGCAAGACGCGCAACACCACGAAGGCCATCCCCAGCAGGGGCAAGGCCGCGGCCCATCGCCAGTGCCGGCGCCATCGCCACAGGCCCCACAGCGGCGCGGCGAAACCCAGCACGCCCAACAGGCACATCGCCAGCATGAAACCGCTGAACAGCGCGACGTCACCGGCGCTCGGCACGGTCCTCATCTGCTTCTCCCGGTCGGCGCGCTGTGCCGCCTTGTCGGCGGCTTCGAGCGTGCCGATCCACGCCGGCGCCGGCGCCTCCTGCGCGACTTCGGCGCTGCCGGTCACCGACACCGGATAGACGGCCACGACGCGGGTGCCGCCGAACGATCCATCGCCCGCGCTGATCCGCACTTCGTCCACGCGCGCGCCCGGACTGGACAGGAAGAACCATCCCAGCGCTTCGCCGCTGCCTGCCGGATAGCGTCGCGACGGATTGCTGCCGGCGTGCGCCGGCTTGCCTTCGAAGTACGGCCGCGCCCAGATCTTCACGGGCTGGTCGCTGCGGTAGTCGAGGTGCAGGTAGAAATTCTGGTCGCGGCCCAGCACAACCACGTCACCGGCAGGATAGGTCCCGGTGACCTTCACCTGCACGGGCGCCGCTGCGGCACCGGCACCACTCAGCGCCAGCGTCACCGCGCACAGGATTGTCGCCCATCCGAACATCGCAGCTCCGGCTTTTCGATCGAACGGAGCATAGCAAAGCAACCAACGCGCTCCGGCTCGGCGCACGCCGTCTGCCGGATGCCGTCACGCCACTCCTGCAGTTTCCGGCGCACCAGGCGCGGCCCGTGTGCCAAGAGTCGGGTGGGAATGGCTGCACGTCGGGACTAGATTGAACGCACTCACACACGCTGCCGGCGTCCACCTCACATCCACCATCCATGGCGACCGCCGGCTGGCTGACAGTCAAGGAAAATGCACCGATGAACCGACCAAAACGATTCCTCCCGTCGACGGTCGCCCTCGCAGCGCTGGCCCTGCTGGTCGCCGGCTGCTCCGGCGCGGCCACCCGCGAGATCGAGGCCGAGCGCGCTGCGCTGCACAGCGATCCCGTCAGCATGAGCGCGAAGAATCTGCCGGAGGTGAGCATCAACGCTTCCGGCGCGGTGAAGGTCGGCACGGATCAGCTGTCGCTGACCGCCGGACAACGTGCGCTGACCCGCGACTACCGCGCCGCCGTGATCGAACTGGTGGACCTGACCCTCTCCGGCACCGCACGCATCACCGATCACGCCATGAGCCGGGTGCTCCTTGCATCGCTGATCGGCCGGGGCGACGAGGCCGGGGAAAAAATCGGCCGGCAGGCCGAAGCCATGGTGCATTCGCCGCCGTTCTGCCAGCTGCTGGACAGGGTGCGGCAGAGCCAGGATCGCATGGTGCGATCGGTGGTGACGCTGCAGCCCTACGCGAAGATCGACGCGCACGCGGTCGAGAATTGCCGGGCCGGAAAGCCCTACGACGCCAGCATCTAGAGCGGCCGACCCCCGGACTCTTTCGCAACGGATGCGTCAATTCACTGGTCGCTGGAGCGGATCAACGCCAGGCCGGCAGGGGTCAGCTGGAAGGAGGCGGGGGCGACTTCGCTGGCGGCCATGTGCAGGACCAGACCCGCGGCGATCAGGCGTTCCACGCCGGCCTCGTCCACCATGGCGGCCTGCCCCTGTGCCACCCGGGCCAGGTTTTCGTGGTCGCGCGGGCCGAGCTTGCTTGACAGGGACATGTCGTTCTTCCGCGTTCCGGTTCCGATCCCGCCTGGGCGATCGCTGCTACAGCTGTGCCGACATGGTCGAGGACAACCAGTCCGAGGCGCGCTGGCGCCATGGCCGGGCGCGCCATTGCGGCAGGGTCAGTTCCTGCGAGCGCGCCAGGTCCTGCTCGATGACGTCGATCATGTGCGCGGCAAACGCATGGTCATAGATCGCGATGTTGGATTCGTCGTTGAGCTGGAACGAACGGTTGTCGAAGTTGGCCGAGCCGGCGATGGTCAGATAGCCGTCCACCACCATCAGCTTGTTGTGGAACAGCGACGGCTGGTAGCGGTACATCCGCGCACCGGCCTGCAGCATGGCGCCCCACTGCGCCTGCGAGGCATCGCGCACCACCGCGCTGTCCACGTGGGGTCCGGGCACCACCAGGCGCACGCGCACGCCCCTGGCCAGCGCATCGCGCAACGCGGTCAGGGTGAGCTCGTCGGGCACGAAATACGCGCATTCCAGGTCGATGCTGCGCCGCGCGCCGTTGATCGCCATCAGGTACATCAGCTGCATGTTCTGGCTGCCGCCTTGGGGCGAGCTGGCGTAAGCCTGCACGTCGAGGTCGCCGCCAGCGGGAATGTCGGGGTAGTAGTCCGGACCAAGCAGGACCTCGCCGGTGGTGGCGAGCCAGTTGCTGCCGAAGATCGCCTGCATCTGCGCCGCCGCCGGGCCCTCCACGCGGAACTGCATGTCGCGCCAGTGATCGGGCTGGGTGCCGTCGCCGTCCCAGGCGTCGGCGATGCCGACGCCGCCGTTGAACGCCACCTTCCCGTCGACCACCATCAGCTTGCGATGGGTGCGGTTGTTGACGCGGTCGATCGCGTACCAGCTCAGCGGATGGAAGTACTCGAAGCGCACCCCGCCGGCGCGCAGCGCGTCGACCACCTCCTGCTTCATCCGGGTGGAGCCGACCCAGTCGGCCAGTACGCGCACCTTCACGCCCGCCCGCGCCCGTTCCGTCAGCGCGGCAACGAACTCCTTCGAGACGTTGCCGGACCAGTAGATGTAGGTTTCCAGATTGATGCTGTGCCGTGCCGCGTGAATCGACGCCAGCATCGCGGGGAAGATCTCCGCGCCATTCTGGAAGTCCTGCACCGCATTGCCCGTGCTGACGCCGGTGCCCAGCAGCGCGCCCATCTCGCGCCGGAACTGCACGCTCTCCACCGCGCTGACGTGGCCTATCCGCTGCTGCAGGCCGCGCGTGTGCGGCCACAGGTTGAGCAGCACTATGCCCGCCAGGCACGTGGCAAGCACGCCCAGGCCCAGCCACAGCAGACGCCGCCGCCATCGCACCGCTGAAACCATCGTGATTCCTCATCCGGCAGTGGCACCAGCCTGCCTTCGAGGATGCAACGGGAGCGTGATGCAGGCGCGCGGACCACGCTCAGCGCGAGCGGGGCCGGGTCACCGTTTCAGGCTTCCCCGAATCACTAATAGCCCGCCGCCAGCCCTGCCGGCCGACGCGGATCGTTGGCGCCCTCCAGCAGGCCGGTCTTCGGGTTGAGCAGGATTGCCTCGACCGCACCGCCGCTGAACTGCTTGAACGTATAGCCCATCGATTCCAGCGTCTGCTGCGATTCGGGCGTGAGCAAGCCCTGCCCCGCGTAGACCACGTCGGGATACCACTGCTGGTGCAGGCGCGGCGCGTTGACGGCCTGCTGCATGTTCATGCCGAAGTCGACCACGTTGAGGAAGCTGCCCAGCACCGAGGAGATGATGGTGGCGCTGCCGGGGCTGCCGGTAAGCATGAACGGCTTGCCGTCGCGCAGCACGATGGTCGGCGTCATCGAGCTCAACGGCCGCTTGCCCGGTTCCACCTGGTTGATCACGCCCTGCACCAGGCCGGCGCCGTTGGCCACGCCCGGCTTGCCGGTGAAGTCGTCCATCTCGTCGTTGAGGAAGAACCCCGTGTCGCCCGCGATCTGCTTGTTGCCGAACAGGAAGTTGACGGTGTACGTGGTGGACACGGCGTTGCCGTCCTTGTCGACCACCGAATAGTGCGTGGTGTGGTTGCCTTCGGGTGCACCGAGGCTGCCGGTGACCTCCGACGATGGCGTGGCCCTGTCCGGCTTGATGGTCGCGCGAAGCCTGGCCGCGTGTGCGTCCGAGAGCAGCATGTCGATCGGGTTGTGCACGAAGGCCGGATCGCCGAGGTAGGTGTTGCGATCGGCAAACGCGCGACGCTCGGCCTCGACGATGTAGTGCACGCTGTTCACCGAACCGTAGCCCCACTTCGCCAGCGGATACGGCTTGACGATCTGCAGGATCAGGCACAGCGTGGTGCCGCCCGAACTGGGCGGTGGCGCCGACACCACGGTGTAGCCGCGGTATTCGCACTGGATCGGCTTCTCCCACTGCGCGGTGTAGTCGGCGAAGTCGCGCAGCGACAGGATGCCGCCGTTGGCGTCACTGCCCTTGACCACCGCGCGGGCGATCGGCCCTTCGTAGAACGCCTTGCTGCCGCCGTTGGCGATCAGCTCCAGCGTATGCGCCAGGTCCTTCTGCACCAGCCGCTCGCCGACCTTGAACGGCTTGCCGTGGTTGAGGAAGATCGCCGCCACGTTGGCATGTTTCGCGAAGCCGTCGTTGCCGGAACGCAGACTGTCGACGTCGCCCTGCTGCAGGATGTAGCCCTCGCGGGCCAGCTTGATGGCCGGCGCGATGACCTGCTTCAGCGACATCGTGCCGTAGGCCTTCAACGCGGTGTCGAAACCCATCACCGTGCCGGGCACGCCCACGCCGAGATAGGTGTCGGTGCTGCGGCCCTCGACCACGTTGCCCTCGGCATCCTGGAACATCGTGGGCGTGGCCCTTGCCGGCGCCTTCTCGCGGAAGTCGAGGAACAGGTTGCGGCCGTCCTTGAGATGGATGGTCATGAAGCCGCCGCCGCCGATGTTGCCGCAGCATGGATGCACCACGGCCTCGGCAAAACCCACCGCCACCGCGGCGTCCACCGCATTGCCGCCGCGCTTGAGGATGTCCACGCCGACCATCGTGGCCAGGTGCTGCGCGCTGACCACCATCGCATGCTTCGCGGTCACCGGCCTGGCGTTCTGCAAGGCCTCGCGGGTGTTGGCCGGCTCATGTCCGGTCTCGTCGGGATTGACCTGCTGGGCCGGCGCCGGCGCGACGAACGCCGTCAGCATCGCCACCAGCAGGGCGCGACGTGGCCAGCGGCGGTGATGGAACGCCCCGGCGGCGGTGGCTGGGCTGCAATCGATGCGCGGCGTGTTCGTATCGGGCATGGCTTCATCCTCGGCAGTGATCGATCCAGCATAGCCCCACCCGCCCGCATCATGAAAAGCCGCAGTATCTTTCGCCAGTCTCCCCCGACTGGAGTGGGTCATGGCCCTGCGCTGGATCGTCTGCCTGCTGCTTCTTCTCTGCGCCGATGCCCGCGCGGACAGGCCCGCGACCGGCGGGCCCGCGTCCAGGGAACCCGTGGCCAGCGTGCGCGTGGCGTTCGATCGCGACGGCGTCACCGCCACGCGGGTGCATGGACTGGCCGACAAGGCCACCGGCCGCAAGCTCAGCGCGGACGATCCGGTGCGCATCGCCTCGATCTCCAAGCTGGTCACCACGCTGGGCGTGATGCGGCTGGTGGAGGCCGGCAAGCTCGACCTGGATGCGGACGCCTCCGACCTGCTGGGCTGGCGCCTGCGCAATCCGGCGTTTCCGGCGGCGCCGATCACCCTGCGCCTGCTGCTGTCGCACCGCTCCAGCCTCACCGACGCGGCCGGCTACTGGCAGACGCCGCTGGGGGGCCAGCTGCGCGACATCGTCGAGGATCCGCGCGCGTGGGACACCCGCCATGCACCGGGCACCTACTTCCGCTACACCAACCTCAACTTTCCGCTGGTGGCGCAGATCATGGAGCGCGCCACCGGCGAGCGCTTCGACCAGCTGATGGAACGCCTGGTGCTGCAGCCGCTGGGCATCCACGGATGCTTCAACTGGAACCGCTGCGACGCGGCGACCGCGGCGCGCGCCGTGGTGCTGTACGACGCGGACGGCAAGCCGGTGAAGGACGACAACCATGGCCGCAAACCCGATTGCCCGGTGACGCCGGCCGCCGACGGCAGCTGCGACCTGTCGCCATGGCGGGCCGGCGCCAACGGCGCGCTGTTCTCGCCGCAGGGCGGCTTGCGCATTTCCGCCAACGGGCTGGCCCGCATCGGCCGCCTGCTGCTGGGCAACGGCAGCATCGACGGCCGGCGCCTGCTCAAGCCCGCCTCCGTGCAGGCGATGATCACTCCGCAATGGCGCTACCGTGCCGGCAATGGCCTGACCTACGAAGAAGATACCGGCGATGCCGATGCCGGCTTCTTCTGTCGCTACGGCCTGGCCGTGCAGACCCTCGCCACGCCCGTGCCGGGCTGCCGTGACGACCCGTTCGGCGACGGCGTGGCGCGCATCGGCCATTCCGGTTCCGCCTACGGACTGCAGGCCGGGCTGTGGGTCGACCGCAACAGCGGCACCGGCGTGGTGTGGTTCGCCACCGGCATGCCGGACGAGCGCACCGGCGGGAAGTCGGCGTTCAGCGCGGTGGAGGAGGCGCTGGCGCACTGAGTCCCCGGTCGACGCCTTGACGCCATCGTCGTCGATCGACCACCTCGCGTTAACCCGGCGCCGCCTAGCGTGCTTCGCTCCATCCCGTGAAGGAGCAGCGTCATGTCCAAGGGCGACAAGTCGTCGTACACCGACAAGCAGAAACGCGAAGCCGCGCACATCAAGCAGAGCGAGAAGAAGGAGGGCAAGTCGGAAAAGACCGCCGAGCGCATCGCCTGGGCCACGGTCAACAAGCAGGACGGCGGCGGCAAGAAGTCCTGAGCCACCGGGCATGCCTGGCCGCATCGCGGAGCTTGTCGATTCGGCCGCGGGTCGTTCGTCGTACAGTCGACGCTCCACGAGCGTAGAGTCTCCACACTTCGTGCCACCCGGGGAATGCCGCCATGACCAAGAAGATCTTCATCAGCCTGCCGATCGCCGACCTCAAGGCCTCGGTCGATTTCTACCGCGCCCTGGGCTTCGAACAGAACCCGCAATTCAGCGACGACAGCGGCGCCTGCATGGTGTGGAGCGAGGCGATCCACGTGATGGTGATCACCCACGCCAAGTGGCGCACGTTCACCGATCGGCCGTTCCCGCCGGCGGGAAGTTGCAACTCGATGCTCTCGCTGGCGCTGGACAGCCGCGCGGCGGTGGACGCGATGAACGAAGCTGCGGCAGCCCACGGCGGCCAGGCTGACGTGAACCCGGCCGAGGACATGGGCTTCATGTACACGCGCGATCTCGCCGACCCCGACGGCCACATGTGGGCGGCGCTGTGGATGGACCCGGCGGCGATGCCCGCCGCCGAACAGGGCTGAGTCCCCGTCCACGGTGCCGTCGATGGACGCCACCCGACGCAAACTGATCGTCGCCATCATCGTGACGACGCTGATGGCACTCATCGTGGTGATCGCCGACCTGGCGAGCGGTGGCCGTCCTGATCCGCCGGCGCTGCGCGCGGCGGCGACCCTGCTCGATGGCACCTGGCGATTCCATGCCGGCGACGATCCGCGCTGGGCCGACCCCGACATGGACGATACCGGCTGGGAAGTCATGGACATGACCGCCCCGCCCGGCAGCCACGACGGCGACGTGGGCCTGCCCGATTACGTCGACGGCTGGATGGCGCATGGCCATCCCGGCTATCGCGGCTACGCCTGGTATCGACGCGCGGTGACGGTGCCGGCGGGAAGCACGGCGTGGGACATCCTCGGCCCCACCCTCGTCGAGGACGGCTACGAGCTGTACTGGAACGGCCAGCGACTGGGCGGCTCGGGCAAGCTCGGTCCCGCCCCGCGCCTCGTCGGCACGCGGCCGCTGCGGTTTGCCCTTCCCGCCGGTGCGGCGGGCACTCGCGGCGTGCTCGCGGTCCGCGCCTATATGCTTCCCGCTTCAGCGATCAGCGCCACCGGCGGCGGCATGCACAGCGCGCCCATCCTCGCACCGCGGCCGATCGCCGCCGCACTCCACCGCGTGCAATGGCAGCGAACCATTGCCGGCTATATCGTCGACGTGATCGAGCCGATCGCCATGCTGGCACTGATCGGCCTGGCGCTGGCCTGCGGGTCGCGCAGCCGGCGCAGGGGCTTCCTGATCTTCGCCGGCATCGCGCTGGCGCTTGCCGCAGCCAGGCGCCTCGACAATGCGATCGTTTCATGGACCGACCTGCAGGACCTGACCACTTACGCGTGGCTGGCGTCGGTGCTGTGGGTGCCGACGATCACCGCCTGGTTGCTGGCCTGGAACCGCTGGTGCCTGCGCCCGTGGCGAAGCATCGATGTGCTGACCGTCGCGCTGGCGATGGCCGGGACGGTCGGCGCCATGACGCACTCGGCGAGCTGGACCAGCGGCAGCCGGCTGGGCGCGATCGCGCTGTTCGTCGTCATCGCCGCGCGCATGCTGCGCCACGGCCCGCTGCGAATCCTGTCGCTGCTCACGCTGGCCTCGATCATGGCCGGGCTGTTCGGCGGCGAGCTGCTCGATCCGATCGGCGTGCCGGGCATCTGGTTTCCTTTCGGCATCGGCGTGTCACGCACGCAGTATGTCTACGCGCTCGCCATCCCGCTCCTGGCCCTGCTGATCGTGCGCACGCTCGCCCCGGGCACGGATCGGAGGATGAGCGATTCGGTCGGGTGACCTGTTTCGACTGGTCAGTTCAGCCGCCGGCGTCGACGAAGGCCCAGACCCGGGAGATCACCACCGAGCCCTCGCCGACGGCCGAGGCCACGCGCTTCACCGATCCGCTGCGCACGTCGCCCACGGCAAAGATGCCGGGCCGCGAAGTCTCGAACAGCGAGCTGGCGCCGACCGCCTCGCCGGTGAGCACGAAGCCCTTGTCGTCCAGCTTGACCAGATCCGTCAGCCAGTCGGTATTGGGGGCAGCGCCGACCATCACGAACAGCGCCCGGCTCGGCACCGTCTCTTCGGCGCCGCTGGCGGCATGGCGGATCGTCACCGCATCGAGGTGGTCGTCGCCGTGCAGCGCACTGACTTCGACGCCGTACTCGATGGTGATCGTGGGCTCGGCCTCGAGCCGGCTCGACAGGTAGCTCGACATCGACGCGGCCAGTGACTGGCCGCGCACCAGCAGGCGCACCCGGCTCGCCGTGCGGCTGAGGAACATCGCGGCCTGACCGGCGGAATTGCCACCGCCGATGATGATCGCCTCGGTGCCCTTGCTGTAGCGGGCCTCGATATCGGTCGCGGCGTAATACACGCCGGCGCCTTCGAACTCGGTCAGCCGCGGAATCGGCAGGCGGCGATACTGCACGCCGGTCGCCACCACCACCGCCTTGCCCCGGACCCGCTTGCCGTTGTCGAAGGTGGCGCAGAAGCCGCCGTCCGGCAGCGCTTCGAGCCGGGCCACGCGGCGGGGCATGGCGAAACGCGTGCCGAACTTCATCGCCTGGATCTGGCCGCGCCAGACCAGGTCGGCACCGGAGATGCCAGTGGGAAAACCCATGTAGTTCTCGATCCGGCTGGACGTGCCGGCCTGGCCGCCGATGGCGACGTCCTCGGTCACCAGCGCACACAGGCCCTCGGCGCCGGCATAGACGCCGGCGGCCACGCCTGCCGGCCCGCCGCCCACGATCAGCACGTCGAAATCCTCGTCGTCGACCAGGTCCAGGTTCAGGCCGAGCAGGCGCGCGATACTGTCCGGCGTCGGGTTGTCGATGACGGTGTCGCGGCCGAAGATCACCGCGGGCCGGCCGGGCGCCAGCGAACAGGTGGCAGCCAGCGCGTCCGCCTCGACGCTGCCCAGCGCATGCGAGGCGTAGGGAATGCGGTTGCGGTCGGCGAATTCGGCGATGCAGCGCACCTCGCGGTCGCGCTCCTCGCCGATCAGCACCAGCGTGCTGTCGCGCTGCTCGATCTGCCGGCGGCGACGCGCGGCAAAGACGGTGATGATGATGTCCGACATCTCGGGAATCCGCGACATCAGGTTCAGCATCGTGACGCGCGGCACCTCGATCACCGAGGTGTCGCGCACGGCGCGCATCGCCATCGAGGCGTTCCCGCCATTGAGGAACGATATCTCGCCCATGAACTGGGTCGGCCCCAATGTCGAAGGCAGATGGCGCTCGTCGGTATAGGCGTTGACCACCTCGATCTCGCCGTCGAGGACATAGACGAAGCGGTCGGCCAGCTGGCCGGGCCGCGCCAGATACGTGCCCGCCGCGTAGCTCACCTGCCTGCCCGCTTCGCGCAACGCGGCGACGTGCGCGGGCGCCAGCGGGGTGCGCTGCATCTCGCTCAGGTTGGCGCCGATCGATTCCATGTCCTGTCCTTGCGGTGGTCGGGGCGGCCACCCTGCGCGGGTGGCTCGGAGGGAGTCACGTCCGGCGAATCATGCCATCCGGGCGACCTGCGGCGTTGGCCGGCGTCACTCGTTGAGCAGCTCCATCCAGTTCCGCGGCACCTGTCCCGCGGGACCGGGCACCGGCTGGTCGAGCGGATGCATGTGCGGTGCGCGCAACGTCGGGCCGTTGAAGGTGGCACCGCTGCGGTAGTCGTAGAACCAGTCCTCCCCGGGCTCGAAGCTGGTGATGACCGGGTGGCCCGTCTGGTGAAAGTGCGCGGTCGCATGCTGATTCGGTGACGTGTCGCAACAGCCGACATGTCCGCACCTGGCGCATCGGCGAAGGTGCAACCACCACTGGCCAGCCTGCAGGCATTCCACGCAACCGGTGCCCGAAGGCGCCACCGCGGGATCGATATCGTCACTGTCGTGCGTCGCCATGGTGTCTTCCTCATCGTTTGCCGGTTTCCCACAGGGAAATTCGCGCCATGCGCGCGCCCCGTGACCGGTGCCGCGATCGTACTTCACGTCCATGGCTTGATGTCCGGCCACGACCAGGCCGGCTGGCCATGTGAGCGCCATGTCTCTTCCGCAACAGGCCCGTGGGCGTGACGACCGTCCTCATGGCCACGCCTGCAGGCCCCTTTTGCAAATGCCGGAAGACAGGCGGAAGATGCTTCGCCACGTTTCCTGCACGACGTACCCGGGGGAGGTAAGCATGGCCGCTGTCCTGTCGCCATCCGTCATCGAGGCTTCCAACAAGGCGCGGGACGCTTTCCTGCGCGCCATCGATCCGGGCGCCTTTCCACCCCCGCCCAGGCCAACGGTCGGCGGCGCGCCGCCGCCTCCCGGCCCCGCAGCCAAGAAGCTGATGTCGGGCGCCTACTATGGCGACAGTTTCTTCCGCATGATCTCGGAGATCATCACCAGGCAGAGCGCCGTGCTCAAGACCGGCACGACCACGGAGAACCTGGACTACGCCGGGTGGTTCAACTACTTCTTCACCGAGGCGAAGAAATCGGCGCAACCCGAAGCGATGGGTCGCATTTTGAGCGTGATTTTCGATCTCGACAGCGTGCTGTCCCGGGACAATCTGAAACTGGTGCAGAAGGCCGGCTTCACATTTCCCGCATCCCTGTCCACCGACTTCGCCAGAATGATCGCCATCGACCCGGCGGTGGTTCCGTTCGGGGTACTGGACTATCTGCTCAACGAGGGCTTCGAAACCTTCCCGCCGGTCGATGCGAAGTCCGGTGGCGTCGACACCGGCGAAGGCACCGTCGATGATCCCAAGGTCAGCCACGTCTTCGGAACGGACTTCGACCTGCAGAGCGCCACCAGCACCCAGCCGACCGACCGCCACACCACACCCAATTACCTCATCTTCTATCGAGGCGACAACCGTCTCCCGAAAATGGTCATCGAACATGGCGGCGCGCGATGCCGGGCGGACCTTGCGCACTGGCGAAAGGCCGCGCACGTCGACGAGCCATGGCATCCGTGGAAGGACGCCGCAACCAGCAGGAAGATGTGGATCCGCAAAGGCAACGCCGACAACGACTATTTCACGGTCAACAGCATCGGCATGGATTTCCACATTTCGTGCGCCTATCCCATGCTTCGACTGTCGGAAATCGACAAGACCCTGACCGGCGACATCAGGGACTGGACCGATGCCGAACGCGCGCGCCTGCGCAGCAGCGGCAAGGCCGACTTTTGCCTGATCCAGCCGGCAAAAGGCCCACAGAAGGAGTTTGCGCTATGCGACAAGACGCGCGTCTATCTCTGCGCGTTCAAGGATGACACCCTGTTGTCGCCGACCTACACGCGCAATACCTATCCCGAGATGGGCGTGCGCGACGTCTCCCTGAACCAGATCATCGCCTGGGTGGAGATCGAACGGTTCCATCACAATGCCGATTTGCGCAAATCCGGCAGCGCGCGACCGAACATCTGCTACGACAGCACCACCGAAGGCAGCACGATGACGATCGTGGTGCGCGATTGGGGATGGATGAATGGCGCGACCGGCGCCAAGAACGTGCTGGCCATCGCCAATCCCGCCGTCTTCGAAAATCGGTTGAACAGCTTCAAGGGCAGCTCCTTCGAGATCAATCACTCCAGGCTGCTTTCAAGGAACAGCACCACCTACATTGTCTCAACGCGCCAGCATGCACCCAATGTATGGGCGACCGTCGCCCCGGCGACGCTGAAGAAGTGAATCGAATGGCCGTCCGCCGGGCATGGACGGCCATTGGCAAGCGTCGCTGCTGAAGTACCTGGCCTCAGCTCGCCCCCCGAAGAACGTCGCTGGGCCGATGCGATCCTGTCCGCAAGCGGTTCGGTGAATGCGGTTCCGCTACGCCTGCTTCTGCGTGGACGGCGACTGCGCAAAATGCGGCAGGGCTTCGTCCAGGCAAACCCATGACGGTGCACTGGACGTCCAGATGTCCAGTGCCGGCCGGAAGCCACTGCTGTCGTCCAGGCTGCTGAAGCGGATGGACATGAAATCCGGCCTTGCCTCACCCGCGGTGAACAAGGGGCTGCCGCAGTGGGCGCAAAAGCTCCGCGTGACCAGCAGACCGCTGGATACGCGAACCGCATATTCCTGTGGCGAGCCCGTGACGTCGACGGACGCCCGCGGCACCACCACGCCCGAGGCAAACGGTGCGCCGCTCGACTGCTGACAATCGCGGCAATGGCAGTTCAGCATGGCCAGCGGCTCGCTGGAACACGCGTAGCGGATGCTGCCGCAGGCGCAGCCGCCCGAGAACGGAACCTTCATGCAAGCCTCTTGAAGACAGGGGTGGTGGGTGGCGAATGATGTCACGGGCAAGCGCCATCAGGCCACGGGAAACTGACCCCGGCACCGGATACCTTCGCCTGCTCGTCAGCAGGCCTGCTCTTGCGCCGAACCCGCATGACAACTGAGAGCAGTGCGAAGCCAGGCGGATGACGCGGCAATGCCCCCCACGCACGCCGCCCCCTAGGGGTTGTGGGTGAATCCCGCCGCGGCAATGACCTGCTGCGATCCCCGCGTGAAGTATTGGCTCGCATCGGCGGGTGCCAGATAGAAGTTGCCGCTGATCACGCAGGCACCCGGATGGTGGGGGCCGCCCGCGGCGGCGAAGACGTCCGGCAGGGAAATGCCGCCGATGAGCTTGCCCTGGCCGGCGAGCTCCAGCGTGTATTCGGCAATTCCCGTGGCGAACACGGTGAGCCAGACATCGCACGCGCCGGCCGTCACCGAAGGGGTGTAACTGTATTGCCGAATCCGGCCGCCCTCCTCCTCGAACTGAAGCCGCCACCCCGGCATGTCGTAGATCTGCCGGAACCTGCCCGTGGTATCCGCGAAGCCGGGGTCGACCAGTATCAGGTTCAAGTCGACCCGCTGCCGGATACAGTATTGGAGCAGCGAATCGGGGCATTGCTGGCGCTTGATCGAATCTTCGCCATGTCCATGGTCGAAGCAACCGATGCCGATGAACGTCATTTCGTCCGGACCAAGTTCTCCGGCCGACAGCCGCAGGAAGGCCTGCAGCTTCGCCAATACGTTGTCGATCGGCGCATCTTCCCGGCGGGCGGGAAGCTCGACGGAAATCGTCTTGTACGCCTGGACATTCAGGTCACCCAGCGTGAGCGCAGCTTTTGCGACAAGCTTGCCTTCATAGAAAATCTTGAGCTGGTCGTCTGGCGGGAGTTCGTCATGGGGCCAAAGCTCTCGGTACGCCTGCTCGACCACGCTGCGGAAGGTAGCATCGGGACCTGCAGCGAGTTCAACGTGTTTCTGATCCTGAAACTTCACGAATATCCTGGGCATGTCCGTGCTCCTGATGAATGGCGTTTTTCCGAAGTGCGTTCCACAAGCAGACAACAATGGGAGCGAACAACAAATCGACTTGATGACCTGCGCCCCTTTATTCCCGTGGTCAATCCATCGCCACCCGCGGATCTTCAACCACCGTCGAGACGGGAAGCCGACCTGCCCGGGTGAACCCATGCGCAAACAGGCCAGGTTCATTGACCGCAATGCGGCTGATGAACCTGACCCTCTGTCCCGACCCCTCTACCGGGCGGCGCCCCTGACCCTGCGGCCTACAAATTCACCCGCTTGCCGACGACCCATCCGGGCGTGTGCCAGTCGATGTCGTACGAGGCGCCCTTTTCGTCGTGGTGCGAGCCTACTCCGATCACGCTGCCGACCTCGCCGGGCTCGAGCGTGAAGAACAGGGTGACGTGGCCGGCGCCCTTGCCCGTGGTGATATGGCGGATGCTCTTGCCATTGTGCCGAACGACCGAACCATTGCTGCGTCCGTCGTGACCGAGCACGTTGCCTGCCGCCGTCAGAAGACTTGCCTTCCAGGCGGGCGATCCGCCCCCGACCTTGGAAGTGATGAACGCGGCAATGTCTTCCGCCGTCATCGAACCGTGCTTTCCGCCTATCTTCTCGCCCCAGATCACTGCCATTTCAATCTCCTTGTTGGCTTGGGTGATTTTCGTCGACATCCGTTTGGCAAAGGCTTGGCATTGAAATGATGAAAACGTCGAGGCGCCATGCATTTCAATCCGCCTTTTATACGCCTCCCCGTTCCCGGGGACATCGACTCATCGAATTTTTCTTCCGCGCCGATCCAGCGTGATCCAGTCGCCTCCTTCGAACCAGCTGTAGTCGCCACCGGTCTTCGAGCGGCATCCGGTGCAGGCTCTCCATCCCAGGCCTGGCTGGTAGTCGAGGATGCCGTCGTAACTCGGCGGCACCACCAACCTTCCCTCCTCGTCCGCCAGCCCCCACTTGCGATCCTGGTTGACGCGAACCAGTCCGTAGTGGAACGCGCTCGCATCGTTGTCCATCGTGGCCACGTGACGCACCACGACCTTCCCGCTTCGACCGATGTACGACCAGCCACTGCCGGGAAGAATCCTCGCCACCAGATGCTCGCGGCTGCCACTGAAGAGCTTCGGCAGTTAGCGTGCCGCCACGTAGGCGTGGCCATCTCGGGTTTCCATCGCGCAGGGCGGCAGGCTCCACGTTTCGCCATCCACGACACACGCGGCCGGTGGCGCGTTCGGCGACGGCCAGGCCGATGCCGTGCGACAGGACAAGACACCAAGCAGTCCAACAATCCAGTGAAGACTTGACGAGTGCTTCATGAGTCCCCTTCCGTCACCGTGGATCGACGATCGCCAGGGTCAAGGCAGGGCAGGTTCGGCTTCCCGCCTGAGGCACGTGAACCCATCGCCGATGCAGTTGCCCGCAGTCGAGCACCTCAGCGGGAAGCCAGGTCGAGCACCTGCATGGACACCACCTTGCCGCTCTCGACCCGCCGCTGCCCGACTTCGTGGAAGCCTTGCCTGGCATGAAAACGCGCGGAGGCCGGGTTGGGCGGATCGATATCGAATTCACAGGCGATCAGCGGCACCGCGTCCGCCAGGGCCCGCGTGCGGACATCGGCATAGAGCCGACTGCCGAGGCCCCCGGCCTGTCCACTGCCGGCGACCACGATGCGGTCCACGTACAGGAAGCGCGCATGGCGCTGTGCGAACCAGCGGTAGTTGGCGCCGTCGTAGTCCGCGCCCTCGCGGAAGGCGAGCAGGAAAGCCTCGATCCGCCCACTCCTCTCGATCACCCGATGCATGGCCGCCTGCTCATGCAGCTGCGCCAGGCGCCCTGCGTCCAGCGGACTGAGCACGGCGACGAAGGCCTCGTTGAGGGCGAGGATCGCGGGGAAGTCCGCGGGATGGGCGTCTCGAAGCATCGGGCGGCCTGTCATGGATTCATGCGGGAAACGACGCGCCTGCATCGGGCAAGCGCGTCCCTGCATCCGGTTTCGCGGTTTCGTCTGCTCAGGACGGCGTCAACTGCCGGCTCAGGTGCGACGGCAAGGCGCCGGCATTGTTTCGCCAGTGCGTCGCGCCCAGCTCCACGATGTCGTAGTAGTCGGTGCGCCAGGCCGCGTATTGCATGGAGCCCAGGAACGCCTGCGGCAGGCTGGATGCGTAGGCGCCCGGGTTGTAGGGCAGGCCCGCCTTGCTCGCCACCGCCATGGACTCGTGGTAACTGTGCATGCCGCCGCCGACGAGATAACCCACGATGGCGAGCACGTACTGCTTGAGCGGTTCCCCGCGAAACACGCCCGCGAAGGCGAAGGCCGATTGCAGCAGCGAGCCGGTGGTGCCCGAGATGCCGGCACCGAACAGCAGGTTGCGCGCGTCGACGTCATCGTAATAGGCATCCGCTTGCGGCTGACGCGTGCGCGCGGTGTCGCGCTGGAACATGTCGACGCCGCGACCCCGCGCGATCGCCGTGGTGCCCACCGCCCCGGCCTGCTCCGGCCTCACGATTCCCCCGACACTGGTGGCGCCAGCGCGCTGCGCGGCCGGCTTGCGGCCACGCTTGGCGGCATCGTCGAACCAGTCCTGGCGCAGGATCGGACCCCAATGGTTGTACGCCGCCAGTTGCTCGCTACCCAGGGCAGGGAGCACCTTGCGGCCGACGGCGTCATGGATCGATATCTTCTGGTCCAGCCGTCCCCGCGCCAGCGCATTGAAGATGCCCTTGCGCACGCCATCGGGCCCGAGCGCCGCCTTGGCCACCGTATCAATGCGGCCGAAGCCGCTGCCGCCGCCGGTGTAGAAATACTGGCCGATGGCGAACAGCTCTCGCGTCAGCGCGGCCCGATTGGTCACCAGCTGATGGTCCAGGTACTTCTGGATGGCCAGATTGACCTGCCCGACCCCTTCGGCCGTGAACTGCGGATGATCCAGCGCCATCAAGCCGAGCGCCGACTCGGCGAGGCGACGGCGATCCTGGCTGACCAGGCTGTCGTAAGGCCGCAGACCCGCCGACCCGCCACGCCAACTGGTGTGCTCGCCGGTCCTGGCGTACACCACCCGCCGGTCGGCCGTGAGCGCCCAGGGCACGTAACTCTCCACCGACGTGCGCGGCAGCACCCCCTGCGGAAAATTCTTCGGCGTGAAACTTCGGGGGTCGTCAAAGCTGCGGATGAGGAACTCGGACATCGACTTGCTCCAGGACAGGAATCACCGATGGAGACGAGCGGCGCGACGCCCGCGATGGCGCAGTCTGCCGTGACCAAAGCTTCAGAGACATAGAACACTACTCGCCAGGCGGCATCGCAGTCACGCCGCGGGAGCGTGTCGAGCCCGGGCCGCCGTGCCGGCTTGCTTCCGGCAACCCGAATTTCCTGCGCAACTGTCCGCGTCTCGACCAACGGACACGAGAGTTCCAAGGCCTTGCGTCGACAAGATCAGCTGATCTGCCATCGTCCACACTCCCTCGGACAGGTCCGTGCTTCGGCAGCGAAGCAAAATCGGAGTTTCCCTAGGTTTTCTGTCCCGGAGCCGCAAGGAACGGAGGCAAGGTCGGGGCCGGCTGGCCTGGCGCGCGCAGAAACGGAGGCACCTTCCGCGGCTGGGAAGGATGGGCCATCTTGTACTGATGCAGATTCACGATGGCCTTGTCCGGGGCAAGGGCGTAGGCAGCCTGATCGATGATGAATTCGCGAGCCGGAGGATCGCTCTTGCCGTCGCTCCTGATGTAGTCGACCAGCAGGTCGAGCACGGACCGGGCCTTCATGAGGACGGTTCTTTCCGGCAGCTTGTCGCCGTACATGGACACCATCGCCCTTGAATGCCACGTCGTGATGGTTTGCCCGGGAATATAGATGTATCCGCCCGCGCCACCGACCTCGACCAGACGACCATCATCCTGGTCGGTGAGCACGGCGGGCACCAACCGTCCGCCGACATCACCATCCGGCGCATAGCCGCTGTTGTGCAGGTGGTCATCCGCTTCCAGCGAGAAGTAGGTGTAGCCATTGCTCCGTGTCAGTTCGGCGCAACGATATATCCAGAAGTACCAGACCCTGTCCTTGGACGCATAGCCATTGCCGTCGAACTCGACGACATAGTGGGAGCTGTCCACTTTCTGTTCGCTGTACCCACCCGTGATACCGCGTTTTCCGTAAGCCGTCGCACACCCGTGCAACATCAACAGGGCCGCCATCAGCAGGCCCACCTTCCATACCTTCTTCATGCTCCCCCCGTTTTCCGGAACACTTCCGGATGCATTGCGTCTGACCGGCCGCACACGCCACGCCCCTCTTCCATCCTGCCTGCAGCGGCTTCCCGCGCGAGCCGCAGCGACGTGGCGGACAACCATGGTGAGGCCAGTTCCACACGGCCCTTCCCCTCTCTCATCCATTCTCTCGAAACAGTACCGATTCAGCCCATCAGCGCAGCTATGACCCCATGATCCGGCCATGATTGATGACACCGGAGTTTCACCGAGCCAACGTTTCGAGCAGTTCGGCGACGGGACGAGTTTGACAGTAAGCCCTGGGGTAAACCGGAGGCGTTCGCAGTTCTGGCGGCAATGTGGTGAACTCGACCGGCATGCGTACATAGCCTGAAACCGCAACTCCATTCCTGCTTGCTGGGCGAAGGTGCTGTTCGGCCAGCCACTGCACGGCCAACCGGTCGAGCTCCACATGGTCGCTGGTGCGATTGATACACGCCTCGGTCACGCTCCCAGTCGCGTCCACAAGTGCCATGACCAGCGTAGTACCTTGAAGCTTATGTCCCGAAGTATCCAATGGCCACGGATGTCCATGAAACTCGGGATGCTCCGGCACAAGCGGAACCTGCTGCTGCATCGGTTGTTGCGTCGACATCGGTGCACATCCATGCAATAGCGACAACGCAGCCACCAACCATGGAGCTATTCCAAGACGACCAATGCAATGACGCATGCTTGCTCCCAGCGCACGTAGTTGTTTAAACATGTATCGAGGCCAAGAATCGACCTTCCCAAGCGCCTTCACATTCGAAGTGGACTCTGAGATGGCCCGGCTTTTCCGGACACGTTAATTAAGCACTCATCGCTTCATCATCAACAACGGCTGGCGTACGGTAAACACGCCTGAAGCAGCCGCCGCGCTCACCGCGATGGCTGCAAGCAGGATGCCGAAGAAGGGGGCGATTCTATTCACGTCGATTTCCCTGGTGGTTCAGCAAAAGTGCACTCTGACCCTGGTTTTGGATCGGCAATTAGTGTGCATAGCGGCTGGCGGCATTGTGGGCCGTCTGTTTGGGTCGGACCAACAGTTTGCCCGGCCGCCAGCCACTCTTTCAAATCAGTCACTTGGCGAAGATTGGGTGAGGATGTGGCGCTTAAGTAAGTGCCATTCGTTCATGGCTCCATTCTCTCAAGAGTTGGAGCCTCCTCAAATCCCGGGGCGGTTCAGGTCGGCATGGCCTGCGAAACCGCAGGGATAGATCAATGGCGGGCACCGTTTCGATCCAAGCGACGGCTGTACTCAATCATGCGACTGGGCCGTGAGGCACTGCTGCGACGATGGTCAAATGCCAGGCTCGAAGAGCTCATGGAGCAGATACGAAAGCCATCCCCAGCGCTACTCGATCAGATGGCCGTGGCGGCATGAAAACGTGGGGAAACCTCAGGCTCCGCCTTCGTTCCGTACGCCCCCGCTTCAGATTTAATTAATCTGACCTCCTTTCGTTCCCCATTCGGATTAGTTGCCAGTCCGAGCGTTCGGCGTCCAGTCCTCGTAAAGCGCAACTCGTTGCGCACCCGTGGACGACTCCTCTATCCCGATCCCGCCGATGTTTATTACGCCTGCGCCGTAACTCGAAAACATGCTTGTGTCGATGACGAAGTAGTAGGTCTCGTCGGCTTGGAAAGCACTATTAATAGCGGCCTCGTGGATCGTGCTCAGGGGATTCCAGTGGGCGAGAATGTCATGGCGACCCGGAGCAACTGCCAGACGAACATAGGTTCCCCGCTGCAACGAGCCTTCTTCCACTCCATCCAGCTTCACGTGAACCGGCCACGCCACGCCTGCTCGACCCATGCCGCGCGCGACATAGACGGTGGCCTGGCCCTTGTAGACCGAGCCTTGTGACGCATATGGCGATGCATCGGCAATGACGAGGGGCTTGGTGGCGCAGCCACAAACTATGGCAGCTAGCATGGCAATTACCAGCAATCTCATCCCGCTTCATCCCCATAAGTTACGCAAAACGTGAAGGCAGGCAGAGCGCCAAAAACTACCAGAAACCAGGACATCAAATCTTGGAAAGTAAGGATTGGAGTCGACCTTCAGGAGTTGATGGAACACGAGGCGCCACGACGACTGGTTTCGATCCACGCGACAGACACGCCTCCCGATAGGGCATGAAACGCCCGGCCGGATGGATATTAATACCCCCCCGCTCCCCTCTGCCGTCCTCTACGCACCGAACCCTAGTCCGCCGAAGACTAGCCACCACCTCAAATCTTCGTCATAAAGATCGGGCTACCAAGCATTGCGATAACCAGCGGCACTAGCTGGCCTTTCAATGAGTCCCGAAGCGGCACGGCCATTTCCCCTTTTACTACATCCGTGTCCCGAACGCACCTAATCCAGGTCGTGGTAACTGACGGCTACTGTTATCAAAAGCTGGCTTCGAGGGGTTTTAGTCGAGGCCGATTCACTCGTAAACCCCTGTTTTTCCTTGGGCCGTAGCAAGAGTCAAACTTGCGACCTACTGGTCATAAATCACCCGCACTTCGAATACCCACAGTTCAAACAAGTCTGGCAGTTGTCCATCAGCACCAAGGCCTTGGTGTTGCACTTGTCGCACATCATCGAGCCTGGCGGAAACGTCAGCGCGTCGGTGGCGGCCGTGCCGGTGGTGGCGCTGGCCTCGGTCTTTGCGCTGGCCGCCTCGTAGGCTTTCCGCTTGTCGGCAATCAACTGACGCGTCGCCGCATCCATCTCCGGATCATGAATCAGCCCGATGTTCTTCATGTGCTGCTCCACCACCGAGCCGATTTCGGCGACGATGCTGGACATGTAGACACCGCCAGCCTTGAAATAACCACCACGCGGATCGAACACGGCTTTCAGTTCCTCGACCACGAAGGTGACGTCGCCGCCTTTGCGGAACACGGCGGACATCAGCCGGGTCAACGCCACGATCCACTGGAAGTGGTCCATGTTCTTCGAGTTGATGAAGATCTCGAACGGGCGACGCTGTTCGTGTTTGGTGCCGGCGTTGAGCACGATGTCGTTGATGGTGACGTACAGGGCGTGTTCGAACAGCGGCGACTTGATCTTGAAGGTGGAGCCGACCAGGGTTTCCGGCCGCTCGACACTTTCGTGCATCTGGATCACTTCGGCCTGCTTGGGTTCGCTGGCTTTATCGCTGACTCGCGCGTCTTTCACGGCGGCAACGGCCGCACTGGCAACCTTGTCTTCGGGTTTGACCACGTTGTAGCCGGTGATCTTCTTGTCGATCTTGATTGCCATGATGTTCGCTTCGTTGCTTCTTGAGTGATGGGTGCCGGGCTGCTCACGGCGCGTAACGGGAGATCATCCGGCCCGGCGCTGGGGCCGGGCCGGATGGGGTGTTGCTTACTTGCGTTTTGCAGCGGCCTTCTTGGCGGCAGCCTTTTTCACCGGGCGTGCCGACTTGACGCTCGCCTTCTTGCTGGCAGTGGACCTCTTTGCCGTCTTGGCGACGGCTTTCTTGCTGGCGGACTTCTTGACTGCCGCCTTTTTCGGCGCGGCCTTCTTGCTGGCCGACTTCTTGCTGCTGACCTTCCTTGCGACCTTGGCGGCTTTCTTCTTCACCACCTTGGCGACTTTCCTGGCGGCCTTTTTCGGTGCCGCCTTTTTCGCGGCGGCCTTTTTCACGGCTTTCTTCGGTGCAGCCTTTTTCGCTGCCGCCTTCTTCGGCGCCGCCTTCTTCACGGCTTTCTTCGCGGTCTTCTTCACCGCTTTCTTGGCAGCTGCCTTCTTGGCGGCCTTTTTCGGAGCCGCCTTCTTCGCGGCAGCCTTCTTGGGAGCGGCCTTCTTCGCCGCAGCCTTCTTGGGAGCTGCCTTCTTGGGAGCCGCCTTCTTCGCAGCCGCCTTCTTCGGCGCGGCCTTCTTCCTGGCGGCGGTCTTCTTCACCGCCACCGGCGCGGCCGCCGGAGCGGCCGCGGGCACCTCCGGCAGGACCGGGAGGGCGACGGCCGGTGCTTCGACGGCTACGGGCGTGCTGCTTGCTTCAACTTCGTTATCGATGGACATGCGGGTGTTCCCCTCCGAATTGATGTCAGTACGTGACGCGGCCTTTCGGGAATCGACGCCTCCTGGGGGAACACCGCACACCTCGGTGCGAGCTGCGTGTGTGCCTAGAACTTGCCGTAATACCCTTCCTTCAAGGCATCGAAGAGGTTGGCGGCCGAATGCATCTCGCCGTCGTATTCCACCTGCTCATTGCCTTTCAGTTCGACAACACTACCGTCGTCCAGCTCGAAGCGGTAGAGGGTGTTTTCAAGATCGGAATCCTTGACCAGCACGCCCTGGAATGCCGCCGGGTTGAAGCGGAACGTGGTGCATCCCTTCAGGCCCTGCTTGTAGGCGTAGAAGTAGATGTCCTTGAAGTCTTCGTAGGGGTAGTCGGTGGGCACGTTCGCGGTCTTGGAGATCGACGAGTCGATCCACTTCTGCGAGGCGGCCTGGATGTCCACGTGCTGCTTCGGGCTGATGTCGTCGGCCGCCACGAAGTAGTCCGGCAGCTTGTTGCCGGCCTCTTCGGTATACGGCTTGGCGTCGGCATTGATCAGCGCGCGGTAGGCCAGCAGCTCGAAGCTGAGCACCTCGACCTTTTCCTTGGACTTCTTGCCTTCGCGGATCACGTTGCGCGAGTAGCTGTGCGCAAAGCTGGGCTCGATGCCGTTGCTGGCGTTGTTGGCCAGGCTCAGGCTGATGGTGCCGGTGGGCGCGATCGAGGTGTGGTGGGTGAAGCGCGCGCCGGTTTCGGCCAGCTGCTCGACCAGGTTCGGCGCCACGGTGGCGATGCGCTGCATGTAGCGGCTGTATTTCGCGTGGAGCACGCGGCCGGGAATGCTGTCGCCGACCTTGTAGCCGTCGGCGACCATTTCCGGACGCTTGCGCAGCATGTCGCCGGTGACGGTGAAGTCGCGCAGCAGCACCGGGGCGGCGCCCTTTTCCCTGGCCAGTTCCAGCGCCACTTCCCAGCCGGCCACCGCCATCTCGCGCGAGACTTCCTCGGTGAAGGCGACTGCCTCGGCGCTGCCGTAGCTGTGCTTGAGCATGGTCACGGTGGAACCCAGGCCCAGGAAGCCCATGCCGTGGCGGCGCTTGCCCATGATCTCGTTGCGCTGCTGTTCCAGCGGCAGGCCGTTGATCTCGACCACGTTGTCGAGCATGCGGGTGAACACCTTGACCACTTCGCGGTACTCGTTCCAGTCGAAACTGGCCTTGGGACCGAACGGGTCGCGCACGAACTTGGTCAGGTTGACCGAGCCGAGCAGGCAGGAGCCGTAGGGCGGCAGCGGCTGTTCGCCGCAGGGGTTGGTGGCGCGGATGTGCTCGCACCACCAGTTGTTGTTCATCTCGTTGACCTTGTCGATCAGGATGAAGCCCGGCTCGGCATAGTCGTAGGTGGACACCATGATCATGTCCCACAGGTGCCGCGCCCGGATGTGGCCGTAGATCTTGCAGGCGACCAGGCCGTCCTCGCGGTCCACATAGTTCTCGTGGGTGGGCCACTCGCGCCACACCACCTGGGCCGGGTCATTGACGTCGACCTCGCCTTTTTCCTTGACGTGCACCGGGAACACCAGCGGCCAGTCCTGGTCGTGCTCGACCGCCTGCATGAAGCCGTCGGTGATCAGCAGGCTCAGGTTGAACTGGCGCAGGCGGCCGTCTTCACGCTTGGCCCGGATGAATTCCTTGGCGTCCGGATGGCTGATGTCGAACGTGCCCATCTGGGCGCCGCGGCGACCGCCGGCGGACGACACGGTGAAGCACATCTTGTCGTAGATATCCATGAACGACAGCGGGCCGCTGGTGTACGCGCCGGCGCCGGAGACGTAGGCGTTGCGCGGACGCAGGGTGCTGAACTCGTAGCCGATGCCGCAGCCGGCCTTCAGGGTGAGGCCCGCTTCGTGGACCTTCTCCAGGATGTCGTCCATCGAGTCGTGGATGGTGCCCGACACGGTGCAGTTGATCGTGCTGGTGGCCGGCTTGTGCGCCAGCGCGCCCGCGTTGGAGGTGATGCGGCCGGCCGGGATCGCACCGCGGCGCAGCGCCCACAGGAACTTTTCGTACCAGTGGGCGCGCAGCTCGTCGGTGGCTTCCACGTCGGACAGGGCGCGCGCCACGCGCTGGTAGGTCTCGTCGATGGTGGCGTCGACCGGCTCGCCGGATTTCGCCTTCAGCCGGTACTTCTTGTCCCAGATGTCCCAGGACGCGGGTTGCAGGGGAATTTCCACGACGGCATCACGACCGGTGGCGGAACTGGCGGCTGGGGCACTCGATGTGCTCATCGGCTTCTGGAACCTCTCGCTGCGGCCTTTCGGCCGGCGTTGTTTTTATGTGTGGCGGCTGGGCCGCGCATGACTGTTTCGATGGCGGCGCAAGCCCGTGAGGATTGCCCTCCGGCCTGCGCTGCCAACGCTTTCCCGACAACAACGACTCCCCCTCAAGAGTGCGATGTTCGACACCAGTGCTAGTTAAAGCGCCAAGTTCTCGACACAAGATGTTGTGGTTGTTACCGGGTAGGCAAGTTAACCCCGACGTCGACCGATGTAAAGTCCCACGACAGCCATCGGCGTTGCGGAACCGTGGCGCGGTGTTCCGGTCGAAGCAGCGCCGTCATCGATGCCCAAGGAGGACCCATGTCGCACTCATCTTCACGCCTGGCGCGCTGGCTTGGCGGTGCGCTGGCCGCGCTGTTCGTGGCGCTGGCCCCGCTGGCCGGCCACGCCGCCAGCCTGCCCGCCGCGGTCGACGGCCAGCCGATGCCGTCGCTGGCGCCGATGCTGACCCGGGTGACCCCGGCCGTGGTGAACATCTCCACCACCACGCGGGTGCCGGTGCGTGATGCGTATTTCGACGACCCGATGATGCGGCGCTTCTTCGGCCTGCCCAGCGCGCCGCGCGAGCGCGTCGAGCAGAGCCTGGGTTCGGGCGTGATCGTGGACGCGGCGAAGGGCTACGTGCTGACCAACAACCACGTGGTCGGCGGCGCCGACGACATCAGCGTGACGCTGCAGGACGGGCGCACGTTCAAGGGCAAGCTGATCGGCACCGATGCCCCCACCGACGTGGCGGTGGTGCAGATCCCCGCCCAGAAACTGCAGGCGCTGCCGCTGGCCGACTCCTCGCGCCTGCAGGTGGGCGATTACGTGGTGGCGGTGGGTGACCCGTTCGGGCTGGGCCAGACGGTCACCGCCGGCATCGTCTCGGCGCTGGGCCGCTCCGGGCTGGGCAGCAATGCGTCGGGCCGGAATTTTTCGGGCGTGGGCGGCTACCAGAACTTCATCCAGACCGATGCCTCGATCAACCCGGGCAACTCCGGCGGCGCCCTGGTCAACCTGCGCGGCGAGCTGGTCGGCATCAACACGATGATCTTCTCGCCCTCGGGCGGCAACGTCGGCATCGGTTTCGCGATCCCCAGCAACCTCACCAGCGAGGTGATGGCGCAGTTGCTGGCGCACGGCAAGGTGCAGCGCGGCAGCCTGGGCGTGCAGACCCAGCTGATCACGCCGCGCATCGCCAGCGCGCTGCAGCTGAAGGATCGTGATGGCGTGCTGGTCACCGGCGTGCGCGACGGTTCGGCCGCCGAGCGCGCCGGCCTGCAGGCGGGCGACGTGCTGACCACGTTGAACGGCAAGCCGCTGCATACCGTGCAGGAACTGAACAATGCCGAGGGCCTGTTGCCGCTGGGCAGCACGCTGCGACTGGGCGTGCTGCGCGAGGGCAAGCTCAGCGAGGTCAGCGCCACGCTCACCGCCGAGAAGCTGGCCACCGCCGAGGGCGGCGAACTCGATCCGCGGCTGGCCGGCGTGCGCTTCAGCGAGCTGAGCCAGGAGCAGCGCAACCAGGGCTGGTACGGCGTGGCGGTCAGCGCGGTGCAGCCGGGCAGTCGCGCCGCGCGCGCGGGCCTGAGCACCGACGACGTGGTGATCGGCGTGGGCAGCCAGCGCATCACCAGCCTGCACGTGTTGCGCGGGCTGGCCGGGGTGAAGCCGCGCCAGCTGGTGCTGGTGGTGGCCGGCGACGACGGCACCCGCTACGTGGTGATCAACTGAACGAGGCCCGCCCGTTCAGCAAAAAGCGTGGCGGGGATCGCTCCCGACGCGTGTTCCGGCGCACAGCCCGGGCCGCCGAGGGAGCGCAAATGCATGAAAGTGCTTGATGTTCCGCACCCGGGCCGATGAAATATCCGCATCGCTTCAGCCTGCGTGCGCCCGCGAGGCGCCATACTCGCGTCAATAACATCCAACCATCATCATGCCGGGGTTCTCCGCCACCATGTCCGTTCGTCTTGTCCGCCTGCTGTCCGTCGCCCTGATCGGGGCCTGCCTCACCACTCCTGCCGTCGCCAAGAGCCATTCCAAGGCGAAGGCGAGTGCGCCGGCCAAGAGCAGCCTGATCTGGCGTGGTGACGTGGCGACGGCCAACGGCGTGGTCGGCGAAGTGGCCACCGCGTGGGAGAAGAGCGGCCATGGCCGCATCGAACTGCAGCCGTTCAACACCGCCTCGGGCATCGACGCGGTCGCCAGCGGCACCGCCGACCTGGCCGGCAGCGCACGCCCGGCCGACAACAGCGCGCAGAACGCCCGCCTCACCTTCACCCCGGTGGCGTGGGACGGCCTGGTGATCATCACCCAGTCGTCGAACCCGATCAGCGGGCTCACGCTGAAGCAGGTGCACGACATCTACTACGGCAAGATCCACAACTGGAGCGAGGTCGGCGGCCGCAACGCGCCGATCGACGTGTACGCGGTGGCCAGCCCCGGCGACGGCGTGGAATACAGCCTGCGCACCCTGCTGTTCGGCCGCGGCAACCAGCCGGTGGCCGCGCCACGGCTGTACGTCAACACGCGCAAGCTGGAAGAAGGCATCGCGCTGAACCCGAACGGCCTGGGCGTGGCCACGCTGTCCGGCATCAGCGGCAACCCGAAGCTGAAGGCGATTCCGGTCAACGGCAAGCGGGCCACCGTGGCCAACATCGCCGACGGCAGCTATCCGCTGTTCATCCCGCTGTACCTGGTGACCAACCCGAGCAGCCCGAAGGCGAGCCAGGCGCAGGCCTTCGTCGACTTCGTGCAGAGCGAGCCGGGCAAGGCCGCGCTGCGCAAGCACGCAGTGCTGCCGTACCAGGACGGCGGCGCGCTCGTCGCGCTGGACAGCTCGCGCCGCAGCACGATCCTGGCCGAGGTCGGCGCGCGCGTTCCGCATGGCACACCGGTGTCGGCGCCGGGCGCCACCTACGCGGCACGCGCCGCCATCGCGCCCACCTCGGCCGATACGCTGGCCGCGCGCATGGCGCTGGAAAAGCGCGAGGACGACAAGAAGCAGAACGCGCGCCTGAGCAAGATCCAGGGCAGCGTCAGCGACGTCAGCGTGACCAGCACGGCGCACGCCAGCGGCAGCGCCACCACGGTCAGCCGCAACGACAGCGCGAATTTCGGCAAGGTCAGCGCCAGCACCAGCCAGACCACCACGACGTACAAGGTGGTCAAGGGCGACACGCTGTCGACGATCGCCAAGCGCCACTCGGTCGACGTGGCCCAGCTGCGCGAGTGGAACCACCTGAAGGGCGACCAGATCAAGCTGGGCCAGGTGCTGCGCATCAGCAAGCTCTGAGCACGGCGTGGCGCCGATACTCGCGCTGACGCTGGACCTGGACGACACCTTGTGGCCGGTGCTGCCGGCCCTGGAACGCGCCGACCAGGCGGTGGATGCCTGGCTGCGGCAACACCATCCCGAGGTGGCGCGGTCGTGGCCGATCGAGGCGATGCGCGAGCTGCGCGCCCGGGTCGCCGCCGAACGGCTCGACCTGGCGCACGACTTCACCACCCAGCGCCAGCTCACCCTGCAACACGCGTTCGCCAGCTGCGGGGTGGCCGACGCGCCGATCGACGCGCTGTGGGAAATCTATTTCGCCGCCCGCAACAGCGTCGAGCTGTTTCCGGACAGCCTGCCCGCGCTGCAGCGGATCACGGCGCGCTGGCCGCTGGCCAGCCTGACCAATGGCAACGCCGACCTGCAGCGCATCGGCATCCACGCGCATTTCGCCCATCACATCTGCGCCCGCGACAGCGGCATGGCCAAACCGGATGCGCGGATCTTCCTGGCCGCCGCCGAGCGGCTGGGCGTGCCTGCGCAACAGATCCTGCACGTGGGCGACGATCCGTCGATGGACATGGCCGGCGCCCGCGACGCCGGGCTGCGCACCGCCTGGCTCAATCGCGACGGCGCCCGCTGGCCCGACGACATGGGCGAGCCGCCCGAACTGGACCTGCGCGACATGACCGCGCTGGCCGACTGGCTCGAAGCGCAGCACCCCATCCCGTAGATCTCCCGCCCGTAGATCTCCCGGCAGCGGCGTGTAGGCAAGCGGCGGCGATTGCGCGCATCATTGGCGTTTTGGCCCGTCGCCGAAAGCCATTCGTCGAGTCCGGCAGCACAGCCGGCGCAAGTCCGAAGGAATCCGCATGTCCGCCCTGATCGAACGCCAGTCCGGCAACCGCCACAGCATCGCCATCGAAACCACCGACGCCGCGCACTACGCCGCGAGCAGGCGGCGGCTGACCGCCGCGCAGAAGCGCTGGCTGGGCGACAGCGGTTTCCAGGCGGCGCCGGGCACGTTCGCGCTGCTGTCCGATACGGCCGGCAAGCTGGTGCGCGTGCTGGTCGGGGTGGAGCCTCAGCAGCCGCTGGCGGCGCTGGCCGCGCTGCCGTTCGGCCTGCCCGAGGCCAGCTACCACCTCGCCGACGAAGGCGTGCTGGACAACCGCGAGCAGGCGGCGCTGGGCTGGGCCCTGGGCGCGTACCAGTTCGATCGCTATCGCCAGCCGAAGCGCGCGCCGGCGCGGCTCGCGGTGTCCGCCGCCGAACTGCTGGCGCTGGCGCCGCTGGTCGAGGCCACCGCGCTGGTCCGCGACCTGGTCAACACGCCGACCGAGGACATGGGTCCGGAACAGTTGAGCGACGCCATCCGCCGGCTCGGCAAGACGCACAAGGCCAAGGTGCGCGACTGGGTTGGCGACGAATTGCTCAAGGCGAATTTCCCGACCATCCACGCGGTGGGCCGCGCCAGCCATCGCGAGCCGCGGCTGGTCGAACTGAGCTGGGGTCGCAAGGAGCACCCGCGACTGGTCGTGGTCGGCAAGGGCGTGTGCTTCGACACCGGCGGGCTCGACCTGAAATCGTCCGACGGCATGCGCTGGATGAAGAAGGACATGGGCGGCGCCGCCCACGCGATCGCGCTGGCCGGGCTGGTGATGCAGGCCAGCCTGCCGGTGCGGCTGACCCTGCTGGTGCCGGCGGTGGAGAACGCGGTGGCCGGCAATGCGATGCGCCCGGGCGAGGTAATCACCACTCGCGCCGGCCACACGGTGGAAGTCGACAACACCGACGCCGAGGGCCGGCTGATCCTGTGCGACGCGTTGGCCTACGGCGCCGAGCAGCAGCCCGACCTGCTGCTCGATTTCGCCACGCTGACTGGCGCCGCCCGCGTGGCGCTGGGCCCGGACCTGCCCGCGCTGTTCGCCAACGACGATGCCGCGGCCGCCGCGCTGCTGGCCGCCGGTCGCGCGGTCGACGATCCGCTGTGGCAGATGCCGTTGTGGCGGCCGTACCGCAAGATGCTCGACTCGTACCTGGCCGACTTCGCCAATGCCGGCCCGTCGCGTCATGCCGGCGCGATCACCGCGGCGCTGTACCTGGAGCGTTTCGTGCCGGACGGCACGCCGTGGCTGCACCTGGACACCTACGCCTGGAACGACGCGGACCGTCCCGGCCGTCCCCGCGGCGGCGAGGCGATGGGCGTGCGCGCGATGTTCGCCTACCTGCAGCAGCGCTACGCCGGCTGAGAGGTTGTGAGTTTTTCAACCTCTCAGGTCGGCCAGGGACGGCCGAGCATGAAGCAGTCGCGCAAGTGACTGTTTCATGTGAGCGAGTCCGGACATGCGCCGGACTCGCGATAGAAGAAAACCACAGGAAGTGATTTTCTTCACAGGCTCTGAGCGAACCGGCGCGGAGGGATGACCTCCGTCCCTGACTTCTGGCCATGACTTCTGGCGTTGTCGCCCGCCGCTGAAAGACTGCATGCTGCGCGAGATACCGTCCCCGGAAGCCATCCCATGTCCGCTCGCCTGCATCTGCTCGCCCTCGGCGTCGCACTCGGCCTTGCCAGTTTCGGCAGCGCCGCGGCCGACACCGCCACCCAGCCGGCGCTGACCGCGCTGACCATGAGCTCCGGCGGCATGATGCCGGCCGAACAGGCGCGCGTGCATTTCGATCATGCCGACCTGCACTTCACCATCGACGCCGCGCAGCAGCGCATCGAGGCCAGCGCCACGCTGAGCTTCACCGCGAAGTCGGCCACCGACGTGTTGCTGCTGGACCTGGACCGCAACCTGCCGATCAAAGGCATCGAGCTCGACGGCAAGCCGCTGGCCGCCAGCCGCTGGAGCAACCCCGACGGCCGCCTGCGCGTGCAGCTGCCCGCCACGCTCGCGGCCGGCGGCAAGGTCAGCGTGACCGTGCGCTACGGCGGCAAGCCGCACGTGGCCAAGCACGCCCCGTGGGACGGCGGCTTCGTATGGAGCCACACCGCCGACGGCCAGCCGTGGGTGGCCAGCGCGGTCGAAGGCGAAGGCTGCGACCTGTTCTGGCCGTGCATCGACCAGCCGCAGGGCGAACCCGACCTGGTCGACACCTGGATCACCGTGCCGAAGACGCTGGCCGCGCCCGGCAACGGCGTGCTGGTCGGCATCACCGACCAGGGCGACCAGCACACCTACCACTGGCGCGCCAAGCACCCGGACACCTACGCGATCTCGATCAACGTGGGCCCGTTCAAGCTGCTCAAGGGCGATTACGCCAGCCGCTACGGCAACACCATCCCGCTGGAGCTGTGGTACCTGCCCGAGCATGCGGAAGGTGCGCAGCGGCTGTTCGGCGAGTTTCCGCGCATGCTGGATTTCTTCGAGCAGCAGATCGGCCCCTACCCGTTCGGCGACGAGAAGATGGGCGTGGTGGAAACCCCGCACCTGGGCATGGAACACCAGACCATCAACGCCTACGGCAACGGCTATCCGCGCAGCGAGTACGGCTTCGACTGGCTGCTGCAGCACGAGTTCTCGCACGAATGGTTCGGCAACCAGGTGACCAATGCCGACTGGGACGACATGTGGCTGCACGAGGGTTTCGGCACCTACATGCAGCCGCTGTACGGCCAGTACCTGCACGGCGACATGGCGTATTTCGCGATGCTGCACACCGAGCGCATGTCGTTGCGCAACAAGTACCCGGTCGTTTCCGGCCACAGCCAGGACGAGCACGAGGTGTACGACGCCGAGCACGGCCCGGGCAACGACATCTACTACAAGGGTTCGCTGATGCTGCACACGCTGCGGCAGCTGATCGGCGACAAGGACTTCTTCGCGAGCATCCGCAGCCTGGTCTACGGTCGCTCCGACCCGAAGCCGGGCAACTTCCGGCCGCGCTATTCGAGCACCCGGGACTACGTGGCGATCGTCGACAGGATCACCGGACGCAAGCTCGACTGGTTCTTCGACGTCTACCTGCGTGACGCCGCATTGCCGCGGCTGGACGAGCAGCGGGTGGGCGACACGCTGAAGCTGCGCTGGGTGACCGAGCACGGCAAGCCGTTCCCGATGCCGATCGAGGTGCAGGTGGGCGACACCGTGCACACCGTGCCGATGAGCGACGGCAGCGGCCAGCTGCAGGTGCCGGCGGGCAGCCTGCTGGTGATCGACCCGCGCTCGAAGGTACTGCGCGAGGCCCCCTACGTCGGGGACTACCAGCAATGGATGAAGCAGCAGCGGGCGAAGCAGCAGGCGGCGAAGAAATAGCGCCGACACGGGGCGCTGGCGCTCGGCCCGCATTCCCGTGATCATCGGCGAGCCGCCACAGCGAGCCCGCCGATGAACCAGCCATCCAATGCGACCCTCGCGAGCTGCCGCGAGCAGGCGCTTGCCGCGTGGCAGCGCGGCGACCTGGCGGCGGCCGAGGTCGCCTTCCGGCGCCTGCTCGAATGCCAGCCCCACGACGCCGAGGCGTTGCAGTTCCTGGCCGACCGCCAGTGGGCAGCGGGCAACGCGGCGGGTGCGGTCGAGCTGTTGCAGGCGGCGCATCGCGTCGAGCCGCAGGATGCCGGCGTGCTGCATCGGCTGGGAGAACTGCAGATGCTGGCCGGGGCTTGGCCGGACGCCGTCGACAGCCTGCGCAAGGCCCTGCAGCTCGCACCGGGCATGTTCGTGGCGGGGCTGCGCCTGGGCGTGGCGCTGGAACGGCAAGGCAGCCGGCATGCCGCAATGCTGGCCTATCTCGGCGCGATCGACACCGCGCAGGCGCAGGGGCGCTGGCTCAGCGACGACACCACGGCGCCCGGCCTGCGCGACGCGGTGAAACACGCCACGCGCTTCGTGGCGGCCGGTCGGCGCGAACTGTTCGACGCGGTCATCGAGCCGCTGCGCCAGCGCTACGGACGCTCCGAACTGGCCCGCGTCGACCAGTGTCTGACGATCTATCTCGGCGAGCAGGCGGCCAACCTGCCGGACCCGCGGCAGCGGCCGAAATTCCTGTACTTCCCGGGCATCCCCAGCCGGACCTTCTATCCGCCCGAACGCTTTCCGGCGCATGCGCGGCTGGAGGCGGCCTGCGACACGATCCGCGAGGAACTGCGCGCGGTACTGGCGCACGCGGCGGACTCTCTGGTGCCGTTCCTGGGCGCGCCTTCGAGCGCGGCCGTGGCGGCCGAACTGCTGGCCGCCTCCGGTCCGCAGGAAGCGGCGTGGGATGCGTTCTTCTTCCAGCGGCATGGCGTGCGCCACGACGCGCACTGCCTGCGCTGCCCACGGACCAGCGCGCTGCTGGATGCGTTGCCGCTGGTGCGGATTCGCGAGCACGCGCCGGAAACGCTGTACTCGGTGCTGCGCCCCGGCACGCATATCCTGCCCCACCGCGGTGTCACCAACACGCGCCTGGTTACCCACCTGCCGCTGATCGTGCCGCCGGACTGCGCCTTGCGCGTGGGCGGCGAGACGCACGTCTGGCAGGAAGGCCGCTGCGTCACCTTCGACGACACCTTCGAACACGAGGCGTGGAACCACAGCGACCGCGACCGCGTGGTGTTGATCCTGGACAGCTGGAACCCCGACCTCAGTGAGGCGGAGCGGGCGGCGGTGGCCGACCTGGTCGCCGCCATCGGCGATTTCAACCGCGCCAGCCAGCTGACCGCACCGCCTCCGACGCAGGCCTGATTGGCTGCTGGCGAAAAGACGGCCAAACCGTCCGCCGGTTGCGCGCGCAAGCGGATCTCGGAGTAATCTTCGGGCGGTTGCACGACGTTGACGAACCACGCCACGTCGCGCGACGTGTGCCCGGGGGGGGACTCGACAAAGATCGAAGGCTGGGAACGGACTACCAACAACCACTGGGGAGACCAAATGAAATACGGCATGAACCACCTGTCACTGGCGGTGCGCCTGGCGCTGACCGCCGGCGCGCTGACGATCGCCGGCCTGGCCCAGGCGCAAACGCAGACGCCACCGGCCGATACGCCGTCCTCGACGGATCAGAACACGCCACCATCCAGGAACAAGGCCAAGACCCTGCAGTCGGTCGTGGTGACCGGCTCGCTGATCCGCCGCGTTGACGTCGAGACGGCCAGCCCGGTGGTGACACTGGATCGCGCGACCCTCACCAATTCCGGCAAGCCGGTCCTGGGCGACGTGCTGCAGGCGCTGCCGAGCATTTCCGGCAATGCCACCAATCCGTCGAACAACAGCAACGGCGGCGGCGTGGCCAGCCCCCTGCTGGAAGCCGGCGATGGCGCCTCCCGCGTCTCGCTGCGCGGCCTGGGCATCAATCGCACGCTGGTGCTGGTCAACGGCCAGCGCATGGCCAACCCGGACATCAACCTGATCCCGCCGGAAATGATCGACCGGGTCGACGTGCTGGCCGAGGGCGCCTCCACGGTGTACGGCTCGGACGCCATCGGTGGCGTGGTCAATTTCATCCTGCGCAAGGATTTCCAGGGCGCCCAGATCAGCCTGAACGACGGCATCTCCAGCCACGGCGACTCCCAGCGCCGGGGCTTCAACCTGACCGCCGGCGCCACCGGTGACAAGTTCAGCATCGCCGCCGGCCTCGACTACAACAAGTACGACGAGACGCTCGCCTCCCGGCGCAAGTTCTCCAGGCAGCAGTTGTACCTGTCCAGCGGTTCGGTGGTGGCAGCGGGCTCCAGCTCGATTCCGACCGGCCGTATCCAGCTGCCGGCTTCGATCGTCGGCCAGTATGGCTGCACGGTCGATTCCAACGGCAACGCCAATGTGACCCTGGCGCAGGGCGATGGCTCGGCTCTTGGCGATTACCGCTGCCGCCTCCCCTCGGATACGTACAACTACGCCGCGCTCAACTACATCCAGACCGCCCAGAAACGCACCAACGGCTTCGTGCTGGGCAGCTACAACTTCACCGACAGCCTCACCGGCTTCGTCGATGCGTTCTACAACCACACCTCGTCCAGTGGTCAGGATGCTCCCTCGCCGGTCGGCACGGGCGACGGCCTGATCATTTACGCCGATAACCCGATCAATCCGTTCGGCATCACTTTCAGCCAGAACCGGCTTTTCCCAGGCGATCCGAACAGCGGATACACCTTCCAGACCCGCCTCACCGGCGCCGGCACGCGCGTGCACAGCTACATTACCAATACCGGCCAGATCAACGCCGGGCTGCGCGGCAATTTCGGTCAGGACAGCAGCTGGATCTGGGATGCCTCGGTCAACTACAGCCACACCAAGCGCGACCAGCGCGACACCAACGAGGTGGACATTCCGTCGCTGCAGGCTGCCGTCGACGCCGGGGCAAACATCTTCGACCAGGCCAGCGTCGGCGACCAGCTGAGCAAGGGCGTGAAGACGCCCATCTACATCTTCACCCAGTCCACCAAGCAGGCCCAGTTCAACGCCAGCGGCGAGCTGTTGGACCTGCCGGCCGGCGCGATGCAGGTTTCCATGGGCGCCCTGTACCGCAAGCAGATGATGAACTACACGGTCAGCGACTTTGCCGTGCTCGATCCGGTGACCACCACCTGCCAGATCCTGCAGGAAGCTTGCGGTTCACCCGGACGTGGCAGCTACAACGTCAAGGAGGTGTTTGCCGAAACGCTGATCCCGCTGCTCTCGGAGCAGCCCTGGGCGCACTCGCTGAACCTCGACCTGGGCATTCGCAGTTCCAACTACAGCACCACAGGCACCACCACCAACGGCAAGATCGCGATCGAATGGAAGCCGGTCGCCGACCTGCTGGTTCGTGGCACGATCTCGCAGGTGTTCCGCGCACCGAACCTCAACGAGCTCTACGATGGTCGCACCCTGGTGCAGCCCAACTTGAACGATCCTTGCCGAGGGCTCAGCGCGGCCGACCTCGCGGCGCATCAGGCGGCCTGCCAGTTCGTTCCGGTGAACTGGGGCGGCAATGATCCGGCGCAGGTCAACACGTTCTATTCCGGTGCCAACACGGTGGGAGCGAAGCTGAAGCCGGAGAAGGGCAAGTCCATCGATATCGGTCTGGTCTACGACCCGGACTGGATCCCCGGCCTGTCGACCAGCCTCGACTTCTGGCACATCTACCTGTCCGATACGCTGACCGCGATCCAGGCCGATACCGTGGTCAACTCCTGCTTCAACAACGCCAGCAGTCCGTACTGCTCGTTCATCACGCGCGAAAACAACGACAGCACAAAGCCGGGCCAGGTGTTCCTGATCAACACGCCGGTGGTCAATCTGGGCAACACCAGCACCAGCGGCATCGACTACACCCTGCGCTACAAGATCCCGCACTTCGACCTGGGCGGGATGGACCCCGGCAACTTCCGCGCCGGCCTCAACACCAGCTACACCTCGACCTACAACGTCAACGCCACGCCCGGCGAGCCCGGCACGAAGACGGTCAACTACGCCGGCACGTTCACCCCGCAGTTCGGCAACATCTCGCGCTGGCGCGGCACGCTCACGCTCAACTGGGACAAGGGCAACTGGAACGCCCAGTGGCAGTCGCGCTACGTGCACCGGCTGACCGCGCTGAACGGTGACGCCGTCTTCGCCGGGGTGAACATCCCGATGGCTTCGGTGCTGTACCACTCGATCCAGCTGGGCTATGCGGTGCCGTCGATCCACACCCGCTTCGACGTGGGCGTGGACAACCTCAGCAACAAGCTGCCGCCGCTGATCTACCAGAACGGCGGAAACTACAACGTCGACACCGCCACCTACGACGTGCTCGGCCGCTACTACTGGGTGCGCGCCACGGTCAAGTTCTGAGATCCGCTGCAACCGGGCGCGGCGGAAGTTCCGCAGCGCCCATCCAGGAGGGCCGCGATCCGTCGCGGCCCTCTTGCATAATGCGTACTGGATTGACCGACGGAGCACGCATGTCCACTGCGACGGATCTGGCCAGGACGATGGCGGCGGCCTGGAACGCCGGTGATCCGGAGCGGGTAGTCGCCCTCGCCGGGCAGGCCACGCCATCGTGGCAGGATGACGAAGCCGTGCTGTTGCTGCTTGGCCTGGCGCAGCAGGCCTGCGGCCGCGTGCAGCAGGCCGCGACGAGCTTCCGCCGGCTGGCGCAGTTGCGACCGGAGGTTTCCGCACACTGGAACAACCTCGCCGTGGTCTGCCGCGAGGCGGGCGACCTGGCCGAGGCCGAACAGGCCTTGCTGACGGCGCTGGCGCTGGCGCCCGACGATGCCGAAGTGCACTACAACCTCGGCCTGCTGCGCATCCAGCAGCGGCAGTGGCTGGCCGCCCGGCAGAGCCTGCTGGACGCCGTGCAGCTGTCGCCGCATTTCATCGAGGCCCGCCTGCAGGCAGCCCACGCCTGCCACGTCTGCGGAGACAACACCCAACAGGAAGCGCTGCTGGACGGCGCCGGCGACTGGCCGCCGCAAACGGCCGAGCATGCGCTGCTGCTGTCGGCGATGCTCTCCGTCCAGGACGAACTGGACGCCGCGCTGCGCACGCTGGCCCGCGCGCAACTGCCGGCCGAACCGGCGGCCACGATCATGCGCCTGCGCATCGCGGCGCAGCGGGTGCTGTTGTACGAACGGAACAACCGGCTCGACGCAGCGCGGGAAGCACTGGAGCAGCTGCCCATCGATGCGCTCGAGGCCCTGCCCGCGCAGGCGGAACAGGCGCGCGCCGAAGGCTGGCGTGCGCACGCCGCCATGGCGATGCGCGCAGGCGACGCGGCCGTGGCCGCGACGCTGCAGGCCCGCGCACTGGCCAGCGCGAGCGACGACGAGAGCCGGGCCGCTGCCGCCTTCGGGCTCGCCTCCGCGCTTGATCGACAAGGTCACTACGCCGAAGCGTGGCAAGCCTTGCAGCAGGCGCACTCCGCCCAGCGCGAGATCGCCCGCCACGTGGTGCCGGAGCTGCTGGCGACCGACAGCCGACCGCTGCAGGTGAGCGCCGAGCGGGTCGGCCGCGACGAGCACGCCCGCTGGCGCCCGCTGGCCGCCCCCGACAGCCGGCACAGCCCGGTCTTCGTGGTCGGTTTCCCCCGCTCGGGCACCACCTTGCTGGAACAGATGCTCGACGCCCATCCGGACTTCCGCTCGATGGACGAGCGTGCCCACGTGCATGACCTGATCGAGGCGATGCAGCTGGTCGGCCAGCGCTATCCGGCGGACCTGGCGGAACTGAGCCAGCAGGATGCCGATCAACTGCGCAGCGTGTACTGGCGGCAGGCGCGACGGGTCGCGCCCGATCTCGGCGCGCGGCGTCTGGTCGACAAGAATCCGCTCAACATGCTGTGCCTGCCGATGATCATGCGGCTGTTTCCGCACGCGCGCATCATCCTGTGCCTGCGCCATCCCTGCGACGTGCTGCTCAGCTGCTACATGCAGTCGTTCCGCTCGCCGGCCTTCATGATGCTGTGCTCGTCACTGCCGCGACTGGCGCAGGGCTACGCCCACGCGTTCGAGCAATGGTTTGCCGACACCGAGGTGTTCGCGCCCGCGGTGCTGGAGTGGCGCTACGAATCGGTGGTCAGCGGGCTGGACGAGCAGCTCGCCCGGCTGGGGGACTTCCTCGAGACGACGGACACCCCGGCGATGACCCGCTTCGCCGAACATGCACGGGGCAAGCGCTTCATCAGCACGCCCAGCTATGCGCAGGTGACCGAAGGCGTCCATCGACGGGCGGTGGGGCGCTGGCAGAACCATCGCCGGCAGTTCGAGCCGGTACTGCCGGTGCTGCAACCGTGGATCGAACGGCTGGGCTATCGCCGATGAAAAAGGAGGCGGTGCCATGCACCGCCTCCTTTCAGGCTTGCCGCTGTTGCCGCGCGGATCGACTCAGAGCCTGTGAAGAAAACCACTTCCTGCGGTTTTCTTCTATCGCACGTCC
>NZ_AJXT01000043.1 GCF_000264295.1 Rhodanobacter spathiphylli B39 | reverse complement strand
GACGATAGTCGGGGATCGGTCAAGGGAAGGGGGGCAGGGGAAGCTGGGCAGGTTCATTGAACCGCTTTGCTGCTCGGCTGCGAAACATGGGGGACATGGCTCATCAGATTCACGAACCGTCTTCCGGGTCGGGCTCGGTCGTGCCGTCCTGATTGGCCGCTTTCCGTTGTCGATCGGCTCGATTGCGATGCAGGTGTTTCGGAACCCCATCAACCGACAGGAGCTCCCATGCTGTTCAGTCAACCCAATTCATATCAGGGCAGGATTCCCCTTGAGTTGTACGTCGAACTGCAGAACAAGTTCCCGCAGGACGAGCTGGAGTCCGATCTGGCGTGGCTGCGACGGATAAAGAAGGATCCGTCGCTGTACCAGAAGATGTTCGGGACACCGCAGTTCAAGCTGGAGTTGATCCAGGCGGTGCAGCGTCGGGCGGCGATTGCAAAGATGGCCGCCGCCGGGGCGACGCGACAGGGAAAGGACTGGAAGGCGTGGTCTCCCGCTGCGCGTTATCAGGAGGATATGGCGCGCGAGGTCCAGAAATCCGGCAAGCAACCGTCGGAGTATGCCAAGGAAGCCTACGCGCAGTTGCTGGAGCAGTTCGACGCCACGACTCCCGTCAACGGGAGCGTGTTCTGGAACGGCATCAACGAACTTGCCCTGATGAAGAAGATCGACAAGTGGAACAGCAGTGGGGAGATCTTCGGCCAGCTGGAGGCGACCACGGCTGCCCGCTATGTGAACAAGCAATTCGTGTGGGAGCCGGGCGGTGCGTTCGCCAACTACTTCACGAGCGTGTCCGGCAAGCTCGGGCACGCGGCACGAGGGCATGTCACCGCGGTTTGCCGGTGTGGACTTCGCAATGATTCCATCCTGACCACGACCGAACTTCCGGCCATGGTCAAGTTGATGACTGACCAGATCAAGGCGAAGAAGGAGCCCGTCATCACCGATTTCACCATCGTCGTGATCGAGCCCATCCTGCTGCCGGACCAGCCGTACGCGATATACACCAACAATGATCTGGCGAAGGTCTCGATCGTCAGCCCGAAGCCCGGGAAGCGCATCAGTGGTCGAGACGATTGCAACGTGGATGGACAGCTTTCCATCAGCAATCCCTTCCTTCAATACTACTGGGCTGCCCGGGGACGCCGGCCCGAAACCGCGGCTGTGACCAGGATCAAGGAAGACCTCAAGTCCCTGATCACATGGCCGTGACCCGGCGCGCGGCCGAGCGGAAACCGGGGGGCGCTTCACTTGCGGGCGTCCGCAATCCCAAAAGGATCAGGACCGTTTCTGACCGGTAGTGGCGAATTCAGGGGGCGTGCGCTCGCGTCCATTTCCTATTGAATGGTCGACGCTGACGTCGGTTTCGCAGCCCCCGCTTTCGCAACTGCAACTGATCGGCAGCTCGCTGCATCTGGTGAATCAACGCCGCCAAGTCGGACGGTGACCCAGAGAGCTTCCCGATGATCGACCGCGCCTCCCGAGTTCGCATGCTCAGGTTTGCCCCCTTGTGGGCATCGCTTTCGCTGTTCTGCGCGGCGACTCCGTGCATGGCTGCAGCACCCGCAAACACGCCGCTGCCCGATACGCCGGTGGGCCACCTCGCCGGCGAACTGATCCGCCATGCCAATGACGACGGCCCGGTACGGATCAGGCAATGGGTGCCCGGTGTCCTGTCGGCATCCATGGCCGCGGACGACAAGGCGGCGTTTGTCACGGACCTGGCTTCGGCGGCACGCGACAGCGGCGGTCTGGACGTGTTCGATGTGCGCACCGATCCACGCCAGCCCGGGCTGCTCGAAGTGGCCGTCAAGGGACGGCGCAACGGGCAGGCCGCGCTGTTCTGGCTGACCGCCGATCCGGCGCATCCGGACCGGCTTGGGCAGGCGAACCTGGTGCCGATGGACAATCCGCTTTACGCGGACTGGCCGAAGGGACCGGTATCGCATGCGGAGCTGGGAAAACAGATACACGCCGTACTGGACAAGCTGGCAAGCGTGTCCGATTTCTCCGGTTGCGTGACCGTGCTCGATGGCGGCGAGACCGTGTTCGACGAGTGCCGCGGCCTGGCCGAACGCAGCTTCCATGCGCCGGTCGACCAGCAGACGAAGTTCCGCATCGGCTCGGTCGGCAAGATGTTCACCGCGGTCGCCATTGCGCAACTGGTCGAGGCCGGCAAGCTGTCGTGGGACGACACGCTGGCGAAGCGGGTTCCGGAATATCCCGACCAGGCGACGGCGAAGAGGATCACCGTGTGGGAGCTCCTGCACCACACCTCGGGCCTCGGCGATTTCCTGGTGCCGGAATATTTCGAACACGCCAAGCGCTACGCCAACCCGGGGGACTACCTGGGACTGATCGCCCGCCAGCCCAGGATGGGCGAGCCGGGCAAGGGGTTGAACTACAGCAACGCCGGCTACGTCCTGCTCGGTCGCATCATCGAGAACGTCTCGGGCGAAAGTTACTTCGACTACATCCGGCAGCATGTCTTCGAGCCTGCCCGGATGACCGCGAGCGGCTTCGAGAGTGTCGACCAGATCGTGCCCGGACTGGCGGTGGGCTACTACCACGACGATGGGGTGTTCTCCCGGACATGGAAGGCCAACTGGGTGCAGGGCATCTACAAAGGCAGTCCTGCAGGCGGCGGCTATTCCACCAATGCCGACCTGCTGCGGTTCGCTGCGGCCCTGCACGGCGGCAAGCTGCTCAAGTCCGTGACCCTGGCGAAGATGTTCGACGATGCCCTGCCGGCCGGTCCCGGTGCCGTGGGCGCCGGCATCGATGAGCGTCTTTCGCACGGCCGCCACGTCCGCGGCCATCAGGGGGGCATCGAAGGCACCACGGCAAACCTGGAAATGGTGTGGGAAACCGGCGCAGCCGTGGCCCTGACCAGCAACGAAGGACCCTCCCAGCACTGGTTGCTGGCCGAACAGATCGCCGACTTGCTTGCCGCTGAAGGCGCAGGGAAGTGAGTGGGGGAAAGCGTGCTGCCGCACTGGCGGTCGCCCGGGAATGAGACGGCGCGGCTGCGCGTGCAAGCGCGCAGCGGCCCGATACGCCGCGAGCGGGTCCGCCATGCCGATGACGATCGCCAGGTACGGATCACGCAATGGGCGCCGACGGCGACAGTGCTCGGGACCTTCCCGATCGGCCATCGAGCGTATGGCTTGTTCCCGAGGCTTTTCGCCCAGGACCGGTGGTGAACGGTCGCTCCGGCTCCCGCCGGCCTCGACGCGCTGTCCGCATGGACGGAGTCTTTGTCCGCGGACAGTGCCTGAGCGATCGCGGGGCGCGGCCGCATGCGTCTGGAACGTTACGTGCTTGGAGCACGGAACCTCGATGCCGGAAGCACGCCCATGTTCGTCATGCCACCACCGCCGCCACCAGCCATCCCGGCCCCGGTCATCCGCGAGGATGTCCGCTATTACGCAATCGAGGGTCGAGGCGAACCCGAACTGGTTGCGCAGATGAACGCGAAGGGTTACCGGGATCAGCATGGCCGTTACTGGGGCTACACCTCGCCGCAGCTGAAATGGAGTTTCGACACGCAGCCCGCCGAAGGCCACTGCAATCTGGTCGATCCAAAGGTGGTGCTGACCATCACCACCACCTTGCCGGCATGGACGCCGCCTGCCGGCACGTCGGCCGCCATGACGGCCAAGTGGCATGCGTTCGATCGGGCAATACGCCACCACGAGGGAGAGCACGCGCGGATAGCCCGCGACGAGGCCCGCGAGCTGGTTGCCTTGATGCGAAGGCATCGCCGCGACGTTACCTGCGGTGGCCTCGATGCATCCCTGCAGGCGCAGGGAAGGGTGATCATGCGCAGAGCCGAAGCGGCGAATGCCGAACTGGACAGGCGCACGCGACACGGTGCAACCGAAGGCGTGGCGATGGGCTGGTGAGGAATCCGCGGCCCGATCGGAATCAGACAGCCAAGGGGACGTGACTGGTCGAGGGCGGAAGTGGTCCCCGCTTCATTGGGCTCGATTCCGTTGGATGAGCCATTTCCATCCTGCTGGCCTTCCGTTCGCCTGCTGTACGATGGCCCGTGCATCGCAGGTCGCGCCCGGTGCGCAGCGTGCATGCCAGGCAACGAAGGAGGTGAATCTCGATGGGACGAAGCCCCGAGGCGCTGTTGCGCAGGCTATCGGTGCGCCAGCGGATGACGGCCATCATCGCGCTGCTGTTGCTGCCACTTGCCGTGCTCAGTGCCGTCAGCATGATGGTGTTGAACGAACAGGAGATGGCCTTCCGCGATTCGGTGGAGGAATCGGTACACGGGCTGCTGCCGTTGACCACGCTGGAGCATTACCTGCAACAGGCGCTGGTGGATGAGTTGCTGGCCGAGTCGCACGACTCGGTGCCCGACTTTGCCGGACTGACCCAGAACGTGGACAACAGCTTTTCGAGCATCCAGCTGGGTGCGAACGCGAAGGATGTGCCGAAGCAGGTCATCGACGACGCGCAGAAGGCCTGGGTGCAGGCACGCCCATCGATTCGCCGCCTGGTTGAACAGGTGCACGCCCGGCATGTGAGCGGGGCGACGGCCAGCGCGAACACGCGCATCGAGCTGGAGCGCGCCATACAGGACGTGTCGAGTGCGCGGGCAAGCCTGGCCGGCGTGCTCAGGGCGCGCTACGAGCATGCCGCGGCCCAGCGCAGCCGTCAGTTGCACTGGCTGATGTGGAGCTGGCTGATCACCCTGGCCGTGGCCGCGGTGCTGATCGTGATCTTCCTGCGCTCTCTGCTGCGACCCCTGCAGGCGTTGACCCAGGCCGCCCGGCATATCGAGGAGGGCCAGGCCGGTGTGCGCGTGGACGTCGACGGCCGCGACGAGCTGGCCGTGCTGGCCGAGTGCTTCAACCGGATGACGGCGAGTTGGGAGACCACCCAGGGTCACCTGCAGACCGAGGCGATCAAGGACCCCCTCACCGGCGTGCTGAACCGTCGCGGCATTCTTTCGCAGCTGGACGCCGAGCTCGACCTGCATCGGCTTCGACAGCAACCGCTGAGCGTGCTGGCGATGGACCTTGATCGCTTCAAGTTCATCAACGATCACTACGGGCACAGCACGGGCGACCGCGCGCTGACCTGGGTGGCCACCACCATGCGCGGTCTGTTGCGCGAGCACGACCATCTGGGACGGCACGGCGGCGATGAATTCATCGCGGTCCTGCCGAACACGAGCCATGCCGCTGCATTGGAAATCGCCGCGCGCATCGGCCAGCTCGTGCGCGAGGGAGCGGCGCGCGAAGCGGCGTACCCGGAGATCACCATCGGCGTCGCCACCGCGCCGGACGATGGCGACCTGGCTGCATCCCTGCTGGAAGCGGCCGACGCCAGGCTCTACACGCAGAAGAAGCACCGCCACGCGGGCAGCCCGGCGAGCGCAACGTCGCCTCCGACGCAGTAGCGCGCGAGCGGGAGCGTGATCAGTGAAGAGAGGTCATGGCAAGTCCGGTGCCTGAGAAAATTTCACGGCGTTGCCGATCGACTCCCGAGGTTTGACCTGTGCCGCGACCGGACATCGACTGGAACGCGGCCATCGAATGTGACTGTTGTCTGGCAAGGCGGTCCGTTCGTCCGACCTCGTCGACTACGTGGGCCGCTCCGCTGTCCGGTCACCGCGCACCATGTTCGAGGAAGTTGCAAACCCGCTGCAACACGGGAGATTGATTCGATGCCGTATCACGTTGGTGGCAATGGAACCTGCCCTGCAGCAGGGCAGGCGTTTTCGTTGGCGGTTGCATGGAATTGAAGGGGACGTGGCCAATTGGATTCGGTCGCTGTCTTGCAGAGCGTGCCGCCCCTCAGGCCTGATTGACCACGTCCGCCTTTCTCTGCCTGTTCATCAGGGTTTGCGCGAAGCGGCATAGGCCGCCACGTCGATCATGTCGTTGATGCCGAGTTGCGAAGCTTCCGTGCGCATCGGCGCGGCTTGCGGATTGCTGCGCTTGCCAGTGCGGAACAGGATCAGCTCGCGCATGATGTAGGTCGGCGAGCGCCCGGCCAGCGGCGGGATGACGCCGACACCGTGCAGGGTCGCACCGTGGCAGGATTCACAGGCCGCCGCGGCGCCGGTTCCTTTCGCCGAGATCGCCGCGCCGCGCGCGATGCTGCCGGGCGGCACGTAAGCGATGTATGTCGTGCGATCGCTGCCGTACCTGTAGTCCGCGAAACTGACGGGCGTCTCGATGATGCGCTGGCCGATCGGTTCGCGCGCGCTGCCCTTGTCAGGCACCTGCATCAGAAACTTCCAGTGCATCTTCGGCGTCGTCGCTGTCTCGATCACCTGGACGTGCGATTGGTATTTCATTTTCGAAAAATAGTCGGCCGCAAGTCGCAGGTCGTCATCGCCCACTGCGCGCGCTTCCTTGCGCATATCCTGCGAAGAGCGCGGCGTGTTCGCGCCGCGTTGGCCGGCGCGAAATGCCGCGAATTGTTCGAGGATGTACGCCTTCGGCAAGCCCGCCGGCGATGCCGTGGCCGGCGTGCCCGTTCCATTGAACCCGTGGCATCCCTTGCACGACTCCATCTGCTTGCGGCCTTCAGCCACGATCGTGGGCGCGGGCGGATGGTCCTGCGGAAACCAGTCGGGCAAGCTCTGGTCAATCTGCGATTGCATATAGCCACGCGCACTGCCCGTGACGTGAACCCGCTCCTGCGGATGCGGCAGCGGCGCCTGCAACTCGGAAAGCGGCGGGTACACCGGGAAGGCCCAGGCTTCCGCCGCCGTGATTTCCGCATTCGACGCGGCCTTTGTATCTTGCGCGTGTGCAATCACGCCGCCGAGCATCAACGATCCGAGCAGCGTCGCTGCGCAGCCGATGGCCCATTTCCCTGGTTGTCTACGCATATCGTCCCCCGTGAAAGGCGGATTTCAGACTTGCATCAGGTCACCGAGCAAGGCCCACCCGCAGCACTGCCGCACTTGTGAACCGGCGCTACCGACGCAGCATGAATGATTCACCGGAGGCGTCCATACGGCTCGCACGAATCGGCAAGCAACCCCCAGCGCCCGCATCAGGCGGATCGTTCAACGGCCTCCCCACAGCCAACGCGGGTTTTCAATCTAGCAGGTCGGCGGACGCGCACCCAAAGGAATCCGGATATCCGCAGCTCCGGCTCGATGTCGATGTCGATGTCGATGTCGATTTCGGTTGAGCCGCTTCGTCGTTGCCATGTGCGGCTGGAAGGGAAGGCCGCGCAGCAGCCTTGAATCGAGCCGCGCAGCGGGCGCCCAACAGAGGACAACACCATGTTCATCACGACGATCGCGGGGATGTCTGGCAGCAATGAGAGCGGCTTTCTCCGGATCGTCCGGAGGCCGTCGAATTCCGGCGTCATCGGCAGGCTTGCCGCCAGGGTAATGGCTTGCGCCGCCCTGGTCGGTCTCGCCCTGCTCGGCGCCGCGGCGCAGGCGGCCGAGTCCTATCCGCGCATGGCTCCCGTCAAGGCCTATCTGATGGACCGCGAGCAGGAGATCGCGCTGGCCAGGAGTGCCGCACCCGCTGCCATTTCCGGGAACGCGACGGTGCTGGTCCTGACTCTCAAGGGGTATGAAACCGCCGTCACCGGCACCAACGGGTTCGTCTGCTGGGTCGCCCGGGGTTTCAGCGGCGCCACGGACTGGCCCGAGCGATGGAACCCGAAGATCCGCGCCGCCGGTTGTGACAACCCGCAGGCTGCGCGCAGCGTGACGCCGATCGCCAGGCTTCGCACGGCGATGACACTTGCCGGTCGCTCCGATGCCGAGGTCGCCGACCGCATCCAGGCAGCTCTTCGCACCGGCAAGATCCCGCCGCTGGGCGCGGGCGCCATGTGCTACATGATGTCGAAGTCGTCCTATTTGTCCGATGACGGCGGCCACGACATGGCGCACGTGATGTTCTACATCCCCGCCAGGGATGGCACCGACTGGGGCGCCAACGCCTCCGGCTCCCCCGTTTTCGGCGGCAACTACTGGTTCTACGCGCCGGAGCATCAGGCCGGGGCCGCCAAACTGCCGCCGCTGTCGGTCCTGCTGGTCGGCGTCGCCACCTGGTCGGACGGAACGCCCGCCACGATGCCGCCGATGTAGATGACTTCGCATGACGGTCTGGCGCCGGCGGGTTGGCGGGAACCAGGTCGTCGTCCCGCGGATCGTCCCTGCCACGGCTGCCTGCCACGGCGCCGGAGCCACCCGGTCAAGGAATACGGCACACTGGCGAGATGACGACACGCAAGCTTCAAGACGATCCGGTTTCCGATGCCCTTGCCTTGGCCGAGGAGCTGCGTCGGGCCATTGGCACGTTCGTGCGGGCGATCCGCGAGGAGACGGCGACCGAAAGATCGGCGCAGTCCGAAACGCTTGGCTTGCTGGCCCGCGAGGGCGCGATGAACGTGGCGGCGCTGGCGCAACGGCGCCGGGTGACGCACCAGACGATGCGGGTGGTGGTGGCGCAACTGGTGGCGGATGGATTGGTCGAGCGGAGTGCGGACTCCGCCGATCGACGCAGCTGGCAGCTGTCGCTGTCGCGCGCTGGCCGTGCGCAGGTGTTGCGCGATCGGGGCACACGCGCAGCACGGATCGGCACGCTCATCGGCACCACGTTGTCCGTGGCGGAACGGAAGCAACTGCGAACGGCGATCGGACTGCTGGAGCGGCTCAGCGCGGCTGCGGTGGAGTGAAATGGTTCAGTTCTTCAGCTGTGCCAGCGTGGCGGCCAGGGTGTTCAGCCCCCAATGCTCCGCATAGCGCCCGTTGGCGATGCGAACGATGTCGATCACCTCGATGGTGACCGTCCGCCCCGTAGCTTCGACGCCCAGCAGCGTGCCAACGTGGATGCCGGTGATGGTCTTGCGGGTGGTGACCTTGTCGCTTTCGGCGACCTGGTCGTGGATGGTCACGACCAGGTTGTCCAGCGCGGGGCGCAGGACGTTCGCGAACGTGTTCCACATGCTTTCCGGCCCGTTCGGTGCACCCGCTGGTGCCGAGCGGTTGACGAAGTCCGGCTGCATCAGTGCATCGAAAGAGGCACGGTCTCCCCTGGCGATGACTTCGTCATTGAACCGTCGTACCACGGCCTTGATGGCCTCCAACGACATCGCGCGCTCCTGATTGTCCGGTCGTCGAAATACACAGTATACCTGTATGAATGTACTGCGCGAGCGCGGTGCGCGGGGCCGACTGGAACCCGTATCATCATTGTCCGGCGGCGATGCGGGGCCGGCAGCGCATCGTTCGACATCGTGGCCGGTCACTGGCGACCAGGGGAAAACTGAAATGACACTCGACCGGAAGTTTCTGCTCTGCGGTTTCGCCTATGCCGTTGCGGGCATGGGGCTGGGCATGTACATGGCGGCTTCGCACGACCACTCGCTGTTCGTTGCGCACGCGCATATCCTGCTGGTGGGTTTCGTGGTGTCATTCGTCTACGCCCTGATCCACAAGCTGTGGCTGCCCCGCGCGGCCGGGCGGGTCGCCGGCTTCCAGTTCTACCTGCATCAGCTTGCGGCGCTGGCGATGGCTGTCGGCCTGGTGCTGCTTTACGGCGGCAAGGTTCCCGAGGCGGTCATCGGCCCGTTGCTGGGACTGGCCTCGCTGGGCGTGCTGATTGCCGTGCTGTTGATGGCGTGGATGGTCCTGCGATCGCGCGACTGATGTTCGTCGCGCGCGGTGGTGGATACGAACCGTGCCGGGGCGAACCGTCCCCGGCTTCCTTCTCCGGTTACCCGGCCTGGCGACGGAACGCGGCGGGGCTGGTGCCGTGCACGCGCTTGAAAGCCTGGCCGAAGGCGGCGCGCGAAGTGTAGCCGCAGGCTTCGCCGATCTGCTCGATGGAACGCGGGGTTTCGCGCAGCAGGCGCGCGGCGAGGTCCATGCGCAAGGCGGTGACCACGTCCATCGGCGTGGCCGGTGACAGTTCGGCGAAGTGCCGCGCGAAGCTGGCCCGCGACATGCGGCTGACCTCGGCCAGTCGCTCCAGCGTCCACGGCTCGGCAGGGGCGGCGATCACGGCGGCCAGCGCGGGACCCACGCGGGCATCCATCAACAGGGCGAGCAGGCCTTGCTGCAAGTCGCCCTGGTCCATCAGCGTGCGCACCACCAGGGTGAACAGCGCGGCGGACAGGTGCGCGATCACGGCGTCGCCGCCCGGCGAGGCCTGCTGGCTTTCATGGCGCATGGTGTGCAGCAGTGCGTGCAGGCCGGCGTAGTCGTCGCGGCCCCTGGTGCGCAGATGCACCACCTCGGGCAGCGCCCGCAGCAGCAGGGCGTGGTGGCGACCCAGCTCGAAGGTGCCGCACAGCATGTCGAAGTCGCTGCGCGGCGCATCGCTGGCCAGTTCGACCAGGCGGCCCAGCGGGCGGCGTACTTCGGCAAACGCCAGGGTGGCGCCGTCCGCGTGGGCGCATGGTGTGGGCGGAGCCGCGCGGAAACAGCACCAGATCGCCAGCCACGAACGGCCGTCTCTCGCGGCCCACTTCCAGCAGGGCTTCGCCGGCCAGCACCACGTGGTAGGGCACCTGGCCCGGGGGCGACTCCGGGTGCGGCACCGACCATGCGCCGGCGAAACGGCACAGCAGGTCCACCCGTCCGTGCAGGCCCATCGAAGTCACCAGGGTGCTCAAACTGTCCATCGGTACCTCAAGACGAATGAAACCAGGATCGAGACGCGCGCAACACGATGGCGCCAGCGCGACGCCCATCATTGTCTCCACCGGCAGATGCCCAAGGCAACGCCGCCTCTTTCTTCCACAGGAGTTACCCCATGACCCGTTTGCACACAGTCGCCCCGGACCAGGCCGGCCAGGAAGCTGCCGAGCTGTTCGGCATCGTCAAGCGCAACATCGGCAAGGTGCCGAATGTCTACGCCACCATCGGCAGCAACGCGCCGGCCGTGCTGGCCCACATGCTCGACACCGGCGCCACGCTGGCGAAGAGCTCGCTCTCCCGGCGCGAGCAGGAAGCGATCAACCTTGCCGTGAGCGAAGCCACCGGCTGTGACTATTGCGTGGCCGCCCACACCATGACCGGCAAGATGGCCGGCTATACGGCGGAGCAGACACGTGAATTGCGCAGCGGTGCCTATGTCGAAGACGCGCGCATCGATGCGCTGGTGAAGTTCGCGCTGCAACTGGTGCAGCAGCGTGGCACGCTGGACGCCGCCGCCGTCGATGCGCTGAAGGCGGCCGGGTTCGACGATCGCCAACTGGTCGAGATCCCGCTGGTGGTGAGCGCGATCCTGTTGACCAACATGGTCAACCGCATCAACGACACCACGCTGGATTTTCCCAGGGCCGCGTGAGCCATGACGTAACAGCGAAACGGGCGTCTCGGGGCGCCCGTTTTGCCGTGCCGCCGTTGGTCGCCTGGATCGGTGCCGCGATCGCATGTCTGGGGAGGCCGGCCATGACGACATGCATCGGCCGCTGTCTCTGCGGCGAGGTTCGCCTGCAGGCAGCGGATTGCCGCCGCTTCCGCGGCATGCCACTGCAAGCGTGATCGCGAGGGCGCGGGTCGTCGCGTAGATCAGTCCGTGCGCGAGGGGCGGCAACGGCCATCGGCAACGTCTGCCAGCGCCCTCGCTTCGTCGAGATTGCCCTGCCGCCGGCCGCCTGACACCATTCTTCGCTGACGGAGGCAGCCATGCGCTTTGCGGGTCGGATCACCGAATGGAACGACGACAAGGGGTTCGGCTTCGTGGTGCCGAATGGCGGCGGCACGCGCACGTTTGTGCACATCAGTCAGTTTCCGCCCGGCGCGCGTCGACCCGCGGCGGGTGATCTCATTTCGTACCTGCCCGTCGTCGATGAGCGCGGACGCAGCAACGCGCAACAGATCCGTCATGCCGGAGCAAGGGCAGCCGTGGCTCGACCGTCGTCGCGGCAACCCCGCATGCCGCGCGCCGCGCTCGGGGCCGGCTCGCTGGTGATCGGCGTGGTCGCATGGGCGACCGGCTTTCTTCCGCTCGCGCTGCTGGCGGTCTACTTCGGCATGAGTCTGGTGTCCTACCTGATGTACTGGGCGGACAAGTCCGCGGCGCAAGAGGGGCGCAGCCGCAGTCGCACCCCGGAAAGCCATCTGCATCTGGTCGACCTGCTCGGTGGCTGGCCGGGCGCATTGATTGCCCGGCAACAGTTTCGTCACAAGACGGTGAAGCACACATTCAAGTTTGCTTTCCGGGTGACCGTTGCGGTGAACCTGGGAGGCTGTGTCTGGCTCGTCAAGTCCGGAGTGGCGGCTGAGCTGCTTCGATTGCTTGCCCGGTGAAGCAGCTGTTCGATGCGGTGCCGACCGGCCGCTCGCCGCAACCTTCACGGCCATGGCCACGACGTGAAAGGAACTTCACGCCGCACGGCCCGAGATGAACCTCAACTGTTTGACCGCACCTGTCGGTGCGCGCGCATCGCCCGCGTTCGCGTCATCGCGATGAGGGCTGTGCTAAGAGGTGGCCCTGTATTTTCATCCCGGAGGAGGCACAGCTTGGACGAACATCTGACTGACCACGCCCTGCTGGGGATCGCCGGGCTCGACGATGTGCTGGAAGGCGGCTTTGCGAAGGGCCGGCTGTTCCTGCTCGAAGGCAGCCCGGGTACGGGCAAGACCACCATCGGCCTGCAGTTCCTGCTGGCGGGACGCGATGCCGGGGAGCGCGTGCTCTACGTGACGATGTCCGAGACCGAGGCCGAGTTGCGCGCCACCGCGGCGTCGCACGGCTGGTCGCTGGACGGCGTGGAGATTTTCGAACTGGTGCCGCCGGAAAACCTGTTGGACGAAGCGCAGCAGCAGAGCCTGCTGTATTCGTCCGACCTGGAGCTGGGTGAAACCACCGGCCGGATTTTCGAGGCCTATGAACGTGTGGTGCCGGATCGCATGGTGCTCGACAGCCTGTCCGAGATCCGCCTGCTGGCACAGAGCTCTTTGCGTTACCGGCGCCAGATCCTGACCCTGAAGCATTACTTCGCCCGCAACGACGCGACCGTGTTGATGCTGGACGATCTCAGCAGTGAACTGACCGACCGGACGGTGCACAGCATCGCGCACGGAGTGATCCGGCTGGAAGAGCTGTCGCCGGACTACGGCGCCGAGCGCCGTCGTCTTCGCGTGCTGAAGTATCGCGCCCGGCAATTCCGGGGCGGCTACCACGACTTCGTGATCCGCAAGGGCGGCGTGACGGTGTTCCCCCGTCTGGTCGCCGGTCACCGCGACAGCGATACGTATGCGCGGGACAGGCTGGCCAGTGCGTCGCCCGAACTCGATGCCTTGCTTGGTGGCGGCATCGAGCGCGGTTCCAGCGTGCTGGTGCTGGGCCCGGCCGGCACCGGCAAGTCGCTGCTGACGCTGACCTTCATCTCCGGCGCGATCGAGCGCGGCGAGCGCGCGGGTCTGTTCGTGTTCGACGAGGAACTGGGGCTGCTGTATCAGCGTGCGCTCGGTGTCGGCATCGACCTGCGGCGCATGGTCGATGACGGTCAGCTGATCATCGAACAGGTGGACGCGGCGCAGATGACACCCGGCGAATTCTCCGCGCGCGTGCGCCAGCATGTGGAGGCGGGCGTGCGCACGGTGGTGATCGACAGCCTCAACGGCTACCAGGCTGCCATGCCCGAAGAACAGGCGCTGGTGCTGCACATCCACGAGTTGCTGCAGTTCCTCAACCGGCGCGCGGTGACGACCTTCCTCACCGTCGCCCAGCACGGTCTGGTGGGCGACATGAAGGCCCCCGTGGACGTGACGTATCTGGCCGACACCGTGGTGCTGCTGCGCTACTTCGAAGCGGCCGGAAGGGTGCGCCGGGCGATTTCGGTGGTGAAGAAGCGCGCCAGCGCCCACGAGGACACCATTCGCGAGTACCGCATCGGCACCCACGGCTTCCAGCTGGGCCAGCCGCTGACCCAGTTCCAGGGCGTGTTGCGCGGCGTGCCGACGATATCCAGCGTCGATGCGGAAAGCCGACTGTTCCCGGATCGGCCGTGATTCCGGCTTTTTCCGAACGCGCCCTGATCCTCGCACCACGGGGGCGCGACGCCCACGTGGCGGCGGCGATCCTCGCCGAAGCACGGCTGGGTTCGCACGTGTGCCCGTCGCTGGATGAACTCGTGCGCGGGATGGAAGCGGGCGCCGGCTTGGCGATCGTGACCGAGGAACACCTGTTGCAGGCCGACCTGCACGCGATGGCGAACTGGCTGGCGGCACAGCCGCAGTGGTCGGACTTCCCGTTCATCCTGTTGACCAGCCGCGGCGGCATCGAACGCAACCCCGCCGCCCACCGGTTGCTGACCGTGCTGGGCAACGTGACCTTCCTGGAGCGTCCGTTCCATCCCACCACCCTGGTCAGCCTGGCCCAGTCCGCCTTGCGCGGACGGCGCCGGCAATACGACGCACGCGTCCGGCTGGATGCCCTTTACGACAGCGAGCAGCGGTTCCGTGCGGCGGTGGAGGCCGTGCAGGGCGTGCTGTGGACCAGCAACGCGCACGGCCAGATGGAGGGTGAGCAACCGGCCTGGGCGGCGCTGACCGGGCAGCGCCGGGAGGAGTACCAGGGACACGGCTGGACCGGTGTGCTGGACCCGCGCGACATCGAACCCACGCTCGCGGCGTGGCAGGCCGCGGTGGAGGAGCGACGCGTGTTCCAGTTCGAGCATCGCCTGCGCGTGGCGAATGGCCAGTGGCGGATATTCGGCACGCGCGCCATTCCCACTTTTCATCGCGACGGCAGCATCGTCGAATGGGTGGGTGTGCACATCGACGTCACCGAACAGCGCGCCACCGAGCAATCGCTGCGCGATCTGACAGGTACGCTGGAACAGCGCGTGCGCGAAGAAACCGCGGCTCGCCAGGAAGCGTTGGCCAAGCTGCACGAGGCGCAGAAGCTGGAGACGATCGGCCAGCTCACCGGCGGCGTGGCCCACGACTTCAACAACCTGCTGATGCCGATCACCGGCGCGCTGGACCTGCTGCAGCGACGGTACGGCGATGCCGACGCTCGTGCCGCGCGCCTGATCGATGGCGCCCTGCAATCGGCCGAGCGCGCCAAGACGCTGGTGCAGCGGCTGCTGGGCTTCGCCCGGCGCCAGAGCCTGCAGACCCAGGCGGTGGACATGGTGGCGCTGCTGGCCGGCATGCGCGACCTGATCAGGAGTTCGATCGGCGTCGCCATCGAGCTGCGCATCGACAGCGTGCCCGGCCTGCCGAAGGCGCTGGCCGATCCCAACCAGCTGGAGCTGGCGCTGCTGAACCTGTGCGTCAACGCGCGCGACGCGATGCCCGCCGGCGGCGTGCTGACCATTGTCGCCGACGTGGTGGCGGGTGGTGCCGACATGGCCAAGCTCGCCGCGCGCGAGTACGTGCGGGTGAGCGTGATCGACAGCGGCACCGGCATGGACCGCGAAACGCTGGCGCGTGCGGTGGAACCGTTCTTCTCGACCAAGGAAACCGGTCGCGGCACCGGGCTGGGCCTGTCGATGGTGCATGGCCTGGCCGCCCAGCTTGGCGGCCACTTCGCGATCACCAGCACGCCGGGCGCGGGCACGCGTGTCGAACTGTGGTTGCCCGTGGCATCCGCCGCGGCGGCAACGGCTTCGCAGCTTGACGCCCGGATGGATCGGCCCCGGCCCGCCACCCGGTCGCTCGACATCCTGCTGGTCGATGACGAGCAGCTCGTGCGCGACGGCATCGCCATGCTCCTGCGCGAGCTGGGGCATCGGGTGGTGGAAGCGGGCGGCGCCGCCGAAGCGCTGGACAAGATCCAGAACGGGCTGCAGGTGGATGTGGTGGTGACCGACTACAAGATGCCGCGCATGGATGGCGCCGAAATGGCGCGCCGCCTGCACGGCTGGCAACCCCAGCTGCCGGTGCTGCTGATCACCGGCTACAGCGGACCGGCCGGCGACACCGTGGGGCTCGCCCGTCTGGCCAAACCCTTCCGGCAGGCGGATATCGCCCGGGCGCTGGCGAAGCTGGTTCCGGCAGAGGCGAATGCAGCGGAGTTTGGGGGTGCAGAGCTTTGAGGCGGGTCGGAGCGCGGCTCCGATCGATACGTCGGTGACATCGTTCTTCATTGTAAATCTATCGTTTTACGATATATTGCGATCTCCATACGATATGGGGAGAGCGGCAATGGGGAATCTTGCGGTGCTGGCGTTGCGGGTGGTGATCGCGATCGCCCTGGCGGGTTCGCTGGTGGTGCAGGGGGTGATCGCACCGCTGTTGTGGCAGGACCTGGAATCGGCGCGGGCGGACGTGCGGATTCCGCTGGTGGTGATCGTGATCCTGGGCGTGTTGACGATGCAGGTGACCGCGGTGTGCATCTGGCGGCTGCTGACCATGGTCCGGCGCGGCACGGTGTTTTCGCTGGCGGCATTCCGTTACGTCGACATCGTGATCGGCGCAATCGCGGCGGCCTCGGTGCTGACCTTCGGCATCGCGGTGGTGGCCGCGCACAGCAACCGCACCACGCCGGGCGACGAAATCGCTCCCGGCCTGGTGGCGATGGTCTGCGGCGCCTCGCTGGTGATCGGCGGCGTGGCGCTGATCGTGCTGGTGCTGCGGATGCTGCTCAAGCAGGCGGTGGCGCTGGATTCCCGGGCCAGGTATCTGCAGTCCGAACTGGACGAGGTGATCTGATGGCCATCGTGGTGGACATCGACGTCATGCTGGCCCGGCGCAAGATGGCCGTCGGCACGCTGGCCGAACGCATCGGCATCACCCCCGCGAACCTGGCGGTGCTGAAGAACGGACGGGCCAAGGCTGTCCGCCTGGCCACGCTGGACGCGCTGTGCCAGGCGCTGGACTGCCAGCCGGGCGACCTGCTGCGCTGGGAGCCCGATGCCGCGCCCACGCCACAGCAGCGGTGAAGGCGTTCGCATCGACCAGCGGCTGCAGCCCGGCGGATCGGCCGGCGCCGAACGGATCGCGATTGCAGACACGGAAACGGCGTTTGATGATGGGCAGCATCGAACGCAACGCATGTCGCGCGGGCGACATGGTCAAACGTACGGCGAAGGTCGGGAGGCGACGTGCATTTTCCTGTCGGAAGGTCTGCAGTCACGCGGGTGCTGATGCGGCCTTGCGTGGCGTCGTTGGTCCTGGCACTGGCCGCATGCAGCGCGCTGCCGGCGCGAGATCGCCTGGTACCGGTGCGCGTCGATCACCATGTGCACGTGAACTCGCCGGCGATCCGCGACTTTCTGCCTGGCTACTGCAAGAGCGTCGAGCGTTATGGCGCCTGCGATCCGGCGATCACCGCGCCGTTGACGCCTGACGACTTGCTGCGGGCGATGGATCGTGCCGGTGTCCGGCGCGCGCTGGTGATGTCGACGGGTTACCTGGCCGAGAGCCCGATGATGGTGCCGCAACGCGCCGACGCCGCGGCGCTGCTGCGCGCCGCCAACGACTGGACCGTGAATCTCGCGCGCGAATCCGGTGGTCGCCTGGGCGCGTTCGTGGCCATCGATCCACTCAGGCCCGACGCGCTGCCGGAAATCATGCGCTGGCGCGGCAACCCCGCCGTGACCGGCATCAAACTCCACCTCACGGCGTCCGGGGTGAACCTTCGACGCGACCGCGACGTGGCGGCGCTGAAGGCGGTGTTCCACGCGGCGGCCGACGCCCGCCTGGCGATCATGATCCATCTGCGCCCCGCAAGCATGGATTACGGCGCACGCGACGTGCAGCGATTCCTGGCGGACGTACTCCCTGCAGCCGGCGACACCCCGGTGCAGATCGCCCACGCGGGAGGCTGGGGCGGACTGGACCAGGCCACGCTGTCCGCGCTGGGCGCGTTTGCCGACGCATTCGACCGGCATCCCGGAAAATTCAGGCACGTCTGGTTCGATCTTGCCGACGTGTGGAGGGACGACAGCCGTCCCGCCGACAAGCAGGCGCTGGTGGCGCTGATCCGGCGCATCGGGCTGCGCCATTTCCTGCCTGCTTCGGACTGGCCGTTCAGCGGCGACCTTGCCGACTACTACAGCCGTCGATACCCGGAGCTGCCGCTGACCGCGGCGGAATGGAAAATCCTGCGCAGCCAGGTGGCGCCGTACGCGAAGCGTTGAAGATGCCGGCGAACAGTGGCCAGGGACGGGATTCGATGCGAATCGTCGCCGACCCTCACGGCTGAAAACTTGTTCGGCGGTTCGTGGGAGCAGGCGAACGGAGCTGCACGCGATGCAAGGGAACGGATGCGGCAGACTGCGCAGGCATCCCGTCACTGCTTCGGCGACGAACCGAACCGCTCGACCAGGAAGTCGATGACGGTGCGCAGCTTGGCGGTGGGATGCAGGTTCTGCGGATAGATCAGGTACATCGGCGAGGGCGCCAGCGACCACTCGGGCAACACCGGCAACAGGCGGCCGGAGGCCAGGTCATCGGCGAGCACCGCCTCGGGCTGGAGCACGATGCCGATGCCGTTCAGCGCGGCGATGCGCAGGGCATCGCCCTGGTTCGCCGTGAAGCGGCCCTGCACGGCGACGTTGCAGGTGGCTCCGGCGGGCCCGACCAGTCGCCAGAGGTCGTGCCGCCGCCAGTACGACAAGCCCAGGCATTCGTGTGCAACCAGTTGCTGCGGATGATCGAGCTGGCCATGTCGCTCCAGGTAGGCCGGTGCCGCGGCCAGGCGTCGACGATAGGGTTGCAGCGGGCGGGCGACCAAGCCGGGCTCGTTGATGTCGCCGATGTGGATGCCCAGTTCGAAGCCTTCGTCGACGAGGCTGGGACGACCGTTGTCCAGCGTCAGTTCGACGCCGACCTCGGGGTGGCGCGCCATGTACTCGCTCAGCGCCGGCACCAGGCTGTGGCTGCCGAAACTCACCGGCGACACCAGCCGCAGGCGGCCGCGCGGGCTGGATTGCAATTCCGACGCGCTGGCCTCGGCCAGTTCCACGTCGGCCAGCGCCTGCTTGCAGCGCTCGTAGTAGAGCCGCCCCACGTCGGAGAGCTGTTGCCGGCGGGTGGTGCGGTGGAGCAGGCGCGCGCCCAGTCGATCCTCGATGGCGCGCACGTGCTTGGCGACCATGGTGGGCGAGACCCGGCTGAGCTCGGCGGCGGCAGTGAAGCTGCCGCTTTCCACCACCCGGACGAACATCTCCATGCCGGCCAGCTTGTTCATGATTGACAACCTGAGGGTTTGAAATGGGTCAAATCATGGCATGTTTATCAAGGTGCAGGCAGGGCGCACCATGGCGCCGCCTCGATCCGGGGCCTCATCGGAGAACACCATGCCCACCTTGCACCTCGAAATGCTTCCCGGCCGCACCGTGGAACAGAAGCGCGCCTTCGTGCGCGAAGTGACCCGCGCCACCGCCGAGACGCTGGCCTGTCCGCCGGAAAGCGTGGATATTCTGATCAGCGAAGTGCCGCGCGACGGCTGGGCCAAGGCCGGCAAGTTGATGGCGGATGCGTGAGCCCGGCGAGCGGAGGATCGACATGAGCGAACACGAAGCGCCCTGGCACGCGCACATCTACTGCACTTCCGAAACGCGTGCCGCGGCCGAGGCCGTGCGGCGTGACCTGATCGATCGCATGAACTTGGGTGCGATCCCCCGGCTGCTCTTCGTAGGCCAGCTCAAGGACGGCAAGGCCGGCCCGCATCCGATCCCGCAGTTCGAGATCCACTACACCGGAGAAGCGCTGCCGGCCATCCTCAAGCTGATCGAAGCCTCCGGCCTCACCGCGCTGGTCCATCCGCTCACCGATGACGACCTGGCCGACCACACGACGCTGGCGCACTGGATCGGCACGCCGATCGAACTCGACCTGAGCACGCTCGATCCGCCGGGCAGGAACCAGGGTGTCGCGCGTTTCGCCAAGTCGGACTTCTGAGGCTGGGGAACGCGGGCAGTCGGCGGATCACCGAGACAGTTTCCGGTGGGCGATGAACAACGGTGCCCGCCTCGCCCCGATTCGGGGTGGGCAACGGCTCCTGCGTTGTCTCGCCCCGGGCGTCCGTGCCCTCTCCATCCACTGTCCTGCCGTCTCCGGGCTTCGAGGCTGTGAAGTCGCAACCTCTCAGGGCACCAGCAGCCAGTTCGCCTGATGCGTGTTCGGCGGGGGCGGCAGCCACCAGCCCGCGGCGGGGTAGCCGTATTCGTGGGTCATAGCGTCCTGCATGGCGAAGGAGTGCATCGGCTTGGCCTGGCAGACCACGTCGCGGGCAGGCATGTCGCCTGAGTTCAGATAGGCGAACTCCGCGCCGGTGGTGCAGCTGTTGTCGTCGAACATCACGCCGTGGGTGGTGGCGTTGTTGACCAGCACCATCCGCGCGGCGGGGCCGTCGAGGAGGCGATCCTTGAGCGCCTCCGAGTAGGGCGTGGACGGATCGAACTCGTTCTGCACCATCAGCGCATGCACCCTGGTGCGCGACTCCAGCAGGCGGTCGAGCACCGGTCGCCACGGCCAGTGCTGGCACTTGTCGATCAGGGTGGAGGCGCCGATCGCCCAGTTCGTGCGGACATCCGCGATCTTGCGGGCGATGCTGCGCGTATCGGTGGAGCCCGAGTCGTTGCACTGCAGGACGTCGGCCATCGGGTTGAAGCCGGGCTGGCTGCGCAGGTCGACCGAGGTCATCGCGCCCATCTGTTCGGCAGCGGCGATGTGTGCCGGGTCGCCATCCAGCGCCTGCGACATCGCGCCGAGTGACGGTGACACCAGCAGATCCCAGAACACCCACATGCCGGTGCCATCGAGCGAAGCCAGCGCCTGGTCCGGCGTCACGCTGCCCATGCGGTGCTGCGAGGCGGCCTGGTAGATCCGCTGGAAGGTCGTCATCACCTGCTGTGGCGTCGTGCCCATGTGGAACTGGTCATCATGCCGCGCGATGAATGGAATGAAAGCCTGCTGCACGTTCAGCTGATCCATCGACATCCGCTTCAAGTCCTGCTGCTGCCAGTCCAGGTGCAACCAGTTCATGTTGCTGTCGAGCACCACGCGCTCGAACCGGTCCGGAAACAGGCGGTTGGCATACGCCATCAGGCTGCTGCCGCTGGACACGCCAAGCAGGTCGGCGCGGGGGAAGCCCAGCACTGCACGCACCAGGTTCAGGTCGCGGGCGTGGTTGGGCGTGTTGATGCTCTTGAGGAAGGTGGCGTGCTGTTGCAGGCAGGCGCTGATCGAACGATGCCACCAGTCCTGCTGTGCCTGCACGCTGGCGGCCGTGGGATTGCGGCTGTCGCCGTCCATGAAATTCTCGGCGCCGCTGCGCGGTGCATAGTCGCAGCTCACCTGGGTACCCAGGCCATCGGTGATGCCGCGCAGGTCGACGCCGACCACCAGGTGATTGGCCTGCACTTGCGGCTGCAACTGCTCGAGCATCTCCGCCTGCGAAGCGCTGGAGTTGTCCGGGCCGCCGGCGTTGACCAGCAGCAGGCGAGCGTGGGACGGCGAATGGAGCGGCCTGGAGATGCCGATGGTGATGTTGCCGTGGCTCGGGTCGGCCCAGTCGATCGGCACGGTGATCAGGGCGCACTGGATCGTGCTTCCATCGGTGAACAACGAAGGCGGACAGCCGCCCCAGTTCACCGCCTGCTGGTAGTACCTGGCGTAGGCCGGATCGGTCGAGTGATCGTCCGTAGCCCTGGCATTCGCCAGCCCCGAGCACGCTACGCAACCGATCAACACCGCCAGCCTGCGTGCGGACAACTTGAACAACTTCATCGTGGTGCTTCCCCGGTCAGTGGCCATGGCATGATGATCTGCAGGGCTGGCGGGGGCGTAAATGACCGGTCGCCCGTTTTTTCGATGTAACCACTTCGAGCCGCCCCGGGAGCATGGATGGCGAACAGGCGGCAAGACGACAAGCCGATGTATGTCCGGATCGCCGAGTCGATCCGGCGCGATATCGATGCCGGTCGTTTCCAGGCAGGCGCGTGCCTGCCCGGCACCCGCTCGATGACCCTCGCCCTGGGGGTTTCGCGCACGGTCGTGCTGATGGCTTACGACCAGCTGGAAAGCGAGGGCTACCTGGAGTCGCGCTCGGGCAGCGGTACCTACGTGTGTGCGCGTCGCATCGACGCATCCACCGGCGGCACGCCGCTCGACGAGTCAGTCGCGGCGCCGGGAGAACCCCGGCTTTCCCGCCTGGCCCGGCGGGCCGTGCTGCCCGCCATGCCGGAGAGGAATCTGCCGGCGCTCGACACGGGCGTGATCGAAGGAGGGCTGGTCGATCTGGCGCAGCCGCGCGTGAAGTCCGATCCGCGCAGTCTCAAGGCGTGGAAGCAGAACCTGGTGGCCTTGCTGCGTCGTCGCGACACGCCCGACTTCCCGGAACTGCAGGGCGCCATCGAGCTGCGCAAGGCGGTCGCCGGCTACCTGGGGGTCGAGCGGGCGATCGAGGTCGATCCGGACGACATCCTGATCGTCAGCGGCGCCCAGCAGGCACGCGATCTGATCGCCCGCGTCCTGCTCGACGAAGACGATGGTGTCGGCGTGGAGGAGCCCTGTCACTGGAGCGTGCGCCACACTTTCGAGGCGATCGGCGCGCGGATCGTGCCGTGTCCGGTCGACTCGCGCGGCATGGACATCGACCGCCATGCCGCGGCGCTCGATGGCGTGCGATTGCTCAACGTGTCGCCGTCATTCCAGTTCCCGACCGGGGTGGTCATGCCCGAGGATCGGCGCCGGGCACTGCTGCATTGGGCCTGTGCCCACGATGCGGTCCTGGTCGAGGACGATTTCGATTGCGAACACCGCTTCGGTGTGCGCACGGCTCCGTCCTTGTGGTCGCTGGACCGGCATGGCCGGGTCATCCATGTCAGCAGCTTCGCCCGTTCGATGTTTCCAGCCTTGCAGTTGGGCTACATGCTGGTGCCGCGCCAGCTGCGCGAGCGGTTCCTGGCGGTCAAGTGGCTGGCTGATCGCGGCAGCGTATCGATGCAGCAGCACGTGCTTGCGGCGTGCATCAACAGCGGCCAGTATCTGCGCGATCTGCGGCGCATCGCCCACCGCCTGGCGCCTCGCCATCGGGCGCTGCACGCAGCCCTGCATGCGCGTCTCGGCGACGCCATGACGGTGACCGACGCGGTGGCGGGGGGATCGCTTTTCGTGCACTTGCCCCGGTTGCCACGCCATGCCACCGCGGCAGTGCTGGCCGAGGCGCTGGCGCGCGGCGTGCGCATCCGTTCCGCCGAGTGCTTCCATCGCACGCCACCCGATCACGTGACCCTGGTGCTGAGCTATGCGGGGGTGTCCGAGGCGGCCCTCAAGCGGGCCGGGACACGGCTCGCCGAGGCCTGCCTGGCGGTCGGGAAAAAATTCGCCATGTCGTCGCCGAAGCGGGACCGGCGAATTGAGCCGGCCCGTGTCTGACGGTTGCAGGAACCGGTGCGCTTGCGCTGGCTGGTTCATCCCGGGCTCCGCCGTCTGTTGCGCGGGCCCCGGAACGAACGATGGTCAGCCCGCTGCGACGCCGTTCTCGAACACGGCCAGCTGTGCGGCAAATGCCTGCTTGAACGCGGGCCGTGCTTCGGCGCGGGCGACGTAGGCGGCGAGGTTCGGATAGCCGTCCAGTATTCCCGTGGGCTTCGCCCGGAACAGCACGCCCGCCATCATCAGGTCGCCTGCGCTGAATGCGCCGTCGAGCCAGTCGGCGTCGCCCAGGCGGCTGGACAGCAGGCCCAGCGTCTTGCGCGCCCGCTCCTCGAGCATCGGCTGGCGTTGCTCGTACCAGGGCTTGTCGCGTTCGAATACCCTGGCCATGCTGAACTCGACCAGCGGCGGCTCCACCGTGTTCAGCGCGGCGAACATCCAGGTGATCGCGCGGGCGCGGGCATTCGTTCCTTCGGGCAGCAGGCCTGCACGTGTCTGCGCGATGTGGAACACGATGGCGCCCGACTCGAACAGGGCGAGTTCGCCTTCTTCATAAGTGGGAATCTGCCCGAATGGGTGCAGCGCCAGATGCGCGGGCTGCTTCATCTCCGCGAACGACACCAGCCGCACTGCATAGGCCTGGCCGACTTCTTCCAGCGCCCAGCGGACGCGCAGGTCGCGGGCCAGTCCCCGGCCGCGATCGGGCGACGCTGCAAAGGCAGTGATGGTGGGAATCATGGTGGGGCTCCTGGTCATGGCATGACGCCACATGTGTCATGAGTGGATGGCGGGAAATCGTCGTGATGCTCAGAGATAGCTGAGCCACCAGTCCTTGCGTCGCCGCTTGATGTCGGCATACCAGCGACACAGCGGATACAGGGCAAGCACCACGACGCCCCACAGCAGGTAGATCACGGGCAGGCCAGCGGCCCAGCCCGCCGGCGCGGTAAACGGGAAGTGCCCCAGGTCCGGCGACCGGAACATGCCGTCGACGTGGCCGAAACGCAGGTAACAGGCGGCCACCGCCAGCAGGTGGATCAGGTAGAAATGCAGGACGTAGAAGAACAGCGGCACCTTGCCGATGGTCAATGCGGGGCGCAGCCAGCGGGGAGTGCCGACGTCGAACACGCGCAATAGCAGCAGGGCAGGGCCCAGTGTCATCAGCAGGAACAGCAGCGACGGCGGGTACTTGTTGGTATCGAGGAAGGACAGCAGCGTCCACAGCGGCGACTTCTGCACCGACCAGGGGAACGGGTCGCCGTACACGTTCAGCAGCCGCAGCAGCACGAAGCCCGCGACGAGTCCGGCGCCGAGCCGAAGCAGCAGTGCGCGGCGGCGCTCGTCGCTCCAGCGATACGCCTGTCCCAGCGTGTAACCCAGCGCGGTCACACCCAGCCAGGGAATCAGCGGATAGGCGATGAACACCCCATGTCGCGGGGTGTTGATCAGAAAGCCCGGCGCATGCAGCACCGACCACAAGGGGGCGAAATCGCCGAAGGCCGTTGCCGGAATGCCGTCGAGCAGGTTGTGGCCAGCCACCAGGATCACGCCGAACGCCACGATCGCCCGGTCCGGCAGATGGATCAGCCCGGCCAGCACGATCATCGACCATCCCAGTGCCCACAACACGGTGATGATGGTTACCTGATAGTCGAGATTGAACTGCAGCGCGAAACGCATCACGACCACTTCGAGGAACAGCAGCCACAAGCCGCGCGTGAGCAGGAAGCGCGACAGCTCGTTCCTCGACAGCCGTTGCAGCGCAAGACGGGCGCCGGTACCGGTGAGCAGGAAGAACACCGGTGCGCAGAAATGGGTGATCCAGCGGGTCAGGAAGAGCGGCGCCGTGGTGGTGGCCAGGTCGGTGGGATTGGCGCCGGGCGCGCCGAAGAAATCGTGCACGTGGTCCAGCGCCATGATCACGATGATGACGCCGCGCAGCAGGTCGACCGATTCGATGCGGAACCGGCCGGAAGGATGGTCGGAGCCCGCCCGGCCCCGGTTGTGCATCGTGGTGGTCGTCGCCATGGTCAGCCGCGCACGGCGGCTTCGATCGCGGCGATGTCGATCTTGCCCATCTCCATCATCGCCTCGAACGCGCGCCGCGCGACGGCGGGGTCGGGGTGGGTGACCGCGGCGATCAGCATGCGGGGGCTGATCTGCCAGGAAACTCCCCACTTGTCCTTGCACCAGCCACAGGCGCTGGCCTGGCCGCCGTTGTCGATGATCGCGTTCCACAGGCGATCGGTCTCGGCCTGGTCGTCGGTGGCCACCTGGAACGAGAAGGATTCGTTGTGCAGCATGCCCGGCCCGCCATTCAGGCCCAAGCAGGGGATGCCCATGACCGTGAAATCGACCATCAGCACATCGCCCTGCCTGCCGGCGGGATAATCGCCTGGCGCGTGATGGACCGCCCCCACGGAGCTGTCCGGGAAAGTGCTGGCATAGAACGTGGCGGCCTCGAGGGCAGCGCCGTCGTACCAGACGCAAATGGTGTTCTTGGCGAGCATGGGGTTCTCCTGGCTGAAGGTGGCGGGAATGCTTCCTTGCTGCGACGAACGAAGTGCAGGCGGATCGACAGCTCCGGGCCGCGGCATGTCCACGGTGAAAGTACGCGCCGACACGGGGCCGTGTCGCGTCCCGCCGGCCTCCGGCCCGGGGACCGGGCGCCGCAACACCGTCTTCATGGCGCGCACACACCCTTGCCAGCATCGTTGGCGCCGGCGCTGGCGCATGCCGGCAGTGAGGAGATGGACGGAGCAACCCCATGCAGACGAAGCGAGGCATTTCACTGGTCACCATCCTGGTCGTCCTGGCGATCCTGGCCGTGGTGGCGGCGTTCGCCATTCCCGCGTGGCACGACCGGGTCGCCCGTGGCCATATCGAGGAGGCCATGAAGGCCGCCGATGCACCCAAGCTGGTCGTCATGGAGGCCGCCACGACAAAGGGCGGCCTGGCCCATGTCACGCGGAGCGACCTCGCCTACAACGCCGGCCCACCCGGCGAATACGTCGACAAGCTCGAACTGGCGGATGGCGGCCGGATCACGCTGACCACGCGAAACACCGGCATCAAGCCCGACCCGGTGCTGGTCCTGCTGCCGGTGGAACCCGCCGCCGACAACGCCAACAGGACCATCAGCTGGACCTGCACCATGGTGGTCGGCAATCAGTCGGCGGCGCCGGGCGCGTGCGCCGGCACCGGGCAGACGGAAGCCGCACCGGCAGCGACCGCGCCTGCACCCGCGCCTGCGGCGACCAGCGGGCACTGAAGGCGCGGGCAACCAGGCCGCCGCACTGATGCAGGCGGCCCCGGCTCACGCAAGCTTCCGCCGAACGCCCATTGCAGCCGGTTCCGCCGCGCGCGATGCTTGCGCATCTTACAGCGTGGTTCGGAGTGAACCGGGGAGCGCAAGGTGCACGAGCATTCGGATACCTGGACGGCGGCGGACCTGCTGTCCTATGAGAAATACATCGAATCGACCACCGGCCTGGAGCGATTGAGCCGCGTGGCCACGGCGGACGAGGAGTGGGTGCTCAGCGACTGGGATGGCGAGCGCTACACGATCCGCTTCGACAAGAACTTCTCCAAGAAGCACCTGACCACGTTCTCCAAGGACCGCGAGCGCACCGAGCGCGAGGCGTATTTCGAATGGCTGAACTCGGGCAAGACCCGTGAGGCCGGCGAGAACTGGCAGCGGGCCGAGCATGGCCTGATGAACCAGAAGATGAGGACGACGGCGGACAACCGCAACGTCGCCGACCTCTGCCGCTGCGGCCATCGCTTCAACAGGCACCCCGGCGCCGGCGCCTGCACCCAGGCCGGTTGCGGCTGCCCGCGATTCGTCACCACGTTTGCGGCCAGCCGCATCGTCCAGGGCAAGCCGGTGGAGGATCCGCTGGCCGGCATGAAGACGGCCCGCACCACCTTCATCGTGCTCAACTGGGTGCCGAAGGCCGACTTCGAGAGTGTCGTCGTGCAATCGATCCAGGCGCACGAGAAGCCGAGCGGCTGGAAGCGTGGCGATCCGCTGGCCAAGGCGGTCAATGACGAAGCGGTGCTGAAATGGGATTTCGGCGTTGCCCGCGTCGGCGCCGTGGTCCAGGCCCAGGCCGGCACCGATCCGGCGACCTGGGTCAGGAAGCAGGGCTGCTACATCAAGGCAAAGAAGATCGCCACCGACTGGGGCCGGCAGACCTGGCAGGTCTTCCACATGGAAAGCGGGCCGGCGCACCCGGCGTTCTGAGCGGTTCGGCGGCAGGATCGTGCCCGTCATCGACGGCTCGTTGACGACCCGCCGTGGAGGGCAGCGATGACGGAGCACGCCGCGTGAAGTCCTTTGGCAAGCCGCCGCAGGGCGAACGGCTGGAACGGCTGCATGAGCTGCCGATGTGGGACGGCGAACGCCTGCGCAACATCCATCCGGTCCTGCCGGGACTGCGCGATCCGGCTGCGCCGCGGCCCACGCTGCGGGATTTCTTCTGTGGCGACGAGAACCGCACGCCACCCGCGCCGCTGCCTGCGCGGGACCCGCGCAGCGGCTGGGCGAGAAAGCCGGCCAGCGGCTTGCGGGCTACCTGGCTGGGCCACTCCACCGTATTGCTGGAGATCGACGGTTTTCGGGTGCTCACCGATCCGGTGTGGGGACAGCGGGCCTCGCCCTTCACCCTGCTGGGGCCCAGGCGCTTCCAGCCGGTGCCGATCGGCTTGCGCGAGCTGCCGCCGATCGACGCCGTGGTGATTTCGCACGACCACTACGACCATCTGGACTATCCGACGATACGCGCGCTGGCGAAGTCGAAGGTTCCGTTCGTCACCTCGCTCGGGGTCGGCGCCCATCTCGAGAGCTGGGGCATCGCGCCGTCGCGCATCACCGAGCTGGTCTGGTGGCAAAGCCATCGCGTGCCGGGCACCGGGCTCACCGTCACCGCGGCGCCATCGCAGCATTTTTCCGGCCGTGGCCTGAAGGATCGCAACCAGACATTGTGGTCGTCGATGGTCATGGCCGGTGACCGGCATCGGGTGTTCTTCAGCGGCGACACCGGGCTCACCACCGAGTATGAAGCCATCCGCGACCGGCTCGGCCCGTTCGACCTGGTGATGCTCGAAGTGGGCGCGTTCCATCCGTCCTGGGGCGATATCCACCTGGGCCCCGCCAACGCGCTGGCGGCTCACCGCCTGCTTGGCGGCGGCGTGCTGATGCCGGTGCACTGGGGCACGTTCGCGCTGGCCACGCACGCCTGGGACGAACCCGTCGAGGATCTGCTGAAACTGGCCGACCCGCTTGGCGTCGGCCTGTTCCTGCCACGTCTGGGACAACCCGCCGAGCCTGCCGAACATCGCGAGGTGGAGTCGTGGTGGCGACACGGCGAACCCGTCGGGCAGCGACCTGCCGCCGAGGCGGAGCCCGAACCGGCTCTCGCCGAACGGGTGCGCGGCCAGTTGCCGTGGCCACTGGATTGAAGGGCAGGCACGCCGCGCCCGCCATGCCCCTGCCGACGCTGGCTACAACTGCATGTAGTGGTAGCCCTGTTGCTCATACACGACGGGCGCGGTGAGCGCCGACAGGGTGACGGTGACGGCTGGATCGAGCTCGTTGTCCTGGACGCCGTGTTCGGCCAGGGCCTGGCCGCAGACGAGCAGCTTGACGCCGGCCTTCTTCAGCGCGTGCAGGATTTCCAGATTCGGATTGCCCTGCTTCAGATATTTGCGCGAGGCGGCGTCGGTCAGGCCCGCGGCGCCCGCGCGTTGATCGAGCACCGCCACGATGTGCATGCGTTCCGGCGGTACCCCGGAGTAGGCCAGCAGGTTCACCAGTCGCGCCAGGCGCTCCAGCGAGGCATAGGGCTTGCCCTTGTCGGCGCCGGTGGAAATCACGTCGACGAGGATCTTGTAGTCGGCCGCGGGGTCGGGCTGGGCGTCGGCATCCGGGCGCGGATGCACGCCACCGAATTTCGGGATCAGCGGATACACCCAGGTCGTGGTGGGCGAGGTCCTGGCGGCAGCCGCGGCTGGCTCCGCAGCCTGCGCCGGCAGCGACATCGCCACCAGCGCCATGCAGGAAAGTACCCGGGCGAGCGAAAGCTGGATCTTCATGATTTTCCCCTTGCCGCGGGCTGCGGCTGGTCCATCATGCTAATCCCCTTGCGGCTCGCCGGGTAATCCGCGGCTCGACGTCGCCGACAGGGGCTGTCACCGGTTCAGCGGGATGGATGGTCAGTCGCCGTCCGCGCTGCTTTCATCACTCTCGCGGAGGCCGTTTTCGCGTGATGACTGCTGGTGCTTGACCGCGTACATGGCGCGGTCGGCCCGGGCCAGCAGGGCTTTCGCGTTGGCTCCATCGTCGGGAAAGCAGGCGATGCCGATGCTGGCGTCCAGCCGGAACAGGCCGTCGGGCAGGCTGAAGGGAACGGTGAGGCGTGCGCGCAGGCTTTCGGCTACCGCCCGGGCGGTTCGTGCGTCGCGGCAGCCGGGCAGCAGGGCGACAAACTCGTCGCCACCGACCCGGGCCACCAGGTCACCCTGGCGAACACCCTGTTGCAGGCGTGCGGCCACCTCGCGCAACAGATGGTCGCCCGCATCGTGGCCGCCGCGATCGTTGACGTCCTTGAAGCCGTCGAGATCCAGGTACAGCACCGCCACTCCGTGACCGGTCTGCCTGGCGTGATCGATCGCGGACTGCAATTCGATGCGCAGGCGGTCGCGGTTGGCCAGTCCGGTCAGCGAATCGTGGTTGGCGCGGTGCTCCAGTTCACGCTCCAGGCGGCGCAGCTCGGTCACCTCGCGGCCGACGCCGATGCGCACGCCATGCTGGGGCAGCCAGCGCGCCGACCACTGGATGTCGACGCTGTGGCCGTCCTTGTGCAGGTAGCGGTTGCGGAAATGCAGCTGCAGCTGGCCCGCCATGACCTGCTCGGCCTGCGCCGCGGTGGCGGCGCGATCGTCGGGGTGAACCAGCTCGAAGATGCGCCGGCCCAGCACTTCCTCCGGGGTGTAGCCGAAGATGCGCTTGAAGCTCGCGTTGACGAACAGCAGATGTCCCTCGGTATCGACCACGCAGACGGCATCGGGCATCAGGTCGAGCACGTCGGCGAGTGGAGGAAGCGTCGGAATCATCTGCCTGCGGTGGTCGTCGGGTCCGGTGGTGTGCGCAGAAGGGCGTCATCACCATCGTGCGTCCCGTCGCAAGCTATCAGAATCATCGCCCCTGTGGGTGAAGGCAGGGCGCAGGCGTCACGCGCATGGGGGCGGTAGCCACGGACGGCGCGATGGCTCCCGACCTCATCCGGCAAGCGCGGACGGTTCCCGCCGGTGGTCAGCCCGGCAGGCTGACCACCGGCACGAAGCCGCCGAAGATCATGCGCTTGCCATCGAAGGGGCAGGCGCTGGCCGCTTCCATGCGCGGGTCCTGCATGAACTTTTCTATGCCGGCATCATGGGTGGCCTTGTCGGGCCATTCGACCCACGAAAACACCACCGCTTCATCGGCCTGTGCCTGCACGGCGCGGCGGAAATCGGTGAGCTTGCCATCGGGCACGTCCTCGTCCCAGCACTCCATCACCCGGGTGGCGCCGAATTCCAGGAAGATGCTGTCGAACGTGCGGGCGTGCTCGATGAATTGCGCGCGGTTGGCGTGGGGAACGGCGATCACGAAACCATCGATCCAGGACATGGTTGTCTCCTTGCGGGAATGGGGGCCGACAAGGCCGCCTTCACTTCAGCGACGAACCGGTGCTCGGATTATCGACACGTGCGCGGCTTTCGTTGCACCGTCGATATACTGGCCCGACCTTTGCCGGGAACGGGCTTCATGCGCAGTTTCGACGATACCAGCGGCAATCCATGGCAAGTCGCGGTGCTGGACGCGTCCTACGGCAACATGCTGCTGGTGTTCTCCCACGCCGGCGACCTGACCGTTCGCAAGACCGTCATGGCTGCGGAGAACCTTCGCCTGGCCGAGCAGCAGTTGCTGGACATGGACGAGGCGCAGTTGCGTGATCTGCTGGCCGAATCGGTGCCGTGGGATTAAAGCGTCACGCCGCGTCTCCGGGCTTTCTCAGCCTCGAAACCCCATCCTCAGTTGCCGGTGCTCAACGGTTGTCCGTCAGCACTGATCGCGGACGGCTGCAGAGGACTGTCCAGCGCGACAGCTTCCCCGAGCGGTTGCGAGGACAAGGCGAGATCGGTCTCCGCATGACGCAGCAGCTTCAGCGGTTGCACTCGCTCTTTGCAGCCACCATCGCGCCCCAGGCAGAACTTCATCGGCAACTGGATGCGTGTTGCCACCGGGCGGCCGTCGACGTATTCGGGGTCGGCCTGCCACTGCTTCACGGCCTGTTCGGCAGACCGGCTGAAGAGCCCCTTGCGCGGACCACTGAAGTGAGATTCCACCACCTTGATGTCCTCGATTCGACCATCGGGCTTCACGGTCGCCTCCATGAGCAGGCTGCCCTCACCATGATTGGTTTCCCGAAGCGGATAGTAGGGTGTGACGGATGGCTTCACCCGGGGACCGTTCGAGCTATACACCACCTGCACCCCAAAGGTGCCGGCCTCGCGCTTGACGACCTGCACCTTTACGCGCGCATAGGTCCGGGCGCTCACCGCGTGGCCGTCGACGAGTACGGGTTTGAAGCGCCAGCGGGATATCACCTCGCGCGCCGATGTCGCGAGAACATCGGGGATCGTGTCCGGCAGCTCCACCGCAACGACCTGTCCGGCCTGATCCACGTCAAGCGCGACTTCGGCGCGCCATTCCCGGGCGGCAGGCTGTTCGGCCGAGACGCGCTGAAAGGGGCAGGGCGTTGACAGTGTGGCGATCAACAACACGACAGCGAACTTCCCTTTCATGCACATTCCCGCCTTGACGATGGCAATGGCCGGAAACATAGCAGCAAATCGACGGTCGTGACTTGCCGATCGCGCCCCGGCGACTCGGCTATTCCTCGGGTAGTTCCGCCTCCACCAGCCGGCCGAGTTGCGCCAGCGATTCCTGCCAGCCGACGTAGCACTGCTCCAGCGGAATCACTTCGGGCAGGCCTTCCTGCACCACGTGCAGTTCGGTGCCGCAGGACACGGTCTTCAAGGTGATGGTCACCGTGATTTCACCGGGCAGGTGGGGATCGTCGAACTGGTCGGTGTAGCGGATGCGTTCGAACGGCGTGAGTTCGACATAGGTGCCGCCGAAGACGTGGCTGTGGCCGGTCGAGAAGTTGGTGAACGACATCTTGTAACTGCCGCCGACGCGGGCATCCAGATGATGCACCCTGGCGGTGAAGCCGTTCGGCGGCAACCATTTGACCTTGGCCTCGGCATCGAGGAAGGCGCGATACACGCGCTCGGCCGGCGCGCGCAGTACCCGGTGAAGGCGGACGGTGTTGGACATGGCGGTTTCCCTGGCTGGAGGAGGAGCCCTCATGGGAAGCAACGAACGGGCGAGATGGAAATCGACAGCCTGGCGGTTGACCGCGCCGGTGCTTCCTCCGGTCCACCGTCGACCTGTCTGCCGGCGTCGGCCTGCGCGTTTTGCAGTAGCCTGAAGCGCGGTCACCGGCATGCACGCAGTGGCCTGGGCATTTGAGGAAGTCAGCAAAGGTGGTCTCCATGATCGACATCCCGATGACAACTGGCCCGCAGGGCTGCCGGCAACCCAGCAGAGCCGATGCGCGATGCGTGGTGACGGCATGAGCATGCGCGAGGTCGACATCGCCATCATCGGCTCCGGCACCGCGGGCATGTCGGCCTATCGCCAGGCACGCAAGCGCACCGACCGCATCGCGCTGATCGAAGGCGGCCCGTTCGGCACCACCTGCGCCCGGGTCGGCTGCATGCCCTCGAAGCTGCTGATCGCCGCGGCCGAGGCGCGGCATCGCCTGGCAGCGTTGTCCGCGTTCGGTATCGCCAGCGACGCCGGCGCGGTCGATGGCCGCGCGGTGATGAAGCGGGTGCGTGACGAACGCGATCGCTTCGTGGGCTTCGTGCTCGATGCGGTGGCGGGTTTCGACCCTGCCCACGTGCTGCGCGCGCACGCCGAATTCGAGGACCCGCATACGCTGAAGCTGTCGCCAGCGATGGACGGCAGCGCGCCGCCGGTCGAGCGGGTCCGTGCCGGGCGCATCATCATCGCCACCGGTTCGCGACCGGCAATTCCCGCGGCGCTGCGGGCGGCGGGCGACCGGCTGATCCTCAGCGACGACGTGTTCGACTGGCAGGACCTGCCCGGCGCGGTGGCCGTGTTTGGTGCCGGCGTGATCGGCCTGGAGCTGGGCCAGGCCCTGCATCGGCTGGGCGTCCGCGTGCACCTGTTCGGTCGCGACGGACGGATTGGCGCGATCAGCGATCCGGTGGTGCGCGCCGAGGCGACGCGGCTGATCGCGGCGGAACTGCCACTCAGCCTGGACGCCGCCGACGTGCGCGTCGAGCGGGACGGCGAGGCGGTGGTCGTGCACTTCACCGACCCGGGCGGCGCGGCGAGCAGCGAGCGCTTCGATTACCTGCTGGCCGCCACCGGGCGTACGCCCAATGTCGAAATGCTGGCGCTGGAATGTTCCGGTCTCGAACTCGATGCCAGGGGGCTGCCGGTGTTCGATCCGCAGACCACCCGGGCCGGCGACAGCCATGTCTTCATCGCCGGTGATGCCGATGCCGACCGGGTGTTGTTGCACGAAGCGGCCGACGAGGGCCACCTGGCCGGCGAGCAGGCCGCGCGGTATCCGGCGGTCTACCGGCATACCCGGCGCACGCCGCTGGGCGTGGTGTTTTCCGATCCGCAGATCGCGTACGCCGGGCGACGGCATGCGCAACTGCTTGCCGACGGCGTCGCGTTCGCGGTGGGCGAGGTGTCCTTCGAGGACCAGGGGCGTTCGCGGGTGATGCTGGTCAACCACGGCCTGCTGCGCGTGTATGGCGAGCAGGGCAGCGGCCTGCTGCTGGGCGCCGAGATGATCGGCCCGCAAAACGAGCACATCGCCCACCTGCTGGCGTGGGCGATCCAGGCGCGCATGACGGTGGCCGACGTGCTGCAGATGCCGTTCTACCATCCCACGATCGAGGAAGGCCTGCGCACCGCGTTGCGCGAGCTGCTCACCGCGCTGGGCATGGGCGCCGCGCCGCCGCTGCACTGCATCGACTGCGGACCGGGCGCCTAGGTCACGGAACCGGCGCGTGCCGGATGTATCCGGACGCTGGCTGAGGCACACTGCGCGTCGGCCAGTGATGGGGCCTGATCAGGAGGCAACAGGTGGGCAAGGGCAGGCTGGAAGCATTCAGTGACGGCGTCATCGCCATCATCATCACCATCATGGTGCTGGAATTGAAGGTGCCGCATGACACCGCGCTGGCGGCGCTTGGTCCGCTGGCGCCGGTGTTGCTCAGCTACGTGCTGAGCTTCGTCTACGTCGGCATCTACTGGAACAACCACCATCACATGCTGGCGATCACCCATCGGGTATCGGGCACGGTGCTGTGGGCGAACCTGCACCTGCTGTTCTGGCTGTCGCTGTTCCCGTTCACCACGGCATGGATGGGCGAAAACCACCTGGCCCAGGCGCCGACCGCCGTTTACGGCTTCGTCCTGCTGATGGCAGCGGTGGCCTACTGGATACTGGAGCAGGTGCTGATCGCGGTGGCGGGTCCGGACTCGGCGTTGCGCGGGGCCATCGGCTACGACTGGAAGGGCAAGATCTCGCCGCTGCTCTATCTTGGCGGCATCGCGCTGACGTTCTGGCGGCCCTGGGCGGCGCAGCTCTTCTACGCCCTGGCGGCGCTGCTCTGGCTGGTGCCGGATCGGCGCATCGAGAAGCTGGCTGCCCATTGAGCCCGCACACCTTTCAGCCGTCCATCGGGGGGGCGTCATCATGAACGCAGGAAGGCTTCTGATCGCGCTGCAGATGGTGGTGGCGCTGTGCATCGCCAGCCCGCTTCGTGCAGCCACCTCCGACGCGGACGCCGCCGCCATCCGGCAGGTGCTGAACCGGCAGCAGGCGGCCTGGAACCTCGGCGACGTCGACGGGTTCATGCACGGCTACAAGGACGCCCCCGACACCACCTTCGTGGGCGGCAGCGTGCGCAAGGGCTACCGCGCGATCCTGGAGAGCTACCGCAAGCATTACGCCGGCAAGGCCCAGATGGGCAAGCTCACCTTCTCCGATCTCGATGTGCGCCTGCTGCCCGGACGCGATGGCGAGGTGCGTTATGCCGTGGTCACCGGCCGCTTCCACCTCGATCGCGCTGCCCACGGCGAGGTCGCCCAGGACGATGGCGTATTCTCGCTGCTGTGGGAAAAGACCGCGGACGGCTGGAAGATCATTCTCGACCACACCAGCTGATATCAGGGCTGATGCAGGAAGGCCAGTGAGCTGTCACAGGGCGCGTCGACCTTCAGGCTCAGCAGCGCATCGGCGCGCGTGCGGCCGAGCGTGACGGCGGCGATCGGCTTGCCGGCGCGCGCGGCGGCATCGACGAAGCGGTAGCCCGAATAGACCATCAGCGACGATCCCACCACCAGCACCGCGTCCGCCGCCTGCCAGGCGCGCGCGGCGGCCTCCACCCGTTCGCGGGGCACTGCCTCGCCGAAGAACACCACGTCCGGTTTCAGGATGCCGCCGCAATGCGGGCAGGGCGGAACCTCGAACTGCGCGAAGTCATGGCCTTCCAGGTCGGCGTCGCCGTCCGGTGCATCGCCGGCATCCAGTGACATCCATGCCGGGTTGCGCTCCTCCAGCATCTGCTGGAACGCGTGGCGGCCCAGCCGTGCCTCGCAACCCATGCAGCGCACTTCGTCGAGGCGTCCGTGCAGGTCCAGCACGCGCTCGCTGCCGGCGTGCTGGTGCAGGCGATCCACGTTCTGCGTCACCAGCAGCTCGACCTGGCCGCGCCGCTCCAGCGCGACCAGCGCACGGTGGGTGGCATTGGGCAGCGCACGACCGAAACGCCGCCAGCCGACCAGGCTGCGCGCCCAGTAGCGCTGGCGCGTGGCCGGCTCATGCATGAAGGCGGCGTAGTTCACCGGCGGCGGGCGTTTCCACTGGCCGTCGCGGTCGCGATAGTCGGGGATGCCCGAATCCGTGCTGCAGCCCGCGCCGGTCAGCACGAACAGGCGCGGATGGTCGTCGATGAATTGCTGGAGCGGGGTCATGGCGCAGATATGGGTGCTGGCGGTACGGAAAAACAGGCGGCCTGCAGGGCGGGCTTGCCGTGCCGGGAAGCGCCGACGATGATGGCGATGGACTGTAGCGCGTCCGCCTTGCGGCGGGCAGGGTCACCGACACAGGGAGCAGGCACATGGATCACGCTGGAACGGATGAAGTCACCGCCGCCCGGGCGACGAAGCTTGACGATGATGCGTACAGGATGTGGCACGAAAAGCCCGCGGGGAAATTTGTGCTGGGCTTTTCCGTGTTCGTGTTGGCCGAAGTGCTGGTCTACGGAACCCTGCACTGGATCTTCCCGCTGATCTGAACCGGAAGCCAGTGAGCGACGCCAGGACGGTGGTCGACGCGAGGCATCGGCGCGTTAGCATGGCCGGATGAAGCTCATCGCGATCGACTCCGCGTTCTCCTCGCCGTGGCGAGTGCCGGCCTGGCTGTTGGCACTGCTGCTGGTCGGCTGCGCCTCGCAGCCCGTGCAGGACGCGCGCAGCGCCGCGCAGGTGCGCAGCGAACTGCTGCGGCTGATCCCGGCCAGTGCCGACGATCGCGCCGGCTGGGCCACCGACATCCAGGCGGCGTTTTCCACCCGGCAGATCGCGCCGAGCACGGCCAACCTGTGCGCGGTGCTGGCGGTGACCGAACAGGAGTCGGGGTTCAAGGTGGACCCGGTGGTGCCCGGACTGGGCCGGATCGCGCGCCAGGAAATCGACCGCCGCGCCGCGGCGAAGCACGTCCCCGGGTTCCTGGTGGATGCGGCGCTGTGGCTGAAGTCGCCCGACGGCCGGCGTTACGGCGAGCGGCTGTCGGCGGCGCGCACCGAGAAGCAATTGAGCGGGATCTTCCAGGACTTCATCGCCATGGTGCCGCTGGGCAGGCGGCTGTTCGGCGAGCTCAATCCCGTGCATACGGCCGGCCCGATGCAGGTGAGCATCGCGTTCGCCGAGGCGCATGCCCGGGACTATCCGTATCCGATCAAGGGCTCGATCCGCGACGAGGTGTTCAGCCGGCGCGGCGGCCTGTATTTCGGCATCACGCACCTGCTGGGATATCCGGCGGACTATCCCGCGCCGCTCTACCGCTTCGCCGATTTCAACGCCGGCTGGTACGCCAGCCGCAACGCCGCGTTCCAGCATGCAGTGAGCGTCGCCTCCGGCATCCCGCTGGCGTTGGACGGTGACCTGCTGTCGCCGGATGCCGGTTTCGGCGATCGCCCCGGGGCGACGGAACTGGCGGTGCGGACCCTGTCCGCACGGTTGGACATGAGCGACTCGGCGATCCATCGGGCTCTGGCGCAGGGCGAGCAGGATGACTTCGCGGACAGCAAGCTCTACGCCCGCGTGTATGCGCTGGCCGAGGGCATCGAACACCAGCCGCTGCCGCGCGCGCAGCTGCCGGGCATCACCTTGAAGAGCCCGAAGATCACCCGCAAGCTCACCACCGCCTGGTTCGCCAGGCGTGTCGACCAGCGCTGGCAGCGCTGCATGCGGCGCGTCGGGAAGTCACCCGGATAACACAGGGCAGTGTCGGGCGAAGCCTTTGCGCGGCTTGAAGCATTCGCCCGACGTACCCACGTTGATGCGTTCCCCCAGCATGCAGGAGTGTCACGTGAGCAAGCTTGTCGACTTTCCGGTGACGGCGCGGTGGCCGGCCGCCCATCCCGAGCGCATCCAGCTGTATTCGCTCAACACGCCGAACGGAGTCAAGGCGTCGATCATGCTGGAGGAAACCGGCTTGCCGTACGAGCCGCACCTGGTCGACATCATCAACAACGAGAGCCACACGGCGGAATTCCTCGCGCTGAATCCGAACGGCAAGATTCCCGCGATCATCGATCCGGACGGCCCCGGCGGCGAACCGCTGGCGCTGTTCGAGTCGGGCGCGATCCTGCTGTACCTGGCGGACAAGACCGGCCAGTTCATCCCGGCCGATGCGGCGCGGCGCTGGGAGACGATCCAGTGGGTGTTCTTCCAGATGGCGTCGATCGGACCGATGTTCGGCCAGGTCGGCTTCTTCAACAAGTTCGCCGGCAAGAGCTACGAGGACAAGCGCCCGCTGCAGCGTTACGTCGACGAATCGAAGCGGCTGCTCGGCGTGCTCGACGCGCGGCTGGAAGGACGCGACTGGATCATGGGCGACGACTACACCATCGCCGACATCGCCACGCTGGGCTGGGTGAACAACCTGGTGACCTTCTACGAGGCGCGCGAACTGGTGGCGTTCGACAGCTTCGGTAATGTCTCGGCCTGGCTCGAACGCGGCCTGGCGCGGCCGGCCGTGCAGCGTGGCCTGACGATTCCGGGGCGGAGCTGAGGCTTGCCATGATTTTGCCTTCTCGCAGACCGTCGTTCGCCTGTTTGGTTGGCTAGCTTCAGGCGTTCTGGACGGCTGGCGTCCCGCCACGAGGAGAACCGATGAATCGTCGAAGCTTGCTGCAGGGCATCTTGCTGGGTGCAGCGGCGCTGCCATTGCATCGCTTGGCATTCGCAATGCCGGCCGTGCCGGCTGCGCATGATGTGGATGCAGTTGCTGCACATCTGGCGGCGCTGGAGCGTCAGCACGGCGGGCGGCTGGGCGTGGCGATGCTCGACACGGGCAGCGGGCAACATGTCGGGCACCGTGCCGACGAACGCTTCCTGATGTGCAGCACGTTCAAGTTGCTGGCGGCAGCAGCGGTGCTGGCGCGCGTGGATCAGGGCAGCGAGCAACTGGACCGACGCATCACCTACGGCAAGGACGTGTTGCTGGAATGGGCGCCCGAAACCTCCCGTCATGTGGGCGCCCAGGGCATGACCGTGGGCGAGCTGTGCCAGGCCGCGATCACGGTGAGCGACAACACGGCCGCGAACCTGCTGCTGACCAGTCTGGGCGGACCCGCGGCGGTGACCGCGTTCGTGCGAACGCTGGGCGATCCGCTGACCCGGCTCGATCGGATCGAGCCCGAACTCAACCGGACCCGTCCGGGCGACCTGCGCGACACCACCACGCCGGCTGCGATGCTGGCGGATATGCAGGCGCTGTTGCTGGGTGACGCACTTTCCCCTGCATCGCGCGGGCAACTGATCGAATGGCTGTGCGGCAACACCACGGGCAAGCAGCAGCTTCGCGCAGGCCTGCCGGCGGGCTGGCGTATCGGCGACAAGACTGGCAGCGGTGCCCAGCAGGAGACCAACGACATCGCCATCATCTGGCCGCCGCAGCGCAAGCCACTGCTGGTGACGGCCTACTACACGGGCTCGGCTGCCGACAAGGATGGACGACATGCCGTGCTGGCTGCCGTAGGCCGCCTCGCTGCGTCGATCCGGGTTTCGACTGGCGGCAAGTGACTTTTCGCGGCGGCCGGGGATCAGGGCGCCTATCCGGTGCAGCATGCCGTTCGCGGAGGGTCGTTGTTCTGCGTAACTGCGGGCATGCTCTGGCGGATCATTGGGACGAGAAGCATTCCGCCCCTGGCCGGCCAAGCAGGACAAAATGCCGGTCATGACCGGCAGTGCCCCAGCCGAGTCCTGTCGTCGATTCCGGATGATTCCCCCGCAGGAGATGTTCCATGCCCCTGATCGAATCCCCGCCGCGCTATGCGGCCGCTGTCCGTCGAATGCACTGGACGGTATTCGTGCTGGTGCTGCTGGCTTACGTCTGCATCAATCTGTTCGGGCAATTCCCGAAAGGCAGTGCCGCTCGCGGCAACATCTTGGCCGCCCACTACACCGCCGGATTGGCGGTTCTGTTGCTGGTTCTGCCCCGTTTGCTGCTGCGCCTGCGCCACGGACGTCCGTCGATCCTGCCGCCACCGCCGCGCTGGACCGAGCTGCTGGGCAAGGTCACGCATGTGTCGCTGTACCTGTTCCTGCTGATCCAGCCGATCCTCGGCATCATCACGTTGCAGATCGGCGGCAAGCCGGTGACCCTGTTCGGGTTGACCCTGCTGCCTTCGTTTGTCGATTTGCCGAACCGGGTGTTGTCGCATCAGCTGGAAGATATCCACGGCACCATCGGCACGATCTTTTACTACGTGATCGGACTGCACATCCTGGCCGCGCTGTGGCACCACTTCGGTCGACGCGACAGCACGCTGAAGCGGATGCTCTGAACCGGGCACCCCGTCGTCCTGGTTGCATTCCGATGTCCTGACCCTTGCAGAGAACGCCCGCATGCATCGACGTCACTACGAACGACATCGCACTGGCCGGATGGGCTGGTTGCGCGCCTCCGTACTGGGCGCAAACGACGGCATCGTTTCCACGGCCAGCCTGGTGCTGGGAGTGGCGGCGGCCCAAGCCAGCGGGCAGAACGTGCTGGTTGCCGGTGTCGCCGGGCTGGTGGCGGGCGCGATGTCGATGGCCGCCGGCGAGTATGTGTCGGTGCATTCACAGGCTGACAGTGAACGCGCCGAACTCGAGCGCGAACACCACGAATTGCAGACCGATGTCGAGGCTGAACACAAGGAGCTGGCGGCGATCTACATGGATCGCGGACTTGATCAGGCGCTGGCCACGCAGGTGGCCGACCAGCTGATGGCGCACAACGCACTCGATGCCCACGCGCGAGACGAGCTCGGCATCACCGAAGCATTCCGGGCACGACCGCTGCAAGCGGCCGGAGCCTCGGCGCTGAGTTTTGCGGTGGGCTCGGCCTTGCCGTTGCTGGTGGTGGCGTTGTCGCCAACCAGCATGCTGCTGCCGATGGTGTTCGTCACCTCGCTGGTGCTGCTCGCCGCGCTCGGCGCGCTGGCAGCATGGGCCGGCGGCGCGAAGATGGGTGTCGGTGCCCTTCGCATCACGTTCTGGGGCGCCTTGGCGATGGCGATCACCACCGGCGTCGGCATGCTGTTTGGCGTAAGCGGCTGATATCCGGCGGTCTCACTCGCCCGGGTGGTAAACCCGTTCGGTATGCCCCTGTAATTGTTCGGGCCAGAAGTACACGGTGCGCAGATTGCCTGTGGTGTAGCGCTCGGCTTCGTCGTTGAAATGTTTCGAACCGGGATGGCCGCTTTCGCCGCCAGCGGTGATCGCGCGCGCGCTGACCTTCGGGCCGAATTCGACCACGGCCACGAAACTGTTGCCGCTGGTGCCGTAGTAACGCTTGGTGCCGGGCCAGCGATGCGCGCCGAACGAGGCCAGCGAACCCCAGCGCGAGGAGACGAACGGCACCGGGATGCTCGGCTTGCCGTCGTCGAAGCTCTGCACGATGGCGCCGTCGTTGCGCTGGAAGCGGTTGATCTCGCCCCACGGCACGCCCCAGCTGCCGAAGTCGTGCTCCAGCCGGTTGGAGGCGGCTACCAGCGCGTCGAGGCGCGCCTTCGGGCCCGCGTCGCCGGCCATGAAGTCATACACCGACTGGTCTTCCGACTCGGCCTGGGCATGCACGCGATCCCACAGCGTGTCGCCCCAGAACACCGCCAGCGAGGTCGGCATCGAGGCGATGCCCCAGCGATAATCCCAGCCCCGCAGCAGGGCAATCTGGCCAGCCAGGCGGGGCTTCAGCGGATCGTTGTCGGGCAGCCTGTCGTAGTCGGACACCAGCACCGGGATCAGTTGCGCGAAGGCGGGCAGATAGGAGTCGAACGCGGCAGTGATCAGCGAGGCCTTGCTGAAGTCGCGTACCCGATCGAGCACGCGGGTGGCGTGGATGCCGCGCGGGTTCTCGCCGAAGGTATCCATGTAGCGCGGGTAGTCCTTCTGCTGCGGGCTGAACTTGCCCGCGGCGGAGTAGGGCCAGTTGTTGGTGTTCATGATCCAGCCGTTCGGCGGATCGAGTAGGTGCGGCGCCTCGTCCAGCGTGTGCAGGCCCTGCCAGTCGGTGGCCGGGTCGCTGCCGTCGACCGGCTGGGTGTAGTCGAAGCGGTTGTCGCGCCTGGGGATGAATTGTGGATGCATGTACGCGATCTCGCCCTTGTCGTCGGCGAAGATCGTGTTGTTCGAGGAGTTCGCCTTGAGCTCGGCCACCTTGCGGTAGCTGGCGTAGTCGCTGGCCTTGGTGCGCAGCCAGCTCTGTTCGAGCGCCTCCATCGGCTTGTTCATCAGCGCGATGGCGATCCACTTGCCGTCGGCTGCGCGCACGATCGGGCCGTGGTGGGTGAAGCGGGCGGTGAAGCTGCGGCTGGCCAGCGAGCCGTCCTTCGCCCGATAGCGCAGCCTGATCGTGCGCGCGGTGACCGGACGCAGTTCCTTGCCGTAGCGATAGAACAGCTGGTCGCCCTTGTGCACGATGGTCTCGGCGAATTCGTCGACCACGTCGGCGCCGGTGGAGGTGTGCATCCAGCCGATGTGCGGATTGAAACCCTGGTAGATGAAGAACTGCCCCCACGTCACCGCGCCGTAGGCGTCCAGCCCTTCGTCGCTGGACATCTGCAGTTCGGAGCGGAAGAAGAACGAGGTGTGCGGGTTGATCCACAACAGCGCGTGGCCGTCCACGGTGAGCTTGGGCGCGATCGCGAAGCCGTTCGAGCCGGTCGGCTCGACCCAGCTCGACGGCGTCTGCACGCTGGCCAGTTTCGTTCCGGCCTTGCCGTAGAACGCGGCGAGCCGGTCGAGCGAGACGCGCTCGATGTCGCCGCCGATGCTGCCTTCGCTGAAGCTCAGCGCCATCCACGGCTCGAACTGCCGGATCACCCGCGGATGCACCTCGGGATGGGTGGCCAGGTAGTAGTTGAGGCCATCCGCCCAGCTGTCCATCAGGGCCTGCAGCCAGGCCGGACTCTTCGCGTACTGCGCCTTGAGTTCGACGGGATCGATGAACAACTGCTGGCGCAGGTCGCTCCAGATCGCCGACTCGCCCTCGGCTTCGGCGAGCCAGCCCAGCGAGTTCAGGTAATTCGTCTCGACCCGGTTGAAGTCGTCCTCGGCCTGGGCGTAGGCCATGCCGAAGACCGCGTCGGCATCGGTGCGGCCATGCACGTGGGCGATGCCCCAGTCGTCGCGGGTGATCGTGATCGCCTGTGCCTGGTGTTGCCAGTCGGCCAGCGAGGGCGGTGTGCTGCGGGCGGTGGCCAGCAGGGCCGTCAGCATCAACGTGGCTGCCAGCAGGCATCGCGGCAGCAGGGCGGATGGCGCCGATCGGCGCACCTTGTTCAAGATGATTGCATGCATCTGCTCGTTATCCCCGGTTCGTTGGCGCTGCCGTACCACGTGGAGTTGACCACTACCGGGCTGTCCGTGCAAAGCCCGGTGCCACGGCGTCGCCGGCTCCGGGGAATGCACATGGTCGGATCGCCGCGCTCGCAAAGCTGGCCAGCCCCCGCTGCCGATCGCCCTGCAACTGAACTCGGCATTAATTCGCGCGACCGGAATTCGCCGCCGGGTTCGCAGACTGTGCAGCTTTGCTGCGGCAGCATCGGACAGGTTGTGGCGGGGCTTCGCGCATCACCGCCGCAGCATTCCGATATGAAGAGGAGAACTCCCCATGTTGAATCGATCTTCCCGAGGCGCCTGTCTCGCTCTTGCCCTGGCGGCAGTCACATCCCTTGCCGGCTGCAGCGGCTACGTCAAGCGCACCGACTTCGATGCCGCCATCAGCAAGCTGCAAGACACCGACGCCCGCATGCAGCAGCAACTGGACGCGCTGACCGCCGACATGCAGCAGCGCTTCTCCAAATACGATGCCACCCTGACGGAAATGCAGGGGCGCCTGCGCGTGGACACGGTGGCCCATTTCGATTTCAACAAGGCCGACTTGAACGAACAGGACAAGGCCATGCTGAAAGACTTCGCCCAGGTGATGCAGGCACACCACTCCGGCGCGGTGGTGACGGTGGAAGGCTTCACCGATCCGGCCGGTTCGCGGGCCTACAACCAGCGGCTGGGCCAGAAGCGCGCGGACGCCGTGCGTGACTATCTGGTTTCCAGTGAAGGCATGGCCGCCAGCCAGGTGCGCGCGGTCAGTTATGGCGAGGCGGGCAACCGCCAGGTGGAAAAGGGTGCATCGCGCGACGCGGGCACAAGCAACCGCCGCGTGGCCCTGGTGGTCGATTACGCCGGTTGATCAGGGCGGGGCGCGTCAGCCGCGCCCCGTTCCGGCGGCACAGCCTTGCCGAGCAGATGCCGCTGGCCATCGCCGAGGCAGCCATCACCGTTGGGCGCCCGGTCGGTCCGGACAGCGGCCGCGGGCGACTGTGGGGTTTGTCCAGACCATCATGTAGGCGCGAGGCCGGCGCCGGCGCAGGGTACGGCTGCATTTCGCCCAGGCCTTGCGCCCGCCCTGCAAATGGACGTTCCGGCGCCTTGCGTCGTGGTTATAGTCCGCCTGATCGTGGCGGCGTTCGTTTCGATGCGATGTCGCCACGTTCTTCCGGCCGAGGATACGAACATGCCCAATTCCAGCGATTACCGGCAGAGCGCGAGCTTCTTTCGCAGCCGCCTGAACACGATTGCCTCGCGCACCCGGGTCGGCAAGAGCCGCATCCATATCGATTCGGGCGGCAACCACACCCGACGCCAGCCTTCGCGGTCGATGGAAGAGAAGCTCAGGAATTACGGCGAGCGCCGCTATCACTCGGTGGCGCGCATCCTCGCCTTGTTCGAGATCGTCAGGAAGACCGAGCGGCTGAGTGTCCCGGTGCTGGTCGAAAGCAAGGGCGCGGTGTGGCAGGCCTACGTGGACCGCAGCGGCGGTGTGGACAATGCCTGTCACACCTGCCCATGCCATCTGCAGCTCGATGGCAAGCTGCCGACGATGATCACGGGCAACAAGGGCTTGCGCCGGCATCTGGTGCTGGAGTTTGCCGACTGCGTCTCGCTGCCCCGCAGCGTCAACAACATCGACAGCATCGTCGACGAGATCGCGGGCCGACAGGCGTTTGTCCGGGCGGCCAGCCTGGTGCTGAACCAGCCGGACACAGGCTGGGCGGAGGGGCTGGATCTGTTCCGCGAGGACATGCGCGAGTTGCTCGGCGACATGGTGGAGACGATCACCCGCCCGCCCGGGCCCGAGTACCGGGCCTCCAGTGAATTGAACCAGGAGCGGCTGGACGTGTTGCTGGCGTATTACGAAGGCATCTTCCTGACCAGCACGGCCTCCATCCGGATGAGCCATTTCATCGCCCAGGTCGAGGCAGAGATGCGCGTGCCCTGAGCGCCGGCGTCTTCCATTCGACTCTTTCGCGTTCCCTGGTGCCTGTCACCGCCTGATGATGGGCTGGCCTGGTCTGCCTGCGCCCGCGGTGCCGGTCCCCGGTCATTCCGGAGCGCGATGCTGCGCCCATCGGCGATCTTCCGATCCACGCTGTCATCCGCTTTTCGCGGTGCCGCGCCGCGGCTGCCGACGCTGTCGTGTGCGCGTCTCACGACCGGTTCAGTCGCATGGCGCGACGGTCGAAAGTACAAGTCCCGCAGGATTGCGGCATCGTAGGCCTCTGGCCTGCCTTCGCTAGGGCAGTTTTCCCGCCGTGATCCAGCGGTGCAGGAAATCCTCTGCCGAAGCTGGCAGTGCCTTCGGCGAGTGGCGGATGCAGATTTTCCGGTCGTGCCAGCGGCATGCCGGGGAAGCGGCCGGCGTCGGGGATTCCGGGTCGGTCGAATGACAGTGACTCACTGAACCGCCCAAACCGAGGAGAACGCAATGCACAACGAATTCAAACTGACCGGCCCGCAGACCGAGCTGACGAGCTACCCCCAGTGGGCCCAGGACATGGTGGCCGATTGCGAAGGCACCAAGCGCAGCGTGATCGAGCACCCGCTGTGGGAGTCCATGATCAATGGCAGCCTGGGCAAGGCCGGAACCACCAACTTCATGGTCGGCATCTGGCCGGTCATCGAACGGTTCCCGGCCTACATGGCGCAAAGCCTGCTGAAGACCCAGTTCGGCCGCAGTGCCGGCGACAACCTGGCGCGACGCTGGCTGGTACGCAACATCCGCGTCGAGCAGAACCACGCCGAATACTGGCTCAACTGGGCCGAGGGTGCGGGGATTGCCCGCGAGGAAGTGCTGCACGGGGTGGCACCGCACGGTACCGAGACGCTGGCCAACTGGTGCGAGGACGTCAGCCGCAGGGATACACTGGCCGCAGGCATTGCCGCCACCAACTATGCGGTGGAAGGAGCCACCGGAGAATGGTCGCAACTGCTCTTCGACAGCCGTCGTTATGTGGAACGGTTTCCGGAGAAGAGCCGGGCCGGGTCGTTGCGCTGGTTGCAACTGCATGCGGCCTATGACGACACCCATCCATGGGAGGCGCTGGAGATAGTCTGTACACTGCTGGGGACGGAACCTTCCGCCGATGAGGTGACCCACGTCGGCGAATGCATCAAGCGCAGCTACACCAGCATGCGGATTCTTGCTGATCGCTGCGTCAAGCCGCATCGTGTTCTGGATGTGATGAACGAAGCCGCAGCCTGAGGGAACCAGGCTCCGGGCAGTGTCTTGCCAGAACGTGACGTGTGGATCACGAACCAAGGGACGCCATGCGAAGCTCGCGACTCAGCTTGCAACGACCGTTGTCACGACGCTTGATGCCGTTGGTGTACGGGCTCGTGGGCATGCTGGTGCTGATCCTGGCACTGACCTGGGGCGCACTGCAGCTGCAAGTGGCTCTCGCCGGTTTTCTCAACGGCGAGAGCATCTGGTCGAAGGCGCAGAAGCAGAGCGTGATTGCGCTGGAGAGCTACGCGATCTCGGGCGATCCGGCCGACCTGGCCAACTATCGCGAGAATTACGCTGTGCTGATGGCCGATCGTTCGGCCCGCGACCAGATCCTGTCCGGCAGCTATGACTACGAGGAGGTGGCCGGCGCCCTGCGTCGCAGCAACACCGTCACCATCGCGATCCCCGGCGTCGTCTTCATGCTGCACCATTTTTCCGGCGCGCCCTACATGCGCGATGCGCTGGATGCCTGGCGTTCCACCGATACCTCGATTCAGGATCTGAACACGATCGCCGATGCCCTGGCCGCCGGCTACGCGAACGGCGTGCCGGGACAGGCGGAGATCACCCGCCAGCGCGCACGCATCCACGCGATCAACAGTTATATCGAGCCGCGCAGCACCCTGTTCTCCCGCAAGATCGCCGATGGCGCGGTGTGGATGGGCCAGGTGCTGTTCTGGGGCGTGTTCGGCGCCGGACTCATCGCCGCGCTGCTCTGGCTGGACATGGCACGGCGCATTCTCGCCAGCGTGCGTGGCAGCGAGGAGCGCTACCGTCTGCTGTTCGACAGCGCCGCCGATGCGATCGTGATGATCGACGAGTCCAGCGGGCGGATCCTGGACGTGAACCGCACCACCTCCAGCTGGACCGGTCGCAGCGCCGGCGAACTGGTCGGTGACCGCTTCGTGCACCTGTTCGTGCAGTCGATGGCCGGGCAGCAGGCCGGACGGGCAGCCAGCAACCTGCTGCTGGGCGAGCAGGGCAGCACGCGTCCGGTGGAATTGCAGACCAGCCTGGCCAACTGGGGCAGCCAGCCGGTGCGCCAGGCGATCATTCGCGACATCTCCGAGCGTCTGAAGATGGAGCAGGAGCGACGCATCGCGGCGGAGGCGCTGGCGGGCATCGCCGAAGGCGTGATCATCGCCGACGCGGAACGACGGGTGCTTTCCACCAACGAGGCCCATGTGGGGCTGACCGGATTTTCCAGCCAGGCGCTGATCAGCCACCACCTGGACGAGCACCGCCGCCTGCCCGACGGCAAGCCGTTGCCGCAGTCGATCTGGGACAGCGTGGCGGCCGGACGGAACTGGAGCGGCGAGGTGCTCAGCACCCGCAACGACGGCAGCAGCTATCCCGAACATCTCAGCATCAGCGCCATCCGCGACGGGGAAGGGCAACCGCAGTATTACGTTGCCGTGTGCACCGATATCCACGAAGCCAAGGCCAGCCAGCAGCGGCTGGAGCACATGGCGCGGCACGACCCGTTGACCGGCCTGGTGAACCGGGCCGAGTTCGAGCGTCATTGCAGCGAGGCGATCGCGGTGGCCGAACGCGAGCGGCTGGCAGTGGTGGTGCTGTTCATCGACCTGGATGCATTCAAGATCGTCAACGACAGCTACAGCCATGCGATCGGTGACCGGCTGCTGGTCAAGGTAGCCGAGCGGATTCGCCGGCAGCTTTCCGATGGCGACGTGGCCGGTCGCATCGGTGGCGACGAGTTCACCGTGCTGATCCCGCGACTGATCCTGCGCGAAGACGCCCGCGCCATCGTCAATCGCCTGCTGGTCAGCCTGTCCGAACCGCTGCTGATCGACGATTACGAGATCGTGCTCAGCGCCAGCATCGGCGTGGCCGGCTATCCGCTGGACGGCGCCAACGCGGCGGCGCTGATCACCAACGCCGATGCGGCGATGTATGCGGCCAAGGCGGAAGAGCGCAACGCCTGCCGCTTCTATACCCCGATGATGCACGCCGACACGCGCCGACGCCTGCAACTGGCCACCGAGTTGCGCCAGGCGCTGGCCCGCAACGAATTTCACCTGGTGTTCCAGCCCAGCGTGGAACTGCGCAGCGGACGCATCGTGGCGGTGGAGGCCCTGCTGCGCTGGCAGCATCCGGAACGCGGCGAAATACTGCCGGGCGAATTCATTCCGGTCGCCGAAGGCCTGGGCCTGATCCGGCGCATCGACGAGTGGGTGATGCAGACCACCTGCGCCCAGATCCAGGCATGGGACCTGGCCGGCGTGCCGCCGATCCGGGTGGCGGTGAACATCTCGGCCCGCTGGTTCGGCCACCCCGCCTTTGTCGACGGGGTCAGCCGAGCGCTGCAGTCGAGGCAGCTGTCGGCAAGTCGCCTGCTGCTGGAGATCACCGAGAGCGCGATGTTGCGCCTGGGCGACGACATCGAACGCACCATGCAAACCCTGCATGCGCTGGGGATCGAGGTGGCGATCGACGATTTCGGCACCGGTTATTCGTCGATGGCTTACCTGAAGCTGCCGGCGGTGGCCTATCTGAAGATCGACCGCTCCTTCGTCACCGGACTGCCCGGCGATGCCAACGACGCGGCGATCACCGAAGCGATGCTGGTGATGTCCAAGAGTCTTGGCCTGGTGACCATCGCCGAGGGCATCGAGACCGAGGCGCAACACGACTTCCTGTTGCGCAGTGGCTGCGTCGAGGGGCAGGGCTACCTGTATTCCCGTCCGCTGCAACCGGACGAGGTGCGCTATCTGTTGTGCCCGAACCAGCCGCCCGTGCCCGCGCGACTGAAGCTGGTGCCGCCCAAGCGCAGCTGATCCGTCGCGCCTGCGCGCGATTCCGCGCGCAGGCAGCGCTCCGAACCGGTTGATCTGTATCAGTGCGCCCGTGCACCGTGTGCGCGACAGTGCATGAAAACCATCGGGAGGTGGACAGACATGGTCAGCCACGATTGCATGCCACTTCGCCACCAGCCGACTCCGCGCCAGGCTGGCGCTCCCCTGATTGCGGCGCGGTTTGGCCGTGATCGCGATGCTGAAGTGCGAGCCCGCGAGCGACGCATCGATGAGGAACTGGCGCAGAGCTTCCCCGCCAGCGACCCGCCGGGCTGGGTGCAGGGCGCCGCGCTCCTGCCGCACTGATACCCGTCGGCGACGAGGCCGAGCCACCCCATTCCGGATCATCGAGGAGGATGAAATGGACGCATCAATGTACCCGCCTGCCACGGCGGAAACCGCGCGCAAACGGCGCGAACTGGCACCCGTGCCGCTGCAGGCCTTCAAGGTTTTCAGTGCGGCAGTCTTCGCCGACGGCGCCTTGCCGAATGTCACCAAGCAGCTGATCGCGGTGGCGGTGGCGCATGTCACCCAGTGTCCTTATTGCATCAAGGGGCACACCGCCGAGGCGTTGAAGCAGGGCGCCAGCGAAGCGCAGATCATGGAGGCGATCTGGGTGGCTGCGGAAATGCGTGCCGGCGGCGCATACGCGCACTCCACGCTGGCGCTGGACGTGATGTCTCACCAGCATGGAGTCGCCTGAGATGGCCACGCGTTACGCCGGAGTATCTGCCAGCATTCTCGACGCGGTGGGCGACACGCCGCTGCTGGAAATCGAGGGCGTCTACGCCAAGCTCGAATTCCTCAATCCTTCCGGCTCGATCAAGGCGCGCATCGCGAAATACATGATCGAGCGCGCCGAACAGGAAGGCCTGCTCAAGCCTGGCGACACCATCGTCGAGGCGACCAGCGGCAACACCGGCAATGCGCTGTCGATGGTGGCGGCGGTGAAAGGCTATCGCATGCTGGTGGTGATGCCCGAGGGGCTGTCCAGCGAACGGGTAGCGATTTCGCGGGCATTCGGGGCCGAGGTGCTGTTCTGCGGCAACTTCCATGTCAACGAGGCGCTGAAGCGTGCGCGCGAACTCGGCCAGCAGCCCGGCTACTTCGCTCCGGCCCAGTTCGAGTCCGAATGGAATGTCGAGGAGAATCGCGTGGTGCTGGGACCGGAGATCCTCGCCCAGCTGCCGGCCGGCCGGTTGCCCGACGCGCTGGTGCTGGGCGTCGGCACCGGCGGCACCCTGATCGGGGTGGGCCAGGCGTTCCGCGCGGTCAATCCGGACGTGCGGCTGTTCGCGATGGAGCCGTCCGAGTCGTGCACGATCCTGTGCGGCGAGATCGCCACGCATACCATCGAGGGCATTTCCGACGGCTTCGTGCCGGGCATCTTCCAGCGCCACGCCAGCTTGGTGAACGAGGTGCTCAGCGTGTCCAGCACCGACGCCGTGGCCGAGATGAAGCGGCTGGCACGAACCCACGGCCTGTTCTGCGGGCCGAGTTCGGGAGCGCATCTGCTGGCCGCCAAGCGGATCCGGCAGAACTTCCCCGAACTGAGAACCGTGGTGACGGCGTTCTGCGACGAGGGTGAGAAGTACCTGCACGAATACTTCATGCAGCCCGCAATGGCCGAGGTCGACGCGACGCACTTTCGCTGAGCCCGGTCGCGCGTTTCGCGGAGCGGTCGTGCCGGCCCCGCATTCGTGCAGGACCTACAGCGCTGCGCAGTGGCGGTTCAGCCACTCCAGGTCCGCTTCTTCCAGCAGCGGACTGAGCGCGGCGCGCACGCTGGCGTGATAGTCGTCCAGCCAGGCGCGCTCTTCCGGATTGAGCAGGCCAGGCTCCAGTGCGCGGCGATCGAACGGGCACATGGTCAGCGTCTCGAAGGCGAGGAACTCGCCGAACTCGGTCTGCTCGGCCTCGACCACCACCGCCAGGTTCTCGTGGCGGATGCCGTGTCGGCCGGGCTTGTACAGGCCCGGCTCGATCGAGCTGATCATGCCTGGCTCCAGCGCCACCAGCGCACCGCCGGGCACCGGCGCGCGGATGCCGTGCGGGCCTTCGTGCACGTTGAGGAAGTAGCCCACGCCGTGACCGGTGCCATGGCCGTAATCCATCCCGGCCGCCCACAGCGGCGCCCGCGCCAGGGCATCCAGCTGCGGGCCGCTGGCGCCCTTAGGGAAGCGCGCCCGCGACAGGTTGATCATGCCCTTCATCACCAGGGTCGCATCGCGGCGCTGCTCGGCGGTGGTCTCGCCCAAGGCCAGCACGCGGGTGATGTCGGTGGTGCCGCCGAGGTACTGGCCGCCCGAGTCGATCAGCAGCAGACCCTTCGCCTGCAGCGTACTGTGCGCTTCCGGCGTGGCGCGGTAATGCGGCAGCGCGCCGTTGGCCTGGTAGCCGGCGATGGTGGCGAAACTCTCGCCCACCCAGCCCGGCTGGGCCGAGCGCTCTTCGCGCAGCACCGTGTCCACGTCCAGTTCGGTGACCGTCATGCCCGCGGCCAGGCGTTGCTCCAGTCGACGGAATCCGCGCACCAGGGCGGCGCCGTCGCGGCGCATCACGTCGCGGACATGTTCGAGTTCGGCGGCGCTCTTGACCGCCTTGAAGGCGGTGCTGGGGTTGGCCGCCTCGATCCGCGTAACCTCCGGCGCGATCGCGGCCGCAATGGTGTCGACCACGCGACTGCTGTCCAGCAGCAGGCGCTCGTTCGCCCCCAGCTCGTTCAGCGCGGAGGTGACCGAGGCGTAGTCGGCGATGGCGATGCCGTCGGCGGCCAGCCGCGCGACCAGGGCATCGGTGAGCTTGGCGCGTCCGACGAACAGCGTGGCGCGCTGATCGGCCTGGACCAGCAGGTGGGCCAGAAACACCGGATTGCACTCGACGTCGCTGCCACGCAGGTTGGTCAGCCAGGCGATGTCGTCGAGGCTGGACAGCAGGTGATGGGTGGCGCCCAGCTTGTGCATGGCCTTGCGCAGGCGGCTGAACTTGTCCGCGCGCGCAATGCAGGCGTAAACAAGGTCGTGTTCGACCACCGCCGCCTGCGGCAGCGCGGGTCGATCCGGCCAGATCGCGCCGGGCAGGTCCAGATCCGTGCGCACGCTGGCGCCGGTGCCGGCCAGATGCCGTTCGATCTGCTGGCGCGTGGTGACGGACACGCTGTCGCCGGCCACGGCCAGCACGTCACCCTGGTGCAGGTGCTGCTGCAACCACGCCAGGTGTTCGGCGGTATGCGGCACGCGCAGTTTCATCAGGCGGATGCCGCTGCCTGCCAGCTGCTGCTCGGCCTGGAAGAAATAGCGCGAGTCGGTCCACAGTCCGGCCTCGTCGCGGCCCACGATCAGGGTGCCGGCCGAGCCGGTGAAACCGGACAGCCATTCCCGGGCGGACCAATGCGCGGGCAGGTACTCGGACAGGTGGGGATCGGCGCTGGGAACCAGCACGGCGGCAACGCCATGCTGCTGCATGGCCGCGCGCAAGGCGGCAAGACGGGCGGGGACGGGGCTGTTCATCCGGTCATGCTAGCAGGGCGCCCACGGCGGTTTCACGCTCCCCGGGGAGCGCGTAAATGAACTGATCGCGAGGAAAATTCATCTGCCATCTCGCAGTGGAACGCTTCTGCAGCTAAAATGCCTAATTTCCGCACGGCTGCTTTCCATGACCCCCCTGATTTTCGTCACCGGCGGTGTGGTGTCCTCGCTTGGCAAGGGCATTGCTGCGGCGTCGCTCGCTTCCATCCTCGAAGCCCGCGGCCTCTCGGTCACCATGATGAAGCTCGATCCCTACATCAATGTGGATCCGGGCACGATGAGTCCGTTCCAGCACGGTGAGGTATATGTCACCGACGACGGCGCCGAGACCGACCTCGACCTTGGCCACTACGAGCGCTTCCTGCGCACGCGCCTTACCGGCAAGAACTCGATCACCACCGGCAAGATCTACGAAAGCGTGATCCGCAAGGAGCGCCGCGGCGACTATCTGGGCGCCACCGTGCAGGTAATCCCGCACATCACCGACGAGATCAAGCACTGCATCCACGAGGCCACCCGCGGCTTCGACGTGGCGCTGGTGGAGATCGGCGGCACCGTGGGCGACATCGAGTCTCTGCCGTTCCTGGAGGCGATCCGCCAGCTGCGCATCGAGCACGGTCCGGAGAAGGTGGTGTTCATGCACCTGACCCTGGTGCCGTTCATCAAGGCTGCCGGCGAGATCAAGACCAAGCCCACCCAGCACTCGGTGAAGGAACTGCGCTCGATCGGCATCCAGCCGGACATCCTGCTGTGTCGCTGCGAGCAGCCGCTGCCCGAAGGCGAGCGCCGCAAGATCGCGCTGTTCACCAACGTGCCGGAGCAGGCGGTGATCAGCGCGGCCGACGTGGACATCATCTACAAGCAGCCGCTGTACCTGCATGAGCAGGGGCTGGACGACATCGTGGTCAAGCGCCTGAACCTGGACGCCAAGCCGGCCGACCTGTCCGAATGGCAGCGCACGGTGGACGCGGTGGAGCATCCGAAGGACGAGATCACCGTCGCCATCGTGGGCAAGTACGTCGAGCACAAGGACGCCTACAAGTCGCTGGGCGAGGCGCTGCGTCATGGCGGCATCAAGCAGCAGACGCGGGTGAACCTGGACTGGATCGACTCCGAGCAGATCGAGGCCGATGGCGCCGCCAGCGTGCTGGGCAAGGTCGATGCGATCCTGGTGCCCGGCGGTTTCGGCAAGCGCGGCTTCGAGGGCAAGGTGCTGGCCGCGAAGTACGCCCGCGAGCATGGCGTGCCGTATTTCGGCATCTGCTACGGCATGCATGCGGCGGTGGTGGACTTCGCCCGGAATGTCGCCGGCCTGGCTGACGCCGACTCCAGCGAGAACGACCGCAATACCGCCAATCCGGTGATTGCACTGATCACCGAATGGACCACCGCCACCGGCGAGGTGGAGCAGCGCAGCGACCGTTCCGACCTCGGCGGCACCATGCGCCTGGGTGCGCAGGAATGCCGCCTGAAGGCGGGCACGCTGGCGCGCGAGATGTACGGCCAGGACGTGGTGCGCGAGCGGCATCGCCATCGCTACGAATTCAACAATCGCTATCGCCAGCCGTTCGAGGACCTGGGCCTGGTGATCTCGGGCAAGTCGATGGATGACCTGCTGGTGGAGATTGTCGAGCTGCCGCAACAGCAGCATCCGTGGTTCCTCGGCTGCCAGGCGCATCCGGAGTTCACCTCGACCCCGCGTGATGGCCATCCGCTGTTCAGCGGCTTCGTGCACGCCGCGCGCGAGTTCAAGGCCGTCCATGCAGGCGACAAACTGGCGCAGGAGTCCGTGGCATGAAGCTTTGTGGCGTCGAGGTAGGCCTGGATCAGCGGCTGTTCCTGATCGCCGGCCCCTGCGTGGTCGAGTCCGAACAGTTGCAGCTGGACACCGCCGGCACACTGAAGGAAATCACCGGCCGGCTGGGCGTTCACTTCATCTTCAAGTCCAGCTTCGACAAGGCGAACCGGTCGTCCGGTGACAGCTTCCGTGGCCCGGGCCTGGAAGAAGGCTTGCGCATCCTGGCCGAGGTGAAGCGCCAGATCGGCGTGCCGCTGCTCACCGACGTGCACGAATACACGCCGATGGACGAGGTGGCCTCGGTGGTCGACGTGCTGCAGACGCCGGCGTTCCTGTGCCGGCAGACCGACTTCATCCAGAAGGTGGCGCGCGCCGGCAAGCCGGTGAACATCAAGAAGGGCCAGTTCCTGGCGCCGTGGGACATGAAACACGTGGTGGCCAAGGCCAAGGCCGTGGGCAACGACGACATCATGGTGTGCGAGCGCGGCGCCAGCTTCGGCTACAACAACCTGGTGTCGGACATGCGCTCGCTCAGCGTGATGCGCGAGACCGGCTGCCCGGTGGTGTTCGACGCGACCCACTCGGTGCAGTTGCCGGGCGGGCAGGGCGCCAGTTCGGGCGGCCAGCGCGAGTTCGTGCCGGTGCTGGCGCGCGCGGCGGTGGCCGTGGGCGTGGCCGGCCTGTTTGCCGAGACCCATCCCGATCCCAGCAAGGCGCTGTCCGACGGCCCCAACGCCTGGCCACTGGGCAAGATGGAAGCGCTGCTGGAAACGCTGCTGGAGCTGGATGCCGTGACCAAGCGGCACCGCTTCCTGGAGCAGGATGTTTCCTGAAACACCGGGCGCAGCGATGCGCCCGTTCCAACTCTTTCACCAACAGCTTACGGAAACCGCATGAGCACCCAGATCACCTGCATCCACGCCCGTGAAATCCTCGACTCGCGCGGCAACCCCACGCTGGAAGCCGAAGTCACCCTGGCCGATGGCAGCTTCGGTCGTGCGGCCGTGCCCAGCGGAGCCTCCACCGGTTCGCGCGAGGCGGTCGAGCTGCGCGACGGCGACAAGTCGCGCTACGGCGGCAAGGGCGTGAAGAACGCGGTGGCCAACGTCAACGGCACGATTGCCGATACGCTGAAAGGCTTCGATGCGGCCGACCAGAAAGGCCTGGACGGCAAGCTGATCGCGCTGGACGGCACGTCGAACAAGGGCAGGCTCGGCGCGAACGCGCTGCTCGGCGTTTCGATGGCAGCGGCGCACGCGGTGGCCGCCTCGCGCGGCGAGCCGCTGTGGAAGTACCTGTCCAGCTTCAATCAGGCTGGCGGCAAGCCCGGCGCGCTGCCGGTGCCGATGATGAACATCATCAACGGCGGCGAGCACGCGGACAACAACATCGACGTGCAGGAGTTCATGGTGCTGCCGGTGGGCATGCCCAGTTTCGCCGAGGCGCTGCGCGCGGGTGCGGAGATCTTCCATGCGCTGAAGAGCGTGCTGAAGGGCAAGGGCCTCAACACGGCGGTGGGTGACGAGGGCGGCTTCGCGCCGAACCTGCGTTCCAACATCGAGGCGCTCGACACCATTCTCGAAGCCATCCACAAGACCGGCTACAAGGTCGGCAGCGAGATCCTGCTCGGCCTGGATGCCGCCAGCTCGGAGTTCTACAAGGACGGCAAGTACGACCTGGCCGGCGAAGGCAAGCAGTACAGCTCGGCCCAGTTCGTCGACCTGCTGGCTGGCTGGGCCAGGCAGTACCCTATCGTCACCATCGAGGACGGCATGGCCGAAGGCGACTGGGACGGCTGGAAGCTGCTCACCGACACCATCGGCGATCGCGTGCAGGTGGTCGGCGACGACCTGTTCGTGACCAACCCCACGATCTTCCGCGAAGGCATCGAGAAGAAGATCGCCAACTCGATCCTGATCAAGGTGAACCAGATCGGCACGCTGTCCGAAACGCTGGAAGCGATCGCGATGGCCGACGCGGCGAAGTATTCGGCGGTGATCTCGCACCGCTCCGGCGAGACCGAGGACACCACCATCGCCGACATCGCGGTCGCCACCACGGCCACCCAGATCAAGACCGGCTCGCTGTGCCGCAGCGACCGCGTGGCCAAGTACAACCAGTTGCTGCGCATCGAGGAGGCGCTGGGTTCGGCGGCACGCTACGCCGGGCGCGACGCCTTCCCCAACCTCAGCCGCCTGCCGGGCTGAGCGGGCAGCCCGCTCCCATGCTGCGCTGGATCGCCGTCATCCTGATCCTGCTGCTGATCGGTCTGCAGCTGAAGCTGTGGACCGGCAACGGCAGCATGCGCGAGGTGGACACCTTGCGCGTGGCGGTGAAGAAGCAGACGGACGACAACGCAAAGCTGCTGCAGCGCAACCAGGCGGTCGGTGCCGACGTGCAGGATCTCAAGCACGGCGACCAGGCAGTCGAGGCGCGGGCGCGCACCGAACTGGGCCTGATCAAGCCGGGCGAAGTGTTCTACCAGGTGGTCGAACCGCCTGCCGGCGCAGGCAGCAGCACGCCACCGCCGGTCGCCCAACCCGCCGGATCACCATGAGCGCGGCTCGGCTGTGGTGCGTGGTGCCGGCCGCAGGGCGCGGTACCCGGGTCGGCGGTGACTGCCCGAAACAGTACCTGCCGCTGGCCGGGCGTCCGTTGATCGAGCACACCCTGGAACGGCTCGCCGCGCATCCGCGGATTGCCGGCCTGCTGGTGACGCTGGCCGCCACGGATGCGCACTGGTCGGGCGTGCAGACGCTGCACGGCAAGCCGGTGCTGGCCGCGGTCGGCGGAGCGGAGCGCAGCGATTCGGTGCTCGCAGGGCTGCAGGCCTTGCCGGCATCGGTGGCCCCCGATGATTTCGTCTTGGTGCACGACGCCGCGCGGCCGTGTGTGCGCACGGCGGATATCGCCAGACTGATCGAACTGGCCAGTACCAGGGACGGTGGCCTGCTGGGCGCGCCGCTGCGCGACACGCTGAAGCGGGCCAACGCGGGCGGGTGCAGCGAATCCACCGAAGCACGCGATCTGCGCTGGCGCGCCTTCACGCCACAGATGTTCCGTCGTGCTCAACTGTCGGCGGCGCTGGGTGACGCGGCGCGGCGCGGCGTGAATGTCAGCGACGAGGCGATGGCGATGGAACAGGCCGGCTTCGCACCGCTGCTGGTCGAGGGCGCCGAAGACAACATCAAGGTGACCACGGCAGCGGATTTCGCGCTGGCCGAATTCCTGCTTTCAAGGACTGCATGATGCGCATCGGTACAGGTTTCGATGTCCACGCCTTTGGCGAAGGCGACCATGTCGTCCTCGGCGGCGTGCGCATCGCGCATCGACGGGGCGTGGTGGCGCATTCCGATGGCGACGTGGTGATCCACGCGCTGTGCGACGCGATCTTCGGCGCGCTGGCGCTGGGCGACATCGGCCGGCATTTTCCGCCCACCGACGAACGCTGGCGGGATGCCGACAGCCGCCAGTTCCTGCGCCATGCGGCGATGCTGATGGCGCAGCACGGCTACCGGCTGGGCAATGCCGATGTCACGGTGATCGGCGAGGCGCCCAAGGTCACCCCGCACGCGCAGGCGATGCGCGAGAACCTGGCGGTCGACCTGGACTGCGGGGTCGGCTGCATCAGCGTGAAGGCAACCACCACCGAGAAACTCGGCTTTTGCGGCCGTGGCGAAGGGATCGCGGCCCAGGCCTGCGTCCTGCTGGAGCGCGTGTGAGCGAGATCGAGACCCGCAGCGCGGTCGGTCGACTGCATGACCAGCTTGAAGCCATTCAGGGCGTGCTGCACCGGCAGGACGACGATGTTCCGCTGACCGAAGAGCTGCAGGCCGAGTTGCGCCTGCAACTGGATGCGCTGCACCCGGCCGATATCGCCTTCATCCTCGAATCGCTGCCGCTGGACGACCGTCTCGCGGTCTGGCAACTGGTCAAGGCCGATCGCGACGGCGAGATCCTGCTGGAAGTGTCCGACGCGGTGCGCGAGTCGCTGATCGCGGACATGGACCGGCACGAGATCCTCGCCGCGGCCGAAACGCTGGACGCCGACGAACTGGCCGACCTGGTCGAGGACCTGCCCACGGCGATGCTGCCGGAGCTGATGGCCGGCCTCGATGCGCAGCAGCGCGAGCAGGTGCAGTCGGCGCTGTCCTGGGGGGACGACCAGCTCGGCGCGCTGATGGACTTCGAGATGGTCACCATCCGCGAGGACGTCAGCCTGGAAGTGGTGCTGCGCTACCTGCGCCGCTGGGACGAACTGCCGGCGCAGACCGACAAGCTGTTCGTGATCAACCAGGACAACCTGCTGACCGGCGTGCTGCCGCTGCACTGGTTGCTGGTGAATTCGCCGGAGAAGATGGTCAGCGAGGTGATGGCGCCGGACGTCAACACCTTCCATCCCGCCGACGACGCCTACGACGTGGCCCAGGCGTTCGAGCGCTACGACCTGGTGACCGCGCCGGTGGTCGACGACCGCGGCCACCTGATCGGTCGCATCACCATCGACGCGATGGTCGACGTGATCCGCGAGGAGAGCGAAAGCGAGGCACTCAGCCGCGGCGGCCTGCGCGAGGAGGAAGACATCTTCGCCTCGGTGTGGGCTTCGCTGAAGAACCGCTGGTCGTGGCTGGCGATCAACCTGGTCACCGCCTTCATCGCCTCGCGGGTGATCGGCCTGTTCGAGGGCTCGATCGAGCGGCTGGTGGCGCTGGCCGCGCTGATGCCGATCGTGGCCGGCATCGGCGGCAATTCCGGCAACCAGACCATCACCATGATCGTGCGCGCGCTGGCGCTGAACCAGATCACCGCCGAGAGCGCCAAGCGCCTGTGGCGCAAGGAACTGACCGTGTCGCTGGTCAACGGCCTGATCTGGGGCGGGGTGATCGGCCTGGTGGCGTGGTTGCTGTACGACAGCCTCTCGCTGGGCCTGGTGATGACGGCGGCGATGACGCTGAACCTGCTGCTGGCGGCGTTTGCCGGTGTCGGCATTCCCGTGCTGATGACGAAATTCGGGCGCGATCCGGCGCTGGGTTCCAGCGTGCTGATCACCGCGATGACCGACAGCGGCGGCTTTTTCATCTTCCTCGGACTGGCCACGATCTTTCTGGTCTAGTCCGGGCCTGGCGCGCCCGCCGCTGCACGCCATTCCGAATCATCGTTGCCGGGAACCCCCATGTCTGAACTTCCCCAAGCCTTCGGCCATCCTCCGCTGACTGCCCGGATGCGCGTCAGCGCCGAGGATTTCCAGGTCGAGGAAGTGCTGGGCCATGACGCCGACGGCACCGGCGAGCACGCCCTGCTGTGGGTGGAAAAGCGCGGCGCGAACACCGACTGGGTCGCCCGCGAACTGGCGAAGTTCGCCGGCGTGCCCCCGCTGGCGGTGGGCTTTGCCGGCATGAAGGATCGCCACGCGGTGACCCGCCAGACCTTTTCGGTGCAACTGGCCGGCAAGCCCGATCCGGACTGGTCGGCCTTTCCCCATGCCGAGGTAAAGGTGCTGGCCGCCACCCGCCATTCGCGCAAACTCAAGCGCGGTGCGCTGCGCGGCAACCGCTTCGTGCTGGTATTGCGCGAAGCCGCGGGCGACCGCGCCGCGACCGAGGCGGTGCTTGCGCAGGTCGCTGCCCGGGGCGTGCCGAACTACTTCGGCGAACAGCGCTTCGGCCGGGAAGGCGGCAACGTCGCCCAAGCCCGCGCGATGTTCGGCGGGCGCCGCGTCGACCGCGACAAGCGCTCGATGCTGCTGTCGGCGGCCCGCTCGCACATCTTCAACAACGTGCTGGCGGCGCGGGTCGAGCGCAACGCGTGGGATACGCCGCTGCAGGGCGAGATCTGGTCGCTGGCCGGCTCGCGTTCCTGGTTCGGGCCCGAGCCGTTCACGCCCGAGCTGGCCGAGCGCCTGGCCCGCGCCGACATCCATCCCTCCGGCCCGTTGTGGGGGCAGGGCGAGCCGCCCTCCGAAGATGACGTGGGTGAGCTGGAACGCCAGGTCGCCGCGCATGACAGTGACCTCGTGGCGGGCCTGGTGGCGGCGCGGATGGACCAGGAGCGCCGGCCGTTGCGTCTGCTGCCGAAGGACTTGCGCTGGCACTGGCTCGCCGACGATGCGCTGGAGCTGTCGTTCGAATTGCCTGCGGGCGCTTATGCCACCGTCGTCGTGCGCGAGCTGGCCACGATCGTGTAGCGGGTTGTGTTGCCGGAGTCAGCCCTTGAGCAATACCACGACCGCGCCGGTGCCGCCCAACGCCGGCCGCGCCGAGGCGAACGCGATCACGTCGTCGCGCCGGCGCAGCATGCGATCGGTGAGTCCCTTCAGTACCGGCCCGGCGGACTTCGAGCGCAAGCCCTTGCCATGCACGATGCGCACGCAGCGCAGCCCGTGTTGCTTCGCTTCGGCGAGGAAGGCCACGATGCTGGCTTGTGCGGCGGCGGCGTTCATCTGGTGCAGGTCGAGGTCGTCCTGCACGCTGAACTGGCCGCGCTTGAGCTGGCGCAGCAGCTTCGGCGGATAGCCGTCGCGCAGGTAGCCCAGCTCTTCGCCGACTTCGAGCACGGCCGGGTCGAACGCCATGTCCAGCAGCTCGCCCGGCACGGCCGCTTCGTCGGCCTCCAGCATGTGCGGGTGCGGCGCCGGTCGCGCCGCGGCCGGCGGTGCGGCCACCGGATCGAGCACGCGCACCTCGCCGATCGCCTCGCGAAACAGCTGGCTGTCGGCATCGGTGATCGGAGCGGGCGGACGGCGCTTCATCGGGCCATGCTACCCAATGCGGCGCGGCCGGGCGACTGGCAGAAGCGCCGAAGAACGGCGTGAAACCGGGGACGCGCTCCGGTAGACTTCGAGGCTTCAGCAGTGCGCTGCCGCAGGATGGAATGCGCGCCTGCGTGTCGCTTTCCACGGAGCATCATGCGAGTTCTGGTAAGTAACGACGATGGCGTGGATGCCCCGGGCATCCGCGTGCTGGCCGAGCGTCTGGGCGAAGTGGCGGACGTGACCGTGGTCGCGCCCGACCGGGATCGCTCCGGCGCAAGCAATTCGCTGACCCTGGACGCACCCTTGCGGGTGTTGCCGATGGCCAACGGCTATTACCGGGTGGCGGGCACGCCAACCGATTGCGTGCATCTGGCGCTGGCCGGCCTGCTCGATGAAGAGCCGGACATGGTCGTGTCGGGCATCAACAACTCCGCCAACCTCGGCGACGACGTGATCTATTCCGGCACCGTCTCGGCGGCGATGGAAGGACGCTTCCTGGGGCTGCCGGCGATCGCCGTGTCGCTGGTCAGCCACGACCACAAGGGCGTGCACTACGACTCGGCCGCGAAAGCGGTGCTGCTGCTGATGAACCGCCTGCTGGTCGATCCGCTGCCCGCCGACACCATCCTCAACGTCAACGTGCCCGACCTTCCCTGGGCCGACATCCAGGGCTTCGAGGTCACCCGGCTCGGACGTCGCCATCGCGCGGCCCCCTGCATCGCGCAGACCGATCCGCGGGGGCGGCCGATCTGGTGGATCGGCCCGGCCGGCGAGGCCGATGACGCCGGCCCCGGCACCGACTTCAACGCCGTGCGGCGAGGTTTCGTCTCGGTGACGCCGATCCATGTTGATCTGACCCGGTTCCAGGCACTGGAGAAAGTCAGCAGCTGGATGCAGCCGCTCAGCGACGAGATGAGCGACGCGATGGCCGACGGCCGCAAACCCACGAACGAGGTGGCCTGAGCCATGACGGTCTATCCACTGCCGGCGGCAGAGCTGAAGGGCGAGGGCATGACGTCGCAGCGCGCCCGCGACCGGCTGGCCGCGATGCTCAAGGACAGCGGCATTCGCGATGCGCGGGTGATCGAAGTGATCCGCAACCTGCCGCGCCATCACTTCATCGATCAGGCGCTGCATTCGCGCGCCTACGAGAACGACGCGCTGCCGATCGGCCATGGCCAGACCATCTCGCAACCGTGGGTGGTGGCGCGCATGACCGAGGCGCTGCTCGAGCATTTCGACGCCAGGCAGGGCATGCCGCAGAAGGTGCTGGAAATCGGCACCGGCTCGGGCTACCAGGCCGCCGTGCTGGCCGCGCTGGTGCCGCAGCTGTTCACGGTGGAGCGGATCGAGGCGCTGTTGCGCCAGGCCCGCCGCCGCTTCCGCCAACTGGGCCTGACCAACCTGCGTTCGCGCCACGACGACGGCAAGCTGGGCTGGCCCGACGAGGCGCCGTTCGACGCGATCATCCTCACCGCCGCCGGCGACACCATTCCCACCCGCATCCTCGATCAGCTCAGCCCGACCGGCGTGCTGGTGGCGCCGGTGGGTTCACCCAGCCGGCAAACGCTGATCCGCATGCGTGGCGACGGGCAGGGTGACTTCATCCAGGAAGAACTCGGCCCGGTCAGCTTCGTGCCCCTGCTTGGCGGTATCGGCTGATGCGCCTGTTTGCCGGGCTGTACGCGCGTGCACTGAGCTGGGCGCGCGATCGCAGAGCGTTGTACTACCTGTCCGGGCTCAGTTTCGTCGAGGCGTTCATCTTTCCGATTCCGCCGGAAGTGATGCTGGCGCCGATGATGCTGGGCAAGCGGCACAAGGCGTTCTTTTTCGCCAACATCAGCCTGCTGTTTTCGCTGCTGGGCGCCCTGGTCGGCTACGTGCTGGGCCACTGGGCCTTCCATGCGCTGCGGCCCGCGCTGGATGCGCTGCATCTGCTGACGCCGATCGAACAGGGCGTGGCGGTGCTGAGCAAGCAGATGGTCGAGCATCACTGGGGCATGTTCGGCGTGCTGATCCTGGCCGCGCTGCAGCCGGTGGTGCCGATGAAGTTCGTCACCTGGGCCTGCGGCATCATCGGCGTGCCGATCCTGCCGTTCCTGGCCTGCATCGGGCTCGGCCGTGGCAAGCGCGTGTGGCTGCTTGCCCTGTTGATCCGCCTGTTCGGCGAACGCGCCGAGCGCATCCTGCACAAATACGTCGAGTGGATCGGCTGGACGGCCTTGCTGGCGCTGGCGCTGCTGCTGGTGTGGTGGTTCGTCCTGCGCTGAAGTGGTGAATTTTTCAAGTCGGGCGAGCCTGGCGGCCTCCCGCCACGGTGACGTCGCATGAAAATCACTGTCTGCCTCGGTATGCTGATGCCCATGGATCGATATCTTCAATGGCCGGCGTTGCTGGTCGCAGCCTCGCTGCTTGCCGCTTGCGGCACCATGCGCAGCTCGGTGGTGGTGGAACCGGCGGCCGGAACGACCTATCGCCACGCCGCCGTGGTCACTCCGCCGCCCGTTCCCGCGCGTACGCCGATACCCGGTGGCAGCTACCAGGTATTGCATGGCGACACGCTTTATTCGATCGCATTCCGCAAGGGCGTGGATTTTCGCGATCTGGCCCAGTGGAACGGGATCGCCGAGCCGTACACGATCTGGCCGGGGCAGCGCCTGACGCTGGCGCCGCCGGGCAGGCGTGTGGTGGCACCGTCGAACGCGGCTGCGCCGGTGCGGGCAACTGGGTCGAGCGTCGCCGCCGCGCCGGTGTTCGAGTCCGTGCCGACGCCGGCATCACCCGCCACGGCGGCGGCCGCGGGGGTTCCGGCCGCCGCGCATCCGGCTGCCGGGCAGGCAGCTCCGCCGGTGGCCACGACGGCAAAGCCGGTCAGGCCTGCGGTTGCCGCCGCCGCCAGTGTCGTGCCGGTCGCCGGCGTTGCGCCGGTGCCAGCGGCCGCGATGCCGCCCCCGGCCACGCCGGCGGCGGGCGTTTCGCGGGTGGTCAGCGGCGTGCAGTGGCACTGGCCAGCCGAGGGCAACCTGGTGGGTCGCTTCAACAGCGCCGATGCGATTCCCGGCATCGAGATCGCGGGCAAGTCCGGCGATCCGATCCGGGCGGCCGCCGATGGCGTGGTGGTCTACAGCGGCAACGGCCTGGTCGGCTATGGCGAACTGGTGATCATCAAGCACAGCGACAGCTTCCTGTCGGCGTATGGCCACAACCGCAAGCGGCTGGTCAAGGAAGGGCAGCAGGTGAGCAGGGGGCAGCAGATCGCCGAGATGGGCTCGACCGGTACCACCCGCAACGAACTGGAATTCCAGATCCGCAAGGATGGCAATCCGGTCGATCCGCTGGGCTATCTGCCGCAGCGTTGATGCGGTCGGGCACGCGGCCGCGGCCTGCGCGCAGGGGCAATCAGCCGGGCCGAAGGATGAAGGCGGCGACCACCCGGCGGCCTTCGTCGGCCAGCAGGTTGTAGGTGCGCGCTGCAGCGGCGTTGTCCATCACCTCGATGCCGATGTTCCTGCGCAGGAAGCCCGCCATGAACGCGGCCGCCGGGAAGGCCTGGCGCGCCCCGGTACCCAGCACGACCAGCTCGGGGTTCATTGCCAGCAAGGCTTCGACATGGCCGGCATCGAGCGTCTCGACAGCCGTGACGGGCCAGTTCTCGATCGCCCTGTCCGGAGCCAGCAGAAAGCTTGAGGTGAGTTCGCGATCAATCAGGGTGATGCCGTGCGCGGCCACCCGGCGCACGTACAGATAGCCTTCGGGGCGTTCCAGCGACAGATCCATCAGCGTGGCAGGGCGATCTTCGGTTCGTCGACATTGCGGCGGAACAGCACCACGACATGGCCGATCTGTTGGATCTGCTCGGCGCCGGTGCCGCCGGTGAGCACGTCGATCTGCGCCTGGCGCTCTTCCTTGTCGCCGCCGGACAGCTTGATCTTGACCAGTTCGTGGATGTCCAGCGCCTGGTTCAGTTCCTTCACCACGGCCTCCGTGGCGCCCTTGTTGCCCAGCAGGACGACCGCGCTCAGGTCATGGGCGAGGCTGCGCAGGTAACGGATCTGCGAGGAGGTGAGGGCCATGCGGTGGGACTCGATTCACGGTTGATGAACGGCAAAGGGTATCATGCGGGTATCCCGTTCCCCAATCGACGATTGCACGACATGGCCCGCAGCAAAAGCAGTGCAGTATGGCTGCGCGAACATTTCAACGACGAATACGTGAAAAAGGCCCAGGCCGAGGGCCTGCGCTCGCGTGCCGTCTACAAGCTGGAGGAACTGCTCGAACGCGACCGGCTGCTCAAGCCGGGCATCAACGTGGTCGACCTCGGTGCGGCGCCGGGCAGCTGGTCCCAGCTGGTGCGCAACCGGTTGGGCGACAGCGGCAAGGTCTTCGCCCTGGACATCCTGCCGATGCAAAGCATTGCCGGGGTGGACTTCCTGCAGGGCGACTTCCGCGAGGAAAGCGTGTTGAAGGAGCTGGAGTCGCGCCTGGATGGCCTCAAGGTCGATCTTGTACTGTGCGACATGGCCCCCAATATGAGTGGAGTGGCCCTGGCCGACCAGATCCGCGCGATGGCTTTGTGCGAACTGGCGCTCGACTTCAGCCGGGAATGGCTGAAGCCGGGCGGATCGTTCCTGATCAAGTTGTTCCAGGGTGTCGGCTTTGACGATTACTTGCGCAGCTTGCGCGCGGACTTCAGCCGCGTGACGATGCGTAAACCTAAGGCCTCCCGCGCGCGTTCGCGTGAGGTATATGCGCTGGCGACGGGCCGCAAGCCCGCCGCGGCGTCACCGGGCGAGAACCGTGCATGAATGAAACAGCGAAAAATGTGTTGCTCTGGGTAATCATCGCGGTGGTGCTGTTCACCGTGTTCCAGAACTTCAATCCGCGTGGCGCCGCTTCCACGGACATGGCCTACAGCGCGTTCGTGCAGAGCGTGGACAACGGCAACGTGGCCAACGCCACGATCGGTGCCGACCAGCCCGCCACGATCAGCGGCAAGCTGAAGGATGGCAGCGCGTTCCGCACCGTCGCCCCGATCCTGGGCTTTTCCACCAGCCAGGTGGTCAAGCAGATGCAGGACAAGGGCGTCGAAGTCCGGCAGGACCCGTCCGAAGGTTTCTCGCTGATCGGCCTGCTGGTGAGCTGGCTGCCGGTGCTGCTGATCGTGGGCGTGTTCATCTGGTTCATGCGCCAGATGCAGTCCGGTGGTGGCGGCCGCGGCGCGATGAGCTTCGGCCGTTCGCGCGCGAAGCTGCAGGGCGAGGACCAGATCAAGGTCAACTTCAGCGACGTGGCCGGTTGTGACGAAGCCAAGGAGGAGGTCGGCGAACTGGTCGAGTTCCTGCGCGATCCGTCCAAGTTCCAGAAGCTCGGCGGCAAGATTCCCCGCGGCGTGCTGATGGTCGGTCCTCCCGGCACCGGCAAGACCCTGCTGGCGAAGGCCATCGCGGGCGAGGCCAAGGTGCCGTTCTTCTCGATTTCCGGTTCGGACTTCGTCGAGATGTTCGTCGGCGTCGGCGCCAGCCGCGTGCGCGACATGTTCGAGCAGGCCAAGAAGCACGCGCCCTGCATCATCTTCATCGACGAGATCGACGCAGTCGGCCGTCATCGTGGCGCGGGTCTCGGCGGCGGGCACGACGAGCGCGAGCAGACGCTGAATGCCTTGCTGGTCGAGATGGACGGCTTCGAGGGCAGCGAAGGCATCATCGTGATCGCGGCCACCAACCGTCCGGACGTGCTCGACCCGGCCCTGTTGCGTCCGGGCCGCTTCGACCGCCAGGTCGTGGTGGGGCTGCCCGACGTGCGCGGTCGCGAACAGATCCTCAAGGTGCACATGCGCAAGGTGCCGACCGCCAGCGACGTCAACGCCATGACGATCGCCCGCGGCACCCCCGGCTTCTCCGGTGCCGATCTGGCCAACCTGGTCAACGAGGCGGCCCTGTTCGCCGCGCGCGAGAACGCGCGTGAAGTGCGCATGAGCCACCTCGACAAGGCACGCGACAAGATCCTGATGGGCGCCGAGCGTCGCTCGATGGCGATGAGCGAGGACGAGAAGAAACTCACCGCCTATCACGAGGCGGGCCATGCCATCGTCGGGCGCCTCGTGCCCGAGCACGATCCGGTCTACAAGGTCACCATCATTCCGCGCGGGCGCGCGCTCGGCGTCACCATGTACCTGCCCGAAGGCGACAAGTACAGCATCAACCGCGTAGCCATCCAGTCTCAGTTGTGTTCGCTGTATGGCGGTCGCGTGGCCGAGGAGCTGATCTTCGGCGCCGACAAGGTCACCACCGGTGCATCGAATGACATCGAGCGGGCCACCAAGATGGCGCGCAACATGGCCACCAAGTGGGGCCTGTCGGACGAGCTTGGTCCGATCACCTACGGCGAGGACGAGGACGAGGTCTTCCTCGGCCGCTCGGTGACCCAGCACAAGAGCATCTCCAACGAAACCGCGAGCAAGATCGATGGCGTGGTGCGGGGCATCCTGGATCGCGCCTATGCGCGCAGCACGGAACTGCTGACGGCGAACCTGGACAAGCTGCACATGATGGCCGACGCCCTGCTGCAGTACGAGACGATCGACGCACACCAGATCGACGACATCATGGCCGGGCGTGTTCCCGGACCGCCGGCGGACTGGACGAAGAGCGCCTCCACCGGCAGCACGCCGCCACCGCCGCCGCCGAAGGGCGACACCGGCTCGGCCGTGGGCAAGGTCGGTGATCCGGCGCCGCAGAGCCGCGACAGGTGGAATGGCTGATCGTCGTTTGGACGGCTATTCGAGCAACCGGGAAAGGGCGACCGATGGTCGCCTTTTTCATGGTCGGACCATCGGCGACAAATTTGGTGAAGAAATTTTGCGAAAAGGGTTGACGCAAGAGGTCGGAGTCTGAATAATTCCGCTTCTGGCTTCGCCGGCTTGTTCCCCAGACAACCGCCGGTTCGGCTGAAAAGTTTCACAGTGCGCCCGTAGCTCAGTTGGATAGAGTACCTGGCTACGAACTAGGTGGTCGGGAGTTCGAATCTCTCCGGGCGCACCATTTTTATTCCGGGACAGGGTGTCTGCATCCGTCCTGTTTTCAACCAGGAGCCTGCACGGTCCGCGTTGAAAACGGTGGTGAGGAAATACCAAGGTGTGCTTCGATACGATTGACTGGGCGAGGCGTCACCCGTAACATTTCAAGGCTTCGGTGCGACATGACCGGGGATTCGAAAGCGGGGTATAGCTCAGTCTGGTAGAGCGTTGCGTTTGGGACGCAAAAGTCGGGGGTTCGAATCCCTCTGCCCCGACCAGCGACACGTTCTGCCGACAGGACGGCGCCTGTAGCTCAACCGGATAGAGCATCGGCCTTCTAAGCCGACGGTTGCAGGTTCGAGTCCTGTCTGGCGCACCAGTATCAAACGATGGTGGATGTAGCTCAGCTGGTTAGAGTCCCGGATTGTGATTCCGGTTGTCGTGGGTTCGAATCCCATCATCCACCCCAGTTTCAAATCCGTCCATGCGGATACAATCAGTTCATGGGCCGTTAGCTCAGTTGGTAGAGCAGTTGACTCTTAATCAATTGGTCCACAGTTCGAATCTGTGACGGCCCACCAATAAAACAGCCACCCAGGGAAACTCGGGTGGCTGTTCTCTTTGCGGAATCCGAAACGCGCGACCCTGATGAAGTCACCAGGCTGGCGGTGCAGGGCGAATCCGAAGGTTCGCCCCGACCGCTACGGCCGACGTTGTGGCCCCGCCCTCAGATGGTCTTTGCCAGTCCGTCGGCCACGCCGATGTAACTGCCGGGCGTCAGTTCCAGCAACCGCTGTTTCGCCTCGGCCGGAAGATCCAGGCTGGCGATGAACTCGCGCATCGAGTCCCTGGTGATGCCGTGGCCGCGGGTCAGCGCCTTGAGCTGTTCGTAAGGTTGCGGCAGGCCATAGCGGCGCATCACCGTCTGCACGGCCTCGGCCAGCACTTCCCAGCTGGCGTCGAGGTCGGCGCCGATGCGCTCGGCGTTGACGTTGAGCTTGCCAAGACCCTTCTTCAATGACTCCAGCGCCACCAGGCCGTGGCCGAACGCGGTGCCCAGCGCACGCAGCACGGTGGAGTCGGTGAGGTCGCGCTGCCAGCGGCTGATCGGCAGCTTTTCGGCGAAGTGGCCGAGCAGCGCGTTGGCGAGGCCGAAGTTGCCTTCGGCGTTTTCGAAGTCGATCGGGTTGACCTTGTGCGGCATGGTCGAGGAGCCGACTTCGCCGGCCTTCAGCGTCTGCTTGAAGTAACCCAGCGAGATGTAGCCCCAGATGTCCCGGGCCAGGTCGATCAGGATGATGTTGGCGCGGCGCACCGCGTCGCAGTATTCGGCCACGTTGTCGTGCGGCTCGATCTGGGTGGTGTAGGCGTTGTAGTCGAGGCCCAGGCTTTCGACGAAGCGCTGCGAGAACGCGCGCCAGTCCACGTCCGGGTAGGTGATGACGTGGGCGTTGTAGTTGCCCACGGCGCCGTTGATCTTGCCGGAGACTTCGACCGCTACCAGCTGCTGACGCTGGCGCTCCAGCCGCGCCACCACGTTGGCGATTTCCTTGCCCAGGGTGCTGGGCGAGGCGGTCTGGCCGTGGGTGCGCGAGAGCAATGGCAGGTTCGCGTTGTCGTGGGCCATGTCGCGCAGCTTGCCGATCACGGCGTCGAGCTGCGGCAGCAGCACGCCGCTGCGGGCGTCGCGCAGCATCAGTGCGTAGGACAGGTTGTTGATGTCCTCGCTGGTGCAGGCGAAGTGCACGAACTCCTTTGCCTGCGCCAGGCTGGCGTCGGCGCCGATCTTTTCCTTGATGAAGTACTCGACCGCCTTGACGTCGTGGTTGGTGGTCGCCTCGATCGCCTTGATCCGCTCGCCGTCGGCTTCGCTGAAGTTTTCCGCGATGGCCTTCAGGATGGCGACCTGGGCTGCGTCGAAAGACGGCAGCTCGACGATCTTCGGTTCGGCGGCCAGCGCCAGCAGCCATTCGATTTCCACCTGCACGCGGCGGTGCATCAGGCCGAATTCGCTGAAGATCGGGCGCAGCGCTTCGACCTTGCTGGCATAGCGGCCATCCAGCGGCGACAGGGCGGTGAGGGCGTGCTTGGACATCGGGGCGTTCCGGCGAGGGGAAACCGCCATTTTACATTGACCGCGCGTCCGTGCCCGGCGGCTTATAGTGGGCGGACGCATCCGTTCTCCCTGTATCCCGGACGTGGCGCCGCCCCGATCCATCCATTTCCCAAGGATCTTCCCCATGAGCAATTTCCGCATCGAACACGACAGCATGGGCGAGCTGAAAGTCCCCGCCGACGCGCTGTACGGCGCGCAGACCCAGCGCGCGATCGACAACTTCCCGATTTCCGGCCTGCATTTGCCGCGCCCGTTCATCCGCGCCCTGGGCCTGATCAAGGCGGCCGCGGCCGAGGTCAACGTCGCGATGGGGCATTTGAAGAAGAACCAGGCCGCGGCGATCCGCAAGGCGTCGATGGCGGTGGCGGAAGGCCAGCATGACGCACAGTTCCCGATCGACATCTTCCAGACCGGCTCGGGCACCAGCACCAACATGAACGCGAACGAGGTGATCGCGCACCTGGCGGTGGCGGCGGGCGCGAAGGTGCATCCGAACGACCATGTCAATTATGGGCAGAGCTCGAACGACGTGATCCCCACCGCCATCCATGTCAGCGCCACGCTGACCACCACCGAGCAGTTGCTGCCCGCGCTGAAGCATCTGAAGAAGGCGATCGACCAGCGTGCCCGCGAGCTGAAGAACACGCCCAAGACCGGCCGCACCCACCTGATGGACGCGATGCCGATCACCTTCGGCCAGGAGCTGTCGGGCTGGTCCGCACAGATCGGCTCGGCGATCGAACGGATCGAGGATGCCCTGAAGCGCATGCGCCGCTTGCCGCAGGGTGGCACGGCGGTGGGCACCGGCATCAATGCCGACCCGAAGTTCGGCCCGGCGATGGCGCTGCAGCTGAAGAAGCTGACCGGGGTGAGGTTCGAGTCGGCGGAAAATTATTTCGAGGGCATGGCAGCACAAGACGCCGCCGTCGAGTTGTCCGGCGCGCTGAAGACGCTGGCGGTGGCGCTGATGAAGATCGCCAACGACCTGCGCTGGATGAACTCGGGTCCGCTCGCTGGCCTGGGCGAGATCGAGCTGCCGGCGCTGCAACCGGGGTCGTCGATCATGCCGGGCAAGGTCAACCCGGTGATCCCGGAGGCGGTGGCGATGGTCGCCGCCCAGGTGATCGGCAACGACGCCTCGATCACCATCGCCGGCCAGTCCGGCAACTTCCAGCTCAACGTAATGCTGCCGCTGATCGCGCACAACCTGCTGCAGTCGATCGGGATACTGGCCAACGTCAGCGTGTTGCTGGCCGACAAGGCGATCGCCGGGTTCAAGGTCAACAGGGCGCGGGTCGACCAGGCGCTGGCGATGAATCCGATCCTGGTCACCGCGTTGAATCCGGTGATCGGCTACGAGAAAGGTGCGGCCACCGCCAAGCTCGCCTACAAGCAGCACCGGCCGATCATGGACGTGGCGCTGGAAACCACCGGCTTGTCGAAGAGCGAATTGAAGAAGCTGCTTGATCCGCTGACACTGACCCGTGGCGGCATCCACGGCGAAGGCAAATAGCCTGTCTGCAGCCTGGAAAGGAAGTGGCCCGCATCATGCCGGCCACTTCCGTCGACTTGTCGCGGTCTTCAGTTGATCAGCAAGGGACGCAGCGTGGGCCATGCGTTGTCGAGCACGCGCAGCTGGGCGACCGCCGTCGGATGCACGCCGTCATCCAGCAGCAGGGCGGGCTTGTCCGAAATGCCGGCCATCAGGGACGGCAACAGCGTGACGTGCTGATCCTTCGCCACCCTGGCATAGACCTGCCGCAGGGTGTCTGCGCAGTGATCCTTGTCGAGTTTGGCCGGGATCTCGAAACCCAGTACGGCGACCTTTGCTCCGGAGGCCTGGGCCAGGTCGATCAGCTGGGTCATGTGCTGCTCCAGCGCTTGCCGATTGGCGCCGAGGATGGCGTCGTTGGCGCCCAGCTCGAGGATGATCAGCCGCGGATGGTGAGCAATGATCAATGCGGGCAATTCCTTCAGTGCGTCCTCCATGGTCTTGCCGCCGCGGCTGGCGTTGACGATCGAAGGCGGAGTCGTCGTGGCGTGGTCGACGCGCTGCTGCAGCAGGTTCACCCAGCCCGCTTCGGCCGGGATGCGGTGCGCCGAGCTCAGGCTGTCACCAACCAGCAGAACGGTCCCGGTCGGTGCCGTGGCATGGCTGGCGGGGGATGGCGAGGCTTGCGCCAGTGGCGTGGCGAGAGTCAGTGCAAGCAGCAGGCAGGGCAGGAGGCGCATGGTGATTCCTCGGGGTGCGGGAGGCCGACGCAGTCGGGACGACTTCGTGGAATGAACGGTGGAGCGGAAGGGTGGATACAGGCGGTATCCGCGCGGGAAGGGGCTCGTCCGGCACGCGTGCCGGATGGTCCCTCGTCAGGTCAGTCCTTGGCGTCGCTCTCGCAGTCCGCCACGTCGGATGAGCTGACGATCGAAGCGTAGGGCTTGAAGGACGCCAGTTGCGTGGCCAGCTGGTCCTGCACGGTCTTGATCGAAGCCTGCGCCTTGCAGATGTCGAGGCTCAGCTGCTGCATTTGCCCGGCTCCAGCCTCGGCTGTCTCGCCAGCATTGCCCGGCGCGGAGGACGTGCTGGCCACGACCGCTTTGGCCGCCATGCGGACGCCGGCCTTGCCCATGGCCAGGCCGGTTTCATGCACCGAGCGCACGCTCTGGTTGTACTGGGCCAGCAGGCTGCGTTCGGCGTGCGTGGTGACGACAGCCTTGCCGTCGACGGCGAACGTGCCGTCAGCATCGATCGTGGCCTTCGACGTGCCGATGACGCGCAGGGTCACCTGGTTTCCATCCAGAGTGATCGCACCATTGGCCATGACGGTATCGGGCGTGTTGCAGGCAGCAAGCGTGCATGCCAGTACGGCGAGAAGCAGTGGGCGGGCGAGAGCTTTCATGACAGGTCCGTTGTTCGGTTCAAGAGAAGACTTGTGATCGTCCGATGGCAGCTCCGCCAGTCGCCGGGGCGGCTGGCGGAGCCTGGGCCGCTCAGTCGGAGAACACGGCAAAGCCCTTCTTGCCATCCTTGTCGGTCATCTCCTTGCCGCAGTCGTCGATGTCCTTTTGCGTCATCGTGGCGTACGGCCTGAACGCCGGCATGGCCGCGGCGAGTTTCTGCTGCGAGGCCAGCAGGTCCGGCAGCCGCTTGCACAGGGCCATGGCGGCGGCCTGGATCTTGTCGGTCTGCGGCTTGATGCTCGCCTCGATCTCCTTGTCGTCCTTGCCGCTGAGCGCACCCCAGATGGCCTGCTTCGCCGCCGTGACGCCGATGTCCGCGCCCTGTGCACCGATGTCCATGCCGGCCTCGGCGATGCCGAGGACCTGCTGTCGGTAGTCGACCAGCATGACGTGCTGCTCCGGCGTGGCATCGATCGGCTTGCCCGCGATCACCAGGTTGCCTTGCGGGGTGATCGCCGCCTTGGGCAGGGAGGAGTCGCGGTGGACGCCCGGTTCCGTGTTGAAGTGGACGTCGCCGATGCTGATGTCCTTGGTGGCCAGTTCCTGCTTGGCCTGCTCGATGCCCTCACGGACCTTGGCGGCGATCGACGAGGACGAGGTCTGGGTGCTGGCCTGCCTTGCTGCCGGGGCATCCTGGTCCGAGTGGCTGCAGGCGGCCAGTGGCAGCAGCAGGGCCGATGCGAGGATGCCGCTGGCGAAGAGATGGCTTTTCATCGTGTGTTCTCCCTTGTGATTCGTTCGGATGTTCAGCTGTCGTCGCGCCAGCGGCGGAACCAGGTCGCACCGGCCAGCAGGGCGGCGCCGATCACCACACCGATCCACAGGTTCGGCGAGGCTGCCAGGTGCCAGGTGTTGACCAGGTCCAGGACGTCGCTGCCGTTGCCGGTGACGTGGCTGACCATGTTGTCGCTGTCCGCGCTGAAGATGCTGCCGGTGCCGGGGAACACGCTGAACAGGGCGCGCTGCACGATGTTCTTCCAGAACCAGGTGGCCGGCAGGTTGAACAGGCCCATGATGCCGAACCAGCTCACCAGCAGACCGGCGCCGACCGGCAGTGCCACCGCCCACAGGAACGGCTTGCTGCGTGCCCAGGCCGAACAGATCAGCAACCAGCCCACCGCCGGCGCAGCCCACAACACATACAGCGGGATGTAGCCGATCAGGTTGAACATCACCTTGAACGGGTGCGCCAGTACCAGCAGTTGCCACACGTTGACGCCGTGGAAGGACAGCGTGATCGCCACGATCAGCAGTTGCAGCATGCCCACGATGATGCCCACGATCACGGCCACGATGGGGGCGACGACGGTGGCGCTGACGACCTTGGACAACACGGTGCTGGCGTCGGAGATCGGCAGCGATTTCCAGAACAGGATGCTGCGGTCGCGGCGGTCGTCGTACAGCGCGCCGAGGCAGTAGAAGAACACCACGAAGCCGAGCACCACGATCAGCAATCCCATTGCCGAGTACATCGCGATGTCCAGGGCGAATCCGACCTTGCTCATGTCGCCGGCGTCCATGCCCTCGATGACCTTGCGCAGTCCGCCGCTGGCGCCGAAGCTGATGCCCTGGCGGGCGCCGAGCACCTCGGCGGTGATGATGCCCATGATGTTCAGCAGCAGGAAGATGCCGCCGGTGATGACCGGCGCCCAGAAGAAGCCGCCCCGGTGTTCCCAGAATTCGCGCTTTACCAGCCAGTAGAAGGTTTTCATGCGTAGGTTCCCTTCATGGTGGCGACGAACAGGTCGCTGATGGACGGCCGGCGGGTTTCGCCCAGCTGTTCCAGCACCGCGCGGTTCGCGCCGTCAAACAGAAAAATGCTCTTGCCGAAGACCTGGCGTTCGTCGATGGGCTTCAATGCCCGGGCCGCGTCGGCCTTGTCGGCGCCCACCATCACCTCGATGAAGCGTTCGCCCACTGCGTCCATGTCCGCATCCAGCACGATCCTGCCGTCGCGGATGAACATCAGGTCGGTGAGGATGTGTTCGACTTCCTCGACCTGGTGGGTGGTGACGATGATCGTCTTGTTCTCGTCGAAGTAGTCTTCCAGCAGGTTCTGGTAGAACTGCTTGCGATAGAGGATGTCCAGGCCCAGGGTCGGTTCGTCCAGGATCAGCAGGCGGGCGTCGATCGCCATCACCAGGGCCAGGTGCAGCTGCACGATCATGCCCTTGGACATCTGCCGCACGCGCTGGTCGGGCTGCAGCTTGGTGCGGGCCAGAAAGGCCTCGCACTTCTTGCGGTCGAAGCGCGGATGCACGTTGGCGACGAAGTCGATCGCCTGGCTCACCTTGATCCAGCGCGGCAGCACGGCCACGTCGGCGATGAAGCAGACCTCGCCCATCAGCTTGTCGCGTTGCTTGCGCGGGTCGAAACCCAGCACGTTCAGCTCGCCGCTGAAATCGGTCAATCCCAGGATCGCCTTCAGCGCGGTGGTCTTGCCGGCACCGTTGGGACCGATCAGGCCCACGATGCGGCCGGGCTCGATCTGGAAGCTGGTGTTGTCCAGCGCCAGCGCCGACTTGTAACGCTTGGTCAGGCCGTTGGCCGTGATTACCGCGCTCATGATCCTTCCTCCTTGTCCGTGGCGGCTTCGCGCAGCAGTGTCTTGAGATCCAGCCCCATCCGCTGCAGCCGAGCAAACAGCGCCGGCCACTCTTCGCGCAGGAAGCGCTCGCGTTCCGATTTCAGCAGCGCCTCGCGAGCGCCTTCAATGACGAACATGCCCAAGCCCCTCCGTTTCTCAACCAGTTGTTCGTCGACCAGTTCCTGGTATGCCTTGGATACCGTCAGCGGATTGATCTGATACTCCGCTGCCACCTGGCGTACCGACGGCAGCGGGTCGCCCTCGTTCAAGGCGCCGTCCAGGATCATCGCCACGACACGCTGGTGCAGTTGGCGATAGATCGGGACGCTGTCGTTCCAGGTAATGGTCATGTCTTATTCCTTGCTGATGCGACCGAATTTGTTGCCGAACGAATAGTAGGGCATGGCCAGTTGCGACCCGAGCAGGCTGAACTGCCCCGAGGTGCCAGACTCGCCCAGGTTGCCCAGTACCGACATCGTGCCGATGGCGGCGGTGTCGTTGCCGGGCAGCAGGGCCGCGCTGCGCATTTCCGCCGCGCTGGGGCGAACCTGGACCGGTGCCAGGTTGGTGACGCGGGCGGCGCCCTGCTGGGCAGCTGCGGCCGGCTGGCTGTCGACGTTGTAGTTGACGACGCTCAGGCTCGCGACGGTGAGCAGGACGGCGGCGGCGCTGGCGATCAGGTTGTGCGCTTTCATGACGGGCCTCCTTGGTGACCTCGTTGGGTGGTGTTGTAGTGAACTATAACACCGACTTTCGGACGGTCAATAGGCTGAAGCCGAATTGGCAACATGACTGATGGCAGGGGTCCCCCTTGGCGTCCGGGCGGGACGTCACGTCCATCCGGCGGAGGCGGTTGCGCCGTTGGCCCGCGCTGCGCCGGCTTCGTGCTTCAATACCTGGCTTCAATCCGGAGGTGGACGTGGAGCTTGAACTGGCTGGTCGCATCGTCGTCGTCACCGGCGCGAGCAAGGGCATCGGGCTGGCCTGTGCGATCGCCTTCGCCCGCGAAGGCGCCAGCGTGATCGGCGTTTCCCGCGATCCGGCCAACCTGCGTGTCGCGCAGGAGCAACTGGCGTCGCTGGGCCTGGCCATGGATGTCGACCCGGCGGATCTCAAGGACAGCGTGGCGGCGCAACTGGTGATGGAACGCATCGTCAACGACCACGGGCCCATCGACGTACTGGTCAATTGCGCGGGCGCCGCCCGGCGCACGCCGCCGGACGAACTGGACGCGACCGCCGTGCTCGCGGCGATGCAGGCGAAGTACCTCAGCTACATGCACGCGATCGATCCGGTGATTCGTGCGATGGCGGCGCGCGGCACGGGAAGCATCGTCAACGTGATCGGGCAGGGTGGCCGCCAGGCCAATCCGCAGCACATCGGTGGCGGTTCGGCGAATGCCGCCCTGATGCTGGCCACAGTGGGCTATGCCAATGCCTACGCGGCCAAGGGCGTGCGGGTGAATGCCATCAACCCGGGCATAACCCGTACCGGTCGCGTTGACGAAGGACTGGCGGCTGCGGTGCGGGCCAGCGGGCAAGCGCGCGAGGCGGTGCTGGCCAGTCAGCTGGCCGGCATTCCACTGGGGCGCATGGCCGAGCCCGCCGAGATTGCCGACGTCGCGGTTTTCCTCGCCTCGGTGCGGGCCAGTTATGTCACCGGCGCCATCATCCCGATGGATGGCGGCAAGACCTCGACGATCTGAGCGCCACCACGGCAAGGGCCGACACGGATGCCGGCCCTTGCGGGCCGGTGGTCAGTCCCTGGCGACGTAGACCTGCTTGCCGCCGACCCAGGTCTGCAACACTTTCGTGTTCCAGATCTTGCTGGAAGGATCCTTCATCACGTCGTGATCGATCAGGATGAAGTCGGCCCACTTGCCCGGTTCCAGCGTGCCCAGGGTTTTCTCGGCATGCTCGGCGTAGGCCGCGTCCAGGGTGAATGCACGCAAGGCCTCGGTCAGGCTCAGGTCCTGCTGCGGGTACCAGCCACCCGGGGGCTGACCCTGATGGTCTTCGCGGGTCACCGCCGAATACAACCCGTAGAACGGATCGGGCGATTCCACCGGGAAGTCCGAGCCGGCGGCGATCACGGTGCCCTGCTTGAGGAAACTCTGCCAGGCATAGGCACCCTTGATGCGCTCGTGGCCGATCCGGTCCTCGGCCATGTTCATGTCCGAGGTGGCATGGGTGGGCTGCATCGAGGCGATCAGGTGCAGGCTCACGAAGCGCGGGATGTCCTGCATCGAAACGATCTGCGCATGTTCGACGCGGTTGCGCAGGGCGACCGCCTCCGGATGGGTCTTGTAGGCGGCGGCGAAGCTGTCCAGCACCTCGCGGTTGGCGTGGTCGCCGATGGCATGGATGCCGACCTGGTAGCCCTTGCCGAAGGCCTTCTCGATTTTCGAAGTCATCACCGCCGGCGGCAGGAACAGCAGGCCGCTGTTGTGCGGATCGTCGGAGTAGGGCTTCAGCATCGCCGCGCCGCGGCTGCCCAGCGCGCCGTCGGCGAACAGCTTGACCGCGCGCACGGTGAGGAAGTCGTTGCCGTAGCTGATCAGCGGGCCGTCCTTGCTGATCGCGTCGAAGGCCTCGCCGGTGTCGCGGATCATCGCGTAGATGCGCGCGGTGAGCTTGTGCGCGTCGGCGTACTGCCGATACAGCTGGTAGTTCTCCAGATCGATGCCTGCATCGCTGATCCCGGTAAGCCCGACGCTGGCCATCTCGGCCAGCGCGGTGTCCAGCGCCTCGATCCGGTCCTGCTGGGTCAATGCCGGCACCACGGCGTTGACCAGGTCCACGGCGCCATCGACGAAGACGCCGGACGGGTTGCCGTGGGCGTCGCGCTCAATGCGTCCGCCACTGGGTTCCCGGGTGGTCTTGCCGACGCCGGCCAGCTTGATCGCCGCCGAGTTCGCCCATGCAGCGTGACCATCGATGCGGCTCAGCCATACCGGTCGGTCGGACACCACGGCGTCGAGCTCCTGCGCGGTGGGGAAACGCCCCAGCTTCCAGATTTCCTGGTTCCAGCCACCACCGCGTATCCAGGTCGCGTCGGGATGGGCCGCCGCGTACGCCTTCACTTTCGCCAGCGCTTCGTCCAGCGATTTCGTGGTGCTGAGATCCACGCTGTTGCGGGCGTAGCCGAGTTCGAGCACGTGACCGTGAGCGTCGATCAGCCCCGGCAGCAGGGTCTTGCCGTGGCCGTCGACGACCTTCGCGCCACCGGCGCGCTTGATCAGGTCGGCGCTGGTGCCGGTGGCGACGACCTTGCCCTGGTCCACCAGCAAGGCCTGGAAGTGCTGCAGCCTGCCATGGCTGTCGAGGGTGTAGCCGTTGACGTTGCTGACCAGCAGATCGGCGGCCGAAGCCGCCGGTGCCAGCACCAGCAGGGCCAGCAGGGAGAAGCGGAGCGAACGGATCATGGGCGGGGTCCGATGACGGATGGGCGAGACCCAGTGTGTCTGCCCCGGCCCGTTTTTTCCACCGCGAGCAAACCGCTGCGACTCGATTGACCGTCGATGCAAAGCGGCTATATTCGGAACAATCTGACGGTGGATGTGACCTTTCTGATCAATCGTCCCCAAATGGAAACGACGATGACCGTATTGAGCGGCGCCCTGCAGGACCTCAACGACCTTTACTTCTTTGCCGCCGTGGTGGAGCACGCCGGTTTCTCCGCCGCCGGCCGCGCCCTGGGTGTGCCGAAATCGCGTCTCAGCAAGCGGGTCGCCCAGCTGGAGGAACGGCTCGGCGTGCGTCTGCTCCAGCGGACCACCCGGCGCTTCGTGGTGACCGAGGTGGGCGAGCGCTTCTACGCGCACTGCCGCGCCGTGCTGGAAGAGGCGCAGGCCGCCCAGGATGCGGTGGACGAGTTGCGTGCCGAGCCGCGTGGCGTGGTGCGCCTGAGTTGCCCGGTGTCCCTGACCCAGACGGTGCTGGCCTACCTGCTGCCCGAATTCCTGGCGCAGTATCCGAAGATGCAGGTGCGCCTGCTTTCCAGCGATCGGCGGGTCGACGTGATCGGCGAGGGCTACGACCTGGCGATCCGCGTGCGCAACAAGCTGGATACGGATGCGAACCTGGTGGTGCGCAGTTTTGGCAACTCCCGCACCAAGCTGGTCGCCAGTCCGGCATTGCTGAAGGCGCAGGGGCGGCCGACCTCGCCGGACGAGCTGGCCCGGCTGCCGGCGTTGTCGATGCGCGAGCACGAAGGCGCGCAGACGTGGGAGCTGATCGACGCGGGCGGCGCCCAGGTCAACGTGGAGGTGCATGCACGCCTGATCACCGGCGATTTCGCCGTGTTGCTGGAAGCCGCCCGCCGCGGCATGGGCGTGGCGTTGCTGCCGGAGTTCGTCTGCGCGCCGGCGATCACGGCGGGCGATCTCGAAGTGGTGCTGCCGGACTGGAGCATGCCCGAGGGCACCATGCATTTCGTCTACCCCAGCCGGCGCGGCATGCTGCCCGGCGTGCGGGCGCTGGTGGATTTCCTGGCCGAGCGCCTGCCGGTCACCACGCTGCTCAAGCACGAACAGTGCAAGCAGCGCCCGCTGGATGCGCTGCCGAAGTCCTGATGCGCTACGCTTGAACCTTTATGGACATCCATACGGCCGAATGACAATGATCGAAACCAAGCTTCCGAAAGTCGGCACCACCATCTTCAGCGTGATGAGCCAGCTCGCGCTGGAGCACAAGGCGGTGAACCTGGGCCAGGGTTTTCCCGACTTCGAGCCGCCGCAGGCATTGCGCGACGCGCTGAATCACGCGATGAACGACGGCCGCAACCAGTACGCGCCGATGCACGGCACCGCGGCGCTGCGCGAGCAGATCGCGCTGAAGACCGAGCGCCTGTACGGCCGAAAGCTCAACGTCGATACCGACATCACGGTGACCTCCGGCGCCACCGAGGCGATCTTCGCGGCGATCGCCGCCACGGTGCGCGCGGGCGAGGAAGTGATCGTGTTCGATCCGGCCTACGACTGCTACGAGCCGGCGATCGACCTGCAGGGCGCGCGCGCGGTGCACATCCCGCTGACCGTGCCGGCATTCTCGATCGACTGGCAGCGCGTGCGCGATGCGGTGACGCCGAAGACCCGCATGATCTTGATCAACACCCCGCACAATCCGTCCGGTGCGGTGTTGTCGGCCGCGGACCTGGACGAGCTGGCCGCGATCGTGCGCGACACGGCGATCGTGGTGCTGTCCGACGAGGTCTACGAGCACATCGTCTACGACGGCGCCCAGCACGAAAGCGTGCTGCGCCATCCGGAACTGGCCGAGCGCAGCTTCGTGGTGTCCTCCTTCGGCAAGACCTATCACTGCACCGGCTGGAAGGTCGGCTACGCGGTGGCACCGGCGGCGCTGACCGCCGAGTTCCGCAAGGTGCATCAATACCTCACCTTCTGCACCTTCCATCCGGCGCAGGTGGCGTTCGCCGAATTCATGGCCAGCACGCCGCAGCACTACCTGGAATTGCCGGCGTTCTACCAGGCCAAGCGCGACCGTTTCCGTGCACTGCTGGCGCCGTCGCGGTTCAAGCTGCTCGACGTGCCGGGCGGCTATTTCCAGCTGGTCGACTACTCGGCGATCCGCGACGGGGACGACCTCAGCGTCAGCCGCTGGCTGGTCGAGCAGGGCGGGGTGGCGGCGATCCCGCTGACGCCGTTCTACGAACAGGCGCCGGGAACGCGATTGCTGCGCCTGTGTTTTGCCAAGAGCGACGCCACCATGGAAGCGGCGGCGGAGCGCCTGTGCAAGCTATGAGCATGCAGCCACTGCAGGTTTCGCTGGTGCAGGGCGCCACCCGCTGGCACGACGCGCCGGCCAATCGCGACTACTACGGCACGCTGGTGCGCCAAGCCAGGGGCAGCGACCTGATCGTGCTGCCGGAGACGTTCCTGTCCGGTTTCAGCAACGACATCCAGGCCAGTGCCGACAGCATGGATGGCGAGGGCGTGGCCTGGCTGCGCGCGCTGGCGATCGAGGTCGGCGCGGTGGTCTGCGGCAGCCTGGCGATCCGCGAGGATGGCGTGGTCTACAACCGCCTGTTGTGGATGCAGCCGGACGGCAGCTTCCAGCAGTACGACAAGCGCCACCTGTTCCGCATGGCCGGCGAGCATACCCGCTACGGCGGCGGCAACCAGCGGCTGATCGTGGAGCTGAAGGGTTGGCGCGTCCTGCCGCAGGTCTGCTACGACCTGCGTTTCCCGGTGTGGTTGCGCAACCGCCGGCTGGCGACCGCTACCGGCGGCATGGACTACGATCTGGCCGTGTTCGTGGCGAACTGGCCGTCACCGCGCCGGCAGCCGTGGCGCACCTTGCTGCGCGCCCGCGCGATCGAGAACCTCAGCTACGTGGTCGGGGTGAACCGGGTCGGCGTGGACGGCAACGAGATCCCGTATGCCGGCGACAGCGCGGTACTCGATCCGGTCGGCGAACCGCTGGTGGAACTGGGTGCGCAGGAGCAGATGGTGACGATCACGCTGGACCCGGCACCGCTGCTGGCCCATCGCGAACGCTTCCCGGCATGGATGGATGCCGACGCGTTCTCGCTCGACCCGGGTTGACCGACGCGCCGCATCGTCGTTCGCCGGACAACAAAAAGCCGCCTCGAAGGCGGCTTTTCTCGATGGGTCGGCGACGGCTCAGAGTATCGCCAGCACGGCCTCGGGCGGACGGCCGAGCGCCGCCTTGCCGTTGGCGACCACGATCGGTCGCTCGATCAGTTTCGGGTGCGCGACCATCGCGGCGATCAGGGCCTGGTCGTCAAGCGAGGGATGGTCCAGACCCAGCGCCTGGTAATCGTCCTCGCCCTGGCGCAGCAACTGGCGTGGGGTCATCCCCAGTTGCTGCAGCAGGGTCGAAAGCTCGGCGGCGGTCGGCGGCGTGTCGAGGTAGTTGACCACCTCGACGTCGGCGCCGCGTTCCTGCAGCAGCGCCAGCGTGGCGCGCGATTTCGAACAGCGGCTGTTGTGATAGATCCGCACCATCGGTCAGGCCTCAGCGATTGCCCGAGCGGTTGCCGCCGCGGCCTGGCGGACGTCCACCGCCGGAGCCCGCGGGCCGCGCGCCGCCGTGCGGACGGTTGCCGCCCTGACCCTGCGGTCGACCGGAACCCTGGGGGCGATTGCCGCCCTGTCCTTGCGGGCGTGCCTGGTTGCCATGCGAACGGTTGCCCTGGGCCTGTCCCTGTCCCTGCGGACGCGGACCACGATTGCCCGGAGCGCGATTGCCTCCTGCACTGTTGCCCCGTGATTCGCCGCCGAAACCGCTGTACGGACCGGCAGCGCCTGCGCTGCGGCCTTCACCCGCGGAACGTGCGCCGAACGGCTTGCCACCGGCCGGACGACGATTGCCCGGGGCGCCGGCATTGCCGCGCGGTGCACCGGGGCGACCGGCACCGCCGTCGCGACTTTCGCCGGCGAACCAGGTGCGCACCGAGGGCAGTTCCTGCCCCGGCGCCACACGGCGACTCTTGCCGCCTCGGGCGCCACCGCCCGCGCCACGCTCGGGGCGCGCCACATTGCCGTTCACTTCCCGGCCGTCACGCCGCGGCGGCTTGCGGCCGCGGACCGGTTCCTCGCGGATGCGGTCGTAGGCGCGCAGTTCGCGTGCTTCGTCCTGGCCGCCGGTCCAGGCCGTGCCGGCGCCGCGTTCGGGACGATATTCGGTGACGCTGCGGCTGGCGCGACGCTGGTGCAGCACCGGACTCAGCGTGAGCACCGGCTGCGCCGCACCCAGGCCGGTGGTCTGGCGCAGCTGCTTGACGCTTTCGGCGTCCAGCGCTTCGCATTCGCCACGACGCAGGTTGCGCGGCAGTTCGATCTTGCCGTAGCGGATGCGCTTCAGGCGGCTGACCAGGAAGCCCTGCGAGTCCCACAGCCGGCGCACTTCGCGGTTGCGGCCTTCGCGGATCACCACGCGGAACCAGCTGTGGCTGCCGCCGCGACTGATCACCGCGATCTCGTCGAAGCGGGCGGGACCGTCTTCCAGCTCCACGCCGGCCTTCAGCCGCTCGATGATCTCGTCGGGCACTTCACCATGCACGCGGCAGAGGTATTCGCGCTCGAGGCCGCTCTTGGGATGCATCAGTCCGTTGGCCAGTTCGCCGTCGGTGGTCAGCAGCAGCAGGCCGGTGGTGTTGATGTCGAGACGACCCACCGCGACCCAGCGCGCACCCTTCAGGCGCGGCAGCTGTTCGAACACGTTGGGGCGGCCTTCGGGATCGTCGCGGGTGGTCAGCACGCCTTCGGGCTTGTGGTAGATCAGCACCTCGGCGTCGTCGCGGCTGTCGGTGGCCACGACGAACTGCTTGCCGTCCATGACCACGCGGTCACCGGCCTTCACGCTCATGCCGATCTCGGCGGGGGCGCCGTTGAGCTCGACTTCGCCGGACTGGATGCGTTGCTCCAGCATGCGGCGCGAGCCCAGGCCGGCGTTCGCCAGCACCTTGTGCAGGCGCTCTTCCAGTGCGGGTGCGTCGGTGTCGATGCGCGGTTCGCGCTTCAGGGACAAAACGGATTTTTGCGGCGCAGTCATGCGCGGTACTCCTCGGTATCTTGGCTGGCGGAGCCGGTGTCGGCATCCGCGGCGGGGTTCGCTGCCTCGTCGGCAGTGGCAATCGGTTGGTCGGCAAGTGGGCCCGATTCGGGGCCAGGCTCGACGGCCTCGGGTGTCGTGGTCGGCGCATCGGCGTCGGCCGTGGTGTCGCTGTGGCCGGTATCCGCGACGTCGGCGGATACCGGGTGTTCGTGTTCGTCGTCGATCGCGCCGTCGTTGTCCGGGCTGCTGTTTTCCGGAGCTTCTTCGTCCGGGTCGATCGGCAGATCGCGTGCGACGCGGGCGGGCAGCGGTTCAGGCTCGAAGCGCATCTGCGGGTCTTCCATGTCGCGGATTTCCGACAGCGGCGGCAACTGGTCCAGCGATTTCAGGTTGAAGTAGTCGAGAAAGGCGCGGGTGGTGCCGAACAGCGCCGGCTTGCCGGGCACGTCGCGGTAGCCCACCACGCGAATCCACTCGCGCTCCTCCATCGTCTTGATGATGTTGGAGGACACCACCACGCCACGGATCTGCTCGATCTCGGGCCGGGTGATCGGCTGGCGGTAGGCGATCAGCGCCAGCGTTTCCAGCAGCGCACGCGAGTAGCGGCTCGGCCGCTCGGTCCACATCCGCGAGATCCACGGATGCACGTCCTGGCGCACCTGGTAGCGGAACCCCGATGCCACTTCCTTCAGCTCGACCCCGCGGCCGTCACAGTCCCCGGCCAGCGACTCCAGCGCCCGGGCGATCAGCTCGCGCGTGACCTCGTCGGCCTCGACGAACAGGTCGCCCAGCTGCTGCACGGTCATCGGCTGGGTGGAGGCCAGCAGGGCGGCCTCGATGATGGATTTGAGTTGCTCGATCTGCATAACCTTGGGTCGGATGCCGTTTCGGTCGCTGTCGTTCAAAGGGTGTCGTTCATTCGCCGGATGCCTCGATCACGGCCGGCTCGCCGTCTTGTGCTGCATCCAGCGGCAATTCGGCGGCTTCCTCGATGTGGCTCGTCTTCGCCTTCACGTAGATCGGCGCCAGCGGTTCTTCCTGCACGATCTCGACCAGCATCTCCTTGGCCAGCTCCAGCATCGCCAGGAAGGTCACCACGATGCCGAGCCGTCCCTCGCTGATGTCGAACAGGCTCTCGAAGCGGTGGAAGCTGGTGTCGTCGAGCCGGCTCAGCAGTTCGCCCATGCGCTGGCGCACGCTGAGCGCCTCGCGCTTGATCGCGTGGTGCCCGAACAGTTCGGCCCGGTGCATCACGTCCTTCAGTGCCAGCAACAGCTCGGTCAGCTCCAGGGGCGGCGGCAACTTGATGACGTTGCGCTCACCCACGTCGGCGTGGACCACCACGCTGTCGCGTTCCTGCCGCGGCAGCGCCTCGATGTCCTCGGCGGCCCGCTTGAATCGTTCGTACTCCTGCAATCGCCGTACCAGTTCGGCGCGGGGATCCTCTTCCAGGCCTTCCTCGGTCGGCGGTCGCGGCAGCAGCAGCCGCGACTTGATCTCGGCCAGGATCGCGGCCATCAGCAGGTATTCGGCGGCCAGCTCCAGCCGCATGACATCGCGCATCAGCTCGATGTAACTCATGTACTGCCGGGTGATCTCGGCAACCGGGATGTCAAGGATGTCCAGGTTCTGCCGGCGGATCAGGTACAGCAGCAGATCCAGCGGACCCTCGAACGACTCCAGGATGACTTCCAGCGCATCCGGCGGGATGTACAGATCCTGTGGCATCTGCAGCATCGGCTCGCCGCGCACGATGGCCAGCGGCATTTCCTGCTGCTGCGGCACCGACGCGAAGGCGTCCTGCGTTGCAGGTACCGGACTCTGCGGCTCGACGACGGGCTCAGTGCTCATCAATGCATGTCATGGGGCCGCTTTCGGCGGCTGGCAGTACGTTCTACGGGATCGGAGTCATTCACATGCCGTCGCGACATGCGGATGTCCGTACTCGGAACACGGCGGTTAGGCGGCATTCCCGGTGCTGCGTTCGTCAATCACACAAATCGAGGCGTGGCGTACGCACTCGTCGCGACGGGCATGATGAAGCCACGCGTTGGTGGTTCGGTCAGGCAGGTCGCCAGCGACCAATCGCGCCAACTGAGGGTTGTCAGCCACATCAGCTGCGCCTGACCGATGACGGCGGATCAGATCGCGCCATTTCACCGGTCGAGTCGAAAGCCTTCGAATGGAAGCCAAGGCGCGCCGCTGTCGCTCGCGCGAGCAGGTTCCGTGGTGCCATGCGTGGTGCAAGAGTAGCGGCTGGCCAGCGTCAAGTCCAGCGCAAGCAGGCATGACTGTTGGAACGGGCAGGACCTGACGGGCAAGTGGCCGCTTTCACAGCATGGCTGCAGGCAGGCACAATATCCTGATTGTGCCTTCGCAGCGGGTTGCCTGGAAAGGCGAGGGCGCCATGTGACCTAATGCGTCGGCTAGCGGTCAGCCTGCGTCAGGCCTGATGCGCTCGCCGACATGACGCGAAAGGTTCAACGGCGGTTGCCCGGGCGTGGCGAGTTGGAAGAACGCCACATCGTGGCGCCGGCTCGCTGTTTCCTGCTGTTTTTCCCGTGCATCGGGGCTGGTGGCGGCGGAGGGATCGATCGGGATTGGGCTGGCACGGTGGTTGCTTTCGAACAGTTCGACTGGTGCAATCGTTGCGTGGTTGCGTCGTCCCACAGGAAGCGGCACGACGAATTCAGGATGAACGCGAAACGGCGTTTGCGGAAAACAAGAGCAACAGCAGGCGCAAGCACAAACGGATGGTGGAACTGATGGCGACCGACAAGAATGGACAAGGCGGACCGGAGCAATTGCGTCCGGCGCGCATGCAGATCGAGACGACGGTGCTGATGAGTCGTCATGGCGAGTCGCACCCGACGGAGCTGGTGGACATATCGGCGACCGGCGCCTTGCTGCGCCGCCCGCTGGGGTGGTCGGGAGAGGTGGGTCAGAGCTGGGTGCTCGACATGATCTTCGGTCACAACCTGCACATTCACCTGGAGGCCGCGGTCGTCCGCATCTCCGACCATCACATCGGTTTTTCGTACAGCCGGATTCCCGAGGACAAGCAGGTCCCGCTGTGGAACCTGCTGGGCGGCTACGCCGACATCCTCGAATACTGGAAGGACGGCTGACGCGCACGGCGTCCCCGCGCATCATGCAAACGACAACGCCCGCCTGATCCAGGCGGGCGTTTCTGTTCGCGAAGCAGGAATCAGGCGGCGGGTTTCTTCTCGTCGCGCAATTCGCGGCGGAGAATCTTGCCCACGTTGCTCTTGGGCAATTCGGTGCGGAATTCGATCTGGCGCGGCCGCTTGTAGCCGGTGAGGCGGTCGTGGCAGAACTGCTTGAGCGCTTCCTCGGTCAGTTGCGGGTCCTTGCGCACCACGAACAGTTTCACCACCTCGCCCGAATGTTCGTCGGCAACGCCGACTGCGGCGACCTCGAGCACGCCCGGATGCTCCATCACCACGTCTTCAACCTCGTTCGGGTAGACGTTGAAGCCGGACACCAGGATCATGTCCTTCTTGCGATCGACAATGTAGAAGTAGCCGTGCTCGTCCATCCTGGCGATGTCGCCGGTGTGCAGCCAGCCGTCCGCGCCAAGCACCTTGTCGGTCTCTTCCGGGCGCTGCCAGTAGCCCTTCATCACCTGCGGGCCGCGCACCATCAGTTCGCCCACTTCGCCGACGGGCAGTGGCTGTCCCTCGTCCGACCAGATGGCGACATCGGTGGACGGCACCGGCAGGCCGATCGAGCCGTTGTATTCCTTCAGGTCCAGCGGGTTGATGCAGACCGCCGGCGAAGTCTCGGTCAGACCATAAGCCTCGGCCAGCGTGCAGCCGGTGGTCTTCTTCCAGCGTTCGGCCACGGCGCGTTGCACGGCCATGCCGCCGCCGAGGGTGAGGTGCAGCTTCGAGAAATCCAGCTCGGCGAAACCGGGCGTGTTGAGCAGGCCGTTGAACAACGTGTTGACGCCGGTCAACGCGGTAAAACCGGACTTGCGAAGTTCCTTCACGAACCCCGGCATGTCGCGCGGATTGGTGATCAGCCAGTTCAATCCGCCAAGGCGCATGAAGACCAGGCCGTTCGCGGTCAGCGAGAAGATGTGATACAGCGGCAAGGCGGTGATGATCACCTCTTCGCCGGGCTTGGCGCTGCCGCCGATCCATTCGCTGGCCTGCAGCATGTTGGCGATCATGTTGCCGTGGGTCAGCATGGCGCCCTTGGCCACGCCGGTGGTGCCGCCCGTGTATTGCAGGAACGCGATGTCGCCGTGCCCCAGCGCGACGGCCTGCAGCGGATGCGCCGCGCCGCGAGCCAGGGCATCGCGGAAGCGCACGGCCTGCGGCAGGTCGTAGGCCGGCACCATCTTCTTCACGTGCTTCAGCACGAAGTTGATCAGCGCACCCTTGGGAAAGCCGAGCAGGTCGCCGATGCCGGTGGTGATGACATGCTGCACCCCGGTTTCCGCCACCACCTGCTGCAGGGTGTGGGCGAAGTTGTCCAGCACCAGGATGGCCTTGGCGCCGGAGTCCTCCAGCTGGTGCTTCAGTTCCCGCGCGGTGTACATCGGGTTGGTGTTGACCACGATCAGGCCCGCGCGCAAGGCGCCGAACAGGGCAATCGGATACTGCAGCACGTTGGGCATCATGATGGCGATGCGATCGCCCTTGCCCAGCTTGAGCACGCCGGTGAGATAACCGGCGAACTGGCGGCTCATCGCATCGATCTGGCCATAGCTGAGCTGGCGGCCGAAGCTGGCGAACGCCGGGCGATCACTGAAGGCGGCGAAGGCCTCTTCCAGCACCGCAGGAACCGAAGCGTACTGACTGACGTCGATCTGCCCGGACACGCCGGCCGGATACTGCTCCAGCCACGGACGCTCATTGCTCATGCTTGGGATTCCCTGTTGGTCGAGGACGATGGATCAGATGATGGAATCGGGATCGGCTTGCATCCATCATGGATCATGCGTCGGGTGATTTGAGCATACGCCCGCGTACAGCGGCAAGCCGCACTGCAACGAGTAGCCCGATGATGATGACGAGAAAGATGCTTTGCCGCGGGCTTGCCTGCGTGGTGTTCACGCTGGCTCTGGTGGCCTGTCGACACGACTCCGACGAGGCGCGGGTGAGGGCTGCGATTGCTGCCGTCGCCGCGGCGGCGGAGGCGGGCTCGGCCGGTGATCTCGGCAAGCCGATCAGCGAGGACTTCGACGGCAACGGCGGCGAGCTGGACCGGCGCAGCCTGACATCGATGGTCCGCCTGCTGGCGCTGCGCGGGGAGCACGTCGGGGTGACCATGGGGCCGGTCTCGATCGAGCAGCGTGGCGAGCGCATGGTGGCCACGTTCACCGTCACCCTGACCAGTGGCGGCAAGTTGCTGCCGGACCGGATGGGTCTGTACCAGGTCGAATCCGCATGGCGCCAGGAAGACGGCGAATGGCGCTGCTACACGGCAAGCTGGAAGCATGCGCTCTGACGATCTTCCGATGAGCTGATGCAAGACCGCCCCGGTATCCGGGGCGGTCTTGCCGTTGCAGAAAGTCACGCCTGGACTCAGGCGGCCTTCTTGCCTGCCAGCTGACGCAGCACGTACTGCAGGATGCCGCCGTGACGGAAGAAGTCGCGCTCCTTCGGGGTCAGCAGCATCACGTGCACGCTGAACTGCTTCCTGCTGCCGTCGGCGGCGGTAGCCACTACCGTGGCCTCGCGGGCATTGCCGTTGTCCAGACCGGTGATGTCGAAACTTTCGTTGCCGGTCAGGCCCAGCGACTTGGCGCTTTCGCCATCCTTGAACTGCAGCGGCAGCACGCCCATGCCGACCAGGTTGGAGCGGTGGATGCGCTCGAAGCTCTCGGTGATCACGGCCTTCACGCCCAGCAGCAAGGTGCCCTTGGCCGCCCAGTCACGCGAGGAACCGGTGCCGTATTCCTTGCCGGCGATGACCACCAGCGGGGTGCCTGCTTCCTTGTACTTCATCGCCGCGTCGTAGATCGCCAGCTGTTCGCCGCTGGGCACATGACGGGTGAGGCCGCCCTCGACGCCATCCAGCATCTGGTTCTTGATGCGGATGTTGGCGAAGGTGCCGCGGACCATCACGTCGTCGTTGCCGCGACGCGAGCCATAGGAGTTGAAGTCGATCGGCTGCACGCCCCGCGAGATCAGGAAACGGCCGGCGGGCGAATCCTTCTTGATCGAACCGGCCGGCGAGATGTGGTCGGTGGTGATCGAGTCGCCGAACAGGCCCAAGCAGCGCGCAGCGTGGATGTCTTCGACCTTGCCCACTTCCATGGTCATGCCGTCGAAGTAGGGCGGGTTCTTGATGTAGGTGGACGCTTCGTCCCACGCGTACAGCGCACCGTCCGGCGAGGCGATCGCGTTCCAGCGCTCGTCACCCTTGAACACGTCGGCGTAGTTCTTCTTGAACATGTCCGAGGTGACCGCGCTGGCCAGCAGGTCACTGATTTCCTGATTGGTCGGCCAGACGTCCTTGAGGAACACGTCCTTGCCGTCCGAGCCCTGGCCCAGCGGCTCGGTGGTGAGGTTGATGTCGAGCGAGCCCGCCAGCGCGTAGGCGACCACCAGCGGCGGCGAGGCCAGGTAGTTCATCTTCACTTCGGCGTGCACGCGGCCTTCGAAGTTGCGGTTGCCGGAAATCACCGCACCGACGGTGAGGTCGCCGGCACTGATCGCCTGGCTGATTTCCTGCGGCAAGGGACCCGAGTTGCCGATGCAGGTGGTGCAGCCGTAGCCGACCAGGTAGAAGCCGGTCTTCTCGAGCTCGGTCAGCAGGCCGGTCTTTTCCAGATAGTCGGTGACGACCTTGGAGCCGGGGGCCAGCGAGGTCTTCACCCACGGCTTGGCCTTCAGGCCCCGCGCGGCGGCCTTCTTCGCGACCAGGCCCGCCGCCAGCATCACGGCGGGGTTGGAGGTGTTGGTGCACGAGGTGATCGCGGCGATCACCACCGAGCCGTCGCCGACGCGGAAGTCCTGGCCGTTCATCGACACGTGCTGACCCGGTGCGCTCTCGCTCTGGTCGTGACCGACGGCGGTGTCGCCGCCTTCATTGGCGAAGCGGGCTTCGGCACCGTTGCGCTTGATGGTGGTGGCGCCGAGATTGTCGTTGTAGCTCTGCTTGACGTCGGTCAGCAGCACGCGGTCCTGCGGACGCTTCGGACCGGCCATCGACGGCTTGACGTCGGCCAGGTCCAGTTCCAGCGTGGCGCTGAAATCGGCGTGCACACTGTTCTCGTCGTGCCACAGGCCCTGGGCCTTGGCGTACGCCTCGACCAGGGCGACCTGCTCGTCGCTGCGGCCGGACAGGCGCAGGTAGCGCAGCGATTCCGCGTCGACCGGAAAGATGCCGCAGGTGGCGCCGTACTCCGGCGCCATGTTGCCGATGGTGGCGCGATCAGCCAGGGCCAAGTGCTGCAGGCCCGGGCCGAAGAACTCGACGAACTTGCCGACCACGCCCTGCTTGCGCAGCATCTGCGTCACGGTCAGCACCAGGTCGGTGGCGGTGGCGCCTTCGGGCAGGCGACCGGACAGCTTGAAGCCAACCACCTGCGGAATCAGCATGGAAGAGGGCTGGCCCAGCATCGCGGCCTCGGCCTCGATGCCGCCCACGCCCCAGCCCAGCACGCCCAGGCCGTTGACCATGGTGGTGTGCGAGTCGGTGCCGAACACGGTGTCCGGATAGGCCCACTGCTGGCCGTCGACTTCATTGGCCATCACCACGCGGGCCAGGTGCTCCAGGTTCACCTGGTGCACGATGCCGGTGCGCGGCGGCACCACCTTGAAGTCGGCCAGCGCTTTCTGGCCCCAGCGCAGGAAGCTGTAGCGGGCCTGGTTGCGCTCGAATTCGATCGCGACGTTCTTTTCCAGCGCGTCCTCGCTGCCGAACACGTCGACCTGCACCGAGTGGTCGATGACCAGCTCGGCCGGCGACAGCGGGTTGATCAGGGTCGGGTCACCACCCAGCGCCTTCATCGCGTCGCGCATCGCCGCCAGGTCGACCACGCACGGCACGCCGGTGAAGTCCTGCAGCAGCACGCGCGCCGGCATGAAGGAGATTTCGGTATCCGGCTCCTTCTTCGCGTCCCAGTTGGCGACCGCTTCGATTTCCTTCGAGGTCACGTCCACGCCATCCTCGTGGCGCAGCAGGTTTTCCAGCAGGATCTTCATCGAGTACGGCAGCCGCTTCAGGTCGAAGCGCTGACCGAGCTTGGCCAGGCTGGCAAAGGCGTACTGCTTGCCATTGACCTCGAGGGTGTCGCGTGCGGAAAAGGTATCTTTCATGGGGAAGCTCCTGGCTGAATCCTGCGGCTGGGACGACTGAACGACGCCGGACGGCGCGTGGGGTCCACCAGTCCGGTAAAAAACGCAATTATCGCGCAAACCCCGCATCTCCGCGAACCGGACAAGCGACCTGGACGGGATGACATGGCCGGTCTGACGCCTTTTGGCTCATGCCGCCAAGTACACTGCGCGAACGGCGCGTGGCCGCACTTCACCGCACAGGATGGCCCCGATGATCACCGCAAGCAAACGCCTTTGATCACATGCAGCATTCGATGATTTCGATGGGCCTGGCGGCTGTCTCGCTGCGCGACCTCGCGCTGGTGCAGGCGGTGCATCGCCACGGCAGTTTCAACAGCGCGGCGCGGGCGATGCACATCAGTCCGTCCGGCCTGTCGCACCAGGTGCAGAAGGTGGAACAGGCGCTGGGTGCGCCGCTGTTCGAGCGCGGCGGGCGAAAGATCGTGCCTACCGCGGGCGGCCAGCGGCTGCTGCAGCAGATCGACGCGGTGCTGGCTGCGGCCGAACACCTGCAGCAGGTCGCCCGCGCCGGCGAAGTCGCCTTCGGCGGCGAGCTGCGCCTCGGCGTGCCCGCCTCGCTGGGACCGTATCTTCTGCCGCACCTGATCGCGCCGTTCCCGCAGCATTTTCCCGGTGCGCGGCTGGGCATCTCCGAAGGCAAGCCGCGCGGCCTGCTGCGTCGCCTCAGCGAAGGTGAGCTCGATGCGGTGCTGGCGCCGCCGACCGCGACGGTCAGCGGCATCGCATCACGCCCGCTGTTCTTCGAGCCGTGGGAACTGATGCTGCGCGCCGACCACCCGCTGGCCGGGCAGCGGGACATCGCGATGACCCAGCTCGACCCGGCCGAGGCCACGCTGATGGCCGAGAGCCACGCCGACGGCCTGCATTGCGAAGGCAGCGAACACGGTCATGTGCAGGACGTCAGCCTGGAAAGCCTGGCCGCCCTGGTCAGCCTGCGTGGTGGCTACGCGCTGGTGCCGGCGCTGGCTCGCGAACGATTGGCCTCGATGCCGAACATCGCGCTGGCGACCTTGAAAGGCCCCGCGAGCGGCCGCGAGATCGCCCTGTACTGGCGCGACGCCTCGCCCTGGCACGACGACCTGCAGGCATTCGCCGAATTGCTGCGCAAGCTGGCGCGGCAACGGCCGGGTTTGCGGGTGCGCGGCAGCAAGGCCTGAGATACCGGTTCAGGCGAGGCATGAACGCAGAAGGCCGCCTTGCGGCGGCCTTCTGTTCACTCATTCACCCGGCAACTCAACCGCGCGAAGCGCGCTTGCGGTCGTTCTCGGTGAGGTGCTTCTTGCGCAGGCGGATTTCCTTCGGGGTGATCTCGACCAGCTCGTCGTCGTCGATGAAGTCCAGTGCCTGTTCCAGGGTGAACTTGATCGCCGGGGTCAGCTGGATCGCGTCGTCCTTGCCGGAGGCGCGCATGTTGGTCAGCGGCTTGGGCTTGATCACGTTGACGGTGAGGTCGTTGTCCTTGGCGTGGATGCCGACCAGCTGGCCTTCATACACGTTGTCGCCTTCGGCCGCGAACAGCTTGCCGCGATCCTGCAGCGGCCCCAGCGAGTAGGCGGGGGTGGTGCCGCCGGCGTTGGCGATCATCACGCCGTTGAGGCGCTTGGCGATCTGGCCGTCTTCCTTCGGACCGTAATGGTCGAACACGTGGAACAGCAGACCCGAACCCTGGGTCAGGGTCTTGAACTGGTTCTGGAAGCCGATCAGGCCGCGCGCCGGGATCTCGTAATCCAGGCGCACGCGACCCTTGCCGTCCGGCTCCATGTTCTTCAGCTGGCCCTTGCGCACGCCAAGGCGCTCCATCACGGCACCCTGGTGGATCTCCTCCACGTCGACCACCAGCTGTTCGATCGGCTCCATCTTCTGGCCGTCGATTTCCTTGATGATGACTTCCGGGCGCGACACGGCCAGCTCGTAGCCTTCGCGACGCATGTTCTCGATCAGCACCGACAGGTGCAGTTCGCCGCGGCCGGAGACCAGGAACTTGTCGGCGTCCGAGCCTTCCTCGACCTTCAGCGCCACGTTGTGCACCTGCTCGCGCTCCAGGCGGTCGCGCAGCTGGCGGCTGGTCAGGAACTTGCCGCCGGAGAGGTCCTTGTTGCCGGCGAAAGGCGAATTGTTGACCTGGAAGGTCATCGAGATCGTCGGCTCGTCGACGGTCAGCGCGGGCAGCGCCTCGGGGGTGTCCAGCGCGCAGACGGTGTCGGAGATGGTCAGTTCGGCGATGCCCGAGATGGCCACGATGTCACCGGCCTCGGCGCTGTCCTGCTCGATCCGCTCCAGGCCGAGGAAGCCCAGCACCTGCATCACCTTGCCCTGGCGCTTCTTGCCGTGGCGGTCGACCACGCTGACCGGCATGCCCTTCTTTAGGGTGCCGCGCTGGATGCGGCCGATGCCGATCACGCCGACGAAGCTGCTGTAGTCGAGCTGGCTGATGCGCATCTGGAACGCGCCTTCCGGGTCCACGTCCGGCTTGCTGACGTGCTGCATGATCGCTTCATACAGCGGGGTCATGTCGCCTTCGCGCACGTTCTCGTCGAGGCTGGCGTAGCCGTTCAGGGCCGAGGCGTAGACGATCGGGAAATCCATCTGCTCCGGCGTGGCGCCCAGGCGATCAAACAGGTCCCAGACCTGTTCCACCACCCACTCGGGGCGCGAGCCGGGACGGTCGACCTTGTTGATCACCACGATCGGCTTGAAGCCCATCGCGAACGCCTTCTGCGTCACGAAGCGGGTCTGCGGCATCGGGCCGTCCATCGCGTCGACCAGGATCAGCACCGAGTCGACCATCGACAGCACGCGCTCCACCTCGCCGCCGAAGTCCGCATGTCCCGGCGTGTCGACGATGTTGATGCGGTTGCCCTGCCAGGTGATGGCGGTGTTCTTCGCCAGGATGGTGATGCCGCGTTCCTTCTCCTGGTCGTTCGAGTCCATCACGCGCTCGGCCAGCACGGTGCGCTCGTTGAGCGTGCCGGACTGTTTGAGCAGGCAATCGACGAGGGTGGTCTTGCCGTGATCGACGTGGGCGACGATGGCGATGTTGCGCAGATTTTCGATGGACATGGGATCGACTCGGGTGGCGCTTGGAGCCACCACGTGGGTTATCAGAGGGTTAACCCGTCGATTATACGGATTTATGCGGCAACTTGCCCGTTTTCGTTGAACAGGGCATTCAGGGGCGCGATGCCCGCCGCTGGGGCGGGTGGCCGTGGTCGGCCACCCGCCAGCACCTCACTCCAGCAGACTCACCTGGTCGGCGGCGGTCAGCCACAGCAGCTGATAGTGGCCGTAGGGATAGTCGAAGCTGTAATCCTCGCCGGGGATCGTCGAGGTATGCACGCCATAGACGAGGCAGCTGCCGTAGCAGTTGATCTCGTCGCCCCACGATTTCAGCGAGTACATATGCGTTCCGAACCGGTGCCCGGCCATGCCTTGCAGCAGCGGGCTGCCCACGGACAGGCCCTGCGCGCCGCAGGTGGCGGTGGCCACGTTCCATGGATACATGCCGCACGACCACAGCCCGTGCACCGCGCCGGCGATGCCGATGAACACGTCGACCTTGCCGGCCACGCCGAGCCTGTCGATCTCGCGCATCGCCAGGGTCACGCCCATCGAATGGCCGATCACGTCGATATGCCCGCTGCAGGAGCCGGCGATGGCGCTGCTGATCGCGTTCCTTACCGGGGTCTCCTCGCTGCCGCTGTGGTCGTTGCAGGCGGCGCAGTAGGCGTTGCCCCAGGCTGGCGCAACGATCTGCGCGTCGCTCCAGCCCTGCTGGCGCAGCCGGTCGTAGGTGTTCTGGAAGTCGGCGGGGCTGCCGGTATTGCCGTGCACCAGCACCACGGTGTCATGGCAGGTGGCCCGCGCAGACAGCGCGGGCAGGAACAGCAGGACGGCCAGCAGGCCCAGTCCATACGTCTTGATCGACATCGCTCATGTCTCCCTTTGCTTCACGACAGTCCCGCTCGCGCGGAACGGAAGGAGCCGCCCGCATGCAGGCGGCCCCGGATCGGTCGGCGTCGGCAACCGGCAACACCGGTCGGGGGAGGCGACGTCGTTCGGGTGGTGGTCTAGACCACGCCGAGGAAGTAGTACGCCGCGATCACCACCAGCACCGCCAGAGTCTTGATCAAGGTGATCGCGAAGATGTCCTTGTAGGCCTGCCGATGGGTCAGTCCGGTCACCGCCAGCAGGGTGATCACCGCGCCGTTGTGGGGCAGGGTGTCCATGCCGCCGGAGGCCATCGCGGCGATCCGGTGCAGCACTTCCATCGGGATGCCGGCGGCGTTCGCGTTGGCGATGAAGGTATCGGCCATCGCCCCCAGCGCGATGCTCATGCCGCCGGAGGCCGAGCCGGTGATGCCGGCCAGCGCGGTGACGGTGACCGCTTCATTGACCAGCGGATTCGGGATCGTGTGCAGCGCGTCGGCCACCAGCTTGAAGCCGGGCAGGGCGGCGATCACCGCACCGAAGCCGTATTCGGATGCCGTGTTCATCGAGGCCAGCAAGGCGCCGCCGACTGCCGCCTGGCTGCCTGCGGCCAGCCGCCCCGTCACCGCGCGCCAGGCGAACACCAGCACGCACACAATGCCGACCAGCAGGGCGCCCTCGACCGCCCAGATCGCGGCCACTTTCGACACTTCCTGCACCACCGGTTTCGCGTCGCCGACCACGCCGGGCAGGAACGACTGGGTTTCGCCATAGACGCGCGGGATCAGGTCGGTGAACAGCTTGTTGCACGCGCCGACCAGCACCAGCGGCAGCAGGGCGAGCAGCGGATGCGGCAACCGCGCGGCTTCGAAGGGTTCCGGCTCGTTGAGCAGGTTGTCGCCGTAGCCTTCGCCGGCCGCGGCGGCCTTGCGCCGACGCCAGTCCAGATAGCCCAGGCCCACGATCAGGATGAACACGCCGCCGATCGTTCCCAGCCACGGTGCGGCCCAGGTGTTGGTGCCGAAAAACGAGGTGGGAATGATGTTCTGGATCTGCGGCGTGCCCGGCAGAGAATCCATGGTGAAGGTGAACGCGCCCAGCGCGATGGTGCCGGGGATCAGCCGCTTGGGAATGTCCGACTGGCGAAAGAGTTCTGCGGCGAACGGGTACACCGCGAACACCACCACGAACAGCGACACGCCACCGTAGGTCAGCAGCGCGCAGACCAGCACGATCGAGAGCACCGCGCGGCTGCGCCCGACCAGGCCGATGGTCGCGGCCACGATCGATTTGGAAAAGCCGGACAGCTCGATCAGCTTGCCGAACACCGCGCCCAGCATGAACACCGGGAAATACAGCTTGAGGAAGCCGACCATCTTGTCCATGAACAGGCCGGTGAACATCGGCGCGACCAGCGACGGATCGGTCAGCAGCACCGCGCCCAGCGCAGCGATCGGCGCGAACAGGATCACGCTGTAGCCGCGGTACGCCGCGAACATCAGGAAGCACAGCGCGGCCAGCACGATCAGGAACGCCATCCGTGAATCTCCCCGTTTCAGCCCTAACGACAGGCGCCGAGTATCCCGAAGCACCGGCCATGCGGGCACTGTACGAAGGTACAAGTGTTGCTGCGGCAAGGCCCACCTAAGCTCCCCTCATCAGCATTCGCGCGAGCGATGCATTCACCAGCAAGGGGACGTCATGAAACGCACGCATCTAAGTTCGGCGATCGGTCTGGTTCTGGGCCTGGTCCTGGTGGCGCCACTGCAGGCGCAGCAGGCGAACGGGGATGCCGGCGCGAAGACCACGGCAGCGAAGCAGGCCGACGCCAAGCAGCTGCAGGAAGTGACGGTCAGCGCGCGGCGCCGCGACGAGTCGCTGGAGAAGGTGCCGGTGGCGATCACCGCGTTCAGCGGCGAGGACATGAAGGACCTGCAGGCGAACAGCATCGACGGCCTGCAGGGCGCGGTGCCGAACATGAACATCGTGCAGGGCCGCGGTTCGTCCTCGGCGGTGAACATCTTCATCCGCGGCATCGGACAGCCCGACGCGCTGCAGACCTTCGACCCGGGCGTGGGCATGTACGTCGACGACGTCTACTACTCGCGCATCCAGGGCGGTCTGATCAACCTGTTCGACGTCGAGCGCGTCGAGGTGCTGCGCGGTCCCCAGGGCACGCTGTACGGCAAAAACTCCACCGGTGGCGCGGTCAAGGTGGTGACGAAGAACCCGGGCGACACCACCGAAGGTTCGGTCGAGGCCGGCTTTGGCAACTACGGCCGGCGCGAAGGCAAGTTCTACCTCGGCGGCCCGCTGGGCGGCGCGTGGTCGGCGTCCATCGCCGGCGGCATCACGCAGACCGACGGCTACGTCACCGACCCCTCCACCGGCCACAAGTACAACGACGAGGACAGCAAGTCGGTGCGCGGCAAGCTGCGCTATCACCCGTCGGAGAACTTCGATGCGGTGTTGAGCCTCGACTACACCAAGCAGGACACCGGTCTCACCCTGGGCCAGCCGGTCTCCACGTTGAAACGCACCGACCTGGTGTTCGGTTCGGTGGCGTTGTACACCCCGACTCCGGACCAGAAGTACGACTTCAAGACGCGCACCTCGTTCAGCCCAGACAAGGGCCAGCAGCTTGAACACAAGGGCGCTGCGCTCAGCCTGGACTGGAAGCTGTCCGAGCAGTGGAACCTCAAGAGCATCAGCGCATTCCGCAAGCTCGACAGCGACTCCTACATCGACATCGACGCCTCGCAATTCGAGCTGGGCGACGTGCTGGTCGACTTCCACCAGAAGCAGGCCAGCCAGGAATTGCAGCTGCAGTACGACAACGGCAGCAACCTGCAGGCGGTCTACGGCCTGTACTACCTGCGTGAAACGGTGCCGTCGCACCAGGAGGCTTACGCCGATGACCTGTTCGCGCTCGCCGGCACCCCGATCACCTTCCTGCGCACCATCGACGACGACCTCACCACCACGACGTACGCCGGCTTCGCCCACATGAACTGGCAGTTCGTGCCGAGCTGGACGCTGGCTGCCGGCGTGCGCTACAGCAGCGACCACAAGGACTACGACCGCACCACCAGCACGTTCTGGGGCCAGCCGTTCACCGCGATCAACGAGACCGTCGCCTTCACCGGCGACAAGCGCTGGAACGCGTGGACGCCCACGATCAGCCTGCAGAAGCAGTTCAATCCGCAGACCATGGGTTATGTTTCAGCCAGCCGCGGCTTCAAGTCCGGCGGCTTCAACGGCCGCGCCAACTCCACCGCGGAGACGCGCACCGCCGAATACAATCCCGAGTACGTGTGGACCTACGAACTGGGCCTGAAGTGGCGCTCGGCCGACAACAAGCTGCAGGCCAACCTGGCCGCCTTCCACAGTGACTACACCGACTTCCAGGCCCGCGTGTCCGAAGTGCAGAACCCCGGCTCGATCACCCCGACATTCGCCTTTCCGGTGATCAACGCGGCCAAGCTGAAGATGGACGGTGTGGAGTTCGAGGGCGCCGCCGTGTTCGACGACGGCACCCGGCTGTCGGCCCAGGTCGGCTATCTGGATGCCCGCTACGCCAAGTTCGTCGACCATCGCCTGGACCCCAGCGATCCGCTGTACAACCCCCGCCTGCATGACCACGTGCCGTTCTCGCCGAGCTGGACTTCGCGCGTCGCGGCCACCCATGTGTTCAACCTGGGCAGCGGCAGCGCCATCACGGTCGGTGCGGACTGGTCGTACCGCAGCGAGACCTGGCTCAGCGTGGACAACTACGACGCCCTGAGCCAGAAGGCGTACTCGGTCACCGGCCTGTTCGGCATCTATGACTCGGCCGATGGTCACTGGCAGTTCCGCACCGGCGTGCGCAACCTGGGCGACAAGGTCTACAAGACCGACGGACAGGAGTTCTCCAGCGTGGGCAACATCCGCACCGCTTACTACGGCATGCCGCGCAACTGGTACGCCAACGTGCGCTACAACTTCTGATCTGCAGGATTCGTAGGGCGGGCAGTGCCCGCCGGCTCCATGCTTCAGAACATTGCAGGGCGGCGGGCAGTGCCCGCCCTACAATCCACGTCGAACCGAATCTGTGGAGCGGACCGATGAACACCCGATGGACAACCCGCGTACTGTGGCTGGCCTTGCTGGCCAGCGCCGGCAGTGCCTGCGCCAAAGGCCCTGACGTCAGTTTGCCGAAGCTGAAGATCGACCCGGCACGCACCGCGGTGGTCGGTCTTTCCTCCGGTGCCTACATGGCCACCCAGGCGCAACTGGCCTATCCGGAGCTGTTCCCGAACGCGGCGATGGTCGCCGGCGGTCCGTACGGCTGCGCTGGCGGCAAGCTGGACGTGGCGCTGGGCAGCTGCATGAAGGGCGTGCCCGCGCCGGACGTCGCCGCGCTGGTGGCCAGTGCCGGCAAACGTTCCGCCGAGGGCGAGATCGGTGCGTTGAAGGACCTGGCGCATGCTCGCGTCTACCTGCTGCACGGCAGGGACGACGCCCTGGTGGCGCCGGCCGTGGCCGAAGCCGGCGCCCATTTCTATGAACAACTGCGCGATGGCACGCCGGGCCTAGGGGGCATGCAGGTGCATGACGATGGCCAGCGCGCGTTCGCACACAATCTGCCGGTGGCGGCCATCGGCGACGATTGCGACAAGTCGGTGACGCCTTACCTCGGCCACTGCGGTTTCGACGCGGCGGGCGAAATTTTCGCGCAGATGTTCGGCCGCCCGGCGCACGCCGCGACCACGGCCAAGGGCGAGTTGCGCAGCTTCGATCAGGACGCGCTGCGTCCCGACGGTGCCGATGCGTTCATGGCCGGGACCGGCTACGTCTACCTGCCGCCCGCCTGTCTCGCCGGCAAGTCCTGCGGCGTGCTGGTGGCGTTCCACGGCTGCAAGCAGAACGCCGATGCGGTGGGCAAGGCTTTCGTCGAGGACGCCGGCTTCAACCGCTGGGCTGACGTCTACGACGTGGCGGTGCTATATCCTCAGACCCGCGCAAGTTTCGCGCCCTTGAATCCGCAAGCATGCTGGGACTGGTGGGGTTATTCCGGAGCCGACTACGACACACGCCACGGCGTGCAGTTGCGCTGGGTGGTGAACGCGGTACGGGCGTTGGGGTTGCCCGCCGGCCATTGATGGCCCCGCACGCCGATGGCCTCGATGTTGTCGTAGGAACGCACCGTGTGCGCGATGCTCTTGTGCATTCAGAGCGAAGATCAAGCAGAGCTGAAAGGCTTTCGTCTGCCTTTGGCAGCGGAGTTGCTTTCTCTTTGCGTGGCCACCCAGAGAAAAGTAACTCGCCCTCCGAAGGAGGACGAAAGCTCTTGGCTCTGAACCCACCAACAGCAAGAGCATCGCGCACGAGGCGTGCTCCTGCGGATGCGAGCGGACGAAACCTCTTCACATCGAAGACGGGGCATGCCGCGCCCGGAACATCGCGACGGAAGTCGCCCCCACGGATGTGCTTCGCATGCTGAGCGCCAGCGTCATCGCCATCGCCGCCTTGTGCTGGCTGGGCCTGCTGTTCGGCGTGGCGCTGCTGGGCGAACGCCGCCCGCACATTTTCGAGAAGCGCTGGGCGATCGTGTATGCGCTGTCGCTGGCGATCCACTGCACTTCGTGGACGTTCTACGGCACCGTGACCCAGGCCAGTCGCTCCGGCTGGTGGCTGCCGCCGACGTTCGTCGGCGCGATCCTGATGTATCTGTTCGCGCTGAAATTCCTGGGCCGGCTGGTGCAACTGGTGCGCGAGTACAACGCCGGTTCTCTGGCCGACCTGATCGCGGTGCGGCTGGAGCGGCATTCGGGACTGGCGGCGCTGGTCACGGCGGTGGTGGTGATCGGCATCGTGCCCTACATCGCGCTGCAGCTGAAGGCGGTGGCGATGAGCTACGGCATCCTCAGCCAGGGACAACTGGCCGAATCCGATCCTTGGCAGGACAGCGCGCTATACGTGGCGCTGCTGATGGCGCTGTTCGCGATGCTGTTCGGCACCCGCCGCGCGTCGACCATGGCGCACAACCGCGGGCTGGTGCTGGCGATGGCGTTCGAGTCGCTGTTCAAGCTCGGCGCGATGCTGGCGCTGGGCACGCTGCTGTTCGCCGCGTTGCCGCCCGGCTTGCCGGTGAACGTGCCGCAGGCGCCTGACAGTGGCGGGTTCCCCGCCCTGATCCTGCTCGGCGCGCTGGCGATGTTCACCATGCCGCACCAGTTCTACGCGGGCATCGTGGAATGCCGCGAAGATGGCCAGCTGCGCACCGCGCGCTGGCTGTTTCCGCTGTACCTGCTGCTGATCTCGCTGCCGATCCTGCCGCTGGCGCGGCTGGGCGATGCGTGGCTGGGTGCGAGCGGGGTGTCGTCGGACATGTACGTGCTGGCGCTGCCGTTGGCCCGTGGCGAACACGGGCTGGCTCTGATCGCCTTCCTCGGCGGCCTGAGCGCGGCGACCAGCATGGTGGTGATCGCCACGCTGACGCTGAGCCTGATGGTGGTCAATCATTTCATCGCGCCGCTGCGCGTGCGCTCCGGCTGGGGGCGCGACGAACATGGCGACCTGCGCGGTGAGCTGCTGAACCATCGGCGCGTGGCGATCCTGCTGGTGATCCTGCTGGCCTGGGCGTATAGCCGCTTGCTGGCGCGCAACGAGGCGCTGGCCGACATCGGCGCGATTTCGTTCTCCGCGCTGGCCGGCCTGACCCCGGCGCTGCTGGCGGCGGTGTATCGGCCACAACTGGGGCCGCGCGCGGTGATGGCCGGGCTGGCCGCAGGCACCCTGGTGTGGATGTATGCCGTGTTGCCGACGCTGTTGCCGGCCGCGCCAGCCTGGCTGCACAGCGGTCCGTTCGGCCTGCACTGGCTGGCGCCGGATGGCCTGCTGGGGCTGGGCAACTGGAACCGGCTGGGGCGCGCGGTGGTGGTCAGTCTGCTGGTCAACATCGTGGTGATGCTGGCGCTGGCCGGCTCCCGATACGGCCGTTCCGCGCACGCCGTCAGCGTGGGCGACGTGGGTCTGGTCGAATTGCGGGCGCTCGCGGCGCGATTCCTGCCGCCGGAGCGGGTCGCGCTGCTGTTTGCCAGCGCGCCGGCGACCGGTTCCGCCGGCAGTGCGCGGGTGGCCCAGGTCGAGCACGAACTGGCGGCGGTGATCGGCGCGGCATCCGCGCGGCTGCTGCTGGAAGTGGTGCACCGGCAGGGCCGCGACGACCTGGACACGGTGGTCGCCATCGTGGGTGAGGCGGCGCAGGATTTGCGCTTCAACCAGCGCGTGCTGGAGGCGGCGCTGGAAAACATGAGCCAGGGCATCTGCGTGGTCGATGCCGAACTGCAACTGGTCGCGTGGAACACGCCTTATGCATGCCTGTTCGACTATCCGCCGGGAATGCTGCAGGTGGGGCGGCCGGTGGCCGAGCTGACCCGCCACAACATCGACGCCGGCATGCTGGGTCCGGGTGAGGTCGAGGCGCGCGTGCAGCGCCGGCTGGCGCACATGCGCACCGGCACGCGGCATTTGTCCGAGCGGCGTTTTCCCGACGGCACCATCGTCGAGATCCGCGGCAACCCGATGCCTGGCGGCGGCTTCGTGGCCACCTTCACCGACGTCACTGCCTTCCGCCAGGCCGAGGCGGCGCTGAAGCGGGTCAACGAGACACTCGAGCTGCGGGTGGAGGAACGCACCCGCGAGCTGGCCGCAGCCTCGGCCGAAGCGCAAGCGGCGAATGCCTCGAAGAGCCGTTTCCTGGCTGCGGTCACCCACGACCTGATGCAGCCCCTGCACGCCGCGCAGCTGTTCGCGCACTCTCTTGCCGAGCGTGGCGGCGACGCCGCCATCGCGCAGCATCTCAACGGTGCGCTCAGCGCCACCGAGGGCCTGCTCACCGGCCTGCTCGACGTGGCCCGGCTGGAGGGCGGTCGCCTGCATCCGCAGCCGCGCGCGTTTGCGCTGGCCGAGGTGCTCGATCCGCTGGCTGCCGAGTTCAGCGCCATCGCGCTCGACCGCGGCGTGCGGCTGGACGTGGTTGGCACGCGCGCGTGGGTGCATTCCGATCCGCAGCTGCTGCGCCGGGTGTTGCAGAACTTCCTGTCGAATGCCTTGCGCTATGCCGAGCACGGTCGCGTGCTGCTCGGCGTGCGTCGAGCCGGTGACCACCTGCGCGTGGAAGTGTGGGACACCGGCCCGGGCATCGCCGTGGCGGAGCAGGAACTGATCTTCCAGGAGTTCCGCCGTGGCAGCGCCGCGGGCGGGCAGGGGCTCGGACTGGGCCTCTCCATCGCGCAACGCATGGCCGAGCTGCTCGGCCATCCGCTGGGGCTGCGTTCCTGGCCGGGTCACGGCAGCGTCTTCCACCTCGCCGTGCCACTGGCGCGGGCAGCTGCACGCCTGCCGATGGCCGCTGGCGTGGCGCAGTCGTTGCCGACGGGGCGCGCGCTGCTGCTGGACAACGAACCGGCCGCGCTCGCCGCGCTGGGCAGCCTGCTGAGCAGTTGGGGCTGGCAGGTTCATCCGGCCCGCAACGCGGAACAGGCACTGGCCGCGCCGTGGCGACCGGACCTGCACATCCTCGATTTCCATCTGGATGGCGGGCAGACCGGCCTGGATGTATGGCAGCGCCTGTGCGAGCGTCATGCCGACGTGCCGACGGTGATGCTCACCGCGGATCGCGACGGCGAACTGCGGCAACGACTGCTCGATGCGGGGATCGGCGTGCTGTACAAGCCGTTGAAGCCGCTGGCGCTGCGGCAGGTGTTGCAGCGGGTGGCGACCGGAGCGGGCCGCGGGTAACAGGCGGTGACCGCGCTTCCACTGGCGCTGGTCGAGCGGCGCGATCGGGAAGGTTGGCGCAGGCGGTGGAGCTGCCTACACCGAGCGCGCCGGTTCGCCCAGTTCCAGCGACTTCAGCAGCATCCCCGCCTGGGTCCGGTTGCGCACCTTCAGCTTCTCGAAAATCGCGGTGACGTGCGCCTTCACCGTGCGCTCCTGGATCGCCAGCCGGTCGGCGATCTGCTTGTTGAGCAGGCCTTCGGCCAGCAGGGCCAGCACGCGCGACTGCTGTTCGGTGAGACGGGCCAGGCGGCTGGCGAGGTCGATGTCGGCGGGATCGGCGGGCAGGGCGGCGACGGCGTTGGCGAGGACGGGCGGCAGCCAGCCGCCGCAGTCGAGCACGCTGCGGATCGCCTCGCCGATTTCGGCAGGGCTGGCGCTCTTGGGGATGAAGCCGGCGGCGCCGTGATCGAGCACTCGGCGCACGATGCGTGGTTCGTCATGGGCGGAAACCACCAGCACGGCGACGCCCGGGTGCTGGCCGCGCAAGGCGGCAAGGCCGGATAGCCCCTGGCTGCCAGGCATGTGCAGGTCGAGCAGGACCAGGTCGGTATCGGGCGCGGCAGACAGCAACTGCAGCGCCTCGGCAAGGTCCCCGGCTTCCCTGATCTCGCAGCCAGGCAGGCTGTCGTTCGCGGCCAGCCGCAGCGCGGCACGGAACAGGGGATGGTCGTCGGCAATCAGCAGGCTGGTCATGACGCTGAAGTTAGCTGTCCGCCGCGGCCGCGTCGAGTTTGCCGCGGCGGCGATGGACTTTCGTACGATGGCGAGGCGCCTCGTGCTTGCTATGGTGCGGGAATGAAAAATTCCGCCCGTCGCCCGTCCTGGCTGTTCTGCTTCATGGCCATATCCGTCATGCTGTCCGCTTGTGCCAGCCATGCCAACAGGAAGGGAGCTGCCATGCCAGAGGTCGACTACGGGGAAGTGCGGGTGACCGAGCATCGCGGTCACGATGATCTGCTCAGTGCAGGGCTGGGCCTTGCCGGCCTCGCCGGCGCGCCGCTGCCCTTCACCGATCCACTCGACCCCGGCGCGGAAGAACTGCGGCGCCGCGCGATCCAGGCCAGCTGGAAGGGCATCGCCGACCTGGGTCCGCTGGGTGGCTACGGCACGGTGTACGGCGCGGTGCCGGACGTGCCCGGGCGCGAGTATTCGGCGTTTGCCCGGATTCCCGGCGCACGCGCCCCGCATCGCGTATTGCTGCAGTTGCCGGACAACTTCGACAGGCAGAAGCGCTGTCTGGTAGTGACGGCTTCTTCGGGATCGCGCGGTGTGTACGGCGCCATTTCGCTGGCAGGCGCCTGGGGCCTGCCGCACGGTTGCGCGGTGGCGTATACCGACAAGGGCACCGGCACGGGCTACTTCGATTTCGCCGACAACAGCGGCGTGGCGCTGGACGGGCGTCGGGCGAGGAAGGGCGAGGCGGCGCTGGAATTCCAGCCGATGCCGGGGCCGCCGGTCTCCGGCATCGCGATCAAGCACATGCATTCGGGCGACAACCCGGAGGCAGCCTGGGGCAGGCACGTGATCCAGGCCGCGCAGTTCGGCCTGGCCATGCTCGATCGGGCGTATCCGGAAGAGGCCCCGTTCACGCCGCAGAACACGAAGATCATCGCCACCGGCATCTCCAACGGCGGCGGCGCGGTGTTGCAGGCGGCCGGGCTGGATCACGACGGATTCTTCGCCGGCGTGGTCGCGCTGGAACCGAATGTGCACGTGAAGGATCGCGGCCGCGCCTTGTATGACTACGCCACCGAGGCAGCGATCTGGTTGCCCTGCGCCCTGAGCGCGGAACAGTTTGCCGGCGTGCCGATGGCGCGCGGGCCACGCGGCGCGGCGTTGCCGGCATGGCCGATCCGCTGCGCCAGCCTGCGCGCGCAGGGCAAGCTCAGTGGCAACACGCTGGCCCAGCAGTCGGAGCAGGCGCGCGATTATCTGCGCGCGCGGGGCTGGACCGACGAGGCAATGAGCACGGCCGCGACCACCACGGCGTTCGACCTGTGGCGGGTGGTCGCGGCGGGCTACGCCTCGTCCTACCTGCGGCGCGGCGCGGGCGACATGCCTTGCGGATTTCATTACGCGGCGATCGGCGCCGGTGGCGCGCCGGGCGTGGCGGACGCCACGACGCGGGCGGCGTGGTGGGCCGATGGTTCGGGCATTCCCCCGGGTAATGGCATCGGGCTCTACGGCGGCGTCAATGTATCGACCGATCCGACCCTGATCGGCAGCGAATGCCTGCGCGCGTTGTGGACCGGCGAAGACCACGAGGCGCAGGCGCTGCATGCCGCGGTGGCCGAAACCGCCGCCCGCCTGCCGCGGGCGGATCTCCCGCTGTGGGTGCTGCACGGCGCCAGCGATGGCTTGCTGCCCACGGCCTTCAGTTCCGAGCCGTACGTCGAATGGCTGCGCGACGAAGGGCGCCGGCCGATCTACTGGAAGGTGCCGCATGCGCAGCACTTCGATGCGTTCCTGGCGCTGCCAGGTTTCGGCGAGCGCCACGTGCCGCTGTTGCCCTACGGTTACGCAGCGCTGGAGCGGTTGTGGGGACACCTGTACGAGGGCGAAGCATGGCCGGTCGACGTGCCGACGCCCGCGGCCCGGCCGCGTGGCGCCGCTGCGCTCGATCGCGGCATGCTGGGCCTGCCTTGAGCATCGGCGATCGGAGGTGGCTGATCGACCGGCCGGGCTGGGTTATCCTTCACGACCCCGACATCCGTGCCGTGGCACGGTGCAGCTCTTGAACCCAAGGATTTGCCATGACCATCAATGTCACCTTCACCACCAACCGCGGCCCGATCCATCTGCGCCTGCATGAAGACAAGGCCCCGGTCACGGTGGCCAACTTCGTCAACCTGGCAAAGCGTGGCTACTACGACGGCCTGTCGTTCCATCGCGTGATCGCCGATTTCATGATCCAGGGCGGTTGCCCGGAAGGCAGCGGTCGCGGCGGTCCGGGCTACAAGTTCGAGGACGAGTTCAACGCCTCGCTGAAGCACGACAAGCCGGGTGTGCTGTCGATGGCCAACGCCGGTCCGCGCACCAACGGCAGCCAGTTCTTCATCACCCATGGCCCGACCCCGTGGCTGGACGGCAAGCACAGCGTGTTCGGCGAAGTGGTCGATGCCGCCGACATGGACGTGGTCAACGCGATCAACCAGGGCGACACGATCGAGAAGGTCACCGTGGACGGCGACGTCGATGCCCTGCTGGCGGCGCAGTCGGATCGAGTCAAGGAATGGAACGCGGTGCTCGACCAGCGCGGCTGATTCCATTCTCGGGATTCGCAGGAAATCGCCGGCGTCAGCCGGCGATTTTTTTGGGTCGAAGGCCATGGTCGCGCCGGTTTCATCAGCCTATGATCGACTGGCTTCACGCTTGTTCATTCATCAGGGAGAACGACCATGTCATTCCTCGACGATTTGCTTGGCGGCCAGGGACAGCAGCAGGCCGGCGGTGCCGGCTCGATGATCTCGGTGGCGGGTGATCTGCTGCAGCGCGCCGGCGGCGTGCAGGGCCTGATCAGCATGCTGCAGCAGCACGGGCTTGGCGGTGCGGTGCAGTCATGGGTGGGCACCGGCGCGAACCAGCCGGTCTCGGGGGAGCAGCTCGGTCAGGCGCTGCAGAACGGTGGCATGGGTTCGCTGGTGCAGGAGGCTGCCGGCAGGCTCGGTGTCGATCCGGGCGTGGTGCTCAGCGGGCTGTCGCACGTGCTGCCGCACGCGGTCGATCACATGACGCCGGATGGCCAGGTGCCGGATGCAGGGCAGGGCGGCGGCTTCGATCCCAGCATGCTTGAAGGTCTGGCCGGCAAGCTGCTGGGCGGGCTGGCGCAGGCCTGATGAGCAGGCTTGATGAAGCCCGGCACGATCAGGTGAGCCTGGGCGGAAACATCCCGGCAGAGCAGCGCTCCGCCGGGATCGCTGCTCAGGCGGACTTGCGCCTGAGCAGGTGGTAGACCAGCAGCAACACGATCGCACCGATCACCGAAGCGATGAATCCGGCCGACTGCCCTTCCTGATACCAGCCAAACACGTTCTGGCCGACCCAGGTGGCCAGCAGCGAGCCGGCGATGCCGATGATGGCGGTGATGATGAAGCCGCCCGGGTCCTTGCCCGGCATCAGCAGCTTGGCCACGATGCCGACGATCAATCCGATCACGAATACCCAAAGCCAGTGCATGTGGATCTCCTCCGTGTTGAGTGAGCCGCCCGTCGTGCGGGCGTGGCCATCATGCCCGGTTCGCGTGGACGCGGGGTGCACGACCAGCGCCGGGTCCGGATGGCGTGATAAAATCACCGCCTTTGCTTCCTCCCCTCAGCGTGAGATACCCATGCCCCAGCTCGCCCAGCGTGTCGGCCGCGCCAAACCCAGCGCGATCATGGTGATTGCCGAGAAGGCGAAACAGCTCAAGGCTGCCGGCCGCGACATCATCAGCTTCTCCATCGGCGTACCGAATTTCCTGCCGGGCGAGCACGTGTACGCCGCGGCGCGCGAGTCGCTGTCGCATGACTCCGGCCAGTACGGCAGCAACCGCGGCGCCGACGCGCTGCTGGACGCGTTCCTCAAGCACATCGAGGCACTGGGTTTTTCCGGCTACGGGCGCATCAACCTGTCCATCGGCATCGGCGCCAAGCAGGTGTTGTACAACCTGGCCGAGGCGCTGCTGGATGAGGGCGACGAGATCTGCTTTGCCGCGCCGTATTGGACCACCTACCGCGACATCGCCGACATCGTGGGCGCGAAGATCAACGTGATGCATTGCGGGCCGGAGCAGAACTACAAGCTCACCCCGGCCCAACTCGATGCCGCGCTGGCGCGCAAGCCGAAGGTGTTCCTGTTCAACAACCCCTCCAACCCGACCGGCATGGTCTACACGGGCGAGGAGATCGCGGCGTTGGCCGAAGTGCTGGTGAGGCACCCGGACACCTGGGTGATCACCGACGACATCTACAACTCGATGGTGTTCGACGGCCTTGGTTACCACAACTTCGTGTTCGCCAGGCCCGAGCTGAAGGAGCGGGTGATCTTCGTCGATTCGGTTTCCAAGACCTATGGCATGCCGGGTTGGCGCGTAGGCCTGATCGCGGCGCCGGAAGCGGTAGCGAAGGCCGTCACCACGCTGAACTCCAACCACATCACCAGCCTGCCGGAGGTGATCACCGCCGCGGCCGTGGCGGCGCTGAGCGGACCGCAGGACATCCCGCAGGCCAAGTGCGAGGAATTCGCCGGCCGTCGCGATGCCGTGTTTGCCGCGCTCAGCGCGATTCCCGGCGTGGTCTGCCCGCGGCCGCAGGGTGCGTTCTACGCCTTCCCAGACGTTTCGGTGGCCTTCGGCAGGAGCCACCGCGGCGTGGCGATCGGCAACGACGTGGAATTCTGCGCCGCGCTGCTGGAGGCCAAGGGCGTCGCCTGCGTCCCCGGTTCCGCCTTCGGCGAACCGCGTGCGATGCGCATCTCGTACACCTGTCCGGCCGCGCAGTTGCAGCCGGGTCTGCAACGCATTGCCGAATTTTTCGCCGAACTGAATTGAACCCGTGAATCGGTCATGGGGAGTCGGGCATCGGCCCGCTCCGCTCTTCCGATTTTCCTTTGCCGATTCCCCCTTCCCGGAGAACAAATGATGAAAGCCCCCGTTCGCGTTGCCGTTACCGGCGCTGCCGGCCAGATCGGTTATGCCTTGCTGTTCCGTATCGCCGCCGGCGACATGCTGGGCCTGGATCAGCCGGTGATCCTGCACCTGCTGGAAATCACCCCGGCCTTGCCGTCGCTGCAGGGCGTGGTGATGGAATTGAACGATTGCGCCTTCCCGACCCTGGCCGGCGTGGTTGCCACCGACGATGCCAACGTCGCGTTCAAGGACGTGGATTACGCGCTGCTGGTCGGCGCCCGTCCGCGTGGCCCGGGCATGGAGCGCAAGGACCTGCTGGAAGCGAACGGTGCGATCTTCGGCCCGCAGGGCAAGGCGATCAACGACCACGCCAAGCGCGACGTCAAGGTGCTGGTGGTCGGCAACCCGGCCAACACCAATGCGCTGATCGCCCAGCAGAACGCGCCGGACCTGGACCCGAAGTGCTTCACCGCGATGGTCCGCCTGGACCACAACCGCGCCAAGGCGCAGCTGGCCGAGAAGACCGGCAAGCACAACACCGACGTCAAGAAGATGACGATCTGGGGCAACCACAGCTCCACCCAGTATCCGGACCTCTCGCAGACCACCGTCGACGGCAAGCCGGCGCTGAGCCTGGTCGACCAGGCCTGGTACGAGAGCGACTTCATCCCCACCGTGCAGCAGCGCGGCGCGGCGATCATCAAGGCGCGCGGCGCCTCGTCCGCGGCCTCCGCCGCGTCGGCCGCGATCGACCACATGCGTTCGTGGGCACTGGGCACGGCCGAGGGCGACTGGGTTTCGATGGGCATTCCGTCCGACGGTTCCTACGGCATCGCCCCGGGCGTGATCTACGGCTACCCGGTGACGGTGAGGGACGGCAAGTACACGATCGTGCAGGATCTGCCGGTCAGTGATTTCTCGCGCGCCCGCATGGATGCCACCGACAAGGAACTGCGCGAGGAGCGCGCCGGCGTCGAGCATCTGTTCGCGAAGTAACAGGCCGGCTCCCGCAGGGAGCCCTGAAAGGGTGGCCGATCGGCCACCCTTTTTTGTGCGCGCCGGTCAGTGCGGAGTGTGCGCCAGGCCCTCAACTGCCTGCCGCACGTAATCCAGCAGCGTGTCGTCCACCGCGCTGCCGCTGCGCAGGTCCGGCTCCCTGGCATAGGCCTGGCGGATGCGCGCATGTGTCGCCGGATCATCGCCGGCGTAGGCACGGAACAATTCCATCCAGCGGCTTGCCAACCGTTGCGCATGCGGATCGTCGGCGGGCACGTGGTCGGCGATCGCCTGGCGCAGCTCGGCGATCAGTGGCGGCCAGGCATACATCTGCCTGCCGTAATGCTCGCCCATGCGCTGCATGTCGTGCGGCGTGAGGTAGCGCTCGAAGATCGCCAGTCGCCCCGCGACCAGCGACTGCTCCACGAACTGCTCCAGCTCGCGGGTGATGCCGCTGCGTTCGCGCAGGCCGGGTTCGTTTTCATTCATCGCATGCAGGCGCATCAGGAAGGCGGGGTTGCCGCCGGTGCCGCGGCCGACCATCGTCATCCACTGTTGCGCCAGGATCTGCGCGTCGGGATCGTCCGGCGTGGCGCCGCGATCCATCGCCGATTGCACGGCGCTGACCAGGGCGCTCCAGTCAGTCAGCACGTCCGGGTTGGTGTGCAGCGGCAGGGTCTTCAGTTCCTCGGGTGAAAAATACTTCTCGTACATCGTCATCAGCTCCAGCGTGTCCAGCCAGTCGGCCAGGTCGGGGGACTGTCCGTTCGCCAGCTGCCCGCGCAAATGCACCAGGCGCTCGCGCAGGCGGGTGCCTTCGGCGAGTTCGAGGTCGATCTGCGTGATCTGCCGGTCGACCACCTCGGCCAGTGGCTGCAGCGGCCCGGACAGGGCTTTGCCGATGTCGGCCAGCGACAGGCCCAGCTGACGCAGGGCCTGGATACGGTGCAGGCGTTCGATGTTCGCCCCATCGTAGTGTCGGTAGCCGGCAGCGGAGCGCACCGAGGGTGTCAGCAATCCGATGGTGTCGTAATGATGCAGCGTGCGGACGGTCAGTCCGCAGCGCCTGGCGAGTTCGCCCACGGTCAACAACATGGTCAGCCTTCTCCTCCGGTGTGCGCCGTGCACACTGGGGCCTCACGTTACGTGAGGGTCAAGCGTGGCGAAAGGTCATGCTTGGCTACGACCATTGTCGCGATGATGCGGCCGCCGGCCTGGTCTAGGCTGGTGGCAACGAAACCCTGGAGTCCGCCCATGCGCTACGAGGAGTTCTACCGGCAATCCGTCGAGGAGCCGGAGCGATTCTGGGCCGAGCAGGCGCGGCTGATTCACTGGGAGACGCCGCCGCGGCAGATCCTCGATCAGTCGAATCCGCCGTTCCGGCGCTGGTTCGTGGGCGGCACGACCAACCTTTGCTACAACGCGGTCGACCGCCACCTGGCCGAGCGCGCGGAGCAACTGGCGCTGGTGGCGATTTCCAGCGAGACCGATGCCACCCGGGAGTTCACCTATCGCCAGCTGCATCGCGAGGTGAACACGTTCGCCGCGGTGCTGCAGTCGCTGGACGTGGGCAAGGGCGACCGGGTGGTGATCTACCTGCCGAACATGGCCGAGGCGGTGTTCGCGATGCTGGCCTGCGCGCGGATCGGCGCGATCCACTCGGTGGTGTTCGGCGGCTTTGCGGCGCACAACCTGGCGCTGCGCATCGACGACGCCCAGCCGAAGCTGCTGATTGCCGCCGATGCCGGCATGCGCGCGGGCAAGGTGATCCCGTACAAGCCGCTGGTCGATGCGGCGCTGAACGAGGCGTCGGCACCGCCGCCGCATGTGCTGATCATCGATCGCGGGCTGGATCGGCAGATGACCCGGGTGGCCGGGCGCGACCTGGACTACGCCAGCCTGCGCGCGCAGCACGCGGATGCCGAGGTGCCGGTGACCTGGCTGGAATCGAATGAGCCGAGCTACCTGTTGTACACCTCGGGCACTACCGGTAAGCCCAAGGGCGTGCAGCGTGACGTGGGCGGTTATGCCGTGGCGATGGCCTTGTCGATCCGCCGCGTGTTCGACATCGCACCGGGACAGGTGATGTTCTCCACCTCCGACGTGGGCTGGGCGGTGGGGCATTCCTACAACGTCTACGGGCCGTTGATCGGCGGCGCCACCAGCTTGTTGTACGAGGGCCTGCCGACGCGGCCCGATGCGGGCATCTGGTGGCAACTGTGCGAGCGTTACAAGGTGCGCACCATGTTCTCCTCGCCCACCGCGATCCGCGTGCTGAAGAAGCAGGATGAAAGCTGGCTGAAGAAATACGACCTGTCGACGTTGAAGTGGCTGTTCCTCGCCGGCGAACCGCTGGACGAGCCGACCGCCCGATGGATCACCGGCGCGCTGGGCGTGCCGGTGATCGACAACTACTGGCAGACCGAAACCGGCTGGCCGGCGATCACGCTGATGCCGGGGCTGGACCTGAAGACGGTGAAGTTCGGCTCGCCCGGCCTGCCGGCGCCGGGCTACCGGATGAAGGTGATCGACGAGAACACCGGCGTGGAAGTGCCCGACGGCAGCAAGGGCGTGCTGGTGCTGCAGCCGCCGTTGCCGCCAGGCTGCCTCAGTACCATCTGGCGTGACGACGATCGTTACGTGTACAGCTATTTCAGCCACTTCAGGGAGCTGCTGTACAGCTCGCTGGACTGGGCGGTGCGCGATGGGGACGGCTATACCTTCGTGCTTGGGCGCACCGACGACGTGATCAACGTGGCCGGCCATCGCCTGGGCACGCGCGAGATCGAGGAGTCAGTGGCCAGCCATCCGGCGGTGGCCGAGGCGGCCGTGGTCGGCGTGAAGGACGAGCTGAAAGGGCAGGTGCCGATCGTGTTCGCCACCTTGAAGCGCGATGCCGGTGACGGAGCCGCCGACGTGGCCAAAGCCATGCAGCAGCGCGTGGTCGACCAGCTTGGTGGCGTGGCAAGGCCCTCACGCATCTATGTGGTGAATGCCTTGCCGAAGACCCGCTCCGGCAAGCTGTTGCGTCGCTCGTTGCAGGCGTTGGCGGAGCATCGCGATCCGGGCGATCTGTCAACGCTGGATGATCCCGGGGCGCTGGAAGGCATTCGCCAGGCGCTGGACCACGGGCCCGATCAGGGCAGCTGACGCCGGGCGGGCACCGCCGCCCGGCGGAGCGGTGAACGGGACCGCAGGCCCCGTGCATTTCGATCAGGCGGCGACGGCTTCCTTCCGGTCTTCCGTGACCACCAGCGGGCTGCGGATCAGGTGATCGAACGCGCTCAGCGCTGCCGTGGAGCCGGCACCCATCGCGATCACGATCTGCTTGTACGGCACCGTGGTGGCGTCGCCGGCGGCGAACACGCCGGGCAGGGAGGTCTGGCCGCGTTCGTCGATCACGATCTCGCCGCGCGGCGACAGTTCCAGCGTGCCCTTCAGCCATTCGGTGTTCGGCAGCAGACCGATCTGCACGAAGATGCCTTCCAGCTCCAGCGTGTGCATCTGCTCGCTGGTGCGGTCGCGATAGACCAGTGCGCTGACCCGCTGGCCATCGCCCAGCACTTCGGTGCTCAGCGCGCTGACGATGATGTCGACGTTGGGCAGGCTGCGCAGCTTGCGCTGCAGGACTTCGTCGGCGCGCAGCTTGCCGTCGAATTCGATCAGGGTGACGTGGGACACGATGCCGGCCAGGTCGATCGCCGCCTCGACGCCGGAGTTGCCACCGCCGATCACCGCCACGCGCTTGCCCTTGAACAGCGGGCCGTCGCAGTGCGGACAGTAGGCCACGCCCTTGTTGCGGTATTCGTCTTCGCCGGGCACGCCCATCTGCCGCCAGCGGGCGCCGGTGGAGAGGATCACCGTCTTCGACTTCAGCGTGGCGCCGTTGGCCAGCTCGATCTGCACCAGACCCCCGGTGGCGTCGCTGGCCGGCACCAGCTTCTCGGCGCGCTGCAGGTTCATCACATCGATGTCGTATTCGTGCACGTGCTGTTCGAGCGCGGCGGCCAGCTTCGGGCCTTCGGTATAGGTCACCGAGATGAAGTTTTCGATGCCCATGGTGTCCAGCACCTGGCCGCCGAAACGCTCGGCCGCCACGCCGGTGCGGATGCCCTTGCGCGCCGCATAGATCGCCGCTGCCGCGCCGGCGGGGCCGCCGCCGACCACGAGCACGTCGAACGCGGCCCTGGCCTTGATCTTTTCCGCCTCGCGGGCGCTGGCACTGGTGTCGAGCTTGGCCACGATCTGCTCCAGGCTCATGCGGCCCTGGTCGAACACTTCGCCGTTGAGGAACACGGTGGGCACCGACATGACCTGGCGCTTTTCCACCTCGTCCTGGTACAGCGCGCCGTCGATCGCCACGTGCCGGATGCGCGGGTTGAGCACGCTCATCAGGTTCAACGCCTGCACCACGTCGGGGCAGTTCTGGCAGGACAGCGAGAAATACGTCTCGAACTTGAAGTCGCCATCGAGATTGCGAATCTGCTCGATCGTATCGGCGGCCGCCTTGGATGGGTGACCGCCCACTTGCAGCAGGGCCAGCACCAGGGAGGTGAATTCATGACCCATCGGCAGGCCGGCGAAACGCACGCCGATGTCGGTGCCGACGCGATTGATCGCGAAAGACGGCTTGCGCGCGTCGCTGTCGTCACGGCGCAGGCTGATCTTGTCGGACAGCGCGGCAATCTGCTGCAGCAGCTCGTCCAGTTCCTGCGACTTGGCACTGTCGTCCAGCGAAGCGACCAGCTCGATCGGCTGCACCAGCTTTTCCAGGTAGGCCTGCAACTGGGTCTTGAGGGTTTCGTCGAGCATGGCTACCACTCCAGTGATGGATGCGTGGGAATCGTGGGGAGAGAAGAGGCTTGTGACAGCAGCCTGCGCCGGAGGGGAGGCGGCAGGGCGGGGAGCGGTGCCGGGCGCAAGCCGCTGACACAAGCATCCGGGCGGGTTGGAACCGGGCGCCGCGGCGCCCGGTTCCGATGCAGCGGTGAATCAGATCTTGCCGACCAGGTCCAGCGACGGCGCCAGGGTCTTCTCGCCTTCCTTCCACTTGGCCGGGCAGACCTCGTTCGGGTGGGCGGCGACGTACTGGGCAGCCTTGACCTTGCGCAGCAGTTCGGACGCATCACGGCCGATGCCACCGGCATTGATCTCGACGATCTGGATCTTGCCCGCCGGATCGATCACGAACGTGCCGCGGTCGGCCAGGCCGGCTTCCTCGATCATCACTTCGAAGTTGCGGCTGATCGTGCCGGTCGGATCGCCGACCATGGTGTAGTTGATCTTCTTCACCGCATCCGAGGTGTCGTGCCAGGCCTTGTGCGCGAAATGGGTATCGGTCGAGACCGAGTAGATCTCCACGCCCAGCTTCTGGAACTCGGCGTAGTTGTCAGCCAAGTCCTCGAGCTCGGTCGGGCAGACGAAGGTGAAGTCGGCCGGGTAGAAGAACACCACCGACCACTTGCCCTTCAGATCCGCTTCGCTGACTTCGATGAACTTGCCGGCCTTGAGGGCCTGGGCCTTGAACGGTTTCACTTCGGTATTGATCAGGGACATCTTGGTTTTCCCGTGGTGGTTGAACAGTGGGGACGATGCTACGAGGGTGGACACGATAAATCTAATTGATTATCGGCATCGCAACGATTGGCCTGGGCTATCAGGTGTCCTGTCCCGATCTGTGGCCGAACCGGCCTGCTTCAAGCCCGCATTTCGGCCGTGCCTGCAGCTTCATGGCGCGGCCAGTCGCCCGGGCAGCTGCTGATCCACCACGGTGGCGGTGACGATGTCGCTGCCCACGTTCACCGTAGTGCGCATCATGTCCAGGATGCGATCCACGCCTATGATGATGCCGATACCTTCGGGCGGAATGCCGAAGGTAGCCAGCAGACCGGCGATCATCGGCAGCGAGCCCCCGGGAATCCCGGCCACTGCCACCGCGCTCAGCACCGACAGCAGCATCAGGATGGCCTGGTGGCTCAGGCTGAGCTCCACGCCGAACGCCTGCGCCACGAACAGCACCACGCAGCCCTCGAACAGGGCGGTGCCGCTCATGTTCATGGTCGCGCCCAATGGCAGCACGAAGCCTGCGGTGCTCGGGTTGAGCTTCAATTCGTCACGGGCCAGCGCCAGCGAGGCGGGCAGGCAGGCGTTGCTGGAACTGGTGGAAAACGCGGTGATCAGCAGGGCGCGGATCTGCCGGAAGTACGCCAGCGGCGAACGCCTGGCCAGGAAACGCAACCACAGCGACATCGTGCCGAACAGGTGCAGCGCCAGCGCCACGCTGCAGCCGACCACGAACACCGACAGCGCCAGCAGCACGTCCACGCCGACCTTGACGATCACGCTGTAGATCATCGCCGGCACCGCATACGGCGCCAGTTGCAGGGCGAAGCCCACGATCTTCGTCATCAGGTCGGTGATGGTGTCCAGCGCCACCTGCACCCGTTTGCGCTCCCTCTCGCGCAACTGGGTGGCGGCGGCGCCGACCAGGATCGCGAACAGGATCAGCGGCAGCACGTCGCCCAGCGCATTGCGGCTGGGGCCGGCCACCGCGCCGACCAGGTTGCGCGGCATGAACATCTCCACCAGTGTGGCAAAACTCATGCTGGGCTGGGCGGCCCTGGTGTCGATCGTCTTCTGCGCGCTGCTGCCGTATTCCTGCATCAGCTGGGTACGCGCCTGCTCGTCCAGGTGATGGCCGGGCTGCACGGTGTTCATCATCACCAGGCCGATCGCCACGGCGATCAGCATGTTGGCGGAGAACAGCGCAAAAGTACGTCCGGCCAGCGGCCCCAGCCGGTCCAGTCGGCCCAGCTGGGCCACGCCGGAGGCCAGCGAGCTGAACACCAGCGGGATCACCACGAAGAACAGCATGCGCAGGAAGATCTGCCCGAACGGGTCGAACACTGCCGAGGATATCTTCTGCATGAAGGTCAGCGTGGGTGGATGCAACTGGCCGATGCCCAGGGTGGCCACGGCAGCGACCACGCCGATCACCAGGCCCCACAGGATGCGCTTCGCGAGAGGAGTCGATGTGCTCATGGCTCGAATGTACGGGGCGGCGACGGATTCGTCACGCAAGAAATTGCGGTTTGCCGCCAGCCCGGCGCCAGACGGTGTTCGAGGCGATGGCAGGGGTGTCGGAAGGTCCAATCCCGGCGGGATGCCCCGGTGGGCTAAAATGCCCGTTTTGACGGAGGCGACATGACTCAGCCCGCATCCCCCGGTACACGTTTCCGTACGGCCGTTGCCGCCGAACAGCCACTTCAGGTAATGGGTGCGATCACCGCTTACGCCGGCCTGATGGCCAGGCGCGTGGGCTACAAGGCGCTGTACCTGTCCGGCGGCGGCGTGGCCGCCAATTCGCTGGGCATGCCCGACCTGGGCATCAGCACCATGGAAGACGTGCTCACCGACGCGCGCCGCATCGTCGACGCCACCGGCCTGCCGCTGCTGGTCGACATCGATACCGGCTGGGGCGGGGCGTTCAACATCGCCCGCACGGTCCGCTCGTTCGAGCGCGTGGGCGTGGCCGCCGTGCACATGGAGGACCAGGTCGGCCAGAAGCGGTGTGGCCATCGTCCCGGCAAGGAAGTGGTGCCGAAGGACGAGATGGTCGACCGGGTGAAGGCGGCGGTGGATGCGCGCACCGATCCGGGCTTCGTGATCATGGCGCGCACCGACGCGGCGGCCGCGGAAGGCATCGACGCGGCGATCGAGCGCGCGGTGGCCTACGTCGAGGCGGGTGCCGACATGATCTTTCCCGAGGCGATGAAGACGCTGGCGGATTACCGCAAGTTCAAGGCCGCGGTGAAGGTGCCGATCCTGGCCAACCTCACCGAATTCGGCTCCACCCCGTTCTTCACCACCGACGAACTGCGCGAGGCCGGCGTGGACATCGCCCTGTACTGCTGTGGTGCCTATCGCGCGATGAACAAGGCGGCGCTCAACTTCTACGAAACCGTGCGCCGCGAAGGCACCCAGAAGAACATCATCGATACCTTGCAGACGCGCGAGGAGCTGTACGACTTCCTCGGTTACCACGCCTATGAGGACAAGCTCGACGCGCTGTTTTCGAAGCAGGGCTGATCCCTGCGCAAACGCATACGCCAAGCAAAAAAACCGCACCCTGGAGAACCCGATGAGCGAACAAGTCCTGCCCAAGGCCAAGAAATCCGTCGCCCTGTCCGGCGTCGCCGCCGGCAACACCGCGCTGTGCACGGTCGGCCGCAGCGGCAATGACCTGCATTACCGCGGTTACGACATCCATGACCTGGCGGCCAAGGGCTGCTTCGAGGAAGTGGCCTACCTGCTGGTGCACGGCGTGCTGCCGACCTGGACCGAACTGCAGAACTACAAGGCCAAGCTGAAGCGCCTGCGCGGCTTGCCTGCGCCGGTGAAGGCCGCGATGGAGCTGCTGCCGGCCTCGACCCATCCGATGGACGTGCTGCGCACCGGTTGTTCGGTGCTGGGCACCGTGCTGCCGGAGAAGGACGACCACAACGTCACCGGCGCACGCGACATCGCCGACCGCCTGATGGCCAGCTTCGGTTCGATGCTGCTGTACTGGTACCACTTCAGCCACAACGGCAAGCGCGTCGAGACCGAGACCGACGACGACTCGATCGCCGCGCACTTCCTGCATGTGCTGCATGGCAGGAAGCCCAGCGACCTGCATGCGCAGGCGCTGGACAAGTCACTGGTGCTGTACGCCGAGCACGAATTCAACGCGTCCACCTTTGCCGCCCGCGTCATCGCAGGCACCGGTTCGGACATGTATTCGGCGATCACCGGCGCGATCGGCGCGCTGCGCGGTCCGAAGCACGGCGGCGCCAATGAAGTGGCGATGGAGATCATCGCGCGCTATCGCAACGCGAACGATGCCGAGGCCGACATCCGCGCCCGCGTCGAGAAGAAGGAAATCATCATCGGCTTCGGTCACCCGGTCTACACCGTGTCCGATCCGCGCAACGAGATCATCAAGGAAGTCTCGCGCAAGCTGTGCACCGACGGCGGCAACCCGACCCTGTTCGAGGTGTCCGAGCGGATCGAGAAGGTGATGGGCGAGGTCAAGAAGATGTTCCCCAACCTCGACTGGTTCTCGGCCAGCGCGTACCACATGATGGGCGTGCCCACCGCGATGTTCACCCCGCTGTTCGTGATCTCGCGTACTTCCGGCTGGAGCGCCCACGTGATCGAGCAGCGCCAGGACGGCAAGATCATCCGCCCCAGCGCGAACTACACCGGCCCGGAAGACCAGGCCTACGTGGCGATCGACAAGCGCTGAAGCAATGACGGCGAATCCGGGGCAGGGGTCCCGGATTCCCTGGCTGGTCGACGGGCATCGTCGCAACGGGATCGGTTCGGTTTGCTGCGGTTGGTATCCCGGTTCAGTGGCCGGCCAGCCTGGCCTGTTCCCTGCGCCGGTGCACCAGCCAGCCTCCACCGCAGATGCCGATCACGGCCAGCGCATCGACGCCGTACTTCACCCATGCGTGCGCCTCGAACCAGCTGCTCAGCAGGTGGTCGTGGGTGATCATGCGGCCGGCGGTGATCGCGATGGCCGCGGCGCCGATGTACATGATGATCGGGTAGCGATCGATCAGTTTCAGGATCATCGTCGAGCCCCAGACCACCAGCGGCACGCTGATCAGGAGTCCCAGGATGACCAGCAGCAAATGGCCCTTGGAGGCGCCGGCAATGGCCAGCACGTTGTCCAGGCCCATCAGCGCGTCGGCGACGATGATCGTGCGCAGCGCGGCCCAGAAGGTGTTGCCCGACTTGATGTCCGGGCCCTGGTCGTCACCGTGGTTCAGCAGTTTCCAGGCGATCGGAAAAAGCAGCAGACCGCCGACCAGCATCAGCCCGGGAAGCTTCAGCAGATAGACGACCACCGCAGTCAGTGCGAAGCGGATCGCGATGGCGCCGAACGTGCCCCAGAAAATCGCCTTCTTCTGCAGCTCCTTCGGCAACCGGCTGGCGGCCATCGCAATGACGATGGCGTTGTCGCCGGCCAGCACCAGGTCGAGCAGGATGATGGCCAGCAGGCCGGAGAGAAAGTCGGGAGCAGCGAAATCCATCGAGGTTTCCTTGCGCGTCGGACAATGCAGTGGGCACGGACGCGCGCGGCCCGTGACCACCGCAAAAGTCTCGTTCGCAGGCAACTGCTGGACGACCGGAGCGAGACCTCGCTCGTGTTGACGATCGTCGCACCGGGGCGGGACAAAGCCTGCCGCGGGAACTACTCCCTTTTGGGAAGGTGTCCGAGCATTGTCGATGCCGTCGCGCACACCAGTCAAGCCAAGCCCTTAAGGAAAACGCCTGCTCCCGCTACAATCAGTCGTCCAATGATCTAGTTCTCCCGCTTCGCCCCCATGACCGGTTTGCCATGAACAGCCGTTGTCGGGCGGCAGCGCAGACAACGCATCGACCTGCGTTCAACCGGGTATTTATCTCCAGGGTTCCCCAGCATTCATGAATACTGTCTATCGCCAATCCCTTTCCGGCACGTCGCTGGACTATTTCGATGCGCGCGCCGCCGTGGAGGCGATCCAGCCGGGCGCCTATGACGGGCTGCCCTATACCTCGCGCGTGTTCGCCGAGAACCTGGTGCGTCGTTGCGATCCGGCGATTCTCGTCGAGTCGCTGAAGCAGATCATCGAGCGCAAGCGCGAGCGTGATTTTCCGTGGTTCCCGGCGCGTGTGGTGTGCCATGACATCCTGGGCCAGACGGCGCTGGTGGACCTGGCCGGTCTGCGCGACGCGATTGCCGAACGCGGCGGCGACCCGGCCAAGGTGAATCCGGTGGTGCCGGTGCAGTTGATCGTCGATCACTCGCTGGCGGTGGAGTGCGGCGGCTTCGACCCGGACGCGTTCACGAAGAACCGCGCGATCGAGGATCGCCGCAACGAAGACCGCTTCCACTTCATCGACTGGACCAAGCAGGCGTTCGAAAACGTCGACGTGATTCCGCCAGGCAACGGCATCATGCACCAGATCAACCTGGAAAAGATGTCGCCGGTGGTGCAGGTACAGGACGGTGTGGCTTACCCGGATACCTGCGTGGGCACCGACAGCCACACGCCGCACGTGGACGCGCTGGGCGTGATCGCCGTCGGCGTCGGCGGTCTGGAAGCCGAGAGCGTGATGCTTGGCCGCGCCTCGTGGATGCGCCTGCCTGACATCGTGGGCGTGGAGCTCACCGGCAAGCGCGGGCCCGGGATTACCGCCACCGACATCGTGCTTGAGCTCACCGAATTCCTGCGCAAGCAGAAGGTGGTCGGCGCGTATCTGGAATTCCGCGGTGAAGGCGCCGCCAGCCTTACCCTGGGCGATCGCGCGACGATCTCCAACATGGCGCCCGAATACGGTGCCACCGCCGCGATGTTCTTCATCGACGGGCAGACCCTCGACTACCTGCGCCTTACCGGCCGCAGCGACGAGCAGGTCCGGCTGGTGGAAACCTACGCCAGGGCTGCGGGCCTGTGGGCTGACACGCTGCTGCATGCGCAGTACGAGCGCACGTTGACGTTCGACCTGTCCTCCGTGGTGCGCAACATGGCTGGCCCGTCCAACCCGCACAAGCGCCTGCCGACATCGGATCTCGCCGCGCGCGGCATCGCTGCCGAGTGGGAAGAACAACCGGGCCAGATGCCTGATGGCGCGGTGATCATTGCCGCCATCACCAGCTGCACCAACACCAGCAACCCGCGCAACGTGATCGCGGCTGCGCTGCTGGCGCGCAACGCCAATGCGCGCGGACTCACGCGCAAGCCCTGGGTGAAGAGCTCGCTGGCACCAGGTTCCAAGGCGGTGCAGTTGTACCTTGAAGAAGCGAACCTGCTGCCCGAGCTGGAGAAGCTCGGCTTCGGTATCGTCGCGTTCGCGTGCACCACCTGCAACGGCATGTCCGGCGCGCTCGATCCGGCGATCCAGCAGGAGATCATCGATCGCGATCTCTACGCGACCGCCGTGCTGTCGGGCAACCGCAACTTCGATGGTCGCATCCACCCGTATGCCAAGCAGGCCTTCCTGGCTTCGCCGCCGCTGGTGGTCGCGTATGCCATCGCCGGCACCATCCGTTTCGACATAGAAAAGGACGTGCTCGGTCTGGATGCCAACGGCCAGCCGGTGACGCTGAAAGACATCTGGCCCACGGATGAAGAGATCGACGCGATCGTCTCCTCCAGCGTGAAGCCGGAGCAGTTCCGCAAGGTCTACGAGCCGATGTTCGCGCGCACCGGCCACGCCGGCACCCGCGCCGCGCCGTTGTACGACTGGCGCCCGCAGAGCACCTACATCCGTTGTCCGCCGTATTGGGAGGGCGCCCTTGCGGGTGAGCGCACGCTCACTGGCATGCGTCCGCTGGCGGTGCTTGGCGACAACATCACCACCGACCACCTGTCGCCGTCGAACGCGATCATGCGTAACAGCGCCGCCGGCGAATACCTCGCAAGGATGGGCCTGCCGGAAGAGGACTTCAATTCGTACGCGACCCATCGCGGCGACCACCTGACCGCGCAGCGCGCCACTTTCGCCAATCCCACGCTGATGAATGAAATGGCGGTGGTCGATGGCGAACTGAAGAAGGGTTCGCTGGCCCGCGTGGAGCCGGAAGGCAAGGTCATGCGCATGTGGGAGGCGATCGAAACCTACATGGAGCGCAAGCAGCCGCTGATCATCATCGCCGGTGCGGACTACGGCCAGGGCTCGTCGCGTGACTGGGCGGCGAAGGGCGTGCGCCTGGCGGGCGTGGAGGCGATCGCGGCTGAAGGCTTCGAGCGGATCCATCGCACCAACCTGATCGGCATGGGTGTGCTGCCACTGGAATTTAAGCCGGGCACCAACCGCAAGACGCTGGGCATCGATGGCACCGAAACCTTTGACGTCGTCGGCGTACGCAGCCCCCTGGCGGAGCTGGTTCTGGTCATCCACCGCAAGCATGGTGAACGCATCGAAGTGCCGGTGATCTGCCGCCTGGACACCGCCGAGGAAGTGCTGATCTACGAAGCGGGCGGTGTGCTGCAACGCTTCGCACAGGACTTCATCGAGGCTTCGCAGGCGGCCTGACCGCGCGTTGTTCCGCGGGTGATGCCGCAAGGCATCACCATGCGGTTGGCAGTTGCGCCTGCATGAATTGCCGGCGCGGCACAGTCACCACAGGATCACGGATACATGGCACAGCTCCCCCAGCTCCGCATTCCCGCCACCTACCTGCGCGGCGGCACCAGCAAGGGCGTGTTCTTCCGCCTGCAGGACCTGCCCGAGACCGCGCAGGTGCCTGGCGCCGCGCGCGATGCGCTGCTGCAGCGCGTGATCGGCAGCCCCGATCCCTACGGCAAGCAGATCGACGGCATGGGGGGCGCCACCTCCAGCACCAGCAAAGCGGTGATCGTCTCCAGCAGCACCCGGCCGTATCACGACGTGGACTACCTGTTCGGCCAGGTGGCGATCGACAAGGCCTTCGTCGACTGGAGCGGCAACTGTGGCAACCTCTCGGCGGCGGTCGGTCCGTTCGCCATCGCGGGCGGCCTGGTGGATCACGCGCGCGTTCCGCGCGACGGCATCGCCACCGTGCGCATCTGGCAGGCCAACATCGGCAAGACCATCATCGCCCATGTGCCGATGACCGACGGCGCGGTGCAGGAAACCGGCGACTTCGAGCTGGATGGCGTGACGTTCCCTGCCGCCGAAGTGCAGTTGGAATTTCTGGACCCGGCAGCCGAGGAAGACGGCGCTGGCGGGGCCATGTTTCCCACCGGGCATCTGGTGGACGATCTGGAAGTGCCGGGTGTCGGTACGCTCAAGGCGACCATGATCAACGCCGGCATCCCCACGATTTTTGTGCAAGCCGACGCGATCGGCTACACCGGCACGGAGCTGCAGGAGGCCATCAATGGCGACGCCACGGCTCTGGCGATGTTCGAGGCCATTCGCGCCCATGGCGCGCTCCGCATGGGTCTGATCAAGTCACCCGACGAGATCGCCACGCGGCAGCACACGCCCAAGGTCGCATTTGTCGCCAGGCCGGCCGACTACGTCGCATCGAGCGGCAAGGCCGTCAAGGCGGATGACATCGATCTGCTCGTGCGCGCGATGTCGATGGGCAAGCTGCACCACGCCATGATGGGCACGGCGGCGGTGGCTATCGGTACCGCCGCGGCCATTCCGGGCACGCTGGTGAACATTGCGGCAGGTGGTGGTGAGCGACAGGCCGTGCGCTTCGGTCATCCGTCGGGCACCTTGCGCGTGGGTGCGGAGGCAACGCAGGTTGATGGTGCATGGACCGTCACCAAGGCGATCATGAGCCGAAGCGCGCGCGTGCTGATGGAAGGCTGGGTGCGCGCGCCCGCAGCGTGATTCCGCAGGGCGGGGAAGTTTCCCCTTCGGGCCACCACATGCTCAGGTGGCCTCTGACAGGATAAGCGTCAAGCGACACGGATGGTTCATTTCGAACAATGGCAGCACTCCTGCCGTCATGGAGACCAGCACTCATGAGTACGCACGACATCCGCTCCGCCAAGCGTCCAGATCCCGACCAGCCGATGGTCGAGGTCGCCAACTATGTCGTCGACTACAAGATCGACTCTCACGAAGCGTACGACACCGCACGCTACATGCTGCTGGACTCGCTGGCCACGGCGATGATGGCGATGAAGTTCCCCGAGTGCGTGAAGCATCTCGGGCCGTTGGTGCCTGGCGCCATCTTGCCGGGTGGTGCGCGCGTCCCGGGGACCAGTCATGAGCTTGACCCGGCGCAGGCGGCGTTTGCGATCGGCACGCAAATCCGCTGGCTGGATTTCAACGACACCTGGCTGGCCGCGGAGTGGGGGCATCCTTCGGACAATCTCGGCGCGATCCTCGCCGTGGCGGACTACCTGAGCCGCAAGGCCGAGCGTGAAGGTGGACAGTCACTGACCGTACGCGATGTCTTGGGTTACGCGATCAAGGCCCATGAAATCCAGGGCTGCTACGCACTGCTGAACAGTTTCAACCAGGTGGGTCAGGACCACGTGATCCTGGTGCGGCTGGCGTCGACCGCCGTGGCCACCGCGATGCTTGGCGGGAGCAGGGAACAAGTCACAACGGCCTTGTCGCACAGCTGGATCGACAACGGCGCGCTGCGTACCTATCGCCATGCGCCGAACACCGGGCCGCGCAAGAGCTGGGCCGCCGGTGATGCGTGCCGCCGCGCGGTGACCCACGCCATCAATGCGGTCTACCGCGGCGTGGTGGGCTACCCGTCGGCACTGTCGGCGAAGACCTGGGGTTACTACGACGTGGCGTTCGGCGGCAAGCCGTTCGAGTTCGAGCGCCCGTTCGGCAGCTACGTGATGGAGAACGTGCTGTTCAAGATCAGCTATCCGGCCGAATTCCATGCGCAGACCGCGGTGGAGTGCGCCATGCAACTGCATTCGCAGGCCGCTGGCCGGATCGAGCAGATCGAAAGGATCGCCATCGAGACACAGGAAGCCGGCTGCCGCATCATCGACAAGACCGGTCCGCTGGCGAATTACGCCGATCGCGATCACTGCATCCAGTACATGGTGGCCGTGCCGTTGATCCACGGTCGACTGTTGGCCAGCGACTACAACGACGACATCGCCGCCGATCCGCGCATCGATGCGTTGCGCGAGAAGATGACGGTCGTCGAAAACCCGCAATTCACCCGGGACTACTTCGACCCGGCCAAGCGCTATATCGGCAATTCGGTTCAGGTGTTCTTCAAGGACGGCAGCAGCACGGAAAAGGTTTCGATCGATTACCCCATCGGCCATCGCAAGCGTCGCGCCGAGGGCATTCCGGTACTGCTGCAGAAATTCGAGGCCGCCATGCGGGGCCACATGCCCGCCCACAAGGTCAAGGCCATCATGGCGGCCACCCGGGACCCCGCAGGGCTGGATGCGATGCCGCTGCATCACTTCCTCGGGCTCTTCACGTTGTAAAGACGACGTGAGTGGAAAATTAACACAGGGTCGAGCGCCGAAAAGGGCATTACTTCGTCCCTGCGTTTCCGTGTTTCAAGCAGGGCCGTATTCCTTGCAAAACCGACTTTCCTGAATGAAACCTCACCGGTAGTTGTTTTGAATAGTGTTAATTCGATCACGGCTTAACGCTTTTGCTACAATCCCCACCGCTTGTCGCATAAACGCCAAGCAGGGGCTTTAAAAGCTCTGAGTGACGTAGTTCAGTCTGATGCGGGAGTTCCGGTCAGGGTTGAACGGACGCGAAATTCTAATAATTGAGGAGACACCTGATGAAACGTAAGGGCTTGTATTTTCTGATCGCGCTGGCCCTGGGCGGCGTAGGTGCCGTTCATGCGCAGGACGCAGCCGCTCCGGCCGACACCTCCAGCTCGATGACCTCGCCGTCCTACGACGGCCGCTGGTACATCGCCCCCACGGTCGGCGGTTACTACAACGATACCGACCGCAACACCAACAGCCGTCAGGTCTATTACGGTCTGGGCGTTGGCCGTTTCATTTCCTCCAACACCTCGCTGGACATCTTCATCGATCGCACCAAGCGTGATGCTGACGGTATCGGCAGCTGGTCCAACAACAGCGTCGGCGCCGCGGTGCGCTTCTACGCGGGTGACTGGAACGCCTGGCGTCCGTACCTGCTGGCTGGCGTGATGGGCAGCAATCATCATGGCGTGCATGGCAGCGGCTGGGCTCCGGCGGCCGAGCTGGGTGGCGGTCTGTCCAAGACCATCGACGACAGCTCCGACTTCCGCGTGGAAGCCGGCTACCGTTACGACTGGGACAACGACAGCCAGCCGACCATGGATGGCTACGGTGACTGGTTCCTGGGCCTCAGCATCGTTTCGCGCTTCGGCGCCCCGGCGGCTGCTCCGGCTGCTCCGGTCGCCGCCACCCCGCCGCCGGCTGACTGCTCGACGATGGACAGCGACAGCGATGGCGTGAACGACTGCGAAGACAAGTGCCCGGCCACCGCCGCTGGCACGATCGTCGGACCTGATGGTTGCGCGCAGAAGGTCGTGATCGACCTGCGTGGCGTGAACTTCAAGTTTGACCGCCCGAAGAAGGGTGAGACGGACATCTCGAAGTCGCTGGCCGAGCCGAGCGCCGACTCCATCGCGGTGCTGAACCAGGCCGTCGATACCCTGCAGCGTTACCCGCAGGTCAAGGTGACGGTTGCCGGTTACACCGACTCGAAGGGTACCGACGAGTACAACCAGAGCCTGTCCGAGCGTCGCGCCTCGATCGTCTACAACTACCTGACCAGCCACGGCATCGATGCCAGCCGTCTGGAAGGCCCGATCGGTCACGGCGAAAGCAACCCGATCGGTGACAACGACACCGACGCCGGTCGCGCGCAGAACCGTCGTACGGAACTGCAGGTTCAGCAGTAATCGAACCGCGGTAAATCGGAAAAAACCCGGCTTCGGCCGGGTTTTTTTTGTCTGCCTGCCTCAAACGGGCACGAGTCGGGTTGGCGCATCACGGCGCGGCCTTATACGCTAGCGCGATGCCCCGCCCTCCTTCTTTCCGTCGTGCAGCCGCAGCGACGCCATCCGCGCAGTCGCCGCGGCATGGTCTGGCTCGTGTGCTGTCAAAACTGGGTGCCTGTTCGCGCAGCCAGGCCGAGCAGTGGATTCGCGCCGGTCGGGTCAGCGTGGATGGCCGCGTGGTTCGCGATCCCCATCAGCCGACCCTGATCGACCGGCATCGTCTTGCGGTCGATGGCCAGCCAGTGCAGCGAAGTGAAAGCGTCTACGTGGTTTTCAACAAGCCGCGCGGCATCGTGGTCAGTGCGGCCGACGAACACGGCAGGGCGACGGTGTATACCGCCCTGGCCGCAGCCGGCCTGCCGTGGCTGGGGCCGGTCGGTCGTCTGGACAAGGCCAGCGAGGGGTTGCTGTTGCTGAGCAACGACACCACCTGGGCCGCGGGCATCACCGATCCGGCGACGCACCTGGAGAAGACCTACCACGTGCAGGTGGCGGGCCAGCCTGATGCCGCGGTGCTGCAGGCGATGCTGGCTGGCGTCGAGGATGCAGGTGATCGGCTGAAGGCGCGCAAGGCCACGCTGCTGCGCGTGGGCGAGAAGAATGCGTGGCTGGAAGTGGTGCTCGACGAAGGGCGCAACCGGCATATCCGCCGGTTGCTGGCTGCCCTGGGTTTCGATGTCTTGCGACTGATCCGGGTGGCGATTGGCCCACTTGCCCTGGGCGAGTTGGCGAAAGGCCAGTGGCGGCGACTCGACCAGGACGAAGTGCGAGCCCTCGTCACCCAGTCATAAGGCACCGCCGGCGGCGATGCCCTGGCTGTGCGCGGAATCAGCCCGCGATCACGCCCAGCTTTCGTCCCACCCTGGTGAACGCGGCTATCGCCCGGTCGAGGTGTTCGCGGGTATGCGCCGCGCTCATCTGCGTGCGGATGCGCGCCTGGCCCTGCGGCACCACCGGGTAGAAGAAGCCGGTGACGTAGATGCCTTCCTCCAGCAAGGCCGTGGCCATCGCCTGGGCCTTCGGTGCGTCGTAGATCATCACCGGCACGATCGGATGCACGCCGGGCTTGATGTCGAATCCCGCCGCGGTCATCTGCTCGCGGAAGTAGCGGGTGTTCTCCTTGAGCTGTTCGCGCAGGTCGCCGGCGCTGGCCAGCATGTCGAACACCTTGATCGCGGCGGCGACCACGTGCGGCGGCAGCGAGTTGGAGAACAGGTAAGGGCGCGAGCGCTGGCGCAGCAGCTCGATCACTTCCTTGCGGCCGGTGGTGAAGCCGCCCAGGGCGCCACCCAGCGCCTTGCCCAAAGTGCCGGTGAAGATGTCGATCCTGTCCATCACGCCGTTGACCTCGGCCGCACCGCGACCGGTGTCGCCGAGGAAGCCGGTGCAATGGCATTCGTCGATATGCACCATCGCATCGTATTTCGCGGCCAGCGCGGTGATCTCGTCGAGCCTGGCGATGAAGCCGTCCATCGAGAACGAGCCGTCGGTGGTGATCAGCTTGGTGCGCGCGCCGGCCGCGTCGGCGGCCTGCAGCTGCCTCTCCAGGTCGGCCATGTCACTGTTGGCGTAGCGGAAGCGCTTGGCCTTGCACAGGCGGATGCCATCGATGATCGAGGCGTGGTTGAGCGCATCGGAGATCACCGCGTCCTCTTCGCCCAGCAGCGGTTCGAACAGGCCGCCGTTGGCGTCGAAGCAGGCGGCGTAGAGGATGGTGTCCTCGGTGCCGAAGAAGGCCGCGATCTTCGCTTCCAGCTGCTTGTGCAGGTCCTGCGTGCCGCAGATGAAGCGCACGCTGGCCATGCCGAAGCCGTGCGTATCCAGCGCGTCCTTGGCGGCGGCGATCACTTCGGGGTGATCGGCCAGGCCCAGATAGTTGTTGGCGCAGAAGTTCAGTACCTTGCGGCCGCCTTCCAGCTCGATCTCGGCGGACTGCGGCGAGGTGATGATGCGTTCGGCCTTGAACAGGCCCTGCTCGCGGATGGATTCGAGTTCGCTGGCGTAGCGCGCCTTGGCTGAGTAGCTCATGGTGAATTCCGGCCGTTGGACAAAGCGCTATTGTAGGGCGCCAGGTGTTCGCTGCGCATGCGTATGTACTGCGCGGCGATCAATGCAGGCCGAAGTCCGCGCGAGTGGTCTTGCCCTTGTCGTCGATGCCCTTGGCGTCGAGTCGGGGCGGCTTGATCGCGACCCGCTTGTCGTCCAGCTTGCCATGCAGCCAGTCCTGCACGGCGGCGGCGCGGCGCGCGGCCAGTGCGCGCATCGCGGCGGCGTCCGTGTTCACGTGGGTTTCCAGCAGGCTGCGCATCTCGTCCGGTTCCAACGACTTGCTGAGCCCGAGGATGTTCCTGGGCTTTTCGAAGTCGGCGTGCCGATAGGCGCGCCGCAGATAGTGTTCGTATTCGTCCGGCGTCACGGTCACCTCCGCCAGCACCGCCGCCGAGGCGTCTGCGGCGACATCGTCACCTGACTCCCTGGCCAGCTTCTCGCGGCGGATCTGGTCATCCACGGTCACCTTGCGCAAACCGGCTTCGTCCAGCGACGGATCCACCCGGCCGCTGATGTCCAGGGTGAGCGCGGGCTTGCGGCTGAGCATCTGCACGATCTGTCCCAGGCGCTCCCTAGCGGGGGCATCCAGCACCGCCGAGCCGGGGGCGAACTCGACATGACCAAGATCCTCGTGGCCACCACCGAACGCGGCGGCGAGCAGGCGGAACGGTGCGGTGGCTGCCTTGGCGATGAGGTTGCCGAAGGCGCGCATGATCATGCCGCCGAGGCTGAACTGCGGATCATCCAGCGAACCGGATACCGGCACGTTCACGTCGATATTGCCCTGGGAATCCTTCAGCAGTGCCACCGCCAGCTTCACCGGCAGGTGCGACACGCCGGGGCTGTTCGCGCGCTCGCCGAAGGTCAGCTGGGTGATGAAGAGGTGGTTGTCCGCGTTGAGCCTGCCCTGGTCCAGCAGGTAGTGCACGTCGGCGGTCAGCTTGCCCCTGGTGATGGGGTAGCCGGTGTATTTGCCGGAATAGGTGCTGAGCCGGGTCAGTTCGATGTCGGTCGCCTTGCCCTTGATGTCGAGGAAGGCCACCGGCAGCAGCGGGTTGATGCTGCCACTGATGTCGACCGGCGAGGCATCGTCCAGTTTCGCCTGCGCCACGAGTTCGGCGGGCGGCTCGCCGGCGGTGGTGCCAAACGCGCCGATCCTGCCGCCGAGGCTGGTGAGGTTGGCGGTGTAGTTCGGCTTGATGAAGTTGTCGGTGTAGTTGAGCTGGCCATTGGCCAGGGTAACCTCGCCGATGCGGATGTCGGCGGCGGGCGCCGAGGCTGCACTGGACGCCGGTTGCGGCGCCGCCGGCGTGTTGCTCGCGGCGCGGGTCACCGACACCGGGGCCTGCTCGCCGTTGGCGATCACGTCGGACAGGTTCAGGCGCCCGTTGCTGTTGACGATGACGCGCGCGTAGAACGCATCCAGCACCAGAGCGCCCAGATGCACGCGCGGCGTGCCGCTGCCGTAGCGCAGGTCGATGCGCGAGCCGCGCAGCGAACGCCAGCGCATGAAGTCGTCGCCGGTGACCTTGTCCTGCATGCGCACGCGCTCGAACGCGGCGTCGCCCATGTAGTCGAAACGTGGCTCGGAGTGGCGGCCGTCGTAATGCAGTCTGCCGTCGCTGCTGAGACGGGCGCTGGTGACATCCACGTTCAGCGGCACGCTGGCGTAGGGTACGAAACCGGCGATGTCCAGTCGTTTGGTGATCAGCTGCAGTTCGGCGACTGCGGGCAGCGGTTGCAGCGTGCCGGCGGCGGCGAAATTGCCTCTGCCGATGCGACCCTCCAGCTTGATCCGACGTGGCTGGTCGAGCTTGTCGCTGAGCGCTTCGACATTGCCGTTGAGCGCCTCGATGAGCAGCGGCGTCGGCCTGGCGCCATTGATGCTGCGATCGGTGAGGCGCAGCGAGCCCTGTTCGACGCCAAGATGGGCGATGCTCCAGCGCCAGGCCGGACCTTCGTCACCGCTAGTGGGTACGGAGTGCTTGCCGGCAAACAGGCTGGTCAGGTTGATCCGGTCGTCGCGCTCGCGCACGGCGTCGACCTGCAGGCCGTTCGCCGTGACCTTGCCCAGTTGCGCGTTGCGGGTGGCCAGATCGAGCCGGGTGATACCGGCATCCAGTTGGCGCCATGCCACCGGGGTCGCCAGCCCGCTGGCCTGCGGCTCCAGCGCGAAGTCGCTGATGCCGAGTTGGGCCGGTTCGATGTGCAGGTTGGATGCCTTGCCCCAGTCCAGTCGCAGCTGGCCGCTGGCGTCGAGCCGGCCTTTCGCGATGCGCGCCGCCGTGGCGGATGCGGCCAGCGCCTGCAGCGGCACGAGCGACACCTGTTTCAGTTCGAGTGCACCGGCATAGTGGCTGGCGGCGAGGTCGACGTCGCCGCGTGCGCCGAGGCTGCCGCCGGCGAGCCGGCCGCTCAGCTCGAGCTTGGCGGCCGGCCCGGCGAGCGTGCCCAGGCCGAGCAGGCTGCCCTGCAGCCGGGTCAGCTGCAGCTTGGCCTGGCTGGCGTCGGCGTAGGTGAGCGCGCTGTCCTGCAGCGTGAGCGCGCTGATGCGCAGGTCGGTCGGCGGCGCCTTGTCAGCCTTGCTGGCCGCAGGTGACATCAGCGTGTCGAAGTTGTCGTGGCCCTCGGCACGCCGGGTGTAGAACAACGCGGCCCGTTCCAGCCGCATTGCGCCGAAATGGTAGCGTGAGGCCAGCGGTTGCACGTCGGTCAGTTCGAAGTTGCCGTGTCCCAGCTTGGCGATGGGTTCGCCCCGGCTGCTGTCGAGAGCGAGGTCGTCAACTTGCAGCTTGCCGGTGAGTTGCAGCTGCGGCGTCGGCTGCGTCTGCACGAAGTGCAGGGACAGCTTGCCGCTGAGCAGGCCCTCGGGAATGGCCACCGGCATCGTCGCCGGTACGTAGCCCAGGTAGCGCGGCAGGTCGAGCCGGTCGAGCTGGAAGCCGATGGTCGACTCTCGGCTGCTGGCGAACGGCTTGGTCTGGCCGTCGATGCGCAGCGGACTGCCGTCCACCGTCATGGCCAGCAGTGGCTGCACGAAGATGTCGGTGGAGCTGGGCAGGTTGGCCAGGAACGGGATGCCCAGTTCGAGCTTCTCGACGTGATGCCGCGCGCCCAGCAGGCGGTCGTCGAAGCGGACGTCGCCGCCATGGACGCTGATGTTGGACAGCGAGAAACGCGCCGGCTGGCTGTCCGGCGGCGCCGGCTTGGCAGTGAAGCGCTCGATCAGGTCGCTGAAGTTGAAGCGCTGGTTCCTGCCTCGCGTGATGGCGATCCGAGGCTGATCCAGGCGCAGTTCGTCCAGTACCGGAGCCAGGCGGAACAGCGAGCTCCACGAGGCGTTGAGCGTGAGCTGGTCGATGTCGACGAACGGGGTTTGTCCGTCTGTCTCGGGAAGGTGCAGCTTGCCGAACCGCAGGTTCAGCGTGAATGGATTGAAGCGCACCTGGCCGAGACTCAGCGGCCGACCCAGCACCTCCGCGGAATGGTGCTGCAGGTAGCTGCGCAGCAGCGGCGGAACGGCAAGAAAGCCGAGCAGGGCGTAGACCAGCAGCACGGCCGCGAGGATGGCGGCGATGCGGCGAGCGCGGGACGAGTGGCTCAGCTGCCGTGCACGCGTTCGTGCGGAATCCCACGCTGCACGCAGGGAGGTACGCAGCCGCGACAAGCTCGACCCGGACATACCGACCCCCCGAAGACACTGAATGGCTTGATCCGACCCGACGCGTTCGACGCGGGAGGGCCGATGACGAAATCTACCGCGACCGCGATTTGCAGGGGATGCCGCCCGCGACTTTCAGTCTGGTCGCGAGCGGTCATGCCCCGGGGTTTCGGGACGGCCGACTGGCGGCCCTCCCGAAGCTCAATGCCAGGAACAGACGACCTTGCCGCAGCTGCCGGCGTCCATCAGGTCGAAGCCCTTCTGGAAGTCGTCGATGTGGATCTGGTGGGTCAGCACCTTCTGCAGCGGGAAGCCGGTCAGCACCATCTGGGTCATCTTGTACCAGGTCTCGTACATCTTCCGGCCATAGATGCCCTGCAGGGTGAGGCCCTTGAAGATCACCTTGTCCCAGTCGATGCCGGCGCCGCGCGGCATGATGCCGAGCATGGCGACCTTGCCGCCGTGGTACATGCATTCGAGCATGTCGTTGAACGCGCGCGGGTTGCCGCTCATTTCCAGGCCCACGTCGAAGCCCTCCATGTGCAGGTCCTTCATCACGTCCTTGAGCGATTGGTTGGTGACGTTGACCACGCGGGTGGCACCCATGTCGGCAGCCAGCTTCAGGCGGTAGTCGTTGACGTCGGTGACCACCACGTTGCGCGCGCCGATGTGCTTGGCGATGCCGGCGGCGATGATGCCGATCGGGCCGGCGCCGGTGATCAGCACGTCCTCGCCGATCATGTCGAATTCCAGCGCGCAGTGCGCCGCGTTGCCGTACGGATCGAAGAACGCGGCCAGCTCAGACGGGATCTGGTCCGGGATGGGCCACAGGTTGGACGCCGGCATGCTCATGTATTCGGCGAACGCGCCGTTGCGATTCACGCCGATGCCGATGGTGTTCGGGCACAGGTGCGGGCGGCCGCCACGGCAATTGCGGCAGTGGCCGCAGACAATGTGGCCTTCGGCGGAGACGCGATCACCGACCTTGTAGCCGGTCACGCCCGGGCCGATCTCGGCGATGCGCCCCACGAACTCATGGCCGATGGTGAGGCCGGGCTTGATCGTGCGCTGGCTCCACTCGTCCCACTTGTAGATGTGCAGGTCGGTGCCGCAGATCGCGGTCTTCTCGATCTTGATCAGCACTTCGTTGGGGCCGACCACGGGCATCGGCACCTCTTCCATCCAGATGCCCTGTTCGGGCTTGCGCTTGACCAGGGCTTTCATCGTCTGCGACATGGGGAATCCATCGGTTGGCCCGCGCGGCGGGCAGGGAAGCGGCAATTATAGAGCGATCGCAGGCAGCCCCGAAGGCAGCGGCGCGACGGGACGGGCTGTGACAGGCGGTCCCACCCTGCCGAAAGTCACTACCGGTGGGCGACGGGTTTGCGGCATAAAGGTCGGCCGAATCGCAAGAAAATGCGATTCGGCCCCCTTTCCCCCTTTCTCCGAGGAGTGCTCCATGCGTCGTGTCCTGCTTGCTGCCGCGCTGACCGCCGGTCTTGCCGGTACCGCCCGTGCCGTCGAAGGCATGTGGCAGCCCGCCCAGTTGCCGAAAATCGCCGCCACGCTGAAACAGCATGGACTGAAGCTGGACCCGGCCAGCCTGACCGATCTGACCGCCTATCCGATGGGTGCGATCGTGAGCCTGGGCGGCTGCACCGCTTCCTTCGTCTCGCCCCAAGGCCTGGTGGTGAGCAACCATCACTGCGTCTACGGCGCGCTGCAGCTGAACTCCACGCCGGAAAACAACCTGATCGAGAAGGGTTTCCTGGCGAAGACGCAAGCCGACGAACTCTCCGCCGGCCCCACCTCGAGGATCTTCGTCACCGAGGAAATCCGTGACGTCACGAAGCAGGTCAATGCGAATCTCACCGATGCGATGAGCGGCGCCGAGCGCTACAAGGCGATCGAGCTGGCGATCAAGGAACAGGTCCAGGCCTGCGAAAGCGAAGGCTACCGCTGCGACGTTTACACCTTCCACGGCGGCTACAGCTACCAGTTGATCAGGCAGCTGGAGATCAAGGACGTGCGCCTGGTCTACGCGCCGCCGGATTCCATCGGCAAGTTCGGCGGCGACGTCGACAACTGGATGTGGCCGCGCCACACCGGCGACTTCGGTTACCTGCGCGCCTACGTCTCGAAGGACGGCAAGTCGGCCGCCTTCTCGAAGGACAACGTGCCGTATCAGCCCAGGCACGTGCTCAAGGTGAACCCGCAGGGCGTGGAAGCGGGCGACTACGTGATGGTGGCCGGCTACCCCGGCCGCACCAACCGCTACCGCCTCGCCGACGAGGTGCAGAGCTCGATCGACTGGATGTACCCGACGCAGATCAAGGTCTACGAGGACACGCTGGACATCATCAATACTGCCGGCAAGGCTGACCCCAAGGTGGCGGTGAAGTACGCCAGCATGGTCGCCGGCCTCAACAACTACCTGAAGAACTTCGGCGGCCAGCTCGAAGGCCTGCGTCGTGCCGACGCGGTCGAGGTCAAGCGCAACCAGGAGGCGGCGCTGGAAACCTGGCTGAAGCAGCAGGGCGGGGCGGAAAACGCCGCGCTGGCGGCGGACATCGGCAAGCTGCGCCAGCAGATCGCCGCCAACCAGGCCACCCGCGATCGCGACCTGGCCATCGGCCTGGTGACCCGCGCGTCGCTGTTCAGCACGGCGGTGCGCCTGACCCATCTGGCGAAGGAGCGGCCGAAGGCCGACCTCGAACGCGATGCCGGTTACCAGCAGCGCGACTGGGTGCGCATCGAAGGCGGCCTGAAGCAGATGGATCGCCGCTACGATCCGGGCGTCGACCAGCAGTTCATGGTCTACGGCCTCACGCGCTACGTGGCCTTGCCGCAGGCGCAGCGTCTGCCTGCGCTCGACGCCTGGCTGGGTGGTGCGAAGACCGAAGCCCAGCTCAGGCAGAAGGTTGCCGCGCTGTATGCCGGCAGCAAGCTCGGCAATGTCGACGAGCGCATGAAGTGGTTCGCTGCAGACAGCAAGGCGATCGACGCCAGCAGCGACAGCATGCTCAAGCTCGCCCGCGCGGTGCAGCCGCAGCTGAAGGCGCTGGAAGACGAAGGTGATGCCCGCGACGGCGAGATGAGCAAGCTGCGCCCGCGCTACATGCAGGCGATGATCGCGTGGAAGGATTCGCAGAAGCTGCCGGTCTACCCGGATGCGAACAGCTCGCTGCGGGTCACCTTCGGCAACGTGCAGGGCGTGGCGCCCCGTGATGGCGTCAGCTACGCGCCGTTCACCACCGCCCAGGGCATCGTCGAGAAGTACACCGGCGCCGAACCGTTCGACGCGCCGAAGGCCGAGCTCGATGCGATCAAGGCCAAGGCGTTCGACAGCTATGCCTCGCCGAAGCTGGGCACGCTGCCGGTCAACTTCCTGGCCGACCTGGACATCACCGGCGGCAACTCCGGTTCGCCGGCGATGGACGCGAACGGCCAGCTGGTCGGCCTGGCGTTCGACGGCAACTGGGAATCGGTGAGCGGTGACTGGCTGTTCAATCCCGAGCTCAACCGCTCGATCCAGGTCGACGTGCGCTACATGCTGTGGGTGATGCACCACCTCGACCACGCCGACAACCTGCTGAAGGAAATGGGCGTGCCGGCGAAGTAACCCGCTGGTTTGCGCAAGTACCGGGCCCGCGTCATCGACGCGGGCCTTTGCGTTGCGGCAACCTCTAAACTAGCGCCATGCCCGTCGATCACCGCCCCCTCGCCATCTTCCTGATGGGCCCCACCGCCTCCGGCAAGACTGCGCTGGCGTGCGAACTGAGCGAGCGTTTCCCGCTGGATCTGGTCAGCGTCGATTCGGCCCTGGTCTACCGCGGCATGGATATCGGCACGGCCAAGCCCGACCCGGCGACGCTGGCGCGCCACCCCCACGCACTGGTCGACATCCGTGATCCCGCCCAGCCGTACTCGGCCGCGGATTTTCGCGCCGATGCGGTGCCGGTGATGGAGCGGATCAGCGCGCAGGGCCGGGTGCCCCTGCTGGTCGGCGGCACCGGGCTGTATTTCCGCGCGTTGCAGTCGGGCCTGTCCGACCTGCCCGAGGCCGACCCGGCCACGCGGGCGCGGCTGGGCGCCGAGGCGGCGCAGTCCGGCTGGCCGGCGCTGCATGCGCGGCTGGCCCAGGTCGATCCGGTCGCGGCGAGCCGCATCGACAGCAACGACACGCAGCGCCTACAGCGTGCGCTGGAAGTGTTCGAGCTGACCGGCCGTCCATTGTCCGAGTTGCAGCGGGGCGGGGCGGGCGCGGTGTTCCCGTGGCGGGTGCTGAAGATCGCCCTGCTGCCGGCCGATCGGCAGCGGCTGCACCAGCGCATTGCGCACCGTTTCGACGACATGCTGGCCGATGGCTTCCTCGACGAGGTGCGCGCGTTGCGTGCCCGGGGCGATCTCGATGCCGACCTGCCGGCGATCCGCGCCGTCGGCTATCGGCAGGCGTGGGAACACCTGGATGGCCGCAGCAACGCCGCAGAGTTCCGCGACCGGGCCATCTTCGCCACCCGCCAGCTGGCCAAGCGCCAGATCACCTGGCTGCGCAGCGACTACGGCGCACGCCTGTTCGAGCCCGATCAGGCCGGCATGGCGACGCGCGTTGCCGGCGCGGTGCAGCTGTTTGTCGACAGCCCGGGAGAATCCGTGCCGCCAATGTGACGGCACGCACTTGCGGGGCGCAAAAATCTTCTTTCATCAAGCATTTGAAAGCAGTTAACATCGAGTCATGTTGGGCCGGGGCGCCACTGGCGTTTTTTCTCCGGTCTGTTTGGTGCAAGGGGAGAACAAGAAATGTCCAAGGGGCAATCGTTGCAGGATCCATTTTTGAATGCGCTGCGGCGCGAACGGGTGCCAGTGGCCATCTATCTGGTCAACGGCATCAAGCTGCAGGGGACCGTCGAGTCGTTCGACCAGTTCGTGGTGCTGCTGCGCAACCAGGTCAGCCAGATGGTCTACAAGCACGCCATCTCCACCGTGGTGCCCAGTCGCAACGTGCGCATCGGCAATGGTCATGACGGCCACGATGGCCACGACCATCCGGCAGATGCCTCGGGCGGTGCCGACGCTGACGCTTGATACCGCGGCGGTCAGCCCGCATGAAGAAGGTTTGCTCCCGAAGGATCACGCCCACTCGTGTTTGACCGTCAAAAGAAAGGCGATCGTGCCGTCCTCGTCCTGCCGCATTCGCGTGGCGAGGGCGACACGGCACGCCGTGCGGAGGAGTTCGCCGAACTGGTGAAGTCCGCCGGCGCCGAGGTGCTCGCCGTGATCAGCGCCCGCGTCGAAGATCCCAACCCCCGTTACTACATCGGCAGCGGCAAGGCCAACGAGGTCGCCGAGGCGGCGCGTGCGCTGGACGCCGACCTGGTGCTGGTCGACCACCTGCTGACCCCGGTGCAGGAGCGCAACCTCGAAAAGCACCTGGGCGTGCGCGTGGTCGACCGCGCCGGGCTGATCCTCGACATCTTCGCCCAGCGCGCCCGTTCGCACGAAGGCAAGCTGGAAGTGGAACTGGCCCAGCTCAAGCACCTGGCCACCCGCCTGGTGCGTGGCTGGACCCATCTGGACGCCCAGCGCGGCGGCGCCATCGGCAACCGCGGTCCCGGCGAAACCCAGCTGGAAACCGACCGCCGCCTGCTCGGCGAGAGGGTCAAGCAGCTCACCAAACGCCTGGAAAAGGTCCAGGTCCAGCGCGGCCAGCAGCGCCGTGCGCGCATGCGCAACACGGTGCCGCGGGTGGCCCTGGTCGGTTACACCAACGCCGGCAAGTCGACCCTGTTCAACGCACTGACCACCGGCGACGTGTTCGCCGCCGACCTGCTGTTCGCCACGCTCGACCCGACCGTGCGCAAGCTGGAGGACCTCAGCTGCGGACCTGCGGTGATCGCGGACACGGTGGGCTTCATCCGCGAGTTGCCGCATGACCTGGTGGCCGCCTTCCGCGCCACCCTGGCCGAGGCTCGCGACGCCGATCTGCTGCTGCACGTCAGCGACGCCGCCGACGAGGAGCGCGAGCGGCTGCATCGGGTGGTCGACAACGTGCTGGAGGAAATCGACGCTGGTGACGTGCCGCAACTGCGGGTGATGAACAAGATCGACCTGGCCGGCGCCGAGCCGCGGATCGAACGCGATGCCAGCGGCAAGCCGGTGCGGGTCTGGTTGTCCGCCGCCACCGGCGTCGGCCTCGACCTGCTGCGCCAGGCGCTGGGCGAGCTGCTGGGCGGCGAGCGGGTGCGCTCGCCGCTGCACCTGCCGCTGTCGGCCGGGCGCCTGCACGCCCGGCTCAAGGCGGCGGGCGCGATCAGCGGCGAGTCGATCGACGAACATGGCTGGCAGCTGCACATCGACGCCCCGCGCAGTGTCATCGCCCCGCTTGGCGGCGGCGATCCGGTCGAGGCGAAACTGCTGCAGGAGCTGCTGGCCGTGGCGGAATGACGCCGTTCCCGGCGCGCGGCGGCAGGCGCGCTCTGATAGAATCCCCGATGTTTGCGCGGCCGCGAAGGGCGGCTCGCACAGGATTTTCGACAGCCTCGGCTGAATCTCAATGCAACCCGGTGCAACACGTGTTTCGACCGTGGTTGCCGGCCCCCGGACGTCCCCAAAGGAGACCGACTCGTGGCATGGAATGAACCCGGCAACAACGGGCAAAAAGATCCGTGGAACAGGAATCGCCAGGGCGGCAAGTCGCCGGTGGATGACCTGCTGAACAAGGCCCGGAACCGCGTCGGCAAGATGGGGCAGGGGCCGGGCAGCATCCTCACCGGCGTCGTGGTGCTGCTGGTGGTCGGCCTGCTGTTCAGCAGCTACACCATCATCGGCGCGCGCCAGCAGGGCGTGGTGCTGCGGTTCGGCCAGTATTCGCGCACCCTGGCGCCGGGCTTCCACCTGAAGCTGCCGCAGCCGATCGAGTCGGTGAACAAGGTCGAGGCCACCCGCATCCGCTCGGTGACCGACAAGGTGGCCATGCTGACCCGCGACGAGAACATCATCACGATCGACTTCACCGTGCAGTACCAGGTGGACGACTCGCGCAAATACCTGTTCTCGCTGAACGATCCCGACGGCACCATCAGCGCCGCGGCCGAGGCCGCCGTGCGCTCGGTGATCGGCGGCAGCGACATGGACCAGATCCTGTCGGCCGCCGGCGCCAGCCTGGTCGCCCAGGCGCAGCAGGCGCTGCAGAAGACGCTGGACAGCTACGACTCCGGCCTGCGCGTCACCGAGGTCAGCTTCCAGAACGTGGCGCCGCCGAACGAGGTGAAGGACGCCTTCGACGACGTCAACAACGCCCGCGAAGACAAGCAGAGCATCGAGAACGGCGCCCTGGCCTACGCCAGCAAGGTGGTGCCGGTGGCCCGCGGCGACGCCGCCCGCATCGCGGCCGAAGCGGCCGGCTACAAGGCCGAGCGCATCGCCCGCGCCCAGGGTGACGCGGCGCGCTTCGACCTGCTGCTGAAGGAATACAAGGCCGCGCCGGAAGTGACCCGCAAGCGGCTGTGGCTGGAAACGATGGAACAGGTGATGGCGAAGAACCCGAAGGTGATCGACGGCTCCGGCGGTCGCAACATCATCAACCTGCCGACGCTGCAGGGCGGCGCCACGACCACGTCGCCCGACTCGGCGGTGGTGGGCACGGTGGTCGCACCCGCCACCGGCGATGCGGCCAGCAAGGGGGCGCAGCCATGATGAAGATGGGCTCCATCGTCCTAGCCGTGCTGATCGCCCTGCTCGGCATCAACAGCATGTTCGTGGTCAGCGAGGGGCACAGCGCCCTGTTGCTGCAGTTCGGCCGCATCGTGCGCACCGACTACCAGCCCGGCCTGCATTTCAAGCTGCCGGTGATCCAGCAGGTGATGAACTTCGACAAGCGCATCCTGTCGCTGGACGCGCCGCCGGAGCGTTACTTCACCTCCGAGAAGAAGAGCGTCAACGTCGACTTCTACGTGAAGTGGCGCGTCGCCGACAACGCCGCCTACTACCGCGCCACCGGCGGCGACCAGCTGCAGGCCGCACAGCGGCTGACCCCGATCGTGAAGGACGCGCTGCGCTTCGAGTTCAACGCCCGCACCTTGCCCGACCTGATCTCCGGCGGCCGCAAGGACATCACCGAGCGCGTGCGCGCCCAGACCGACGCGTCGGCGCGCAAGAACCTCGGCATCGCCGTGGTCGACGTGCGCATCAAGCGCATCGACCTGCCCAACGAGGTCAGCGAATCGGTGTACAAGCGCATGCGTGCCGAGCGCCTGCAGCTGGCCAACGAACTGCGCTTCACCGGCCAGGAATCGGCCGAGACGATCCAGGCCGACGCCGACCGCCAGGGCCAGGTGCTGCGCGCCGATGCCCAGCGCGATGCGGCCAAGGTCCGCGGCGAAGGCGACGCCCAGGCGGCCACCATCTACGCGCAGGCCTACAACCAGGACCCGGAGTTCTTCAGCTTCTACCGCAGCCTGTCGGCGTACCGCAGTTCGTTCGAGGACGGCAAGGGCGTGATGATCCTGAAGCCCGACGACGAGTTCCTGCGCTACTTCGAACAGTCCAGCTCCAAGCGCTGAGTTTTTCAGCCTCTGAGCCCGGCCAGGGACGGCCGGTCGCGGATCGGTCATGCAAGTGACCGCACCGGTGCTGCTGCAGATTTTTCATTGATACGCGCGGCCCATCCCGGCGGCGCAAAACCTGATCGAAACCTCCCGGAGTAATGCAATGGGCAAGTCAGTAGTCATCCTCGGAGCCCAGTGGGGCGACGAAGGCAAGGGCAAGATCGTCGACCTGCTGACCGAGCGGGTCAGTGCGGTGGCGCGCTTCCAGGGCGGCCACAACGCCGGTCACACGCTGGTGATCAAGGGCAAGAAGACCGTGCTGCACCTGATCCCCTCGGGCATCCTGCGCGACGACGCGCTGTGCCTGATCGGCAACGGCGTGGTGCTGTCCCCCGAGGCGCTGATCCAGGAAATCGCCGAGCTCGAGGCCAACGGCGTCGAAGTGCGCTCGCGCCTCAAGATCAGCCCGGCCACGCCGCTGATCATGCCGTACCACATCGCGGTGGACAAAGCGCGCGAGATCGCCGCCGGCGGCAAGGCCATCGGCACCACCGGCCGCGGCATCGGCCCGGCCTACGAGGACAAGGTCGCCCGCCGCAGCGTGCGCGTGGCCGATCTGATGTACCCGCACGAGCTGCCGGCACTGATCAAGACCGCGGTCGACTACCACAACTTCATCCTCACCCAGTGGCTGAAGGTCGAGCCGGTCGACTACCAGAAGGTTCTCGACGACGCGCTGGCCTGGGGCGAATACATCCGCCCGCTGGTCGACGACGTCGCCACCATCCTGCATGACGTGCGCGCCGAAGGCGGCAACATCCTGTACGAGGGCGCCCAGGGCGCGCTGCTCGACATCGACCACGGCACCTATCCCTACGTCACCTCGTCCAACACCACCATCGGCGGCGCGCTGGCCGGCACCGGCGTGGGCGCACGCGACATCGACTACGTGCTGGGCATCTGCAAGGCCTACGCCACCCGCGTCGGCAGCGGCCCGTTCCCCACCGAACTGCACGACGAGATGGGCGAGCGCCTGCGCAAGGTCGGCAACGAATTCGGCGCCAGCACTGGCCGCCCGCGCCGCTGCGGCTGGATCGACCTGGTCGCGCTGAAGCGCGCCACCCAGATCAACGGCATCAACGGCCTGGCCATCACCAAGCTCGACGTGCTCGACGGCCTGGAAACCATCAAGGTCTGCATTGCCTACGAATACCGGGGCAAGCGCCGCGAACTGGCCCCGCTCGACGCCGACGGCTGGGACGAGTGCAAGCCGGTCTACCTGGAATTCCCCGGCTGGCAGGAATCCACCGCCGGCATCCGCGAATGGAACAAGCTGCCGCCGGCAGCGCGTGCGTACCTGCGCGCCGTCGAGGAGCTGTCGGGCTGCAAGCTGGCCCTGGTCGCTACTGGTGCCGATCGTGATGACACGATCAGCCTGGATGATCCGTTCGCCTGATCGCGAATGTCGCTGAGAAAGAAGCCCCGCATCGCGGGGCTTTTTCATGGTGCTTTAGCGAGGAGAGCCGCTCCAGCCTTTGGTTGGCATGTCAAAAGGGGCGTCGACGCTTTCCCTGCTGCAGCGTGTTGACCTGAACTTCGCATCCGCCGATCTACGGTGCCCGCGACCGGGTCAACCGCAGCGGGAGAACACCATGTCCGACGAACACGCCAAGACACCGCTCGACCACATCGGCGACACGCTGGTGCAGCTCAAGGAGATGCGGCACTACGCGAAGAACAACGTGGAGACGCTGACCACGGCGTGGCTGCTGTACGACGGCGAGTTGTCGAAGCTGAAGCAGGCGCAGAGGATCGCCGACCTGATGGACCGGCAGGCACAGCTGCATGAGGCGCTGGAGCAGGCGATCGCCGGGCTGGAAGAGCTGCAGGAAAAACTGAAGCCCGAGCCGGCGGCCGACGCCTGAGGACCGGCCGGCCCGGGTTGCAGCGCAGGAAGGCCCCGTCGACGGGGCCTTCTTCATTTGTGCCGGCGATCAGTGGCGCTGGCGGTGAATTACGCGGCTGTTGCGGTTTTCCGCGCGGTTGAGGCGGCGGGTTTCGCCCTTGGTCAGGTGGCCGTTGTGCTTCGCTTCGGCGGCGCTTTCGCGCTGGGCGATGTTGGCGGCGCGGCGTTCGTCGTTGGCCGCCTGCTGCGGCGTGATGGTGCCGTTGGCGACGCCTTTGGCAGTGCGCGCCTGCTGGTTGTCGATGCGCTGGTTGACCTCGTTGACGCGGGGGTGACCGGGGACGGTGGTGTCGGTGGCCATCGCGCTGGCGCTGGCGAACGCGGTGCAGGCGATCAGGCTGAGCAGACCGAGGCGGATCATCGAAGCGTGGTTCATGACGGTGTCCTTCAGTGTGTGAGGCCGGCGTTGGGGTACTGCCATGTCGTGCCGGACGAACGGCGGCATGCCGGAAGGAGAACGCCGCTCCGCGCCGCGCGTTGACGGCGTGACGGGTCACCGCAAGCGCTGCGGTTCAGCACCGCGACAGGCCGGTTCTGGCGGCGCCCGCGACGAACCCGTGCCATCAGTCACGCGCAACCCCGCGCGCGCCGGTCGCATCCATGATCCATGGGTGGCGCGGCTTGCAGGGGTTTCGCGCGCCTCACGAAGGATCTGCCCGATCACCCGGCGGCGCCGCGAAGACGCCGGCCGGTTCCCCCGAATGACTCCGCGAGGTATGACTGATGCGTGCACTTCTGGTTCTGCTGTTGTCTGGTGGCGTGTTGTCGATGGCGCAGGCGGCCTCGGTCCATTACGTCGACGTGGTCAACGATTCGGCCAGCAACGTGACGGCGGTGTCCGCCACGAGGGACGGCCTGCGCTGGGAGCCGCTGGCCGTCGGCTACCGCTCCTTGCAGGCGAACAGCGTGATCACGCTGGCGGTGCAGCGCGAAGGCGGCTGCCGCCGCGACTTCCGCGTGGACTTCGTCGACGGGCGGCAGATGACGGTGCAGGGCTTCGACATCTGCCGCAACCGCAGCCTGCACCTGGGCCGGGCGTTGGCCCGGGCGCGCTGAGCCGGACGCTGCCGGGCGAAGGGCGACCGGGCTCGTCCATGACTTCCGGCGCTTTCCGGCGCCGGGGCATGCGCGCCACCATCGCCGGAATGACCGCCTCGGCGCCGGTTTTTCGTCGGCCCGCGGCATTCCGCACTTCGCCCACCCTGACACGGAAGATACTCATGCGCAGCACCTTGCTGGTTTCCGCGATCGCCCTGGCGCTCGCCGGCGTTTCGATGACGGCCATGGCGGCCACGCCGGCGGCGACGTCCGCGACCGACCTGGCCACCACCCAGCTGCCGCGCACGGTGCGGCCCAGCCATTACGACGTGGCGGTGACGCCGCATGCGGACAAGCTGAGCTTCGACGGCCAGGTGACGGTGACCGTCGACGTGCTGCAGCCGACCCGCAGCATCACGCTCAACGCGATCGACATGACGTTCTCGTCGGTGCGCCTGACCCCGACGAAACTGAAGATCGCCATCGCCGCGCCCAAGGTGACGGTGGATGCGAAGGCGCAGACGGCGACGTTCACCTTTGCCCAGCCGCTGCCCGCCGGCACCTACCAGCTGGCGATGAGCTACACCGGCAAGATCGGCACCCAGGCCAACGGCCTGTTCGCGATCGACTACGACACCACCGCGGGCAAGAAGCGCGCGCTGTACACCCAGTTCGAGAACTCCGACGCCCGCCGCTTCATCCCGTCGTGGGACGAGCCGGCCTACAAAGCCACCTTCAACCTCGCCGTGACCGTGCCCAGCGACGAGATGGCGGTGAGCAACATGCCGGTCGCCTCGACGAAGGACCTGGGCAATGGCCTGAGCCGGGTGACGTTCCAGCCGTCGCCGAAGATGTCGACCTACCTGCTGTTCTTCGGCCTGGGCGAGTTCGAGCGCGCCACCACCATGGCCGACGGCACCGAGATCGGCGTGATCACGCAGAAGGGCAAGAAGGCGCAGGCCGGCTTCACCCTGCAGTCCGGCGCGGCCGTGCTGAAGGAGTACAACGACTACTTCGGCGTGCCGTATCCGCTGCCCAAGCTGGACAACATCGCCTCGCCGGGCAGCAGCCAGTTCTTCTCCGCGATGGAGAACTGGGGCGCGATCTACACCTTCGAATACGCCTTGCTGCTGGACCCGAATTTCTCGACCCAGTCGGACAAGCAGAACGTGTTCAACACCGCCGCCCACGAAATGGCGCACCAGTGGTTTGGCGACCTGGTGACGATGCGCTGGTGGGACGACCTGTGGCTCAACGAAGGCTTCGCCTCGTGGATGGCCGCGCGCACCACCGAGAAGCTGCACCCGGAATGGCATACCCACCTGGATGCGGTGGGCACGCGCGAGGGCGCGATGTCGCGCGACGCGGTCGCCACCACGCACCCGGTGGTGCAGCACGTGGAGACGGTGGAGCAGGCCAGCCAGGCGTTCGACGCGATCACCTACGCCAAGGGCGAGGCGGTGATCAACATGCTGGAAGCCTATGTCGGCCCCGATGCCTGGCGCGCCGGCGTGCGCAACTACATCAAGGCCCACGCCTACGGCAACACGGTGTCGGACGACCTGTGGAAGGCAGTGCAGGGCGCGGCCGGCAAGCCGGTCACCCAGATTGCGCACGATTTCACCCTGCAGCCGGGCATTCCGCTGATCCGCGTGGCGTCCTCCGCGTGCAGCAACGGCAAGACCACGCTGACCCTGAGCCAGGGCGAGTTCACCAAGGATCGCCCGAACAAGACGCCGCTGAAGTGGCACGTGCCGGTGATCGCGCAGAGCATCGGCGGCAGCGAGGTCGCCCGCACCGTGGTGGACGGCAAGGCCACGCTGGAGGTGGCCGGTTGCGGCCCGGTGCTGGTGAACGCGGGGCAGAGCGGCTACTACCGCACGCTGTACACGCCGGCGGAATTCGCCGCGATCAAGGGCCAGTTCGCCAAGCTGGCGCCGATCGACCAGATGGGCCTGATGGGCGACAGCTGGGCGCTGGGCATGGCCGGCCTGCAGCCGGCGTCCAGCTACCTCGACCTGGCCCAGGTCACCCCGGCCGATGCCGACCCGCAGATCTGGGGCGACATCGCGGGCAGCTTCGCCGGCCTGCACGGCTATTACCGTGGCGACGACGCCCGTCAGGCGCGTCTTGATGCGTTCGCGGTCAAGCAGCTGAAGCCGGTGTTTGCCCGCGTGGGCTGGGAGGCGAAGGCCGACGAGGGCGACCCCACCACGATCCTGCGCACCCAGCTGATCGGCGTGCTGGCCGACCTCGGCGATGCTGACGTGATCAGCGAAGTGCAGCGTCGCTACGCCGCGCAGGACACCGATCCGAAGGCCGTGCCGGCGGCCCTGCGCAAGACCATCTACGCGGTGGTGGCGCGCAACGCCGACGCGGCGACCTGGGACCAGCTGCATGCGAAGGCCAAGGCCGAGACCACGCCGCTGATCAAGGACCGCCTGTACGCGCTGCTTTCGATCAGCAAGGACAAGGCGCTGGCCAAACGCGCGCTGGAGCTGGCGCTGACCGACGAACCGGGCGCCACCAACAGTGCCGGCATGATCGCTGCGGTGGGCTACGAGCACCCCGACATGGCCTGGGAATTCGCGATGGCGCACCGGGCGCAGATCGACAAGCTGGTCGACTCCACCTCCAGCAGCCGCTACTACCCGGGCATCGGCGCCAGTTCCAATGATCCGGCGATGATCGACAAGATCAACGCCTACGCCGACGCGCACATCGCCAAGGGCTCGCGCCGCGCGGCGGAGACGGTGATCGCGAACATCCAGTACCGGCAGATGGTGCGCAAGGAACGGTTGCCCGCGATCGACGCCTGGCTGGCGAAGAACGGCGGCTGATCCGCTCGCGCAGAGCCTGTGAAGAAAACCACTTCCTGTGGTTTTCTTCCGTCGCACGTCCGGTACATGCCCGGAC
>NZ_AJXT01000042.1 GCF_000264295.1 Rhodanobacter spathiphylli B39 | reverse complement strand
CCTGGCCGACCTGAGAGGTTGAGAACTCACAACCTCTCAGACCGGCGCCCGCTTTCACCAGCGGGCGCCGGCAGGCGTGAATGGCGATACGCCCGGGGGACGATGTACCTTGCGTCTGCGCGCCGGCTGGCGCGATCGCCGCGGCTGCGGCGACCCGTCTTCATGCTTGAGCCCGAGAGCGATGGCCGATTTCGAAAAACTGGAACCCGACAGCACCGTGTACCGCACGCTGCTGGAGTCCACCAAGGCCATTCCCTGGAAGATCGACTGGGACAGCAAGCAGTTCGCCTATATCGGACCGCAGATCGAGGCGCTGCTGGGCTGGGCGCCGGCGAGCTGGCAGACGGTGGGCGACTGGGCCAGTCGCATGCATCCGCAGGATCGCGAGTGGGTGCTGAATTTCTGCGTGGCGCAATCGCAGGCCGGTGTCGATCACGAAGCCGACTACCGGGCGCTGACCCGCGACGGCCACTACGTGTGGATTCGCGACGTGGTGCACGTGGTGCGCCGGGCGGACGGTTCGGTCGATTCGCTGATCGGCTTCATGTTCGACATCAGCGAACGCAAGCAGACCGAACAGAAACTGGCGAGCCTGCAGAAGGAGCTGGAGGAGCTGTCCTTCCGCGACGGCCTCACTGGCGTGGCCAACCGACGCCGCTTCGATGCGCTGATGGAACTGGAATGGAGCAACGCGCGGCGCAACCGCCAGCCGCTGTCGCTGCTGATGATCGATATCGACTACTTCAAGCAGTACAACGACTGCTACGGCCACCTCGAAGGCGACGCCTGCCTGAAGCGCGTGGCCTGGCTGCTGGCTTCCGCCGCGACCCGCGCCCGCGACCTGCTGGCCCGTTTCGGCGGCGAGGAATTCGTGCTGCTGCTGCCGGAAACCGACGAGTCGGCGTCGCTGAAGCTGGCCGCGCGCTGCCGCGACCTGATCCTGGCCGAGCAGATTCCCCATGCGCAGTCCGCGGTCGGCCCGGTGCTGACCATCAGCGTCGGCGCGGCCACCTGCATTCCCGCGCACGCCGACGAGCTGCGCGGCTTCCTCGATGGCGTCGACAAGCGGCTGTACCGGGCCAAGCAGCAGGGCCGGGACTGCATCGTGGCGGCCAGCTGAGCGGCGCCAGGGCCTGTTGAGCCGACGATCGACGCCGGCAGATCGCGTTCGCTGGCACGCTTCGTGCGCGTTGCCGTGGCCGGTTTTTCCCCGCGCCGCGGGCCATGTGCGACCCCCGAACCGGGCGTATGCTGCCGCCGTGTTTCGTAGCCTTCACCACGGACGAGGGGAGATACGTCATGGCAACACTGCTGCTGGTCAAGGGGAATGCCGGGAACGATGTCGCCACGCTGCGCAAGCGCCTGGCCGGGGTGCTCGGCGACGACGCGCGCGACTTTCCAGGGTTGGCGACGGGCGACGTTTTCGACGAGCAGGTCGACGCGGCGGCGCGACGATGGCAGGCCGGCATCGGGGTCGTGGCCGATGCGGTGATCGGGCCCTGCTGCCAGATCCTGCTCGGCATGATGCAATCGCAACCGATGGCGGTGCCGCTGACGGTGGATGCGGTGCAGCGGCTGTTCCCGGCCACCAGGAAGTCCAACATCGTGCGCTACCTGCCTTACGTGGCCGCGGCGCTGGGCGCGGCGGGGCTGCGCGACCGCATGATGATCTGCGCTGCGCTGGGCACCATCCGCGCCGAGAGCGAAGGCTTCGTGCCGATCGCCGAGTTTCCCTCGCACTTCAACACCACGCCGGGGCTGCCCGCGTTCAGTGCCTACGACGGACGCAAGTCGCTGGGCAACGACCAGCCCGGCGACGGCGCGCGCTACCGGGGCCGCGGCTTCGTGCAGCTGACGGGGCGGGCGAACTACCACACCTATGCGGCCGTGGTCGGCGTCGACATCGAAGCCTTTCCGGACCTGGCCAACGCACCCGAAGTGGCGGCCGTGCTGCTGGCGCTGTTCCTGGCGCACGCGGCGGACAGGATGCGCACGGCGCTGGCGGCGAACAACTACGCGGCGGCACGCAAGCTGGTCAACGGCGGCAGCTACGGGCTGGCCAGTTTCCGCAACGTGTTCCAGCTGGCCGACACGGTCTGGCCGGCGGCCGTCCGCGGCGCCGGTGCGACTCGCAAGTCCGGCGCGGCTCGCAAGGCCGTCGCAGCGGCAGCGACGGGCGCGGCGAAACTCGATGCCAGCAAGGACCCGGTCGATCTGCGTGATCGCGCCTACCAGCCGCCGCCGGCCAGCCTGCCCGATCGTTACCCCACCGATGCGCAGGTCAGCGAGTTCCTGCCGGCCTATACCGGGGCCGGCCTGATCCTCGACCAGGGCCAGGAAGGTGCGTGCACCGGTTTCGGCCTGGCCTGCGTGGTCAACTACCTGCGCTGGCGCAAGAGCGGGATGCCGGGTCGGCTGGCTTCGGTCAGCCCGCGCATGTTCTACAACTTCGCCCGCCGCTACGACGAATACGCGGGCGAGAACTACGACGGTTCGAGCTGCCGTGGCGCCCTGAAGGGCTGGTATCACCACGGCGTCTGCATGGAGGTCGACTGGCCGTATCGGCAGGAGGACACGCAGCCGCCGAAGTTCGGTTACGCCACCCGCGCCACCGCCAACACGCTGGGCGTGTATTACCGCATCGAGTTGAAGGCGATCAGCGACCTGCAGGCGGCGATCCACGAAGTGGGCGCGATCTACGTGTCGGCCAACACGCACCAGGGCTGGCAGGACGTGCCGACCGTGCGCCGGAAGCTGGCCGGGCACGACAGCCTGCCGGTGATCGCGTTCGACGGCAAACCCTCGCACGACGATGGCCACGCCTTTGCCCTGGTCGGTTTCAACACCGACGGCTTCGTGGTGCAGAACTCCTGGGGCAAGAGCTGGGGCTGCGGCGGTTTCGCCGTGCTGACCTACGCCGACTGGCTGGCCAACGGCATGGACGCATGGGTGACCGCGATGGGCGTGTCGGGCGTGGTGCTGGGCCAGCTCGCGGCGGGCAGCAAGGGTGGCCGCCGCCGTGTCGGCACCAATCGCAGCCTGTGGTGGGACGAGGCCACCGCCTACGAGCACAGCGTGGTGCTGGGCAACGACGGCCGGGTGACGCGCTACCTGACCCAGGACGAGATGAGTCGCTCGCTGCTGTTCCAGGCGTGCACGCTGCCGGACCAGTGGTTCCGCCAGCAGAAGGCGACGACCAGGCGGCTGGTGATCTATGCCCACGGCGGACTCAACAGCGAGGCCGCGGCGATCGAACGCGCGCGGGCGATGGGGCGCTACTTCATCGGCAACGGCTGCTATCCGCTGTTCGTGATCTGGAAGACCGGCATGCTCGAATCGATCGGCGACATCTTCGCCGACAAGTTCCGGCACGAGCCGCCGCGGGCCGGCGGCATCCGCGAGAAGATCAGCGACGCCACCGACATCCTGGTCGAGCGCACCGTCGGCCGTCCGCTGGCGCGGCCGATCTGGAGCGAGATGAAGGAGAACGCCGAAGCCGCCAGCCTGCCCACGCGGGGCGGCGACCTGCTGGTGACGGCGCTGCAGAACCTGGCCAAGACCTGGGGTGACCAGCTGGAGATCCACCTGGTCGGCCACTCGGCCGGTTCGATCTTCCATGGCTACCTGGTCGACCTGCTGGCCGCGCGCGGGCTGGAGGCGCAGACCGCATCCATCCATCTCTATGCGCCGGCCTGCACGGTGCAGTTCGCCAACCGCCACTACGCGCCACACGATGCCCTGATGCAGCGGCTCTACCTGGGCATCCTGTCCGACCGCAACGAGCGTGACGACAACACCGCGGCGATCTATCGCAAGTCGCTGCTGTACCTGGTGTCCAACGCCCTGGAGCTGGATGTGCGGACGCCGATCCTCGGCCTGGCGAACGTGATGGACGCCGGGTACAAGGGCTGGGACGGTTCGTCCAGCACGGCCGAGGCGCTGGGCAACTGGCGCCAGGTGGTGAAGCAGACCGGGCTGGGCAAGCGCACCGAAGTCATCGATGTCGACAAGGTGCCCACCTGCCTGCACCCCGAAGTCGCCATCGATGCGGGGCATGGCAGCTTCGACAACAACGTCGAGGTGCTGGGCCGCACCCTGGAACGCATCACCGGTGCGAAGCTCGCGTTGCCGGTGGACGACCTGCGCGGGTTCTAGCCGGAGTTTTTCCACCCATGAAAAAAGGCCCCGCCGTGGCGGGGCCTTCGCATCGGACGATCGACCGATGGTTACGCTTCGACGTCATCCCGGTATGCATCCACCGGGATGCACGAACACATGATGTTCTTGTCGCCGTAGACGTTGTCGACGCGGGCCACCGGCGGCCAGTATTTCTGTAGCTTCAGGCTGGCCAGCGGGAAGGCGGCCAGTTCGCGCGGGTAGGCGTGGGTCCACTCGCTGGCGCTGACCATGGTGGCGGTGTGCGGCGCGTTGGTCAACGGGTTGTCCTCGCGGTCGAGCTTGCCTTCCTCGACGGCGCGGATCTCGTCGCGGATCTGGATCATCGCGTCGATGAAGCGGTCCAGCTCGACCCGCGATTCGCTTTCGGTCGGTTCCACCATCAGCGTGCCGGACACCGGGAAGCTCAGCGTGGGCGCGTGGAAGCCGAAGTCGATCAGCCGCTTGGCCACGTCCTCGGCGCCGATGCCGGTGGCGTCCTTCAGCGGGCGCAGGTCGAGGATGCACTCATGCGCCACCAGGCCGTTGCGGCCGGTGTACAGGGTGGGGTAGTGCGGCGCCAGCCGCTTCGCCACGTAGTTGGCATTGAGCAGGGCCACCTGGGTCGCCTTGCGCAGGCCCTGCTGGCCCATCAGGGTGATGTACATCCAGCTGATCGGCAGGATCGAGGCGCTGCCGAAGGTGGCGGCAGAAACCATCGCGCCGTTGCCGGTGCCCTGGGTGCGCGCGCCGTCGTTGCCCAGCGCGCCCGGCAGGAACGGCGCCAGGTGCGAACGCACCGCGCACGGGCCCACGCCCGGGCCGCCGCCGCCGTGCGGGATGCAGAAGGTCTTGTGCAGGTTGAGGTGGCTGACGTCCGAGCCCCACTTGCCGGGCTTGGCCACGCCGACCAGCGCGTTCATGTTGGCGCCGTCGGTGTACACCTGCCCGCCGTGCTGGTGGACGATGTCGCAGATGGCGACCACGTCCTCCTCGAACACGCCGTGGGTGGACGGGTAGGTCAGCATGATCGCGGCGAGGTTGGCCGAGTGCTTCGCGGCCTGCGCGCGGATGTCTTCCAGGTCCACGTTGCCGTTCGCGTCGCACTTGGTGACCACCACCTTCATGCCGCACAGGTGGGCGGATGCCGGGTTGGTGCCGTGGGCGGATTCGGGGATCAGGCAGATGTCGCGATGGCCTTCGCCGCGCGACTGGTGATACGCACGAATCGCCAGCAGGCCCGCGTATTCGCCCTGGGCGCCGGAGTTCGGCTGCAGGCTCACCGCGTCGTAGCCGGTGATCTCCACCAGTTGTGCTTCCAGCCCGGCGATCAGTTCCTGGTAGCCCCGGGTCTGCGCGGCGGGTGCGAACGGATGGATATTGGCGAATTCCGGCCAGGTGACCGGGATCATCTCGGCGGTGGCGTTGAGCTTCATCGTGCACGAGCCCAGCGGGATCATCGTGCGATCCATCGCCAGGTCCTTGTCGGCCAGCGCTCGCAGATAGCGCAGCAGTTCGTGCTCGCTGTGATGGGTGTTGAACACGGGGTGGGTGAGGAACGGCGAGGTGCGCTGCAGCGCCTGCGGGATCAGCGACGGCGCGCTGGCGTCCAGCGCGTCGATGCTGGGCAATTTCGCGTCATCGCCGCCGAAGATCCGCCACAGCAGTTCGATGTCGGCGCGGGTGGTGGTTTCGTCCAGCGAGATGCACAGGTACTCGCCCCAGGCCTTGCGCAGGTTGGCGCCCAGCGCCACCGCGCGGGCGGCGATGGCGTCGGTGCGATCGCCGGTCTTCAGGCTGATCGTGTCGAACGCGGTGTCGTGGTGGCTGGCGGTGAAGCCGAGCTGCGCCAGGCCGGCCTTGAGGATCGCGGTGAGGCGCGCCACGCGGGAAGCGATGCGGGTGAGGCCCTTGGGGCCGTGGTAGACGGCGTACATCGAGGCCATCACCGCAAGCAGCACCTGGGCGGTGCAGATGTTGCTGGTGGCCTTCTCGCGGCGGATGTGCTGTTCGCGCGTCTGCAAGGTGAGGCGATAGGCCTTGTTGCCCTCGGCATCGATGGAGACGCCGATCAGGCGGCCCGGCATCGAGCGCTTGTACGCGTCGCGGCAGGCCATGAAGGCGGCATGCGGGCCGCCGAAACCGAACGGCACGCCGAAGCGCTGGGTGTTGCCGATCACGATGTCGGCGCCCATCTCGCCCGGCGACTTCAGCAGGGTCAGCGCCAGCAGGTCGGTGGCGAAGATCGCCAGCGCGCCCTTGGCGTGGATCTTCGCCACTTCCTCGCTCCAGTCCAGCAGCCAGCCGCTGCTGGCCGGGTACTGGATCAGCGCCGCGAAGTAGTCGTCTGCGGCGATCGCGGCATCCCAGGCCTCGGCGGAATCGGCCAGGGTGATCGTCAGGCCCAGCGGCTCGGCGCGGGTGCGCATCACCTCGATGGTCTGCGGGTGGGCATCGCCGAACACCACGATGGCGTTGCCCTTGTTCTTGCTCGAGCGCTTGGCCAGGGTCATCGCCTCGGCCGCGGCGGTGGCTTCGTCCAGCAGCGAGGCGTTGGCGATCTCCATGCCGGTGAGGTCGGCGCACATCGTCTGGAAGTTGATCAGCGCCTCCATGCGACCCTGCGAGATCTCCGCCTGGTAAGGCGTGTAGGCGGTGTACCAGGCCGGGTTTTCCAGGATGTTGCGCAGGATGACGTTGGGCGTCAGCGTGCCGTAGTAGCCCTGGCCGATGAAGCTGCGGAACACCTGGTTGCGGCCGGCGATCGCCCGGATCTTGGCCAGCGCTTCTTCTTCGGTGATCGCCGTGGGCAAGGCCAGCGGCGCGGCGGACTTGATCGAGGCGGGCACGATGGCGTCGGTCATCGACTCCAGCGAATCGTGGCCGACCACGCGCAGCATCTGCGCGATCTCGGTGTCATCCGGGCCGATGTGGCGGTCTATGAAGGCACCGTGGTTTTCGAGGTCACGCAGGGAAGTGGGGTTGTGGCTCATGGCTGGGCATCCGAAGACTGGCGTGTCGTGCCGCACGCGGGGCGCCCCTCTGTCCTTTTGCCTGAGAGTTTGGAAACGCGGCGGCGTTTCGTGCCCCTTCGGCGGCGGCTGCAGCCGCTCTCTCCAGAGTGTTCACGCATGGTGGTATGGGGGCCTGAGCGATTACGGGCGTTGCGTCTTCGGCAGCGGCCGTGTCCTGCGAGGGACGGGCCGCTTCTCCCACCATGCGTTTACCGCGGCGATTATACAGGGGGAACGGGGGCTGTCGCGGCCGCTCGGCGCCCGGTTCAGTGAGCCGCCGGAGCGCCACGGGTTATGCTCGGCTGCCTCATCGACCGGGAGTGCGCATGATTCGGATCGCCGACATCGACCATGTGGTGTTGCGTGTCATCGACAGCGACGCCATGCAGCGTTTCTACTGCGACGTGCTTGGCTGCCGCGAGGAACGTCGGCAGGACGAGATCGGCCTGGTGCAACTGCGCGCCGGCCGTTCGCTGATCGACCTGGTCGCCATCGACGGCAAGCTGGGTCGCCACGGCGGCGCCGCGCCGGGCGCGCAAGGCCACAACATGGATCACCTGTGCCTGCGCGTGGAGGATTACGACGAGGCGGCGATCCTGGCCCACCTGAAGTCGCACGGCGTGAGCATCGGCGAGCTGGGCTCGCGTTACGGCGCGCAGGGCGAGGGGCCGTCGATCTATCTGTACGACCCGCAGGGAAACATGGTCGAGTTGAAGGGGCCGGCAGCAGGCTGAAGAGCGCGCGTCCCGACTTTCGATCGAACCCGGAGAAGAGCAAAGGCCGTCCTGGCTGGGCGGCCTTCCTGACTTCAACCAAACCCGGAAAAGACGAAGGCCCGCATCACTGCGGGCCTTCGTTTACAATTGGTGCCCAGGAGAGGACTCGAACCTCCACGGAGTTGCCCCCGCTAGCACCTGAAGCTAGTGCGTCTACCAATTCCGCCACCTGGGCAGGTGTCACGTTGCTCAGCGAGCTGCGTGAGCCGCGTAATTTAGGCATCTGCCGACGGCTTGTCAACACTTTTTCACAACCATCTCTCGCGACGTGGCATTCTCCGCGGCGCAAACATCACAAGGATACTGAGTGACCAGAAAAACTCCCCCCAAGTCCGGCCATCCCCAGGACTCGCATCCCGCGAAAAAAACCGCCAAGCGGACGCCTCGCGCTGCATCCACGCCGGACAAGCGCACCCGGGCCGCCGCAGGCGCCGTGCGTGATCCCCATGCCGATCGCGAGGCGCAGCGTTATGCGCGCCCGATCCCCAGCCGCGAGGCGATCCTCGCCCTGCTCGAAGAGCGCGGCGAGCTGCTGACCGAAGCGCGCATCGCCGAGGCGCTCGGCATCCAGGAAGAAGTCGATCTCGAAGCCTTGCGCAAGCGCCTGGGGGCGATGGTGCGCGATGGCCAGATGCTGCTTGGCCGTCGCGGCGGCTACGCGCCGACCCAGAAACTCGACCTGATCGCCGGCCGCGTGCTGGCCAACGCCGAGGGCTACGGCTTCCTGCGCCCGGACGAGGGTGGCGAGGACCTCTATCTGTCGCCGCAGCAGATGCGTGCGGTGATGCATGGCGACCGCGTGCTGGCCAGCGTGGTCGGCATCGATCGCCGCGGCCGCAAGCAGGGCGCGATCGCCGAAGTGCTGGAGCGGCGTTCGCCGCGACTGGTCGGCCGGGTGCTGATCGAAGACGGCGTGACCCTCGTATCGCCCGATGACCGCCGTCTGACCCAGGACGTGATGATCAAGCCGGGCACGGAACAGGGTGCGAAGTCGGGCCAGATCGTGGTGGTCGAGATCACCGCTCCGCCAACGGCCCAGCGCGGCCCGGTGGGCGAGATCCGCGCCGTGCTGGGCGAACGCCTGCAACCGTCGCTGGTGGTGGAAATGGCGATCGCCAGCCACGACCTGCCGCATGAATGGCCGGCCGACGTGCTGCGCGACGCGGCCCAGGTGGAAGCGGTGGTGACCGCGGCCGAGCGCGAAGGCCGCACCGACATCCGCAAGTTGCCGCTGGTGACCATCGACGGCGCCGACGCGCGCGACTTCGACGACGCCGTGTATGCCGAGCCGAAGCGTGGCGGCGGCTGGCGGCTGATCGTGGCGATCGCGGACGTGTCGCACTACGTGCAGGTCGGCAATGCGCTGGATCGCGAGGCCTACGAACGCAGCACCTCGACCTACTTCCCCGGCTTCGTGGTGCCGATGCTGCCGGAGACGCTGTCCAACGGCATCTGCTCGCTGAACCCGAACGTCGAACGGCTGTGCATGGTCTGCGACATGCTGGTCGATGCCGAAGGCAACGTCACCAGATCGAAGTTCTACGACGCGGTGATGCTGTCGCACGCGCGGCTCACCTACGACAAGGTGTGGCAGGCGGTGGGCCTGCGCGACAAGGACGCCCGCCACGAAGTGGCCGACGTGCTGCCGCAACTGGAAAACCTGCACGCGCTGTACAAGGCGATGGCCGGCCAGCGCAAGCGGCGCGGCGCGATCGACTTCGAGACGCCGGAAGTGAAGTTCCGCCTCGACCAGAGCGGCAGCGTCGAGTCGATGGGCGCCACCGAGCGCAACGACGCGCACAAGCTGATCGAGGAGTGCATGATCGCCGCCAACGTGCAGGCGGCGCTGTTCCTGGAGAAGAAGAAGATCCCCGCGCTGTTCCGCGCCCACGAGCCGCCGCCGGCGGAGAAGTACGAAGACCTGCAGCAGTTCCTGCGCGAGTTCAAGCTGCGCATGCCGCCGGTGGACGAAGTGACCCCGGCGGATTTCGCCGAGATCCTGGCGCTGGTGCACGACCGCCCCGAGCGCGAACTGATCCAGAACGTGCTGTTGCGCTCGCAGAGCATGGCGGCGTACCAGCCCGACAACCGCGGCCACTTCGGCCTGTCGCTGCAGGCGTACGCGCACTTCACTTCGCCGATCCGCCGCTATCCGGATCTGCTGGTGCATCGGGCGATCCGCTACGCGCTGACCGGCCGCAAGCCGGCCGACTACACCTACAGCCCCAGCGACATGGCGGCGATGGCGATCCATTGCTCGCAGCGCGAGCGACGCGCCGAAGAGGCCGAGCGCGACGTCGACGAGCGCTTCAAGTGTGCCTGGATGGAAAAGCACATCGGCAGCGAGTTCGACGGCGTGGTCACCGGCGTCACCTCGTTCGGCCTGTTCGTGGAGCTGGACGAGTCGAAGGTGTCCGGCCTGGTGCACATCAGCCAGCTCGCCAACGACTATTACCACTTCGACGCCACCCGCAAGTTGCTCAAGGGCGAGCGCACCGGCGCACAGTTCCGCCTGGGCGACCACGTGCGCATCCAGGTGCTGCGCGCCAGTCTGGAGGATCGCAAGATCGACTTCCGGCTGGTCTCGCCGCGCACGCCGGCCACGCCGCCGGTCGGCAGCGCCAGGGCGTACGACTATGCGGCCAGCGGCGAGCGCTATTCGCTGCCGAAGAAGGCGGCGGCGGCCGCCAAGGCGCCGGGCATGTTCGGTCGCGCGGCCAAGGCGATCGGTCGTGCGTTCGGGCGCAAGGAAGTTGAAGTTGCCGCGCCTGCGCCAACACCGGCTCCGCGCAAGGCGGAGGTGCGCGATAATCCGCCGCCGCGTTCGTCGTCGACGGCACGCGGCGAACAGCGTCCGGCCCGCAAGGCCGATGCATCGTCCTCCCGTGGTCCGCGCAAGGACGCTTCGCCGAAGCGTGGCCAGGCTCCGGCTGCCGCGCCCACAGCGAAGAAGGCTCCGCGGCGTCGACCCAAACCGAAAGGCAAGTCATGAGTGAGAGCTGGATCGTCGGGATCAACCCGGTCGAAGGCGCGTTGAGCAACGACGCCGAACGCGTGCGCGAGGTGCTGGTCGAGAATGGCCAGCGCAACGCCCGCGTGCTGGAGCTGGCCGAACGCGCGAAGAAGTTGAACATTCCGGTGCTGCACCGGCCGCGCGACGAGCTGGACAAGCATGCCGGTGAAGCGCGTCATCAAGGTGTGGTGGCACGTTGTGAGGCGGCGCCGGCCGCGCACGAAAACGACCTGGCCGGCCTGCTGGAGCGCGACGGCAGCGATGCCCTGGTGCTGGTGCTGGACGGTGTCACCGATCCGCACAACCTCGGCGCCTGCCTGCGCAGCGCGGCGGCGGCCAAGGTTACTGCGGTGATCGTGCCGAAGGATCGCGCGGTCGGCCTGACCCCGGTGGTGCGCCGCGCTTCGGCCGGTGGCGCCGATCGGGTGCCGCTGATCGCGGTGACCAACCTGGCGCGCACGCTGCGTGAACTGAAGGACGCCGGCGTGTGGATCACCGGCCTGGCCGGCGACACCGACACCACCATCTACGGCGTCGACTTCAAGGGGCCGGTGGCGCTGGTGCTGGGCAGCGAAGGCGAGGGCATTCGCCGGCTGACCCGTGAGCTGTGCGATTTCGTGGCGAAGATCCCGATGCCGGGCACGATGGAAAGCCTCAACGTTTCCGTCGCCACCGGCGTGGTGCTGTTCGAGGCGTTGCGCCAGCGGAGCGTGAAACGATGAACCTGATGTGGCATGACTGGGCCGGTTACATCGGCGTGGTGCTGGTGCTGCTGGCATTCCTGTTGCTGCAGGCACACAAGCTGCACGGCAACGGCCTGACCTACCAGGTAATGAACATCGTCGGCGCGCTGGGCGTGTTGCTGTCGCTGCTGTTCGGCAGCTTCAACCTGTCCGCGTTCGTGATGGAAGTGGCCTGGGCCGCCATCGGCATCTTCGGCGTGTTGCGCGGCCTGCGGCTGCGTCGCGGGAAGGATGCGCGGGTGCCCTGAGTCAGGAGCGCGCTCGCCGCCGACTCACTCGCCCAGCTTGGTGATCTCGGGGTTCGAGGTCAGGTCGCGCTTGCTGCGCTGCTTGTCCAGCGGTTCGCCGGTGACCTGGAACCAGATGTTCTCGGCGATGTTGGTGGCGTGGTCGCCGATGCGCTCGATGTTCTTGGCCATGAACAACAGGTGGGTGCACGGCGTGATGTTGCGCGGGTCTTCCATCATGTAGGTCAGCAGCTGGCGGAAGTAGCCGGTATAGGCTTCGTCGAGCACCACGTCGTTCTTCCACACCTGGTAGGCGCGTTCGACGTCGCGGTCGCTGTAGGCCGCCAGCACTTCGCGCACTTCCTCTGCGGCCAGCCTGGCCAGGTGGTTCAGGCCGTGGACCGGGGCGACCGGCGCCACCATCGACAGCGGAATCGAGCGCTTCGCCACGTTGGCGGCGTAATCGCCGATGCGCTCGATGTCCGACGCAATCCGCAGCGCGGCATATACGTTGCGCAGGTCGCCGGCCATCGGTGCCCGCAACGCCAGCAGGCGCACCACGTCGTGGCCGATCTCCTGCTCCAGCTGGTCGATGGCCTCGTCGTTGCCGACCACCCGCTGGGCGGCGCGCTCGTCGCGGCGCTCCAGCACGTCGATGGCCGCTTCAAGCTGGGTCACCGACAGCTCGCCCATGCGCACGATCTCGCCGGTCAGCCGGGCCAGCTCGCTGTCGTAACTCTTGATGATGTGGTCGGTGCCGGTGTTCATGGTTGCCTCGTTGTCTTGTTCCCTTCTCCCCTCGGGAGAAGGTGCCCGAAGGGCGGATGAGGGTTCGGGCGGGGCGTGGCGCCGAGGCTTCGCCCGTACGCTCACCCCAACCTCTCCCCGAGCGAGAGTGGCCTGGATCAGCCAAACCGCCCGGTGATGTAATCCTCGGTCTGCTTCTTGCCCGGCTTGGTGAAGATCTTCTCGGTGCGGTCGTACTCGATCAGCTCGCCCAGGTACATGAAGGCGGTCTGATCGGAAACGCGCGCGGCCTGCTGCATGTTGTGGGTGACGATGACGATGGTGAACTGGCTTTTCAGTTCCTCCACCAGTTGTTCGATGCGGCCGGTGGCGATCGGGTCCAGCGCCGAGGTGGGTTCGTCCAGCAACAGCACTTCGGGCTTCAGGGCGATCGCGCGGGCGATGCACAGGCGCTGCTGCTGGCCGCCGGAGAGGCCGAGCGCGTTCTGCTTGAGCTTGTCCTTCACCTCGTCCCACAGCGCAGCGTTGCGCAGTGCCTGTTCGACCCGGCCTTCCATGTCCTTGCGCGACAGCTTCTCGTGGTGGCGGATGCCGTAGGCCACGTTCTCGAAGATCGTCATCGGGAACGGCACCGGCTTCTGGAACACCATGCCGACCTTGCTGCGCAGGCGGTTCATCGAATAGCGCGGATCGAGGATGTTGTCGCCGTCCAGCAGGATCTCGCCCTTCGCCTCCAGCTTCGGATAGATCGCGTAGATGCGGTTGAAGATGCGCAGCAGGGTGGATTTGCCGCAGCCGGACGGGCCGATGATCGCGGTGACCTGCTTTTCCGGGATGTCCATGTTGATGCCTTTCAGCGCATGGAAGCCGTTGTAGTAGAAGTGCAGGTCGCGCACGGTGATCTTGGGCGCCACCGTCGCTGCGGGCGCCACCGGCACCGGGTTCGTGGCGAGGGCGGAATCAGTCATGGGACACCTTGGTGCGGGAAAGGATCAGGCGCGAGGCCAGGCTCAGCAGCAGCACGAACATGGTGATCACGAACGCGCCGGCCCAGGCCAGGGCATGCATCGCGTCGCCCGGGTCATTGGCGTACTGGTAGATGATCTGCGGCAGGCTGGACATCTTCTCCAGCGGGTTGACTGCCATGTAGTTGTTGCCGAACGCGGTGAACAGCAGCGGGGCGGTCTCGCCGCTGATGCGGGCCAGCGCCAGCAGCACGCCGGTGATGATGCCCGAGCGGGCGGCGCGGATCAGGATCTGCAAGGTCAGCTTCCACTGCGGCACGCCCAGCGACAGCGCCGCTTCGCGCAGGGTGGATGGCACCAGCCGCAGCATCTCGTCGGTGGTGCGCACGATCACCGGCAGCGCGATCAGCGCCAGCGCCACGCCGCCGGCGAAACCCGAGAAACTGGTCGAGCCGTGGGTGAGGGCGGTGCTGGGCAGCACGATGATGGTGTAGACGAACAGGCCCATCACGATCGACGGTGCCGACAGCAGGATGTCATTGAGGAAGCGGATCGACTCGCCCAGCTTGGTGCGGTTCGCGTATTCGGCCAGCCAGGTTCCGGCCAGCACGCCGATCGGCGTGGCGATGCCGATGCCGATGAAGTTGATCACCAGGCTGCCGACCATTGAGTTCAGCAGGCCGCCGTCCTCGCCATAGGCCGTGATTTTCGTGAACAGTTTCAGGTCCAGGGCGCCGACGCCCTGGCGCAGGGTTTCCCACAATATCCATGCCAGGAAGGCCAGGCCGACCAGGGTGGCCAGCAGGCTCAGCGCCATCGCCAGCGCGTTGGCGATGCGGCGGCGCAGGTACAGGGTGTTCATCAGCGCCCCTCCTTGCTGGCCAGGCGTCGCAACATCAGGCGCGCGATCAGCAGCACGATGAAGGTGACCACGAACAGCAGGAAGGCCAGCGCCATCAGCGAGGACTTCTGCAGGCCCGCCGCTTCGCTGAACTGGTTGGCGATGGTCGAGGCGATCGAGGTGCCCGGGTCGAGCAGCGACGCCGACAGCTGCATCGCGTTGCCCAGCACGAAGGTCACCGCCATCGTCTCGCCCAGCGCGCGGCCGAGGCCGAGGAAGATGCCGCCAATCACCGCCGAGCGGGTGTACGGCAGCACGATGTCCCACGACACCTCCCAGGTGCTGGAGCCCAGCGCATAGGCCGACTCCTTCAGCCGGGTCGGTACGGTCTGGAACACTTCGCGCATCACCGAGGAGATGAACGGGATGATCATGATCGCCAGCACGATGCCGGCGACCAGGATGCTGGCGCCGAACGGGTAGTCGCTGCCGAACAGCTTGCCCACGAAGGGCACGTGTTCGGCCACCCACGACAGCTTGCCGTCGTCGGGCTTGTTGCCGAGGTTGTTGGTCAGCCACGGCTTGATGTGTTCGGCGAAGAAGGGGGCGAAGATGAAAAGCCCCCACATGCCGTAGATGATCGAGGGAATGCCGGCCAGCAGCTCGATCGCCGAGGCGATCGGCGTGCGCAGCCAGGTCGGCGCGACTTCGGACAGATAGACGGCGATGCCGAAGCTGACCGGTACGGCGATCAGCAACGCGATGAAGGAGGTGGCGAGGGTGCCGTAGACGGGCACCAGCGCACCGTAGACGTCATTGCCCGGGTCCCATTCCGAGCTGACCAGGAAGTGCCAGCCAAACGTGGCGAATGCCTCGCGGCCACCCCACAGCGTGGCGCCGGCGGCACCGAGCAGGGCCGCCAGCACGATCAGCGCGCAGCCCTTCAGCAGCCAGCGAAACAGCCGCTCGTGACGGGCGTCGCGGATGGCTCGTTGCTCGGGGGCGGCAGTAGCCGGAAACGTGGGCATCAGGAAAGCCGTCGGAAAATCTGAATTGGTTGGCCGTCATTCCCGCGAAAGCGGGAATCCATCTGCTTCGGTGCGAGAGTCAGGATGGATTCCCGCTTTCGCGGGAATGACGGCGGCAAGGAACAAGGCTGTGTGGTCGTCACTGCCGTTGAAAGCTGTGCATCAATGCTTGAACTCGGCCGCCCAATACGCCTCGATCCTGCTGACCAGCGCGGCCGGCAGCGGCACGTAGTCGAGTTCGCTGGCCGCCGGCTGGCCATGCTCCAGCGCGTACTTGAAGAAGTCAAAGGCGACCTTGGTGTTGCCGGCATTCGTCGGTGACTTGTACATGATCATCCAGGTGGTGGCGGTGATCGGCCAGGCCTGTTCGCCCGGTGCATTGGTCATGATCAGGTTGAAGTCGCGGGCAGAGGCCCAGTCGGCCGTGGCGGCAGCGGCAGCGAAGGCATCGGCGCTCGGCTTCATGAAGTTGCCGCTGGCGTTCTTCAGGTCGACCCAGGCGAGCTTGTTCTTCACCGCATACGCGTACTCGACGTAGCCGATCGAGCCCTTGATCTGGCGCACGTACTGAGAGACACCTTCATTGCCCTTGCCGCCCACGCCGGTCGGCCATTCAACGGCGGTGCCGAACTTGACCTTGCTGGCCCACTCCGGGCTGACCTTGGACAGGTAGTTGGTGAAGTTGAACGAGGTGCCCGAACCGTCCGAACGATGCACCACGGTGATCTTGCCGGCCGGCAGGGCCAGGCCCGCGTTCAGCGCGGCGATCTTCGGATCGTTCCAGTTGGTGATCTTGCCCAGGAAGATGTCGGCCAGGGTGGCGCCGTCCAGCTTGACCTGGTCCGCCTGCACGCCGGCAATGTTGACCACCGGCACGATGCCGCCGACCACGATCGGGAACTGGCCCAGGCCGTACTTCTGCAGGTCTTCCGCCTTCATCGGGGCGTCGGACGCGCCGAAGTCGATGGTGCCTTCCTTGATCTGCGCAATGCCGGCACCGGAGCCCACCGACTGGTAGTTGAGGCGGTTGCCGGTCTTCCCGGCATAGGCGGCCGACCACTTGGACATGACCGGGTAGACGAAGCTGGAGCCGGCGCCGGTGATGTCGGTGGCCTGCGCGGCGGCTGCGCCGAAAGTCGAGGCCACGGCCAGCGTGGCGACGGCAGCGAATCGGACAGGTAAGTTGCGGATGGTCAACACGGTAGCTCCTATCGAGTGAGGTCGGATGCGACCCCGCCATTTCAGGCTCTTCGTGTTGCCATTGGATGAAATGAATGTTTCAGGAAGATGACATGCTGTCATTTGGAACGCGGAACGGGTAACGAGAGCGAAAGCGGCGATGCGCTGCCGTTCCCCGTTCCCCGCTCTCGCCTCAGCCCACGCCAAGCCCGACATGCGCCTGCTCGAACAGCTCCAGCTGGCGCCAGCGGTTGACCACGCTGCAGAACAGCTCGGCGGTGCGTTCGGTGTCGTAGACGGCGGAATGGGCTTCGCGGCTGTCGAACGCATGACCGGCGGCAAGCACCGCCTTGCTCAGCACGGTCTGGCCGTAGGCAAGTCCGCCCAGGCTGACCGTGTCGAAGCAGCTGAACGGGTGGAACGGGTTGCGCTTGTGTCCGCAGCGTTTCACCGCCTGATTGAGGAAACCCAGGTCGAACGCGGCGTTGTGGCCCACCAGGATCGCCCGCTGGCAGCCGGCCTCGCGCACCGCTTCGCGCACCACATGAAAGATGTGATCCAGCGCCTGCCGCTCGGCCAGTGCGCCGCGCAGCGGATTGGTCGGATCGATGCCGGTGATCTCCAGCGAACGCGGGTCGAGGTTGGCGCCGGGGAAGGGCTCGACGTGCGTGGATACCGTAGGCTGCCGCTGCAGGAAGCCGTCCGCATCCATGCACAGGGGCACGGCGGCGATTTCCAGCAGTGCATCATGTTCGGCGTCAAAGCCGCCGGTTTCCACGTCGACCACCACCGGCAGAAAGCCGCGGAACCGGTCGGCCATGCGTGGCGTGGCGCTGTTGTTGGGAATTTCCATCGGCGAAGCATATCAGTCGTGCCGCGCGGCATGAGGCAGCGGAGCAAGGCCTGGCTGTCATGGTGCTGTCATGAAAGCGGCATTCAACAGTAAAAATCGCTGGGCAAACTTGTTAACGAATCGCTGGCCGGCCATCGGGATCGAGGGGGCGATCGAGATTTTCCCATCAACTTTCGGAGTAATGACATGCGTTCCAAATTGATTGCGGTAGCGATCGCAGCTGGCCTGGGCGTCAGCAGCTTCACGGCCGCCGCGGCGCCGCAGCGGACGACCCCGGCCGCCAGCAGCAGCGAAATCGAACTCCTCAAGGCCCAGTTGAGCGCGTTGCAGGCCAAGGTGGACGAACTGGAACAGCGCACCGACGCGCAATCCGAGATCAATGTCAGCACGGGCCAGGCGGTGGAGAAGGCCACCAGCGTGACGGCCGCCAGCGACAAGAAGTTCGCGGCGCTGGAAAAGGCGGTCAACAACACCACGCTGTCCGGCAGAATGTACTTCGATGTCACCAGCATCGATCAGAAGAACAGCGATACCGGCAAGACCAATGCGTCCGGCCTCGGCATCGACGTGAAGCGCTTCTACCTCGGCGTCGACCACAAGTTCAACGACATCTGGTCGATGAACCTGACCACCGACTTCAACTACGTCAGCAACGACGGCGAAACCAACCTTTTCGTCAAGAAGGCGTATGTGCAGGGCAAGTTCGACCAGGCTGCGGTGTTCCGCATCGGTTCGGCCGACATGCCGTGGATTCCGTTCGTCGAGAACTATTACGGACTCCGCTACGTGGAACCCACCACGACCGACCGCCTGAAGTACGCCAACTCGGCGGACTGGGGTCTGCACCTGGGCGGCGACATCGGTGCCGGCAAGTCGCTCAACTACGCGGTGTCCGTGGTCAACGGCAACGGCTACAAGAACCCGGGCCGCAGCAAGGGTGTGGATGTCGAGGGACGTGTGGGCTTCGTGCCGTTCGAGAACATGGTCGTGGCCGTCGGTGGCTACAGTGGCCACCGTGGTCAGGAAACCCAGTTGACCGATGCGCAGAACACCGCCCAGCGCGGCGATCTGCTGGTGGCGTACGCCAGCGACGCGTTCCGTCTGGGCGCCGAGTACTTCACCGCCAAGAACTGGAACAACGTGCTGACAACGTCGACGGACAAGGCCGACGGCTACTCGGTGTGGGGCAGCGTGGCGATCGCCGATGGCGTCAACCTGTTTGCCCGCTACGACAATGCCAAGCTCAGCAAGACCCTGGACAGCGCCAACAAGGACGTCTACTACAACGCCGGCGTCGAATTCCAGGTGACCAAGGGCTTCAAGCTCGCCGGCGTGTGGAAGCACGAAAAGGCGGACAAGTCGGTCGGTACGCCGGCCCCGCTGCACGTGCAGAACGTGAAGACCAACGAGATCGGCGTGTTCGGCGAGGTGCGCTTCTAAAACTGTCACAGGGCCGTGGCATGCTGCGGCCCTGCGGACGGCGACGAGCGCCGGGGACAACGCAAGGGTTATCGCAAGGGAGTTCCACCCAGGGAAGGAAAACGGCGGGCTTTGCCCGCCGTTTGCTTTTCCGTCGAGCGAAGACCCGCGGTCAGCGGCGATCCAACGTGGAGCCGGTCAGCAGGCCGCGCGCCAGCATGCTGCACTGGCGCCGGTACAGCAGCAGTTGCCACTGGCGTCCGCCCAGTTGCCGCCACAGCACCGCCGAACGCACCGCGGCGAGCAGGTTGGTGCGAACCTTTTCCACCACGCTGGGCAACTGCAGCTGTTGCGGGTTGCCGCTGACCATCACCCTCGGGTTGAGGATCGACAGGGTGGAGGCGTACAGCTCGGCCAGCCGGCTGTTGACCTGGCTGGAATCCTGGCCGAAGTGCTCGACCTGCCGCTGCGCGGCAATGATGCCCTGCTGCAGTTTCTCCAGCAGGTCCGGACGTGCGGCCAGGCTGCGCTCCAGCCGCATCACGGTGACGGTCATGCGGGTGACCGCCATGTCGCGGCCGGTTTCGTCGAGCTGGGCGATCAGCGTGCGCAGGCCGAGCCGCACGTTCGCGGCGTCGCCGTAAACGGCGACCACGGAAGGCGCATCGATGCGGAACACGCTGGCCACGCTGGCTTCCATCGCGCCCTCGTCGCAACGCCCGTCATTGGCCAGTTGCTGGGCCAGCGCGCAGGCCTGGAACAAGCCGGCCAGGGCAAGCACGCGCTCTTCGGTCATGGAAAAAGTTTCAAGCACGGGTTGGAGCCACTCTTGCGGGGGGAGGGGAGGCGAACGCCGGCAGCAGGCCGCCGTAGGCTGCGTCGGTGGCGGCGATCACCGCGCCGCCGAGGCAGACCTCGCCATCGTAGAGGACGACCGATTGTCCGGGGGTGACGGCGCGCTGGGCTTCGTCGAAGCTGATGTCCAGGCCGCCCGTGGTCACGCTGACCGTGCAGGCCTGGTCGGTCTGTCGATAACGGGTGCGTGCGGTGCAACGAAACTCGTGCGCAGGCGCATGCCCATCGACCCAGGTCGCGGCTTCCGAGCGCAAACGCCGCGAATGCAGCCAGCGGTTCTCGCCGCCCTGGGCGACATACAGCACGTTCGCCGCCACGTCCTTGCCGACCACGTACCAGGGCTCGCTGCCGGCGCCATGGCGTCCGCCGATGCCCAGCCCGTTGCGCTGACCCAGGGTGTAATACATCACCCCGTCGTGTTCGCCGATCAACTCGCCGTCCGGGCTGCGTATCTCGCCGGGGCGGGCCGGTATGTATTGCGACAGGAACCCGCGGAAGTCGCGCTCGCCGATGAAGCAGATGCCGGTGGAGTCCTTCTTGGCGTGGGTGGGCAGGCCGGCCTCGCGGGCCAGCTCACGCACGCGGGGCTTTTCCAGGTCGCCCAGCGGGAACAGCGTGGCAGCCAGTTGCTGCTGGCCCAGCGCATGCAGGAAATAGCTCTGGTCCTTGGCCGCGTCCACCGCACGCAGCAGGCGGTAACGACCGTCCACGCAGTCGACCCGGGCGTAGTGTCCGGTGGCGATCTTCCCGGCGCCCAGCGCATGCGCTTCGTCGAGAAAGGTCTTGAACTTGATCTCGCGATTGCACAGCACGTCGGGGTTCGGCGTGCGCCCGGCGCGATACTCGGCCAGGAAATGCTCGAACACGCCATCCCAGTATTCGCCGGCGAAGTTGCGCGCGTGGAACGGAATGCCCAGCCGCCCGCACACCGCCACGGCGTCCTTGCGGTCGGCGTCGGTGGTGCAGGGGCCGGAGCGCTCGTCCTCTTCCCAGTTCTGCATGAACAGGCCCTCGACCTCGTAGCCGGCCTGCTGCAGCAGCAAGGCGGCCACCGACGAGTCGACGCCGCCGGAAATGCCCAGCATCACCTTCACGACGGCTCGCCCTCGGGCAGGTGGCTCAGGGCTTCCAGCGGCAACCGCTGGCCGCCCAGCCACAGGTCGATGCTGTGCAGGATCATCGGGCTGCGCAGGCGCTCGCCCAGCGCGGCGATCTCGTCGCGGGTCAGCCACAGCGCGCGGCGGATGTCGGTGTCCAGCGGGCGGTCGGGATCATGGCTGACCGCGCGCGCGGCGAAGCTGAAGCGGATCACCGCGTCGCCATGCTCGGTGCTGCGCCACTGATGCACGCCGATCAGGTGCTGCAGTTCCACCGTCCAGCCGGTTTCCTCCAGGGTTTCGCGCAGGGCCGCCGCGGCGAGGCTTTCGTGGTCGTCCAGGTGGCCGGCCGGCTGGTTGTAGACCAGTCGCCCGGCCACTTCTTCCTCCACCATCAGATAGCGTTCGCCCCTGGCCACCACACAGGCCACGGTGACGTGCGGACGCCAGATGTCGGAGCTGGGGGAGGAATCGGCCATGGACAGGCAATACCGGGGTGGAAAAGTGCCCATTGTGCCATCACCTCTGCTGACGCACCGTTGCGGCAGGGACGCATCCGCCGCGGCGTATACTTCGAACCAGAGAAACGACCCTGACCAACATGGCCCACGAACCCGAACATGAGCACGACAGCGGCCGCGGCCTGGCGCTGGAAACCGCGAAACCCGAGGTGGCGCGGCCTCCGCTGTTCCAGGTGCTGCTGCTGAACGACGACTTCACTCCGATGGATTTCGTGGTCGAGGTGCTGCGCAGCTTTTTCAACCTCGACCAGGAACAGGCGGTGCAGGTGATGCTGCACGTGCATACCCGCGGGCGTGGCGTCTGCGGCGTCTTCACCCGCGAGGTGGCGGAAACCAAGGTTACCCACGTCAACGAATATTCACGCTCCCATCAGCACCCGTTGTTGTGCACTATGGAAAAGCTCTGAGCGACCCCATTTCGTGCTCATTGCGGCGTTGAAGGCCGCTCCCACTGCAAAGCGGAGACGATCCGAATGTTCAGCAAGGATCTGGAAGTCACCATCGGCCATTGCTACAAGCAGGCCCGCGAACAACGCCACGAGTTCATGACAGTCGAGCACCTGTTGCTCGCTCTCACCGAAAACCAGTCCGCGCTCGGCGCCCTGCGCGCCTGCGGCGTGGACCTGCCGCGCCTGTCGGCCGACCTGGAGCGCATCATCGGCGAAACGGTGCCGGTGCTGCCGGCGGGCGACGAGCGCGACACGCAACCCACGCTGGGCTTCCAGCGCGTGCTGCAACGGGCGGTCTATCACGTGCAATCCTCCGGGCGGAAGGAGGTCACCGGCGCGAACGTGCTGGTGGCGATCTTCGGCGAAAAGGATTCGCACGCGGTGTATTTCATGCACCAGCAGGAGATCACCCGGCTCGACGTGGTCAACTACATCTCGCACGGCATCGCCAAGATCGGCGACGAGCCGGCTGCCGGCGTGGCCGGCGGCGAGCGCGAGGGCGAGGAGGGCGGCGAGCCGAAGGGCAACCCGCTGCAGGAATTCGCCAGCAACCTCAACGAGCTGGCGCTGGAAGGCAAGATCGACCCGCTGATCGGCCGCACCGACGAGATCGAGCGCACCATCCAGGTGCTGTGCCGCCGGCGCAAGAACAACCCGCTGTACGTGGGCGAGGCCGGCGTGGGCAAGACCGCGCTGGCCGAGGGCCTGGCCAAGCGCATCGTCGACGGCGAAGTGCCCGAGGTGCTGGAAGACGCCACCATCTGGTCGCTGGACCTGGGCGCGCTGGTGGCCGGCACCAAGTACCGCGGTGATTTCGAGAAACGCCTGAAGGGTGTGATCGCGCAGCTGAAGAAGCAGCCGGGCGCGATCCTGTTCATCGACGAGATCCACACCATTATCGGTGCCGGTTCGGCGTCGGGCGGCACCATGGATGCGTCGAACCTGATCAAGCCAATGCTGGCTTCGGGCGAACTGCGCTGCATCGGTTCGACCACGTTCCAGGAATACCGCGGCGTGTTCGAGAAGGATCGCGCGCTGGCCCGCCGCTTCCAGAAGATCGACGTGGTCGAGCCCACCGTGGCCGACAGCATCGAGATCCTCAAGGGCCTGCGCTCGCGCTTCGAGGAACATCACCACGTGGCCTATACCAACGAGGCGCTGAAGGCCGCGGTGGACCTGTCGGTCAAGCACATTCCCGACCGGCTGCTGCCGGACAAGGCGATCGACGTGATCGACGAGGCCGGCGCGCGCCAGCGGCTGCTCCCGGAGGAACAGCGCACCGGCACGGTGGACGTCAGCGAGGTCGAGTACATCGTGGCCAAGATGGCGCGCATTCCGGCCAAGCAGGTGTCCGCCTCCGACCGCGACGTGCTGCGCAACCTCGAGCGCAACCTGAAGATGGTCGTGTTCGGCCAGGACCAGGCGATCGAGGCACTGTCCGCATCGATCAAGATGGCTCGTTCGGGGCTGGCCGACCCGTCCAAGCCGATCGGCTGCTTCCTGCTGGCCGGTCCCACCGGGGTGGGCAAGACCGAGGTGACCAGGCAACTGGCGATGCAGTTGGGCATCGAGATGATCCGCTTCGACATGTCCGAATACATGGAAGGCCATTCGGTGTCGCGCTTGGTGGGCGCGCCTCCGGGCTACGTCGGTTTCGACCAGGGCGGCCTGCTGACCGAGGCGGTGACCAAGCATCCGCACGCGGTGCTGCTGCTGGACGAGATCGAGAAGGCGCATCCGGACGTGTTCAACATCCTGTTGCAGGTGATGGACCGCGGCGTGCTGACCGACACCAACGGACGCGAGGCGAACTTCAAGAACGTGGTGGTGGTGATGACCACCAACGCCGGCGCGGCGATCGCGGCACGGCGCAGCATGGGCTTCGTCGAGCAGAAGCACGAATCGGACGCGATGGAAGTGATCCGCCGCATCTTCACCCCGGAGTTCCGCAACCGGCTGGACGCGATCATCCAGTTCGGCGCGCTGGATTTCGAGCACATCCTGCGCGTGGTGGACAAGTTCCTGATCGAACTGGAAACCCAGCTGACCGAGAAGCGGGTGAGCCTGGACGTGGACGCCGACGCCCGCCGCTGGCTGGCCGAGCACGGTTTCGATCCGCAGATGGGCGCACGCCCGATGGCGCGGGTGATCCAGGAGAAGGTGAAGCGTGCGCTGGCCGACGAGCTGCTGTTCGGCAAGCTGGCCGAAGGCGGCGTGGTGCGGCTGAGCGTGGCCGACGGCGAGCTGAAGGTCGATTGCCAGGCGGCCGAGCAGGTGCCGGTGGTGGTCGAGTAAACCGGGCTGCAAGCCCGGATGCAAGGCAAAGCAAAGGCGGCGCATTGCGCCGCCTTTGTCATGCATGGCACCTCATCACGTGTCCGCTGCAGCGAGGCGGCGGCACCATCGCCTTACTTCATGCGGTAGGTGATGCGTCCCTTGCTCAGGTCGTACGGGGTCATCTCGATCTTGACCTTGTCGCCCGTGAGAATGCGGATGTAGTGCTTGCGCATGCGACCGGAGATGTGGGCGATGATGACGTGCCCATTCTCGAGTTGTACGCGAAACATGGTGTTGGGCAGGGTCTCCTGGACCGTGCCTTCCATTTCGATGACGTCGTCTTTGGCCATGTGTTCCGGGGTTCACGCGCAGCCGTCATGGCCGCGTAAGCCGACGATTATGCCACGAAAGGGCGCCTGGTTAAAGAATCATCAAGCAGGAAGCGGCGCCGGGGCGGCTCAGCCGAAATGCTCGTCCAGCTTGCGCCGGATTTCCTGCTCGACCATGCCCTTGAGCGGAGCCAGCATCAGGCCCAGCTCCGCCTTGACCTGGATCGCATCGCTGGCTACCGCGATGGAGCCGCTGACGCCGGAGCGCGAGAACAGCAGGGTGTCGTCCTGCCAGCGCCCTTCCATGCCGAACTTCTCGTGCATGCGCGCGGCCACCTGTTCGACCACGGAACGGGCTTCGGCGATCGAGAGCTGGTGGGGACGGCGGATGTCGATCTTGGGCATGGGGATTCCGGGATGGGGTGGCGTCGGCAGGCGCATCTTAAGGCACGGGGTCACATGATAGAGTTTCGCGGTCCTTTGACCGGTTCATCCATGCGTATCGAATTTCCCAATGCGGCCCGTGAAGACTTTCACTGGACGCAGGCGCTGTTGCGGATCGGCAGCGCTGCCCACAACGACCTCGTGCTGGCCTCCGGCCAGGCAGCGCCCGAACATCTGCGGATTCATCAGGATCGCCGCGGCTGGGTGCTGCAGGTACTGCCGTCGGCGGATCGCATCCATGTCAACGCGCGTCCGGTGCGCGAGCAGGCCCTGTTGCGCGCCGGCGACGTGATCAGCGTCGGCGATTGCCGCATGCTGCTGCGTTCCGACGAGGACCCGACCGGGCGACCCTCGCCACAGGTTTCCGGGCAAGGTCGCTGCACGGTGGCTCTGCGCGCCGTCGCGGGGCCGCTGTCGGGCCGGGTGTTGTCGCTGGAAGACGGGCTGGAGCTCGGCTCGCCAGGCCATTGCCCGCTGGAGTTGCCGCAAGGTGACGTGGTGGTGCTGCGGATTTTCTGGGAACGCGGCCAGTTGTGGCTGGAAACCCTGCGTGCCTGCGAGCGCCATCCACTGCGGGTCAATGGCACGGCCGTGCAGAAACTGGCCCTGCTGCCCGGCGATCAGATCGGCGTGGCGATGCACCGCTTCGTGATCGACGGGCCGGGCATGCAGCCGGAACCGGAGATCGTGATGGCCGGGCCATGGCCGCAGCCGCTGCCGGAGGAGTCGGCGGGTCCGACCAGCGAGGTCTGGTGGCTGATCGTCACTGCCGCCGTGCTGGCTCTCGGCATCGCCCTGGTCCTGCTGATCCGGTTCTGAACCTGCCTGCGTGGTGGCAGTTGACCGCTCCATGCTGCGCCGCGGCATAATGCGGAACACCCCTCCGACAGGATGCAGGCGCACGTGAGCAGAGTCTGGAACTTCAGCGCCGGTCCGGCGGCCTTGCCGCCGGCGGTACTCGAACGCGCACAGCGCGAACTGCTGGACTGGAACGGCAGCGGCGCCTCGGTGATGGAGCAGTCGCACCGCGGCAAGCGCTTCATCGCCATGGCGGCCCAGGCGGAAGCCGACCTGCGCGCGCTGATGGAGGTCCCGGCCGATTACGCCGTGCTGTTCCTGCAGGGCGGCGCGACCCAGCACTTCGCGCAGATTCCGATGAACCTGGCCGGCCCGGACGACAGCGCCGACTACATCGTCAGCGGACACTGGAGCGCCAAGGCCGCCAGCGAAGCCGGTGCGTACGTGCGGGTGAATGTGGCGGCCAGCAGCGCCGCGGACGACTATCTCAAGCTGCCGCCGCGCGACAGCTGGCGGCTCGATCCGCGCGCCGCCTACGTGCATTACACGCCGAACGAGACGATCCACGGCGTCGAGTTCCATGACGTTCCCGATGTCGGCGACGCGGTGCCGCTGGTGGCCGACCTGTCCTCGAACATCCTGTCCGGACCGCTCGACGTCAGCCGCTTCGGGCTGATCTATGCCGGCGCGCAGAAGAACATCGGGCCGTCCGGCCTGGTGGTGATGATCATCCGCCGTGACCTGCTGCAGCGTGCCGGTCGGCCGATGGCGCGGATCTTCCGCTACGCCGAGCACGCCGCCGCCGACTCCATGCTCAACACGCCGAACACCTGGGGCTGGTACCTGGCCGGACTGACCTTCCAGTGGCTGCTGGAGCAGGGCGGTGTCGCCGCGATGGCCGACCTAAATCGGGCCAAGGCCGGTTTGCTGTACGGCGCGATCGACGGTTCGGACGGCTATTACCGCAACCCGGTCGATCCCGCCGCCCGTTCGCGCATGAACGTCCGCTTCGACCTGCATGACACGGCGCTGGATGCCGCGTTCCTGCAGGAGTCGGAGGCTGCCGGCCTGCTGGCGCTGAAGGGACACAAGGCGCTGGGCGGCATGCGCGCCTCGCTGTACAACGCGGTGCCGCTGGCAGCCGTCGAGGCGCTGGTCGAATTCATGGGCGATTTTGCCCGCCGGCACGGTTGAGCAGGCGCAGACGGCGTTTTTCAGGCAGGATGCAGCTTCTCCATTTGGACGTCCATCATCCGGACGTCCATTCATCCAGACAGTGATCGCATCATGACCGATTCAAAAACCCCGCTGGGCGAGATGCGCGAGCGCATCGACAGCATCGACCGGCAGATCCAGCAGCTGATCTCCGAACGCGCCAACCATGCGCGCACGGTGGCCAAGGTGAAGGGCGAAGGTCTTTCCGCGATCGACTATTACCGACCCGAGCGCGAGGCGCATGTCCTGCGCATGGTGGTGGACCGCAACGACGGACCGCTCTCCGATACCGAGATGGTGCGCCTGTTCCGCGAGATCATGTCGTCCTGCCTGGCCCAGGAAGACCCGCTGAAGATCGGCTTCCTGGGGCCGGAAGGCACCTTCAGCGAGCAGGCGGTGCGCAAGCATTTCGGTCACGCGGCCTACGGCCTGCCGCTGGGCAGCATCGAGGAAGTGTTCCAGGAGGTGGCCGCCGGGCATGCCGATTTCGGCGTGGTGCCGGTGGAGAATTCGGGGCAGGGCATGATCCAGGTGACGCTGGACATGTTCCTCACCTCCGAGGCCACGATCTGCGGCGAGGTCGAGCTGCGCGTGCACCAGTGCCTGCATTCGCTTACCGGTAAGCCGGAGGACGTCCGGCGCGTCTACGCCCATGCCCAGTCGCTGCAGCAGTGCAAGACCTGGCTGCGCCTCAACCTGCCCGAGGTGGAGTGCATCGCGGTGGGCAGCAATGCCGAGGCGGCGCGGCTGGCTCGCCATGCCGACGATGCGGCGGCGATCGCGGGCGAGACCGCGGGCAAGGTCTACGGGCTCAAGACCGTGGCGAAGGGCATCGAGGATCGCGCCGACAACACCACGCGCTTCCTGGTGATCGGCCGCTCGCTGTTCCCGCCCTCGGGCAATGACCGCACCTCGCTGCTGATCACGGTCAACGACAAGCCCGGCGCGCTGTACGACGTGCTCAGCCCGTTCGCGAAACACGGCGTCAGCCTGAACCGGATCGAGTCGCGGCCGGCGCATACCGGCAAGTGGCAGTACGCATTCTTCATCGACGTTTCAGGGCATATCGACGAAGGCTCGCTGCAGGCCGCGGTGCAGGACATCGGCGCCTCGGCGGCCACCGTGCGCGTGCTGGGCTCGTATCCGGTGGCGCTGCCTTGAGCGGCCGGCTCGACTGGAGCAGCCGACCGGGCGGCGCGTTGCAAGGCAGCGTCACCGTGCCCGGCGACAAGTCGGTGTCCCATCGTGCGCTGATGCTGGCGGTCATCGCCGAGGGCACCTCGCATATCCGTGGCTTCCTTGAAGGCGAGGACACCCGGGCCACCGCCGCCGTGCTGGCGCAACTGGGCGTGCGCATCGAGACGCCGTCGGCCGGCGAGCGCGTGGTGCACGGCGTGGGCCTGCACGGTCTGCGCGGCACCACGCTGCCGCTGGATTGCGGCAACGCCGGCACCGGCATGCGCCTGCTCGCCGGCCTGCTGGCGGGGCAGGCGTTCGACAGCAGGCTGATCGGCGACGCGTCCCTGTCGAAGCGACCGATGCGCCGGGTGACCGATCCACTGGCCCGGATGGGTGCGCGGATCGATTCCCGCGATGGCCTGCCGCCGCTGGACGTGCATGGTGGGCAGCCGCTGCGCGGCATCCGCTACGAGCTGCCGGTGGCCAGCGCCCAGGTGAAGTCGGCCCTGCTGCTGGCCGGGCTGTACGCCACGGGCGAAACCGAGATCATCGAGCCGCACCCGACCCGCGACTACACCGAACGCATGCTGGCCGCGTTCGGCTGGCCGATCGTGTTTGCGCCGGGCCACGCGAAACTCGAAGGCGGACACCTGCTGCGCGCCCGGGATGTCGACGTGCCGGCGGACTTTTCCTCGGCCGCGTTCTTCCTGGTCGCTGCCAGCATCGTGCCCGGGTCGGCGTTGCGCCTGCCCGGCGTGGGGCTCAACCCGCGTCGCACCGGCCTGCTGCAGGCGTTGCGGCTGATGGGGGCGGACATCACCGTCGAACACGAGCGCGAAGCTGGCGGCGAGCCCGTCGGCGACCTGGTGGTGCGCCACGCCGCGCTGCACGGGGTCGAGCTGCCGGAGTCGATCGTGCCGGACATGATCGACGAGTTCCCCGCCCTGTTCATCGCGGCGGCGGTGGCCTCCGGTCGTACCGTGATCCGGGGCGCCGCCGAGCTGCGGGTGAAGGAATCCGATCGCATCGCGACCATGGCCGCAGGCCTGCGTGCGCTCGGCGCGCGCATCGAGGAAACGCCCGATGGCGCGATCATCCACGGCGGCCGGCTGGCCGGTGGCGCGGTGGACAGCCATCTCGACCACCGCATCGCGATGAGCTTCGCGGTGGCCGGGCTGGTTGCCGACGCAGCGGTGCGGATCAACGATTGCAGCCATGTCGCCACTTCGTTCCCGGGCTTCGTGACGCTGTCCAACGGTTGCGGTTTCGACCTGCGCGATGCGGACTGAGCCGTCGCGCAGGCTGTATCTTGATGGCACTGGTCCGGGTTGCTGAAGGTTTTGTCCATGTCGAACGTCGTCCCTCCCTTCATCGTGGCGATCCCCGCCCGTTACGGCTCGACCCGCCTGCCGGGCAAGCCGCTGCGCGAGATCGACGGCACTCCGATGGTGGTGCGGGTGGCGCAACGCGCCTTGCAGGCCGGCGCCGCCCAGGTCGTGGTGGCGGTGGACGATGTGCGGATCGCTGATGCGCTGGCCGGGCAGGCCGGCATCGATATCTGCATGACCCGCGCGGACCACGCCTCGGGCAGTGACCGGCTGGCCGAATGCGCGCTGCATTACGGCTGGAGCGCGGACAGCATCGTGGTGAACCTGCAGGGTGACGAGCCGTTCGCGCCGGCTGCCGGCATTCGCGCGGTGGCGCAGGCGCTGGCCGGCGACGACGCGCCGATGGCCACGCTGGCCACGCCGATCATCGATGCCGAGGAACTGTTCGATCCGAACGTGGTGAAGCTGGTTCGTGCGGCGAACGGACACGCGCTGTACTTCAGTCGTGCGCCGATGCCGTGGGCCCGCGATGCGTTCGCCGGTGATCGACACAGCTTGCCGTCGGGCCTGCCGTTTCTGCGGCACATCGGCATCTACGCCTATCGCGCCGGTTTCCTGGACCGCTACACGCGCCTGTCGCGTACGCCGCTGGAACAGGCCGAATCGCTGGAACAATTGCGCGTGCTGGAACACGGCCACGCGATCGCGGTGCGGCTGACCCCCGAACCATTCCCGCCCGGCATCGATACCCAGGCCGACCTGGAGCGCGCCGAGCAGTGGTTGCGCACGCAGCACTGAGCCCCATATCGATCGGGCCGCCCGTTAGAATCGTCCCATGCAGCCCGCGCAACCGCCCCCCTTCGACGGCAAGGCCTTCGTCCGTACGCTCACTTCCGCCCCCGGCGTCTATCGCCACTTCGATGCAGCGGGCGAGCTGCTTTACGTGGGCAAGGCCGGCAACCTCAGGAAACGCGTCAGCAGCTACTTCCTGAAACCACGGATGGAGCCGCGCATCGCGGCGATGGTGGCGCAGATCGCCCGCGTCGAGATCACCGTGACGCGCACCGAAGGCGAGGCGCTGCTGCTGGAATCGCAGCTGATCAAGTCGCTGAAGCCGCGTTACAACATCCTGCTGCGCGACGACAAGAGCTATCCGTACATCTACCTGTCCAGCGGCGAGGACTACCCGCGGCTGGCCTTCCATCGTGGTGCGAAAAACCTGCCGGGACGCTACTTCGGGCCGTATCCCAGCACTTACGCGGTGCGCGAGAGCCTCAGCCTGATGCAGAAGCTGTTCAAGGTGCGCCAGTGCGAGGACAGCTATTTCCGCAACCGCACGCGCCCCTGCCTGCAGTACCAGATCGGCCGCTGCAGCGCGCCCTGCGTGGGGCTGATCAGCGTGGAGGACTACCGCAACGACGTGCGCCACGCCGAGATGTTCCTGGAGGGGCGCAGCAACGCGGTGATCGACGAACTGGCCGAAGCGATGGAGCAGGCCAGCAAGGCCCTGCAGTTCGAGCGCGCGGCGAAGCTGCGCGACCAGGTGGCCGCGCTGCGCCAGTTGCAGGCGCAGCACCATGTGCAGGGCGCCAGTGCCGACATGGACGTGATTGCCTGCCGCATCGAGGCGGGCATGGCCTGCGTCAGCGTGCTGTTCTTCCGCAACGGCATCAGTCTGGGCACGCGCGAATTCTTCCCGCGACTGCCGCTGGATGCCGAGCCGGCCGACGTGCTGACGCAGTTCATCGCGCAGTACTACCTCGACCGCCCGGTGCCGCGGGAACTGATCCTCGGCGAGGCGCTGGCGGATCGCGCGATCCTGGCCGAATTGCTGAGCCAGCACGCCGGTCGTGCGGTGGAACTGAAGTCCAGCGTGCGGGGCGACCGCGCGCAGTTCCTGCAGATGGCCGAGCGCAATGCGCAGGCTTCGCTGACCGCGCGCCTGGCCAGCCGGCAGACCCTGGGCACGCGCTTCGACGACCTGCAGAAGCTGCTCGGGCTGGCGGCGCCGCCACGCCGCATCGAATGTTTCGACATCAGCCACACGATGGGCGAACTCACCGTCGCCTCGTGCGTGGTGTTCGGCCCCGAAGGTCCGGAGAAATCACATTACCGCCGTTTCAACATCGCCGGCATCACGCCCGGCGACGACTACGCGGCGATGCATCAGGCATTGACCCGGCGCTTCCGCAAGGTGGCCGACGGCGAGGGCGCAAGCCCCGACGTGTTGCTGATCGACGGCGGAGGCGGGCAGGTGGCGCAGGCGCTGGACGTGCTGAAGGAGCTCGGCGTCACCGGCATCGAGGTGGTCGGCGTGGCCAAGGGGCCGGGCCGGCGCGCCGGCGAGGAAACCCTGGTGCTGGCACGGATCGAGGCGGGAAGTCCGGGACGCGAGCTGCACCCGGGCTCCTCGTCGCCCGCGCTGCACCTGGTCGCCGCGGTGCGCGACGAAGCTCACCGCTTCGCCATCAGCGGCCACCGCAAGCGCCGCGAGAAGGCCCGCGAGCGCAGCGTGCTCGAAGACGTGCCGGGCGTGGGCGCACGCCGCCGCTCGGCGCTGCTGAAGGCGTTCGGCGGCATGCAGGGGGTCGAGGGTGCGGGCGTCGAGGAGCTGATGCAGGTGAAGGGCATCGACCGCGGCCTGGCCGAGCGGATCTACGCCAGCCTGCATGGCTGAACGTCGGCGAACCTTTTCACTCGGCAGTAGCGCACCGGCGTGCGAAACTGGCGCAAATCACCGGAAAGAATCATGCGCATCAACCTGCCGACCTGGCTGACCCTGTTCCGTGTTGCCTTGCTGCCGGTGATGGTGGCGGTGTTCTACCTGCCGTTCCCCGGGCACAACATCACCGCGGCGATCGTGTTCGTGCTGGCCGCGATCACCGACTGGCTGGACGGCTACCTGGCCAGGCGCATGAAGCTCACCTCGGCCTTCGGCGCGTTCCTCGACCCGGTGGCCGACAAGCTGATGGTGGCGGTGACCCTGTTCCTGCTGGTGGAAGCACACCGCGGCGGCTGGCCGGGCATCGTGATGGCGGTGACGGCAGCGGTGATCGTGGGGCGCGAAATCAGCGTTTCGGCGCTGCGCGAATGGATGGCCGGCATCGGCATGCGCGCCACGGTGAAGGTCGCCTTCATCGGCAAGTTGAAAACGGTGATGCAGATGGTCGCGCTGGTGGTGCTGATCGTGCAGCACGAGAAGGCCGCCGAGGCGTTGCGGCTCTATCACATCGGCGAAGCGCTGCTGGTGATTGCCGGCGTGCTGACGATCTGGTCCGGACTGACCTATCTGCGCGCCGCGTGGCCGCTGCTCAGCAGCGACATGCAGGAGCCGTCGCCGGTCGACAAGGCCGGGTCCTGAGCAGGCGGTTCGCGTTGTTGCAAATCCGGGCTTGACGATCCGCCATCACGTATTAGAATGCGCGGCTCCAATGCGGGAATAGCTCAGTTGGTAGAGCACGACCTTGCCAAGGTCGGGGTCGCGAGTTCGAGTCTCGTTTCCCGCTCCAGTTCGAAGACGAGGCCCCGACGTGTTCGGGGCCTCGTCGTTTTCGGGCCGGATGAAATCCCTTGCCGAATTTGCCCTCAAGGCTATTCACAAGCGAGTTCATTCTGGTATGATTCACGGCTCCGATGCGGGAATAGCTCAGTTGGTAGAGCACGACCTTGCCAAGGTCGGGGTCGCGAGTTCGAGTCTCGTTTCCCGCTCCAGTTTCAACGCAGAACCTCGGCTTTCCGGGGTTTTGTTTTTTCAGGACAACTGCGATCATTCCGGTCGCGTTTATCGAAGCAATGGCCTGGTGGCAGAGTGGTCATGCAGCGGACTGCAAATCCGCGTACGCCGGTTCGATTCCGACCTAGGCCTCCATTGCCCGATTGGCTGCCATGCAGCCCTGAAACCCGCCGCCGGCGGGTTTTTTGTTGGCCACGCCGCTGGTCCTGCGCGCTCGCGTTGCAGCCGGAGTCAGGCGCCGACGGCGGCGTCGACAGCAAGGGCGGACGCGCGTTGGCCGACCCACTGCCGGAAGTCGTCCGCGGCCAGTGGCCTGCAGATGAAGTAGCCCTGCATCAGGTCGCAGCCCAGTTCACGCAACACGGCTTCCTGTTCGGCCGTTTCCACGCCTTCGGCAATCGTGGCCATGCCGAGGCGACGGCCCACGTCGATGACGAAGCTGGCCAGCGGATCGGCGATGGTCGCCTGCAGCGCGCCGATGAAGGTGCGGTCGATCTTCAACTCGTCCAGGGGCAGCTGCTGCAGATAGGCGAGCGAGGAATAGCCGGTGCCGAAATCGTCGAGCGCCAGGCGGAAGCCGATCGCGGAAAGCTGCTGCAGGGTGCGCAAGGCCGCGTCGAAGTCACCGAGCAGGGCGCTCTCGGTCAGCTCCAGGGTAAGCGTGGAAGGCTCGATGCCCGCCGCGGCCACCTGCTCGGCGAGGTTCGATGCGAATTGCGGATGGGCAATCTGCCATGGGCTGATGTTGATCGAGATGCGCCCACCGAAATCGATGTCCTGCTCGCGCCACTGGCGAATGTGCCGGCAGGCGCATTCGATCACCCACGCACCAATGGCGTGGATCAGGCCGGTTTCCTCGGCGATCGGAATGAAGACGGCTGGCGAAACCTGGCCCAGTCGGGCGTGGTTCCAGCGCAGCAATGCCTCGGCGCCGACCAGCATGCCATGCATGTCCACCTGGGGCTGGAAGTACAGCGAGAAGTCCTGCTGTTCCAGTGCCGTGCGCAGGCCGCGTTCCAGCTCCAGTCGTGCATCGGCATCGCGTTGCATGTGCGGCAGGAACAGACGCGCAGCGTTGCGTCCGGTGGACTTGGCGCGATACAGGGCAATGTCCGCGCAGCGAACCACATCAGCTGCGCGCTGGCCGTGCTCGGGGAACAACGCCACGCCGATGCTGGCGCCCACGCCGAGCACGCGATTGTCGATTGCCAGCGGCGCGGCGAGGCGCTGCAGCATCCCTGCGGCGACATCCATCGCCCGGGTTGCGGCATCGTCGGCGCTGGTGCTGGCGGGCCCCAGCAGCACCACGAACTCGTCGCCACCAAGGCGGGCCACGGTGGAAGCGGCAGGCGCCACGGAGAGCAGGCTGTCGGCAATGCTCTCCAGCACGCGATCACCGACGTGATGCCCCAGCGAGTCGTTGATGGTCTTGAAGTTGTCCAGATCGATCATCAGCACGGCGCCGTGCTGGTGCGACTGCATGGCATCGGCGATCAGGTCAGCCAGGGTGTACAACGCGCGCAGCCGGTTGGGCAGCCCGGTCAACGCGTCGTGGTAGGCGGCGTGGCGCAGGTCGAGTTCGGTTTCGCGACGGATGTCCGCCTCGGCACGCAACTCACTGGCCGTGCGCTCAAGCTGCAGGGTATGCGCGTGCATCTGGCCGGCCAGGGAAACGCCCATCAGCAGCACGAAGGAAAGAAAGGCGAACGCGTCCAGCGAAGGGTAGGGCTTGCCCAGCGTGCTGACCACGATCGCGCCCCACAACAGCGCGACAAACTGGATCAGCAGGCACAGGCCCAGCAAGGCACCGCGCAGGCGCTGGCCTTCCCGGTACTGTCGCCATGCACGGTACATCGCCCACAGGAAGATGACGTAGCTGATCCAGCGAAAGGCATCGCCGCCGAACGAACGCGTGCCGTCCAGGGTGAACAGCGACTCTCCCCATGGCAGCACCAGCGGCGTGCCTTCGCGCAGCGTCGTGTCGAACGCCGTGTACGGCTGGATCAGGTTGATCACGAACATGCCCAGCGCAGCGAAACAGACGGCGGCCAAGACAGGGCGCCTCGCCGGCCTGCCGGTGTAGCAGCCGACGAAGACCATCAGCGCCGGCATCGCGAGGATCGCTGCGCCAGTCACCATGCGCAGGCCCCGAATGGCCGGCGCCAGCGAGTCGGCCGCGTTCATCAGCGCGTTGCCCAGTGCCAGGGTGGCAAGGCAGGTCGCCAGCACGGCGAACGCCAGGTGGGTGAGGTCGTGTCGCTGGCGCGCACCGATCACCAGAAACTGCACGGCAGCGCCGTAAGCCAAAGCGGCCATGGCCAGTAGTGCGGCAGTGAAATAGCCAAAGCCGGGGTGATCCACCACCGCCATCCGATTCCCCCGATCCGCCTCGGTCGGCGGATTCATGGCGCGTAGCGTACGCCATGACGGACGGAAAAAGACCTGCGCGGCCGAATGCATGCATTTTTCCTGCAGGAATCGATGATTTTCGTGCGAGACCCGTTGGCGGAACCCTTAAATTCCCCTACATTCAGCGTGCCGTGAGGCAAGGCATTCATCCATCACATCCAAGACGAGGGGAAATCCATGGCAAAGGCACAGAAAGCAGCAGCCAAGAGCAAGCCGGCACCGAAGGCGAAAGCCGCACCGGCCGCTCCGAAGCCGATCAAGGAAGCGCTGAACAAGTCCAGCCTGGTGGCGCACATCGTGGAAGCCAGTGGCGTGGTCGCCAAGGACGTCCGTGCCGTGCTCGCAGCGCTGGAAGGCGCGGTTGCCGGTTCCGTGCACAAGAAGGGCGCCGGCTCGTTCCAGCTGCCGGGCCTGCTGAAGATCACCGCGGTGAGCGTGCCGGCCAAGCCGAAGCGCAAGGGCATCAACCCGTTCACCAAGGAAGAGCAGTGGTTCGCGGCCAAGCCGGCATCGGTCAAGGTCAAGATCCGTCCGCTCAAGAAGCTGAAGGATGCCGCGGCCTGATAGCCCCGGGTTACCCAGCGTCTGTCATGAAAGTGCGGCGGCTTTGCCCGCCGCACTTTTTTTGTGCGCGTGGCAGCCGCGGAAAAGATCGGGCGTGGAGGGAGTGTGTGGTGCCCGGACCCGGGATCGAACCGGGATACCCGTGAGGGTGAGGGATTTTAAGTCCCTTGCGTCTACCAGTTTCGCCATCCGGGCGGGATGTCGCAGCGTGCTGCAGCGAGGCTGCAGGCGGCGCGCATCGTAGCATGCGCCTGGCGCAGGCCTGTCACGCGCGGCGCGTCAGAGCCTGTGCAGAAAACCACATCCCGTGGTTTTCTTCTGCGTTGCCTCAACTCGGGCAACCATGCCCTCGCCGTGGCCGGCCTGGGAGGGTGGAAACTATCCACCTCTCAGAACAGGCTCTTGAAGATGTGGATGCCGGCGCTGTACTCGCCAATGATCGTGCCCACGCTGACCAGGAAGAAGTTCAGCAGTGTGCGTGCCACGCGGTTCTTCCACCAGCCGCTCCAGTGCACGATGTCGTCGCGCAAGGTGTCGAAGTCGATCACCCGCGGTCGCCGCACCCAGGCTTCCGCTGTCGCACTGATGCCGCCGGCCGGGATGCCGGGGCGGAACGGCTTGATCGGTGCGGCGATGAAGGCGGCCACGATGCTGACCGGATGACCGCCGGCTGCCACCGCGCCCAGCGCGGCGAAGCCGCCGGTGAACAGCACCCAGTCACGCAGTGCCTGGGCGCCCAGTGCCGCGTTCTGATGGAAGGCCCAGGCGATGGCGGCGAACACCAGCAGCACCAGGCCCACCGCAAGCCATTTCGGCCAGCGCGCCTTGGGGGGCAAGGTGGCCAGCTCGGCAACCCTGGTCGCGGGATCGTCCTGCTGTTCGCGCAACAGCGTGCACATGCCCTTCAGGTGCCCTGCGCCGATCACCACCAGCACGCGACGGTTCTCGGTGCCGGACGAGCGTGCCGCTTGCTGGCGCAGGCGGGCGGCCATGAAGGCATCGCGCTCGCCGATCAGGCTGTCGTAGAGCGGCCTGGAGCCGCTGGCGAACTCGCTGAACGCACTTTCGAGCAGGTCTTCCTGCTTCAGTTTCTCGATGTCGCCCTGGGCGATTTCCTCGCGATCGAACACGCTGGCCAGCAGGCCGCCGAGCAGGCCGAAGCGCTGCCAGAAACCCACGCTGCGCCAGGCCCGCTTCAGCGTGGTGCCGACCTCGCGGTCGATCGTCCACAGCGGCAGGTTGCGTCGTTCGGCGCCGTCCATCGCCGCCTTCATTTCGGCGCCGGGCTGGATGCCGGACTGGTCGGCGAGGCGCTTCTGGAATGTCGACAGCACCAGGCTGGCGGCGACCATGCCTGCCTTGCCCTGGCGGATCACCTTGAACAGGTCCATCTGCTTGAACGCTTCGGGATCGCGCATGCTTTGCGCGCGGCTGTCGCAGAGTTCCACTGCCACCGCATCGAAGTGCTCGTGATCGAGCAGGGCCTCGACCGCCTCCATGCTGCTGCGCGACACATGGGCGGTGCCGAGCACCACGTACTCCACGCCATCGCGTTGCACCCGTTCGATCGGCTGGCCGTCGAGCGCGGCGGGCAACGTGGTGACTTCGGTTTCGGGGACACTCATGCGATCAGCGGGCCGGTCTGAAGGGAAAGTCCAAGCATGGGGACGAACGCCATGCGGAACAAGCAGGCAGTGTGTCCGCCCGGTTTCAGTCGCGGTAGCGCCTGAGCAGGTCGGCGTAGGCATCGATGCGGCGATCGCGCAGGAACGGCCAGATCCGCCGCACGTGTTCGCTGCGCGCCAGATCCACCTCGGCCAGCAGCAGTTCACGACCTTCCGTGCCGGCCTGCGCCAGGTATTCGCCCTGCGGACCGGCGACAAAGCTCGATCCCCAGAACCGGATGCCCGCGCCGTTTGCCGTCGGGTCCGCTTCGTAGCCGGTGCGGTTGCATGACAGCAGGGGCAAGCCGTTGGCCACCGCGTGACCGCGCTGCACGGTGATCCAGGCGTCGCGCTGGCGATCCTTCTCGGCCTGTTCGTCGTTCGGGTCCCAGCCGATCGCGGTGGGGTAGAGCAGCAGTTCGGCACCGGCCAGCGCCATCAGGCGCGCCGCTTCCGGATACCACTGGTCCCAGCACACCAGCACGCCGAGCCGGCCGACCGAGGTGTCGATCGGCTCGAAGCCGAGGTCGCCCGGAGTGAAGTAGAACTTCTCGTAAAAGGCGGGGTCGTCGGGGATGTGCATCTTGCGATACTTGCCGGCGATCGCCGCCGAGCGATCGAAGACGACGGCGGTGTTGTGGTACAGCCCGGTCGCCCGTTTCTCGAACAGCGAGGCGACCACCACCAGTTGCAGTTCTGCGGCCAGCTTGCCGATGCGCTCGGTGCCGGGGCCGGGAATCGTCTCGGCCTGGTCGAACACCTCGACCGACTCGTGCTGGCAGAAGTACGGCCCGTTGTGCAGTTCCTGCAGCAGCACCAGTTCGGCGCCGGCGGCCGCGGCTTCGCGCAGGCCGGCTTCGATCGCATCGAGATTGGCGTCGCGGCTGCCGCGGTCGGTTTCCTGCAGCAGGGCGACCTTCAGGGTCTTGCGGGTCATCGGGGCTATCCTCGGCGTGGCGCCAGGCGAAACAGACCCTGCAGTTTAGCCGATGCGGCTCAGGCCAGGCCGGCCGGCAACTGCATGGTGATGCAGTGCAGGCTGCCGTTCTGCCAGATCAGCGGCCGGCACGGCACCTGCACGATCTCGCGGCCCGGATGCGCCGCGCCGATGATGCGGGCGGCCTCGGCGTCGGCCGGGTCGTCGTAGGCCGGCACCAGCACGGCGCCGTTGACGATCAGGTAGTTCGCATAGGACGCGGCGAGGCGGCGTCCCTCATCGATGATCGGCCGCGGCCACGGCAGCGGGTGCAGTCGATATGGACGGCCATCGACGGTGCGCAGCGCGGCCAATTCGCCGGCCATGCGCTGCAGCTCCTCGTGGTGCGGATCGCCGGCGTCGTCGCAGGCCTGGAACACGATGCGGTCGTCCGGCGCGAAGCGGGCCAGGGTGTCGATGTGGGCGTCGGTGTCGTCGCCTTCGAGGTAGCCGTAGTCCAGCCACAGCACGCGATCGGCGTGCAGGCCGTCGCGGAGGATGGCGCTCATTTCCTCGCGCGACTGTTCCGGGTGGCGCTGCACCAGGCAGCGCCAAGTGGTGAGGATGCTGCCGCTGCCGTCGCTCTCGATGCCGCCGCCTTCCAGCGCCCAGTCGATGCGCTTGTGCGCGGCGTGGCCGAACACGCCCGCCTCGACCAGGCCGGCGACCAGGGCATCGTCCTGTTCGGCGCCGAACTTGCCGCCCCAGCCGGTGAAGCGGAAATCGGTGAGCTGGAAGCCCCGGGCACCGCCCTTCAGCGTGATCGGGCCGGAGTCGCGCAGCCAGGTGTCGTCGTAGGGCAGGGTGATGCAGCGCAACTTCGACAGGTCCACGCCGGCGCCGGCGAGCAGGCCTTCCACGTGGACGCGCAAGACCTCATCGGCGACCACGATGATCAGCGACTGGAAGCGCGTCACCGCGGCAGCCAGCGCCACGTAGGTGGTTTCCACCGAGGCCAGTCGTTCGGCCCAGTCGGTGTCCGCGTGCGGCCAGGCGATCAGGACGGCGGATTGTGGTTCCCATTCCGCGGGCAGGCGCAGGCTGTGGTCGGTCATGCGGGCGATCTCTTTGCAGGCTGGTTGCGCCGGTCTGGCGCGCGACCGCGAAGTGTACGACGCGGCGGGCACGCGCACACAAAAACGCGGCCCGCATCGCTGCGGGCCGCGCCTTCGTGAAACCGGATCAGTTGACCGCGGAGGGATTGGTGTTGTTGCCCGCCGGCGTGTTCAGCACCGAATGGATCACGTGGCTGTGTTCGAAGTACACGATGAAATTCGCGTATTCCCAGCGATTGATCTGCGGGTGCTTGGCGGTGTCGCCGCCGCGCGGGGACAGCTTGCGCTGCGGTGCGCCCCAGGTCTTCTCGACCTGGCTCATGCTGAGGCCGCGACGGGGCAGGTTCATGCCCTTTTCCTGCTGCACGCGATGAACCAGCAGGCTGTCGCCATGCTTGTGCTGCGCGGCAGCCGCCGTCTGCGGTGCGGCGAAGGCGGCGCCCGCCGCCAAGACGACGATCGGCAAAATACTGGTGAACTTGATCATTGGCTCCCCCTCTCCCTGCAAGGCTGTATGCGGCGTCGTTGTAGCAGAAGCGCCCATGCTACGCCATGCCGGACACGGGCGATTGCGATGGGTTCGGCATTCGGCCAGGCCCGGCGAGTGGTCGAGAATAGCCTGATCGCCGCTATCATGGGCGGCTGCGGGCGACGACCCGTCCGTTTCAGCCCGGGTTTTTCATGATTTCCTTTCGACATTTCGCCTTGCGCCGCGGCAGCCGCCTGCTGCTTTCCGACATCGACCTGGTGATCCAGAGCGGCTGGCGCCTGGGCGTGATCGGCCGCAACGGTTGCGGCAAGTCCAGCCTGTTCGCGGCCCTGCAGGGCAAGCTGGAAGGCGACGCCGGCGAGCTGGAGATGTCGGGCAAGCTGCGGCTGGCCTCGGTGGCACAGGAAACCCCGGCGCTGCCGGATGCGGCGATCGACTACGTGCTGGGCGGCGACGAGGAACTGGCCGCGGCGATCAATGCCGAGGCGGAGGCCGGCGAACGTGGCGACATGGACGCGATGGCCAAGGCGCACCACCGCATCGAGGAGCTGAACGGCTACGACGGCCGCGCTCGCGCCGGACGACTGCTGCACGGGCTGGGCTTTCCACCGGAAACCCACGAGCGCGCAGTGCAGGAATTCTCCGGTGGCTGGCGTGGGCGTCTGAACCTGGCGCGGGCGCTGATGTGCCCGTCCGACCTGTTGCTGCTGGACGAGCCGACCAACCATCTCGACCTCGACGCCGTGCTGTGGCTGGAGGAATGGCTGCGCCGCTACCAGGGCACCTTGCTGATCATCTCGCATGACCGCGAGTTCCTCGACGGCGTGATCACCCACACGCTGCACCTCAATGACGGCAAGGCCAAGCTGTACACCGGCAACTACAGCGCGTTCGAGCGCCTGCGCGCCGAGCAGTTGCGCCAGCAGCAGATCTCGCACGAACGCGAGCAGGCCGAGCGGGCGCACCTGCAGTCCTTCGTCGACCGCTTCAAGGCCAAGGCCAGCAAGGCCAAGCAGGCGCAGTCGCGGATGAAGCGGCTGGAGAAGCTGGCCGGCACCGAGGCGGTGCGCGCCGAGCGCCCCTTCAGCTTCAGCTTCCCGGTGCCCGGCCGCCTGCCGGACTCGATGCTGCAACTGGAAGATGTCAGCGCGGGCTACGCAGCCGATCCGTCCAGCCGCGAAGGCAACGATGAAGTGGCCAATATCGTGCTTGCCGACGTGCGTTTTTCTATCGAAGCGGGTGAGCGGATCGGCCTGCTCGGTCCCAACGGCGCCGGCAAATCCACCCTGGTGAAAACCCTGGTGGGCGAGCTGGAACCGTTCGGCGGCGAGCGCAAGGTGCACAAGGACCTCAACATCGGCTACTTCGCCCAGCACACGGTGGAAAGCCTGCGCGAAGGCGCCAGCGCGCTCGATCACCTGATGGACAAGGCGCCGGGCGTGGCGACGCAGGTGATGCGCGACTTCCTCGGCAACTGGAATTTTGCCGGCGATCGCGCGTTCGAATCCGTCGACGGTTTCTCCGGTGGCGAACGGGCGCGGCTGGCGCTGGCGCTGATCGCCTGGGACAAGCCGAACCTGCTGCTGCTGGACGAACCGACCAACCATCTCGACCTGGACATGCGCGAGGCGCTGGCGGACGCGCTGGCCGATTTCGACGGCGCCCTGGTGCTGGTCTCGCACGACCGCCACCTGCTGGGCCTGGTCTGCGACAGCTTCTGGCGCGTGGCCGACAGCGTGGTGGAACCGTTCGACGGCGACCTCGACGATTACGCCCGCTGGCTGAAGAATCGTGGCTCGGCCAGCAAGAAGGCGGCGAAGGCCGGCGCGGCCAAGCCGGTGGTGGTCGAGGTGGTCGAGGTTTCGCCGGAGGAACGCCGTCGCCAGGCCGCTGCCCAGCGCGACGACGAAAAGGCCGCGCGCCAGCGGGTGAAGAAGATCGAGACGCGCACCTCCGCCATCGATACCGAGCTGGCCGCACTGGAGGCGCAGCTCGCCGATCCGGCCACCTACAACGGCCCGACCCGGGAGATGATGCGACTGGGCCAGCGCCAGGCCGAGTTGCGCAGCGAGAAGGAAGCGCTGGAAGGCGAGTGGCTGACGCTGATGGAACAACTGGAGGCGTAGCCGATGTCGACCGCCATCCCTTCGCTGCAATGGTGGCTGCCCGCGCTGGCGCACTTCGCACCGGGCCACCCGCTGCGCGAATGGCTGGCCCGGGCCGACCGTCTTGCCGCCGGCGGCGATGGTTATCTGGGCGGGTTGGCCGACCACTTCACGAGCATCGGCGCGAACCTTCCCGCCGCGGCGATCACCCGGCAGTTCCTGGCCGGCGATGCGGGCGACGACCTGTGGCTGTCGGCCGATCCGGCCTGGGTGCAGCCGGACATGAACGGCGTGCGCCTGCTGGCCTGCGGTCGGCTGCAGCTGGATATCGACGCAGCCCGGACGCTGGCCGAAAGCCTGCGGCCGTTGTTCGACGAGGCCGGCATGCAACTGGAAGTTTCCTCGCCGGACCACTGGCATCTGCGCCTGCCCGCGGACATGGCGCTGCCCGAGTTCGCCGCGCCCGCCCAGGCGCTGGGCGAAGACCTCGCCCAGCATCTGCCGCAAGGGCCGGCAGGGCGTCGCTGGCGCATCCTGCTCAACGACATCCAGGTGCAGTTGCACCAGCATCCGCTGAATGCGCAACGGCAGGCGCGCGGGCTGTCGCCGGTGAACAGCCTGTGGCTGTGGGGCGGTGGCCGCCTGCCGGTCGGGATTGGCAGTGAGCTTGCCGGTGTGGTCAGCGACGACGTGTTGCTGCGCGCGCTGGCCGCGCACGCCGGCATCGCGCAGCAGGCACGCAGCGTCGACGCCATCGCCACCGCCCGCGCGGGCTGGCTGGTCGACCTGCAGGACCTGCCGGCCCACGAGATCGCCACACGCTGGTGGCCGGCCGTGCAGCCCTTGCTGGCCCGGCAGCCGGTGCTGTTGCAGTTCGCCAGCGGTGAGCGCTGGCAACGCAAGCCATGGCATCGCCTGCGCGTGTGGCGCCGGGGCGGACGTTGAGCGTCCTGCAGCTGCGTCGCCGCGAAAGTCGCGGCGTTCCCGCCGGCTGGCCGGAGTCGGTGCATCCGGTGTTGCAGCAGGTCTACGCCGCGCGCGGCGTGCTGCAGCCGGCCCAGGTCGAGCACCGGCTGGCGCGCATGCTGGCGCCACAGTTGCTGGGCGGGATGGATCAGGCGGTGGCCTTGCTGGCCGAGGCGATCCGCGACGACTGGTCGATCCTGGTCGCTGGCGACTACGACTGCGACGGCGCCACCGGCACCGCCGTGGCCGTGCGCGGTTTGCGCCTGCTCGGCGCGCAGCGGGTCGACTACGCGATTCCGAATCGCTTCACCCATGGCTATGGCTTGAGCGCCGCCTTCGTGGCCTCGCTGCAGCCGACGCCGCAGCTGATCGTCACCGTCGACAACGGCGTCGCCAGCGTGGCCGGCGTGGCCGCGGCGAAGGCGCGCGGCATCCGCGTCATCGTCACCGACCATCACCTGCCCGGCGAGCAGTTGCCGGACTGCGATGCGATGGTCAATCCGAATCTTGCCGGCGACCCGTTCCCCAGCAAGATGCTGGCCGGCGTCGGCGTGGTGTTCTACCTGCTGCTGAGCCTGCGCGCCGTGCTGCGGGAGCAGGGCGCCTTCACGAGTGCCGAGCCGGATCTGTCCAGCCTGCTCGACCTGGTCGCGCTGGGCACGGTGGCCGATCTGGTGCCGCTGGATTTCAACAACCGCGTGCTGGTCGAAGCCGGCCTGCAGCGGATGCGCAGCGGTCGCGCCTGCGCCGGCATCGGCGCCCTGGTCGAGGTCGGCAAGCGCAGCCTGGCGACGCTGTGCGCCAGCGATCTGGGCTTCGCCGTGGGGCCGCGCCTGAACGCCGCGGGGCGGCTGGAAGACATGCGGCTGGGCGTGGAATGCCTGCTCACCGATGACGTAGTGCGCGCGCGCCACTGCGCCGCGCAACTCGATGCGATCAATCGCGAACGCCGCGACCTGCAGGCGTCGATGGTGGCCGAGGCGGAGCAGATGGTGGCAGGTCTTTCCGACATCGACGCGATCGGCGTGGCCCTGTTCGAGCCGTCCTGGCACGCGGGCGTGGTGGGGCTGGTCGCCTCGAAGCTGAAGGAGCGGCTGCACCGCCCGGTGATCGCCTTCGCCCCGGCCAGCGAGGACGACGTCGAGCACTTGCGGGGCTCCGCGCGCTCAATCCCCGGCTTCCATGTCCGCGACGCGCTGGCCATCATCGATGCGCGCCAGCCCGGCCTGATCGAGCGCTTCGGTGGCCATGCGATGGCCGCCGGGCTCAGCCTGAAGGCGGCGGACTATCCGCGCTTCGCCGCCGCCTTCGACGCCGTCGCGCGCGAACTGATCGAACCCGAACGCCTGCAGGCGGTGCTGCACACCGATGGCGAGCTGCCGCCCGGCGCCGCCACGCTGGAGCTGGCGCGGCAGTTGCGCCGGGCGGGACCGTGGGGCCAGGCATTCCCCGAGCCGCTGTTCGACAACCTGTTCGATTGCGCCGGCTGGAAGGTGATGGGCGAATGCCATCTGCGCCTGCAGTTGCGCGACCCGCGCGATGGCGCCGTGCACGACGCGGTGATGTTCAACGCCTACCACGGCCAGCCACCGCCGCCGCGTCTGCGCGCCGCCTACGAGCTGGTCATCAACGACTGGCAGGGGCGCGAAAGCCCGCGCCTGTTGCTGCGGCATATCGAAGCGGTCTGAAATTTTCTTGCATGTTTTTCACGTGGTTCAGGTCATGCTGGACACGACACCCTGCATGGAGAACGCCCGTGATCGCACAGATCGAAGGATTGCCCGCCGGCACGCTGGGCTTTCGCGCCCACGCCCAAGTCACCGCGGAAGACTACGAGAACATCATCGTGCCGGATGTCGAGGCGGCGTTTGCGCTGAACCGCAAGCTGCGCCTGCTGTACGTCACCGCCGACGACTTCACCGGCTTCGATCCTGGCGCGATGTGGAACGACGCGAAGCTGGGCGCACGTCATTTCAGCGGCTGGGATCGCGTGGCGCTGGTCACCGATGTGGCGTGGCTGCGCGGTACCGCCACGGCTTTCAGCTTCGCGATCCCGGCCCAGTTCCGTCTGTTCCACGGTGCCGAGATCGAGGAAGCCACGCGCTGGATCACGGCGGACTGAGCAGCTCGACGGTGCCGTGGCGGCCGTCGATGCGCACGCGCTGGCCATTGCCCAGCAGGCGCATCACGTGGCGCACGCTCATCACCGCCGGCAGGCCCAGCTCACGGGCGGTCACCGCGCCGTGCGACAGCGGGCCGCCGCTTTCGGTGATCACCCCGCTGGCCTGGTAGAACAGCGGCGTCCACGCCGGGTTGGTGGTGCGCGCCACCAGGATCGCGTCCTTGGGGAAGTGCGGGAAATCCTCCGGGCTGCGCACCACGAATACCCGGCCCTCGACGATGCCGGGGCTGCCGCCCAGGCCCTTGAGCACGTGGCTGCCGTCGACCTCGACCGGTTCCGCTTCGCCGAAGATCCAGTCCGGCATGCGTGCGCAGGCCGCCAGGTAACCGGTCTTGTGGCGGGCGGCGGCTTCCGTGATCGGGGCCAGCTCGCCGCTGTGCAGCGCGCCGTCGAGCACGGCCAGCGGCACGAAATAGACGTCCATCGGATCGGCCAGCACGCCGCGTTCCACCAGCTGTGCGCCGATCGCTTTCAGGCCGCGGCGGAACGGCAGGTGCAGGCGGGTGGTCTGGTAATGCTCCAGGTCGTCCAGTGCGGTATACGTGCGGGCCAGCCGGATCACCTCGTGCACCAGGTAGCGCAGTTCTTCCGGCGCATGGCTGAGCACGTTGTGCTCCATCGCCGCCTGGGCGGCTTTCTGCGCCAGCTCGGCGGCGGCGCGGTCCTCGTCGGGGCGGTCGACCAGCATCTTCAGCTGGTCCAGCACGATCTGCGGCGCCTCGACCCAGGTCGGGTGGTATGCATCGAAATCCAGTTCGCGATGGCCGTGACGGGCCAGGAGGCGCTGGAACTCGGCGTGGAACACAGGGTGCTGCGGCAGTGCTTCCAGCAGTTCGATGCTGGGTTCGCCGCGCAGCCGCGCGTGCAGGGCGGCGTCAATCCGCACCAGTCGCGACAGCGACCACAGTTCGGCGTTGACCTGGCCGGTCTTGGTGTCGGTGACCGCCAGCAACTGGTCGAACACCTGCTGCGCCTGGTCGGCCGGCAGCGCCAGTCGCAGCATCTGCTGCAGGGCCACGTACAGCGTGCGCTGGGTCAGCGAGATCGCGATGTTGGGCAGGAAGTAGCTGGCGCCCAGCGCATTGATGCGCAGCACGTAGTCCCATAACTCATTCAGCGGACGACCGTCCAGCGACTCGCGCATCAGGGCGCCGATGCCGAGCAGGTAGGTGTCCAGGTCGCGCATCCAGCGCACCGGCAGCTCCTGCACCCAGGCGTACTGCGCCGCGATCTGCGGCAAAGCGGCGCGGATGCTCTCCACGTCCTTGAGCATCTTCGCCGGCGTGCGGCCGCTGTAGAGCTCGACCGCGTTCTGGTTGCCGTAGATGTAGTAGTCGCGCATCGCGAACCACTTGTCGCCGAACGGCGGCAGGCCCATCAGCCTGAAACTGTGGTTGAGCGAGGCATGGAAGCCGACTTCGCACAGGTCCCAGGTCAGCGGGGTGACCGGGTTGGGAAAGCGCTCGGCCGATTCGTCGCGGGTCCAGCGCGGCGGGATGCGCGTCACCGCGCGTGATTGCAGCAGGTACAGCGTGCCGTCCTGCCACGCCCATTCGATGTCCTGCGGGAAGCCGAAGTGCTGCTCGGCGGCCAGCGCCAGCTGCGCCACGGCGCGGCGTTGTGCCTCGGCGAGGGCAGGGGCGTGCGCCTGTTCGGCCGACAACGGCGTGTGGCGGGTACCGCCCGCGGCATCGGTGACCAGCGCCCGCGGCTTCTCGGCGATCACCGCCTCGACCTCGCTCATGTCGCTGCGCTTGAGTCTGTATTCGTCGACCGGTTCCTCGCCGCCGACCACGGTTTCGCCGAGGCCGAACGCGGCGTTGATCAGCACCTGGTCCAGCGCCCCGCGCACCGGGTCGATCGAGAACGCCACGCCGGCGGCCTCGTGTTCACCCACCTGCACCATCTTCTGCACCACCACGGCCATCGCCGCATCCAGGTGGTTCAGCCCCATCCGTTCGCGATACGGCAGCACGTGGGCATTCCACAGCGAGGCGTAGCAGCGGCGGATCGCGTCGAGCACGACATCGACGCCGCGGATGCCCAGCAAGGTGTCGTGCTGGCCGGCGAACGCGGCGCCGGGCAGGTCTTCCAGCGTGCCGGAGGAACGCACCGCCACCGGCGCATCGGCCAGATCGAGTGCTTCGAGTTTCGCGGCCAGCTCGCCGCGCAGCGACGATGGCAGCGACTGCGCCAGCAGCAGGGCCTGAATGCGCTCGCTGCGCGCGGCGTGGTCGAGCGCGGCATCGTCCAGCACGTGGCGGATCGCCTCGTGCAACGGCGCCACGAACTCGCGATAGACCTCGCTGCCGACCACGATGCCGGGCGGCACCGGCAGGTGTTGCGCGGCGCGCGCCAGGTTGGCGCCCTTGCCGCCGCTGACGGCATGCTCGGCAGCCTGCGGATCGGTGAACGCGAAGAGTTGGGTCATGCGTGGGTTTCCTTGCGGTAGCGCTGGATGAAGGCGAGCACCGCGGCGGCGAGGGCGATCCCGCACAGCACGTCGATGCCGTAGTGATAGCGCAGGTACAGCGTGGCCACCACCAGCGCCAGGATGATCGGCGCCAGCAGGAGCGCGATGCGCCGATAGCCACCGAGCGCGAAGAAGCCCAGCACGTACACGCCGATGCCGCTATGCAGGCTGGGAAATACGTCCATGCCGGTGATGCCGGCCTTGACCACGCCGGCCAGCAGGGCGGTCATCGCGCCGCCGCGCACCGGATAGGGAAACACTTCGGGAAAGGCCATGTACGGTCCGCCGGCCGGCACCAGCAGGTAGCCGGCAAAGCCGACCAGATACATCAGGGTCAGGCCGAGGAAGAACGCCTTCGCCTCGGGGCTGCGGCGCCGCACGCTGAACATGATCGCCGGCAGCAACACCACGAAATAGAACAGGAAGTAGCCGCTGCTGAGCAGCTCCGACAGCCACGGCCGCTCCCAGCCCAGCAGGTGTTCCGGCAGGCTGCGGCCACCCCACAGATCACGATCCAGGGCGAGCAGCGTCGCGTCGGCGGTGTGCTGGATGAACACCTCGCGGATCGCCTTGAACAGCGGAAAGATCAGCCAGCAGGCGACGAACTGCAGCGTGCCTTTCCAGTTCGCCCAGCCACTGCCGGGCGCGGCCAGCGTGGCGGCCAGCAACAGCAGCCAGGCGATGCCGCCAAGCACGCTGGCGGCGTGCAGGTCGCCGTCATCCAGCCGCCAGGCGCCGACGCTGCCGAGCACCAGGATCAGCAACAGCTCGGCGGCGAAGGCATGGCCGATCCAGCGCGCGTTGCGTGGCATGTTCACGGCTTTCCCCGATGCATCACCCGCGGCCAGCGCCACCAGCCGAGTGCAGCCAATGGCCACAGCACCAGCAGCGGCCATGGCCAGAACCCTGTCATCAACAGCAGACAGGGCAGCCAGACGATCGCCACCAGCAGCCCACCCACGATGCGGAAGAAGCTCACCGTATTGCGCGCATCCGCCTTGCCACCGGCGAACCGGCCGGCCAGCAGCACCGGCGCCGCCAGCAGCATGAAGGCCGCCACCGCCAGCCAGTCCCACGGCCAGGAGCGAGTGCTTGGTTGTGGCGGCGGCAGCTGCGGGTGCTGCTGGGCATCGATGAACGCCAGCGCATAGGACTCGCCTGTCGCGGCCTGCACCGTCGCCCGCGCTTCCGCGGCCGCAAAGGTCTCCGCATCCGGACAGTTCACCGAAACCGCGTCGAGCGCAGTGGCGATCGCCTGATGGATGCGCCGCTCCCAATCGCGATCGGACTCGCAGGTGTCGCGTGCAGGCAAGGCCACCGGCATGCCGACCAGCGCCTCGACGCGCGAACGGAAACGGTCTGGAGCCTGGTAGTGCAGTCCCAGCGGAACCACCTCCAGCGACACGCCCTCGTCCAGCAGGGTACGTGCGATGCGCGCCGCGCCGCGCTGGTAGGGCAATGGTTGCCAGCCCCAATCGCTGCTGCCTTCGGGAAAGATCACCAGGTCGCCGCCCGCACGCAACTGGGCGCAGCCGGCGTCGACGGGATGGGCGAACGCGGCACGCCGGGTGCCGTAACGCTCGCGATCCTTGTCGCGTACCACCGCGATGCCGTCGAACATCCAGCGCAGCAGCGGGTGCCGGAGCAGCTGGATGGAGACCAGCCCCTGCGCACCGGGAAACACCCGCAGCACGGTGTAGCCGTCGATCGCTCCGTTGCGGTGGCTGCTGACGATCAGGCGACCGCCGCGTCGCGGCACGGGATGCCGATAGGCACCGACGATGCGGATGCGGCCGAAATAGAAGCCGCGCAGGAACCAGGCCAGCAGCGGAATCCACCAGCGCAGTGGCCGCCCTCCCGCGGGCATCGGTGCCGGGTCGGTGCGGGAGCGGGCAGACATCCGTGTTGCGTCAGGGCTCATTGGCGGCAATGTAGCGGCAAGCGGCGGCTGACGACACTGTTGTGCCAGCACTTGCCAAGCGCCGGATGATCTGTTCAAGTTGAGCCATGCCTTCCTTCGCCATCAGCAGCCTGAACTCCACCGCGCTTTCCGCGTGCGGCTTCGTGCTGGCCGGCAACAACAATAATCGCGCGAATAACGCCAACCGTTGGCGGGCCCGCGCGTAGCTGCAAGTTTCATCGAATACGCGAAAGAGGCCCGCCCAGTGCGGGCCTCTTTCGTTTTGTGTGCTTGATTTTTGCGCGGGTCCATTCGCGCAGGGCAAACCCGGCCATCCATGGCCGTGCGGTCACTTTTTGCGCGGCTCCTTCCGCGCAGAGCAAACCCGGCCATCCATGGCCGATTTTTCAGAAGAGCGGTATCCACAGACAGCAACGAGGAAACTTCCACCATGTGCTCGATTTTCGGAATGTTCGACCTGCAGCCGGGCGACGACCTCGCTTCGTTGCGCCGGCAGGCGCTGGAGCTGTCGCAGCGGCAGCGCCATCGCGGGCCGGACTGGAGCGGGGTGTTCGTCGACGCCGGGGTGATCCTGGTGCACGAGCGGTTGGCCATCGTCGACCCGGCCTCGGGCGCGCAGCCGTTGCGTTCGCGCGACGGCGCGCTGGCTCTGGCGGTGAATGGCGAGATCTACAACCACCGCGAACTGCGTGCGGCCAGCGGTTACGACTTCACTACCGGCTCGGACTGCGAGGTGATCAACGCGCTGTACCGCGAGCAGGGCGGCGACTTCGTGGGCAGGCTCAACGGCATCTTCGCGTTCGCCCTGTGGGACGGCACGGCGCAGCGTTACCTGATCGCGCGCGACCCGATCGGCGTCTGTCCGCTGTACTGGGGCCACGATGCGCAGGGCCGCCTGTGCGTGGCCTCGGAGATGAAGGCACTGGTCGGCGTGTGCGCCGACGTGGCGCCGTTCCCGCCGGGTCATGTCTATGACAGCGCCAGCGGCGAACTGCGCAGCTACTACGCCAGGCCATGGCGCGACTACGCCGCCACGCGCGGCCATGACGTGGCGGCACCGGTCTTGCGCAAGGCGTTCGAGCAGGCCGTGCATCGCCAGCTGATGACCGACGTGCCGTACGGCGTGCTGCTTTCCGGCGGGCTGGATTCCTCGCTGGTGGCCGCCTGCGCCGCCCGGTTCGCCCGCGAACGCGTCGAGGACGACGACCGCAGCGAAGCCTGGTGGCCGCGCCTGCATTCGTTCGCGATCGGGCTGGACGGATCGCCCGACCTGGCCGCGGCGCAGGTCGCCGCCGACGCGCTGGGCACCGTCCATCACGGCTTCGTCTACACGTTCTGGGAAGGACTGGATGCCCTGCCGGAAGTGATCCGCCACATCGAAACCTACGACGTCACCACCATCCGCGCCGCCACGCCGATGTACCTGCTGGCGCGGCGGATCAAGGCGATGGGGGTGAAGATGGTGCTGTCGGGCGAGGGCTCGGACGAGATTTTCGGCGGCTACCTGTACTTCCACAAGGCGCCCTCGGCCGAGGCCTTCCACGAGGAGACCGTGCGCAAGCTCGACGCGTTGCACAGCTACGACTGCCTGCGCGCGAACAAGGCGATGATGGCCTGGGGCGTGGAGGCGCGCGTGCCGTTCCTCGACCTGGAGTTCATCGACTTGGCGATGGGGCTCGATGCCGCGCACAAGATGGCCGGGCAGGGGCGCATCGAGAAAGCGGTGCTGCGTGAAGCGTTCGATGGCGCGCTGCCGGATTCGATCCTGTGGCGGCAGAAGGAACAGTTCAGCGACGGCGTGGGTTACGGCTGGATCGACGGGCTGAAGGCGCACGCCGAGCAGGCGGTCAGCGACCGCGAATTCGCCGCCGCCGCGGCGCGCTATCCGTTCAACACGCCGGCGACCAAGGAGGCGTACTTCTACCGCCGCATCTTCGAGCAGCATTTTCCCGGCGAAGCTTGCGCGGCGACCGTGCCCGGCGGCAAGTCGATCGCCTGTTCGTCACCCGCGGCGCTGGCCTGGGACCCGGCCTTCGCCAGCACAGCCGATCCGTCGGGCCGGGCGGTCAGGGGAGTGCATCAGCAGGCGCTGGCGAGCTGAACGGTCAATGCCGGTCGGGATGGATCAGCAGGCAGGTATGCCGGTTGTTGAAGTCGAAAAGGAAGTCCATGTAGCGCAGGGCGCCGCCGCCGAGGAGGTAATGCCATGGCAGGCTGGCCTGCTTGAATACATTGAAGGTGACGGTGAATGGCTGCCCGGAGATGTCGATATCGGCGGTGGCCCGGCTGATGCGCGCGGCGTGTTGGTGCGCGCCCATGTCGCGGACCCTGAGCCGCCGCCCCGGGCTGCTGTGCAGCTCGTCGAGGGCATGCTGGTCGGCGGCGAGGTAGTGGCTGGTGCCGCTGTCGATCAGTGCCGTGCGCAATTGACCGTCGATCGACAGGGCGGTGACCACGCGCAACTGGTTGCCCCAGACATCGCTGGATACCAGCATCGGCTCCCTGCAGGCGCCGTCGCCATCGCTGCTGTCGCCAACCACCAGCGAGCTCTCGGTGAGGCGAAACGCGCCCAGTCGCCGCAGGATGCCCATGCCGAGCAGCCGATGATCCGCCGGCACTACGGTCACCGGAACGTTCAGCAGGGTGAGCTCGCCGATGCGGAGCCTGGCCAGGGTGCCGTAGCGGACGGGGATGTCGTGCGACAGAAACCCGCCGACCTTGCCGGTGCGATCAACCATGGCGACGCCGAGCTTGCGTGCGCTGTCTTCGTCCAGTGTCAGCGCCGAACTGCCCGTGTCGACCAGCAGCCATATCTTCTTGCCGCCGCTTTCCACTTCCACGGCCGGCAGGTTGGCTTGCGCCAGGCTGCGATGAAGCGGAATGCTGAAGCTGTGCGACGGCATGACCAGCTCAAGTTGTGGCGTGCCGGCCTGGCTGGCCAGGTAGCTCCGCATCTGCTCGATCCTGGCCGGAGCCACCTTGTCCTGGAACCGGCGGATGATGTCCAGCTCGGCCGCATCGGCCTTGGCTGAGCCCTGGGACAGCCGCAGGTTGCCGTTGGCAAATTTCGCGCAGAAGAAGGCGACCTCGGGATTGCTGTCGATCAGGCTGCGTTCGCAGACACGTGCATCCTCGCTAGACTTTTCCAGATTGAAGTGGATGCGTTCCAGGGTCATGGCGGCAAGGACGCGACTGACGGGATCGTTCGAGGCCTGGTACATGCGGGCCAGGGCCGGCACGTCGGCCTGGTTCAGCGCCTTTTCCACGATGGCCAGCGTGGCAGCATCCGAACCCGATGGGGAAGAGGGCGTTCCCGGGCCCGATGCGTGCGTGGCCGGCAGGCAGCCGAGGCCGGCCAGGCCGCAGGCGACCGCGGATAGAAAAGTCCATTTCTTCATTGCCCATCTTCCTTCATGTCGGGGAGCCTTCAAGTGTAGCCAGCAACCGCGTGCAACGGCGCACGCTCTGCTAATATCGGGGGCTGTTTTCCTGCGATTTCCGACCATGATCGAGACCAATCCCATCCAGGCCCAGATTGCCGACCTTCGCGACCGTGTCGAGTCGCTTCGGGGGTATCTTTGACTACGCCACCAAGAGCGAACGCCTGGAAGAAGTAACCCGCGAACTGGAAAGTCCCACCGTCTGGGACGACCCGGCGCGTGCGCAGGAACTGGGCCGCGAGCGCGCCCGGCTGGATACCATCGTCAACGGCATCGACCGCATGACGGCCAGCCTCACCGATGCCGGCGAGCTGCTGGAGATGGCCATCGCCGACAGCGACGACGACACCGCGCAGTCGGTGATCGACGACCTGGCCAAGGTCGACGCCGAGGTCAACAAGCTGGAATTCCAGCGCATGTTCTCGGGCAAGATGGACTCGACCAATGCCTTCGTCGACATCCAGGCAGGCGCCGGCGGCACCGAGGCGCAGGACTGGGCCGAGATGCTGCTGCGCATGTACCTGCGCTGGTGCGAGAACCGCGGCTGGAAGACCGAGCTGATGGAAGTCAGCGGCGGCGACGTGGCCGGGATCAAGTCCGCCACGTTCCGGGTGGAAGGTGACTACGCCTACGGCTGGCTGAAGACCGAGATCGGCGTACACCGGCTCGTGCGCAAGAGCCCGTTCGACTCCGACAATCGTCGGCACACCAGTTTCACCTCGGTATTCGTGTCGCCGGAAGTGGACGACGACATCGAGATCGACATCAACCCGGCCGACCTCAAGACCGACGTGTACCGTTCGTCGGGTGCCGGTGGCCAGCACGTCAACAAGACCGAGTCGGCGGTGCGCATCACCCACATTCCGACCAATACCGTGGTGGCCTGCCAGACCGGCCGCAGCCAGCACCAGAACCGCGACACCGCGATGAAGATGCTGGCCGCAAAGCTCTATGAGCTGGAGATCCAGAAGCGCAATGCCGAGAAGGACGCGCTGGAGGCGACCAAGTCCGACATCGGCTGGGGCAGCCAGATCCGCAACTACGTACTTGACCAGAGCCGCATCAAGGACCTGCGCACCGGCATCGAGCGCACCGATACGCAGAAGGTGCTGGACGGCGACCTCGACGAGTTCATCGAGGCCAGCCTGAAGTCCGGTCTCGAAGCCGGCTCCAAGCGCATCGATGCGTGAGACCTGACGCCTTCCGCTTACTGACGAGATAGCCGCATGAACAGCAAGAGGATCTGCAGCATCGTGATCGCCTGTGCCGCACTGGCTGCGTTCGGCGCGGCCGCGCAATCGCAGCAGGGCGGCGCCGGCCAGGGCATCAAGCAGGACGCCAAAGCCGTCGGCCACGGCGTCGCCGATGGCGCCCGCGATGTCGGTCATGCGACCAAACACGTCGCCAAGAAGATCGGGCATGGTGCGAAGGACGCCGGTGTCGGCATCGGCCATGGTGCGAAGAAGGCGGGAATCGCCATCGGCCACGGCGCGCGCGAAGGCTGGGATGCAACCAGGCATGCGGCCAAGGAAGTATTCGGCAAAAACGATTGACGAGCCAGGCTCCCGAGGGAAACCTCGACGCGCCATCTTGCACCCAACCCCAGACCATCTGGTGTGCGCCCCTCGTTGCGGACACCTGGAGCAACAGAGTTCCCCATGAGCGAAACGACCGACACCCCGATCATCGACGAGAACCGGCTGATTGCCGAGCGCCGCGAGAAGTTGCACGCGCTGCGCGAGCAGGGCATCGCGTTTCCGAACGACTTCAAGGTCGACAGCTTCGCCGGCGACCTGCAGGCCGAGTTCGCCGACAGGGACGTGCACACGGCCGAAGCGGTCGAGGCCGCCGCACGCCGGGTGAAGATGGCCGGGCGCATCGTGCTCAAGCGCGTGCAGGGCAAGGTCAGTTTCGTGCAGTTGCAGGATTTCAGCGGGCGCATCCAGCTGTTCATCCACCAGGGCACTCTGGGCGACACCTACGAGGCGTTCAAGAGCTGGGACATGGGTGACATCGTGGGCGCCGAAGGCGTGCTGATGCGCACCAGGACCGGCGAGCTTTCGGTGCGGGTGGACCAGCTGCGCCTGTTGACCAAGAGCCTGCGCCCGCTGCCGGACAAGCACCACGGCATGGCCGACGTGGAACAGCGCTACCGCCAGCGCTACGTCGACCTGATCGTCACCGAGGAGGCCCGGCGCACCTTCATGCTGCGCTCGCGGATCATCGGCTACATGCGCCAGTGGCTGGAGGCGCCCACGCGCCGCTTCATGGAAGTGGAGACGCCGATGATGCACATGATCCCCGGCGGCGCCACGGCCAAGCCGTTCACCACGCATCACAACGCGCTGGATCTGGAGCTGTACCTGCGCGTGGCGCCCGAGCTGTACCTGAAGCGTCTGGTCGTCGGCGGCTTCGACCGCGTCTACGAGATCAACCGCAACTTCCGCAACGAGGGCGTGTCGACCCGGCATAACCCCGAATTCACCATGCTGGAGCTGTACCAGGCCTACGCCACCTATCACGAGATCATGGATCTCACCGAGAGCGTGATCCGCGACACCGCCCAGGCCGTGCTGGGCACCACGCAGCTGACCTGGGATGGCGCTGAAATCGATGTCGGCCCGGCGTTCCGCCGCTGGCGCATGGAAGACGCGGTGCTGGAACACAACCCGGAGATCAGGCGCGAAGAGCTGCGCGATCGCGAGGCGATGGCGACGCATGCGAAGCGCCTGGGTGCACAGGTCAAGCCCGGTTACGGCTGGGGCAAGCTGCTGCTGGAGATCTTCGAGCACACCGTCGAACACACCCTGATCCAGCCCACTTTCATCACCGACCACCCGGTCGAGGTGTCGCCGCTGGCGCGCGAAAGCGACACCGACAAGGGCATCACCGACCGCTTCGAGCTGTTCATCAACGGCAAGGAAATCGCGAATGGCTTTTCCGAGTTGAACGACCCGGAAGACCAGGCCGCGCGCTTCCAGGCCCAGGTCGACGCCAAGGACGCTGGCGACGATGAGGCGATGCACTTCGACGCCGACTACATACGCGCGCTCGAAGTGGGCCTGCCGCCCACCGGCGGCCTCGGCATCGGCATCGACCGGCTGGTGATGCTGCTGACCGGTTCGTCCTCGATCCGCGACGTGCTGCTGTTCCCCTACATGCGTCCCGAAGTTCAAGCAGGCTGAGGCCGAACTGGCACCGTCGGCGCGGTGGTGTCGGATGGTTTCGTGGCTGTGCGTGCGTCGGATTACATGACGTCTTCGCGAACCTTTCCGATCAACAGGAAGCGGCTGTGCTTCAGCCGCAAAAATGGCCTTTCGATCAGTTGATAGGTCGTCGCGGAGACGAGCAACGTAGCGCCGGCCATGTAGATGAACAGCATCAGGTTGGAAAAGTGGTGGGTCAGCAGCTCGTCGGACGGCCGGATGTCCAGCCTTACGACTGCGAAGACGATGCATACGGCGTGCACGAGGTAGATGGAGTACGACCACAGGCCGATCCGGTGCAGCACGGGGTTGACCACGACCTTGCGGAATAGGGGAAGCAGATCGGTCAGGGCCACCATGAACACGGCCCACAGAATCGACACGTACAGGTAGTTCGCATACCAGTACCCGAACTGCAACATGCCGAACTGGCGCAGGCTGTGAGTCGCCAGAACATCGATCATGGCGATGGCGGCAAGCGCGACAGACGTGCCCAGCCATCGACGCTGCCGCACGCTCAGGCTTCGCAAGACGGGACCGTAGTGGTGATGTGTCCAGGCGGCCGCGATGCCGATGGCAAATTGCGGCCAACGGCCCAGCAGGGTGCTGCGCAGGGCAGCCCAGAATTCTGACGCTGCAGGCGTCGCGAGTTTCCAGTAGCAGAAGCAAAGGCCGAGCAACACGGTTGCGAGCAGGTACCTCCCCTGTTTCCGTCGAGCCAGCCAGATCGCGAGCGGCAGCGCGAGATAGAACTGGACTTCGATCGCAAGACTCCACCAGACCAGTCCGAACGGCAGCAGGGTATCCAGGCTGATGTTCTGGAACAGGGCTGCGTGCATCGCGGCGCGCCAATCTCCCTTCCAGGCGGCGCCTGCCAGCACCATGAGGTAATACATGGGGAGAATGCGCAACGCACGATTGCCGAAGAACTGCCTGAGCACCATCGGGCTGCCACGAATGTAGGGCAGCGACAGCAGGAAGCCACTCAAGACAAAAAACAGATCCACCCCGATGCTTCCCCCGAAAAACAGTGCCGAGGCATAGCTGGCCTGGGGGTTCGGCATGTAGCCGCGCAAGGAGCCGAGGAAGTGGTAGAAGAACACCAGCACAATGGCGATGCCACGCAACGACTCGCATTCGTCCAGCCGTTCGCCAGGCTGGCCGGTCGCGTTCAAGCCGATGTCCCGGTAAAGGCCGTCGAACCGGCGAACGGCCCCGGAATCCCATCATGTCCGCATTTTCGATACGGATGGCTCGACGCGGGAATTTTCCTTGTCTGTGTCATCGTTCGATTCTCCCGCTGATGGCCGTCACCCAGACGATGCAGATGTCGGTTCGGTGAAGGCGCTGGTTTCGATTAAAATAGGGCAATTCTTCTGATTCCACGAGCCCTCCCATGTGGTACGCCATCATCGCCAAAGACCACCCCGATACCCTGGCCAGGCGTCAGCTTGCGCGACCGGCACACATGGCGCGCCTGCTCGAACTGCAGGAAGCCGGTCGCCTGTTCGTGGCCGGTGCGTTCCCGGCGATCGAGTCCGAAGATCCGGGCCCGGCCGGCTTCACCGGCAGCATGATCCTGGCCCAGTTCCCCTCGATGGCCGAGGCCCGCGCCTGGGCCGATGCCGATCCGTACGTGGCGGCCGGCGTCTACGCCGACGTGCAGATCAAGCCGTTCCGCAAGGCGTTGCCGGCGTGAGCGAAGCGATGCTCGAGCAGATCCGCCAGCGCCTGACCGTGGCGCTGGCGCCGACCGAGCTGGAAGTCGTCGACGAAGGCCACCTTCATGCCGGCCACGCGGGCGAGGGCAAGGGTCACTTCCATGTGCGCATCGTCAGTCCCGCCTTCGCCGGGCTGCTGCCGATTCGGCGGCATCGCATGGTTTATGCGGCGCTGGACGGCCTGATGGACAACGGCATCCATGCCCTGTCGATTGATGCAAAGAACAAATAATTCAGGAACAGTCAGTTACAGTGAATTGTTCAACTGATGCTTCATGCAGGAACGCATTGCAGCGTCGCCCTGCGTTTGGCACAGTGTCCTGTCGCCCGGCTGCACGGGCCTTACCGCTGACCCGTTGAAGACCGCATGCGCCTGAGCACCATCAAACTCGCCGGTTTCAAGTCCTTCGTGGACCCGACCACCCTGCACCTGCCCAGCAACATGATCGGCGTGGTTGGCCCCAACGGTTGCGGCAAATCGAACATCATCGACGCGATCCGCTGGGTGATGGGCGAGAGCGCGGCCAGCCGCCTGCGCGGCGACTCGCTGACCGACGTGATCTTCTCCGGCTCCAACACGCGCAAGCCGGTGGGGCAGGCCACGGTCGAGCTGATCTTCGACAACGCCGACGGCTCAGTGCAGGGCGAGTACGGCCAGTACGCCGAGATCTCGGTGAAGCGCCAGGTCACCCGCGACGGCCAGTCCTCGTACTACCTCAACGGCGCGCGTTGCCGCCGCCGCGACATCACCGACCTGTTCCTTGGCACCGGCCTGGGCCCGCGCAGCTACTCGATCATCGAGCAGGGCATGATCAGCCAGATCATCGAGGCGCATCCGGAAGAACTGCGCACGCACCTGGAAGAGGCCGCCGGCATCTCCAAGTACAAGGAGCGCCGCAAGGAAACCGAAAGCCGGATCAAGGCCACCCGCGAGAACCTCGACCGCGTGCGCGACGTGCGCGACGAGGTGGACAAGCAGCTCGAGCACCTCAACCGCCAGGCCCGTGCCGCCGAGCGCTGGAAGGCGCTGAAGGAAGAGCAGACGCGCAAGGAAGCCGAGCTGCGCGCACTGGAATATCGCGCGCTGAAAAGCCAGCACGACGGCGAAGGGCAGGGGCTGTCCGCCGCCGAGATCGAGATCGAAAAGCAGCTCGCCGGCCAGCGCCAGATCGAGGCCCAGCTGGAAAGCGTGCGCGAACGCCACACCGACGCCAGCGAGCATCTGAATGCGGTGCAGGCCGACGTCTACAAGGTCGGCGCCGAGATTGCCCGGGTCGAACAGCAGGTGCGCTACAACAAGGAAACCGCCGAACGCCTGCAGCGCGCCCATGGCGACGCCGAGCGCGAACATGCCGAACTGGCCGCACACATCGCCACCGATCGCGAACAGGTCGAGGCGCTGCGGCTGGCGCTGGCCGAAGGCGAACCCAAGCTCGAAGCGCTGCAGCAGCTGCAGGACGACACCGGCGAGGCCCAGCGCAACACCGAAGCCAGGCTGGCCGACTGGCAACAGCGCTGGGACAGCCACACGCGCAACGCGGGTGAGTCGAACCGCGCAGCGGAAGTGGAACGAACCAGGCTCAGCTACCTGGATCGCCAAGCGGTCGACCTGGCGCGCCGTCGCGAAGTGCTGGAGACCGAGCAGAAGGCCACCGACGTGGAGGCGCTGGACGCCGCCGGCGAGCAGTTGACCCATGAGCACGAGACCCAGCGCGAACGCGTGGAGACGCTCGGCAGCCTGCTCGACCAGCACAAGTCCGGCCACGAAAAGGTGCTGGAGGACGAACGCCTGGTGCAGTCGACCCTCAACGAAGCGCGCCAGCAGTTGCAGGCCGCCCGCGGCCGGCACGCGTCGCTGGAGGCCTTGCAGCACGCCGCGCTGGGACAGGACGAAGGCGCGGCCAGTGGATGGCTGGCGAAGCTGGGCCTGGACCACTCGCGTCGCCTGGGCGAATCGCTGCAGGTGGAAGCCGGTTGGGAAACCGCGGTGGAAACGGCGTTGAGCGGCTTTCTGGACAGCGTGCTGGTTGACCAGGCTCACACGCTGGCCAGCGAATTTTCCTCGATCGAGAACGCCGACATGGCCTTGCTCGACGCCAGCGAAGGTGGCGTCAACACCGCCGGCACCCTCGCGGCGCACGTGCGGGGACCGGCGGCGGCGATGGCGATCCTTGGTCACGTGCTCACCGCGGCATCGCTGGACGAAGCGCATCAACGGGTCGTCTCGCTGTCCTCGCTGGCGCCGTACCAGTCGGTGATCACGCCGGCGGGCGAATGGCTGGGGCCGGGCTGGGCGCGCGTGCGCCGGGCGCAGGGCAGCCAGGTCGGCGTGCTGGCGCGCGAGCGCGAGCTGCGCACGCTGGCCGAGCAGATCGCCACGCTGGAAGCGCAGCTGGAAGAAGCCAGCGAGCGGCTCGATACGCTGCGCACCAGCAAATTCGAGACCGAACGCGCGCGTGACGATGCCCAGCGCGAGCTGTACAACGCGCATCGCCGGCAGTCCGAACTGGCCGGCCAGTTGCAGAGCCACCGCGGCAAGCTGGAAACCGCCCGCGCCCGCGCCGAGAAGGTCAAGGGCGAACTGGCGGACCTGAATCGGCAGATCGACGAATTGCAGGGCCAGACCCGCGAGGCACGCGCCCGACTGGACGAGTCGATCGGTCTGATGGGCGACCTCGAGGACCAGCGCCGCGAGCTGGAGAACGAGCGACGCGGCCTGCTCGAAGCGCGTGAGGAAGCGCGCATGAACGCGCGCGAGGCCGCCGAGCAGTCGCACTCGCTGGCACTCGCGCTGGAGTCGAAGCGCTCCTCGCTGAGCTCGCTGGAACAGACGCTGGCCCGCATGGACACGCAACTGCGCCAGATCGAGATGCGCCGCGACGAAATCACCGAACAGCTCGCCGCGGGTTCCGATCCGATCGCCGAACTCGAATCGGAGCGGCAGGCATATCTGGATCAGCGCCTGCTGGTCGACAAGCAGCTGGTCGAGGCGCGCCGCGCGCTGGAGGACTGCGACATCGAGTTCCGCAAGCTGGAGCAGCAGCGCCACCTGGCGGAGCAGGGCCTGGCCACGCTGCGCGAAGGGCTGTCGCAGAAGCGGCTTGCGGCGCAGGCCTTGCAGCTGCGCGCCGACCAGCTGGCCGAGGCGATTGCCGCGTCAGGTCTGCAACTGGAGACGCTGCTGGCCGAACTCGCGCCCGACATCGATGCGGATCAGTGGCGTTCGCAGCTGAGTGACCTCGGCCAGAAGATCGCCCGGCTTGAACCGGTGAACCTCGCCGCCATCCAGGAACACGCCGAGCAGAGCGAGCGCAAGACCTACCTGGACAACCAGCTCACCGACCTGGCCGATGCGATGGAAACGCTGGAAGGCGCGATCAAGAAGATCGATCGCGAAACGCGTCAGCGTTTCAAGGAAACCTTCGACAAGGTCAACGCCGGCGTGCAGGAGCTGTTCCCGCGACTGTTCGGTGGCGGCCATGCCTACCTGGAGCTCACCGGCGATGATCTGCTCAACACCGGCGTGACGATCATGGCGCGCCCGCCGGGCAAGCGCCCATCCAACATCTCGCTGCTGTCCGGCGGCGAAAAGGCGCTGACCGCGGTGTCGCTGGTGTTCGCGATCTTCGGTCTCAACCCGGCACCGTTCTGCCTGCTCGACGAGGTCGACGCACCGCTGGACGAGGCCAACGTGGGCCGCTTCTCCAGCCTGGTACGCGAGATGAGCGAGCAGGTGCAGTTCATCTTCATCAGCCACAACAAGGCGACCATGGAAGCGGCCACCCAACTGTGCGGCGTGACCATGCGCGAGCCCGGTGTTTCGCGACTGGTGCAGGTGGATCTGGCCGAAGCGGCTAAACTGGCAGGCGCTGCCTGAGAGGTTGAGTTTTCAACCTCTCAGGCCGGCCAGGATGGCCGGGCATGAAGCAGTCACGCTAGTGACTGTTTCATGTGAGCGAGTCCGGGCGTGTACTGGATTCGCGATAGAAGAAAACCACAGGAAGTGGTTTTCTTCACAGACCCTGAGGAACCCATGATGACGTTGCAACCCGTGCTTGCCCTTGCCTGGAATCCCGCCGTCGGCATTCCGATGCTGATCGTCGGCCTCATCGTGCTGGCACTGCTGTGGCTGTTCGGCCAGCCCAGGAAGGAACAGGGCAAACGCCGCGTCGTGCCCGGCCCCCATGCCGGCGAACGACGCGAACCGACCTTCGGCGAATCGGATATCGAGCCGGTCGCTGACGATGTCTTCCGCGGCGATGCCAGGCCGCAGCAAGGCGAGCTGGAGGTGGGCTTGCGCGAGGAACTGGAGCGCCTGGGCGCCACCCTGTCGGGCGACCGGAGCAGGGAACCCGGCACGGCAGCTGCGCCGAAGACCGCCAGGACCAGGCAGCCACCGAAACTGGCGGATCACGTGGCCTCGATCATCGATGCCTTGCGTGCCCCCAGCTCCAGCGATCCGGTGGTACAGAACACCGGCCTGCCGGCGGAAGCGCCGGTCGTGGAAACTCCGTCGACACCCCCGCCGGTCCAGGCGGCTCCCCAGCGTTCCGATCTGGGGCGGCGGCCGCCGCAGTTGCCGGTGGAACGCATCATCACGCTGTTCGTGGTGGCCCGCGAAGGCGAGCGTTTCCACGGCCCGGATCTCGTGGTGGCCGCCGAAAAGGCCGGCCTGGAATTTGGCGACATGGGCATCTATCACCGCCTGGTCGACGGCAAACGCGAGCTGGGACCGCTGTTCAGCGTCGCCAACATGCTCAAGCCGGGCAACTTCGACCTCGCCCGGCTGGAAGACCTGCGCACACCGGGCGTCAGCTTTTTCATGACCCTGCCGGCGCCGCTGCCGGCGCTGGACGCATGGGACGCCATGCTGCCCACCGCGCAGCGGCTGGCCGAGTTGCTGGACGGCCACGTGCTCGACGAGGAGCGCAACGCGCTCGGGCGTCAGGGCATCGCGCACATCCGCGACCAGCTGCGCGGCTGGGACCGCGACCACGAAGGCAAGGAAATCATCTTCGGCCGCTGAGGCGTTTCAGGCCTGCGCGTCACGCCTCGGCAGTCTCCAGTCGGGGCGGATGAAGTGGCAGGTATAGCCCTGCGGGTAACGTTCCAGGTAATCCTGGTGCTCCGGTTCGGCCTCCCAGAAGTCACCCGCCGGCGCCACTTCGGTCACCACCTTGCCCGGCCACAGGCCGGAGGCATCGACGTCCGCAATGGTGTCTTCGGCGACCTCCTTCTGCGCGTCCGAGGTGTAGAAGATCGCCGAACGATAGGACGTGCCACGGTCATTGCCCTGGCGGTTGGGCGTTGACGGGTCGTGAATCTGGAAGAAGAATTCCAGCAGGCTGCGATAGCTGATTCGCGACGGATCGAACACGATCTCGATGGCCTCGGCGTGGCTGCCGTGATTGCGGTAGGTCGCATTGGGCACATCGCCGCCGCTGTAGCCGACCCGGGTGGAGATCACGCCATCCTGCTGGCGAATCAGCTCCTGCATGCCCCAGAAGCAGCCTCCGGCAAGCACCGCGCGCTCGGTCGTCATCGCACATCCTCCACCTGATCCAGGTACGCGCCGTAACCCTGCGCTTCCATCTCTCCACGAGGGACAAAACGCAGCGAAGCGGAATTGATGCAATAGCGCAGGCCGCCACGATCCTTCGGTCCGTCCGGAAAGACGTGGCCGAGATGGCTGTCGCCATGGGTCGAGCGTACCTCGGTGCGGATCATCCCGTGGCTGCTGTCACGCAGCTCGTTCACATGGGCCGGCTCGATCGGCCTGGTGAAGCTCGGCCAGCCGCAACCCGACTCGAACTTGTCCGACGAGGCAAACAATGGCTCGCCCGAAACGACATCCACGTAGATGCCGGGCTCCTTGTTGTGCAGGTATTCGCCGGTGCCGGGGCGCTCGGTGCCACTTTCCTGGGTGACCCGGTACTGCTCGGGGCTCAGTTGCGACAAGGCTTCGGGAGTTCGGGTGTAACGGGACATGCGGTGCCTCCTGTCGTGGTCGCGATGCAGACAGAAATGGCAGTTCCAGCGCACATATCAAGGACGGGCGGCAAAAATGTCCGGGAAGGAGGGTGCTTCGGAGGCTCTTGCGCTCGAACGCCTCGCGGTACCGCCGTGCCTGTTCGCAGGCCAGCCACCTTTGCGCGTGTCGCATTCCCGACGGGGCCGGCCCGCCGGAGCGTGCAGGCCGAGCCGGTTGATCGTCTGTGGACGACATACGAAGTTTCCGCTTGACATCCCGCCAGGGCATGCCGGCTCAGTGCTTGCCCGTCACGCAGGGTCGAATTGCACCTGGGGGCGATGCGTCGGCACCCCAGGAAACTGCCGTGAGTGTCACCTTGCCTTCGCCCTGAAACGACATGGCCGAGTGGCCAAGCTGCAATTGATAGGCGCCGGCCGGGCGCAGCCAGCGCTGGCCATGACTGTCGAAACTCACCAGCAGGCGCGGGTCGGCGGCGACCGTGAGGAACGCGGACTGGCCGGGCTTCAGGCTGACGCGGCACCAGCCGGCCAGTCGCCGTGCATGGTTCGAACCGGGCGGAGTCACGTAGAGCTGTGGCACATCGGCGCCCGCGCGTGCACCGCGATTGGTGACAGTGAACGAGGCGATGAGCTTGCCGCCTTCCACCCGCGGCTTGAAGTCGCTGTACTCAAAGTGCGTGTAGCTCAGGCCGTAGCCGAACGGGAACAGCGGTTCGAGGTGCTGGCGCTGGTACCAGCGGTAGCCTAAGTCAGCGCCTTCGAGGTTGTAGTCGATGTCCTGCGCGGGCTGGCCCTGCGGTGGCAGGCCGATGGCGGCGAGGCCTGCGCCGGGGATAGTCGGGCGCGGCAGCTGCGATTCGTCGCGCGGCCAAGTGACCGGAAGGCGACCGGAGGGATCGACCTCGCCGTACAGCAGCCGCGCGATCGCCTCGCCGCCGGCCGCGCCGGGATACCAGGCTTCCAGCACGGCGCCGACCTGGTCCAGCCACGGCATCGCCACCGGACCGTTGTTTTCCAGCACCACGATGATGTGCGGGTTGGCCTTGGCCACGGCTTCGACCAGTGCATCCTGGTTGTCCGGCAAGGTGAGGTGCGACGCGTCGAAACTTTCCGCCGCCCACTGCTCGACGAACACCACGGCCACCCTGGATTGCGCGGCCAGCTTCGCGGCGGCGGCGATGTCCTCGCCGCTGGCGTAGCTCACCGTGCCATGCGCGCGTTGCCTGATCGCCGCGAGTGGTGCGGATGGCTGATAGATGCGCGGCCCCGGCCACTCGGCGGGCGCCAGGCCCGGCACCGCGTTGCCTTGCGGCGACTGCACCGCGGAGGAGCCGCCGCCGGTCAGCACACCCTTGTCGGCATGGCCGCCGATCACCGCCACGGACTGCCCAGCGGACAGCGGCAGCAGCGCGCCCTGGTTGCGCAGCAGCACCGCGCCGGCTTCCTCGGCGCGCTGCGCCACCTTGCGGTCCGCGGCGAAATCGATGGGCGCCTGTCGTGCTGGATGATCCATCACGCCGGCCGCGAACAGACTGCGCAGGATGCGCCGCGCCATGTCGTCGATACGCGACTGCGGCACCTGGCCGGAAGCGACCGCGGCGCGCAGCGGCTGGTCGAAGTACACCTCCTTGTCGAAGGTTTCGCCGGCCGATTCCTGATCCAGTCCGGCCAGCGCGGATTTCGCGGCGCTGTGCACCGCGCCCCAGTCCGACATCACGAAGCCGGGGTAGTGCCAGTCGTGCTTCAGCACGTCGTTGAGCAGCCAGTCGTCCTCGCAGGCATAGACGGCGTTGACGCGGTTGTAGGAACACATCACCGAGCCCGGGTCGCCAGTCGCGATGGCGATCTCGAAGGCGAGCAGGTCGGACTCGCGCGCGGCGCCGCGATCGATATTCGCGCTCAGCGTGGTGCGGTCGGTTTCCAGGTCGTTGAGCGCGTAGTGCTTGATGGTGGAGACGAGGTGCTGGCTCTGGATGCCGGCGATGGCGTTGCCGGCGATCACGCCGGCCAACAGCGGGTCTTCGCCCGCGTATTCGAAATTGCGTCCGTTGCGCGGGTCGCGCAGCAGATCCACGCCGCCGGCCAGCATCACGTTGAAGCCGCGGCGGTGCGCCTCGCTACCAATCATCGCGCCGCCTTCGCGGGCGATCGCAGGATCGAAACTGGCCGCGGTGGCAAGGCCCGAGGGCAGGGCGGTGGCGCCGAGCTTGTGCGGCTTGGCTACGCCGAGACCGGCATCGCTTTCCTGGATGGCCGGCAGACCCAGTCGCGCGATCGCCGGGCCGTAACCGGCCGAGCCCAGCGCGCCCGGTGCCATCACGTGGCCGTTCTCGGTGTCGCCGAAGTCGACGCGAATCAGGCGGAACTTCTCGTCCTGCGTCATCGCCTTCAGCACGAGGTCGGCGCGCTGGTCGGGCGTCAGCCTGAGGTTCATCCACGGGTGCGCGTCGCTGCTCGCGTTCGCGGTGATGCATGCACCGCCGAAGGCCCATAGGGCGATGCCGATCAAGGAAGCAATGCGGGTCTTGTGGAATGCCATGACGTCCCCTTCGTTTTTCCGGAACAGATTGGATGCATGCTCATCGCGGGTGCCGGGTGGCAAGCCCTTGACTCGGCAGGTACGGATTGCGATTCGATGCGGCGATCACGGCCCATGCCGTCGCGGCAAGGGATGGCCGGTGGTAGTCCCAGGCATATGGCGCCACGATGCGTGGCTCGGGCGTGCCGTAGAGCAAGCCGCCCGGCGAGGCCTGCGTCGCGACCCTCGCGAGCAGCGTGTCCGCCCTGGCCTCGTCGCCGACCCATCGCCAGGCGAGCGCGGCCTGCGCAGTACCTTCCGTCCACATGCCGTCGCGGGCATCGGTGAACGCGTAGCCGCCCTTGACCGCATGCCCGCGTTCGATCCAGCCCAGCGCGCGCCGCCATGCCTTCGGCGCATCCGGCAGGAGTTGCGCCCAGAGCTGCACATCGAGGGCGGATGGCGAGCGCAGCGACGTCACGCCGTCGCCTGCGGTGCCCGTCCAGAAATGGCCGCGCCGTGGATGCGGCGAGCAGCAGGCAGGCGAACAGGGCCGCCACTCCCGCCTTCAGGGGAATGACGGCAACCGGGGAGCTCGCCATATCGTGCTGCCATCTCGCCATGGCACGTGGTGCGGCATGCGCCATGGCGGGAGCGTGTTGCACGGAAGCGGTCAGAAGTCCGCGCGCAGGCTGAGGTTGTAGCGGGTGTCGTTGCGGAAGAAACCCTTGGGCACGGTGGTGCCGTTGGTGTCGATGATCTCGCGGCTCTTGAACGTCGAGTTCAACAGGTTGGCCACCTGCAGGGCCACCTTGACGTGGTCGTTGAGCGAGTAGATCAGCGAACCGTCCAGCCGGCCCTGGGATGCGGCCATGACTGGCAGGAACGGATAATCCGCCTCCTGGCCCGTGATCAGGAACTGCGAGCGCCAGTTCCACGCCAGCCGTGCCGACAGCGGGCCTCTTTCGTAATACGTGGTGAAGTTGAAGGTATCGCGGGACAATTCGCCTGGCGGCAGCTTGAGCTGGTTGACGCACTGTGTAGCCGCCAGATACGTGGCGGGGCAGTAGTCGACCATGCCGAAGGCCAGTCCGTGCGGCTTGATGTAGGTGTAGTTGGTCTGCACGCCAAAGCCGGACAGCCAGCCAGGCAGGAAATCGAATTTCTGCTGGTAAGCCAGTTCTGCCCCGCCTACGCTGCCCTTCTGGTCGAGGTTGGCCAGGCCTGCCGTGTACTGCTCCGGATAGGTCACGCCGTTGTTCGTCACCGTGGTGTTCACCACGTTGGTGATGTACTGGATGGTGTGGTTCAACTGCTTCCAGAACAGCATGCCGGTCAACGAACCGGCGTTGCCGAAATACCACTCCTGGGTCAGGTCGAAGTTGTGCGCCGTGATGGGCTTGAGGTAGGGGTTCGTACCGTTGTAGCCGTTGCCCACCGTCGGCTCGGTGCTGCCATTGGTGCCGTAAGGCAGCAGCCCGCTGATCGATTGGCCCGCCTCCAGTTGGTTGAGGGCCGGGCGGAAGATCGACTCGGAGAATGCGAAACGGGTGATGAGGTCGTCGGTCCAGCCAATCGACAGATTGAAGCTGGGCAGCCAGTTGCCGTAGCCGTTGCTGGCCTTGATCGGGCTATAACCGCCGTTGGCGAACGTCACGTATTGCTGCTGTTGTGGCGAGGTGAGCGCGCAGAACGTGCCTGGTGACGCCGGTTGGGTGCCATTCTTCGTTACGCCCTGGCAATACTCCGCAACGGTGGCATTGCCGAGAGCCTGCTTCATGTCCGGCAGCAGCAGATAGCCCGAAGCATCGTCCTGGGTATGCACGTAGCGCACGCCGAGGTTGCCGCTGATCTGCAGGCCGCTCAGGAAATCCATGTTGCCGTTGCTGAAGTCCAGGCGGAGATAGGTGGCATTGGTTTTTTCGCCGTTGGAGGAGATTTCCTGCGGCAAGTAGTGCGTGCCCGGCACGAAGGCATAGCCGTACTGGTCGCGTTCGTAGTTGGTGTAATAGGGACTCCACCAGTCCCAGCCCGGATTGATGGCCAGGGACTGCTGGTTGATCTGCTTCATCGCGGCGACGGACTGCCAGAATTGCGACTGCGGGTTGAGGTTGAAGAAGGGCGCGACCACGCCGAAATCACCGTTGCCGAAGGCGGGCAGGTTGACGTGGTACGGGGCAACGTCGTTCGGTGTGTCGGCGGCAGTGACTGCCAGCCCTGGCCCGCCGGCGTAAGGCGTGCTGATGTCCCAGAAGTAGCTGTACGGCGAGGAATACAGCGTTTCTTCCTGGTCGCTGTGCCGGAAGCCGAACTGGATATCGTCCAGCGGCCCCTTGTCAACGTCGAAGCTGCCGTCCAGGCGGAAGGCGCGCTGGTTGCCCCAGGACTTCTCCTGGTGATCCTGTGCCGCGGACCAATAGGTGTTGCTGGGGTTGGAGAAGTACTGGGCCGTCGTTTCGTTGGGATCGGGCGACAGCAGGTTGATCGTGGGCACGTTGTCGCCGTGCGTGGCGATGTACCAGTTCGCCTGCGTCATCTGGCGAATGTAGTAGTAGGAATCCGAGTAGTCGGAATGGGTGTCCTGCGCGTCCAGGCTGAGGTGCAGCCGGTCATTGACGTTCCACTTCAGGTTGAAGGCGTAGTCGTTGGTCACATATCGCCGCTTGAAGCCGGCGGTATCGAGCTGCGTCGGCACGCCGCCATAGGTGAATGGCAGGAAGGTCGATGCCGCCGGATCGCCCGAGATGGTGCCGGACTGGAATACGCCGTTGGCGTCGTACACAGGCGTGGTGCCTGCCAGTGGCACGGCACAACCGGCCAGCGTCTGGCCGCTGCAGCCATCCGTGGATGCCTGCAGGGTGTGCTCGAAGGTGGATTCGGAGTCCGATGTCCGATTCCACGTCAGTGCGGCCTGCCACGCCTTGTCCGGGCTCTCCCATTGCAGGGCCAGCGCGTGGCCGAAGCGCGTGCTTGTCTCGTCCTGGTGGCGAAGGTCGCCGCCGACCGGCACGTAGCGGTATTCGCCCGGCGCAAGGCCGGGGAGGGCGTCGGTTCTGCCGCCCGGCAGGTCGCAGCCATTGCAGCGCCGCTGGTAATCGACCACGGAAATCGCATTGTCGGTCTGGTAGATGCGGTCGTAGGCCACGTTGGCGAGGAAACCGAAGCGGCCGATGCCGGTATTCCAGTTGTGGCTGAAAAGGCCGGCGATCTGCGGCGTGCCCTTCTTGGCCAGGTCGCCCCAGTAGCTGCCAAGGGTGACGGAGGTCTGTGTGTCCTTGTTGCTGTCGAAGGGCATGCGCGTGTTGAGGTTGATCGAGCCAGCGATGCCGCCTTCGATCATGTCCGCCGTCTGGTTCTTGCTCACCACGACCGATCCGATCAGCTCGGGCGACACCGTCGAGAAGTTGAGCCCCTGGCCACCGCCGGCGGAGAACACCTCGCGGCCGTTGAACAGCGTGCTGGTGTAGGGCAGGCCCTGCAGGCTGATGTCCGACCCCTGGATCGAGAAGTGGTCCGGGTCGGCGGCGACGCCGAAGGCGCTGACAGCCACGCCCGGCACGCGTTGCAGGGCCTCGGTCACCGACAGGTCGGGCAGGGAGCCGGCGTCCTGCGCCGAGATCGCGTCGACCACGGTGTCGGCGTAGCGCTTGATGTTCTGTCCACGGTTCAGGCTGGACGAGTAGCCGTTGACGGTCATGCCGGTGAGCTGCTTCGCCTCCTTCTCGTTCGCCGTCGTGGCAGCGTTCTTCTTTCTTTCGGCGACCTTCGAATCCCTCTTCGCGGCCGGTGCAGCCTGCGCGGCCTGGTCCGCATCCTGCGGGGCAGGTTGCGCAGGCAACGGGCTGGCCACGAACAGCGTCATCGCGATCGCGAGGGGCAACAGGCGCAGTTGACTGGCGCCTCCTGCAAGCGGGTGCACGGATTGCTTCGTCACTTCGATATCTCCCCGGTTTTCAGTGAACGCTCGGCCCACGCGGTTCCGCCCTCGACCTCGGTTTCTTCCGCCAGCCGTCCAGACCCCAGACCATCGCCCGCCTTCATCGGCCAGGTGCAAACCTGCCTTTGCGGTCGGCGGGAAGAGAGTGCCGTGGCGTAGGCCGTTGCCTCCTCTCTCCCGCGTTGCGTCCCCCTGCAAGCGGATCCCGCATTCGCCGCAAGCTAATCAAATGTACCAGCGCTGTCAATAGAAAATACCAGCGCTGGTACTTTCGCGTGAAACGAGCGCATTCCGTCTGGTTGCGGGCCTTCCGCTTGCGGTAGGATGGAGCGCTGCAAGCCATACACGGGCGGGATCTGCACATGCCTGCGAGAATCGAAGACGTCGCTGCGCATGCCGGCGTATCCACCAAGACGGTGTCCCGCGTGCTCAACGGCCATACGACCGTGCGCGCCAAGCTGCGCGCGCGGATCGAAGCCTCAATCCACGCGCTCAACTACGTGCCCAACGCGTCGGCACGTGGCCTGGCGGGGAATCGCTCGTACCTGGTCGCGCTGCTGTACGACAACCCGATGGCCGGCTCCAGCTACACCATGGAACTGATCGTGGGCGTGCTGCAGGCGTGCAAGGGCACGCCGTACAACGCGGTGCTGCACCCCTTCGACGCAGCGGACGACCTCGCTGCGCGGATCGATGGCTTCGTGGCGACGCACCGGCCGGACGCGCTGGTGCTGGTGCCGCCGCATGCGAACAACGTGAAGCTGCTGCAGCGCCTCGACGAGCTGGACATTCCCTATTCGACGATCTCCTCCAGACTGCACCAGTCGCGCATCGACGTCGGCTTCGACGAGCGCAGGGCGGCGGCCGAGATTGTCGAGCACCTGGTCTCGCTCGGGCATCGCCGCATCGGCCACATCGCCGGGCTGCAGGGACACGGTGCGCGAACCTGGCGGCTCGGCGGCTATCGCGACGCCTTGCGCCGGGCCGGCATCGCCCACGACGAGTCGCTGGTGGCGGACGGGGATTTCACCTTCGCCTCGGGCGTGGCCAGTGCGCGGATGCTGCTCGACCTGCGGCACCCGCCGACGGCGATCTTCGCGGCGAACGACGACATGGCTTGCGGCGTGATGCGCGAAGCCTACGAACGCGGACTGTCGATTCCCGGCGACCTGTCGGTATGCGGCTTCGACGGTACGCCGGTGTCGCAGCTGATCTCGCCCGGCCTGACCACGGTGCATCAGCCATGCCGCGAGCTCGGATGCCTTGCCGTGCAAAGCGTGCTGCAGTCGATCCGCGACGCCTCCGCCCCCCGACAGGCGCGGGTGCCCTACGAGGTGCACTTGCGAGCATCCACCGCTGCGCCCCGGAAACCGTAATATTCGTCCAGGACCGGCGCAGGGGACTTGGCGCACGGATCGACGGAGCGGAGGAGCGGTGATCGACGACGAGGCCGGAGTGGCGGTGCGCGGGCTGCCCATGCCCTTCGGCGCATGCGCGGATGCGGCGCCACCGGCGTGTCGCGTCGGCTGGCCGTTCATCGCGATCTACGGCATGGCGTACATGGGCCTGTGGATGGCGTTGCTGCCGCCCATCCTGGTCGGCCTGGCAATGCGCGTGAGCGAGATCGCCCCGGCGCACGCGACGGGCAGCCTGTCCCTGGTGGTAGGTGTGGGGGCGCTTATTGCGCTGTTCGGCAACCCGTTCTTCGGCAGTCTTTCGGATCGCACGACCTCGCGCTTCGGCATGCGACGGCCCTGGCTGATTGCCGGCGCCACGGGGGGAGCGGTCGGCTTGGCAATCATTGCGACGGCCGTGTCCGTTCCGCAGTTGTTGCTGGGTTGGTGCATCACGCAGCTTGCCTACAATGCCCAATTGGCCGCACTGACTGCGATCCTTGCCGATCAGATTCCAGCATCACAGCGCGGCATGGTATCCGGCATCGTGGGTGTCAGCGTGCCGGTGGGCATGGTGGGAGGCACCTATCTGGTGGAGCTCCTTGCCCATTCCACGCTGGCCATCTTTCTGGTGCCGGCGGTGATTGCCCTGATCGGTGCATGCCTCCTGGCCTGGGTATTGCCCGACCGTCGTCTGGTTGCCATGCAGCGGCTGCGTTACGGGTGGCGCGGATTTCTGGGCAGCTTCTGGATCAACCCGCTGCACTACCCGGATTTCGCCTGGGCGTGGGGCAGCCGTTTCCTGCTCTATGCCGGTGTCGCGCTGCTGATGACCTACCAGGAGTTCTATCTGATCCATCAGTTGGGCTGCCCCCCAGCTGCCGCGCCGCGGTGGATATTCCTGTCGACCCTGGTGCAATCCGCTGCGGTAGCGGTCTCCAGTGTCGTGGGGGGTGGGTTGTCGGATGCCCCCGGGCGGCGCAAGGCTTTCGTCTGCAGCACGGCACTGATCTATGCGTTAGCCTTGTTGATCATCGCTTTTGCCACTTCGTACACCCTTTTCCTCATGGCGATGGCGATCACCGGCCTGGCGCAGGGGGGATACCTGGCCGCGGATCTGGCGCTGGTGACCGATGTATTGCCAGAACGGGAAACACATGCAGCGAGGAACTTTGGCATCTTCAACATCGCCAGCGTCATGCCGCAGTCGCTGATGCCAGCCATTGCGCCGGGCATCCTCCTGGCAAGCGGCGGGAGTTATACAGCGTTGTTCGCCCTGGCAGCGTGTCTCGTCGCACTTGGAGCCTGGGCCATCTTGCCGGTGCGTGGCGCGCGCTGAAGTGGGCGATCAACCTGTGGCCTCGCACAATGACCAGCCTGAGCGCTGTGGCTGCGACACGATGCCGAGAGAATTGCCTTCTACGGCGTTCACGCGATCGAGTTCGCCGCACCGTCCAGCGTGACTCGTCGGAAGCCAGATACTGCGTATGGGCGGGTGAATATCGTTGACCCTGCGGACCATTGAGTGCGGGCATTGCAACGTGGGGCCAGTTGTCCGCGGCAAATGCGGAGTGTTAGCGCGCTAGTTGGGTATAGATCAGTGCGTGCAACAGGCGTGGACGGCCCACAGACTGGCCCAGAGGACGGGCGGCAGCGGTCGCCGCGGCCTCATCGGGCGCCTCCTTGATTTCGCATAATGTATATTATGTAAAATCAAGAATGCATGACGCCGACCCGGTAGCGCTGCAACTGCCTTGTCCTAAAGCAGGTTCGCGCAGCCCTTCTGTGTCGACTTGATTTGCCGCAGCCAGTCATAGCCGTCTTCCGCCCGCAGGATGGCGCTGCCTGCAATCGTTCTTGGCGCGGCGCGCTTGCGTGCGGGCTGGAGATCTTCAAGGCGGCTGCGCGAGCCCTGCAGCAGATGAGTGAGATAACGCTTCATTCGAATGACTCCTGGAAACGGCAATGACCGGGCCGATTCGTGTCGACCGGGATGTTCGAGACACAGGATTGGTTTTGCCGCGCCATGCATCAAGCCGGTTAGGGTGATCATTCCGTCCTCCTCCGGAAACGATGCCGGAGTTGCGGTGGCGTTCGCGAACGGAAACACAGCGGTCGGCAAACCGTGGTTTTGCCGCCGGTCATGCGAACCCACATAGCTGGCCGAACAGACCTTCGGCCACCGGATCATGGGCAAGAAAATATTCGCATTGCTGTACGTCCTGCTGATGCTCGGCGCGGTCGCGCCGTCGGGAGCTCGTGCCGCCACGTCGTATGACGTGGGGTACGTCAGGGTCGACGTGCCTGATGTAGCGCAGGCGGCGACGTTCTTCCGCGACGTGCTCGATTGCCAGCTGATCGGGGCCGAAGCGGCGTCCGGTGAACCCGCAGCGGATTCCCTCCTGCTTTCCTGCGACGAAGGCTCGGTGGTCGAGCTCTTCGTCGATCGGGGCAACTCCCCTTCCCCGGCACTGGACAAGCCGTCGGCGACCCTGCAACTGGCCACGGACGACGTGGCGCGCGCCAACGAATGGCTGCGGAACCGGGGCGTGGCCATCAGCAGCGCGCCGCATCGCGTGGTCTCGGGGCCTCTGGCCGGGCACATGGTGCTGGATTTCGCGGCGCCGTGGGGGTTGCACATGCAACTGGTAGGCAGGGATGTCCCCGATCCCGGCAGCACCGGCCTGGCTGCGGCCAATATCCAGTACGACGGCGGCTGACTTCAGCGGCGGGCGCGGAAGAACTCCCGCAGCATCCCGGCCGATTCCTCAGCCAGCAGGCCGCCGGCCACCTCGATCCGATGGTTGTGCCGCGCGTCGACCAGGGTGTCGAACACACTGCCCGCCGCGCCGGTCTTGGGATCGGCGGCGGCGTAGACCACCCTTCCCAGCCTCGCGTGGATCATGGCCATGGCGCACATCGAGCACGGTTCCAGCGTAACGTAGAGCGTGGCACCGGAAAGACGGTGATTGGCCAGTTTCTCGCCTGCCGCCCGCATGGCCATGATTTCGGCATGGGCAGTCGGATCGTGCAGGGTGATGTTGCGATTCCAGCCCAGGCCGGCGATCTCCCCTCCCTGCACCAGCACGGCTCCGACGGGCACCTCATTCTCGGCATCACGGGCGTGCGCTGCCAGCTGCAGTGCTCGCCGCATGTGCTGCACGTCGGCAGCTGAGAATTCACTGGAGCTTGGAGAAATTTCGTCAGTCATTTCAAGTTATTGCATGATTTACATGAGAAAGCCGGCAAGTTGCCGGCTGTTCTCCTCGCATCCAAGTGGCTGATTTTACTATTCCCACTCGATCGTAGCGGGCGGTTTGCCACTTATGTCATAGACTACGCGAGAAACTCCTCGCAACTCATTGATAATTCTGTTTGATACCTTGCCAAGAAATTCGTACGGCAGGTGCGCCCAATGGGCGGTCATGAAGTCGATGGTTTCCACCGCGCGCAGCGCGATCACCCACTCGTAGGCGCGTGCGTCGCCGACCACGCCCACCGACTTGACCGGCAGGAAGACCGCGAACGCCTGACTCGTTTTGTCGTAGAGATCGGCCTTGCGCAGTTCGTCGATGAAGATCGCGTCGGCCTGGGCCAGCAGCTCGGCGTATTCGCGTTTCACTTCACCGAGGATGCGCACGCCCAGGCCCGGTCCCGGGAACGGATGGCGATAGACCATCGCGCGGGGCAAGCCGAGTTCCACGCCGATCCGGCGCACCTCGTCCTTGAACAGCTCGCGCAGCGGCTCGACCAGCTTCAGCTTCATGTGTGCCGGCAGGCCGCCGACGTTGTGGTGGCTCTTGATGACGTGGGCCTTGCCGGTCTTGCTGCCGGCCGACTCGATCACGTCGGGATAGATGGTGCCCTGGGCCAGCCACTTCACCTCGCCGCTGCCGCCGGCGGTGAGCCTGGTGGACTCCTCGTCGAAGATTTCCACGAACAGGCCGCCGATGATCTTGCGCTTGGCTTCCGGATCGGCCACGCCTTCGAGCGCCTTGAAATAGCGATCGGCGGCGTTGACCCGAATGACCTTGACGCCCATGTTCTCGGCCATGGTGGCCATCACCTGGTCGCCTTCCTGCCAGCGCAACAGCCCGGTGTCGACGAACACGCAGGTCAGCTGTTCACCGATCGCCTTGTGCAACAGCGCGGCCACCACGGAGGAATCGACGCCGCCGGACAGGCCCAGCAGCACGTGGTCGTTGCCGACCTGTTCGCGCACGCGGGCGATCTGGTCGTCGATGATGTTGGCGGCGGTCCACAAGGTGGCGCAGCCGCAGATCTCGGTGATGAAGCGCTTCAGCAGCGCCCCGCCCTGCTTCGTGTGGGTCACCTCGGGGTGGAACTGCACGCCGTACCAGCGCTTGTCCTCGTTTTCCATCACGGCGACCGGGATGCGCTCGGTGCTGCCGGTGATGACGAAACCCGGCGGTGCCTTCGACACGTGGTCGCCGTGGCTCATCCATACGTCGAGCTTGTGACTGTCCGCATGATCGCTGAGGCCATTGAACAGACGGCTGGCGTCGGTGACGTCCACCGTGGCATGGCCGAATTCGCGGGCATCGGCCGCCTCGGTCGCACCGCCAAGCTGGGCGGCCAGGGTCTGCATGCCGTAGCAGATGCCGAGGATCGGCAGGCCCGAATCGAACACCTGTTGCGGCGCCTTGGGCGCGCCTTCGAGCGTGGTGGATTCCGGCCCGCCGGAAAGGATGATGCCTCTGGCCCCGAAGCCGGCGATTTCGGCCGGATCATGATCCCAGGCCCAGATCTCGCAGTACACGCCAAGCTCGCGCACACGCCGCGCGATCAGCTGCGTGTATTGCGCGCCGAAGTCGAGGATGAGGATCTTGTCGGAGTGGATGTTGTGCATCGGCCCGGGCCTTGAAAACGTCCGTAATTAGCCGGCGTCATTCCCGCGAATGCGGGA
>NZ_AJXT01000041.1 GCF_000264295.1 Rhodanobacter spathiphylli B39 | reverse complement strand
TCCCGCATTCGCGGGAATGACGTCCGCCAGGGGTCGGAGAATTGGACAGAGTCCAACCTCCGGATGGGTCTCAAATCAGGAATTCAGCCGGTAGTTCGGCGCTTCCTTGGTGATCTGGATGTCGTGCGGATGCGCTTCGGTCACGCCGGCCGAGGTGACCTTCACGAACTGCGCCTTCTGTCGCACGTCCTCGACGGTGGCCGCCCCCAGGTAACCCATCGAGGCACGCAGGCCGCCGATCAGCTGATGGATGATGTTGCGCAGAGGGCCGCGATACGGCACGCGCCCCTCGATGCCTTCGGGCACCAGCTTGTCGGCGTCCGCCTCGTCCTGGAAGTAGCGATCCTTCGAACCCAGCTGCATCGCGCCGATCGAACCCATGCCGCGGTAGCTCTTGTACGAGCGGCCCTGGAAAAGTTCGACCTCGCCAGGCGATTCCTCGGTACCGGCGAACATCGAGCCCAGCATCACGCTGGACGCGCCGGCGGCCAGTGCCTTGGGGATGTCTCCGGAATAGCGGATGCCGCCATCGGCAATCAGCGGAATCTCGTCCTTCAGCGCGGTGGCGACCATGTCGATCGCGGTGATCTGCGGCACGCCCACGCCGGCGACCACCCGCGTGGTGCAGATCGAGCCGGGACCCACCCCGACCTTGACTGCATCGACGCCGACGTCGAGCAATGCGCGGGCTGCTTCACCGGTGACGATGTTGCCGGCGATCACCTGCACTTGCGGGTAGTTCTTCTTGACCCACGCCACGCGATCGATCACGCCCTGCGAATGGCCATGTGCCGTGTCGACCACCAGCACGTCAACGCCGGCATCGACCAGGGCGGCCACCCGCTGTTCGGTGTCACCTGAAACGCCGACCGCCGCGCCGACCAGCAGGGCTTCCTGGCGGTCCTTGGCGGAATGCGGATTGTCGCGCGCCTTCTGGATGTCCTTGACGGTGATCAGGCCGCGTAACTGGAACGCGTCGTTGACCACCAGCACCTTCTCGATGCGGTGCTTGTGCAGCAACAGCAGCACGTCGTCCTGGCCGGCGCCCTCGCGCACGGTGACCAGCTTGTCCTGGCGCGTCATGATGTTGCGCACCGGATCGTCGAGCTTGCGCTCGAAGCGCAGGTCACGGCTGGTGACGATGCCGACCAGCTGCGTGCCATCCACCACCGGCACGCCGGAGATGTTGTGCGCGCGGGTCAGCCGCAGCACTTCGCGAATCGAGGTTTCCGGGGTGACGGTGATCGGGCTGCGGATCACGCCGGCTTCGAACTTCTTGACCAGGCGAACTTCGGCCGCCTGCTGCTCGGCGGTCATGTTCTTGTGGATGATGCCGATGCCGCCGTTCTGGGCCATGGTGATGGCGAGTCGGGCTTCGGTGACGGTGTCCATGGCCGCGGACACGATGGGGATGTTCAGGCGCAGGTCGCGGGTAAACCGCGTCGAGGTGTTCACGTCGCGCGGCAGCACGATGGAGTGGCCCGGAACAAGGTAGACGTCGTCGTAGGTCAGTGCCTCGGCGAGAATGCGCATGAAAAAGCCCCGCTGCAAAGAGGGAATTATACGCGCCCCGACGTGTTGCCTGCCAGATGCAGGCCTGAATACCGGCCTGCCGGACCGGCTCAGCCCGCTGCCGCAGCCTGCGAACGAGCCTCGGCGGCTTCCAGCGTGTTCTCCATCAGCGTGGCCACGGTCATCGGTCCGACACCGCCGGGAACCGGCGTGATCCAGCTGGCGCGTTCGGCCGCCGGGGCGAACTCCACGTCGCCGACCAGCCGTCCATCGTCCAGCCGGTTGATGCCGACATCGATGACCACCGCGCCGGGCTTGATCCAGTCGCCCTTGACCAGCCCGGGCTTGCCGACCGCGACGATCACGATGTCGGCCTGGCGCACAAAGCCTTCCAGGTCGCGCGTGAAACGGTGGCACGAGGTGGTGGTGCAACCGGCGATCATCAGCTCGAGCGCCAGCGGTCGGCCAACATGGTTGGAAACGCCGATCACCACCGCGTGCTGTCCGCGCACCGGGCGATCGGTGTGGCCGAGCAGGGTCATCACGCCTTTCGGTGTGCATGGACGCAGACCGAAGCGACGCAAGGCCAGGCGCCCCACGTTGATCGCCTGGAAACCGTCCACGTCCTTGTCCGGATCGATGCGGTCGACCAGTGCGTCTTCGTCAATATGTTCGGGCAACGGCGACTGCACCAGGATGCCGTGCACGTCAGGATCGGCGTTGAGCCTGTCGATCAGCGCGAACAACTCCTGCTGGGTCGTGTGCGCCGGCAAGTCATGGTCGAAGGAACGGAAGCCGACCTGGTGACAGGCCTTGCGCTTGTTGCGCACGTAGACCGACGAGGCGGCATCGGCGCCGACCAGGACCACCGCCAGGCCTGGCGCAGCCAGCCCCTGCTTGACGCGCTCGGCTACGCGCTTCCCCACGCGCTCGAGCAATTCCTGCGCGATGCGTTTGCCGTCGAGTATGCGTGCGCTCATGGATGTCACCTGGCTGGGGAGTCGTGCATTATCCGGGCTGGATCACATGCACACAAACACGGGCCGCACATGGACATCACCGGATCGAGCGACGATCGCCTGTACCTGCGGACATGGCGGGAGGAAGATGCGCCGGCGCTGGTGGAAGCTGCCCACGAGTCCGTGGCCAGCGTCGGGCCCTGGCTGCCGTGGTGTCGCGCGGACTACGGCCTGGACGATGCCCTGGCCTGGATCGCACACTGCCAGACGGGCTGGGCCAGCGGCGATCATTTCGCGTTTCCGGTCTTCGAAGCCAACTCCGGTCGCTTGCTGGGTGCCACCGGCCTCAGCCAGCACAACCGGCTGCACCGCAGCGCCAACCTGGGTTACTGGGTGCGTGAATCCTGCCAGCGGCGCGGTGTCGCCGTTGCGGCGGCGCGGCGGGTGGCCCGCTTCGGCTTCTCGCAACTGGGGTTGGTCCGCATCGAGATCGTGATCCTGCCCGACAACCTGGCCAGCCACGGCGTGGCCAGAAGTCTTGGCGCGAAATTCGAGGCGGTCGCCCGGCAAAAGTTATGGGTTGACGGCCGGGCACGCGACGCCGCGGTCTACGGATGGATACCGCGGGATCTCGACTGAAACCCGTTCAGCGCGTGCGGCTGATCAGCTCGCTCTTGCGGCGGCGGGCCTTGTGCTGCTGTTCCTTGGTCAGCACTTTCTTGCGTCCGGCATACGGATTTTCGCCCTCGCGGAACGCGATGCGGATCGGCGTGCCCTCGAGCTTGTAGCGCTTGCGGAAGAAGTTCTCGAGGTAGCGCTGGTACGCCGGTGCGATGTGCTTGGTACGGGTGCCGTGGATCACGATGGTCGGCGGATTGGTGCCGCCCGGATGCGCGAAGCGCAGCTTCGGCGCGTGCCCGTTGACCAGTGGCGGCTGGTAGCTTTCGTAGGCCTTTTCCAGCGTCTTGGTCAGGTCGGACGACACCAGCACCTTGGTGGCAGACGCGTGCGCGCGCACCACGGCACGCATCAGCTCACGCAGGCCCGAGCCATGCAACGCGGAGATCTGCACCTGCTTGGCCCAGTCGGCGAATACCAGGCGACGATCCAGCGCGCGGCGGCATTCGTCGCGCTGGTACTGATCCATGTCGTCCCACTTGTTGATCGCGATGACCAGCGCCCTGCCCTCGTCCATCGCGTAACCGATCAGGGTGAGGTCCTGGTCGGCGAGGTTTTCCCGGGCATCGATCATCACCACCACGACCTGGGCCGCGGCGATCGACTGCAGCGTCTTGATCACGCTGAATTTCTCGACCGCTTCCTCGACCCGTGCCTTGCGCCGGATACCGGCCGTGTCGATCAGCGTATAACGCTTGCCGTCGCGCTCCAGCGGCACCCGGATCGGATCGCGGGTGGTGCCGGCGACGTTGGAAACGATCAGCCGTTCTTCGCCGAGCAGGCGATTGATCAGGGTCGACTTGCCGGCATTCGGACGCCCCACGATGGCGACGCGGATGGTGCCATCCTCGCTGTCGGCTTCGACGGTGCTCTCTTCGTCGGCTGGAAGGATCGGCAGCAGGATGCGGATCAGGTCATCGGTGCCGCGATTGTGCGCCGCCGACAACGGCAGCGTGGTACCGATGCCGAAGGCGGAAAACTCGGCCAGCACGGCTTGTTCGTCGAGGCCGTCAGTCTTGTTGACCACCGCGACGATCGGCTTGCCGCTGCGACGCAGCTCGCCCAGGATCACGTAATCCTGCGGCAGCAGGCCGTCGCGCGCATCGACCACGAAGACCAGAACGTTCGCTTCCTCGATCGCCAGGCGCACCTGCCTGGCGGTCAGCACGTCCATGGTGTCCTCGACGCCGGACAGGCCGCCGGTATCGACCACCACGAAGGGCCGATCGCCACTGCGGCAGACGCCGTAATGGCGATCGCGGGTGACGCCCGGCATGTCGGCCACGAGGGCGTCACGGCTGCGCGTCAGCACATTGAACAGGGTCGATTTACCGACATTCGGACGACCAACCAGTGCGACGACGGGCAACATGATGAGTACTTCGTTCCAGCGATCAGGGTGAGGACAGACGGTAGGCGCCGATGTGGCCCTCGACGTCCTCGACGTAAACGATGTCGCCCACCACCACCGGCTGGGCACGGATCGCCTTCTTCGACAGCCGCTCACGGGCAGCCAGGGCGCCGTCACCGGTCTGCAACCAGTGCACGTAGCCTTCCAGGTCGCCCACGACAACGTAGTTGCCCTGCACGGCCGGTCCGGTGACCCAGCGATACTTCAGCGAGGCGTTCTTCCACATGTCGGTGCCGGTGCTGCGATCGAACGCCCACACCTGGGACTGGTCATCCACGCCGAAGATCGCGCTGGCATTGCTGGCCAGCGAGTCGAACGTGGAGAACGGATGCGACCACAGGGGGCGGCCGCTGGGGCCGTCGATGGCGGTCAGGTTGCCATGGTAGGCGGCGCCGTAGAGCGTGCTGCCGTCCAGCAGGATCGAACCGTCGGCGTCATTCAGCTTGTCGATCTCGGTGCGGCCTTCGCCGCTGGCCAGACGCTGCTCCCACAATTTCGAACCATTGTCCTGGCGCAGGGCCACCAGCTTGCCGTCGTCGCTGCCGAAGAACACCACGCCGTTGGCCACCAGCATCGTGCCGTTGCCACGCAGACTCAGCAGCGGCACCGTGCTCTGGTCGTAGACCCAGCGACGATGGCCGTCCGCGGCGTCCAGCGCATACACGCGACCGTCACCGGTGCGCACCATCACCATGTCGCCCACGATCACCGGCGACGCCATCACTTCGCCACTGACCTCGACTTCCCAGCGCGGGTTGCCGTCCTTGGCGCTCATGGCGTAAACGTGGCCATCCAGCGTACCGACCGCGAGCAGGTCGCCGCTTACAGCAGGGCCGCCCGCATACTGGGCATCCTTGCGCTTCTTGTCGCCCCAGCCAAACCAGCCGTGCGTGCGCGAGCTCTTCGTCCACAGCGTCTTGCCACTGGTGGCGTCGATGGCGGCGATTTTCCCGTCGGTGCTGTCGGCATACAGCACGCCGTCGACCACCGCCGGGCGCAAACGCACGCCGCTCACCTGGGCACCGTCACCGACCGTGGTCTTCCACAGCCGGGTGATCTGCACCGTCGACTTGAAATCCTTGGCCAGCGGCGTCGGCGGCTGGACGTTTTCCTTCTTGAAGGAATGGCAACCGGCGAGGGTTGCCAGCGAAGCCAGCGTGATCAACAGAAATCTTTTCATGCACCCTGCTTCCCGGCCACAGCCAGATCATCGATTTTCATCTGCAGCGCGCCGCGTTGCGGCGCTTCCTCGCCCAGTGCCGACATGGCGGCCTGATAGGCCTTGCGGGCTTCGTCCGGGCGTCCAAGCTTGACCAGCACATCACCGCGGAGTTCCTGTGCCAGCCCTTGATAGCTGTCCACGGGAATCTTGTCGAGGGTGGCCAGCGCTGCCTTGCCGTTGTCGGCGGCCATTTCCACCTGGGCCTTGCGCAACTGCGTGAGCGACTTCAACGCCGGCTCGGTGGCATGGCTCTCGGCCCATTCCAGCGAGGCCTCGGCCTTGTCCAGCTGCTTGGCTTCGACCTGCTGCTTGGCACGATCGCTGACGGCGAACACGGCAAACGGCGACTTGGCGTAATCCTTCATCAATTGGTCGGTCAGCTGCGCGGCGACATCGGTCTTGCCCGAGGCCTGCGCGATCTGCGCCTGCTGATAGAGCTGGGCAGCCTCGGCCTCGTTGCCAGCCTGGTGCTTGCGCCACTGCTGCCATCCGAAGATGCCGACCAGGCCGATCGCGATGCCGACGATGATCGAAACGCCATTCTCGCGCAGCCACTTCTGAACCAGCTCGCTCTGTTCGTACTTGTCGTATTCTTCAAATGCCATGCAATCACCATTCAAAAGGCCGCGCGCCCGCGGACGCGTGCAGGGGCCAGTGCGATAAATCCAGGGAAAAGCCGGTCACGTCCACTCGTGACCGAGTGGACGTCAGTGGGCAAGCATAACCGAAATGGCGCGCCCGAAGCGGCCCGGAATGGCGATCAGAGGCTGGCTGCAGAAGCCTTGCCGTCCTGCATCCGCACGCGGAAACGAGCCACGTTGGCCCGACGGAAATCATCGAGACCGACCTGAGCGCCGTCGATCACCACCTGCGCACCGTTGGCGTTGCCGATGCGCACGTCCAGCGCCTGGCTGCTGTGGTAGGTCTTGCTGGTCCCGGCGGGAAGCAAGCCGTATTCCAGTCGCGTGCCGTCCGCCTGCACCACTTCCACCCAGCTCGCCGAGGTGAGCGTCATGCTGAGGCTGTGGTCACCCACGCCGGTATCGGCCACGGGTGGCGTCGGTCGCGCCGGCGTCAGGCTGCTGTTCTCCAGGCTGGGAAACGGTGCCATGGAAGCGAGCAGCGGCTGATCCTGCGCCAGCGGTACGACCTGCTGCACCGGCGGTGGGGTGTTGACCGTCTGTCCGTCGGTCTTGGTGGCCTCGACCGCGGGCGCATCGAGCTGCGCCACCGGTGCTGCGTCGAGCGGGGCGAGGTGGGTGAGATCCCGATCCAGCGTGCCGCGCACGCCCAGCCAGATCATCGGCACCACGATGACGGCGGTCAGCACGACGTAGGTGGCTGCCGTGGCGTAACGATCCAGCAGGAAGCGCGAATGCGAGATGCCGCCCGTGGCTACCAGTGGTGTCTCGACGTGGCGGATGCGATCCAGTTCCACCTGGATCGATGCCTCATTGATGCCCAGATAGCGACCATACTTGCCGATATAGCTGGCCAGATAGACCTTGGAATCGATGCCCTCGTGCTGGTCGCGCTCGAGCTGGCGCAGGACGCGGGCGGGCAACTTCAGCGTATGGGCACAGGTTTCCAGGTCGAGCCCGCGGGATTCACGCGCCCCATGCAGGCGACTGCCGAAACTTACCGCGTGGGGGTCTGTGGGCGACACATCCATGTTGGGCAAATTGATACCGGACAATTCGGGCTTGTCGGAGCTCTGCCCGGTCGGCTGGGATTGCATGGAGGTCATTGGCGGGTCGTTGAATTCAGCGCCTGCGCCTGCTCCGAATCCGGGAACTGGCTCAGCAGTCGCTTGCTGTAAGTGAGGGCGCCTTCCTTATTGCCCAGACGTGTTTCGATGTCGTGCCCCAGTTTGAGTGACGCGGCCGTCGGCTGGCCCAGCGCATCGAACCGCTGGAGGAACGCCCTGGCGCGAAACGCATCCTTGTTCAGGTAAAGCGTATTTGCAAGCTGGAAGAGTGCCTCTGCATTACCCGGATTTCTTGCGATGGCGTCACGAAAACTCGCTTCACCCCCCGCAATGTCGTGGGCGCGAAGCTGACAGACACCAGCATTGGTCAAGGCCACGTCGGGAGTCTGGTAGAACGGGTCGGCTATCGCCTTGCGGAAATACTGGTCCGCCTCGGCGATCTTGCCGGTATGGCAGAGGAAGACACCGAGGTTGTTGTTGGGCGCCCCCTTGTTCGGTTCCAGTGCAACTGCCTTGCGGTAATGCTCTTCGGCCTCGGGCAACCTGTTGATGCGTTCGTAGATCACCGCGATCACGGTGTGGGCCGGCGCGTAGCGGGGATCGAACTGCAGCGCCTTGGTCACTTTTTCCAGGGCCGTCTGCAGGTCGCCCGAGTTGAGGTAACGCTGGGCCAGCTCGGTATGGATTCGGGCCGCTTCCGTCGCCTGGTCACTCTGGCTGCTCTGCGGCATGCTCTTGCCCAGCGAACTGCTGTCGCTGTGCGTGGTGACGCAACCTGCCAGTGGCAGCCAAAGGCTGAACAGCACTACCCGCTCAAACCGCATGCGATGCCCCCTCTTCCTGTCGCTTCTTGATGTCGGCGCTGCGCCGGGTACGATCGGCGACCTGCCCGGCCAGTTGGCCGCAGGCAGCGTCGATGTCGTCGCCGCGGGTCCTCCGCAGCATGGTCAAAACGCCGGCATTGAGCAACTGGGTCTGGAACTGGTGGATGTCGTTCGCATCCGAACGCTTGAACTGGGTGCCCGGGAACGGATTGAACGGAATCAGATTGACCTTGCAGGTCGGCAGCTTGCGCATCAGCTTGATCAGCTGCCGCACGTGCTCGGGCTGGTCGTTGATGCCCTTCATCAAGGTGTATTCGAAGGTGATCGACGTGCGCGGCTTGCGCGCGACCCAGCGCTGGCAGGCAGCCAGCAGTTCGGCGAGCGGATAGCGCTTGTTGATCGGCATCAGCTCGGTGCGCAGATCATCGTTGGCCGCATGCAGCGAAACGGCCAGCGACACGTCGATGGCGTCGGACAGCTGGTCGATCAGCGGCACCATGCCGGCGGTCGACAAGGTGACGCGCTTGGCGGCCAGGCCGAAGCCCAGGTCGTCGCGCATCAGCTTCATTGCCTTGAGCACGTTCTCGAAATTGGCCAGCGGCTCGCCCATGCCCATCATCACCACGTTGGTGATGCGACGGTTCTGGTGAGTCACGTTGCCCAGGTATTTCGCCGCGACCCAGACCTGGCCGATGATCTCGGCGGTCGACAGGTTGCGGTTGAAGCCCTGCGCCCCGGTCGAGCAGAACTGGCAGTTCAGCGCGCAACCGATCTGCGAAGAGACGCACAAGGTGCCGCGGGTGGGCTCGGGAATGTAGACCGTCTCGATCGCATTGCCCGAGTCCATGCCCAGCAGCCACTTGTGCGTGCCGTCAGTGGCGACCTTGTCCAGCAGGGTCTTCGGTGCACCGATGTAGCAGACCTCGGTGAGCTTGGCGCGCAGCGCCTTGCCCACGTCGGTCATGTTCTCGAAGTTGTCTTCCAGGTCGTGGTAGATCCACTTCATCACCTGCTCGGCGCGGTACGGCTTCTCGCCGATCTGCACGAAGAAATCGCGCAGGCCCTGCCGATCGAAATCGAGCAGGTTGACCTTTGGGGTCGCAGCAGTGGTCACAACCTGATTCAAGACTTACCTCGGGCAAACTTCGGTGGCGGCGAAGAAATAGGCAATCTCCACCTTGGCGGTGTCGACGGCGTCGGAACCATGCACGGCGTTGGCGTCGATCGACTCGGCAAAGTCGGCGCGGATCGTGCCCGGCGCGGCTTCCTTCGGATTGGTCGCGCCCATCAGGTCACGGTGGGCCAGCACGGCGTTCTCGCCTTCCAGCGCGGAAATCATCACCGGGCCGGAGATCATGAAATCGACCAGCGCCTTGAAGAACGGGCGTTCGCTGTGCACGGCGTAGAAGCCTTCGGCTTCCTGGCGCGACAGCTGCTTCATCTTGGCGGCGACGATCTTCAGGCCGGCCTGTTCGAAGCGTGCGTAGATCTGGCCGATGACGTTCTTGGCAACGGCGTCGGGCTTGATGATGGAAAGAGTGCGCTCCAGCGCCATACGGGTCTGCTCCGGAAAAAACGGATGATTGGGAAAGGGATGGTCGCCAGTCGAGGCCGGCTGAGGCCAAATCTGTCAGGGATTGAGGATTTAGCTCACGAAATTGTGACAGATTCTAACCCATACGCAAGTCGCGGCGCGTTTGCAACAAACGATCGTTTGACGGCCGCGGAGCTGTCCGCGTATGCTCAAACGATCGTTTGAACCGGCCCCTGGCTGCTGGATGATCCTCCCCGTGAACAGCTCCGTTTCAACCAAGGACCGCATCCTGGGCGCCGCCGAGCTGCTGTTTGCCCAGCGCGGCTTCGAAGGCGCCTCGCTGCGCCAGCTGACCACCAATGCCGGGGTCAACCTGGCCGCGGTCAATTACCACTTCGGTTCGAAGGAAAAGCTGGTCGAGGAGGTGTTCCGCCGCCGCCTCGACGCGCTGAACGAAAGCCGACTGGCCGCACTGGCGCAAGTCGCCGGCGCGCCCGAGACCACCCTGGAAGACGTGCTCGAAGCCTTCATCCGCCCGGCACTCGACCTTTCCCACGACGACAGCGGCGCCCTGTTCATGCGCGTGCTGGCCCGCGCCTTCGCCGAGCACGACGACACCCTGCGCCAGTTCCTTTCCGCCAATTACGGCCATGTCATGCGCCAGTTCACCGCCGAATTCGCCCGCCTGCTGCCGCAGCTGAGCAAGCAGGAGCTGTACTGGCGCATCGACTTGGTGACCGGCGCGCTGACTCATGCCATGTCCGGCTTCGGCATGATCCAGCGCAAAAGCGATGTCAGTGAGAACGCCCATCGCGAACAGACCGCCCTGCACCTGATCCGCTTCGCCGTGGCCGGCCTCAGCCACCCCTGAATTCACCTGTCCCACCTCTTGCACGTTTGGAGAAGCCAATGACTGCTGCATCCTCCCCCACCCCCGGCTTGCGCATCCGCAAGGCCGCCGTGCTGGGCGCCGGTGTCATGGGCGCGCAGATTGCCGCGCACCTGACCAATGCCGGCGTCGAAACCGTGTTGTTCGACCTGCCCGCCAAGGACGGCCCCAAGAGCGGCATCGCGCTGAAGGCGATCGCCAACCTGGCCAAGCTGTCGCCCGCCCCGCTGGCCGACAAGGCGCTGGCCGCCTCGATCATCCCGGCCAACTACGACGACGATCTCGATCATCTGAAGGACGTCGACCTGGTGATCGAGGCGATCGCCGAGCGGATGGACTGGAAGCTCGACCTGTACAAGAAGATCGCCGGCCACCTGTCGAAGACCGCGATCATCGCCTCCAACACCTCGGGCCTGTCGATCAACACGCTGGCCGAGGCGCTGCCCGAGGAAATGCGCCACCGCTTCTGCGGCGTTCACTTCTTCAACCCGCCGCGCTACATGCACCTGGTCGAGCTGATCCCGACCAGGCTCACCGACAAGAACGTGCTGGATGGCCTCGAAGCCTTCCTGGTCACGACCGTCGGCAAGGGCGTGGTGATCGCCAAGGACACCCCCAACTTCATCGGCAACCGCATCGGCGTGTTCTCGATGCTGTCGGCGATGTACCACACCGACCAGTTCAAGCTCGGCTTCGACACCGTCGACGCGCTGACCGGTCCGGCGCTGGGTCGCCCGAAGAGCGCCACCTATCGCACCGCCGACGTGGTCGGCCTGGACACCATGGCGCACGTCATCAAGACCATGGCCGACACCCTGCCCGACGATCCGTGGCACCAGTATTTCAAGGCGCCGGTGTGGTTGCAGGGCCTGATCGACAAGGGCGCGCTGGGCCAGAAGACCGGCGGCGGCTTCTACAAGAAGGTCGGCAAGGACATTGTCGTACTGGATGTGGCGAAGCAGGACTTCCGCCCGGCCGAGCAGAAGCCGTCCGATGAAGTGGCCGCGATCCTGGGCATCAAGGACCCGGCCGAGAAGTTCGGCAAGCTGCGCGCCAGCACTGATCCGCAGGCGCAATTCCTGTGGGCCAGCTTCCGCGACCTGTTCCACTACAGCGCCTACCACCTGGCCGACATCGCCGACACCGCCCGCGACGTCGACTTCGCCATCCGCTGGGGCTACGGCTGGAAGCTCGGTCCGTTCGAGACCTGGCAGGCCGCCGGCTGGCAGCAGATCGCCGAATGGATCAACGACGACATCAAGGCCGGCAAGGCGATGAGCAACGCGCCCCTGCCAGCCTGGGTCACCGACGGCCGCAAGGGCGTGCATGGCAAGGACGGTTCGTACTCGGCCAGCGCCAATGCCGACAAGCCGCGCTCGCAGCACCCGGTGTACCGGCGCCAGCTGTTCCCCGATCCGATCCTCGGCGAAAAGTTCGACACCGGCACCACCGTGTGGGAGAACGACGGCGTGCGCCTGTGGAGGCTGGGCGACGACGGCATCGGCATCATCTCGTTCAAGACCAAGATGAACACCGTCAATGACCACGTGCTCGACGGCGTCCAGCACGCGATCAAGCTGGCCGAGGAAAAGCTCAAGGCGGTGGTGATCTGGCAGACCGGCGAGCCGTTCTCCGCCGGCGCGGACCTGAAGGGCGCGCTGGGCCTGTTGAAGGAAGGCCGGTTCGACGATTTCGAGAAGATGGTCACCAACTTCCAGGCCACCAGCATGGCGATCAAGCACTCGCTGGTGCCGGTCGTTTCCGCCGTGCGCGGCATGGCCTTCGGCGGTGGCTGCGAATTCCAGATGCATTCCGCCAGGACGGTTGCAGCACTCGAAAGCTACATCGGCCTGGTCGAGGCCGGCGTCGGCCTGCTGCCCGCCGGTGGCGGCCTGCATGAGCTGGCGATCCGCGCGGCGAAGGCCAACCCGGCCGATCCGTTCGAGGAGCTGAAGAAGGTGTTCGAGACGGTGGCGATGGCCAAGGTCTCCGCCAGCGCGTTCGAGGCGAAGAACCTGGGCCTGCTGCGCGACGGCGATGTGGTCGTGTTCAACGCCTACGAGCTGCTCTACGTGGCCAAGCAGGTGGCCAACGCCCTGGCCGAATCCGGCTACCGCCCGCCCCTGCCTGCCAACGCCATCCCGGTCGCCGGCGATGTCGGCACCGCCACGTTCAAGGCCTCGCTGGCCAACCTGCAGGCCGGCTACTTCGCCTCGCCGCACGACATCGACATCGCCACGCGCATCGCCGACACCTTGTGCGGCGGCGTGATCGAGCGCGGCTCGACCGTCGACGAGGAATGGTTGCTGGCACTGGAACGCAAGCACTTCGTGGAGCTGGCCAAGACCGAAAAGACCCAGGCCCGCATCGCCCACACCATGACCACCGGCAAACCTTTGAGGAACTAGTGAGCGCGCTGCGCGCGCGGAAGTGAGGAGTGAGAGTCGAAGCCCAGGCTTTCTTTCACTTCTCACTCCTCTCCACTCTTTTCTCACCCTTTTGGAGTTCCGTCATGACCAAACAAATCCAGGACGCCTACATCGTCGCCGCCACCCGTACCCCGGTCGGCAAGGCGCCGCGCGGCGTATTCCGCAACACCCGCCCGGACGACATGCTCGCCCACGTGATCCGCAGCGTGATGGCGCAATACCCGGGCATCGACCCGCACCGCATCGGCGACGCCATCATCGGCTGCGCCATGCCCGAGGCCGAGCAAGGCATGAACGTGGCGCGCATCGGCGTGCTGCTGGCCGGCCTGCCCCACACCGTGCCCGGCGTCACCATCAACCGCTTCTGCTCGTCCGGCCTGCAGGCCGTGGCGATGGCGGCCGATCGCATCCGCCTGGGCCTGGACGACCTGATGCTCGCCGGCGGCACCGAGAGCATGAGCATGGTGCCGATGATGGGCCACAAGATCGCGATGAACCCTGCGATCTTCCAGGATGAAAACATCGGCATCGCCTACGGCATGGGCATCACCGCCGAAAACGTGGCCAAGCAGTGGAAGGTCAGCCGCGAGCAGCAGGACGCGTTCGCCGTCGAGAGCCACCGCCGTGCGCTGGCCGCCCAGGCTGCCGGCGAATTCGACGACGAGATCAGCCCGTTCGCGCTGGACGATCACTACCCCGACCTCGCCACCCGCCAGATCGTCACCGACAGCCGCACCATCAGCGCCGACGAAGGCCCGCGCGCCGGCACCACGATGGAAGTGCTGGCCAAGCTGAAGACCGTGTTCCGCAACGGCCAGTTCGGCGGCACCGTCACCGCCGGCAACTCCAGCCAGATGTCCGACGGTGCCGGCGCCGTGATGCTCGCCAGCGAAAAGGCCATCAAGGAATACAACCTGCAGCCGCTGGCCCGCTTCGTCGGCTTCTCCGTCGCCGGCGTGCCGCCGGAAGTGATGGGCATCGGCCCGAAGGAAGCGATTCCCAAGGCACTCGCCCAGACCGGCATCACCCAGGATCAGCTGGACTGGATCGAGCTCAACGAGGCTTTTGCCGCCCAGGCATTGGCGGTGATGGGCGACCTCAAGCTGGACCCGAGCAAGGTCAACCCGCTGGGCGGCGCCATCGCGCTCGGCCATCCGCTTGGCGCCACCGGTGCAGTGCGCATCGCCACGCTGGTACACGGCATGCGTCGGCGCAAGCAGAAGTACGGCATGGTGACCATGTGCATCGGTACCGGCATGGGCGCAGCGGGGATTTTCGAGGCGCTCTGACGTTTGTCATTCCGGCGGGGCCGGAGTCGCCTCATGACAGCGAAGCGCCTTGTCCCGTGACACCAAAAAAAGAACGGCACCGTAGCGATACGGTGCCGTTCTTCATCTCAGTCCGCCGAGCGGACCGTCGACGGGGCTAGATGCCGTCTGAGGCCGGCAACGTCAATTCAGCCCGCTGCTCGGCATCGGCCGTGTTCCATCGGCGCATGTAGTCGAGCTTCTTTTCGGTGATGTCCGCCGCATGCTCGCGATACCACGCTTCGGCGGCGGGCGTGACACTGACCCATGCGGTCTTGGCCATCCATTCGCGGAAATCGGACGACTGCGTGCTGTACTTCGCACCTGCCTGATTGTGGATCGGGAGCAGTGAGAAACGCGCCTTCCACACTCCAATGCGCGGGCTCACCAGTGTGTAGTAGGTCTTCCCGGCGTCCAGATGCGCGACCATGAAGTCCGCGTTTTCCGCGATCACCATGAACAGGTGCTCACCAGGTTCGGCCTGATAGGCGATCTTGGTCTTGCTGGAGACGATGCCGATGAACTTGTCCTGCTTATCCCGGGTGTCGTACACCGAGGACTGGATCGCGCCACCGAGCGACGACGGCCGCATGAACACTACCAAAGCCTTGCCCGGCTCGGGCTTGGGATCCGCCCCTCCCGACTTCACCATCAACGACGACTGGCAGCCGGTCAGGCCAGCCAGCAACAACATTGCCAAACTCCATCGTATCAATTGCATTGGTTTTCCCTGTTTGTGTCACTGTAAGGTTTGTTACTGCGTCAGCTCTCTGGTAATCACACTCCTCATCCGGCAGCGCGCGGGTTCCGTACAAAAGCAGATGAATTTCTTTCCCTGATCCCATCACTCCTTATCCAGCCCGGCATGCGGTTGCCGCCACTTTTTGCCTGGCGTTTCGCCGGGTCCGGTAGTTGCAAGGCTGGTAACGGCTGCGGTGATCGACCAACGCTGCATGGTCACCCATTTTTCCCGGATTGCCCGGCAGGGCACGGACCTGCCGCGCGTGAACAACGGGGTTCGATCAAATTCACGACCCTGCTTTGCGTACAGCCTCGCCAGCACCTTGCCCACACCATGCAATGCCACTGCAAGGCCGGCAACATGGTCACCGATGTCGCCCCTAATATCCTGAGCTGTATCCCGGTATCGGCAGGAAGTAGCGCGCCCAGTTCTTGAATTCGACGGGAAGATCGTTGGCGCTCAGCAGCCACCAGTTCGGCCATGCGACGCAGGTGGCGCATTGGTCCGGCACGGCGTTGATCGCCGCCTGTGTCAGTCCGGGGCCTCCCAGCGGGAACAATCCCTTCTTTGCCTTCAGCTGCGCGGAGGCAATCAGGTAGTAAGGCGGGCCTCCGGCCGGCAGTTGACCATGATGGCTATAGACCGTGTCAACCACCAGCCAGCCGGCCTGGCCCGAGTTTTCGACCAGCAGCGTGCTCTTCGCGCGCTTGAGGTCGAACCACATGATGTCGGTCTTGTTGGCGAAGCTGGGGACGTTGCAGGTGGCGTCGGTAAAGTTTCCATCGGGCCCCTTGCTGAAGGAGTGATTGGTGAATTTCAGCGCCTGGATCGCGGCGAAGTCCTGCGTCACTGTGCGGACATTGCCCATCCAGGCCGCGTCGAACGTGGATGATCCGGGAAGCGTGACGAAGGTCTTGTCGGTGGACGCATTCAGCACCTCGTTGTCCTTGAACCCCAGGATGTGCCAGGCGAGCTGCCGCGCCACGGTGTTGAAGATTCCGCAATTGCAGGACTTCGCCAGGTTGGTACCGTCCAGCAACGGTATGCCGCCGGTGCCGGCTCCGGCTATCGCCGGGGGCTTGCCCGGAGCGATGGGGCCGCTATGCGAGGTCGAGCCGTTGTTTCCGGCCGTATCTATCCAGACCCAGTTGTTGGCTCGCGCATAACGCCACAGATTGGCGTTCAAGTTGTGCCAAAGGGTGGTCTTGTTGGCAATGTCGGCCAGAGGGTAGCCAGGCATGTTGACGATGTGGGCGGCAGGTTTGCCCGTCCAGCCATAAGCTGCAAGCAGTGTGTCGATAACCGGTTGTGAAGGCATGCCCATCAACTCCCTTGGTGGCCGATCAAAAGAGGCACCGGAAAACCGGGCCCGAGTCGGATGCTTCTGTCACATGCACAAGTCGAGTTCCCCATTCCCGCGGCACTGCGCGGTAGGGAACGTGGAATCGAAGTCACCTGTCACCCGTAGTCGACATGTTCGTTCCCGACTCGTGCGAGGGGATCGAAATGCAAGGTCATGAAGCTGCAAGCTTCATGACTTCGATGCCGGCGAAAAGCAGCCGGTGGTGACGAACGGATTCGCAGGGAAAGCCTGTTGCGATCGGCGAGCATGTGATGTCGCTCCAGCATCTGTCTTGCTGCCGTCGTAGCGGCAGTGCAGATGAAGGTGGCGACGGTCGGTCTGCGTTCCATGGACATCCATTCCCCCCGGAATCCGATCGAGGATAGCGCAAAAAGTACGGGGCGTACCGACGCGGCCGGCAAACCCGCCCTCGCGTGCGACAGTTCGCGCACCCCGCCTCGCAGGGTATAGTTCGGCGGGCATGGCGGGTGTCCTGCCCGGCCACGAATCCAAGGGGAAAGTCATGGGTCTTTTTCAGGCAGTGGCGGGATCGATCGGCGGCACGCTGGCCGATCAGTGGAAGGATTTCTACACGATTCCGGACGGCCTGCCGTCAACGGCGGCGCTGTTCGCGGCGGTGCCTCAGGGCAGCAATGCCGGGCGCGGTTCGAACACGCACGGTTCGTCGAACATCATCACCAACGGTTCGAAGATCGTCGTGCCCGAGGGCTACGGCCTGCTGCTGTTCCAGGACGGCAAGATCACCGGCTTCGCCGCCGAGCCGGGCGGCTACGAGTGGAAATCGGACGACCTCAACTCGACCTCGATCTTCACCGGCGGCGGCTTCGTCGATGCGCTGGTCAAGCAGAGCTGGGAGCGCTTCAAGTTCGGCGGCCAGCCGGGCTCGCAGCAGGCGGCGTTCTTCGTCTCGCTGAAGGAGCTGCCGGACAACCGCTTCGGCACGCAATCGGAAATCTACTGGGACGACGCCTTCCTCAACACCCAGGTCGGCGCGGTGACGCGCGGCTCGTACACGCTGAAGATCGTCGACCCGATCCTGTTCGTGAAGAACTTCGTGCCGGCCTCGTATCTGCAGCCGGGCAAGGTGTTCGATTTCACCGACATCGACAACGCCGCGGCCAGCCAGCTGTTCAACGAGGTGGTGGGTTCGCTCGCCCCGGCTTTCAGCCTGTACTCGAACGACGGCAACAAGGAACACCGCATCACCAAGCTGCAGCAGGATTCGCTGGGCTTCGCCAAGAGCCTGTCCGATGCGGTGGAAAGCGCCTACCAGTGGAAGTCCGATCGCGGCCTGGCCATCGTCAAGACCGCCATCGTCTCCATCGAGTACGACGCGAACACCCGCGAACTGCTGAAGACGGTGCAGCGCGCCGATGCGCTTTCCGGCGCCCGCGGCAATTCCAACTTGCAGGCCAGCGTCGCCGCCGGCATGCAGGCGGCCGGCGAGAACGGCGGCGCGGCGGGCATGATGGGCATCGGCATGGCGTCGGGCATGATGGGTGGCATCGGTGGTTTGCAGCAGCCGGTGGCGCCAGCCGCACCGGCGGCCGACGACCCGATCGCCAAGCTGAAGAAGGCCAAGGAGATGCTCGACCTCGGCCTGATCTCCCAGGCCGATTACGACGCGGCAAAGGCCAAGGCCCTCGGCCTGTAAGCGGCGAACGGCGCTCACACCATGAACACCACCATTCCCCCGCTGCCACCGGGGCCGCCGCCTACCGGCCCCGGTTCGCCGCAGGATGTGCCGCCGCCACGCGGCAGCTTTCCGATCGATCCGGCCTCCCTGCCCCCGCCAATCCGCGACGAGTTGCAGGCGCCCGATCCGACCGCCATCGACACGGCCGCCGACGAGCTCAAGGACGGCCTCAACCGTTGTCCGAAATGCGGCTCGACCGAGATCCGGCAACGGCCCGGCACCGACCTGCTGATCTGCATGTACTGCCGTCACGAATGGCATGGCGAGGGCGTCGAGGAGGCCTTCGGCCTGGGCGAGGGCATCGACCGGTTGCAGGGCACGGTGATCGCTTCCGGCGCGCGCGACATCAAGGCCGACACCGCCAGCCTGATGACCTTCAAGTGCCCCGGCTGCGGCGCCGAGGTCACGGTCAATACCGCCAGCGCGATGACCGCGCGTTGCCACTGGTGCCGCCACGTGTTCGGCGTCAACGAGCAGGTGCCGAACGGCGCGGTGCCCGATGCAGTGCTGCCTTTCCACATCAGGAAGGACGACGCGGTCGCGCGCATCCGCCAGTTCGTCGACAAGCGGCGGTTGTTCGCACTGAAGGCGTTCAAGGAAGAGTTCACGCCGGAGAACGTCGTCGCCGTCTACCTGCCCTACATGATCGTGGACGGCAACGTCAGCGCCAGCGTCGCCGGCCAGGGCGAGATCAAGACGCGCGAGTACACCCGCGACAAGAAGACCTACTACGACGCCGATGTCTACAGCCTTGACCGCCACGTGGATTTCACTGTGGACGACCTGCCGCTGGAATCCTCCGCCCGGCGCGGCAACCTGGACACGCGCACCAATACCAACAACATCATCAACACGATCCTTCCGTTCGACACCAAGAACGCGGTGAAGTGGAACGCGTCCTACCTCACCGGCATCACCTCGGAAAAGCGCGACATGGATGTGGAAAAGCTGCGCCCGCAGCTGGAAGACGAGCTGCTGTCGATCGCCCGCGCCCAGGTCGAGAAGTCGGTGGCCCGCTACGATCGGGGGGTGCGCTGGGAGCAGGAACAGCTCAGCGTGCATGGCACGCGCTGGGTGTCGATGTACCTGCCGGTATGGCTGTATTCCTATCACCAGCCCGGCCCCAACGGCGGCATGCTGCACTACATCGCGGTGAACGGCCGCACCGGCGAAACCATGGGCAGCGTCCCGGTGCAGCAGTGGAAGCTGCTCACGGCTGCGCTCACCGTCGGCGGCTTTCTCGAAGCCATCGCACTCTTCATCCTGGGGCATTCGTCATGAGCGACGACAGTGGACTGTGGCTGCTGACACTGGGGCCGGCCGGGGCAGCGGGCCTGTACTGGACCCTGTACCGGTATTACCGCAATACCGACAAGTCACACGACTTCGAACACGAGACGGCCGTGGTGGCCAAACCGGTGACCGGCTCGGAACAGAAGATCGACGAGGTGAAGGGCACGCGTGACTCGCGCATCCGCGGCGACAACGTCCACGCCTACCGCAAGCGCGTGCAGCGAGTGCCCGGCGGCTCCGGATAAAGGCCCCTGCGGGCCTTGGCGCGCGCGGCATGGCGCGCTGTTGGCTCTACGCCGGACAACGGCCGGGCCGGAGCCACGGCGTCTCGAAGCAAGCACACTTTTGGGCATCCATACGGCACGGGAGCAGCGGACATGGGTATCGGCATCGGCATGCGGGGCACTGATCTTCGGAAGTTCCTGATGGTGGCGCGGGATCGCAACGTCATCCTGCTGGTGCGCCACACCAACGAGGATTCGCTGCGCTACGTCTGCGTGCCCGGCTACTATCCCAAGCCGGCCCTGATCAAGGCCAAGACCGCCGACCTCAACCCGCCGGCGGTCGTGCGTTCGGTGGGTGGCCGCATGGTGAGGCAGGAGTACGTCATCGCCGGACTGGTGGTGCATCCGGGCATGCATCCCGGGGCATACAAGCCGGCCAAGCTGCACAAGGCGATGGATGCCTGGCACGACGGCATGCATTATCTGGCGGAAAACATGCCGGCCGCGGGTGATCCGCAGCGCCCGGAAAGCTGGGCCAGCTGGGGCGTGGGTCGCGTGGCTCACTGCTCGGCGGAGTGGCGCTGGCGTGTCGACGTCGACCCCGCCTCCCGCCACTACGGCTGCCTGCAGCTGAACCATGCCGGCAAGGGCTGGGTCTACATCCACGGTGACTACGACCTCAAGGACGTGATCGTCCGCGGCAACGAGACCGACAACCGGCGCCACGAAGGCCAGCTCCACGGCGTCAGGAACTTCACCCCGCTGCTCACCAACATGGAATTCGAACGCATCCGCGTCTCGCTGAACCAGCTGATCGGCACCGACATGGTGCAGCATGGCGCGGAGGCGCAATTCGCCTGGCACGGCGACGAGCCGATCACGGTCGCTTTCCCCGACTGGAGAATCCTGCTGCTGACCGACGCCACGACGGTGCAGCGATGGTACGAAGACCTGAACCGGTCCGTGCTGGCGAACAAGGGCCTCGACTACGCACGTGACCGCTCGCGCATGTTCCACTTCGGGCCGCAGGGCATGTTCGCGCCCGGTGCCATGCCGGCGTCAAGCTGGGGCTGAAGAGGGAGCCCGGCGGGCCTGACGCACCCGCCCCGCCTGCGAAGCGGGCACTTCCCGTCGCCGCTCCGGCGGCAGCATCGCCCGCCCCTGCCCCACGGGCCCTCCCGCGATCGCGGATCCGCGCCTTCAGGCACGGTGGCCCCATCACCAGCGGGTCATCGCGGTCGATCCGCCTGGCAGCTGGCACGTCTTGGCGCAGGTTTGCGGCCGATCGGCCCGGCGCATGGGCCGCATCACGTCCGTGCGCATCGCGCCGACATGGCAGCGTCGTGTCCGCTTTCGAAAGGATTTCCCGCTAGACAGGAAGAAGCCGGCCGCGATCCACCATGGACAACCGCTTTGGCCGTGGGTGCCGGCGGCAAGGCATCAGTCATGCGAACGCCCTGCAGGAAACCTTGTTGTTCTTCATTCCCGATACGGAGAAACCCATGCGCAAATGCTGCCGTTCACTCGCGACCCTGTTGCTTGTCACTGCCGTTGGCCCGGTTCTGTCGCAGACGCCGCCGGAACTGGCGGCGGAGCAGGTGGCGCAAGACCTCAATGCCAGTGCTTTCCCCGTCGGACGGCTGGGGGTCGCGGAACAGAAATTCGCCCAGGGCTTCAGCCTGCACGAGACCGGCGTCGTCACCCACCTGATGCTGCCGCTCAATTGCACGTCGGCGCCGGAGGTCATCGTGGTCCACGTGACGATCCAGAGCCTGAGCAACGGCGTGCCGTCCGGGCACGCGCTGATGTCGCAGGACGTTCCCGGCTATGCGCTGGATTCGTGGGCGTCGATCAACGGCACGCAAGGCATGCGCATGATCGAATTCGAGCGGCCGCGGCTGCTGCTGTCCGGTGACTATGCCTTTACCGTCGAGGCGAGCGGCGGCAGCTGCATGCTCTGGACAGGCCCGCTCGGCGACAGCTACGCCGAAGGCCAGGCATTCATCATCAACAGCCCGTGGATCACGGCGTGGTTGCCGTGGAATCGTGACTTGTCGTTCCAGGTATTCCAGCGGCCGCGCTAAGTCGCTGCCGTCGCGGAGTGTCACATTGCCAGTTTCCTGGCGAGTGCTTCCGCCGCGGCGCGGCTGGTTTCCTGCGGCAGGACGGATTCACGCAGCACCGGCAGCGCCTGCGCCAGCAAGTTGCGTGGTTCCGCCCTGTCACCACGTTCGAAGCGGATCTGCGCCAGCTCGGCGCGGGCGGCGGCGATGTCGAAAGGATTGCCGTTCACCTGCAACCGCTGCAGCGCTTCGCGTTGCCTGGCCTCGGCCGAGACCAGGTCGCCGCGCATGCGCGCGAACGCGGCGTCGTAACGCAGGAACTGCGCGAACCTGGCGTGGGTCGGCGGCAGGCCACGCTTCGTGTAGCGCGCGCGGGTCTCGTCCAGCAGTTTCTGGCCGTTCGCGGCGTCGCCCGATCGCAGTGCGGCCTCCACCATGGCTTCCAGCACCAGCGCATAGTTCTCCGAGTCCTCACCCTCGGATCGACGCACGCGTTGAAGCAGTGCCGCCAGCTCCGCATTCGCGTCCGCGGTTCGGCCGTTTGCCAGCAATTGCTGGGCGTACTTCACTTCCACAGGCGGGCGGCGCAGGTCACCGGCTTCCTCGGCCCCCCTGCCCAATTCGGCCATGGCCAGCCGCGCGGAAGCCAGGCCGTTGACGTAATCGCCGACTGCGTATTGCAACGAGGCCAGGTTGCTCGCGATGGCGGCATTGTTGCGCGGTCCGGTGTCGCTGCGCGGCATGTGCTGCTGGACGTGTCCCTGCATCGCCAGCGCTTCGCGATAGCGTCCCTGGCCGGACAGTGCATGGGACAACACGGAATACAGGATGCCGGTACGCGTATCACCGCTGCTGCCGGTCGTTTCCGCCATGGCGATGGCCTGACGGGCGGCGGCCTCGGCCTGTGGATATTGCCCCAGCAGGATCAGCGCCTCCGCCCGGTTGCGGATGAGCTCGATGCGCAGCGGGGACTCCGGCGGCATGCCGCGCCGGTCGGCGAACGCGATGCCCTCGTCGCTGGCCTGCAGCAGGCGCGCGCGATCATCGGCGAAGCGTGCGCCGGCGGCGATCAGCGCATACACGTGCAGCACCACGTCAGCCGGCGGGTCTGGCATGCGCATGGCCAGGGCCAGCGCTTCGTCGGCCTGCCTGCGGCAGGCAGGAAGGCCATATTTCTGCACGTGGGCGATGGTGATGTTGGCGAGAGAGCGCAATTGCTGCTCGGCGTCTTCCGGGGCGAACTGCCTGCGCAGCGCGACCGCCTGGTCAGCCGCGGCCAGGGTTTCCGGGAATCGTTCCAGCGATTCGAGCGCCCGGGATTCGATCACCAGATCGTCGGCCAGCACCAGCGCATCGGTGCGATCGCGCGGTTGCGCGCCCTTCGTTCCGGCTTGCAGCATTTCCGCCGCCCGCTTGGGGTCATCAAGCGAGAAGTAGAGGCGTCCGAGCATGCGCTGCACCGGTTGCCGCACCTTGGGATCGACGCCGCCATGCCGGTCCAGTTCGGTGCGCGCATGGTCGAGCAGTTGCCGCACGCTCACGTCCGCCTTCAGCGATTTTTCGGGCGAGGCGGCCGCGAATATCTCGGTGAGGAACTGCATTGCCGCGTTCGCGTTCGCGCTTTCGCGTTGCGCGATGTTCGCCTGCACTCGCGCCACGTGCGCCTGCCACAGCGCCACGCCGGTTCCGGCAAACAAGGCGACGGCTATCGCCGCGATCGATACGGCCAGCAGGCGATTGCGGCGCAGCCACAATCTTGCACGTTCACTGCGCGACAGACGCATGGCCGCGATCGGGCGGTCGTCCAGCCAGGCGCGAAGATCGCGTCCCATGGCGTCGGCGGACGCGTAACGGGCTTCCGGATCACGGCGCAGGCAGGCCTGCACGATATCGGCCAGGCTGCCGCGCAGCGCACGCGACAGCAAGGCGGGAGTGAGCCCGCCGCGCAATGCAGCCTGTTCGGCGGATGCGTTCGCTGCCGCGCGCGTGAGCGGTTCGGGCTCGCGTGCCAGCTGGCGCAGCTGGCTGGCCACCGGAGTGTCGCGGGTCAGCCCGAACGGGTGCGTGCCGGCCAGCAGGCGATGCAGTACCACGCCCAGTTGCCACAGGTCGGTGGCCGTGGTGATCGGCGCGTCATGCAGTTGTTCGGGCGAGGCGTATTCGAAAGTGAGCGCGCGGTCGAGGGTCGCGGTCGCGTCGGCGCCTTCGAGCTGCTTGGCGATGCCGAAGTCCAGCAACTTGACCCGCCCGTCCGCGTCCACCAGCAGGTTGGATGGCTTCAGGTCGCGATGCACGACAAGGTTGCGGTGCGCATAACCCACCGCGTCGAGGACTTGCAGGAACAACACCACGCGTTCGCGCAAGCCGAGATTCCCCGCGTCGCACCAGCAGTCGATCGGCGCGCCGTCGATGCGTTCCATCACGAAGTAGGGTTCGCCCCCCGCGCTGATCCCACCGTCCAGCAAGGTGGCGATGTTTGAATGCCGCAGCCCGGCCAGGATCTGGCGCTCGCGCAGGAAGCGTTCGCGTGCCACCGTCGAATCGGCGCTGGCGCGGATCAGCTTGAGCGCAGCCTGCTGCGCATAGGCCCCGTCGTCGCGCTGCACGGCATACACCGCGCCCATGCCGCCGTGGCCGATCACCTCGACGATGCGCCAGACGCCGATGCTGCGCCCGATGGCCGGGTCCTGTGGCGGGTCGCCCGCGTCCTGGGCAAGCGCATGGCCCCACGCCGCCGCGTCGCCGCCGAAGGGTTCGCCTTCCGCGGCGTCCGCATCGAGCAATGCCTGCACCTGGGCGCGGAGGGCGACGTCGTCGCCGCACAATTCGGACAGGCGGGCCTCGCGCCCTGCCCCGGCCAAGTCAGCCACTTCGTCGAAGATGGCCAGCGCACGCTGGCGCCGCTGCGTCTCGCTCACGCCTGCATTTCCGCCAGCAGGAAGGCGCGCGCCCGGCGCCAGTCACGACGCAGGGTGCGATCGCTGATGTCCAGCATCGCGGCGACCTCGACCTCGGAATAGCCGCCGAAGTAACGCAATTCGACGATCTGCGCGGCGCGTTCGTCGAGCTGGGACAGGGACGACAGCAGTTCGTCCAGCGCCAGCACCTCGACCGCGGCCTGTTCGCCCTTGCCCAGCGCGGCGCTCAGGGTCAGCGCGTCCTGTCCGCCGCCGCGCTTGTCCGCCTTGCGGGCGCGCGCGTTGTCCACCAGCACTTGCCGCATCGCCCGCGCGGAAAGCGCCAGCAGATGGTTGCGGTTCGCCGCCGCCATCTGCGCGCCACCCAGCTTGAGGTAGGCCTCGTGCACCAGCGCGGTGGTCTGGAAGTCGTCGCGCATGCGCCGAAGTTGCGACCGCGCAGCGCGCTTGAGTTCATCGTAGACCGCCGAATAGGCCTGGCCCAGCGCCGCGCTGTCTCCCGCGCGGGCACGGGTGAGCAACACAGTGACCTCGGGCTGCTGTGATGTCGCCTGCATGGTGTTTTTCCCCAAGCGTGTCCGCTTTCGAGGCGGAGTTTCGCATAGATCAATCAGACCGGCAGTCCGCCGGGACACCAGAGGGGAAAACCATGCATCGCCACATTGCGCGTCGCCATCGCCTGCCGGCGGCTTCCATCCTGTCGCTGGCCTTGTTGGCAGCGCTGTCCACTCCTGCCTTCGCCGCCGATCCGGCTTGTGTCGACACTGCCGGCAATCCGACCGGAGCCTCGACCGACCAGGGAAACGAGGGCGGCACCGACAACGCAACCTGCGCCTCCGCCACGAGTGCCTTCGGCCATTCGAACATGGCCAGCGGGATCGATAGCAGCACGTTCGGCAGTTACAACATCGCATCCGGATACGAAGGCAGCGCCTTTGGCGTGGGGAATTTCGCCCAGGGGCAATGGAGCAGTGCGTTCGGCGGCTTCAACCAGGCCACCGCGCTGGAGAGCAGCGCGTTCGGCTTCAGCAACCGGGTCGAGGGCGAACATGGCAGCGCCCTGGGCTATCGAAACCTGGCCACGGCCAATGCCAGCAGCGCGCTGGGCTTCCGCGCCACCACGGCGGGCACTGGCAGCACGGCACTGGCGGGGTGGTACGACGCCAACGGCAATGGCGTCGAAGACATCGACCTGGACCTGGACCTGGACGGCATCAATGAGTCGTCCAGCGAGACGGCCTACACCGCTGGCAGCAGCGCGGTCGCGCTGGGCGCCAGCGTGGCGGCGAAGGGAAACTACAGCGTCGCGATCGGCGTGGACAACAGCGCCGAGGGACAGAACAGCATGGCCATCGGCAGCCACAACGTCGCCGGCGCCGACGCCCTCGCCTTTGGCGTCGGCAACAGCGTTGAGCCGAACAGCAGCGCCTTCGGCTTCGGCAATGCGGTCCTGGGCTCCAGCAACTACGCCTTCGGCGGCGGCAACCATGTCGAAGGGCTCGGCAACAACGTCTTCGGCCTCAACAGCAAAGTCGAGGGCACGAATGCCAACGCCTTCGGCATCGTCAACGAAGTGCAGGGGGACAGGGCCAACGGCTACGGTTACAACAACAAGGCCTACGGCGCCGACAGCAGCGCGTTCGGCAACGGCAACTATGCCGGCGGCGCGTCCAGCAGCTCATTCGGCACCGGCAACACGGCCAATGCCCCGCGCAGCAGCGTGTTCGGCTATCGCAATACGACATGGACAGCCGACAGTACGGCATTCGGTGCCGGCGGTTCTGCTTTCGGCATGGGGAGCTTGTCGGTGTCGAGCTGGTTCGATTTCAATGGCAATGGCGAAATGGATCTGGATCTGGATGCCGCCGGCAACCCGGGTTGTCCGACCGTCGACTGTGTGGCCAGTACCGAGGGTGCCGTCGCCGGCGGAATCTGGTCGGTCGCCGTGGGCGGCGCGGTGTGGGCGCGCGGCGACAAGAGCGTGGCGATGGGACAGGCCAATACCGCCATGGGCGCGAGCAGCACGGTGCTGGGCTCGCACGGCACGGCCACCGGCCGGGGTAGCCTGGCGCTGTCCACGTTCTTCGTCGCCGAAGGCACGCCCACGCCCGACGTCGACACCGATGGCGATGGCGCCAACGACGCCTACAGCCGGGGCGCGATCGCCGTCGGGGAAAGTGCCGTCGCGGTGGGTGCCGGCGTACGTGCGGATGGCGCCTACAGCAGCGCGTTCGGCAATGGCAATATTGCCGGCGCCGATTACGCCAGCGCGTTCGGCTTCGGGTCCGAAGCACGGAACATCGGCAGCACCGCCATCGGCTACCAGGCCGTCGCCGATCGCGACTACGCGGTCAGCGTGGGCCAGATTGGCGTGGAACACCAGATCATCCATGTCGCCGCCGGCACCGAGGCAACCGACGCGGTCAACCTGGGCCAGTTGAACACGGCCATTGCCGGGGTCAGCGGCGGCGGCACGCCAGTGCACTTCTTCAGCGTCAATTCCGCCGATGGCAGCGCCGGCAATTACAACAATGACGGGGCCACCGGCACGGATGCCATCGCGGCAGGCGTGAACAATCTCGCAAGTGGCAGGCAGAGCAGCGCCCTGGGCACCAGGAATACCGCTTCGGCAGACTTCAGTACGGCCGTCGGCAACAACAACACGGCCACCGGCATGTATGCCCAGGCCTTCGGCATCAACAACACCGTCAGCGGCACGTCCGGCATGGCCTTCGGCGACATGAACACGGCCGGCAATTACGCCAGCGCCTTCGGCCGTTTCAACAACGCCGTCGGTGACAACAGCGTCGCCTTCGGGCTGGTCAGCAATGCGAACGCCGAGGCCAGCGCCGCGTTCGGCATCAATGCCACGGCCAATGCCACGCAGAGCACGGCCATCGGCTTTGGTGCGGTGGCCGACCGCGAACACACCATCTCCGTCGGCAGCGCCGGCAGCGAGCAGCAAATCACCCACATGGGCGATGGAGCCGAGGACTTCGACGCCGTCAACGTGCGGCAGTTGCGTTCGGTCGTGGACTGGTTCGGCGGCGGCGCCACGTTCACCGGCGGTGTATTCACCGCGCCGACCTTCGTCGTCCAGGGCAGCAGCTTCAGCGATGTGGCCTCGGCGTTCGCGGCGGTGGACACGCAACTCACCGGTCTGCACGACCAGATCGACAACATCGAAGTCGGCTCCGGCTCCCAGGGTCCGGCCGGTCCGGCCGGTCCGCAGGGGCCGCAGGGTCCGCAAGGCCCCGCCGGTCCGCAGGGGGAACCGGGCGTGGATGGCACCGGCAGCGGCAGTGCGCTGGCAGTCGAGTACGACGACGCAGCCAAGGCGACGGCAACCCTGGCCGGGGCGGATGGCACCCAGGTGAAGAACATGGCCGACGGTGTCGATCCGATGGACGCGGTGAACAAGCGGCAGATGGATGCCGGCGATGCCGCCACCCTCGCCACATCCGAAACCTATGCCGATACCACCGCCGCGCAGACGCTGAACTCCTCGAAGTCGTACACCGACAGCAGGTTCGCGACCTGGAACGACAGCTTCACCCAGTACCAGCAGGAGGTCGGCAGGCGCTTTGCGCAGACCGACAAGCGCATCAGCCAGGTCGGTGCGATGGGTGCCGCGATGACCCAGATGGCGGTCAATGCATCCAACGGCAGCGGCCCGAATGGACGCCTCGCGATCGGCATGGGCGCGCAAGGTGGCCAGGGCGCGGTATCGATCGGCTATGGCAAGCGCGTCGGCGACCACGGCTCGTTCTCGCTGGGCGCCAGCTTCAGTCGCGGTGAGTCCAGCGCCGGTGCAGGCTTCGGCTTCGACCTGTAAGCGCTTCGGCGGAACGAGCGGAACGGCGCGGGCAACCGCGTCGTTCCGCTCGCTGTTCATGATGGCCCGCAGCCGGCCCGCAGCGGCGCAGCGCGCCAGTCGCGCGGAATTCACGGCCCCTTTCGCACAGTAGACCGGTTACGAACCATCGCCGGGAAGCCGGCATCGGCCCGCGGCGGAAAGGCAGGTGGACATGCGGCATCTCATCAAGGTGGTCGGATCGACGATGCTCGGCCTGGCGCTGGCGGCCTGCTCGCCACCGGCGCCGGTGGTCAAGCCGGTGTCGACGGCCTTGCCGCCGGCCATGGGCACGCCCGCTGCGCGCTACGTGCACGGCGAAGCCGATCGGCACCGGGACCAGTCCGGCTTCCGCCTGCTGATGCGCAGCACCAATGCGCTGATGAGCCGGGTGGCGCTGGCCGACCATGCGCAGCGCTCGCTCGACCTGCAGTACTACATCTTCGACAACGACGCGACCGGACGACTGATGGCGCAGCGACTGCTGGCCGCGGCCGATCGCGGCGTGCGCGTGCGCCTGCTGGTGGACGACATCAACGCCAGCCAGGCGATCGACCTGTTCGATGCACTGGACACCCATCCGAACATCGAAGTGCGCCTGTTCAATCCGTTTGCGACGAAGAGCCCGTCGCTGCTGTCCAAGGCCACCCAGTTCCTGCTCGACACGCACCGGCTCAACCGCCGCATGCACAACAAGTCGTTCATTGCCGACGGCAACGTGGCGATCGTGGGCGGGCGCAATATCGGTGACGCGTACTTCGACGCTGGCGAAGATACCAACTTCCGTGACCTCGACCTGGTCGCGATCGGCCCGGTGGTGAACCAGGCCTCGCACGCCTTCGACGAATACTGGAACTGCGACGCGGCCTATCCGGTCAAGGCGTTCCACGGCAAGCACGCCGACCACTACGACCTGGCGAAACTGCGTATCGAGCTGGCCCACGATGCACGGGCGTTCGCGCAATCGGATTATGCACAGGCGACGCTGGACAACCTGCCCCACGGCGCATCCGCCGATCGCCCGGGCAACTGGTTCTGGGGCCCGGCCACGCTGGTGGCTGACCAGCCGTCCAAGATCGAGGCCGGTCCCGACCAGCCGCAATTGCGCATCGGTCCGGACATCGAGGCGATGACCGATGCCGCGCAGCACGAACTGCTGCTGATCTCGCCCTACTTCATTCCCGGCGAACGCGGCACGGCGTACCTGGAAGCGCTGGCCAGGCGCGGCGTGAAGGTCAAGGTGCTGACCAATTCGCTCGCCTCCAACGACGAGCCGATCGTGTATTCGGGCTACTCGCGCTATCGCCGCCCGCTGCTGGAAAGCGGCGTGCAACTGTTCGAACTGCAACCGGCCGCGGGCGCACCGCAGCCGGCGACCTCCGGTGGCACCTCGTCCGGCGTCAGCCTGCACGCCAAGGCCATCGTGGTGGATCGACAGAAGGTGTTCATCGGCTCGATGAACATGGACGCGCGCTCGAAACTGCTCAATACCGAAATGGGGATCATCGTCGACTGCCCGCCGCTGGCCGCCGCGGTGACCGAGTTCTTCGACACCGCCACGTTGCCCGAATACGCCTACCACCTGTCGCTGAAAGTCGACGGCTCGGCGCAAGGCGTCATGCAATGGCAGGCCACCGAACATGGCAAGCCGGTGACCTACGACCACGACCCGGGTGTCACCACCAGCCGCCGGGTCGAAGTGCAGATGCTCAAGCTGTTGCCGCTGGAGAGCCTCCTCTGAGCATGTGGACGTTCCGGCTCGGCTGCGTTTGCTGGACGCAGATCGCAGGTGCCTTGGCAGGGCTGGCCATCGCCATGGTCAAAGTGGTTGCGTCATGATCGCATTGAGCCGGATGTCTTGGGGACCGACATGACCGGACGCTCAGGCACAAAAAAACCCGCGAAATAGCGGGTTTCGTTGTGTGTTTCGGACTCTATCGGACGTCCTGAAACAGTGTAATGGTGCCCAAGAGGGGACTCGAACCCCTACGACTTGCGTCGCTACCACCTCAAGGTAGTGCGTCTACCAGTTCCGCCACCTGGGCAGGTGTGTTGCCTAGTGCTTTACCGGCGGCTCGGTGGCTGCCGGTACCTCGCCCTGACTTTGGGTCGGAGCGGGGGTTGCCGCCGGCTGAGCTGCCGGTACGGCGTTGTTGGTTGAAGCAGGCACGGCTGCCGGAATTTCCGAGCCCGCGGCGGGCTTGGCCGGGGCAGCGTTGGTGGCTGCCGGCTTCTCGGACAACGATGACATCACGCCAAGATCCTGTGCCTTGGCCTTGGGTGCGCCGTTGTCATTCAGATACACGCCCATCGCCAGGCTGAGCAGGAAAAACAGGGCTGCGAGCACGCTCGTGGCACGGGTCAGGAACGTGGACGAACCGCGCGCACCGAAAACCGTGGCCGAGGCACCACCGCCGAAACCGGAACCGGCGTCCGCACCCGCTCCGTTCTGCAGCAGGATCAGCACGATCATCGCCGCTGCGATCAGAATGTAGAACACGCTGAAAATGACGAACATAAGGTTTCTATTGGGCCTGTGACGCCTGATGCGCCGCGGCGCAGATTCCAAGGAAGTCGGATGCAGTCAGGGAGGCACCGCCGATCAGCCCCCCATCCACGTCCGCCTGCGCGAACAATTCAGCGGCATTGGCCGCCTTGACACTGCCGCCGTAAAGCAGCCGGGTCAGACGGGCAATCATAACATCTTCCTTTTCCAGTTGGCTACGGATGAAGGCGTGCACCTGCTGCGCCTGCTCCGGGCTCGCGGTCCGGCCGGTGCCGATCGCCCAGACCGGTTCATAGGCGATGACCGCGGTGTCGAAACTGGCCACGCCATTGAGCGCGAGCACGGCCTGCAGCTGGCGCTCGATGACCGCCTCGGTCTCGCCTGCTTCACGCTGCTCCAGCGTTTCACCCACGCACAGGATCGGGGTCAGGCCGCCGGCCCGGGCAGCGGCAAATTTGTGCGCCACCAGCTCGTCGCTTTCATGGTGGTACTGACGGCGTTCCGAGTGGCCGACCAGTACCCATCGCGCACCGATGTCGGCCAGCATCGCGGCCGACACTTCGCCGGTATACGCGCCCTGCCCCTCGTGTGCGCTGACGTCCTGCGCACCCACCCGCAAGCCGGAGTCGGCCTGCTGCGCGGCCAGCTCGGCCACGTAGGGGAACGGCGGAAACACCGCGACATCGATATCGCCCGGCATGTCGGCGGCGATGTCTGCCACGAGAGCCTTGGCCATCGAGCGACTGCCGTGCATCTTCCAGTTGCCGGCGACGAATTTCTTGCGCATGGTCTGCTTCTGCTGCGATCAAACCGCAAGCTTACCGAGGGGTCGGAGGAACGGCAAACGAGCCTGCCACTGGCGCCGCCCGACCCGCGCAGTCAAGAATGACGATCCACCCGCAGGAATCACGCACGATGACCCGTCGCCCGCTCAGCCTGATCACCGGCGCTTCTTCCGGCATTGGTGCCGAGTTCGCCCGCCAGCTCGCGGCCCTGGGGCACGACCTGGTGCTCACCGCGCGCCGGGCCGAACGGATGGAAGCGCTCGCCGTCGAGCTGCGCGCAGCCCACGCCGTCGACATCACCGTGCTGCCATTCGACCTTGCCGATCCAGCGGCGCCGCAGCGGCTGTTCGAAGCGCTGGAGCAACGCGGCCTGCAGGTGGACTGGCTGATCAACAATGCCGGCTACGGCGTGCCGGGCACCTTCGTTGCCAACGATTGGAATACCCATGCCGACTTTCTTCAGGTGCTGATGACCGCGCCCACCGAACTGGCCTGGCGGGTGCTGCCCGGCATGCGCGAACGCGGCCACGGCCGCATCATCAACGTCGCCTCCCTGGCCGGACATGTGCCGGGCCCGGCGGGACACACCTTGTACGCAGCCAGCAAGGCCTATCTCATCAAGTTCTCGCAATCGCTATGCCTGGAAAACCAGGCTGCCGGCGTGCACGTCAGCGCCTTGTGCCCCGGGTTCACCTGGTCCGAATTCCATGACGTCACCGGCACTCGCGACAAGATGGACAAGTTGCCCGGCTTCATGTGGCTCACCGCCGGAGAAGTGGTGCGCCAGGGCATTGCCGCCGTCGAGCGCGGTGATGCCGTGTACATTCCCGGTCGGGTGAATCGCACCATCAAGCGGGTCGTCCAGCTGATGCCGGATCGACTGGCCATGTGGCTCTCGGCGCGGGAGTCGAAGCGTTACCGGAATACCCAGGTGTAGAGCGCGTTACGCAGGCACGCTCCGCGCCGTACCTTGTTGTTGAACCCACGCTCGCCACCGGCTTCCCACCATGTCACTGTTCCCCACCCAGATGCGACCGCTGCCCTACCGCAAGCCCGTCGAAGGCCGCGATTACTGGGTGGTCGACGACGTGTTGCCGAATGCCGCCGAAGTGCGCGCGCGCTGCCTGGCCAAGACCGACTGGGAAATGGGCTATCCGTACACCGGCGAGGTATGGCCGGGGATGCGGGCGATTCCCGCCCTGCTGGACGACGAACTGGCCGCGCTCGACGCGCGGGTATGCGAGTTGACCGGCGCGAAGAAACTCTGGGTCGAGCAGACCGAGGCCGGCCTGCGGCTCAACCACAACTGCGTGCAGGTGGTCGGTTCGGTCGAGGGTGCCGTCAAGCCGCACACCGATTCGACGAATCTGTGCCGCTACGCGGCGGTGCTCTATCTGAATCCCGACGTGCCTGCACATTGCGGCACCAGCTTCTTTCGCCAGCGCATGCCCGGTGGCCAGCTGGGCGGGAACATCGTGATGCCGCCGCATCGGAATCTTGCCGAAGCCCTGGGCAATCGCTTCGTGCAACCGAATGCCTTTGTCGAGGACGTGCGGGTGGATCATCGCTACAACCGGCTGCTGGTCTACAAGGCCAACCTGATCCATAGCGCCAGTGCGTACTGGGGACAGGAGCTGGCGACCAAGCGGATGACGGCGGTGTTCTTCTGGATGGCGTGAGGATCGCTGCCCCATCCGGCATGCGGCCACCTTCCCCGCGGGCGGGGGAAGGAAGCTGTGAGCCCGTGACACTTTCCCGCGCGGCAGGAAAACAGGCTGATCAGATCAGCTTGATTTCGCGCAGTCGCTGCAGCAGGTATTCGTGCGAGGTGATGGAGGTGTCGTAGCGGCGCGGGTTGTCCGGCGTGATGCAGGAGTCCAGCGGGTCCAGCACCACGTCCGGATTGGGGTGCAGGAAGAACGGCACCGAATAACGCGGCTTGCGCGCATTCTCGTTCTGCGGGTTGACCACCCTGTGCGAGGTCGACGGATACACGTGGTTGCTCAGGCGCTGCAGCATGTCGCCGATGTTCACCACGATCGCGTCGCCCTCGGTGGTGATCGGCAGCCACTCGCCGTGACTCAGCACTTCCAGACCCTCGGCGCTGGCGCCGACCAGCAGGGTGATGAAGTTGATGTCCTCGTGCGCACCGGCGCGCACGTTGGGAATGTTGTCCTGGGTGATCGGCGGATAGTGGATCGGCCGCAGGATCGAGTTGCCGACGTCGGTCTTGTCCTCGAAGAAGTTTTCCGCTTCGCCGATGTGCAGGGCCAGCGCGCGCAACACGCGCGTGCCCAGCTGGTCCAGCGCCTCGTACAGGCCGTAGCCGTACTGCCTGAAGTCCGGCACTTCGCTGGGCCACACGTTGGGCGGCATCACGTCGGCGAATTTCGAGTCGCGCGGAATCTCGCGGCCGACGTGCCAGAACTCCTTGAGATCGGCGTACTGGCTGTCCTTGGCCGTCTCCACCTTGAACGGCGTGTAGCCGCGCGCACCGCCGCTGCCGGCGAGGTGGTACTTCATCTTGGTTTCGGTGGGCAGCGCGAAGAAGCGCTGGAACACGTCATACGACCCATCGATCAGTTCGCGGGGAATGCCGTGGCCGCTGATGCAGCAGAAACCGAATTCGCGATAGGCCGCGCCGAGCTCGGCGACGAAGGCATCGCGCTCGGTGTCGTAACGGCGGATGTCGAGGGTTGGAACATTCTTCATGGCTGCAGTCACCAGGTTGGGCGTGCGGTCGGATGATCCGCCACCGCAGGGGGCGGGGCACGTCGGGCCAATCCATGGCGACCCGGTGCTGCTACAGGTTCACGAGCGTTCGGCTGCGGATTTTACCGTTGCCGCGAGCTTCTCTGCCAGCTCCTGCACTTCCGCCGCGTCGGCGCCTTCCACGGTGACCCGCACCAGCGGCTCGGTGCCCGAAGCGCGCAGCACCACGCGACCGCGCCCCTGCAGCACCTGCTCCACTTCGGCCAGAGCCTGTTTCACCTCGTCGCTGGCGAGCGAACGACGGGCGCCCACGGCGCGCACGTTCAGCATCACCTGGGGCATCTTCTGCAGTCCCTGCCGCGCTGTGGCGAAATCCTCGCCCGAACGCGCCAACGCCTCCAGCACGGCCAGCGCGGCGACGATGCCGTCACCGGTGGTGGCCCGATCCAGGCACAGGATGTGGCCGGACGTCTCGCCGCCGAGCACACCCTCGTGCTGACGCAACTGCTGCATCACGTAGCGGTCGCCGACGTTGGCCCGAATCAGCGGCACGTCGAGTCTGGCCAGCGCCAGCTGCAGGCCGTAGTTGCTCATCAGGGTGCCGACCACCGGGCCGTTCAGCGCACCATGCGCGTGCCAGCTGCGCGCCAGCACGTAGAGGATGTCGTCGCCGTCCGCGAGTACACCGTGGCGGTCGACCAGCTGTACCCGGTCGCCGTCGCCATCGAAGGCGATGCCGAGATCGGCACCATGAGCCAGCACCGCCTGCTGCAAGGCCTGCGGATGGGTCGAGCCGACATCACGATTGATGTTGAAGCCGTCCGGCTTGTCGCCGATGGCGATCACCTCGGCGCCCAGTTCGGCGAACACCTTGGGCGCCACCTGGTAGGTCGCGCCATGGGCGCAGTCGAGCACCAGCTTCAGCCCGTGCAGGCTGAAGTCCTCCGCCACCGTGGTCTTGCAGTATTCGGCGTAGCGGGACACCGCGTCGTCGATGCGGCGGGCCTTGCCGAGTCGTTCGGAGGCCACCGTGACGAACGCCGCGTCGACCTCCTGCTCGATCGCCAGCTCGACTTCGTCGGACAGCTTCTCGCCATGGGCCGAAAAGAACTTGATGCCGTTGTCGTGGTGCGGGTTATGCGAGGCGCTGATCACGATGCCGGCCTGGGCACGCATCGAGCGGGTCAGGTAGGCCACCGCCGGCGTGGGCATCGGACCCAGCAGGCCCACGTCGGCACCTGCCGCCACCAGTCCGGCTTCCAGCGCCGATTCGAACATGTAGCCCGAGATGCGGGTGTCCTTGCCGATCAGCACTCTGGGACGATCCTTCCGTTCACGCGCCAGCACGCTGCCGACGGCACGGCCCAGCTGCAGCATGAAATCGGCGCTGATCGGCCATTGTCCGACCAGGCCACGAATGCCATCGGTGCCGAAGTATTTGCGTTGATTCATCGTTGTGGGGATCTCGGGTGTCTTGCGGGAACGCGGCCGGCTGGCCAGCGCGTCATTCAATCGTCGTCGGGCCAGCGCGGCACCGCCGGCGGCGCACTGCGCCGGGGCACGTTGTCCACCGCGTGCACGCCCCGCCATACCGCCAGCGCGTCCACCGTCGCCGCCACGTCATGTACGCGAACCATGCGCGCTCCGCGCTGAACGGCGATCAGTGCCGCCGCCACGGAGCCCGCCTGGCGCTCGCCGGGCACGCTGCGACCGGTCAGCGTGCCGATCATCGACTTGCGCGACAAGCCGGCGTAGACGCCACTGCCCAGGTTGGCGAACTGTTCCAGCGCCGCCAGCAGGGCCAGGTTGTGTTCCAGCGTCTTGCCGAAGCCGAAACCGGGATCGACGAGCACCTTGCGGCGATCGATGCCGGCCAGCTCGCAGGCGAACAGCCGGTCGGTGAGGAACCGATGCACCTCGCCGACCACGTCGTCGTAATGCGGCTCGTCCTGCATGCTGCGCGGCTCGCCCTGCATGTGCATCAGGCACACCGGCACGCCCAGTTCGGCGACCGCGTCCATCGCGCCATCGCGGCGCAGCGCATAGACGTCGTTGATCATGCCGGCGCCGGCAGCGACCGCGGCGCGCATCACCTCGGCCCGCGAAGTGTCGACGGCGATCGGCAGCGAGGTGTGTGCCCTCAGTTGTTCGACGACCGGCACCACCCGCTGCAGTTCCTCTGCCAGCGAAACCTCGGCCGCGCCCGGCCGGGTCGACTGGCCGCCGACGTCCAGCATGTCGGCGCCCTCCTCCGCCATGCGCACGCCATGCGCCACGGCAGCCTCCACGCTGTCATGCAGGCCGCCGTCGGAGAACGAATCAGGGGTGACGTTGAGGATGCCGACCACCCTGGCACGATCCAGCCGCAGCGGGCGTCCGGCACAATCCAGCACCATGGCAAACAAGTCGTTCGACATGCTCATGGCCTCGTCAGATGCAGCAACCGGCGCACCGGTCAGGCCTCGACCTTGCCGCCCAGCGCGCCCATGAACCGGCGGTAATGGCGCAGTTCGGCGATGGAATCGCGGATGTCGGACAGCGCCGTATGCGCCGACTCCTTGCCCACGCCTTTGGCAATTTCCGGCGCCCAGCGCCGCGCCAGTTCCTTCAGCGTGGACACGTCCAGATTGCGGTAGTGGAAGTAGCGCTCCAGCCGCGGCATCTGCCGGTGCATGAAGCGGCGATCCTGGCAGATCGAGTTGCCGCACATCGGCGACTTGCCCGGCGGCACCCAGGCGCGCAGGAATTCCACGGTGGCCTGCTCGGCCATCGCATGGTCGGTTTCCGAGATCAGCACCTGCCGCCACAGGCCGGACTTGTGGTGCTGGTTGGTATTCCAGCTGTCCATCGATTCCAGCTGATCGATCTCGTGGCGGATCGCGAACACCGGCCCGTCGGCCAGCACGTTCAGTTCCTTGTCGGTAACCACCGTGGCGATCTCCAGAATCGAGTCGTTGTCGGTGTCGAGGCCGGTCATCTCCAGATCGATCCAGATCAGGTTTTCTTCGTGGGCTTGGCTCATGGGTTCTCCTTGTGCGGGGGAGTTTATCAGCCTTGCCGACCCCGCCATGCCGGCAAGACCCGGCGCCATGCGATCATCGCCGGATGCAGACCTTCTTCTGGCATGACTACGAAACCTCCGGCGCCGACCCGCGCCGGGACCGGCCGCTGCAGTTCGCCGGCATCCGCACCAGCATGGCACTGGAAATCATCGGCGAACCGGTGATGTTCTACGGCAAGCCGCCACGGGAGATGCCGCCGCACCCGGACGCCTGCATGATCACCGGCATCACGCCGCAACAGGCCGAACTGGACGGCGTCAACGAGGCCGACTTCGCGGCTCGCGTGCATGAGGAACTGGCCCGGCCAGGCACCTGTGGCGTGGGCTACAACTCGCTGCGTTTCGACGACGAGTTCACCCGCCAGATGCTCTACCGCAACTTCCACGAGCCGTACGGCCGCGAGTGGGAGAACGGCAATTCGCGCTGGGACCTGATCGACCTGGTGCGCATGTGCCAGGCGCTGCGCCCCGAGGGCATCGTTTGGCCGACGCGCGAGGACGGTTCGCCCAGCTTCAAACTGGAGCACCTGGCGCGCGCCAACGGACTGAACCAGGAACGTGCCCATGACGCGCTGTCCGACGTCTACGCGCTGATCGACCTGGCCCGGCTGATCCGGGTGCGCCAGCCGCGGCTGTGGGACTGGCACTACGCGCTGCGGCGCAAGCAGAAGGTGTTCGAACTGCTCGACGTGGTGAACATGACGCCGCTGGTGCACGTGTCCTCGCGCTATCCGGCCAGCCGTCACTGCCTCACCGTGGTCGCGCCGCTGGCCGCCCATCCCAGCCGTGCCGGCGAGGTGATCGTGTACGACCTGGCGACCGATCCGGCCGCATGGCTGGCGCTGGACGAGGACGAGATCGCCGACCGCATCTTCACCCCGCGCGCCGACCTGCCCGAGGGCGTCGAGCGGATTCCGCTGCGCACCGTGCGCGCGAACCACGCGCCGGCGCTGGCGCCATTGTCGGTGCTGCAGGGCGTGGACCTGGCGCGGCTGCAGCTCGACCTTCCCCGCTGCCAGGCCCACCGCGACATGCTGCACGCCGCCGCGGGCCTGCCCGAGAAGCTGCGCCGGGTGTTCCAGCGCGCCGCCGAACTGCCGCCGCCCGAAGACCCCGAACTGGCGCTGTACGGCGGCGGCTTCCTGCCCGATGCGGACAAGCGCCTGCTCGCCCAGGTGCGCGCCACGCCGCCGGCGGAACTGGGCAGCCGTCCGTTTCCTTTTCGCGACGCGCGTTACCCGGAACTGCTGTTTCGCTACCGCGCACGCAACTGGCCGGAAACGCTGGATGCCGACGAGCGCCTCCGCTGGGAGCGCTTCCGCCAGGCCCGACTGACCCGGCACACGCCGCTGACCGGACTGACCCTGGACGACTACTTCGCCCGCATCGCCAAGCTGCGCGGCGATCCGCAGGCGCAGGACAGGCTGGGTCTGCTCGACCAGTTGCAGGCCTGGGGCGAACAGCTGGCCGACAGCCTCGGCGATACCTGAGACGCACACCTTGACCGCAGCACGATGGCGGGCAGTGCCCGCCCTGTTCCCTCCCGACGAATCCCCATGTCCAGAAGCTATTTCACCCCCGCCACATTCCGTTTCCTGCGCTCGCTTGGAAACAACAACAACCGCGAATGGTTCCACGCGCACAAGGACGACTACGAGCGCCATGTGCGCGAGCCGTTCCTGCAACTGATCACCGACCTGCAGGCGCCGCTGGCGAAGATCAGCAGCCACTACCGCGCCGATCCCCGCAAGAGCGGCGGCTCGCTCTACCGCATCTATCGCGACACCCGCTACTCGAACAACAAGCTGCCGTACAAATCATGGCAGGGCTCGCGCTTCACCCATGAACGTCGCCACGAGATCCAGGCGCCGGGCTTCTACCTGCACATCGAGCCGGGCGACTGTTTCGCCGGCGGCGGCCTGTGGCATCCGGAACCGGACGCGTTGAAGCACATCCGCGAATTCCTGGTCGACAACCCGGCGGCATGGAAACGTGCCACGCAGAGCAAGGCGTTCCGCGAACACCTGCAGCTGGGCGGCGAATCGCTGGTCCGCCCGCCGCGCGGTTACGACCCCACGCACGAGTTGATCGACGATCTCAAGCGCAAGGATTTCGTCGCCACCATGCCGCTCGGCGAAGAGCTGGCCTGTTCCGACGAACTGCTGCCGTGGACGGTGGCCGCGTTCAAGCGCGTCGTGCCGCTGGTCGACTATCTGTGTGCGGCACAGGAACTCGAGTTCTAGCGGGAGTCACCTCGGCTGCCTGCAGCCACGATCATCCCGATCACGGCGGCAAACGCCACGTAATGCGCCGGCGCCAGCACGCCGAACTGCTTCACCAGCCAGCCGATCAGCGGCGGGGTGATGCCGCCGAACAGCGCATAGGCGATGTTGTACGAGAACGACAGGCCGGAAAAACGCACCGCCGGCGAGAACGCCGCCACCATCAGCGCGGGAACGACACCCACCACGCCAACCGCCAGTCCGGTCAACGCGTAGAGCGCGAGGAAATGCCCGGCACCGGCCTGCAGGTCTAAGTAGAGCGCATAGCTGCACAGCAGCAGGCCGAGCGCGCCGAACAGCAGCGTCCGCGCGTAACCGAACCGATCGGCCAGCCAGCCGTATCCGAGGCAGCCCAGCGCCAGCGCGAACGAAGCCAGGTTGTTGCCCAGGAACGCCCGCGCCGGCGCGACATGAAAAGCCGACTGCACGATCGACGGCGTCATCAGGATGATCACCAGGATCGCCGCGGTAAGCATCCATGTCACCAGCATCGATAGCGCCACGCCCGGCAGGTGCCGTTCGAACACGAGCCGCAGCGGCAGGCCGCTGGCCAGTTCCCTGCGCGCATGCATCGCCTGGAACACCGGCGTCTCGCTGAGCCAGCGGCGCAGCCACACCGCGCAGAAGCCGAATACGCCGCCGACCAGGAACGGCAGGCGCCAGCCCCAGTCCAGCACCGCCGCGGGCGCCAGTCGGCTGTTGATCGTCGCCGCCACCAGCGAGCCGATCAGGATGCCGACGGTCAGGCCCGAGGTGAGGCTGGCGCAGGCGAAGCCCACCCGTCGCGCAGGCACGTGCTCGGCCACGAACACCCAGGCTCCCGGCACTTCGCCGCCCACCGCGATGCCCTGCACCACGCGCAGCAGCAGCAACAGCAGCGGCGCCAGCATGCCGATCTGCGCATGGGTCGGCAGCAGGCCGATGCCCAGCGTGGGCACCGCCATCAGGAACACGCTGAGCGTGAACATGCGCTTGCGCCCCAGCTTGTCGCCGTAATGCGCCATCACGATGCCGCCCAGCGGCCGCGCCAGATAACCTGCGGCAAAGATGCCGAACACCTGCAACTGGGCCAGCCATGGCGCCGTGTCGTGGGGGAAGAACAACTGGCTCAGCGGGATCGCGAAGAACACGAACACCACGAAGTCGTAGAACTCCAGCGCACCGCCCAAGGCGGCCAGCAGCAGGGTCTTCACGTCGCGCCGGTCGAGGCGGTCGCGATCGGGCAAGGCGGCAACGGCAGGCATCTCGACCACGCAGGCATCCCCAAGCGTAAAGCGCGCAACCTTAGCGCACACCGGCGCTGCGGCGGTTGTGCACTTGCGTCAAGACGCGCACGTATGGCGCTGCTAGAGTCCATACCGTGCCGCACGGTCTAGGGGGATCTGGCGACACGTCCTGACGATGTCCTGGACATCACCTGTAGTCGACCTGCCTGCAACACAGGGGGTTTGGCGTACCTGTGGCTGCACCCCGGTTGGCTCCGCCCGCGGCATTCCGCCGCCTTGATGGGGAGAGATCAACGTGCGACGTACAACCTTGATGTTGGCACTGGCCCTGAACTGCGCCGCGGCGCAGGCAGCCACCACCGGCGTGGCCCTGGTCCACGGCACCGGCAACCAGACCGATGCGTACAACGACTACTGGCAATCGGACATGGTCGAAGGCGTGCGCAACGGCCTGACCGACCGCAACAACCTGCTGGTCGTCAATTGCGACTTCAACCAGTACATGTGGGACGACCGCGCCGCGGGTTGCCTGGCCACCCAGTTGACCAGCTTCATCCAGAACCGCCACATCGATCGACTGGTGGTGATCACCCACTCCAACGGCGGCAACGTGATGCGCTGGATCCTGTCGAACCCGACCTGGGATGCGCGTTACCCCGCGATCATCAGCCGCATCGTCAAGGTCGATGCGATCGCGCCCTCCAGCGCCGGCACGCCGCTGGCCAATGCGGTGATGGCCGGCAACGTGTTCGAGTCGGCGCTGGGCTGGCTGCTCGGCTACAAGACCGACGCCGTGCGCCAGCAGCAGACCGGCTGGATGGCCACCTACAACCAGCAATACCTGCTGGGCACCTCCGGTCGTCCGGGCCTGCCGGTGCCGTTCCGCGACGTGGTGGGCACGGACGTGGTGTCGGGACTGTTCAGCAGCCAGGCCTACTGCGGTGGCTACACCCAGAGCGTGGGGCTGGAGATCACCCAGAACTGGTTGAGCAGCTGCTCGGACGGCTTCATCGAATGTTCCAGCGCGTCGGCGGCCGGCACCGTGTGGTTCCGCGACACGCAGCGCACCGGTGGCTCCGTGCTGAACCACAACCAGAGCCGGCGTGCCTGCTTCGGCCTGCCGTCCATACTCGCCAACGACATCAGGGGATGATCACCATGAAGAAAGGGATACTCGCAAGCGCATTGCTGGTGATCTTCGCCGCCGCGCCGGCCATGGCCGCCACCCACGCACTGTTGCCGGCGCAAGCTGATGACATGGTTCCGCCCAGCCTGCAGGCACGCAGCGCCGGCACCCGTCTGACCGCTACATCCGCCGCCGCAACGCGCATGCATGTCGAGCGCCGGCCGGTCAGCGTGAGCTGGCCGCTGGCGCAGGACGCGACGCTGCAGGCGGTGCCGCAAGCGTTTTCGCGCAGCAGCCGCGAATACTGGCGCGACGTGTCGGCCACCGAACTCCAGCAAGGCCTGAAGCTGCCGCTGACCGCACCGGGCGCGATCATCCGATTGAGTCCGGGCGACCAGGCGATCGGCAAGCTGGACCCGGCCAGCGTGCGGCTGCAACTGGGCCGGCAATCGCTGAGCGCTGCGGCGGCCAGCAGCCAGGTCGCCGACACCGCCCAGCTGCACGCCGCCGGCATGGACGTTCCGGCCGCCTCGATGGTGATGCGGCTGAAGCCCGAGCTGGGCAGCGGCGTGGCCACCTTGCAGGTCGCCTCCGCCCGCGGCCGCTACCTGGTGCATGTGTTCGAGCCGCAGAGCCCGTTCGCCGTCACCGCCCAGGGCAACCGCGACGACCTGCTGCTGGGCGAGGCGGTCAAGGTACGGGTGGTCCTGCGTGACGCCGATCGCGCCTTGCCGCTGAGCTCGGTGGGCGGCCTGCTGCGCGCACCCGACGGCAGCACCACGCCGCTCAGCTTCCGTCGCCAGGCCGACGGCAGCTTCACCGTCGACGTCCGTCCGCGCAGCATCCCGACCACGCCGGGCCTGTGGGAGGTGCACAGCTTCACGCAAGGCACCGACAGCGCCGGGCACGAGATCCGTCGCGACACCACCACGGTGTTCGCCGCCGCCCAGCCCGATGCCCGGCTCAGCGGCCTAGCCAGCACCGCGGTCGCCACCGATCGCGGCCTCGACATCAGCCTCGGCGTGGATGCCGTCTCGGCCAGCCGCTACGCCGTCTCGGCCGTGCTGTACGGACGCGGTGCCGACGGCCGGATGGTGCCGGCGGCGTTCGCCCAGTCGGCCAACTGGCTGCCGGCCGGCAAGGGCCAGCTGACCCTGCACTACGACCCGCACAGCCTGCAGGGCATCGGCGCACCGTACGAACTGCACGACCTGCGCCTGCAGGATCAGCCGGCGGTCGGCTTGCTCGAACGGCGCGCCGTGGCGATGCGCTTCAGCCAGCCGTAGAACTGCGACGAACACCGGCAACCCCGCCACGCGGCGGGGTTGCCGGCTCGCGACGACTCAGGCCTCGGAAAACGGAAACGCCAGCACGTCGGCAATCGCGTCCGTGTCGGCCAGGCACATCAGCAGGCGCTCCACGCCCAGCGCCACGCCGGCGCAGTCAGGCATCGCATCCAGTACGCCCAGCAGGTTTTCATCCAGCGGGATCTCACGCTGGCCGCGCCCGCGACGCACGACGTTGTCGCGCTCGAAACGCACGCGCTGTTCGGCCGCATCGTTCAGCTCGTGGTAGCCGTTGGCCAGTTCGTAACGGCCCAGGTAGAGCTCGAAGCGCTCGGCCAGCGGCGGCTCGCCCGGGCGGATCTTCGCCAGCGCGCACTGGCTCGCCGGGTAATCGTGGATCACCGTGATGCGATCGCGGGGAAACATCGGCTGCAGCTTGTGGGTGATCAGCAGGTCGAGCCAGTCGTCATGCCCCAGCCCCTCCGGGCCGATGCCGAATTCCACCAGCGGCGCGCGCAGTTCGTCGATCGACGCGTGGACGGGATCGATGCCCAGGCCGTCGAGGAACAGCTGCCGGTAACTGGTCACCACCACCTCGGCACGCCGACCGCTCATCGCCAGCGCCGCTTCCACCAGCGCGATCGTCTCGCTCATCAGCCGCCGGTGATCCCAGCCGACCCGATACCACTCCAGCATGGTGAACTCGGGATTGTGCCGACCGCCCGCCTCGCCATTGCGGAACACCCGGCCCAGCTCGTAGCAGTCGCCGATGCCCGCGGCCAGCAAGCGCTTCAAGGGATATTCCGGCGACGTGCGCAACCAGCGCTCGCGCGCGCCCGCATCGACGTGGCCGCTGAAAGTGCTGCTGAAGCTCTCGATGTTGGCGTCGGTATTGCCCGCCGCGGAAAGGATCGGGGTTTCCACTTCCAGCACACCGCGCTCGGCGAAGAACGCGCGCAGCAGCGCGTAGAGCCGTGCGCGCAGTTCCAGCGCGGCGCGTGGGGACATCGTCATCGGGCGCGCTCGCGCTCGTCGAGCAAGGCAAGCAACTGCGCCTCGTCCCACACCGGCACGCCCAGCTCCTTCGCCTTGTCGAGCTTGGAGCCCGCTTCCTCGCCGGCGACGACCACGCTGGTCTTCTTCGACACCGAACCGGACACCTTGGCACCGAGCGCTTCGAGCCGATCCCTGGCCTGATCGCGACTGAGCGACGCCAGGCTGCCGGTGAGCACGAAGGTCTGCCCGGCCAGCGGCGCCTGGGTCACTTCGGCGGCGGCGGGCATCGCCTCCAGCAGGCGCTGCATCGCCGCCTCGGCGCCCTGCAGTTCGGCATGGGCCGCCGGATCGGCCAGGAAGGCTTCCAGCCCGCTCGCCGCCATCTGCGGCACGCCGGCGGTGATCCAGTGCGCCGCCCCGCCCGCCTGCAGTTTCTGCAAGGTGGGAAAGTGTTCGGCGAGCAGCTTGCTGCTCTTGGGGCCGAGCTTGCTGATCTTCGCCATGTCGAGCAGCACGCCAAGATTCAGCCGCTCGCGCAGCAGCGGCGATGGCGCGGCCTCGTCGCTGAAGCTGATGCCGGCAGCCAGCAGCTGGTCGACCACCTGCTGGTTGCCGTCCTGGGCGAAGAAACCGGCGATCGATGCGGCCACTTCTTCGCCGATGTCCGGCAGCACGCGCAGCAGCGGTGCCGGCGTGCTGCGCACGAATTCGAGTCGACCCAGCCACGCGGCCAGGGTCTTCGCCGTGCTTTCGCCGATGTGCATGATGCCCAGCGCGTAGAGGAAGCGGGCCAGCGTGGTGTGCTTGCTGGCCGCGATGCCGGCGACCAGGTTCTCCGCCCACTTCGTCGCCACCTTGCCGGCCTTCACCGTTTCCGGCGTGGTGCCCCCAGCTTCCGCTGGGGCAGGCTTGCGCTCGTCGATGCGCCGCTTCATGTCGACGAAGGCGTCCACGTCCATGCCGTACAGGTCGGCCGGCGTGTGCACCAGGTCGAGTTCCACCAGCGCCTCGGCAAAGCGCTCGCCCAGGCCCTCGATGTCCATCGCGCGACGCGAGGCGAAATGGATCAGCGCCTCCTTGCGTTGCGCGGCGCAGATCAGTCCGCCGGAACAGCGCCAGGCCGCCGCGCCCTCCTCGCGGATCAGCGCGGAATCGCAGATCGGGCACCGCGTGGGCATGGTCCACGGCTGCGTGCCTTGCGGCCGCAGGTCTTCCACCACGCGCACCACTTCGGGAATCACGTCGCCGGCGCGGCGCACGATCACGGTGTCGCCCACGCGGGCATCCAGGCGCGCCACCTGGTCGGCGTTGTGCAAGGTGGCGTAGGTCACGGTGACGCCGCCGACCTGCACCGGCTCCATCCGCGCGCGCGGGGTGGCGGCGCCGGTGCGGCCGATCTGGATCTCGATGTCGAGCAGGCGGGTGGTCTGTTCCTGCGCCGGAAACTTGTGCGCGATGGCCCACCGCGGCGCGCGCGAGACGAAGCCCATCTCGCGCTGGCCGGCGTAGTCGTCCAGCTTGTAGACCACGCCGTCGATGTCGTAAGGCAGGCTGTCGCGCTTCGCGCCGATGCGGCGGAAATAGGCGATCAGGCCATCGAAGCCGCGCGCCACATCCACTTCCGGCGAGACCGGAAAGCCCCACTCGCGCAGTTGTTGCAGGGTGGCCGAATGGGTCGGCGGCAGTTCGCCGCCCTCGACCACGCCGATCGCGTAGGCGAAGAAACTGAGGCGCCGCTTCGCGGTGATCGCCGGATCGAGCTGGCGCAGCGAACCGGCCGCGCCGTTGCGCGGATTGGCCAGCGGCTTTTCGTCGTGCTTGCGGGCGTAGTCGTTGAACGCCTCGAAATCCTTGCGCAGCATGACCACTTCGCCGCGCACTTCCAGCACGGCAGGCCAGCCGGAACCGCGCAGCTTCAGCGGGATCGCCCGCACGGTGCGCAGGTTCGCGGTGACATCCTCGCCGGTCTCGCCGTCGCCGCGGGTGGCGCCCTGCACGAACACGCCGTCCTCGTAGCGCAGGCTGATCGCCAGGCCGTCGAGTTTGGGCTCCACCGAGAACACCGGTGTCCTGCGCTCGAGCGTGTGCTCGATCCGTCGTTCGAAGTCGGCAATCTCGCGGAAACGCTCACGCTCGTTCTCGCCTTCCTGCTCGAACGCATTGCCCAGCGAAAGCATCGGCAAGGCATGCCGCACTTCGGCAAAGCCGCCGCTGGCCCGCGCGCCCACCTTGCGGGTCGGTGAATCGGTGGTGGCCAGCTCGGGCCATTCCGCCTCCAGCGCTTCCAGCTCGCGCATCCGGCGGTCGTACTCGGCGTCGGTGATGTCCGCGTCGTCGAGCACGTGGTAGCGGTAGTTGGCCTGCTCGATCTGCGCCCGCAGCGCGGCGCTGCGGGCAACGATGTCGGCGGGAACCGGGCGTTCGGTCATGCGGGTCTCCTTCGGATCACCCCGCAGTTTAACGACACCGGCGCGCGATGCGGCTTGGGCGCTTGTGAAGAAAACCACTTCC
>NZ_AJXT01000040.1 GCF_000264295.1 Rhodanobacter spathiphylli B39 | reverse complement strand
CTTCTATCGCACGTCCGGTACGCGCCCGGACGTGCTCACGCGAATCAGTCACGTGCGTGACAGATCCGCGGTCAGGCCGTGCCTGGCCGACCTGAGAGGTTGGAAAATCTCAACCTCTCAGCGGTGGAAGTGTCCGGCGGCCTCGGGCTGGTAGGTGATCTCCAGCACTTTCAGGCGACGCTTGCGGCCGTCCGGGGTGGGCCAGTCGATCTGCTGGTCGCGCGCCAGTCCGAGCAGGGCGCTGCCCACGGGAGCCAGGATCGACACGGTGCCGGCCGTGCCGGCCGACGCCGGGTAGACCAGGGTCAGGGTCAGCTGCTCGCCGTTGCTTTCGTCCTCGAAGGTGACGGTCGAGTTCATCGTCACGACGTGGTCGGGCATCGCCGACGGCTCGACCACCTCGGCACGATCCAGCTCCGCGCGCAGCGCGTCCAGCTTGTCGGCCTCCGCCGTCGGCAGGCGCTCCAGCAGCGCTTCGATGCGCTCCATGTCGATGCGGGAAACAGTGATCGGTGGCTTGCTCATGGCTTTTCCTGATGCTCGCGGCTCCTGCCGCGCAAAAGCACACGCCGGAACGAAGCCGCCCCGGCGCGTGTGGTTGAGGCCGTGATACCTGTATGGGCATGACCGGCAGATGAAACAAGGTTCACTGTGATGACAGTGGCAGCAGAAATCAAGCCGCCGGGGCCGCTATGATGGCCGGCCATGCCTGTTCGAAGCCCCGTGGTTCCTGACGTCGCCCCGCTTTCCGCGCCCGACCCGCTGGCCGGCGCCGTCGAGGCCGACGGGCCGACCTCGCGTGAACGCTACCGCGGCCTGCTGTGGCTGGTTGCCGCAGCCTTCTTCATGCAGGCGCTCGATTCCACCGTGGTCAACACCGCGGTGCCGGCGATGGCCGAGGCACTCAAGGTCACGCCGCTGGGCATGCGCACGGCGCTGACCAGCTACGTGCTGACCCTGGCCATCCTGATTCCCGCCAGCCCGTGGCTGTGCGACCGCTTCGGCACCCGCCGCGTGTTTGGTGCGGCGATCATCGTGTTCGGCCTGGGCTCGTTGCTGTGCGGTATCGCGCAGACACTGCCGCAGCTGGTGGCGGCCCGCGTGCTGCAGGGCGTGGGTGGCGCCTCGCTGATGCCGGTGGGACGTTATGTGCTGGTGCGCAGCATCGACCGGGGCGAGTTCGTGCGGGCGATGAGCACGGTGGCGACCTTCGGCCTGCTCGGCTCGGTGCTCGGTCCGCTGCTGGGCGGCGCGCTGGTGGAGTTCACCTCGTGGCGGCTGATCTTCCTGATCAACGTGCCGGTGGCGATCGCCGGCGTGTGGATGAACCGGCGCGACATGCCGGAGTACCGGCTCGATCACGCCAACCGCTTCGACCTGCTCGGCTTCCTGCTGTTCGGCGCGGCCTCGGCATTGCTGCTGACCGCCTCCGAGCTGGCCGGCGCAACCCCGGTGCCTTGGTCGCGCATGGGCCTGTGCGCGCTGGCCGCCCTGCTGCTGGGCGCGATCTATCTGTGGCACAGCCGGCGCACCGAACATCCGGTGGCCGACCTCGCCCTGCTGCGCGTGCGCAGCGTGTCGGTGGCGCTCGCCGGCGGGCTGTTCACCCGGCTGGGCATTTCGGGCATGTTCCTGCTGCTGGTGTTGTTCCTGCAGGTCGGCTGCGGCTGGTCGCCACTGGCGGCCGGCCTGATGATGGTGCCGCAGGCACTGGGTTCGATCATGGCGAAGTGGGCGGTCAACCGGGCGCTGGTGCACTACGGCTATCGCCGCCTGCTGCTCGGCAACACGCTGATCGTGGCAGCCCTGCTGGCGACGTTCGCGCTGCTCGGCCCCGCCACGCCGGTGTGGCTGATCGCCGTGCTGACCTTCGCCTACGGCGCATTCGCCGGCCTGCAGTACACCACGATGAACACGCTGATCTATGTCGACCTGGACATCCGGCACGCCTCGATGGCCTCCTCGATGGCTTCCACCGTGCAGTACCTGGCGATGAGTTTCGGCATTGCGCTGGCCACGCTGCTGATGGAGTTCATGCTCACCGGGCACGCGCACGAAAACTACGTGATGGCGTTCCGCTGGACGGTGCTGCTGCTGGCGCTGGTCACCGCGGGGGCGAGCCGGGTGTTCAGCCGGCTGCGCCCGGAGCGCCGGCCCGACCTCGCCGCGCCGTCGGACTGACCGCGACACTTGGTGCCGGCCTCGGCCAGCGGCTGCTACCCTTCCTGCCAACCGACGTCACGCTCTTGCCCCAAGGATCTTCCATGCGATGGTTTGCCGCCCTGGCGCTCCTCTCCGCCAGCACGCCGCTGATGGCGACCGAAACCGGTGCCGGAGTGAACTTCCAGCTGGTGGCGCACCCGATCGGCTGGGTGGCGCTGGCGCTGTTCGTGCTGGCCTACATGGCGGTGATCCTCGAAGAGCGCATCCACATCGCCAAGTCCAAGCCGGTGATGCTGGCCGCTGCGCTGATCTGGGGCATGATCTCCTGGCACAACGGCGGCACCGGCACCGATGCCAACCTCACTCGCGAAGCGTTCGAGGCGATGTTCCTCGAGTACGCGGAGATCTTCTTCTTCCTGGTCGTGGCGATGACCTACGTGACGGCGATGGGCGAGCGCGGCGTGTTCGAGGCCTTGCGCTCGCAACTGATCCGCTACGGCTTCAGCTATCGCAGCCTGTTCTGGATCACCGGCCTGCTGGCCTTCCTGATTTCGCCGGTGCTGGACAACCTGACCACCGCGCTGGTGATGTCGGCGGTGATCCTGGCGGTGGGCGCCGGCAATGCGCGTTTCATCACGCTGGCGATGATCAACCTGGTGGTGGCGGCGAACGCCGGCGGCGCCTGGAGCGCGTTCGGCGACATCACCACGCTGATGGTGTGGCAGGCGAACAAGGCGCAGTTCTTCGACTTCTTCCGGCTGTTCTTCCCGGCCGTCGTGAACTGGCTGGTGCCGGCACTGATCATGTTTGTCGCGCTGCCGAAGGGCCGGCCGGCGAGCACCGAAAGTCACGGCCGGATCAAGCATGGCGGCATCAGCATCTGCCTCACCTTCGCCTTGACCATCGCGATCACCGTGATCGGCCGCCAGTGGCTGGGCATGCCCGCCGCCTACGGCATGCTGACCGGCCTGGCCCTGCTGAACCTGCTGGCCAGCCGCATCGACTACCGCCAGCGCCACTACGCGCTGGCGCACGGCGCCGAGGAACAGGGCTATTCGATCTTCCGCATCATCGCCAATGCCGAGTGGGACACGCTGCTGTTCTTCTATGGCGTGTTCGCCTGCGTCGGGGGGCTGGCTGCGCTGGGCTACCTGGAGCTGGCCTCGACCAAGCTCTATGGCAACCTCGGCCCGACCACGGCGAACGCCGCGATGGGCGTGCTCTCCTCGGTGGTCGACAACATCCCGATCATGTTCGCGGTGATCAAGATGAACCCACCGATGGACGCCTCGCAATGGCTGCTGATCACGCTGACTGCCGGCGTGGGCGGCAGCCTGCTGTCGGTCGGCTCGGCGGCGGGCGTGGCGCTGATGGGCGCCGCGCGGGGCCAGTACACCTTCATGAGCCACCTGCGCTGGAGCTGGGCGATCGCGCTGGGCTACGCCGCCAGCATCGCCCTGCACCTGTGGCTGGCCCGGTTCGTGTTCGGCTGATCGCGGGGCGCGTCGCGCAGAACATCATCGACGGCGGCCTTGTACCATTGAGTGCTTGCCCGACGGAACGATGATCCATGCACCACGCCGCCGACATCCTGCTCACCCTGTTCGTCATCTTCGTCGCGGCCCAGATCGGCGCGGAAATCGCCCAGCGGATAAAGCTGCCCGGGGTGGTCGGCGAGATCGCCGCCGGCTGCGTGATCGGACCCTCGCTGCTGGGCTGGCTGAGCCCGGAGCAGATCCTGCCCGGCACGCCGCTGGACGTGCTGGCCGAAATCGGCGTGGTGCTGCTGCTGTTTTCGGTGGGCCTGGAAACGCGGCTGGACGATCTGAAAAAGGTCGGCAAGAGCGCCCTGCTGGTCGGCGTGCTCGGCGTGATCATTCCCTTCGTCGCCGGCGCGCTGTGGGCGCACGGCGAAGGTTTCGAATGGATCAAGTCGATGTTCGTGGCGGCCGCCTTCGTCGCCACCTCGGCCGGCATCACGGCGCGGGTGCTGCAGCAACTGGGCGTGCTCCAGCGCATCGAGAGCCGGGTGATCCTGGGCGCCGCCGTGATCGACGACATCCTGGCGATGCTGCTGCTCGGCGTGGTGTCCTCGCTGCAGGGCGGCGGCTCGCTGGACCTGCAATCGCTGCTGCTGACCCTGGCCGGCGCGATCGGGTTCGTGGCGATCATCGGCTGGGGTGGCTCGCAGGTGATGCGCCGTCGCTCGGGCTGGCTGGAGGCGCCGATCAGTCCGCACTCGGCATTGAGCGTGGTGCTGGCGATCTGCCTGGGCCTGGCGTGGCTGTCCACGCGCTTCGGCCTGGCCGCGATCATCGGCGCGTTCCTGGCCGGCATGATCGCCTCGGAAACCCGCCAGCGAAAGGAGCTGGAACACCAGACCCTGCCGCTGCTGTCCTTCCTCACGCCGTTCTTTTTCGTGGTCACCGGCGCCAAGGTCAACCTGGCCGAACTGGCCAGCGTGGATGCGCTGCTGATGCTGCTGGTCGCCACCGCGATCGCGATCGTGTCGAAGTTGCTGGGCGGTTTCCTGGGCTCGCTGTCGCTGGGCCGGCGCAGCGCCACCATCATCGGCTTCGGCATGGTGCCGCGCGGCGAGGTGGGTGTGGTGATCGCCAGCCTGGGCCTGGCCGCGGGCGTGTTCAGCGATCGCATCTACGCCGTCGTCGTGGCCATGTCCCTGCTCACCGCGATGGTCACGCCGCCGGTGCTGGCCTGGCTGCTCCGCCGCGGCAACCCCGGCGAGGCAACCGGGTGACCCTCGGCCCGTCAAGACAATCCACCCGCGGCAGGCGGAGTCGTCCTATGCTGTTCGCTGCCGGCAGCGAACAGGGGTAGCACCGCGTGGATACGAACAAGACCGTCCTCATCGTCGACGACGACAACATGGTGCTGGAATCCATCGACTTGCTGCTTTCGGCCGCCGATGGCCTGCAGAGCATCCGCGCGCTGGGCTCTGCCGGTGCGATGAGCCACCTGCGCCAGGCGCATGTCGACGTGGTCGTCGCGGACGTGATCCTGGCCGGCAACGTCTCCGGCATCGACATCTGCCATGAGGCGATCAGGCACAACGACGAGGTGGCCATCGTGGTGATCACGGCCGACACCGAAGTCCACGTGCACGACATTCCCGATCGCGGCGTGTTCCTGCGCAAGCCGTTCGGCGCGGCCGAGCTGCTGGCGGCGATCGGCCTGGCGCTGGGCAAGGTCGGGCGGCGCTGAAGCAGGTCGAGCCCGTCGGCGGGCAGCGGACGGCTCAGAACAACTGCAGGCGTTCGCGCACCTCACTCGCCGTGCGGCCGTAGCGTGCACGAAAGGCGCGCTGGAACTGCCGCTCGCTGGAGAAGCCGTGGCTGAAGGCGAGATCGGAGATGTTCCGTTCCGGCTGCTCGCGAAGATCCCGGTGCACCGCCTCCACCCGCCGGTCGCGGATGTAATGCTGCACGCCGCCGCTGTCGGCGAACATCCGGTAAAGCTGCGCCCGTGACACGTGGAACCGGCGCTGCAGTACGGCCGCGCTCAGTTCGTGGTCGCCCAGCTGGGCCTCGATGTGTTCGCGGATGCGCACGTGCAGCGTCTCCGCCCATTGCGGGCGATCGCGCTGGCGCGATTCGGCACGCAGGCAGCCGCGCACCACCGCCAGCGTGGCGCTGGCGGCCTTGCCGGCGTGGCTGGCCTCGATCCCGGGCAGCGTCCCCAGCAGATGCAGCAGGTGCTGGGTCAGCATCCGGCACGGCAGGTGATCCTTGCGCAGCACCCGACCGTGCAGCGGCGAGTGTGCCTGGTCGATCGCCTTGTGCCTGAGCAGCAGGTTGAGGTGCGCGCAACCGGCTTCCCACAGTTCGGCCGGCTGCGCCAGGTCGTTCAGGTAGATGTCGCCCATGCGCAACTCGACCGTGCCGCGCTTGCCGAAGCTGCCCCGGGCCGACCCGCTCAGCAGCAGGCGCAGCAGCACGCACTGGCTCAGCGGACTGCGGGCGATCAGCGCGGCGTCGCGCCGGTACCGCGCCGGGCTCGCGCTCGACTGCGCCACCCGCAGCGAGCCCAGCTCGAACACGACGATCGAGGCATCCATCGGCTCGTCGTCATCGGGCTGCACCTCGGCCAGCGGCGCGATCCAGCGCGCGTAGGCCCGCGAGCGCAGGCGCGGCTCGATCAGTGCAGTGCTGAAGGTTCTGCACGGCAACGCGGTTTGCCGGCCCTTCGCTGGAACGGGCGTATCCATCGAACTCCTCCTGAGGTCGAGTCCTCCCCTGCGGGAAGTCTTGAGGCCACGCACAGACCATGCCAGCGCACTTCGCCAGGACGCCCAGCCATGCGGCGATGCAGGTCGGAGCGACGGCTTCCATCACGCAAGACGGTCTTCCCGCGAAGTCCTCCTCACCGTCGTCATGGATGCCATCGGCACCGGAACGTGTCCAGTAGGGCGACAGGTAAAGCCGCCAGCTGGAGACGAAACGTCGCGAGTGCGCGAATGAAACGTCGCGTGCCTCGATATCGCCCTGCCTAGAATGCAGATGTGGGAATCCGCTGTGGCGACGCGCCTGCGCTGCGCACTGCGGGAAGCCCGGTCATTCAAGTCTGCGTCCCCGGCCGGATGCGGTGCGCGGTGCACCGACTCTGTCCATCCGGCCGGCGGCGCATCCGTGACGACATGTCGTCACGAACCCGATGGCGAGGCGGGTGTTCGCCCTCCTCTGCGACACCTCACGCGTGGCGTCTTCGTGTGGACGTCCAGACGACATCGGCAAACATCCGAAGGAGCGGATCGCCACCCGAACACCGTGTCACCTCCACGCGCAGGGCGAATGAACGCTTCCGCGCGAGGCCGGCCCGATGACCTGACCGGTGACGCGACAACTGTCGCAACTGAGCAGTTTCTGACCTTGCCGGCGACATGAAATGACAGTGCGAGATGAAATGACGCGTGCCCGTGGCACGCGGGCCAGACCAGCCGGAAGCGGCAGGCGGCCTCATGGCGCGCCGGGACGCGGTACTTCTTCACGCCGCGACGACATTCCCGCCGCCGCGACCGCCATCGAGTTCAAGCGTGTTTCTCAGACCATGGAAAGTCCGATGAACTGCACCCTGGCAAACGAATCGCCGCAGGCACGCTGGCTGGACCAGCTGGACACCGCCACGCGACCGGTGGACATCGCGGCCATGATTGTCGAGCTGGCCGAAGCCTATGCCGAATGCGCCAGCGCCCGCGTGCTGTGGGAACTCGGCAACGGCTTCGATCAGGCCCGTGGCGGTGCCGCGGGCTGGCTGCGCGGCGTGGCGGCGTCGGGCATTCCGCAACGCGTGCCGGCCATTGGCGCGCTGGCCTTCCGGCTGTGCGAGCGACCACGACCGATCCTGCTCCTGCTCGACCTGCACGGCGGCGTCGACGCCACCGCCCTGATCACCGAACTGGAGCCACTGCTGCAACTGGCGGGGCGTCGACTGGGCATCCTGCTGGGCTGGATCGAGCAGCACAGTGCGCCGCCTCCGCTGGAGTATTCCGAGCGGCTGCACCGCGCCCTGTTCACCATCGCCGACCTGGCCGGTTGCGGCCGCGACATCCGCGCCATCCTGCGCGAGATCCACACGGTGCTGGGCTCCCTGCTCCGCACCGAGCATTTCTGCGTGGTGGACTACCGGCCCCGTCGCGAACTGCTCCGCTTCGTCTACACCTCCGACCCGCGCAGCCTGCCGCCGCTGGCGGCCTCCGGCCACGAAGTGTCGCTGGCATCGATCGGCGGCTCGCCGCTGTGGCATCTGCTCCACGATGGCAAGGCGCTGCTGGGAACGCCGGCGCAACTGGGCAAGCAGGTCTCCGGGCCGCTGGTGATGGAGCTCGACGACACCCAGTGGATGGGCGTGCCGATGCTGCACCAGGGCGAGATCCACGGCGCCGTGGTGGTACGCAGCCGGCAGCCGGACAGCAGCTACTCCAACGAGGACCTGGTGCTGCTGGAGTTCGTGGCCACCCATATCCGCTGCGTGATCGAGCGTCACCGCGAGGCCGGGCAGAACCGCGAGGAACAACGGCAGACGCTAGCGCTGGCGGAGGCCAACCGGGCGCTGCAGGATCGCGTGGCGCAGCGCAGCCGTGCCCTGCACAAGGAAGTCGGCGAGCGCACCCGGGTGCAGCAGCAGCTTGCCCACGAACAGAGCCACGACGCCCTCACCGGCCTGGCCAATCCGCGCTGCCTGCATGAGCACATCGAACGCCTGCTCGACGCGCTGCGCCGCGATCCCGCCAGCCCCGCCGTGCTGCTGCAGCTGAACCTGGATCGCTTTGCCGGCATCAACGAGGGTCTTGGCCATTTCACCGGCGATGAGGTCCTGCAACAGGTCGCCACGCGCCTCACCGAATGCCTGGGCAACCGGCCCGGCCTGGTCGCCCGCCTGGCCGCTGACGAATTCGCCGTGCTGATCCCGCAGATCGCCGGCACACGGGAGGCCATGCGCATCGCCCGGCGGATGAGCGATTGCATCGGACAGCCAATCACCGTGGCCGGCCGCGAGCTGCACCTGTCCGCCCGCATTGGCGTGCTGCTGTGCGACGCCGGTTACGGCACGCTGGAACAGGTATTGCGCGATGCCGACATCGCCCTGCATCGCGCGGCATCCGCCGACGTTCCGCGCATCGCGGTGTTCGAGCCGGTGATGGCCAGCGAGGTCGTCGAGCAGCTGACGCTGGAGACCGACCTGCGCGAGGCACTGCGCGAGCGGCGCTTCGAACCCTGGTTCCAGCCGATCCGCCGCCTGCACGACAACGGCATCGCCGGCTACGAGGCACTGATCCGCTGGCGCCGGCCCGGCCATGGCGTGATCGAGCCGGTCGATTTCCTCAAGGCCGCGCGGCACTGCCGGCTGCTGGAGGCGATCGACTGGCAGATGTTCGAGCGCAGCTTCCGCACGTTCGCCCAGCACGGGCCCGCCGACGGCTTCCTCACCTTCAACGTGTCGGCGGCGCATCTGGGCTCGGACGATTTCGACCGGCGCCTGCTCGACCTGCTGGCCAGCGTGAAGCTGCCTGCCTCGCGGGTGGTTGCCGAACTCACCGAGGAAGCCCTGCTGGAAAACCCCGACCACGTGCAGGCAATGCTGCAGCGGCTGCACGCCGCGGGCGTGGGTGCGGCGCTGGATGATTTCGGCACCGGCTATTCGTCGCTGCAATACCTGCAGCGTCTGCCGTTGCGCATGCTGAAGGTCGACCGCGTCTTCGTGGACGGGCTGGGCAGCAGGCCGGCCGCCCGTGGCAGCGCCTGCATCATCGCCGCCGTCATCGCGCTGGCCCGTTCGATGGACATCCAGGTCATCGCCGAGGGCATCGAGACCATCGGGCAGTGCAACGCCCTGGCCGACATGGGATGCCCGCTGGGCCAGGGCTATCTGCTGGGCAGGCCGGCAGCCATGATGGACGAGGTGACACCAGTGGCGCAGACGGCCATCGCCGGCTGATCGTCTGGCGCGTGACGGCGGACGATTGCACCCGGACAACGGAGCGCCTAGGCTCGGCGCTTGCGATCACACCGGGGAAGTCGATCATGCGTCCATTGCGCGTACTCACGCTGTCTGCCGTCGTTGCCGCCACCCTGCTCGCCGGCTGCTCGTCCGGCACGTCGCCGTCGACGGACCAGGCCGCATCACCGGCCGCCGCTTCCAGCGTGCACGCTGCCCGTCCCGACGGAAAGGCTGCGCTGGCCTCGGCCGTCGACACTTTCCTCAACGGCTATTTCGAGCACTACCCGGTGTTTGCCGCCGGCGCGGGCAAGCACGAGTTCGACGGCAAGCTGCCCGACTACAGCGCGGAAGGACTGCAGGCCGACGCCACCTGGCTGCACGCGCAACGCGACAAGTTCGCCGCGTTCCCCGACGACCAGCTCGACGCCCAGGGCCGCTTCCAGCGCGACTACGTGCTGGCGGTGATCGACGGTCAGCTGTTCTGGCTCGAGGATTCCGGCGCGCCTTACAGGAACCCGACCTTCTACACCGGCGACCTGTCGCCCAGCATGTACCTGACCCGGCCGTATGCGCCGCTGGCCCAGCGCATGGCCGCCTTCGTCACCTACCAGGAGGCGCTGCCCAGGGCACTGGCCCAGGTCAAGGCCAACCTCAAGCTGCCGCTGCCGGCGTCGTACATCGACGTGGGCGTCAATTCCTTCGCCGGCTTCGCCAGCTTCTTCAAGACCGACGTGCCCGGCATCTTCGCCGAGGTGAAGGACGACGCCCTGCAGGCGCGCTTCAAGGCCAGCAACGCCGCCGCGATCAAGGCCTCGCAGGACCTGGCCGACTGGCTGAAGGCGCAGAAGCCGCACGCCACCCAGGATTTCGCCCTGGGCGCGGAAAAATTCTCGAAGATGCTCCACGCCACCGAGCGGGTCGACCTGCCGCTGGCGCAGCTCAAGGCGATCGGTGAGTCCGACCTCGCGCGCAACCTCGCCGCGCTGAAGAGCGCCTGCGCGCAGTTCGCACCGGGCAAGTCGCTCACCGATTGCGTGGCGAAGGAAAGCGCCGACAAACCCACCGGCGGCGCGGTCGAAGGCGCCCGCGCCCAACTTGCCAGCCTGCGCCAGTTCATCGTCGACAAGGACCTGGCGACGATTCCCGGCACCGAGCAGGCCAGGGCCGAGGAGGCGCCGCCGTTCAACCGCTGGAACTTCGCCTATATCGAAATCCCCGGCCCGTACGAGAACAACCTGCCCTCGGTCTACTACATCGCCCCGCCGGACCCGGCCTGGAGCAAGGCCGACCAGGCCGCCTATGTGCCGGGCAAGGCCTCGCTGCTGTTCGTCTCCGCCCACGAAGTCTGGCCCGGCCACTTCCTGCAGTTCCTGCATGCCAACCGCGCGCACTGGAAGTTCGGCCAGCTGTTCGTGGGTTACGCCTTCGCCGAAGGCTGGGCGCATTACGCCGAGGAGATGATGTTCGATGCCGGCGTCGCCGGCGGCACGCCGGAAACCCACATCGGCCAGCTCACCAATGCCCTGCTCCGCGACGTGCGCTTCCTCTCCGCCATCGGCCTGCACACCGGCGGCATGAGCATCGCCCAGTCCGAGCAGATGTTCCGCGAGCAGGCCTTCCAGGACCCGGGCAACGCCCGCCAGCAGGCTGCCCGCGGCACCTACGACCCGGCCTACCTCAACTACACCCTGGGCAAGCTGATGATCATGCAGCTGCGCCAGGACTGGATCGCCGCCCATCCCGGCCCGAACGCGCTGAAGGCGTTCCATGACCAGTTCCTCAGCTACGGCGGCCCGCCGATCCCGCTGGTGCGGCAGCAGATGCTGGGTGGGCCGATGCAGGCAAAGCTGTGGACGACCGACCAGCCGGCGAGTGCACCGGCAACGGCGACATCCCGCTAACCCGAAGCGAGGTTGCCGGCGTGCCGGCGACCGCCGTCTCGCCGGTGTGCCGACGGCTTCAACGATTCGCGGATACCGCCAAAAGCCCGCCATCCCGCCGCGGCTGACCCCGAGCACGAAGATGTCGGGCGGGTCGGCACTCGCAAGGCGTCTGGTCGAGGGTCCGGCGATGGCCGGTTGCGGGTCGATCACGCCAATGGCTCATCGGTCAGCCCTGTCGGATGGCCCGGGCGAACCCGGCCCTGCGTGCGGCACTTGCGCGGCGCGCGTCCAGACGCCATCGCCTGTGCGAGGCAACGCTTTATGGCAGGCTTGGCAAGAGCGCCGGAACCGCCTGTCGGCGTCGACGTGCCGCTCCCTCAGCGCCGGGACATCGCGAGATGAAAATGTACGCCGGGATGTCCCGTGTCTATGTGCCGCTGCTGCTGGCCCAGCTGGGCGTGATCGCATGGGCGCCGGTGCACCTGCTCTCCTGGAGCTATGCCGCCGTGCTGGCGATGCTGATGCTGACGGTGGCGCAGTGCTGGCGGCGGCTTCGCTTCAGCGTCCCGCACAACCGTCCGCTGTGGAGCCTGCTGCTGTTGGCGCTGGTCGCGCAGTTCGGCGCGTTCGGCCTGCTGTTCACCGATTCGCTGTCCAATCCGCTGGGCACCCTGGTCGCCTTCGACCCGACCTTCTACTTCTGCCTGGGCAGCCTGCTGCTGACCATCGCCGCGGCCTACAACCCGGTCGCCACGCTGTATCGCTGGGCGGGCGTCGTCGATGCGGTGCTGGCGTGCGCCATCGCGGCACTGTTCTACTTCACCCTGCACCAGGTGCTGAACGCGCCCTCGCCGGCACCGCCGCCAGCGACGTTCGTGATGTGGATGTTCGATGCGATGGGCCTGTTCGTGGCGGTGTTCGCCACGCTGCGCCTGGTTTCCACCAAGCGCTCCGACGAGCGGCGCTTCTTCTTCGTGCTGAGCGTTTTCGCCTGGCTCGAACTGGTCGTCCCCGGCATCCACAACCGTTTCATCCTGCACAGCGAGTCCTACCTGCCCGAACTGCTGCTCGGCCTGCCCTTCGTGGTGCTGGGCTTTCTGCTCGGTCGGCGGCGGAAGGTCTGGTTGCGCAGCTATCGACCCAGCCGCCGGATTCGCCACCTTGCCGAAAGCGTCAGCCCGTTCGTGATGAGCCTGGCCTTGTGCTGCCTCGCGTTCGCCCAACTGGGCAAGAACCCCGTGCTTGCCACGAGCACCCTGATCCTGGCCATCCTGTCCTACGCGGCACGCAACGCCATCGTGCTCGGGCAACACCTGGCCTTCGAGGACGACCTGCGCAAGCTCAAGCGCGGCCTGCAGCAGGCCGTGGTGCGCGACGACCTCACCGCCCTGCCCAACCGCCGCGGCTTCTACCGGCTGATGAGGCGCGAGTGGGACGGCGCCCTGAAAACAGGTCGCGCGCTCAGCGTGGCGATGATCGACATCGACAGCTTCAAGGCGTTCAACGACACCTACGGCCATCTCGCCGGCGACGACTGCCTGGTCGCCGTGGCGCACGCATTGCATCGGGAGGCGAGCCTGCAACCGGACGTGATGGTCGCCCGTTACGGCGGCGAGGAATTCGTCGCCCTGATGGTCGGCTACGCGCCCGCCGCGTCGGAGGACATCCTCGAACGGCTGCGCCAGCGGGTGGAAGCGATGCAGATCCGCCACGCACGCAGCGCCCAGGACGTGGTGACCATCAGCGCCGGACTCGCCTCGACCGCGACCGCCCGCTACACCGACAGCGACAAGTTGCTGAACGCGGCGGACGAAGCCCTCTACGTGGCCAAGCGCAGCGGGAAGAACAGGGTGCAGTGGGTGGAGTGAGCGGCGATCAGGCCTTGTCGATGGCCGCCTCGGCGGCTCGGACAAAGCCCCACCCCACACGCTCAGTAGTCGCGTCCCTTCTTCTCGCGCTGCAGTCGTTGCGCATGGCGGTTCAACACGCCGTAGTGGCGATCGTGCTCGCGACGTTCCTTCGTCGAACGCGCCGCCTGGGCGGCCTCGCGCTGCAGCTTGCGGTAGTTCGCGAGCCGGCGGCCATCCAGCGTCCCGGCGGCGACGGCTTGCTCCACCGCGCATCCGCGGTCGCCCTGGTGGCGGCAGTCGTGAAAGCGGCACTGCGCAGCGAGCCGTTCGATGTCATCGAACGCGGCATTCATGCCCGTTTCGACAGCGCCGACACGCAGCTCGCGCATGCCCGGCGTGTCGATGACCCACGCGCCCGACGGCAACGCAAACATCCCGCGCGCCGTGGTGGTGTGGCGGCCGCGGGCGTCACCCTCGCGAATCCCGCCGGTGACCCGGGCCGCGCTGCCCACGAGGGTATTGGCCAGCGTCGACTTGCCGACGCCGGACGAACCGACAAAGGCCACGGTCTGTCCGCCACCCAGCCACGCCGCCAGCGGTTCGGCGCAAGCCGTCGAGGTCGCGTCGATCGGCACGCAGGCGACCGCGGGCGCGATCGTGCGCACCGCGTCGAGGTAGCTTCCGACGTCGCCGCACAGGTCCGCCTTGGTCAACACGATGACCGGTTCGACACCCGCCTCGAAAGCGAGCGTCAGGTAGCGCTCCAGCCGCGACAGGTTGAAGTCGTCGTTGCACGAGGTGACGATGAAGAGCGTGTCGAGGTTGGCGGCGATCGGCTGCAGTCGACGCTCCGAACCGGCCGCGATGCGGGCGATCAGGGATTGCCGCGCGAGCAACCGCAACACTCGCGGCGCCTCCATTTCAAGCAGCAGCCAGTCGCCCACCGTGATCGCGGGTTCGACCGCCGCCGACAGGATGACGCTGGCCGCGCCACGTGCAGACAGCACCGACAACGCGTTGCGATGCACCCCCACGACCCGGGCCGGATAGCCGGCCTCGAAATCCTGCAGGGTCAGATCGTGCGAATAGCTCAACCGCCAGCCAAGCTGGAACAGCGTAAAAGTCTGGGAATGCATGCGTGGAACCCCGGATGAAGACGTGACGCAGCAACCACCCATGCAGGTGGTTGAACGGAACGCCGGGTTCGACGCGTATCAGGAAGAACGGTGGATCGGCCGACGAACGGCGATCCGGGGCGCGTGTATCAGCGCAGCGCCAACCCGGCGGAAATCGCGGAATGAACAATCATGGTCAGCGACCTCCAGGCTCGGTTGGTGGAAGGGGTTTGGAGATTATCGTGTGGTCGGGGGGGAGTGCAAGACGACCGGGATGGACGATGCGAGCGCGGACATTGCATTCGTCCGCGCCTCGTTTCGAAGTGATCGATGGTTCCCGATGGGACTGCCGGAAGAATCCGCTTCAGTCGGCTGAGGAATCCGGTGCCGGACTCTTTTGACCCGCGAACCAACGCAACACCAGCACCACCAGCGGAAACATCAAGGCGGTAACGGCCAGGCCCGCATATTCGAAGCGCGCACCTTCGATCACGTGCTCAAGGCGAAGCACGCCCTGTCCGTCGAAACCGGCCATGAAGCGATAACACATGTTGCCGCCCCAATGGATGCCGATGCTCATCCAGATCGCGCCGGTCCTGAGCACGGTATACGCCAGGGACACGCCGAGAACGGCAGAAAACAGCAGGTTGAAGGGGTCGATGCCCTCGTTCCAGCTGTCGTCCAGCGCATACACCGCGGTGGTGATCAGCAGGTACCAAGCCATCAGGTTGAAGCGGCGGCAGAACGCCAGCCCGTAGCCACGGATCATCAGGTCGTTGATCGCCGAGGCCAGCAACATCCCGACCAGCGCCTGGCCCAGCATCGGCAGGACGAAACTCCAGTCACGCCAGCCCACCACGTCGAACTTGCCCATGCCGAAGTACAGCAGGTTCTTCAGCGCCCAGACTCCAAAGCCGATGGCAAAGCCCAGTCCCAGCGAGGACAGCCAGCCCGGTGAACGGCCCAGCCCCACCGTCTGCATCCTGGTGATGCCCAGCCCGAAGCGGCAAAGCCCATACGCCAGCAGGAAGAAGCCCGCCACGTAGGTCAGCCAGACCGGCAGCGCGAAACCCGCCACCCGCGCCACCAGGTTGACGTAGAGATCGAGCAGGATGAAAACCGGCAACCAGCGCAAGACAGCGGCAAGACGATTCATGGTGTCGGGACAGGGTCGATGGCGTGGCGCCCGCCATGCGTGACGTGGTGGACGGGCCGGTAATTGTGGATGTCCGATCCTTTCGGATGTGCCAAGTCTGCAGTGTCCGGCGCGGTCCTGTCACGGGTTTCTTCCCCTTCGTTCTCAACCCACTCGCGCCGTGGATGGCCGGCCCCTGAAGCGGCCATCTCCCCGGGCACACCCGGGGAGATGGCCGGCGTGGCGACGACCGGTCAGAAGCTGGCCGTCACGCGCGCGTACCAGAACGCGCCGTTGAAGCCGAACGGCGAGGTGAGCGCGTACTTGACGCCAAGGAACTGCAGCGTGGCGTTCTGCTCCTTGCCGGGGTAGGTGTTAAAGACGTTGTTGCCACCGATGGCCACCGTGAAGGTGTCGTTGAACTTGTAGCTGGCCTCCAGATCGAGCAGCGTCTTGCCGCTGTAGTGATTCACGTCATCCGGCGGGTTATTGCTGCCGAACAGGCCGACCGTCGTGCTCCAGCTGCCGTAACGGTTGACCCGCGCGATGGCTTCGAACCGGTGCAGGTTGTAGTCGAAGCTGAGCACCGACCGGCTCCTGGGCACCTGGTGTTCGAGGTCGTACACGAAATCATCGTTGAGCGTGTCCGGCTGCACCTTGACCACGTTCTGCTTGTTCTGGTTGTAGCGGAAGTCGATGTTGAGCCGGCCATTGCCCAGCTGATGCCGCGTATCGACCACGAAGTCGATGCCACGGATGTCGGACCCGAACGCATTGCCGAAATAGCTGGCGTCGCTGCCGAGCAGCAGCTGCGCGTTTGGATAGCCGCCGGCGGCGAGCTGGTCGACGGTGGCCTGGGTCACGCTGTTGCTGACCAGGCCGATGCGGTCGTCGATCCTGATCCGGTAGTAGTCCAGCGTCGTCGTGACGTTGTCGAGCGGCGTCCACACGGCGCCGACGGAAAGGCTCCTGGAGGTTTCGGTCTTCAGCGGCCTGGAACCGAGCGCGCGCGCCACCGGGTTGTCGACCGGATAGGTGCCACTGGGAATCAGGCCGCCCTGGGCGTTCGCCGTGGTGGTGACATTCAGCGTGTTCGCCTGGCCCGGGGTCGGTGTACGGAAGCCGGTGTTGTACGTACCGCGCAGCGCGAACGCGTCGGTGAACGCGTAACGGCTGGAAAGCTTGTACACGATCTTGGAGCCGTAATTGTCAGCGCGCTCGTAGCGCACGGCCGCCGCGCCCGACCACTGGTCGGTGAAGTTCGTCTCGGCGTCGACGTAGGCGGCCTCGCTGTTCTGCGTGAAGCGCCCGGCCGCGTTGGCCGGGAAGCCCTGGAAGGCATCCGAGCCCACCCCGAACACCGACGCGGTCGGCCCCACCTCGATCGAACCGGCGTCGCCCTGGTGAATGATGTAGGTCTCCTGGCGCCAGTTCGCGCCAAAGGCGAGCGTGAGCGGCGAGTCGTCGAACGAACGGACGAAATCCGCACCGGCGCCCTGCTCGCGCTGGGTCAGCTTGCCGGGGTGGAAGTTGGTGGGCGACAGGTTGCCCAGGCTCGGGTTGATCGAACCTTTCAGCTGGTAGTCGACCTCGTTGCTGCCGGTGCGGTAATGCACGTCCCACTGCAGGTTGCCCTGCCCGCCGCCACGCACGCCGCCGACCAGCTGGTGATCGCTGATGTCCGCACCGAACAGCGGGCTGTAGCCGCCCGGGAACTGCGTGTAGATCGGGTTCAGCAGCACCCAGCCGCTCGGGCTCGCCGCGTTGGCCGTCAGGTAGTTCGCCGGGTCGCCGCCACCGGCCACGATGCTGTCCACCAGCGACTGGGGCGCGTTCGCCGGGGTCAGCGTGCCATCGGCGTAGCTGACCAGGGTGGAGCGGCCGCTGATGCCGTCCTGGGCCGGCAAGACCGGGTTGCGATAGAAGAAGCTGGACAGGACCTTCTTGCCCATGAAGCTGCCCGTGGCGTAGAGCTGCGCGTCGCCGGCCAGCGGCAGGCCGGCATTGACGAACAGCTTGTTGGTCTTGGTCTGCGGGTCGCCCCAGCGCTGGCCGAAGCCGTCGTACGGCACCTGGTCCGCACCGACCACGGCCGCGACCGCCGCCGCGTCCGCTTGCGGCATCCCGCGCGAGGTGGGGTCGGTGGTTTCGCGCTCGGCACTCACGTGCACGAAGCCATCGGCGCCGAGCGGGAATCCCGCATCGGCGTCGTAGCGCCGCAGGTTGCCGTCGCCCTTGCCGTACTGGCCCGTCTGCGCGCTGACCGTCACGCCCGAGGGCGCCTTCTTGAGGATGACGTTGACCACACCGGCGATCGCGTCCGATCCATACAGCACCGAGGCGCCATCACGCAGCACTTCGACGCGCTCGATCGCGTTGGACGGGAACACCGAGAAATCGACCGCCTGCGCGCCCTGGTTGAAGGTACCGAGCGGATCGATCTGCAGGTTGACCAGCGCCGAACGATGGAAGCGCACGCCGTCGACCAGCACCAGGGTCTGGTCGGGCGACAGGTTGCGCAGCGATACCGGCCGCACGAACGACGTGCCGTCGGCGATGGGAAAGCGCTGGGTAGTCAGCGACGGCACGACATTGGTCAGCGCGTCGGTAAGGTCAGCCGACGACTGCTTCGCGATCTGGCTGCCGCTGAACGCGTCGATCGGCGAGATCGAAGAGGTCGGCGACAGGCCGGCCCGGTGCGTGCCGGTCACCACCACTTCCTGCAGGGTGGTGGTCGACTTGGCCTTCGCCGCATGGTTGCTTCCCTGTACCGCGGTCGCCTGGCCGGCCTGGGCCTGTCCACTGTCCGACGCGCCTGCGTCCTGCGCCTGCACCGAGCACGCGACCAGCGCCGCGGCGGCAAGCGCCGCGCGAATGGCGCGCAAAAGAACCACGTTGATCCCTGCATGGATATGCATGTTGTCTCCCTCCGGATGGTCCCTGCACTCCCCCTCGACGCAAACTACTCCGGCCCCTGGCGCCGAAAAAGGCCGCCATTGGCAGTACGTGCGCGGGATCACTTTCGTGGCGACAACCTTGCCGCCGGGTGCACTCGTCACCGCACCGCGGTGAGCATGAGGCCAGATCGCCAGTCGCCGGATCGACAGCGTGGCAGGCGGTGATTCGGCCCAGTCCACGAGTGCATACACGCCGGTGCAGGATGAACTTCTCAAAAGAAGGCCACGCTGGCGGGGCTCAACAGCCGCCGATAACGCTTTCAGGTTCGAAATGGATCAGCGGTGCGCATCATTGTGCGCCGCCACGAAGCTGCGCAGCACATCGTTGATCCGCGTCTGGTAACCCGTGCCGCCGCTCTTGAAGTAGTCCAGCACTTCCCGGTCAATGCGCAAGGTGACCTGCGCCTTGGGCTCGCTGCGCACGGGGCGATGCGCTGCCCAGAATTCCGGCGACAGGGCGGGAATGTCGCGGTAATCGATATCGGCATCGGGCTTGTCCGCCACGGCCTGCAGACGCTTGCGCTGCGCGGCGGTTGGTTGTGTCGGGCGCTTGGGATCAAGTTTGTGCTTCATGATAGAAGGCTCGTTCCTGGGCATTGGCCTTGCGGGCCGAGATGATGCGGATGACTTCGCCGTGGACGCCGCGCTCGGTATGGGCCACCACCAACAACACTGGACTCACCCAACCGATACTCAGCCAACGCTCCTCGCCGTAGTCGTCACGATCATCGACCACGTCGATTCGCCAGGGTCGAGAAAAACGTACGCAGCGTCCTCGAACGCGATGCCGTGCTTGCGCAGATTGAGTGCCGCCTTGGCGTCGTCCCACTCGAAGTCCATATCCGTTGGCTTCTTGATGTGTAGTTACGCATTGTAGTTATACTTGGGCGGGTGTCAAATTCCGGAGACGCGGAGAAGATGCGGGGGTGGTCACGCCCCCAGAGTGCCGAGCGTGGTTCTTCTGACCCAGCGCTCGGCACGGAAAGCGTGGTGGCCAGCACGGGTGGAGTAGCGGGCGGCACCCCGGAACCAAGATTGGCCCTGACACCTTTTCTCTATCCTTCGGTTGTCCAGATTTTTTCCAGACGAATTCGTCGACGACGCAGGCAGGATGCCGTAGTCGAACATCGGCGCAGCCGATGGCCCGAAGGGCGAGGCACGGGATGCAAGATTGTCCCCGGCACCTTTTCTCTCTGATCTACCCTTGTTCACGCAGGAAGAGATTTTTGCAAAGCGTCGAAATGCGGTTTGTCCTCCCTAATCAGTGTCATCACCTCTTCAACAACAGCCTCGATGTCCGCGATGAGGTTCGTGTTGGTCGCAAGACGCTCGATACTTTCTAGATGGCTGAAATGATGAAGAAGCTTCGTGACACGGTGGGCTTTTTCCCTTCCAAAAAGCTCAGTGGCTCGCTGGTCAACGGTACTCTCTGGCCAAGGCAATCTCATGTAGGTATAGAGCTCCACAAATCTGCGCATGGCATTGGGCAAGGACAGCAGGTGCTCAATGTCTGCCTTGTCAGGGTTGGCATGAAAAGCATGAATGACACTGAAGAGATAGTGGTACTCAGACGTGTACTTCATCATCGACGCCGGCAGGTCTTCCAGGGTCGAAGTCGTTGGTGTCAAGCGCCGAACCATGAAATAAGCCGTTTTTTTCTTGTTGCAAGGCAGCTTCTTGAGCAGCTCAAAAAATTCAAAGTTGTGCGTTGCGATGAAAATTTGCTTACACGCAGTCACCCATTCCTCGTTGTTTCCCTGCCCTACCACCTTCTTAAAAAAGGCGCTTTCAATCATCGAATAGACCTGGAAGACATGGTTGCTGTCGAGGCTTGAGATAGGGTCGTCGATGTAGACGATGACCTGGGCTAGATCCTTGTGCTCTTCGATCTTTGTCAGAAAGAAAGCAAAGGCAATGGCCGTCCGTTCTCCATCACTTAAATTCCGAGCAGGAACACTCCTTCTGGTCAATTGAAAGCGGTCGGCTTCATCTACCTTGACCACCGTTATCTCGATAGTTCCTGAGCCCAGAAGCGTCGCAATTCGTTCATTCAGACGTTCTCGCCCTTTTTGCGAACGGTCGATTCTGGCGTAAAGCTCCGCGATGTCATCTTTGAGTCGAAGTCCAATAGAGTGGAAACGGCTCTTGTGCCGCTCAAGCAAGGCCTTGGTCAGAGCGGCCTCACTGAGCTTTGCATCGGTGTAAAACTGTGCAGCAAAGTGTTTCTTCAATCTGCTGATGGCCGACTTTTTCTGTTGTGAGAAGTCGTCACTGATCTGATTGTTTTCCCTAATGGTCGCATTTGCCTGTTCGTATGCATGCACTAGCAAGGGCGCGACCGATGGAAAAATTAGTGGAGCATCGACCTCGTCAAACGGGCTCGAAAGCTTGTCGTGAAGCGCCGCCAACACACTCTGAAGATCCCGGTTGTAGGCCTCGGTGACAGTTGCCAACTCAGTATTGTGAGCACTCAAGATTTCAGCAAACTTGGGAGAGAAATCATTCTTCTCCAGTTTCGCCGGCTCCAATGTGCCCGTACCCACACGAGCCACCAACGCTGTCACCGCAGCCTTGTGGTTGATGAGATCTTGTGAAAAATGGCCATGAAGCTCATTGATGCGGTCAGCTGTCAGAGTGTTGCCACAAAACTCACAGGCCTCTTTTCCGACGTGCAAGGCCAAGCCGTCCTCAACCCAGTCTGAAACGGCTTTGTTGGTGCGAAGGTAGTCAATGGTCTTCGAGAATGCGGGCTTTGCAGCGAGAACCTTCAACGCGTCCGCCAACAGTGTTGGCAACGTCAACTGAGGCTGGATCAGTGAAGTAACGGACTTGAGTTTGTCCTTCTCAGCCGTCAGAGCCAGCTTAATATCGTCGGCGTACTGAACTTCCGTAAGCAATGCTTCAGACAGGTCTTGTCCGAGTGCGTTGACTTCATTGGTCAGGTGGACGGCGGTAAATGCATCCACCAGTTGAAGGCTTGTCTTGATGCGTTTGGCACCGGTCGTTTTGGCCTCGGCGACCTGAGCATCTACTGCAACTACCGCTCTTTGTTTGGCGGCAAAGCCGGTGCGACACCGTGCCAAGTAATCATTGAGAGGAGCAATCTTCTTTTCAGCTTCGGCGGCGTCTTCACCGAGAAGCAAGATAGGTTGAAAGTCGCTCCCGTTCCAACTCAGATTTGATGCAACGAAGTCAGAGTTGAACACCTCAACAACTTTGGTGCAGGTGGCAAGCGTGGCTTCTGTGACGGATTGATTTTGCTGGTCAAGGATGGAAAAAGTCGCCCCGCCAAAGTCGACATTGGGCGCCTTCGAGCCGAGCATCGCGAACAACCGCGACAGCGTCGTTTTCCCAGAATAGTTCCAGCCATAGATGATGTTCTTGTCAAGAAAATCGGATAGGCCGGCCGTCTTGGAAAAGTCCTCGAAAACTCCGAATTTTCGAAGCCGCTGGATCGACTTGATCATCTCTGCCCCTGAGGCGTTGAAGCAAGTACAGGGAAGTCAGAAGAGCCCTAGCCACCACATCCAGCCCCCTGTTTGCGTGATGACTTGAGCATACGCCTGAGCAAGGGTGACCGCACGAACCCGAGCCAAGAACGCGGTTCACTTTCCCCTTGAGGATGGTGGGGAGAGTGGGATTGTTCCGCTCATCTGAGCCTCACCCCTCCGCGCTACGCGCTCTGGGGCCAGCCTGCGGCTGTCCGAATTCGTTTCAGACGAATTTGTCGACGACGCAGGCGGGGTGCCGTAGCGGAACATCGGTGCAGCCGATGGCCCGCAGGACGAGGCACAGGATGTGCCGAGTAACCCGGGTGGGTTCTCACCCAGTCCTCACCATCAGAAAAGCAAAACGCCCCACTCGGGGCGTTTTGCTTTTCTGGCGGAGAGAGTGGGATTCGAACCCACGGAAGGTTTGACCCTTCGCCGGTTTTCAAGACCGGTGCCTTAAACCGCTCGGCCATCTCTCCAAAACTCGTTGTCCTGCTGCAGGGCGCGCTCTGCGCGCCACTACGGCAGTTTTGTTCCGGGCATCCTGCCCTTCACCCCTTCGGGGCCAGCGGCTGCGCCGCTGTCCGCTTCGGCTTCCTGCCTCCGCGTCAAGACTGCTGCCTTAAACCACTCGGCCATCTCTCCA
>NZ_AJXT01000039.1 GCF_000264295.1 Rhodanobacter spathiphylli B39 | reverse complement strand
TGATCGTGTCCGAGGCCGAGCCGCCCTTGGCCGTGGTGATGCCGCTCCAGCCGCCGGTCCCGGTGGCCGTGCCGCCCAGGCCCACGTTCACCGCCGTGGTGTACGCACTGTAATCCAGCGTGCCTGCACTGCCGGCCGTCAGCATGCCGCTGACGCTCGCACCGTTGGCAAACACGAAGTTGCCCGCTGCGCTGTCGCTCAGGTTCTCGAACGAGACCCAGCTCATCGTGCCGTTGTTGCCCGCGTTCGCCCCGGTCAGGTGATACGTCTGGCTGCTGCCGCTGATCGTGTCCGACGCCGAACCGCCCTTCACCGTGCTGATGCCGCTCCAGCCACTGGTGCCGGTCGCCGTACCACCCAGGCCCACGCTCACCGCCGTGGTGTACGCGCTGTAATCCAGCGTGCCTGCACCACCGCCCGCCAGCGTGCCGCTGACGCTCGCGCCATTGGCAAACACGAAGTTGCCTGCCGTGCTGTCGCTCAGGTTCTCGAACGACGTCCAGTTCAGCAAGCCGCTGCCGCCGGCGTTCGCGCC
>NZ_AJXT01000038.1 GCF_000264295.1 Rhodanobacter spathiphylli B39 | reverse complement strand
CTGCGCCGCGACATTGCCGGCAAGGCTGCCGGCCGTACCGAAGTTCACCGTGCCGGTCGCGTCGCTGATGTTCTGGAAGCCGCCCCAGTTGTAGCCGTTGCTGCTGCCCTGGTTGGCCACCGTGTTGTCCAGCGCATAGGTCTGGCTCGTACCGGTCACCGTGTTGCTTTGCGCCGCGTTCGCATTGACCGTGGTGTAACCGCTGAAGCTGCCACTGGCACCCGAGATCGCGCCGGTATCCACGTTCAGCGTCAGATCCTGCAGGTAGTTGCCGAAGTCCAGCGTCTGCACCGCGATGGTGCCGGTGACCCCGCCGTTGGTGCCGAAGTTGACCGTGCCGGTGGCGTCGCTGATGTTCTCGAACGAGCTCCAGCCCACCAGGCCACTGCTGCCCTGGTTGGCAACGGTGTTGTCCAGCTGGTAGGTCTGGCCCGAACCCGTGATCGTGTC
>NZ_AJXT01000037.1 GCF_000264295.1 Rhodanobacter spathiphylli B39 | reverse complement strand
GGCGCGGAAGCGGGGTGGCCTTTCTCTTGGGTTACTTTCTCTTTGGCCACTCAAAGAGAAAGTGACTCGCCCTCCGAAGGAGGACGAAAGCTTTTGCTCTTGATGACGGCAAGGCACGAAGAATCAAGGAAGCAGATCAAAAGCAGACCCCACCCCGGCCCTCCCCTGCAAGCAGGGGAGGGGGAAAGGCGCGCCTCAATCGATCGGCGTATGCCGATACGTGCTCACGTCCGCGGCTTGCACTGCCCCCGCCTGGTTCGACCACGACTGGCGGATGTAGCTGACCACCGCCGCGACGTCCTCGTCGCTCAGTTGCTGCGCGAACGGCGGCATCGAATACGGTTGGGGGTTGCCCGCGGTGACCGGGGCGAAGCCGCCCAGCAGCACGCTGCGGGTGGCGTTGATGCCGGTGGGTTCGGTGACCGAAGTGTTGCCGTCCAGTGGCGGATAGATGCCGGCCACGCCCTGGCCGTTGTCGCCGTGGCAGTCGGCGCAGCGCTGGGCGTACAGCTTGCCGCCCTGCTCGTGGCTGGCCGCGCGCTTGAACGGCGCGGCGGCCACGGCCGGTGCGCGTGGCGGCAGCGATTGCAGATAGACGGCTATCGACTGCAGGTCGGCGTCGGTCATGTGCTGGGTGCTCAGGCGCACCACGTCGGCCATCGGTCCGAAGGCGGCTCCTTTCGACGACTGGCCGGTCTTCAGCAGGTCGACGATGTCCGGCGCACTCCAGCCCGCGAGGCCGCCGCCGGCCTGGGTGCTGAGGTCGGGCGCGTACCAGTTCATCGCCGGGATCTGGCCGCCGGTGAGGTGGCGATCCTGCTCGATGCCGCCCAGCGAATCGCGCGTGGTGTGGCATTCGTTGCAATGGCCCAGGCCCTGCACCAGGTAGGCACCGCGGTTCCATTCGGGTGACTTCGCCGGTTCGGTCTGGAACACGCCCGGCTTGAAGTACAGCGCACGCCACGCCAGCAGGCTTTTGCGCACGTTGTACGGAAAGTCGAGGCCAGGCTCGCTGTTGGGGCGCTGCACCGCCGGCAGCGATTTCAGGTAGGCGAAGATCGCCAGCGCGTCGTCGCGGGTGACCTTGGTGAACGAGGTATAGGAGAACACCGGATACAGCAGCTGGCCATGGCGACCCCTGCCGTCGTGCAGCGCGCGCCAGAAGTCGTCGAAGTTCCACTGGCCGATGCCGGTTTCCGGATCGGGCGTGATGTTCGGCGCGGGCACGTCGCCGAACGGCGTGGCCAGCGCGCGACCACCGGCGTAGCGCTGGCCGTCGCGGGCGGTGTGGCAGGCCGCGCAATCGCCGGCGGTGGCCAGGTATTCGCCCCGCGCGATGATGGCCGGATCATGCAGTGCGGCGGCATCGGCATCACGCTGCGCCGGCGACGACGTTGCCAGCTGGCTGCGACCGGCGAACACCCACGCCAGCACGCCGACCAGCAACAGCAAGGCCAGCCACCACCAGCCACGTCGCAGCCGGCTCATGGCGCCACCCCGCTGTGGCCCATCACGCACCAGCCGGGCAACGGCTCGGTCTGCGCACTGGCCGGTGCCGGGTGCAGGTCGGACGGCGGTTGCTGACTGGCCAGCCATGCCGCTACCGCGGTGATGTCGGATTCGCGCATGCGGTTGGCCACCACGCCCATGCAATACGGGCCTTCAGCCGCGCGGGTGCGGGTGCGCCACGACACCAGCTGCGCGCTGAGGTAGTCGTAGGACAGGCCCATCAGCCCGGGCATCATCGGCTGCACGCCGGTCAGTTTCGCGCCGTGGCAGCTGACGCACGACGGCACGCCGCGGGTGGAGTCGCCGCGCAGCACCAGCTGTTCGCCGCGGCGCAGGGTTTCGCTCGATACCGGCGGCACCGGCAGCTTGCGATACGGCACGTCCTGCTGCGCGAAGTATTCGGCGATCTGCCGCAGATAGGCCGGACCGAGCTGGCGCACCACGTATTCCATCGGCGCGTGCTGGCGCTGGCCGGTCTGGAAGTATTCCAGCTGCTGCAACAGATAACCCGCCGGCTTGCCGGCCAGGCGCGGGATCAGCACGTTGTCCGGCGTGCCCGCACCGTGCGCGCCATGGCAGCTGGTGCACGCGGCGACGCGTTGCTCGGTGGTGTCGGGCACCGGCGCCGCGGCGCTCTGCGGGGTGGCGGCGGACGCCGCGGCGCTGGCGCCGAAGGCGAGCAGCACGACGCCCGCGCGGAGCTTCGTGCGCAGGGAAAGGGACAGGTTCATCCGCCAATTGTAGGCCTGCGCAAGCGGCCGCTTCGGACTCGCGACAACCTGCCGCAGGCCGGCGGCGTCGCCATTCCGCCCGGTTCCCGCCACGAAAAGGTTGCAGATGAATCTGTTGACCGCAGCGCAGCAATCCCCGTAAGGTCGAGCACATGTCGCCGCTTTCCACGCCCGCACGCATGCACCGCGCACCGGTCCACACCGGTCGCATGGCGTCGTGCGCCGGCGTTGCCGCCGCGATGACCACCACCACGATTACCACCGGTACCGGTACCACGGGTTCCGGGCGGGGTGTCGTGCGTAGGTAAGTTTTCTACACGCAACGGCCCGCCCTCGACGAGGCGGGCCGGCTCACACCGACACGCCAGCGAGATCGGGCCTCCAAGGGAGAGGCCGTCGTGATCACCTGTGCACCCGAGCAAGTCCAGCATTTTCCGTTGCGGCCGCCGATGCCGCCACACACCGCCAGCACGCGTCGCCGCGTGCTGGCGATCGGCGTGATCGGTCCCGGCCGGGTCGGCAGCGCGCTGCTGGAACAGTTGCGCACGGCGCAGGCACGACTGGCCCGCGACAGCGGACTGGAACTGAAGCTGTGCGGCGTGGTGGCCAGCAAGCGCATGTGGCTGGACTGCGACGACGCCGAGCTCAACGCCCGGCACGACGGCGCGCAGGTCTGGCGGCCGAATGACCTGGACGCGTTCGCCGAACACGTCCGCGGCAACGACGGCCGCCACGCCCTGCTGATCGACTGCAGCGCGAACGACGAGGTGGCGGCGCACTATCCGCGCTGGCTGGCCGCCGGCCTGCACGTGGTGACACCGAACAAGCTGGCCGGCAGCGGGCCGCTGCCGCGCTGGCAGGCGATCCGCGCGGCCTGCGCCGGCGGCGCGCGCTTCCGCTACGAGGCCACCGTCTGCGCCGGCCTGCCGGTGGTGCAGACGCTGCGCGACCTGCTCGACACCGGCGACGAGCTGCTGGCGGTGGACGGCATGTTCTCCGGCACCCTGGCCTGGCTGTGCAACCGCCACGACGGCCGCCAGCCGTTCTCCGCGCTGGTGCGCGAGGCGCATGCGCTGGGCTATACCGAGCCCGATCCGCGCGATGACCTGTCCGGCCTGGACGTGGCGCGCAAGCTGGTGATCCTGGCGCGCGAGGCGGGCTGGCCGCTGTCGCTGGAGGATGTCGACCTGCAGGGCCTGGTGCCGCCGGCGCTGGCCGCGCTGCCACGCGACGACTTCATGCAGCGGCTCGACGAACTGGACGCGCCGATGGCCGCGAAGCTGGCCGAGGCGCATGCCGAAGGTGGCGTGCTGCGCCACGTGGCCCGGCTCGACCGGCACGGCCGCGCCAGCGTGCGGCTGCAGGTGCTGCCCGCCAGCCACGCCTTCGCGCATACCCGGCTGACCGACAACATCGTGCAGTTCACCACCCGCCGCTACTGCGATAATCCGCTGTCGGTACAAGGCCCCGGCGCCGGTCCGGAAGTGACCGCCGCCGGCGTGTTCACCGACCTGCTGCGCATCGCCGAGTCGCTGGAGGCGCGCGCATGACTTCCTCATTGTCGGAACCCGTCATGGCTCCATCGCACCCCGCCGCCCGCCCGCCCGTCGCCTGCGCCTTCGCCCCCGCCAGCGTCGGCAACGTCGGCGTCGGCTTCGACCTGCTCGGCCACAGCGTGGCCGGCGCCGGCGATCGCGCCCAAGTGCGCCGCATCGACGAGCCGGTGGTGCGCATCGCGGCGATCCGCGGCTGCGTCACGGAGCTGCCCACCGACCCGCGCGCAAACACCGCCGGCACCGCCCTGCTCTCGCTGCGCGCCGCGCTCGACCTGCCCTGCGGTTTCGAACTGGTGCTGCACAAGGGCATCGCGCTGGGCTCGGGCATGGGCGGCTCGGCCGCCTCGTGCGTGGCGGCGCTGGTGGCGGCCAACGCCCTGCTCGACCAGCCGCTTTCGCGCGAGGCGCTGTATGCGTTCGCGCTGGACGGCGAGGCGGTGGCCAGCGGCAGCCGGCACGGCGACAACCTGGGCTCGATGCTGCTCGGCGGGCTGGTGCTGGCCACCCACGAGCGCCTGCTGCGCATCGACGTGCCCGACGCCTGGCACTGCGCGCTGGTGCATCCGCACGTGGTGCTGGAAACGCGCAGGGCCCGCGCGGCACTGGCCGGCAACTACGCGCTGGGCGAGTTCGTGGCGCAAAGCACCCATCTCGCCCTGGTACTGGCCGGCTGCTATCGCGGCGATGCTGCACTGGTGCGCGAGGGCTTGAAGGACGTACTGGTGGAGCCGCGCCGCGCGCCGCTGATCCCCCATTTCGCGCAGGTGAAACAGGCCGCGCTCGATCACCACGCCCTGGGCGCCAGCATCTCCGGCGCCGGCCCCAGCGTGTTCGGCTGGTACGACAACCGCCGCGACGCCGAGGCGGCCAGCGTGGCGATGCAGGCCGCGTTCGCCGACGCCGGGCTGGACAGCGATGCGTGGGTGTCGCCGGTCAACGGGCCGGCGGCCACGCTGATCGATTCGCTCGGGGACGACGCATGAACGCGTCCATCCGCTACCACAGCACCCGCAGCGCCGCGCCGACCGTGCCGATCAGCCAGGCGATCGCCGCCGGGCTGGCGCCGGATGGCGGACTGTACGTGCCCGAACGGCTGCCGCGCCTCGACCCGGCCACGTTCGACCCGCACGGCACGCTGGCCGACACCGCCGCCACCTTGCTGGCGCCGTTCTTCGCCGGCGATGCCCTGGCCGACGACCTGCCCGCGATCTGCGCCGAGGCGTTCACCTTCGACGCGCCGCTGCGCGCACTGCCGGCGCATCCGGGCACCTTTCTGCTGGAGCTGTTCCACGGTCCCACCTCGGCGTTCAAGGATTTCGGCGCACGCTTCCTCGCCGCCTGCCTGCGTCGTCTGCCACGCAGCGATGCGCGACCACTGACGATCCTGGTCGCCACCTCGGGCGACACCGGCGCCGCGGTGGCCGCGGCGTTCCATCGCCAGCCGAACGTGCGCGTGGTGATCCTGTATCCCGATGGCCTGGTCTCGCCGCGCCAGGCGCACCAGCTCGGCTGCTTCGGCGACAACGTGACCGCGTTGCGCGTGGCCGGCCGCTTCGACGACTGCCAGCGCATGGTCAAGGCCGCGCTCAACGACGCCGAACTGCAGGCACAGATGCCGCTGTCCTCGGCCAACAGCATCAGCCTCGGCCGCCTGCTGCCGCAGATGAGCTACTACGCCCATGCCGCCCTGGGCTGGTGGCGCGAACACGGCACGCCGCTTGACTTCATCGTGCCCACCGGCAACCTCGGCAATGCGCTGGCCTGCCTGTGGGCGCGCGAGATCGGCTCGCCGATCGGCGAGGTGCAACTGGCCTGCAACGCCAATGCGACGTTGCCGGAGTTCTTCGCCGGCGAGGACTACCGGCCGCGCGAAGCGGTGGCCACCATCGCCAACGCGATGGACGTGGGCGCACCCAGCAATTTCGAACGGTTGCGCTGGACGTTTCCCGACGAAGCGGCGTTGCGCCGGCTGCTGCTGGCGCAGAGCGTGGACGACGACACGATCCGGCAGACCATCCGTCAGCATGCGCGCGGGCAAGGCGAGGTGATCTGCCCGCACACCGCGACGGCCATGCACCGTCTCGACCGGCTGCGCGGCAGCGGCGACCAGCGGCCCTGGGCCGTGGTGGCCACCGCCCACCCGGCCAAGTTCGAAAGCATCGTGGAGCCGCTGATCGAGCATCCGGTCGAGGTGCCCGCGGCACTGGCGAACATGCTCGCGCGCCGGTCCCATGCCGAACCCGTCGCCGCCAGCGATACCGCGCTGCGCGCCCGATTGTTGGCCGCCTTCGAAGCCTGATGTGCCGACCCGGGGCGTCTTGCAGGGCGCGCGGAACGCCACCGATTCGGCAGGGTTCGACCGGGATGCGGATTTCGCCGATGGTTTCATCTGCATCCATTTGGACGGATAGCCGTCCGAACGCGATTTTGACCGCTTAGAAGATTTCGTCATAAGATTTTTGTTGACAGCCGATGCGGGCATCGCTTACGGTCGATCACATGTCGCAGCGCAACAGCCACCGCAGCCTCGCCAATGGAAACCGTCTCCTGACGGTTGCCGGCCTGCTGCAGGCTCGCGGCACGCTCCTTCTTGCCCTCGTACTCGTACTCCTCATTACCAACGGAGGTGCGGGCTGAGGGCATGTGTCCAGGTAAATAGAAAACACCTGAAAACACCCAAAGAACCCCGCACCCGGTAACGGATGCGGGGTTTTTTTATGCCTTCGGCGACGCCCACACAGCGGAGCCATGATGAAAAACCCCGACCAGCACGACGCCCCCGCCAGCGACGACGACGTAGTCGCCGAACGCGTGCGGATCTTCGACACCAGCTTGCGCGACGGCGAACAGGCACCCGGTTTCTCGATGGACCGGCGGGCCAAGCTGCGCATGGCGCAGCAGCTCGAGGCGCTGGGCGTGGACGTGCTCGAGGCCGGCTTTCCACAGGCTTCGCCAGACGATTTTGCTGCGGTTGCGGAAATCGCCGGCACGCTGAAAAGCACCACGGTATGCGCCCTGGCGCGTTGCCAGGATGGCGACATCGACAGCGCCGCCCGCGCGCTGCAGGCGGCCCGGCACGCGCGCATCCACCTGTTCCTGTCGACCAGCCCGCTGCACCGCGAACACAAGCTGGGCATGAGCAGGGCGCAGGTGCTGGACACCGCGGTGCGCGCCATCGAACGCGCCCGCGACCATTGCCACGAAGTGGAATTCTCCGCCGAGGATGCGCTGCGCACCGAGCCCGAATTCCTGGCGGAGGTGTTCAGTGCCGCGGTGGCGGCCGGCGCCACCACGCTGAACGCGCCGGACACGGTGGGCTACACCACGCCGTCGGAAATCGTGGCGCTGTTCGAGTACCTGCGCCGCCACGTGGCGGGAGCGGAGCGCGTGATCTTCTCCAGCCATTGCCACGACGATCTGGGCATGGCGGTGGCCAACAGCCTGGCCGCGGTGAGCGCGGGCGCGCGCCAGGTGGAATGCACCATCAACGGCATCGGCGAGCGCGCCGGCAACGCCGCGCTGGAGGAAGTGGTGATGGCGCTGAAGGTGCGTGCGCCGCACTTCGGGGTGGACACGCGCATCGATACGCGCCAGCTGTATCCGACCTCGCGCCTGCTCACCGAGCTGACCGGCCAGGCGGTGCCGCGCAACAAGGCGATCGTGGGCGCCAACGCGTTCGCCCATGAATCGGGCATCCACCAGCACGGCATGCTGAAGCATCGCGGCACCTACGAAATCATGCGGCCGCAGGACGTGGGCATCGCCGCGACCAGCCTGGTGATGGGCAAGCATTCCGGCCGCGCCGCGCTGCGCCAGCGATTGCAGGCGATGGGCTACACGCCCGACGACGCCGCGCTGGACGACATCTTCACCCGCTTCAAGATCCTCGCCGACCACGGCCGCGAGCTGCACGACGAAGACCTGGAAGCGCTGGCGCTGGGCCGCGACCCGGACGCCGACGGCCCGTGGCACCTGGTGCAGTTGCACGCCAACTCGCACTTCGGCGGCGGCGCGTCGGCGTCGGTCAGGTTGAGCCACGACGACGGGCATCACGCCGCCGAGGCGGCGATCGGCGATGGCCCGGTCGACGCCGTGCTGCGCGCGATCGAACGCGCCACCGGCACGCCGCTGGAACTGACCCGTTTCCAGATCGACGCCATGGGCGAAGGCGCCGACGCGCCGGGCCATGCCCAGTTGAGCGCCCGCCATGCCGGACGCGACTGGCGCGGCCACGGCGACAGCACCGACATCGTCGAAGCCGCCGCGCTGGCCGCGCTGCTGATCGTCAATCGCATCGAACAACAGGCGTCCGCCGCCCCCGCCACCCGCAACCTGGGAGCCACCGCATGAACCCTGGCCACACACCTTTCGTCTGGCACAACGGCCGGATCAAGCCGTGGGCCGAGGCCAACGTCCACGTCAGCGCCCACGCGCTGCACTACGGCTCGTCGGTGTTCGAGGGCGAGCGCGTCTACGCCACGCCGCGCGGGCCGGCCTACTTCCGCCTGGCCGAGCACACGCGGCGGCTGTTCGAATCGGCCCGCGTCTACGAGATCGAGGTGGGCTACAGCGAGGACGAGATCAACGCCGCCTGCCTGGAGCTGATCCGCGCCAACGCGATGCCGTCGGCCTACGTGCGGCCGATCGTGTTCCGCGGCGCCGGCGGGCTGGGCGTGCTGGCGAAGGCGGACGCGCCCGTCGACGTGGCGCTGATCGCGCTGAACTGGGGCGCGTACCTGGGCGAGGCGGCCGAGCGCGGCGCCGACGTCTGCGTGTCCTCGTGGAACCGTCCCGCGCCGAACACCATCCCGAGCTGGGCCAAGGCCGGCGGCAATTACCTGTCGAGCCAGCTGATCGGGCTGGAGGCGCGCCGCAACGGCTACGACGAGGGCATCGCGCTGGGCCACAACGGCCTGCTCAGCGAAGGCGCCGGCGAAAATCTCTTAGTGGTGAAGCGCGGCAAGCTGCTCACCCCGCCATCCAGCGCCGGCATCCTGGCCGGCATCACCCGCGACAGCGTGATCACCCTGGCCGCGGACCTGGGCATTGCGGTGGAAGAACGCGAGCTGCCCCGCGAGGCTCTGTATTCCGCCGACGAAGTGTTCATGACCGGCACCGCCGCCGAGATCACCCCGGTGCGTTCGGTCGACCGCAAGGCGATCGGCAAGGGCATGCCCGGGCCGATCACCAAGGCGCTGCAGCAGGCCTTCTTCGGGCTGTTCGACGGCCGCACCGAAGATCGCCACGACTGGTTGAGCCTGGTGCACAACAAAGCTACGGCACAGGAGGCTGCGTAATGGCCGAGACGCTCTTCGAAAAAATCTGGAACGCCCACGTCGTCGCCGCCGAAACCGCGGACACGCCTGCGATCCTCTACGTCGACCTGCACCTGGTGCACGAAGTCACCTCGCCGCAGGCGTTCAGCGAACTGCGCCAGCGCGGGCTGAAGTTGCGCCGGCCCGTTCGCATGCTGGCCACGCTGGATCACTCCACCCCGACCCTGCCGACGAACGACGACGGCAGCCGGCCGTATGCGAACGTCGAGGCGCAGGCCCAGGTCGCGCAACTGGAGGCGAACTGCGGCGAGTTCGGCGTCGAGCTGCACGGCTGGGACAGCGAAGACCGCGGCATCGTGCACGTGATCGGCCCCGAGCTGGGCGCCACGCAGCCCGGCATGACCATCGTCTGCGGTGACAGCCACACTTCCACCCATGGCGCATTTGGAGCCTTGGCGTTCGGCATCGGCACCACCGAGGTGGGCCACGTGATGGCCACGCAATGCCTGCTGCAGCGCCGGCCCAAGACCATGGCGATCCATGTCGACGGCCAGCTGCCGCCGGGCGTGGGCGCCAAGGACCTGATCCTGCACATCATCGGCAGCATCGGCGTCGATGGCGGCACCGGTTACGTGCTGGAGTACCGGGGCGCGGCGATCGAGGCGCTCACGATGGACGAGCGCATGACCGTGTGCAACATGTCGATCGAGGCCGGCGCACGCGCCGGGCTGATCGCCCCGGACGACACCACGTTCGCGTGGCTGAAAGGACGTCCCCGTGCACCGCAGGGCGAAGCGTGGGAGCACGCGGTGGCGCAATGGCGCGCGCTGCGCAGCGACGACGGCGCACGCTACGACCGAGAGGTGCGCATCGACGCCGGCGCGGTGAAACCCACCGTCACCTACGGCACCCATCCCGGCATGGCGATCGCGATGGACGCGCCGGTGCCGGCGGCGACGAATGCGCAGGAACGCCGCGCGCTCGACTACATGCAGAGCCGCCCCGGCCAGCCGATGCAGGGCACGCCGGTGGACGTGGTGTTCATCGGCAGCTGCACCAACTCGCGGTTGTCCGACCTGCGCGAAGCGGCCCGCGTGCTGCGCGGCCGCCGCGTCGCCGACGGCGTGCGCATGCTGGTGGTGCCCGGCTCCGAGGCGGTGCGCCGCGACGCCGAGCGCGAAGGCCTGCACCACCTGTTCACCGCCGCCGGCGCCGAGTGGCGCGTGCCCGGATGCTCGATGTGCATCGCCATGAATGGCGACCTGGCCCAGCCGGGCCAGCTGGTGGTGTCCACCTCCAACCGCAACTTCGAGGGCCGCCAGGGCAAGGGCGCGCGCACCGTGCTGGCGAGCCCGGCGACCGCGGCCGCCAGTGCGGTGGCCGGGCGCATCGCCGATCCACGCGAGTACCTGGTGGAGGTCGCGGCATGAGCTTGAGTACGACCCGCTCCGCTTTGCCCCCTCCCCTGCTTGCAGGGGAGGGTTGGGGTGGGGTCGCTCTTGCGGCAAGAGCGCTACCCCCTCCCAGCCTCGCCCTGCAAGTAGGGGAAGGAGCCAAGGCTGCCAGTTCGAGGAGATCCGAATGAAACCCGTCACCCATATCCAATCCCGCACCGCCGTGCTGCCCGACGAGAACATCGACACCGATCGCATCATCCCGGCGCGCTTCCTGACCACGACTACCCGCGAGGGACTGGGCCAGCTGTGCTTCCACGACTGGCGCTACCAGGCCGATGGCAGCGACAACCTGGCCTTCCCGCTGAACCGGCCGGAGGCGCGCGGCTGCTCGATCCTCGTCGCCGGGCGCAATTTCGGCTGCGGCTCCTCGCGCGAACACGCGCCGTGGGCATTGCTCGATTACGGCATCCGCGCGGTGCTGTGCAGCGAGATCGCGGACATCTTCCGCGGCAACGCGCTGAAGAACGGCCTGCTCGCCATCGTCATCGATGAACTGGAGCACCGCTGGCTGCTCAAGCATCCGGGCATCGAACTGGCGATCGATGTGCGCGAACAGTTCATCGCCCTGCCCGACGGCGGCCGCATCCCGTTCCGCCTGGAGCCGTTCGCGCGGCATTGCCTGCTCAACGGCGTCGACCAGCTCGGCTATCTGCTGCAGCACGAAAAGGCGATCGCCCATTACGAACAACAGGAGCAAGCAGCATGAAGGCACGTATCGTCACACTGCCCGGCGATGGCGTCGGCCCCGAGGTCACCGCCGCCGCGGTGGCCGTGTTGCATGCCGTGGCCGCGCGCTACGGGCACGAGTTCGTCTTCGACGAGCAGCTGATCGGCGGCGGCGCCATCGATGCCACCGGCGAGCCGCTGCCGTCCGCTTCACTGGCGGCGTGCCAGGCCGCCGACGCCGTGCTGCTGGGCGCCGTGGGCGGCCCGAAGTGGTCGGACCCGAACGCGCCGGTGCGACCCGAGCAGGGCCTGCTGGCCTTGCGTGCCGCGCTCGGCGTGTACGCGAACCTGCGGCCGCTGCAGGTGCATCCTTCGCTGGCCAACCTGTCGCCGCTGAAGAACGACCGGCTCCGGCATGTCGACGTGCTGTTCGTGCGCGAGCTTACCGGCGGCATGTACTTCGGCGCACGCACGCGCAGCGCCGACGCCGCCACCGACGAGTGCAGGTACACCGTGGCCGAGATCGAGCGCGTGGTGCGCCGCGCCTTCGAGCTGGCCCGCGATCGCCGCCGCCACGTCACCTCGGTCGACAAGGCCAACGTGCTGGAGACCTCTCGGCTGTGGCGCAGCACGGTGCAGCGCATCGCCGCCGACTACCCCGACGTGAAGCTCGAACACCAGCTGGTCGACTCGATGGCGATGCTGCTGCTGACGCGGCCGAACCGCTACGACGTGGTGGTCACCGAGAACCTGTTCGGCGACATCCTCACCGACGAGGCCGCCGCGCTGGCCGGCTCGCTGGGGCTGCTGCCGTCGGCGTCGCTTGGCGATCGGGCCCCCTCATCCGGCCCTGCGGGCCACCTTCTCCCGGCAACGGGAGAAGGGAGTTCGGTGCGGCCTGCGGCCGCCTCGACCCTCATGGGCCTGTACGAACCGATCCACGGCTCGGCACCCGATATCGCCGGCCAGGGCGTGGCCAATCCGGTCGGCGCGATCCTCTCCGCCGCGCTGCTGCTGCGCCACTCGCTGCAGCTGGAGGCCGAGGCGGTCGCGATCGAGGCGGCAGTGGAGCAGGTGCTGCGGCACGGCCCGCACAGCCGCGACATCGGCGGACAGGCCGGCACTGCCGAGGTGCTCGATGCGGTGCTGGCCGCGATCGAGGATCACGCCGACAACGCCGCCGCGTTCTTCTGCGGAGCGCGCGCATGCGGCTGATGCGCACCCACGCTTTCCCCGGCGGACACAGGGACGTGTCCGCGCTTTCTGCTGCCCCTGGCGTGCCAGCGGCCAGGACGGTTCGTGGTCGCCGTGATGGCGCCGCTCCCTGTCCCGTCCGGCCAACCTCCCTCTGCACGCCGGGGGCGCTTTTTTTCGGACTTCCGCGGTCCAGGCGAGCTCGCTTCGATGAGCTTTACGGCGAGCACCCGCCCCTCATCCGCCCCTTCGGGGCACCTTCTCCCCAGCGGGGAGAAGGGAATTTGTCCTTCGGAGCTTTTCCATGCGCAGTGACTTGATCAAGAGCGGCCCCGACCGCGCTCCCGCCCGCGCGATGCTGCGCGCCACCGGCCTCGACGATGCGGCGATCGCGCGGCCGCTGGTGGCGGTGGTGCACACCTGGTCGAACGTGAGCCCGTGCAACCTCAACCTGCGCGAGCTGGCGGTCGAGGCCGCCGCCGGCATCCGCGCCGCCGGCGGCACGCCGGTGGAGTTCAACACCATCGCGGTCACCGACGGCATCGCGATGGGCACGCCCGGCATGCGTTCGTCGCTGATCAGCCGCGAGGTGATCACCGACTCGATCGAGCTGGCGGTGGACGGCCACTGCCTCGACGCGATGGTGGTGCTGTGCGGCTGCGACAAGACCATTCCCGCCGCGGCGATGGCGATGGCGCGGCTGGATATCCCGGCGGTGGCGCTGTACGGCGGCACCATCGCGCACGGCACCCACGACCACCATCCGATCACCGTGCAGCAGGTGTTCGAGGCGGTCGGAGCGCACGGCGCGGGCAGGATCAGCGACGAGGAGCTGACCGCGGTCGAGCGCGACGCCTGCCCCGGCGCGGGCGCCTGCGGCGGCCAGTTCACCGCCAACACCATGGCGATGGTGCTGACCACGATGGGCCTGTCGCCGGTCGGCTTCAACGACATCCCCGCCACCCATCCGGCCAAGGGCGCGGCGGCGTTCCGCTGCGGCGAACTGGTGATGGAATGCCTGCGCGCGAACCGCACGCCGCGCGCCCTGATCACCCGCACCGCGATGCGCAACGCCGCCCGCATGGTTGCCGCCACCGCGGGCTCCACCAACGCGGTGCTGCACCTGCTGGCGATCGCCCGCGAGGCCGGCGTCGAGTGGACGCTGGAGGACTTCGAGCCGGCCTCGGTGCACACGCCGGTGATCGCCGACCTGCTGCCCGGCGGCCGCTACACCGCGGTCGAGCTGTTCGGCGCCGGTGGCAGCGCGCGGGTGGCGCAGGAGCTGATCGCCGCGGGCATGCTGGAGGACACGCCCACCGTCACCGGCCGCTCGCTGTTCGACGAAGTCACCGCGGCGCCACGCGCCGACACCCAGGACGTGGTGCATCCGGTCAGCGCTCCGCTGAAGCCGCGCGGCGGCTACTCGATCCTGTACGGCAACCTGGCGCCGGAAGGCTGCATCCTGAAGATTCCCGGCAAGAGCGGCAGTTTCGAAGGTACGGCGCGCGTCTTCGAGAGCGAGGAAGAAGCGTTTGCCGCGGTACAGGGCGACCGCATCCGCGCCGGCGACGTGCTGGTGATCCGCAACGAGGGCCCCGCTGGCGGCCCCGGGATGCGCGAGATGCTCGGCGTCACCGCGGCTCTGGTCGGCCGCGGCCTGGGCGATGACGTGGCCTTGATCACCGACGGCCGCTTCTCCGGCGCCACCCACGGTTTCATGGTCGGCCACGTCGCGCCCGAGGCGGCGCGCGGCGGACCGATCGCCCTGCTGCGCGACGGCGATCGCATCGCCATCGATGCCGGCCAGCGCGAACTGCGCACCGACGCCGACCTCGCCGCACGCCGCGCGCACTGGCAGCCACCGGCACCGAAGGTCAGCCGCGGCGCACTGGCCAAGTACGCGCTGCTGGTCGGCTCGGCCTCCGACGGCGCCACCACCCACCCCGACACCCGTGTACCCGACCGCACGCCACGCACTGAAACATCCAACCAGGGAGCTACCGCATGAGCAGCCATTCCATCCTCGCCTCTTCCCGCATCGCCGTGCTCGGCTACGGCAGCCAGGGCCGCGCGCACGCGCTCAACCTGCGCGACTCCGGCCTCGACGTGGTGGTCGGCCTGCGCCCGAACGGCCCCACCTCGCACAAGGCGAAAGCCGACGGCTTCACCGTGCTGGAACCGGCCGAGGCCGTGCGCGGCGCCGACCTGGTCGCCGTGCTGACCCCGGACATGGTGCAGCCGGCGCTGTACCGCGAGGCGATCGAGCCGAACATCAAGTCCGGCGCCGCGCTGCTGTTCGCGCACGGCTTCAACGTGCACTTCGGGCAGATCAATCCGCGCAGCGACATCGACGTGATCCTGGTCGCGCCGAAAGGCCCCGGCGCGCTGGTCCGCACCGAGTACGAACGCGGCCGCGGCGTGCCGTGCATCTGGGCCGTGCACCAAGACGCCAGCGGCCAGGCCGAGGCGAAGACGAAAGCCTACGCCGACGGCATCGGCGGCGGCCGCGCGATGATCATCAAGACCGACTTCAAGGAAGAGACCGAGACCGACCTGTTCGGCGAGCAGGCGGTGCTGTGCGGCGGCGCCAGCGAGCTGGTGATCGCCGGCTTCGAGACGCTGGTCGAGGCCGGCTACCAGCCGGAGATCGCCTACTACGAGGTGATGCACGAGCTGAAGCTGATCGTCGACCTGTTCTACGAGGGTGGCCTCAGCAAGATGCTCGACTTCGTCTCCGAGACTGCGCAGTACGGCGACTACGTCAGCGGCCCGCGGGTCGTCGACGCCGGCGTGAAGGCACGCATGAAGGACGTGCTCACCGACATCCAGGACGGCACCTTCGCCCGCAACTGGACGGCCGAATACGCCGCCGGCCTGCCCAACTACAAGCGCCTGAAGCAGGCCGACCTGGATCACCCGATCGAACAGGTGGGCGCGAAGCTGCGCGCGCGGATGCCGTGGTTGCAGCCGAACACCGCACCCGCCGCCGTCGCGCCGCTGAAGAAGGCCGGCTGAGCCACCTTGCTCCTCCCCCTGCACCGCAGGGGGAGGTTGGGAGGGGGTAACGCTCCTGACTTTGACTTGAAGATCAAGAGCACCCCACCCCGACCCTCCCCCGCTGCGCAGGGGAGGGAGCACGGCATCGAATCTTTGGGGACTTTTCCTGTGAATGCACCCGCACTGCAAGCCGAAACCATGACCGACCGGCATCCGCTGGCCGGCCAGCACATGAGCGGCGCCGAAGTGATCGTGCAGGTACTCGCCGACGAGGGCGTGGGCGTGCTGTTCGGCTATTCCGGCGGCGCGATCCTGCCGGTGTACGACGCGGTATTCCGCTACAACGCCCTGCACCCGCGCGCCGATGGCAGCGAGCCGATGCCGCTGATCGTGCCGGCCAACGAGCAGGGTGCAGGATTCATGGCGGCCGGCTACGCGCGCGCGTCGGGCAAGGTCGGCGTGGCCATCGTCACCTCCGGGCCGGGTGCCACCAACATGGTCACGCCGGTGCGCGACTCGATGGCCGACTCGATCCCGCTGGTGGTGATCTGCGGCCAGGTCGGCACCGCGGCGATCGGCAGCGACGCATTCCAGGAGGCCCCGATCAGCAACATCATGGGCGCCTGCGCCAAGCACGTGTTCCTGGTCACCGACGCGGCGCAACTGGAAGCGACCCTGCGCACCGCATTCACCCTGGCACGCAGCGGCCGGCCCGGCCCGGTGGTAGTGGACGTGCCCAAGGACGTGCAGAACGCCGCGCTCGCCTGGCGCGGCAGCGGCGAGCTGGCGCTGGCCGGCTATCGCGCGCGGCTGCGTGCGGTGGAGCAGTCGGCGCTGGGTGACGCCGAGTGCGCGGCGTTCTTCGCCGCGCTGATGCAGGCGCGGCGGCCGCTGATCTATGCGGGCGGTGGCGTGATCGCGGCGGAGGCCGCCGCTGCGCTGCGCGCCTTCGTCGACGCGTTCGGCCTGCCGGTCACCACCACCCTGATGGGACTGGGCGGCTTCGACAGCACCGACCCGCTGGCGCTGCACCTGCTCGGCATGCACGGCACCGCGTACGCGAACTACGCGGTGGAGGATTGCGACTTCGTGCTGGCGCTGGGCGCGCGCTTCGACGATCGCGTGGCCGGCGTGCCGCACAAGTTCGCCCCGCAGGCGAAGTTCATCGCCCAGGTCGACATCGATCCGGCCGAGATCGGCAAGGTGAAGCAGGTCGACTGGCACCACGTCGGTCCGCTGAAGCGCGCGCTGGAGCGGCTCACCGCTTACGGCCGCAGCCATGGCCTGCGGCCGGGGCTAGACGCCTGGCACGCCCACGTGGCCGAACTGAAACGCGTGCACGCGATGAACTACGACCGCGCCAGCGCGTTGATCCAGCCGTACGCGGTGATCGAGGCGATCAACCGCCACGCCCAGGGCCGCGCCATCGTCAGCACCGGCGTCGGCCAGCACCAGATGTGGGCGGCGCAGTATTTCGACTTCCGCGCGCCGCGGCACTGGCTGACCTCCGGCTCGATGGGCACGATGGGTTTCGGCCTGCCCGCGGCGATCGGCGCGCAGTTCGCCCATCCGGACAAGCTGGTCATCGACATCGACGGCGACGCCAGCATCCGCATGAACATCGGCGAGCTGGAGACGGTCACCACCTACAACCTGCCGCTGAAGATCGTGGTGCTCAACAACGTCGGCGACGGCATGGTGCGGCAGTGGCAGAAGCTGTACTTCAAGGGCCGTTTTGCCGCGTCGGACAAGAGCCTGCACAAGAAGGATTTCGTGCTGGCCGCCCAGGCCGACGGCTTCGGCTGGGCGCGGCGGCTGGAGCGCGTGGACGAACTGGAGCCGATGGTCGCCGACTTCCTTGCCTACCCCGGCCCGGCTTTCCTGGAAGTGATGATCGACCCGGACGCCGGTGTGTATCCGATGGTCGGCCCCGGCGCCAGCTACGCGCAGATGATCACCGGCGAGTTCATTGCGTCGCGGGTGAAGCCGGCCGTTCGCGCGGACTCACCGTCACACATGTTCTGAGCTTTCGACCTACTCCCTTCTCCCTTCGGGAGAGGGACTCACTCACGGAGCCCTGCCATGAACCACACCTTGTCCATCCTGTTGCAGAACGAAGCGGGCGCGCTGGTGCGCGTGGCCGGGCTGTTCGCCGCGCGGGGCTACAACATCGACACGCTGACCGTGGCGGCCACGCACGATCCGGCGGTGTCGCGGCTGACGCTGAGCCTGCAGTGCGACGATGCCGGTGTCGCGCAACTGCTGCAGCAGACCCGCAAGCTGGTCGACGTGCTGCAGGTGGCGCATCCGGCCACCGCACTCGCCGCATGAATGCCGTCGCGCCCCTGCCCGACGACACAGCCGACCTGCTGGCGCAGATCCGTGCCGCGCGCGTCTACGAGGTGGCGCAGGCATCCGCGCTGGAGGCGGCGCCGTTGCTGGGCGAGCGGCTGGGCCGACCCGTGCTGCTCAAGCGCGAGGACCAGCAGAGCGTGTTCTCGTTCAAGCTGCGCGGCGCGTACAACCGCATGGTGCAGCTGGATGCGGCGCAGCGCGGGCGCGGCGTGGTCGCCGCTTCGGCCGGCAACCATGCGCAGGGCGTGGCGCTGGCCGCGGCGAAGCTGGGCATCCGCGCCACCATCGTGATGCCGGTGACCGCGCCGCAAGTGAAGGTGGACGCGGTGCGCCGCTTCGGCGGTGCGATGGTCGAGCTGGTGCTGACCGGCGATTCGTACAGCGACGCCCAGGCCGCCGCGGCCCGGTTGCAGGCCGAGCGTGGCGCGGTGTTCGTGCATCCGTTCGACGACCCCGCGGTGATCGCCGGCCAGGGCACGATCGGCCTGGAGATCCTGCGCCAGCACCCCGGCCCGATCGAGGCGGTGTTCGTGCCGGTCGGTGGCGGCGGCCTGCTCGCCGGCGTCGCCGCGTGCATCAAGGCGCTGCGGCCCGAGGTGAAGGTGATCGGCGTGCAGGCGGCGGATTCGGATGCGATGGCGCGCTCGCTGGAAGCTGGCCGGCGCATCACACTGGACGAGGTCGGCCTGTTCGCCGACGGCACCGCGGTGAAGCAGGTCGGCGCGCTGACCTTCGCGCTGTGTCGCCAGCACGTCGACATGATGCTGCGCGTCGACACCGACGCGATCTGCGCCGCGATCCGCGACATCCACCAAGACACCCGCAGCGTGGCCGAACCATCGGGTGCGCTGGCGCTGGCCGGACTGAAGCACTACGTGGCCACGCACGGCGGCGGCGGTGGCGCGCTGGTGGCGATCGTCTCCGGCGCCAACATGAACTTCGACCGCCTGCGCTTCGTCGCCGAGCGCGCCGAGGTCGGCGAGCAGCGCGAGGCGGTGTTCGCGGTGACCATTCCCGAGGAACGCGGCAGTTTCCGCCGCTTCTGCGCCACGCTGGGCCGGCACGACATCACCGAGTTCAACTATCGCATCGGCAACGCCCGCCTCGCCCACATCTTCGTGGGCGTGCGCATCGCCAGCCGCGACGAGCGCGAGGCGCTGGCCGCGGCGTTCCGCGCGCAGCAGTTCGACGTGCTCGACCTCACCGACGACGAACTGGCCAAGCTGCATCTGCGCCATATGATCGGCGGCCGTTCCGTGCTGGCACGGAACGAACTGCTGTACCGCTTCGAATTCCCCGAACGCCCCGGCGCGCTGACCGACTTTCTCGCCAAGCTGCACCCGGACTGGAACATCAGCCTGTTCCACTACCGCAACCACGGCGCCGACCACGGCCGCATCCTGGTCGGCATCCAGGTGCCCGCCGCCGAGCGGCCACTGTTCCAGAGCTTCCTCGCCACGCTCAGCTATCCGCACCGCAACAACAGCGAACATCCGGCCTATCGACTGCTGTTGCGCGACGGCGCGGTCGACGATGTGCCGTTTCCGCCAGGAAGCACGGATATCCCGCATGGCGACAGGCAAATCTGATTGAGCTTGTCGGCGAAACGCCCGGCGTCGCCGAAACTGGAAACCGAAGCGTCCGTCTTCTTGCGGCGATGATATCTTCCGCCAGGGCACGGTCTTCTCGACACCTGCCCTTGCTGCTGTCCTGGTTGTTTCCAAGCTGGAAGCTGGACCACTGGCTGCGCTCCGCCTGCGCCGCCACACCATCACAAGGATCCGTGACGATGAGTCGACAATTGCTGAGCCGTGAACAGTTGCGCCAGCGCGCCGCGCAAAACCATGCATGGCATGACGCCGCGGCCAAGGCACCGCAGATCGCCGCCTTGTTCGGCACCCAGAGCCCGGCATTCCGCACGCTCGACAAGAAGCTCGTGCTTGGCGACCCAGCATTGCGGATGCTGTGCGCACTGAACGACTTCGACCGCCGCAAGGTGGCGGACGAACTGCTGGAGATCGCCAAGTACCCCAACCGGGTCGATGCCGACATTGGTCGCAGGAACTGGTTTCAACGGCTGCTTCCCACCCGGTATCCGTTCAAGGGCTACCACTACAAGATCAGCTACGCGATGAGGCCGGGCGAGCCGGTGGTGATCGTGGACATTTTCCTGGATCAAAATTTGCTGCAGCCGAAGCTGCCGGATTCCATGCAGCGCAATGCGCTGTATCGTGTGGACAAAAGCGGCACAGCGCGGTTTACGCCAGAGTTCAAGCGCTTGGGGAAACAGTCGGAAGATGTTGTGGTTGCGCTGGACGCCAGTTGGAACGGCGGAGATCCCATGCCTACCCATCGCGTCGACACCCTCCACGCGGCGGTCAACGGTATGCAGAACAACCTGCGCAAAGCCGCCTGGCTGATGGGAACCCACCTCGAAACAGCCTACGCCGACGCGGCCCAACCCTTCGACAGTTACACGCTTTTCCACAACCCCACCGACGGCGTCTGCCAGGATCTGTTCGAGTGCGCCTACGACAAGCAAAGCGTCGTTGCCTGCAGTCTCAACAGCCAGCATCTCGCGGCCGTGCTCAAGGAGGCGCAACAGCGCGGCCACCGCACGCGCTGGGTGGCGCATAGCCAGGGCGCCATCATCTTCAGCACCGCCGTCGAGTTTGCGCTGAAGCACTACGGCATGCGTCTGGACTGCCACAGCGTCTGCCTGCACGGCGCCGGCTGCAACATCAAGCGGGCCGAACTCATCTGCGCCCGCGCAGGCATCACGATCGAGCGCGTGCGCAACAACCCGTTCGACCTGGTGCCCAACCTTGCCGGCACGAACGACCTCAGCCTGGGCGGGCTGGCGCGATCATTGAAGTTCTGCGGCCTGGTGTTCGGCGACGACCCGCTTGCCAGTCCACATTCCCTGCCCTATCTGGGTCTGGACACCTATGTGGAACAATTGGCGTTCACCGGCCATCATGAGCTCGCCCGTTATGCGCGGCAGTTCCACCCTTCCGAGATGGCCTGAGCCATGACCAAGCCTCCAGCATCAGCTGCCCCCTTCATGCGTCGGCCGCGCCCTTGGTATAAACGGGCCACCGCCGCCTTCCATGCTCCGCAGGGCGGCATTCCGGTGGCCCGTGTCATTTCCCGGCAAGTCGACTGCGGACCGCTCACCCTGAGCTTCCTCGAACCATCTTCTGCCTTTGGCGAGGGCTCACCCGACCCCGATCACGTCGGCCTTGGTGATGACGCCTTCATCGGCACGAATCTCAGTGATTGGCGCACCCACCACCAGACGATCCAGTTGGGAATCAGCAACTGGGTCTATCGACTGCCGCGCTGGCACAGCTCGCGCATCTTTCCCGTCCCGCATCCGCCTTACGCCGTCATAACGGCCTACTGGCAGCTCGAGCGCGTCAAGCACGGCATCCGGCTCAAACCCAATGACGCCAATGCGCTCGAAGAGTACCTGCAGCATGACTATGTCGCCTATCTGGAGTCCGAAGGCGGGCCCAACTGGAAGGTCCGTGAAGATGCTTATAACGGCAAGACCATCACCGGCGACCCGCTGCCGCAGTATCAGATCGACGACATCCTCAGATGTCATCTGCGGAGCCCTCCCCAGAGTTACGAGGTGCTGACATGCAACGGCTTGCATTGGCTGCGCTATCTTTGGGATCCGATGCAAGGCATGCCCACCGCGCTCAACTACACCACAGCGCTGTTGCCCGATGTGCTGCTGACGGCAAGTTTCTACATCGTGCGCATGAACTCCGAGCCATGGGAAGACTGGTGGAATCTGTTCCTGGAAGACTGCGAGACGCTGGTGAAAACCATTGCCTGCCAGCGCAAGGCGCTGCCCGGTGCTGACTGAAACGATCACCTCTGACGCAGGCCAGGTTCACTCACTGCCGTTCGGCAAGGTGAACCCGATCCCGTTCCTGGCTTGCCGTTGATCCCGTTGTTGCCGTTCTTGACCCGCAACGCTGTCCATTCCCGGTTGGCACGCTAAACTCGACGGATGGCACCTCCTCCTCGCAAGCGCCAGCGGCGCAAGAACGCCGCACCACCTTCGTCTTCGCCCGCGGTGCGGCCACGGCCGGGTGCGAAGCAGACTGCGCCGAAGTCGGTGCAGCCTGCGGACAGCTCGACCCGCGCCACGCGGGTGCTGAACTGGCTGCTGCAGAAACTGCCGGCGCCGTATCGCGAGAAGGCGCTGGATTACCTGGTGCTGACCCGCATGGATCGGCCGATCGGCGCCCTGCTGCTGCTGTGGCCGACCTGGTGGGCGCTGTGGCTGGCGGCCGGCGACTTCCCGCCGTGGAAGCCGCTGATCATCTTCACCCTGGGCGTGTTCGCGATGCGCGCAGCCGGCTGTGCGATCAACGATTACGCCGACCGCAAGCTCGACCCCCAGGTGGAGCGCACCGCCGGACGACCGATCGCCTCGGGGCGGGTCACCCCGCGCGAGGCGCTGATCGTGTTCGCCGTGCTGCTGGTTTTCGCCTTCGTGCTGGTGCTGTTCACCAACCGGCTGACCATCGAGCTGTCGTTTGCCGGCGCCGCGCTGGCGGCGATCTATCCGTTCACCAAGCGCTGGACCTACCTGCCCCAGGTGGTGCTGGGCGCTGCATTCGGCTGGTCGATCCCGATGGCGTTCGCCGCGGTCGCCGGCAGCGTGCCGCCGGTCGGCTGGCTGCTGTTCATCGGCAACATCCTGTGGTCGGTGATCTACGACACCGAGTACGCGATGGTCGACCGCGAGGACGATCTCAAGGTCGGTGCGAAGTCCACCGCAATCCTGTTCGGCGATGCCGACCTGCCGATCCTCGGCATGCTGATGGGCACCTTCCTGCTGACCATGTTCTTCATCGGCCAGCGCGCCGCGCTGAGCTGGCCGTACTGGCTGGGCCTGCTGGTCGCGGCCGGCCTGTTCGGCTACCAGCACTGGCTGATCCGCGACCGCATCCGCGACGCCTGCCTCGCCGCCTTCCGCCACAACAACTGGCTGGGCCTGGCGGTGTGGATCGGCATCGTGCTGGCACTGGCGGTGAAGTAGTCCGCTCTTAGCGGTTGCCTGCCCGCGCCAGCGCCCACACGTCGACCTGCCGCACGCCGGCGCGGCGCAGCACGCGGGTGCATTCGGCCAGGGTGGCGCCGGTGGTCATCACGTCGTCGAGGATCGCCACGTGCGCGGGCAGGGTGACGCCTTCGCGCAGCGCGAAGGCGCCGTGCACGTTGCGGCGACGGGCGACGGCGTCGAGTTCGGTCTGCGCGGTGGTGGAGCGACGACGCAGCAGGGCGTCATGCGACAGCGGCACGCCAAGCTTGCTGGCCAGCGGGCGGGCCAGCTCCAGCGCCTGGTTGTAGCCGCGCCGACGCAGGCGGCTGCGATGCAGGGGCACGGTCAGCAACAGCTGGGGCAAGCGGGACGGTTGCGGTTCGCGCTGCCACAGCATCGACAGCACGCGGCCAGCGGCGAGATCGGAAGAGAACTTGTAGCGCGATTCCAGTCGATCCAGCGGCCAGCCGTAGCGGAAGGGTGCCCACGCGCTGTCCCATGGTGGCTGGCTGCGCTGGCATTCGCCGCACACTGCCGCCGGCGTGGCCAGCGGCAGTGCGCAGCGCGCGCAGCAACTGCCGTTGCGGGGCAATTCGGCGGCGCAGGCCTGGCACAGATCGATGTCGTGCTCGCCGCGGGCGTTGCACAGCAGGCAATGCAAGGGCAGCACGAAGCGCTGCAGGGTTCGCCACGGCGTGGCCAGGAAGTTCATCCGGGGGCTCAGCGCGCGGGCTTGTACAGTGCTGCGTCGAGGATCGACCACAGATGGATCAGCCAGCCCAGCAGCACGATCCACAACACCGCCGCCAGCACGAACATGATGATCGCCTTGAGCAATCGCCCCTGCACCAGCTGGCCCAGGCCGGGAATGAAAAAACTGCAGATCGCCGCGAGCACGTTGCCCGTACTGCCTTGCCCTTCACTCATCCGACCGCCCCCAGTTGGTATCGCGAAGGCGCGATGGTAGCGGGAGCGGAGTGGTCAAGTCTCGTCAACTTCATTTGATATCGTTAGGTTGACACACCTCGGAGCGGCTCCCACACTCTCGCGCTTGTTCCTGAAGCGAGTGGCATTCCATGGCCGAAACCGTCCTCCGTCACGACTGGAGCCGCGCCGAGGTGTCCGCGCTGTTCGCGCTGCCGTTCAACGAACTGCTGCATCGCGCCCACACGGTGCATCGCGAACACCACGACCCGAACGCGGTGCAGGTGTCGACCCTGCTGTCGATCAAGACCGGCGGCTGCCCCGAGGACTGCGCGTACTGCCCGCAGGCGGCGCGCTACGACACCGGCGTCGCCGCGCAGAAGCTGATGGACGTCGACGACGTGCTGGAACGCGCCCGCGCCGCCAGGGCCGCCGGCGCCAGCCGCTTCTGCATGGGCGCGGCATGGCGCGGACCGAAGGATCGCGACATCCCCAAGGTCGCCGCGATCGTGCGCGCGGTGAAGGACCTGGGGCTGGAAACCTGCGCCACGCTGGGCCTGCTCGGCGACGGCCACGCGCAGCAGCTCAAGGATGCCGGCCTCGACTACTACAACCACAACATCGACACCGCGCCGGAGTTCTACGGCGAGATCATCCACACCCGCGAATACCAGGACCGCCTGGTCACCCTGGAGCAGGTGCGCGACGCGGGCCTGAAGACCTGCTGCGGCGGCATCGTCGGCATGGGCGAGACGCGCGAACAGCGCGCCGGCTTGCTGCAGGCGCTGGCGAACCTGCCCGAGCATCCGCAATCGGTGCCGATCAACCAGCTGGTGCCGGTGCCCGGCACACCGCTGGGCGATGCCGAGCCGCTCGATCCGTTCGAGTTCGTGCGGGCGATCGCGGTGGCGCGCATCCTGATGCCGCTGTCCATCGTGCGCCTGTCCGCCGGCCGCCAGCAGATGGACGACGCGGTGCAGGCGCTGTGCTTCTTCGCCGGCGCCGGTTCGATCTTCTACGGCGAAAAGCTGCTGACCACCGGCAACCCGGACGTGGAAGCCGATCGCGCGCTGTTCCGCCGGCTCGACCTGCATCCGATGGACGTGGTCGAGAGTGCGGGTACCGTGCATGCGGACATCGGCGAAGGCGAAAGCTGCGGGCAGGGTTGCGGCTGCAGTGCGGCGGCTTGAGAGCACCCCAGCCCAACCCTCCCCTGCGACCGAAGGAAGTCCCTTTGGGGCAAGCAGGGGAGGGAGCACAGCGTGCAGCACCGGCTTGGCTCCTCCCCCTGCATCGCAGGGGGAGGTTGGGAGGGGGTGCTCTTCAACCTGTGCCGAACAATGACCACGCCCCGCCCTGACCTCCTTCACCGACTGGCCGTCCAGACGGCCGAACGCGAAAGCGCCAACCTGCGCCGCCGCCTGCGCACCATCGACCGCGCCGAGGGGCCATGGCTGGAGATCGGCGGCCGGCGCCTCCTGTCGTTCTGCAGCAACGACTACCTCGGCCTGGCGCAACACCCGCAGCTGATCGCCGCGCTCAACCGCGCCGCCCGCGAGGAAGGCGTCGGCAGCACCTCGGCGCATCTGATCTGCGGGCATCGCCGCGAACACGCCGAGCTGGAGGAGGCGCTGGCAGCCTGGACCGGGCGCGAACGGGCGCTGCTGTTTTCCACCGGCTACATGGCCAACCTCGGCGTGCTGCAGGCACTGCTCGCGCGCGGCGACCTCTGCGTGCAGGACAAGCTCAACCACGCCTGCCTGCTCGATGGCGCGAAGCTCAGCGGCGCCGAGCTGAAGCGTTATCCGCACGCCGACGTGGACGCCGCGGCGCGGCAACTCGCCGCCCACCCGAACGCAGCCGCCCTGCTCGCCACCGATGGCGTGTTCAGCATGGATGGCGACGTCGCGCCGCTGCGCGAGCTGGCCCAGCTGTGCGCGCGCGAGCAGGCCACCTTGCTGGTCGACGATGCGCACGGCTTCGGCGTGCTCGGCGACGACGGCGCCGGCAGCCTCGGTGCCGCGAACCTCGGCCAGCACGAGGTGCCGCTGCTGATGGCCACGCTGGGCAAGGCGCTCGGTTGCAGCGGCGCCTTCGTGGCCGGCTCGGCCCCGCTGATCGAAGGTCTGGTCCAGTTCGCGCGACCGTACATCTACACCACCGCGATGCCGCCGGCGCTGGCCGGGGCCGCGCTGGAAGCAGTGCAACTGGCGCAGAAGGAGGCGTGGCGACGCGAAAAGCTCGCGGCGATGATCAGGCGCTTCCGCCACGGTGCCGCCGAACTCGGCCTGCCGCTGGCGACCTCGCCCAGCGCGATCCAGCCGCTGCTGCTGGGCAGCGCCGACGCCGCACTGGCCGCGGCACAGATGCTGGAGCGGCAAGGCCTGCTGGTCACCGCGATCCGTCCGCCGACCGTGCCCGCGGGCCAGGCGCGGCTGCGCATCACGCTGTCCGCGGCACACGAGGAGGCCCACGTCGACCGGCTGCTGGCCGCGCTGGAAACGCTGCGTCTGCCGGCCGCATCCCGGGCAGCCGGCGGTGACCCCGTATAATCGCCGCCTGCTCTGCCGATTCCCCCGCATGTCGATCGTCAACATCTCCGCCTACAAGTTCATCAGCCTGGACGACCTGCCCGCGCTGCGCGAGCGGCTGTTCGCGTGCTGCGAGGCGCTGGCGCTGAAGGGCACGATCCTGCTGGCGCCCGAAGGCATCAACCTGTTCCTCGCCGGCAGCCGCGCGCAGATCGACGGCTTCATGGCCAGCCTGCGCGACGACTCCCGCTTCGCCGATGTCGCGCCGAAGGAATCGCTGTCCGCCGAGGTGCCGTTCGGCCGCCTGCGCGTGCGCATCAAGCGCGAGATCATCACCATGCGCCTACCCACGATCCGCCCCGAAGGCGGTCGCGCGCCGGCGGTCGACGCGCCCACGCTGCAACGCTGGCTCGACCAAGGCCACGACGACGACGGCCGCGAACTGGTGCTGCTCGACACCCGCAACGACTACGAGACCGACCTCGGCAAATTCCCGCAGGCCGTCGACTACCGCATCGCCAGCTTCACCGAATTCCCCGCCGCCATCGCCGCCGATCGCGCGCGCTACGACGGCAAGACCATCGTCTCGTACTGCACCGGCGGCATCCGCTGCGAGAAGGCCGCACTGCACATGCAGAACCTGGGCCTGCAGCACGTCTACCAGCTCGAAGGCGGCATCCTGAAGTATCTGGAACAGACCGACGGCAAGCACTGGCAGGGCGACTGCTTCGTGTTCGACGGACGCGTGGCCATAGACAAAGCGCTCCTGCCTTCGCCTCCTCTCCCTGCGATTGACGAGAGGGAACACGCTGAGGAAGAGGCTGATTCGAAGCGCGTACCAGTCCCTCCCCCCCGCGGGGAGAGGGCTGGGGTGAGGGGCCACGCCGAGGAAGGAGCTGATTCAGAGCCGGCTTCGATGGACTTCCCAGCGAGCACCCGCCCCTCATCCCAACCTTCTCACCCGCAAGGGGACTCCCCAAGGGTCGCCCGAGGGGGAGAAGGGGCGAACGCAACAAGCGCGATGCTTCATGAGGGCGGGGCATGAGCCTGTACATCGACCAGCGCGGCCACGGCCCGGTGCAACTCGTGCTGCTGCACGGCTGGGCGATGCACGGCGGCGTGCTGGCACCGCTGGTCGAGGCACTGGAGGACCAGTGCACGATGTACGTGGTCGACCTGCCCGGCCACGGCTACTCGCGCGACTGCGGACTGCCGCTGGAACCGCGCGCCTGCGCCGCCGCGATCGCCGCCGCGACGCCGCCGGCGATCTGGCTGGGCTGGTCGCTGGGCGGCACCATCGCACTGACCGCCGCGCTGGAGATGCCGCGCCAGGTACGTGCGCTGGCGATGCTGTGCGCCACGCCGCGTTTCGTGCGTGATGCCAGCTGGCCGCACGGCAGCGATGCCCAGCTGGTGCATCAACTGGCCAGTGATCTGGAAACCGATTACCGCGCCACGCTCGATCGTTTCCTCGCCCTGGAAACCATGGGCAGCGCCGATCCGCGCGCCGAATTGCGCCACCTGCGCGAACTGGTGTTCGCCCGCGGCGAGCCGGACCTGCGCGTATTGCAGGAAGGCATCCGCATCCTGGAAACCAGCGACCGCCGCGCCGCCCTGCCCGACCTGCGCGTGCGCAGCGCCTGGATCAGCGGCCGCCGTGACCGGCTGGTGCCGCCGCAGGCGATGCAATGGTCGGCCAGCCAGTGCGGTGGCAGCTACACCGAGATCCAGCAGGCCGGCCATGCGCCGTTCTTCGGCCATGCCGACGCGGTGGTGCAGGCACTGCAGCCGCTGCTGGCAACTTTCGTTCGATGAGCCTGATCCGATGAGTACGTTCCAACTCGATCAACAGCGCGTGCGCCGCAACTTCGGCCACGCCGCCAGCAGCTACGAACAGCACGACGCATTGCAGCGCGAGGTGCAGGCGGCGTTGCTGGAACGTCTGGATTTCTATCTGGAGACGCCCGCGCGGGTGGTTGACGTCGGTGCCGGCACCGGTCGCGGCACGGCGCTGCTGAAGCAGAAATACCCCAAGGCCGAGGTGATCGCGATCGACCTGGCGCTGCCGATGCTGCGCGCCGCGAAGCAGCACAGCAGCTGGCTGAAGCCGTTCCGTCGCGTCTGCGCCGAGGCCACCCAACTGCCGCTGGCCGACCACAGCGTCGACGTGCTGTATTCCAACCTGTGCTTCCAGTGGGTCGACGACCTGCCCGCGCTGTTCGGCGAATGCATGCGCGTGCTGAAGCCCGGCGGCTTCATGGCGTTCTCCAGCTTCGGCCCCGACACCCTGATGGAACTGCGCGCGGCCTGGGCCGAGGCGGACCAGCAGCCGCACGTGGCGCGCTTCCTCGACATGCACGACGTCGGCGACGCGATGCTCACCGCCGGCCTGCGCGATCCCGTGCTGGACGTGTTCCGCTACACCCTCACCTACAGCGAACCACGCAAACTGCTGGAAGAACTGCAAGGCCTGGGCGCCACCAACGCCGACCGCGTGCGCTCGCGCGGCCTCACCGGCAAGGCGCGCTACCAGCGCATGCTGGCCGCCTACGAAACGATGCGCGTGGACGGCCGCATCCCGGCCACCTGGGAAGTCGTCAGCGCGCACGCCTGGGGCCCGCCGATCGGCCAGCCGCGTCGCGTGCCGGGCGGAGAAGTAGCCACGTTCTCGATCGACTCACTGCGCGGCTCGCGGCGACGCTGAGCCCCTTCAGCGCCCCGGCGTATAGGACGCGGGCAGCATCACGGTGCGGCAGATGTAGTCGTCGCTGGACAGCGGACGGTCGAGCCGGGAATTTAAGGGGACGAATTTAAGGGGACGGAGGTAGTTAAACGGTTCCTGCCTGCCCATGACGGGCGCGCTCGCCAGCAGACCGCGCCAGCCTACAACCTCACGCTGGCGGCCGGTTTGTTGGTTGAGGTTCCAAGATGCCCCGCCTGCCACGAGTTGAGTTGCCCGGCATTCCGTTGCATGTGACTCAGCGTGGCGTGAATCCAGGCGCCATCTTTTCGGCCAGAGTTACGTTCAGGCGTTCAACTACCGCTACGCGCGTTGTGGCACGCTCTGGCAAGGTCGCTTCAAATCCTGCCTGGTCGATACCGAGCGCTATCTGTTGACCGTAATGCGTTACATCGAGCTCAACCCCGTTCGAGCTGCCATGGCTGCCAGCCCGCAAGACTATCGCTGGTCAAGCGTGCACACGCATCCTGGGCTGGCCTGTGATCCACTGATGGAGATGAGCGGTTTCGATGCATGGTGGAGAATAACGCCGGGAAGGGCGGCGGCCTGCCGCCCACATGGCGACCAAGATCAAGGATCGAGATTCAATTACCTCCGTCTCCTCTGATTCCGTAACCCATGAAAACCGGCAGGCAACTATCACCACGACGACAGTGACGCCTTGAAATTTAGGAGATTAGATATGCGATGGGCCATGCTATTAGTTATCGTGATTACGTGGGGATCGGGATTCAATGATCTGGAAGCGTCTCCGTTAGAGCAACGGACAACATGGTCGGAAAATGAGGCGAACCAAGAAGCCATGCTGGCCTACCTCAAGCCCATCCTAAAATCTACAGGAAGGGTGGCTCGGATTTATTACCTAGGGCCGTGTAAAAAATATGGTGATTATTACGCGGTTTCGTTTCCGCATGTTCGCGTACTGCCGCCATCTCGAAGCAGCACCGCGATTTCCGCGGTTCGGGATATTTTTCGGAATGACGACAACGTTAATATTTCAGATGGCCCGGATGGGATTATTAGAATCGTAATAGGGCGGCCACCCGTTGCACTTCTCAAAACGAAACTTGCTGCCCTGACCTTCGATCAGTCCCAGCGGTATACCGAAAGCCTCGCTTTATGGCGCATCATGGACAACAAGGAAGTAGATGATGTTGAGCGGAAGCTTCATTTTTACCCGGACGGCCCACCTCTTCGTATATCTCTGGGAGAAAATTCGATCGAGGGTACGCCTCACATTCCTGCCTCGATGACCAATTTGACCGTTGACCAAGCGCTTGACTCTGTGGCGAAAAATTTCGGGGTTATGGTGCTGTACGGAGTTTGTACAGAGGAACATCTTTACACGATTTACCATGTGGCATTAAATCCATGAACTACTAAACATTCTTGCTGAAAAAGCCTCAGCATCAGGCTTTGCTTTGCCGCATGACCATCCGGGCATTGCAGAAGATGGCTGGTAATCAACACCCCGTGACGTGTTAAAGCAAGACATGACCCTCTGACGGTGTTGACACGGACGGCGAAATGGTGACCCTCTGACTGTTCCCGCTACACCCTCACCTACAGCGAACCACGCAAACTGCTGGAAGAACTGCAAGGCCTGGGCGCAACCAACGCCGACCGCGTGCGCTCGCGCGGCCTCACCGGCAAGGCGCGCTACCAGCGCATGCTGGCCGCCTACGAAACGATGCGCGTGGACGGCCGCATCCCGGCCACCTGGGAAGTGGTCAGCGCCCACGCCTGGGGCCCGCCGATCGGCCAGCCGCGTCGCGTGCCGGGCGGAGAAGTCGCCACGTTCTCACTCGATTCGTTGCGTGGCTCGCGACGAAAGTAGCGCGAAGCCGGCCTTCGGTCTTGCCTGAGGCCGGCACGACCCACCGCTTCATTTCTTCGACGGCGGCAGCACCGGCTTGAAATCAGGCAGCGGCGCGATGATCTGCGTTGATGCCGCCGGTTCGCCGCGCATGAAACGCTCGATCGCCGTCGTGACCTGCGGTGTCGCCATGAACAGGTTGTGGCCGGCATTGACCACCGTGATCGCCTGCAGGTGGTCCAGGCCTGCGGTAGCTTCGCGGTGGCTGTCGGGATAGGTGCGCCCATCCAGGGTTCCGCTGAGCAGCAGGGTTGGCACGTGGCTGTGCGGCGCCGTGCGGAACGCATCGCCAAGATCGAGCTGCGGAAGCACGCCGCCGAGTTGCGGCATCGGGAAGTTGAGAAGGTCGCCGAGCAGCGCGGTGCGGGCCTGCTGCTCGACCAGCGCCAGGCGCTTTTCGTCGATGCCGGAGGCCACATCCATGGCCAGCGGCATCGCCTGCATTTCCAGTGGCGCGCCGGGTGAAAAGTACTTTTGCATGATGCCCGCGATCGGCTGGTAGTTGCCCGCGTCGGCGGCGCGATAGACCGCGAGCATCTGCACCGCGCCTTCAGGGTCGGAGATGGCTCCGGCCTCGATCATCTGCAGGGTGCGACGCTGCAGCAGCACAGCGGCGTCCTTCCCGTTGGCGTCCTTCAGGTGCAGCATGACCGGCTTGGCTTGCAGCGCGCCATGGACGCGCGCGATCAACGCCTTGATATCGGGATAAGCCGCCTGGGCTTCAGGGTTGGTGTCCACCGCGGCCTGCAGGCGATCGAAATAGGCGTCGGTGCGCGCTGGCAGCTTGACGGTCTGGTCGAGCCCTTCGACGCTGGCGATCACGACGCGGTCCAGATGGGGACTCATCGACTTGAGCGCAGCCAGTGCCAGATGGGTACCGTAAGAAATGCCCCAGAGCGTGATCTTCCCGGCCCCCAGGTGGCGACGCAACGCGTCCAGGTCGCGGACGCTCTCGTTGGTGTTGTAGCCGCGCAGGTCAACTCCCCTGGCTTTCCAGAACGCCGCGCATTCGAGCGCCGCGGCGCGGTAGGCGGCGGCGAAGGCCTGGTCGGTGAGGGCTTGGGATTCCGAGGGCGTCTTCGACGCCTTGCACACCGGCGTGTCATCGGAGGCACCGGTACCACGCTGGTCCAGGGCGATCACGTCACCGAACTGGCGCATGGCCATGAACAGCGGAAAGCGTCGGTGTTTCGCCGTCTCGATACCGGAGCCGCCCGGGCCACCGGCCAGATAGACGATCGGCGCCCCTGGCTTGCTGGTAGTGGCCGGGAAGCGGACATAGCGCAGGGTCAGCATGCGGCTGTGCGGATCGGCGCGGTTCTCCGGCACCTGGAACGAACCGTGGATCGCCTCGGTGGTCTGCCCGTCGACGCTCTTGAAGACGAAGGTCTGGGCGACCGCCTTGGGTGTTGTCGCACTGGCTGCGCCGAACAGGCAGAGGCAGGCAACGGCAATGAGTGCCTGTTTCAGGCCGGCGCGTTTTACGGGGGCATGCGTCATGGGAAGGCTCCAGGTCGTTGATGGAATGGAGCCAGCCTAAGCGCGCCGGATGCCTCGACCGCTGGCCGATCTGCCAACGGCGGCGTCGGTTCGGTGAGCGGCGGCCATCGTCCTGACGGCGGCACGGTATATTCGCCCGACGGTATGTCGACTATTTCCCGCCTCGCGCTTTTTCTTTGCCTGTGTCTGCCCTGGCTGCCGTTATCGGCGGCGGCGCAATCGACGCAGTGGATCGACGTGGACAACGTCATCACTTGCCAGGCGCAGCAAGCCGAAACCGCACCGCCGGATTTCTCTGCTCCGGGCTGCCGGACCGAGAAGATCCCGACGGTCGATCCCCAACACGGCACGCTCTGGCTTCGGGCAACCGTTGCCGTTCCCCGCAGCATGCTGGAACAGTCGCCCCCGCTGGGCCTGTTCATTTCCGGCAAGGCGGCGAGTACCGCGTGGGTGAACGGCCGCTTGATCGGCAGCAATGGCCGGCCCGGAGCCGGTCGGCGCAGCGAGACGCCGGGCCGGATGGATGCGGTGATCCCGATTCCGTCAGGCCTGCTCCACGCGGGCGCCAACGAGATCGCCCTGCAGCTGTCGGGGGTCTCGGGATTCCTTCGCCTGGACTCACCCATGCAGGCGTTGATGATCGGCACGTATACCGACCCGACGGACCTGATTCTCCGCGCCTATTGGCCTTCGCTGGGTACCTTCGGCATCTTCCTGCTGGGCGCGTTGTACTTCGGCGTCGGGACATTTCGCGGGGGCGACCGTGCGGGCGCGGCGCTGCTTTGCCTGATCTCGCTGTTCGCCGCCGGGCAATTGCTGGCCGAAGCCTCACGCGGCTTGTTGGCCTATCGCTATCCGTTCCACGATCTGCGGCTGGTGCTGATCGTTCTGTGCTCACTCGGGTTCGGGCTGTGCCTGACCGCCCATGTCATTCGCAGGTTCCAGCCGCGACGACCGTGGCTGTCGTTCGCGGTGGTCGTGTTGGTGACCGTGGCAGGGGTGGTGCTGACCGCTTCCTATGACGGCAAGGCCCTGCTTGCGATGCTGTGCCCGGTGCTGTCTTGCGCGCTGGGCACCGCATGCTGGTCGTGGAAGCACAAGCCAGGGGCTGCCGTGTACTGCGTTGCGCTGGTCGTGTTCGGCGCACTCAGCCTCTTCCTGGGTGGAAAGTTTCTCGACGTCGCCTTCTTCTACCTGGTCGCGGCACTGCTGCTGTTCCTGTTCGCACAGCAGGCCGCCGTGCTTGCCCGTGAACAGAAGCTGGGGATCGCGCTGGCCAGTCACGCGCGGCAGCTCGAGGCCGCACTGGACCAGGCGCGCACCCCAAAGCAGCTGCCATCGCAGACGATCCGGATTGTCGACACCGGTCGCATCGAGCTCGTTTCAACCGACCAGATCACCCATTGCAGCGGCGCGGGAGACTATGTCGAACTCGCCTTCGCCGACGGCAGCAAGCGATTGCACAACGGCAGCCTCAACGAGATGGAAAGGGAGCTGCCGTCTGCTTTCCTGCGCGTGCATCGCTCGCATATCGTCAATACCGCCTTCGTCGAGTCGCTCCGCCGGGAATCTTCCGGCGTAGGCCAGCTGCGCATCAGCACGGGAGCCGTCGTGCCAGTGAGCCGTCGGATCATGCCGATGGTGCGACGGACCATCGGTTCGGATTAGTGCGAAGGCCGCGACGCATCATGAGGTGATGGAAGCCCGCGCGGCGCCGATCGGTTGGCGGGTATCGATGCGCTCACGCCAGCGCAGGAACGGCCGCTCCACCGCGTAATGCAATGCAGCGCCCACACTCAGCACCCCGGCGGCGTACAGCGCGAACGCTGCCATTCCGTGCACGTGCCAAGGCCCCACGACCCACGTCGCCACCGCATGCAGCGCCAGTTTGTGGCTCAGATAAAGGCTGTAGGAAGTTCGCGCCAGCCAGCCCGCACCGGGAATCGACCAATGCGCCGGCCATGCCGTGGCAGAAGCGACGCATAGCGCCAGCGCAATCGACAGCAGCGGGTAGCCCAGCACGGACGGCCAGAAGCCGAGGCGATCGTGGAACAGCCAGAGCGCCAGAGCGAAGACGGCGATGCCCGCCACAAGCAGGAGGCTGCGACGTGCCTGCCAGCGACGCCACAGCTGCGGCCGGCCGATCCGCAGCGCCGCCAGCGCCACGCCCGCCAGCAAGCCATCCAGCCGCGCCCATGTGGGGTAGTAGATGCCTTCGACAAAACGCAGGCCGAACGCCGGACCGTCCTGGTCGCGCACCGGCGCCATGTCGTGCAGCCAGACGTAGCCGCGTACGATCATGCCGAAGGCGACCACCGCCAGCCCCAAGGCCACCATGCGGTGCGTGGACGGCCGGCGCGTCATCCAGAACGCCAGCCACGGGAACAGCAGGTAGAAATGTTCCTCCACGCACAGCGACCATGCGTGCGAGAACGCCTGGTTGTGCTGGTAGTCGATCAGCAGGTTGAGGGTGAAGCTGAGGAACTGCCATGCCGGCTGCAGGCCGGGCGCTTCGCGCAACGTCGGGATGGCAACATAGATGGCCAGCACCACCAGGAACGCCGGCAGGATGCGGAACGCCCGGCGGCGATAGAAATCCCGCCACGCCAGCGGCTCGCCCCGCGCCAGCGGCGCCAGCAACTGGTAGCCGATCAGGTAGCCGCTGAGCACGAAGAACAGGTCCACGCCCATCCAGCCGTAGTTCGACAGCCAGGAAAAATGCTCGCCGACGCCGCCCACGATGTAGGAGTGGAACAGCATCACCCAGACGATCGCCCAGCTGCGCAGCAGGTCCAGTCCGGGGAGTCGCTGCATGAGGTTTCCTGGTATCGGGGTGAAACGTGGAAGGTTGCGAGTCTGACCAGACGGCCCGCGTCGATAAGGGCAAAACCGGGGCAACCGGCGGGCAATCGTGTGGCGGGTGCTAGGCGGGTTCGCCCGTCAGCAAGGCCGCCCGCAGCGCATCGACATGAGTGCGGCTGGCACGCAGCACGGTGCCGTCGCGCAGGCGCAGCAGATGATCGCGGTTGGACAGCGCCTGCATCTCGGCCACCCGATCCAGCCGCACGATGGTCGAGCGGTGGATGCGCGCGAACTGCGCCGGGTCGAGCCGGGTGCCCAGCCGTTGCAGCGGCTCACGCAACAGGTGCATGTGCGCGCCCACGTGCAGGCCGGCGTAGTCGCCCTGCGCCTCGATCCAGTCGATCTCTTCGGCCAGCACCAGTTGCACGCGGTGACCGAGGCGCACCTGGAAGCGCGTGGCATGACACGGCGCCTGCACGCCAGCGCCCTCACCCCGACGCAAGGCCAGCATGTCGCGCGCCCGCTCCAGCGCATCGGCGAAGCGCTCCTCGTCGACCGGCTTGAGCAGGTAGTCCAGCGCGCGCAGTTCAAAGGCGCGCAGCGCGAACTGCTCGTAGGCGGTCAGCAGCACGGTCAGCGGGCGCTGCTCCGGTGCCAGCGCTTCCAGCACCTCCAGGCCGCTCAGCCCCGGCATCTCCACGTCGATGAACAGCAGGTCCGGCGGCTGCGAGCGCAGTGAGGCCAGCGCCGACGCGCCATCGCCACACTCGCCGATCACGCTGACGTCGGCATGGCCGTCCAGCCGGGCGCGGACGCCGGCACGCGCCAGCGGCTCGTCGTCGACGATCAGCACACGCAGGCTCACGCGGCGACCGTCATCGGGCGGAACGGCATCGTGATCCGCACGCTGCAATCCCCGTCCGCTGCCAGCGCAAAGTCGAACTCGTGCGCGCTGCCGTAAAGATGGGCCAGCCGCTCGCGCACGTTGTGCAGGCCGATCGCCGGCCGCGGCGTGGCCCTCGCATCGACCGCTGAGGCCACGCCGTTGTTGTCGATGCGCAGCTGCAGCTGCCCGCCCACGCGCTCCACCTGCAACTTCAGCCGGCCGCCGTGGCTGCGCGGCGCGATGCCGTGGCGTATCGCGTTCTCGACCAGCGGTTGCAGCAACAGCGCCGGCACCGCCGCCTGCAACAGGTCGGCGCCCACGCGCAGATCCACCGTCAGTCGCGAACCCAGGCGGATCTTCTCGATGTCCAGGTAGTGGCCGGTCAGGGCCAACTCCTCGGCCAGCGGAATCTCGTTCACCTCGCCGCGTTCCAGCGTGGCGCGCAGCAGGTCGGCCAGCCGCGCCAGCATGCGGTTCGCATCCGCGCCGCGCTGTTCGGCGACCAGGGTGGAAATGGCGTTGAGCGTGTTGAACAGGAAGTGCGGGTGCAACTGGTAGCGCAACGCGCGCAGCTCGGCGTCACGGGCCAGCGCCAGCGCTTCGCTGACGCGGCTGCGCTCGGCCTGCAACGCCTGGTAGCGATCGACCACCGCATGGATCGCACAGAACGCGATCAGCGCGAGCCAGCAGCCATCCAGCCCGCCGAACAGACGATGCCAGTCGTAGGCCGGCACGGCCTTCCAGTGCACGGCGAGCAGCAGGGCGATCGCGTTGTTGGCGATCGACATCAGATAGGTCAGCGCCAGCAGGGCGAACACGGTCAGTGGCCAGCTCACGCGACGCTGCAGCGAGCGTTGCACGACGGCCAGCGGCAAGGTCCACAGCAGGTAGGCGATCGTATAGACGCCGCGAAACGCCAGCGCATGCTCGTGGCCGATCTCCGGCAAGGCCATCACCGTCATGCACAGCACCAGCGGCGCGCCGGCCAGCCACGGCAGCCAGATGGAGGCCGCCCCATCGCGGGCGGCGGCGACACGCATCATGCGGACTCCTGAGAAACGGCGCGCGAGCCGCACCTTGCCCGCCACTTTAGCGCGTGCGATCCGGGTAACTCGAATAGGCCATCGCGCTGATCTTCCAGCCTTCGCCCGTATGCACCAGTTGCCAGGTTTCGCTGCCCACGTTGTTGCGCTTGCCATCGACCAGGAACACGAAATCGAAATACACCGACGCCACCGCGCCGTCGGTCTGGATGCGCACGTTGGAAAACTGCTCCTCGATCGGCTGCTTGCTGTCGCCGATGAAGGCCGCGAAGTGGCGATGGTCGTCGGCGTGGACGCGCGACAGATCCGGCTTTCTCGCCTTGATGTGCCGGTACGCATCTTCGCCCAGCACCTCGAACCAGGAACCGCCCTCGGCCACGAACATGCCTTCGAGCGCGGTCTTGTCGTGGGCGATGATCGCGGCTTGGAAGTGCTTCACCAGCTGGCCGATCTGCGCCTGCGCCGCGGCATCGTCCGTTGCCCGCGCCGGGCCAGTCACGCCGGCGCAGGCCAGGCCGGCCAGCAAACCGGAAACCACCATGATCTTCCGCATGCGTCTCTCCTGAAGTGGGGTCGAGACCGCATTGAAGCCGGCGGCATGCCGCTGCGGCGAGCGTCGTGCGACGAGCCGTGCGCTGCCGTCGACGAGACGAAGGCGGACGCTCAGTTGGGCGGCGGCTCGGCCACCGGCCGGCGCACGCTGAGCGCCGTGCCGGCCGCGGCGACGATGATCGCCACGATCGCCAGCCACTGCAGCACGCTCAGGTGTTCGCCGAGGAAGCCCACGCCGGCGAGTGCCGCGATGGCCGGTTCCAGGCTCAGCAAGGTACCGAAGCTGCGCGTGGGCAGGCGGGTCAGCGCCAGCATCTCCAGCGAGTACGGCAGGGCCGAGCTGAGCACGGCCACGCCCAGCGCCAGCGGCAGCAACGCGGGGGCGAACAGTGCGCTGCCGGCGTGCGCGACGCCGAACGGGATGGCCAGCAGCGCCGCGATGCAGCTGCCCAGGGTCACCGTGTCCGCGCCGTGCGCCGCGCCCGCCTTCTGGCCCAGCACGATGTACAGCGCCCAGCCCACGCCGGCGGCCAGCGCGTACATCACGCCCATCGGATCGAGCGCGTGCGCCTGCCCGCGCAACGGCAACAGCAGGGCCAGTCCCGCCAGCACCAGGGCGATCCACGCAAAATCCAGCCAGCGACGCGAACCGAACAGCGCCAGCGCCAGCGGTCCGGTGAACTCGAGCGCCACCGCGATGCCCAGCGGGATCGTGCGCAGCGACATGTAGAACACCAGGTTCATCGCGCCGATCGACAGCCCGTAACCCCACAGCGCACGCACGTCGCGCACGCGCCGCGGCGAACGCCACGGCCGCCGCACCAGCAGCAGGATCAGTGCGCCCAGACCCAGCCGGCATGCGGTGGCGCCCTGCGCACCGATCAGCGGAAACAGCTGCTTGGCCAGCGCGGCGCCGCACTGGTACGACACCATGCTGACCAGCAGCATGGCGACGGCGAACAACACCGGGGCGTAGTCGGAACGTGGGGACACGGGTGGGGCCGACGGGGCAACGACGGCCATGATGCCTGCAGCGGGGTCGGTCGCCTACTGCCGGCACCGCTCGCCGCGTGGCTCACATCAGCGCCGGCACCACGCCTTCAGTGACGCGGCTCGTGGTCGTCATCGCCGCCGCTCGCGCCGAGGCCCATGCCGCCCGCACCGCCGCCCATGCCCTTGCCGCCGCCTCCCCTGGCGCCATCCTTCGCACCGCCGTCGCCCTTGCCGCGCGATGCAGGTATCCGGGTCGGCCCCTGCTGCGGGATGGCCAGGCCGGAGGGTACCGGTTCCAGGTCCAGCACCCGGCGGATGAAGTTGCGCAGCGACGCGACCAGTTCGGCCATGTGGGCGGGACGCCCGGCCACCATGTCCGCGGCGGCCTTCGCCGCCAGCTGCACCTGTTCTTCGGTGCCCAGCAGGATGATGTCCGACAACGCCGCCTCGACCGCATCGCGGATGCGGCGCGAACGGTCGCTGCCGGCGCCTTCGTGACCGATCGGTTCAGCCGCCGAAGTGCCGTCCGGCTCGGCCCGGCGGCGCAGGTCTCGCAGGTGGCTGGGGTCGACCGCGAGGTTCCCGGTGAACGAGCCGCCCAGCGTCTTGTACGCCGCGATCAGCGTGCGCAGGCGTTCGTTGATCTGCCGGTTCTCGCGCTCGCGCCGCTGCTGGATCGTCTGCATCGCCAGCAGGCGGATGCCGACGCCGATCAGGGTGATCACCGCCAGCCCGAGCAGCGTCGTGAGCAGCCCGTGCCACGAACTGAAATCCAGATTGCGCATGCGAAGACTCCGGGGATTCGAAGGTTCAGCCTGTGGCCCGGCGACTCAAGCTTCCGTGCAGGCCCTGTGCCGGAAGCAGCCCACCAGGTGATCGTTGATCATCCCGGTGGCCTGCAGCAGCGAGTAGCAGATGGTGGTGCCCACGAAGCGGAAGCCGCGCTTCTTCAGCGTCTTGCTCATGCGGTCGGACAGTTCGGTGCTGGCCGGCACCTCGGCCTGCTCGCGCCAGCGATTGCGCAGCGGCTTGCCGTCGACGAAGGACCACAGCCAGACGTCCAGACTGCCGAACTCCCCGATCACCTTCTGCGCGGCGACGGCGTTGTCGCGGACCGAGGAGACCTTGAGGCGGTTGCGGATGATGCCGGGGTCGAGCAGGCATTTTTCCAGCTCGCGATCGGTCATCGCAGCCACCCGGGCGATCTCGAAATCGTGGAAGGCCTTGCGGTAGTTGTCGCGCTTGTTGAGCACGGTGCGCCACGACAGGCCGGCCTGGGCACCTTCCAGGCAGAGGAACTCGAACAGGCCGCGGTCGTCGTGCAGCGGCGTGCCCCATTCGGTGTCGTGGTAGTCGCGCATCAGGGCGTCGCCGGCGGCGGCCCATTGGCAACGGTGCGGTTCGGTGGTCCTGGTCATGGCTGGCTTGTGCTCACGAGGTGCCGCACAAGCTAACCCAGCCCGCTAGACTTGTCGCCCCATCCGCGCCCGGTTTCCCATGTCGCCCTCGCCCTCACGCGGCGCGCTGTCCGCGCTGTTCGTCACCATCCTGATCTGGGCGTACAGCTGGGTCGTGATGAAACAGGTGCTGGCGTATGCCGGCCCGTTCCATTTCGCGGCGCTGCGTTACCTGCTCGGCGCTGCCGTGCTGTTCGGCGCGCTGCTGCTGTCGCGGCAATCGCTGCGGCCACCGCCGCTGTTGCCCACCCTGCTGATCGGGCTGTGCCAGACCACCGCGTTCCAGGGGCTGGAGCAATGGGCGCTGATCGGCGGTGGCGCCGGCCATGTCGCCCTGCTCGCCTACACCATGCCGTTCTGGGCGGTGCTGCTGGCCTGGCTGGTGCTGGGCGACCGGCCCACGCGACGCCACTGGATCGGCGTGGGGCTGGCGGCGATCGGGCTGCTTTGCATCATCGAACCGTGGCATGACCTGGGCAGCGCGCTGAGCACCACGTTGGCGATCGCCGGCGGCGCGGCCTGGGCGGCCGGCACGGTGCTCAGCAAGCGGATGTTCCAGCGGCACGCGCCGTCGGTGCTCAACCTCACCGCGTGGCAGATGCTGCTGGGCGGCGTGGCGCTGGGCGCGATCGCGCTGGCCGTGCCCGAGCGGGCGATCGAGTGGAACGCGGCCTTCGTCGCGGGGCTGGCCTACAGCGTGCTGCTGGCTTCCAGCCTGGCCTGGTGGCTGTGGTCGATCGTGCTGCAGCGGCTGCCGACCACGGTGGCCAGCATTTCCAGCCTGGGCGTTCCGATCGTCAGCGTGCTGCTGGCCTGGCTGATCCTGCACGAGCAGCCGTCGATGATGGAGCTGCTCGGCATCGTGTTCGTGCTGGCCGGGCTGGTGGCGGTCAGCGGCGTGGGTGCGAAACGCCGCGCCTGATCACCACGGCAACGCGGCGAGATCCACGTTGCCACCGGTCAGCACCACGCCGACGCGCTTGCCGGCGAAGCGTTGCGGCTGCTGCAGGATCGCCGCCAGCACGGTGGCGCTGGACACTTCGACCACCTGCTTCAGCTCGGACCACAGCAACTGCATCGCCGCGATGGTCTCCGCGTCGCTGACCGTGATCACCTCGACATGATGAGCGCGCAGCGCGTCGAGGTTGCGCTCGCCGACCAGGGCGCGCAGGCCGTCGCAGACGGTATCGGGCACCACGCTGGTGACCCGCGTGCCCTGGGCCAGCGAGCGCGCCGCGTCGTCGGCGCCCAGCGGCTCGGCGCCGAACAGGGCCAGCGCCGGGTCGATGCCGTGGGCGGCGATCGCCACGCCACTGGCCAGGCCGCCGCCGCCGACCGGGGTGATCAGCGCGTCCAGCGCGCCGGCCTGCTGCAGCAGTTCGAGGGCGAGCGTGCCCTGCCCGGCCATCACCCGCGTGTCGGCATACGGATGCACCAGCTCGGCGCCGGTGTCGCGCTGTACCTCGGCGCACTTCGCCTCGCGGGCCGCCTGGGTCGGCGCGCAGCGATGCAGGATCGCGCCGGCGCGCTCGATCGCCTCCAGCTTGGCGCGCACCGCGCCCTCGGGCACCACCACGTGGGCGGCGATGCCGCGGGTGGCCGCGGCCAGCGCCAGCGCGTTGCCGTGGTTGCCTGAGGAATGGGTGACCACGCCGCGCGCCGCCGTGGCGTCGTCGAGCGACCACACGGCATTGCAGGCGCCGCGGAACTTGAACGCGCCGCCACGCTGCAGGTGCTCGCCCTTGAAGTGCAGCTCGGCGTTGGCCAGCGCGTCCAGCCGGGCGCTGCGCAGGATCGGGGTGGGTCGCGCGTGCGGTGCGATGCGTGCGGCGGCATCGCGGATGTCGTCGAAACGCGGCAGGGCATCTTTCACGATTCGATCTCCACGCCACAGCGGAAGATGCGCTCGGCGCCGGGCCCCAGCCGGATCGCCGCGGCGCATTCGGGACGGTTGAACGCGTCGGCCATGCATTCCATCGGCTCCAGCGCGATCGCGCGGCGCGCATCGCGACTCACCGTGTCGGCGGTGAACGCATGCATCACGCCGCGCTCCTGCCATACCGCGATGGCGAAGCCGCTGGCCGGGTCGACCAGGCGGGTGCGGATGCGGCCATCGGCGTCGGCCGCCAGGTCGGTGTAGCCCTGGTCGAGGATGCTGTCGTCGAGCAGCCGCGGCCGGCGGAAATCCAGCGCCGGCGCAGCGTCCAGCGGTACATATGCCTCGGCGCCGGCCAGCGCGATCAGGTCGGCGCCGGTGCGGATCAGGGTCTGCGCGGGAATCTGCAGCTGCCAGTCGTCGACCTCGCCATCGGCCACGCGGAAGTACGGGTGCCAGCCGAAGAAGCATGGCGCCGCGCTGTCGCCGACGTTGCGCATGACGGCCTCCAGGGTGAGCCCGGCGTAGTCGAGAACAAACGTCACCGCCAGGTCGATCGCGTGCGGATAACCCGGTTGCGGGCGGATCGCGCTGGTGCGCAAGGTGACCCGGGCGGCATCGTCGTCCGCACCGAGATCGGCGACCTCGAACACCGCGTCGCGGACGAAGCCGTGGCGGCTGGCCCGATCGGCGCCAGTGACGCCCGGATCGAGATCCTGCGGCTGGCCGTCGAAGTCGTAGCGCGCATCGGCGATGCGGCCGGCGAACGGCACCATGATCGCGAAGCGCGAACCCGGCCGGTGCACGATCTCGCTGGCGTCTTCATAGCCGGCGGCGAGGTCGCGGGTTGTGCCGTCGACATCGGCCTCGAAGCTGAGCAGGGCCGCGCCACGTCGCGCGATGCGGATGCAGCGACCGCCGTCGACGTCGGTCAGCACCACGATGTCCTGATCGCCAAGGCGGCTGAGCCGGGCGGTGTAGCGCGTCGCACCCATGGGATTTTCCTGTGGTTTAACAGGTGCATGGTATCCTTTTCGTTCCCCACGCCCCATCTCTCCCCCATGCATGCACTCCCCGAGCAAGCCGCCCCGGCCTTGATCCGTCTTTGCGACTACCGTGCGCCAGCCTGGCGCGTGGAGACGGTCGAGCTGGATTTCGACCTTGGCATCGACGCCAGCGAACTGCGTTCGCGCCTGCGCCTGCGCCGCGACCCCGCGCAGGATGCGCCGCTGCGCCTTGACGGCGAAAACCTGCAACTGCTGTCGATCAGCCTCGATGGCGTGCCGTTGCCGGCCACCGCCTACCGCTACGCCGGCAACGTGCTGGAAGTCGACGGCGCCCACGACGGCAGCGTGCTGGAGACCCGTGTGCGGCTGCGCCCGGCGGCGAACACCGCGCTGGAAGGCCTGTACCTGTCCGGCTCGCGCGAGGCCGGCTTCCTGCTGACCCAGTGCGAGGCCGAGGGCTTCCGCCACATCACCTTCTTCCCCGACCGGCCCGACGTACTGTCCAGTTACACGGTCACCCTGCGTGCCGATCGCGAGCGGTTCCCGGTGCTGCTGGCCGGCGGCAATCCGGATGGCGCCGGCGAGCTCGAGGGCGGCCGGCACTGGGCGCGCTTCGTCGACCCGCATCCCAAGCCGAGCTACCTGTTCGCCCTGGTCGCCGGCCGGCTTGAAGTGCTGGAGCGCGACTACGTCACCGCCGACGGTCGCGCGGTGCAGCTGAAGATCTGGGCCGAGGCCGACGCGATCGACCGCTGCCACTACGCGATGGACGCGCTGGAACGCTCGATGCGCTGGGACGAGCAGGCCTACGGCCGCAACTACGACCTGGACGTGTTCCACGTGGTCGCCACCCATGACTTCAACATGGGCGCGATGGAGAACAAGGGCCTCAACATCTTCAACGCGAAGTGCCTGCTGGCCGATCCGGATTCGACCACCGACGACGAGTACCGCCACGTCGAAGCGGTAGTCGCCCACGAGTATTTCCACAACTGGAGCGGCAACCGCGTCACCTGCCGCGACTGGTTCCAGCTGAGCCTGAAGGAAGGGCTCACCGTGTTCCGCGAGCAGAGCTTCTCGGCCGACATGAACTCGGCGCCGCTGAAGCGGATCGAGGACGTGTCGCTGCTGCGTCGCGCCCAGTTCCCCGAAGACGCCGGCCCGCTGGCGCATCCGGTGCGCCCGGCGCAGTACAGCGAGATCAACAATTTCTACACCGCCACCGTCTACGAGAAGGGCTCGGAGCTGGTGCGCATGCTGGCCGGTGCGCTGGGTCAGGACGGCTTCCGTCGCGGCATGGACCGGTATTTCGAGCGCAACGACGGCCGCGCCGCCACGATCGAGGACTTCCTCGCCGCGCTGGGCGAAGCCAACGGCACCGACCTCACCCCGTACCTGGCCTGGTATGGCCAGGCCGGCACGCCGCGACTGAAGGCTCACGGCCAGTACGACGCAGCCGCGCATACCTACACGCTGAGCCTGGGCCAGCGCGCGCCTGGCGGCAACGGCGCCGAGGCACGGCCGCCGCTGCCGATCCCGGTGAAGCTGGCGCTGTTCACCCGCCACGGCGACATGCTGCCCCTGCATCTGGACGGCCAGACGTCCGGATCATCGAACGAGATGGTGGTGGTGCTGGATCAGGCCGAGCGGGACTTCGTGTTCACCAACGTGGTCACCGCGCCGGTGCCGTCGCTGCTGCGGGGCTTTTCCGCGCCGGTGGTGCTGGAGTGCGACTACGCGCCGGACGAGCTGGCCCTGCTGCTGGCCCACGACATCGACGGCTTCAACCGCTGGGAAGCCGGCCAGCAACTGGCGGCGCGCGCCTACGAGAACCTGCGCGACGGCAACGCGTCCGACGCCTTGCTGGCCTGGTGCGATGCGCTGGCCTCGCTGTTCGGCAACGCCACGATCGACGACGCCTTGCTGGCCGACCTGCTGACCCCGCCGGGCGAGGTGGAACTGGCCGAGCGCGAGTCGGCGATCGATCCGCAGCGCATTCACCAGTTGCGCCAGGAACTGCAGCAGCGGCTGGCCGCGCGCCTGGGCGCCGACGCCCTGCGCCAGCGCTACGCCGCGCTGGCCGCGCACACCAGCATCGCGCTGGATGCCGTCAGCCAGGCGCGTCGCAGGCTCAAGCGCCGCGTGCTGGAATTGCTGGCTTTGCTGGACCGTGACGGCGCGGCCGAACTGGCGGCTGCACAGTTCCGCGACGCGCCGGGGATGACCGATCGCCTCGCCGCGCTGTCCGTGCTGGTGCGCGGTGGCGCGCCGCAGGCGTCCACGGCCCTGCTCGAATACCGCGCACGTCATGCCGGCGATGCGCTGGCGCTGGACAAGTGGTTTGCGGTGCAGGCGCAGTTGCCGGGCGAGCCCGCGCTTGAGCGCGTGCAACTGCTGGAGCGCGACGACGCGTTCACGCTGAAGAATCCGAACCGGGTGCAGTCGCTACTGGGCGCGTTCGTGCGCAACAACCCCAGCGGCTTCCATCGCATCGATGGTGCCGGCTATCGCCTGCTGGCCGAGCGCCTGGTGTCGCTGGATGCGTTGAATCCGCAAGTCGCGGCGCGACTGGCCACGGCATTCAATGGCTGGCAGCGGCTGGAGTCGCGGCGGCGCGAGGCGGCGCGTACGGTGATCGTGGAGCTGGCGGCGCATCGCGGGCTGTCCCGCAACCTCGCCGAAATCATCGGCAGCGTGTTGAATCACTGACCGTCGACGGGGTGCCGCGCAGTGGGGCTGCCCCGGTATCTCGCCCTGCGGTGCGTGGTGGTGTCACCACGCACGTGGGCGGGGTCTTTCATTCAGACGGCCAGATGATCGAGCGCGTCCAGCAGGCTCTGCATGCGCGATTCCAGGTCGGGCTGCAGCGCGTCACGCTCGCTGTCATTGCGGTCGTACAGCTCGTCGATGTCCATTTCGACCTGACCCAGTTCGACCAGCAGGTCATGATGCGGATAGACGGGCTGGAAATCGAAGCTCATGTCCATGACATATCCCCTTCGTGGTTGGTAGCGAAATGGATGCAACCGCCATGCCATGTGTGATGTGCATCACAGTTTTTCCGGGCATGGATCACACGACTGACGCAGCACGTCATCAGCTGCCGTGATCGGACACAAAACTCCTTTTCAGTCACCCTTTGTTCACGCATTTTCGGTGAATATCGACCCGCACCACGAGACGGCAGACGCTGCTTTCGTTTCAGCGAATTTCCGGTTTCTGGCGTTCGGCAATACGGTCATCCTGGATTCCCCCTGTTCCTGAGACCGCCGAGCGCCAGATCTAAAAGCACGAGGCCCCGCGGCCACCACCGCGGGGCCTCGTCATTTGGTCGATCCGGAGGCATCAGAGCGGTTCGGATGGCACAAAAGACGACGGCACCCCGAGGGGTGCCGTCTTGCTTCCTTTCCCGGTACGCGATCGAACCCCTGTCAGTTCGATCTCGGCGCGCGTAGTCGCGCAGCGTCTGCCCTGGAAAGTGCTGCCGTATTCAAAGCAGGAAGCGTGCCATCCGTCGGGTCGGGCGCTCAAACCCTTGATGGCGTTACCATGTCGCCCCGTTTCGTCACTTTTTGCACGCTCAGGTCAGTTTGATGCACCACCCGACCCGTTACGACGTCATCGTGATCGGCGGTGGCCACGCCGGCACCGAAGCCGCGCTGGCCGCCGCCCGCACGGGCGCGCGCACCCTGCTGCTCAGCCACAACATCGAGACGATCGGACAGATGAGCTGCAACCCGGCCATCGGCGGCATCGGCAAGGGCCACCTGGTCAAGGAGATCGACGCGCTGGGCGGTGCGATGGCGCATGCGGCCGACCGCGCCGGCATCCAGTGGCGCACCCTGAACGCCTCGAAAGGTCCGGCCGTGCGCGCCACCCGCTGCCAGGCCGACCGCGCCCTGTACAAGGCGGCGATCCGCTACATGGTGGAGACCCAGCCCAACCTCGAACTGTTCCAGCAGGCGGTGGACGACCTGATCATCGAGGGCGGCCGCGTCTGCGGCGTGGTCACCCAGATGGGCCTCACCTTCAGCGCCCGCAGCGTGGTGCTGACCGCCGGCACCTTCCTCGCCGGCAAGATCCACATCGGCCAGGCGCAGTACGCCGGCGGCCGCGCGGGCGATCCACCGGCCAGCACGCTGGCGCAAAAGCTGCGCGAACTGCCGGTGGCCGCCGACCGGCTGAAGACCGGCACGCCCCCGCGCATCGATCTGCGCAGCATCGATTTCGACGGTCTCGACGAGCAACCCGGCGACACGCCGGCACCGGTGTTTTCCTACCTCGGCTCGCGCGAGGAGCACCCGCGCCAGGTCAGCTGCTGGATCACGCATACCTCCGAGCGCACGCACGAGATCATCCGCGGCGCGCTGGACCGCTCGCCGCTGTACACCGGCCAGATCGAGGGCGTGGGTCCACGCTATTGCCCGTCGATCGAGGACAAGGTAGTGCGCTTCGCCGAGAAGTCCTCGCACCAGATCTTCATCGAGCCGGAAGGGCTGGACACCTTCGAGATCTATCCGAACGGCATCTCCACGTCGCTGCCGTACGACGTGCAGCTGGCCCTGGTGCAGTCGATCAGGGGTTTCGAGCACGCCCACATCACCCGCCCCGGCTACGCGATCGAGTACGACTACTTCGACCCGCGCGGATTGAACCCGTGGCTGGAGACCAGGGCGATCCCCGGCCTGTACTTCGCCGGCCAGATCAACGGCACCACCGGATACGAGGAAGCCGCGGCGCAAGGCCTGATCGCCGGCCTCAACGCGGCGCTGTCCGTGCAGGGCAAGGCACCGTGGTATCCGCGTCGCGACGAGGCGTACATCGGGGTGCTGATCGACGACCTCACCAGCAACGGCACGATCGAGCCCTACCGCATGTTCACCTCGCGCGCCGAATACCGGCTGCACCTGCGCGAGGACAACGCCGACCTGCGCCTCACCGAACGGGGTTTCGAGCTGGGCGTGGTCGAGCAGACGCGCTTCGATGCCTTGCGCGCCAAGCGCGACGCGGTGGAGCGCGAACTGCAGCGGCTGGGCTCGCTGTGGATCTCGCCGACGAATGCGCTGGGCGCGGCCGTGCAGCGGCAGCTCGGCATCACGGTCACCCGCGAGACCAGCGCGACCGACCTGCTGCGCCGTCCCGAACTCGACTACGCTAGGCTTGCCGAGGTCGCCGAACTGGGGCCGGCGCTGACCGCCGAGGACGTCGTGGCGCAGGTCGAGGTGCAGGTGAAGTACGCCGGCTACCTCGAGCGCCAGCGCGAGGAGATCGAGCGCCAGCGACGCCAGGAGCACCTGCCGATCCCGGCCGGGTTCGACTACGACAAGGTGCGCGGGCTGTCCGCCGAAGTGCTGCTGAAGCTCAAGCGTTCGCTGCCGGCCACCGTCGGCCAGGCCGCCCGCGTCAGCGGCGTGACGCCCGCCGCGATTTCGCTGCTGCTGGTGCACCTGAAGCGCCGCAACGCGGCCTGAGCTTGCGGCAATCGCGGCCGGTCATGGCATCATGCCCACTTTGACCAGCATGGGGAGTGCGCAATGGAAATCTGGATCGGCCGCGACGGTGAACGACATGGCCCCTACAAGGAAGAAGACGTGCGCCAGTGGCTGCGCAGCGGCCAGGTCAGCCCGGCCGACCTGGCCTGGTACGAAGGCCTCGCCGACTGGCAGCCGCTGTCGGTGCTGTTTCCCGACGCGGTAAGCGCGGCACCCCCTGCAGCCGCCGCGGGCAGCAATCCGTACGCCGCGCCTGCCGCACCGCTGCTGCCGCAGACCACGGCCGCCGCGCTGGAAGACTATGCGGGCTTCTGGAAGCGCTTCGCCGCCTACATCCTCGACGCGATCATCCTGTACATCCCGCAGGTACTGATCGAGAAGGCGTTCGGTGGCACCGCGGCGAAGGCCGCGCTGCAGCAGGCGATCCTGGATGGCGCCGGCAACCCGGACGCGATGATGGCCGCCAATGCGCATTACTACGGCACGATGTGGCCGGCGATGCTGCTGATCATGGTGGTGGGCATCCTCTATTTCGTGGTTTGCGAAAGCTCGGCCTGGCAGGGCACGGTGGGCAAGCTGGCGCTGGGCATCCGGGTCACCGATCTGGACGGCAACCGGATCAGCTTCCTGAAGGCACTGGGCCGCTATTTCGCCAAGTTCCTCAGCGCGATCATCCTCGGCGTCGGCTTCCTGATGGCCGGTTGGACCCAGCGCAAGCAGGGCCTGCACGACATGATCTGCGGCACCCTGGTGCTGAACGGCCGCGCCAGCGAGTTCAACGGCGCGCCCGCCGCCAGGAAGAACAACTCGTTCAACGCGTGATCCCGGGCTGAATCGCACGGCAGCGGCGCCGCGGTCGATCCGCGGCGCCGTTTTGTTTGGCGGGCAGCACCCTCGGGGTCACTTGTTATCATCGGGGGTCAGTCCCGTTTATCCGGCGCCACGCGCCGTTGCAAGGAATCGAAAGTCGCTCATGCAAAGCATCGAACAACGCATCGCCACCGATATCGCCGCCAGCACCGCTCAGGTCCGCGCCGCGGTCGAACTGCTCGACGGCGGCGCCACCGTGCCGTTCATCGCACGCTACCGCAAGGAGGTCACCGGCGGCCTTGACGACACCCAGCTGCGCCTGCTGGAGGAACGCCTGCGCTACCTGCGCGAGCTGGAAGAACGCCGCGCGGCGATCCTCGCCAGCGTCGAGGAACAGGGCAAGCTCGATGACACGTTGAAGGCCGACCTGCTCGCCGCCGACACCAAGGCGCGGCTGGAAGACCTGTACCTGCCGTTCAAGCCCAAGCGCCGCACCAAGGCGCAGATCGCCCGCGAGGCGGGGCTGGAGCCGCTGGCGCTGGGCCTGCGCGACGATCCCACGCTGACCCCGGAAGCGTTCGCCGAGTCCTTTGTCGACGCGGAGAAAGGCGTCGCCGACGTGCGCGCGGCGCTGGATGGCGCCCGCGCGATCCTGATGGAATCGATCGCCGAAGACGCCCACCTGGTCGGCGAGCTGCGCGACTGGCTGTGGACGCAGGGGCAGATCCGCGCGACCGTGGTCGAGGGCAAGCAGAACGAGGGCGCGAAGTTCCGCGACTACTTCGACCACGTCGAGCCGATTGGCAAGATTCCCTCGCACCGCCTGCTGGCACTGATGCGCGCCCGCAACGAAGGCGTGATCGAGATCGAACTGGCACCTGCCGCCGACAGCGAGCAGGGCCACGCCGAAGCCGAGGGCCGCGTGGCGGCACATGCCAACATCCACAACCGCGGCCGCGCCGCCGATGCCTGGCTGCGCGAAACCGTGCGCCTGACCTGGCGCGTGAAGCTGCACTTGCACCTCACCCTCGACCTGTTCGGCCGCGTGCGCGAGGCCGCCGAGGACGAGGCGATCCGCGTGTTCGGCGACAACCTGAAGGACCTGATGCTGGCCGCCCCGGCGGGCGCGAAGACGGTGATGGGGCTGGACCCCGGCATCCGCACCGGCTGCAAGGTCGCCGTGGTCGACGCCACCGGCAAGGTCCTCGCCACCGACACCATCTACCCGCTGGAGCCGAAGCGGCAGTGGAACGAATCGCTGGCCTCGCTGGCGCGGCTGTGCAAGCAGCATCGCGTCGACCTGATCTCGATCGGCAACGGCACCGGCTCGCGCGAGACCGACAAGCTGGCAGGCGAACTGATCAAGGGCCTGGCCAAGGCCGACGCCTCGCACACCATCGCCAAGATCGTGGTGAGCGAGGCGGGTGCCTCGGTGTATTCGGCGTCCGAAACCGCCGCCAGGGAATTCCCCGACCTCGACGTCACCCTGCGCGGCGCGGTGTCGATCGCCCGCCGCCTGCAGGACCCGCTGGCCGAACTGGTGAAGATCGAGCCGAAGGCGATCGGCGTGGGCCAGTACCAGCACGACGTGAACCAGATCAAGCTGGCCCGCACGCTGGATGCCCGCGTCGAGGATTGCGTCAACGCCGTCGGCGTGGACGTCAACACCGCCTCGGCCGCCCTGCTGTCCCGCGTCGCCGGCCTCAGCGCCAGCGTCGCCGAGAACGTGGTGAAGCACCGCGACGCCAACGGCCCGTTCGCCAACCGCAAGGCGCTGCTGAAAGTGCCGCGGCTGGGCGACAAGGCATTCGAGCAGTGCGCGGGTTTCCTGCGCGTGCCGAACGGCGACAACCCGCTGGACGCCAGCTCGGTGCATCCGGAAGCCTATCCGGTGGTCGAGCGGATCATCGCCCAGTGCGGCCGCGCGGTGCGCAACATCATCGGCGACACCGGCTTCCTGCGCGGGCTGAAGGTCGAACAGTTCACCGACGAGAAGTTCGGCGTGCCGACCGTGCGCGACATCCTGAAGGAACTGGAGAAGCCCGGCCGCGACCCGCGCCCGGAGTTCGTGGCGCCGAGTTTCGCCGAAGGCGTCGAGGACGTGAAGGACCTCCGGCCGGGCATGATCCTCGAGGGCCGCGTCACCAACGTGGCCGCGTTCGGCGCCTTCGTCGACATCGGCGTGCACCAGGATGGCCTGGTCCATGTCTCGGCACTGTCGCATACCTTCGTCAAGGACCCGCGCGACGCGGTGAAGGCCGGCGACATCGTCAAGGTGAAGGTGATGGAGGTCGACCTGCCGCGCCAGCGCATCGGCCTCAGCATGCGGCTGGACGACGAGCCCGGACAGACGCGCGAACGCGGCGCCGGCGCAGCGGACGGCCGCGGACCACGCGATGGCCGTTCGCCCAGCCGTGGCGCAGGACTGCCCAAGCCCACGCCGCCTCCCGCCAGCGGCGCCTTCGCGGACGCTTTCGCGAAAGCCCGCAAGAACTGACGTCGATGGTGCAGCCGCAGGCTTTCCGTTACTTTAGTGAATATCTACGCGGCCCCTGCCGGGGCCGCTACTCCAGGAGTCCATGCATGCTTCGCACACGTCATCTGGCCGGCGCGATCGCCGCCGCCATGCTGCTGGCCAACGCCGCGCAGGCCACCGATCGCTCCACCTTCAACCATGTCGTGGTGTTCGGCGACAGCCTCAGTGATGCGGGCAACCTGCCCAACACCGCCGGCGCCTACGACAAGTTCACCACCAATCCCGGCCAGGTTGCCGTGCAGAACGTGGCCGACCAGCTGGGCCTCGACCTGCAGCCGTCCCGACTGGGCGGCAGCGACTACGCCTACGGCGGCGCCGGCGTCACCACCAACAGCGATCCCGCACCGCAGATCCAGACGATCACCCAGCAGGTCAACGGCTATCTGGCCAACGGCGCCAGGGCCGATCCGCACAGCCTGTACATGATCTGGGGCGGCGCGAACGACATCTTCTATCACTCCACCCAGTACGGTGTGGGCGTGGTCATCCCCGGTTACGGCGAAACCCTGCAGCAGGCGACGACGAACATCAACGCCGCAGCCACCCAGGAAGTGGCGCTGATCAACCAGCTCAAGCAGGCTGGCGCGCAACACCTGGTGGTGTTCAACCTGCCCAACATCGGCGCCACCCCGTCGGCCCGGGCGAACGAGGCGCTGGTGCCCGGCATCAGCGGCGTGCTCACCGACGTGTCGCAGTCCTACAACCAGATCCTCAATGCCGGCCTGGGCGACCACACGCTGGCGGTGAATGCCTACGCGCTGTTCGACCAGGTGCTGGCCGATCCGGGCAAGTACGGTTTCGTGAACGTCACCACGCCTGCCTGCACCACGTCCAGCTCCCACGACTGCGACGGCACGACTCTGGTCGCCGCCGGCGCGGACCAGAACTACCTGTTCGCCGACGGCGTCCACCCCACGACCGCCGCGCACCGGATGCTCGGCCAGGTCGTGTCGTCCGAACTGGCCGCGCCGCAACAGATCTCCCTGCTCGGCGAAGCGCCGTTGTCCGCGATCAGCGCCTACGGCCGTGCCCTGCACAACCAGATCCTGCAGGACAGCCTGGGCGAAGGCACCCGCGCCTTCGTCAACATCGACTACGCCCAGCAGCGTTTCGATGCCAGCCCCAGCTCGCCGTCGGTGAACAGCGACAACGCGCACTTCACGCTGGGCTACGACGTGCGGGTCAACGAGAACCTGTCCGCCGGCGTGGCGCTGGGCATCGCCCGTGACACCGCGCACATGAACGGCGGCGGTGGCTACCACCTGGTCGACTACTCGGGCCTCGGCTACGTGACGTGGCAGGCCGGCGGCGGCTACGTGGGCGGCATCGTCCATTACGGCCAGTCCAACTTCAAGCACATCGAACGCAATTTCCAGGTCGGCGCGGCGCGCATCAGCGAAGTCGGCAACACCGACGGTTCGCACCTGGGCGCGAACATCAACGGCGGCTGGTGGTTCAGTTTCGACGACATCCGCACCGGCCCGTTTGCCAGCCTCGAATGGCAGGACGCGAAGGTCGACGGCTACGCCGAGATCGGCAGCGACGCCACTGCCATGTGGTTCGGCAAGCAGCGCCGCCGCGCCTTGCTGGGCAGCATCGGCTGGCGACTGCAGGGTCAGTGGCAGGTGGCCAACCTGGTCATGTCGCCCTATGCCGAACTGGCCTGGACGCGCGACAGCAAGGCTGACTCCGTGCGCGCGGTCACCACCGGCCTGAACAGCATGAACGGCTCGTTCTCGATGGTCGGCTTCATTCCGGACAAGGCCTGGGGCACGGCCGACCTGGGCCTGTCCGCCCAGCTCACCCCGAAGGTCACCAGCTGGATCGGCTACAACGCCCGCTTCAGCGATACCAGCCAGCGCTACAACGCCTTCAACATGGGCTTCCGGATCAAGTTCTGAGAGGTTGTGTTTTTTTTTCAACCCCGGAGCCCGGCCATGGCGAGGGCATGGATGCCCGAGTTGAGGCAACGCAGGAGCAGTTGCCCGATGGCCGGACGTGGATCGGTCACGCGAATGACGGATTCACGTGAGCACGTCCCGGCATGTACCGGACTTGCGATGGAAGAAAACCACAGGAAGTGGGTTTCTTCACAGGCTCCGAGTTTTCGCAAGGCACAAAAAAGCCGCCGGTCTCCCGGCGGCTTTTCTTTTGGACGTCCGGACGGCTTACTTGTTCTTGCCGCCGGTGGCGAGGCTGAGAATCGACAGCGCGTCCTTCTTCATGGTGGCGGCAGCGGCGTCGTCGAGCGGCTGCACGTCGGCGCCGACCTGGTGCTGCTTGAGCACCAAGGTGCCGTCCTCGCTCCAGCCGGCCCGGTCGGTTGCGCTGGGCTTGCCGTCGCGGTTCGCCTTGGTTTCCTGCACGATCACCCACGGCTTGCCGTTCTTGTAGGCATAGTCGGTGCTGGTGTAGCCCTTGTCGCCGTAGTCGACTTCCTCGCGGATGTACTTCACTTCGCCGGCCTGGCGGAACAGCTGCCAGCCGCGCGAGTCATTGGCCTCGAGCTTGGTGCCATGGCTGATCTTCATGCCGCCGATCTGCGCCTTGACCTCGCCGAATTCGGCCAGCAGCTTCTCCGACGGGGTCTGCTCCGACTGCAACTGGATCGCCACCGCGTCGTTGTTGCTGCCCTTGGCCAGCACCGGCGCCTGGATCGGCATGGTGTACTGGCGATCACCGTCGGTGATGGTGGCCTGGATCACGTACAGGTCGTTCGGCTTCACGTCAGCCGGGTTGAAGCTGAGCGTGAACGACTGCGGGAACGTGCCGGCCGGCGAGGTCTTGCTCGCCAGCGGCGCCGAACCCACCGCGTTGGAGGACACGTCGACCAGGTTCAGCACCAGGCTGGCCTTGTCCGACGGCGTCGGCGAGCCGGCACGCAGCGAAATCGTTCCGCTCACCTGGCTGGGCGTCTTCGCCACGGCGCCCGCGGTGTTCGCCGAAGCGGGACCGGCGGAGTCCGCCTGCGTGGACGAATTGGAAGCGTTGTTGCAACCGGCCAGGGCCAGTGCAGCAACCGACATCAGCGACAAAACCGTCTTGCGCATCGGGGAAACCTCTTCAAGCGTGAAATCAGGCACGTGTCCGTTCAGGCGCTCGGCGCCACGACTTTTACGCGGGGGAAGTTCCAAGCATAGCCCAAAAAACGCGACCCGGAAAAGTCAAGCCATCCAATGGCCTACCATGCGCCGGCGTACTGGCTGCAGGATCACTCGCGGTGCAGCGCCCGATGGGCAATGTCACGGCGGCAGAACGCGCCGTCATAGCGGATCCGGCTGACCGCGGCATAGGCGCTTTCGCGAGCCGCGCCGATGTCCTTGCCCAGCGCGCACACGGTCAGCACGCGGCCGCCGGCGCTGACCACGCGCCCGGCATCATCGAGCCGCGTGCCGGCATGGAACACTTTCACGTCGCCGCCTTCGGGCGCGTCCAGTCCGCTGATCGCGTCACCCAGGCGCACCCTACCCGGATAGCCACCGGCGGCCATCACCACGCCGATCGCGGGGCGTGCATCCCAGCGCGCCGTGGTGGTGGACAGGCGGCCATCCAGCGCCGCGTCGATCAGGTCGACCAGGTCGGACTTCAGCCGCAGCATGATCGGCTGGGTTTCCGGATCGCCGAAGCGCACGTTGAACTCGATCACCTTCGGCGCGCCGGACTTGTCGATCATCAGGCCGGCGTAGAGGAAGCCGATGAACGGTGCGCCCTCGATCGCCATGCCGCGCAGGGTCGGCTCGATCACTTCCTTCAGGATGCGCTGCTCGACTTCCGGCGTGACCACCGGCGCGGGCGAGTACGCGCCCATGCCGCCAGTGTTGGGCCCGAGGTCACCTTCGTCGCGGCGCTTGTGGTCCTGGCTGGAGGCCATCGGCAAGGCATGACTGCCGTCGCTCATCACGATGTAGCTGGCTTCCTCGCCGTCCAGGAACTCCTCGATCACCACCCGCGCCGAGGCGTCGCCGAAGCTGTGCGCGCCGAGCATGTCGTGCAGCGCCAGTTCGGCATCGGCCAGGGTCAGCGCCACCACCACGCCCTTGCCTGCGGCCAGACCGTCGGCCTTGATCACGATCGGCGCGCCCTGCTTGCGCACGTAGGCAAGCGCGGGAGCCAGTTCGGTGAACACCGCGTAGTGCGCGGTGGGAATGTTGTGCCGCTGCAGGAAATCCTTGGCGAACGCCTTGGAGCCTTCCAGCTGCGCGGCGATCGCGCGCGGGCCGAAGATGCGCAGGCCGGCGGCGCGAAACTTGTCGACCACACCGGCGACCAGCGGCACCTCGGGGCCGACCACGGTCAGGCCGATCTTCTCGCGCCTAGCCAGCTGCAGCAGTCCGTCGATGTCGTTCATCGCCACATCGGCGTTGCGCACGCCCGGCTCGCGCGCCGTGCCGGCATTGCCGGGGGCCACGATCACCTCGTCGACCTGCGCCGACTGCCGCAGCTTCCACGCCAGCGCGTGTTCGCGCCCGCCACTGCCGATCACCAGAACCTTCATGCCTGCACTCCCGCACGCCACACGACGCAGCGGCGCATTGTAACGGCTGCGGCGGGATCGCCGTGAGGCATGGATGGCGTTCAGTCGCGGGCTTGCAGGAGATCCAGCAGGGCGGCTCGCGGCAACTTGCCGGTCTCGTTGCGCGGCAGCGCGTCGACCCGCTTCAGTGGGCGCGGCAGGAACAGCGGGTCGATGGCCCTGCGCAGGGCATCGAGGATGACCTGTTCGTCCAGTCCGGGCGCGACCACCAGGGCGGCGATCCGGTGCACGCCGAGCGCATCGCCGTCGCCATGCTGGAACACCACGCCGTCGCGCACGCCGGGGATCGCCAGCAGGCGACGGGTGAGGTCGGCCAGCGAGGCACGCTTGCCGGCGATTTCCAGCATGTCCGCATGCCGACCGCACAGGCGGAAGCGACGACCGCCGCCGGACAGGCTGACGATGTCGGCCAGGGTGACCGGCGCGCCGAGCTGGGGCGCCTCGATCGCGGTGCCATCGGGCTGCGGGTGCAGGATCACGTCGTCATACAGCGACCAGTCCTCGTCCACGGTGGGGCGGCGGCTGGCGAACACGCAGGTTTCGGTGGAGCCGAACACCTCCAGCAGCGGCGCGTCGAAGCGCTGCTCGGCCGCCCGTGCCAACTCGATCGGCAAGGGCGCGGTGGCCGACACCATCGCCGCGATCGGCGGCAGGCCGATGCCCGATTCGATCAGCGCACGCAGGTGCACCGGCGTGGTCACCAGCACCCGCGGTTGCGGCACCGTGGCCAGCGCCGCCGCGACATCGCCGGGAAAGAACGGACGGCCGGTGTGCACACCCACATTGCCCAGCAGGGGCAGCAACACCGACATCTCCATCCCGTACATGTGCTGTGGCGGCACCGTGGCGACCACTTCGAAGCGGTCGCCGACGGTGGCATGCAACCGCGCCAGGTTGCCCGCGTTGCTGGCGTGGAAACTGCCCCAGGTCTTCCGGTTCGCCCCGGGCACGCCGGTGGAGCCGGAGGTGTAGCCGATCGCCACCACCTGATCGGCGGGAATCGCGGGCCAGCCGGCCTCGACCTGGGCAGGCGGCAGCGCGTCGAACGACGGCAGCTGGCGATAGTTCGGCGGCGGCGGATCGAGCCGCTGCTCGCCCAGGGCATGACATCCCGGATGGGCCCGCATCACCTCGTCCACCGCCTGCGGCGCACGCGAGGAAGGCAGCAGGTTGGTCTGGCCGCGCAACACCACCGCGCAGAACGCCACCAGGAAGGCGTAACGGTCCTCGCACAGGTTCACCGCGGCCGTCGCGTCGGGCAGGAAAGCCGCCACCGCCCGGACATCGGCCAGGAAATGCGCCGCGCTGATCGCCTGGCCATGCCGCCAGGCCACCACCCGGGCCGGATCGGCGGCCACCAGCAGGGGAAGCAACGGCGAAAGCTCGCGCTGGCGCGGGTCGTGGACGATAACCAAACTGCTGTCTCCCTGATCTTCGATACGTTGCGCCCGCGAGCATCGCGCGGCCATGTGAACAGCGACGTGAACGCGGTCGCGCAGATCCGCGACGGTTCGACCCGACCTGCCTGGCATGCGCTCCCCCGCACGCTCAGCCGCGGATGATAGCGCCCGACAGCACGTCGCGAATCACCGTGGGGCTGAGCTGGCCGCCCAGCGGGGCTTCCAGCACGCCGTCCAGCGCGTCGCCAAAATAGCCCGCCACCTGCGCGGCCCCCCGCGCCGGCGGCTGGCCGTGGGGATTGGCGCTGGTCGACACCAGCGCACCGCCGTAGGCGCGGCACAGCGCCGCTGCCGGTTCGTGCGCGGTCACCCGCAGCGCGATGCCGGCATGGTTGCCAGCCACCCAGTCGGGGACTTCGGCCGAACGCGGGAAGATCCAGGTGTACGGCCCCGGCCAGCTGGCCAGCACTTGCTGCAACATCGCCTGCGGCACGGAGGCCCGGTCGATGTAGCGCTCCACCTGGCCGAAGTCCGCCGCAATCAGCAGCACTCCCTGGGTCGGCGGGCGCTGCTTCAGCGCAAACAATCGCTCGAACGCGACCCGGTCATGCGGATCGCAGCCGAGGCCGAAGACCGCCTCGGTCGGATATGCCAGCACGCCGCCGCCGTGCAGCAGCGCGGCGGCGGCATCCAGGTCGGCGAGCGTGAAACGCTGCAGCACTCAGGCCTCGGCGCCATCGCCGGCGGTCTTCTTCGCGACCGTCTTTTTCGTGGCGGTTTTCTTCGTCGCGGTCTTCGTGGTCGCGGCTTTCCTGCTCGCAGTCTTCTTCACCGCCGCCTTCTTCGCCGCCGTTTTCTTCACCGCCGTTTTCTTGGCCGGAGCCGCCTTTTTCGCGGCCGCCTTCTTGCTCGCGGTCTTCTTGCCGAAGCGGCCCTTGCGCACCGGCGCCGCGGCCAGCAGCTCAAGGCACTGGGCTTCGGTCAGTTCCTTCGGCTCCTGCTCCTTGGGAATGCGCGCGTTCTTCTCGCCGTCGGTGATGTAGGCGCCGTAGCGGCCGTTCAGCACCTGCACGCCGTTGCCGAAATCGAGGATCAGCCGGTTCGCCAGCATTTCCAGCTTTTCTTGGACGATCTGCAGCGCGCGGGGCAGCTCGATGGTGTACGGGTCGTCCTCGGGCTTCAGCGAGGCATAGGTGCTGCCCTGCTTCACGAACGGCCCGAAGCGGCCGATCGCCACGCTGACCTCGTCGCCGTTTTCCGCCTGGCCCAGCTTGCGCGGCAACTTGAACAGCTCCAGCGCCTCGGCCAGCTCGATGGTGTGCATGCTCTGGCCGGGACGCAGCGAGGCGAACTGCAATTTCTCCTCGCTGTCCTTGTCGCCAATGGCGGCATACGGCCCGAACCGGCCCAGTCGCACGAACACCGGCTTGCCGGTCTTCGGATCGGTGCCCAGTTCGCGCGCGCCGGTGGCCTCGCTGCGGTCGACCGACTCGGCCTTCTCGTCGACCTGCTGCTTGAACGGCTTCCAGAAGCGCTCCATCAGCGGCACCCAGGCTTCCTCGCCACGACTGACCGCATCGAGCTCGTCCTCGAGCTTGGCGGTGAAGTCGTAGTCGACGTACTGGGTGAAATGCTGGGTGAGGAACTTGCTGACCGCGCGACCCACGTCGCTGGGCTTGAAGCGGCGGCTGTCCAGGTACACGTACTCGCGGTTCTGCAACACCTGGATGATGCTGGCGTAGGTCGACGGACGGCCGATGCCGTGTTCTTCCAGGGCCTTGACCAGGCTCGCCTCGGAGTAGCGCGGCGGCGGCTCGGTGAAGTGCTGGTCGGCGACGATCTCGTGCAACGGCACGGCCTCGCCTTTCTCCAGCCGGGGCAGGCGACGGCCTTCGTCGTCGTCATCGGCGTTCTTCTGGTCGCTGCCTTCCTCGTAGACCGCGAGGAAGCCGGGATCGACCACCGTGGTGCCGGTCGAACGGAACGAGGCATCGCCGCCGGCGACGTCCGGCAGGGCGAACTCCACCGACACGGTGTTCAGGGTGGCGTGGATCATCTGGCAGGCGACGGTGCGCTTCCAGATCAGCTCGTACAGCTTGCGCTGGTCGTCGTTGAGGAACGCAGCCACCGACTTCGGCGTGTGCATCGCCGAGGTCGGGCGGATCGCCTCATGGGCTTCCTGCGCGTTCTTCGACTTGGTCTTGTAGACCTGCGGCGCATCCGGCAATGCGTGGCCGCCGAAGTCGCGGGCGATCAGCTGGCGCAGTTCGGCCATCGCGTCGTCACCGAGCATGGTCGAGTCGGTACGCATGTAGGTGATCAGGCCGACGTTGCCCTCGCTGCCCAGCGCCACGCCCTCGTACAGGCCCTGCGCCACCTTCATCGTGCGGCTGGTGGTGAAGCCGAGCTTGCGCGCGGCTTCCTGCTGCAGGGTGGACGTGGTGAACGGAGCCGCCGGGCGACGCTTGCGCTCCTTCGAGCTGACCTCGCTGACGACGAGGCGACCACGGGCGGCCGCCTTCAGCGCCTCGCGGGCCGCATGCGCAGCGGTTTCGCTGGTCAGGTCGAACTGCTCGAACTTCTTGCCGTTGAGGCGCGACAGCCGCGCGCTGAAGTCGCCGTCGACATGCTTCAGCTGGGCCTCGACGGTCCAGTATTCGCGCGCCTTGAACGCCTCGATCTCCTCCTCGCGCTCGACGATCATGCGCAGCGCCGGCGACTGCACGCGGCCGGCGGACAGCCCGCGCTGCACCTTGCGCCACAGCACCGGTGACAGGTTGAAACCGACCAGGTAGTCCAGCGCGCGACGCGCCTGCTGGGCGTCGACCAGGTCGTGCGACAGCTGGCGCGGCGCGGCCACCGCCGCCTTGATCGCCTTCGGCGTGATCTCGGAGAACACCACCCGGTGCAACTGCTTGCCCTTGGTCAGGCCGCGCTCGCCGAGAATCTCGCTGATGTGCCAGCTGATCGCCTCGCCTTCGCGATCCAAGTCGGTCGCGAGGTAGATGTCGTCGGCCAGCTTGGCGGCCTTGGCGATCGCGTCGACGTGCTTCTGGTTGCGCTCGATCACCTCGTACGTCATCGCGAAGCCGTGCTCGGTGTCGACCGCGCCTTCCTTCGGCTTGAGGTCGCGCACATGACCGTAGGAGGCGAGGACCTGGAAATCCTTGCCGAGGTATTTGTTGATCGTCTTGGCCTTGGCCGGTGATTCGACGATGAGCAGGTTTTTTGCCATGAAGCGGGATATCCGAAAGTGAACCACCGGCGCTTCCGTGCCGGACATATATATAGTTGAAACCACGCGCCGCTGGCGGCTGTCAAGCCCGCCGCGCGGCGCGCAGCCACGCCGGCGAGGCTCAGCCGTCGGGCAGGCGCTGGTAGCGGTTGCCGGCCAGGCTCTCGACGCGTCGCTCCAGTTCCAGCATCAGCAGCATCGACGAAAGCGCGCCGGCAGACTGCCCGGTACGCTGCACAAGTTCGTCCAACGTCGCCGGTGCATGACCAAGTTCCGTCAAAAGCCGCCGATAATCCGGATCGCCACAAGTGCCGGAACGATCGATTCCCGAGGTTCCGACGGCTCGCGGATCAGCATCATCCGATCCCGCCGAGTCCAGCCGGGCAGCCAGCTGGCCGCCAAGCATGCGCGCTGCAGGCGCCAATGTCTCGACAATTTCCGTCGCCGTCTCGACCAGCCGGGCGCCGTCGCGGATCAACTGGTGGCATCCGCGGGCCAGCGGATCATGGATGGAACCGGGCAGCGCGAACACCTCGCGACCCTGCTCGGCCGCCAGGCGGGCGGTGATCAGCGAACCGGACTTCAACCCCGCCTCGATCACCAGGGTACCCAGCGCCAGCGCGGAAATGATCCGGTTGCGGCGGGGGAAGTGATCGGGGCGCGCCGCCGTGCCGGGCGGAAACTCGCTGACGATCGCGCCCTGGGCCGCGATCCGCCGGGCCAGCGCATGGTGCTTGCGGGGATAGACGCGATCAGGCCCGGTGCCGATCACCGCCACCGTCCTGGCGCCGGCATCGAGGGCCGCAGCATGGGCGGCGCCGTCGACACCGTCGGCCATGCCGCTGGTGATCGCGAAGCCGGCGTCGGCCAGCGCCGTGGCAAACGCCCGGGCATGAGCCAGCCCCTTGGCGCTGGCGCTGCGGGCTCCCACGATCGCCACCTGCGGATACAGCAACAGGTCGCTGTCGCCCACCACAAAAAGCGCGGCCGGCGGCTGCGGGATGTCGTCCAGCAGGGGCGGAAAGTCTGCGTCCGTGCAGCGCAACAGGCGATGGGCCGGCTCGGCCAGCCAGGCCATGTCCGCATCCAGCAGCGCGGCATCGGGCCGGGCCAGCCAGGCTTGCGCAGGCTCACCCAGTGAGGTGGCCTGGCGTTGCAACTGCGCCAGCGCGGCATGCATGTCTCCGCCGGCCGCATCCAGCCGGGCCCGCAGCCCGCCCGGCCCAAGCCCCGGCGTGCGCAGGGCGATCAGCCACGCGCGTTGTTCCTGCAGATCGTCCCTGGTCATGCGTCGAGTTTACGGAGCACCCGGCAAAGAAAACGGCGCGGTGGTAACCGCGCCGTCGTGTAGGAAGATGCCGCTGCGGCTTATTGCGGCGCGGTCAACCGGCTGCCGATGCTCACCGGACGCAGGCCATCCATCACCAGACCGTAGCTGACCCGGTCGAAGGTGCGGAACACCATCACGTGGCCGACGTACTCGTCGGGCAGCTTGACGGTCTCGCCGAAACCGCGGTTCATGCTGTTGCTGGCCACGTCGTCGTGGATCGTCTCGCCCGGCTGGAAGATCGTGAACGTGCTGCCGTTGTCGATTCCGTCGCGGGCACCCACCGACAGCATGATGACCTGGCGGGGGCCGGCGGCGGCCATCGCATCGGCAAAGCCGATCACCTTGGCATCGGCGGGCACCGACTTGGGCGCATGCGGGTAGTAGTAGGCGTCGTACGGCTTGTCGTCGATCGGCATGATGCGATCGCCGCTGCGCACTTCCTGGGTCGCGTTGAGCAGTAGCAGGGTGGCCGGATCGCCGGTGCGCAGCGTCTCGGCGGTGCCGATCACGCTGACTTCGACACCGAGGTCGTCACCCTTGCCGTAATGGCCGTCGTTGCGCGAATCCTCGCTCCACGGCGCCTTGACCATCGCCGCGTTGCTGTCCATGTCGTGGGCGACCAGGTCGGCGCTGGAGGCGTCATCCTGGTTGAAGCCGCGGAACACGTGGCTCGGCCGCACGATGGCCCAGCGCTGGCCGGGCTCGCCCTGCAGGCCGCGCACGTACAGGTTCTGGCCGACGGCACCACGCAAACGGGACTCTTCGAGGCCCACCACGTAAGGCGCGGAACTGACCGCATTCGAATCCATCACGCGCATTTCCTTGAGGAACATTTTCAGTTCGGACAGGGGAATGGCGGGAATTGCGTCGCCTTCGCGATGGACGCTGGGCTGCAGGCCCACGCGGGGTCCATTGATGAAGGACAGGTTCAGCACGTCGCCGGGATAGATCAGATGCGGGTTGCGCACCTGGGGGTTGGCCTGCCAGATCTCCGGCCACAGCCACGGCTTGGCGAGGAATTTGGCGGAGATTGCCCACAAGGTGTCGCCGCGGCGAACGGTGTAGCTGTCGGGGTGGTCGGCGCGAAGTTGCGCTCCCGCGGCATAGACCGCCACGGTGACCAGCATGCCCGTCAGCAACACGATAATTTTCTTGATCATTGGTGGGAATCCCCCTTCCCCAGATGCTCGGTCGAGTGTAACCGAATGGTTAACCCGCGCAACAGGTGCGAGTTGGCAAAAATCGTCTGCACTCGGATGCTTGCCGACGTACAATGAGACACATTCTAGATGGCTCCGAGGGTGGCTTTTTACCAAATCGCCCGCATTTTCGGCGCCGAGGTAAAAATCATGTCCGTCTTGTCCATTCTTGAATTCCCCGACCCGCGCCTGCGCACCCGCGCCGAACCGGTGACCGTGTTCGACGCGAAACTGAAGCAGTTCGTCGCCGACATGCTCGAAACCATGTACGCAGCCAACGGCGTCGGTCTTGCCGCCACCCAGGTCAACGTGCATCAGCGCGTGCTGGTGGCCGACATGAGCGACGAACGCAACCAGCCGCTGGTGCTGATCAACGCCCGCATCGTCGAGAAGGACGGCTCGCAGGTCTATCAGGAAGGCTGCCTGTCCTTCCCCGGCCTGTACGCCGACGTGACCCGCGCGCTGGCGGTCAGGGTGCAGGCGCAGGACGCCGACGGCAAGGACATCGTCATCGAGGCCGAAGGCCCGCTGGCCGTGTGCATCCAGCACGAGCTGGATCACCTGGAAGGCAAGGTGTTCGTCGACTACCTGTCACCGCTGAAACGCAGCCTGCTGCTGAAGCGGCTGGAGAAGCACCGCAAGCAGGCGGTCGGTGCTTGAGCGGCGCCGAGCCTGATCGTCGGGGTCTGCGCATCGTCTTCGCCGGAACACCCGACTTTTCCGTGCCCTGCCTTGAAGCCTGCCGCGACAGCGGCGCCGAGGTGGTGGCCGTCTATACGCAACCCGACCGCCCCGCGGGACGGGGCCGCAAGCTGACCCCCAGTCCGGTCAAGCAGGCCGCGCTGGCCGCCGGCATCCCGGTCGAACAGCCCGAGTCGCTGAAGTCCGCCGAGGTGCAGCAGGCGCTGGCGGCCTGGCGGCCGGACCTGCTGGTGGTGGTCGCCTACGGCCTGATCCTGCCGCGCAAGGTGCTGGCGATCCCGCGGCTCGGTTGCTGGAACGTGCACGCCAGCCTGCTGCCGCGCTGGCGTGGCGCGGCGCCGATCCAGCGCGCGATCCTGGCCGGCGACGCCGAGAGCGGCGTCGACCTGATGCGGATGGAAGCGGGCCTGGATACCGGCCCGGTGATGTTGCAACGGCGCACGCCGATCAGTCGCGACGACACCGGCGGCTCGCTGCATGACCGGCTGTCGCAGCTCGGTGCCGACGCGCTGGCCGAAGGCCTGCGCCGCACCCTGGCCGGCGAGATCCTGCCGGCCACGCCGCAGCCCGAAGCGGGCGTGACCTACGCGCACAAGCTGGACAAGGCCGAGGCGAAGCTCGACTTCAGCCGGCCCGCGATCGCCCTGGAACAACAGGTGCGGGCGTTCGACCCGTGGCCGGTGGCGGAAGGCGAGATCGCCGGCGAGACGCTGCGGGTATGGGCCGCGCAGGCGATCGCCCAGGATCATCAGGCGCCACCCGGCGAGGTGCTTGGCGCGGGGCGGCTGGGCATCGACCTGGCCTGCGGCACCGGCGCGCTGCGCATCACCGCCGTGCAACGCGCCGGCGGCAAGCGCATCGGGGCGGTCGATTATCTGAATGCCCGGCCCGAACTGCGGCGCCTGCCATGAAGGTCGACACCCGCGCACTGGCCGCCAGGGGACTGGCTGAAATCGCCCTGCGTGGCGCCTCGCTGCGCGAGGTCATGCAACGCGACGCGCCGAAGCTGGCCGATCCACGCGATCGCGCCCTGCTGATGGCGCTGCTCAGCGAGGGCGCGCGCTGGTGGCTGCGTTTCGACGCTGCCGTCGACGGCCTGCTGGAAAAATCGCTGCGGCACAAGGATCCGGCCGTGCATGCGCTGCTGGTGCTCGGCCTGGTCCAGCTGGAAATCCTGGAACTGCAGGACTACGCCGCGGTGGCCGCCACGGTCGAAGCCGTGCGGGCGCTGAAGCGGCCGCAACTGGCCGGCCTGGTCAACGCCGTGCTGCGCCGCTGGCAGCGCGAACGCAGCAGCCTGCTGGCCAGGCTCGACGCGAAGGCGCAGACCCGCCACGCCCATCCGCAGTGGCTGGCCGACGCATTGCAGCGTGACTGGCCCGCACAGGCCGAAGCCGTGATGGCCGCGGACAACGGCGAACCGCCGTTGATGCTGCGGGTCAACCGCCAGCGCAGCGAACGCGACGCGCTGATCGGCCAGTTGCGCGCGGCCGGCTACGAAGCGGCAGCGCATCCCTGGCTCACCGACGCACTGGTGCTGCCGCACAGCGGCGACGTCACCCGCATGCCCGGCTTCGAGGACGGCCATTTCGCCGTGCAGGACGGCGCCGCCCAGGTGGCCGCCGACCTCGCCGACCTGCGCGACGGCCTGCGCGTGCTCGATGCCTGCGCCGCGCCCGGCGGCAAGGCCTGCCATCTGCTCGAACGCGCCGACATCGACCTCACCGCGCTGGAATTCGACGCCCCGCGGGCCGAGCGCATCCGCCAGAACCTGATGCGGCTGCGCCTCGATGCGAAGCTGGTGATCGGCGACGCGGGCGCACCCAAAGCATGGTGGAAAGGCCAGCCGTTCGACCGCATCCTGATCGACGCGCCCTGCTCGGCCACCGGCGTGCTGCGCCGTCGCCCCGACGTGCGCCTGCACCGGCGCGAAAGCGACATCGCCGCGATGCACGCGCAGCAACGCCGCATCCTGTCCGCGCTGTGGCCGTTGCTGGCGCCGGGCGGGCGGCTGGTCTACATCACCTGCTCGGTGTTGCGTGCCGAGAACGAGGCGATCGTGGGCGAGCTGCTGGCGACCCGGGCTGACGCCGAGGTCGTGCCCTTCAGCCTGCCCGCCGGCCAGCCGGCCGCGACCGGCTGGCAGATCCTGCCCGGTGACGGCGACCTCGATGGCATGTATTACGCCGTGCTGCAGAAACGGCACTGAGATCGTGACTCACGCCGCCGCCGACATCGGCGCGTTATGCTTGCCGCGCCCCTCGCACTGCTGACGGATACCCCGACGTCATGAAGCCCCCCGTGCCCCTGTCGCGCGCGCGCCCGCTGTGGCTGCGCGATGCGCGCATCGAAATGCTGCTGTTCGGCGTATTCGCCCTGCTGTTGCTCGGCCTGGGGCTGGGCCTGCGCGATCCGTGGCCGTCGGACGAGCCGCGTTTCGCCCTGGTCGCCCGCTGGATGGTCGAGCACGGCCAGTGGCTGTTCCCGCACCGCGGTCACGAGCTCTATCCGGACAAGCCGCCGGTGTTCATGTGGCTGCAGGCGCTCGCCTACTTCCTTACCCGCAGCTGGCGCGTGGCCTTCCTGTTGCCGTCCCTGCTGGCGGCGCTGGGTGCACTGGCGCTGGTCTACGACCTGGCCCGACGGTTGTGGAACCACCGCAGCGCCCTGTTGGCCACGGCCACGCTGCTGGTCACGATCCACTTCACCTACCAGATGCGCAACGCGCAGATCGACCCGCTGCTGCTGGGCTGGATGACGCTGGCCAACTACGGCCTGTTGCGCCACCTCCTGCTGGGGCCGTCGTGGCGCTGGTTTGCAATCGGCTGCTTCTTTGCCGGCCTGGGCGTGGCGACCAAGGGCGTCGGCGTGCTGGCCCTGCTGATGCTGGTTCCCTACCTGATCGCCCGGCGCGGCCATTGGCGCGCACTGGCCCTGCCCGCGGGCGGCTGGCGCTGGGCCGGCGGACTGGCGCTGTTCCTGGTGCCGATCCTGGGCTGGCTGCTGCCGATGCTGCTGGTGGCCCGTGCCGACGGCGATCCGCAGCACGCCGAGTACGTGCAGAACATCCTGTTCGGGCAGACCGTGCATCGCTATGCCACGCCCACCGGACACATCCATTCGCCGTTCTATTTCCTCGGCATCATCGCGTTCGACTGGTTGCCCCTGTCGCTGCTGTTGCCATGGGCGCTGCCGGCCTGGTGGCGGCGACTGAAGCGGCGCGATGCGCGCTTGCTGTTGCCGCTGGGGTGGATCGTGCTGATCGTGCTGTTCTTCTCGTTCAGCCCGGGCAAGCGAGACGTCTACATCCTGCCGGCCCTGCCGATGATGGCGCTGGCACTGGCGCCGCTGCTGCCCGGCGTGCTGCGGCGACGCGGCGTGCGGCTCGCCGTGTTCGCACTGACCCTGCTGTTGTCCGCGACGCTCGCGGCGGCGGCCGCGCTGGCGATCCATCACCACCCGGCCTGGGCGGTGAAGATCGAGCAAAGCCTGGACGCGCGGATCTGGTGGCTGCTGCTGGCGATCGGCGTGGCCGGCCTGGTCATCGTGGCGCTCACCCGCGTACGCCACGCGCCGCTGGGCTGGCTGCTGTTCGCCGGCGTCCTGTGGGGGATCTACGGCCTGTGGGGATATCCGATGCTCAACGGCGACCGCTCCGCCCGCGACGTGATGCTGCAGGCACGTTCCATCGCCGGACCGCAGGCCGAGATCGGCCTGCTCGCCTGGAAGGAGCAGAACCTGCTGATGGCCGAGGGGCCGGTGGCCGAGTTCGGCTTTTTGAAGCCCTGGCCGCAGCAATACGTCGATGCCGTGGCCTGGCTGCGGCAGGATGCGTCGAGGCGCTGGATCTTCAGCCTCGACCAGGCAATGGGCGACTGCGTGGATCGCCAGCACGCGATCCATGTCGGCCACGCCAACCGCCGTGAATGGTGGATGTTCCGGGCTGACGCGGTGAAACCTGGCTGCGCGCCGACGGACAAGGGCGATCAGGGTGGCGACGAGCCGCCTTGAGGGGCGCAGGGTCCCATCCGGGCAGCACCCACCCCCGCACATCGCAGATGAACCCGAGCGTTACACCGTGGCCGGCCGACACGCGCATAGCGGCGGGCCACGGTTAGCATGGGCGCGCGGGGGGAGTTTCAGGTGCAAAAAAGGTTGGCCCGTGCACGAAGAACAAGTTTCATGGAAGATCCGGACGGCGTCGGTGCTGCTCGCAGTCTTGCCACTGTGTTTTGCAGTATCCGGACGCCTGAAGGCGGTGCCGATGGGGCTGCTGTTCCTGGCCGGGCTGGTCCTGCTCGCTTCCCGCGCGGAAACCCGGGATATCTTTCGGCGGGTGTGGCCGGTGGTCGCCGTGTGCCTGCTGCGCCTGCTCTACGATCTTGGCAACTTCCTCGGCCACGGGCTCGACGGCAACACGCTCGACCTGCCGGGCCAGACACTGCTGTTCCTGGCGATTGCCGCCGTCTTCACCCTGCCGCTGCAGCAGCGCGTGATCGCGATCGGCTTCAGCATGACCACGCTGCTGCTGGGCGCAGCCAGCATGGTTCAACGCTACGGCATGGGTGCCGACCGTCCCTACGGCCTGAATGGTGGCGACTGGGCGTCGGTCGAATTCGCGATGTACCTGCTGGTCATGGCGCTGTTGTCGATGCTGCAGGCGATACGGCCGGACACGCGTCGTGCGGACCGCTGGCTGCACGGCGTGGCGGTGGTGGTGGGTCTTTATGGCGCGGTGCTTACCCAGAGCCGTGGGCCGCTGCTGTCGTTCGCACCGGTCTTCCTGGGCCTGATGTCGTGGCAGGCGATACGCACGAGGCACTGGAAACGCGTATTCATTCCGCTGGCGGCCACCCTGCTCGGCATGCTGGCGGTAACCGCCACCCTGCACCGGGAGATGGTCGACCGGCTGGCTGATGTACCCGCCCAGATCAGCGAGTACGGCGACAACGCCGCCGGCAGCAGCGGCGCCATTGGCGAGCGTCTGGAGATGTGGCGCACCGCATGGCAGGCATTCACCGAACACCCGCTGGCGGGCATCGGGCTGGATCAGTTCGGCGTGTACGCACGTGCGCAGGTGGCCGCGGGCAAGGCCAGCCCCACGATTGCCAGTTACGTCCACCCGCACAGTGAATACCTCGAATCGATGGTCGCCGGGGGCGTGCCGGCGCTGCTGGTGCTGTTGCTATTGCTGATCGTGCCGGCGGCCTTCTTCGCCCGTCACCTGAACCACCCCAGGGAGCCGGTTGCCTGTGCGGCGGTCGCCGGGTTGATGGTGATCGGCCTCTACAGTCTCTGTGCATTCACCGACAATGTGTTCTATCGGGCGATGCCGCAATCACTTTTCCTGTTCCTCGTGCTGGGATTGACGGTCGACATCGGTCGACAGCTGCGCCATCCCGCCCATTCCTGAAGTCGATCCACATGGCCCGAATCAACCTGCTTGCCTGGGACAACCAGCGCGGACTCACCCACGACATCCGCCTGTTGTGCCGCACGCTCACCGGACTGGGCCATGAGGTGCAGGTGACCCGGCTCGGCCCGCGCCGACATGACGGTCGCTGGCAGGCCCTCAGGCTGCATGCGCGGATGTGGTGGCAACGCCTGCGCCACGGCGACTGGCACACGACGCCGTACGACATCAACATCGCGCTGGAGCACGTCCGGCCGGACTGGTGCGCGCTGGCCCGGCGGAATCTGCTGGTGCCGAATCCGGAATGGCTGTCGCCGCGCAGCCGGCAATACCTGCCGCGCTACGACGCGATCCTGTGCAAGACGCGCTACGGCGTCGACCTGTTCAATTCACTGGGTTGCCGCGCGCTGTACATCGGCTTCGACAGCACCGACTGCCTGGATGCCGCCGTGCCGCGCAAGGCCAGCTTCCTGCACCTGGCTGGCGCCAGCCGGATGAAGGGCACGCAGCGCCTGCTGGCCTTGTGGCGACGCCACCCGGAATGGCCGAAGCTGCTGGTGCTGCAATCACCGCGAACGGCCGCGCGAGCAGCCGGGCCGACGCCGGCCAATATCGAGCACCGACTGGGCCATGTGCGTGACGTGGGCGAGATACGCCAGCTGCAGAACGCCCACCTGTTCCACCTGTGCCTGTCGGAAACCGAAGGCTGGGGCCATTACATCGCCGAGGCGATGAGTTGCGGCGCCGTGGTGATCACCTCCGACGCCGCCCCGATGAACGAGCTGGTGCAACCGGACCGCGGTGTCCTGGTGAAGGCCATCGGGAAAGGCTCGTTCAACCTCGCATCCCTCCATCAATTCGACGAATCGGCGCTGGAAGAGGCGATCGGACGCCTCACCAGCCTGCCGTTCTCCGAGCTTGCCAGCCTGGGCCGGCAGGCGCGGGAATGGTTCGAGAAGAACGAGGCGACGTTCGCGCAGCGGGTGCAAGCCGCGCTGGCCGAGCTGGCCTGAACCGGCCGTCCCGCTCCCGCTGTCCCTCAGCCGGGGCGCAGATCAGCCGGTGGCTGCGCGAATTCGGCCAGATGGCCATCCAACCCCAGCTCGCAGCGGACCAGCCCGCGTGCCCGGGTATCGTCGACGATGAGGTCGTTCGGATTGCCCACCACATGCTTGCGGGTGGGATGGTAGAGGTGGGTCGCCAGCGCGCTGAAGCGCAGCTCACGCCGCAGCAGCCCGGCGTGGAAGGCGCGTATCGCCAGTTCGGTGTCTTCGCGCCCCCAGCCGGTCATCGCCTCGTTGAAGCCATTCAGACGCAGCAGGTCATCGCGCCAGAACGCCATGTTGCAACTCTTGATGCCGCGCTGCTTGGTGCCCGGCCGCGCATACCAACGCGCCAGCGCGGGCAGCCGCAGCGTGTGTCGCCGGCGCTCGATGCCCCGGCTGAAGAACCCGGGCATCGGCGCGGACTCTTCCAGCATCCGCCGGGTCAGCCCGGCATCGGTCAGCACCCGCGAACCCTGCGCGAAGCAGCCGCGGCGGGCGAACGCGTGGTGGTCGGCGATGAAGTGCCGCTCGGCCACCATGTCACCATCGAGCAGGATCACGTAGTCGCCGCGGGCAGCGGCGATCGCCCGGTTGCGCGCGCGGCTCATGCGCGCACCGTCGTCGGGTTGCCACAGGTGCACCAGCCGCACCGGATAGCCGGGCGCGATGCCTTCGAGCAATGCGCGGGTGGCCGGCTGCGAACCGTCGTCGGTGACGATCACTTCGTACGGCAGCTCGCTCTGTGCCGCCAGTGACTGCAGCACCAGCGCCAGCGCGCTCGGCCAGTTGTAGGTGATCACGGCGACACTGATGCGCACGGCAGCCCCGCTCATTCGTCTTCGGTCAGGCGATGACCGCCGCGGATGCCGCGCCACCAGACCGGGCCAAGGATGGCCAGTGCGCGGTTCAGATTGCCCAGCCAGCTGCCGCGGCGCATGCGCACCAGCCTGGCGTAGCGCCTGGCCTCGCGCCAGGAGGGCTCGGGCTTGGTGCGGAACTCGTGCTTGGCGTTGTCGACGGAGCGCGTGTCCAGGCCGATGTTCCTGGCATAGATCTCGATCAGGCAACGCGAGCGGAAGCGGTTGAGATAGATGCTGGTCGCCGTCTGCTTTCCCCACCAGCCATTGTTGCCGTGGATGCGGTAATGCACGGCGCCGGTGCGCAGGTAATACTTGCGTGCGCCCAGCACGCTGGCGCCGAACACCAGGCAGTTGTCGGCGGACAGCCGCCACGTATGGCTCAATTCTTCCGGCAGTTCCAGCGTGCGCCGCGCCCACAGCGCGCGCATCGACAGCGCCGAAGTCGGCGCACCGTACCAGTGCATCAGCATGTAGGTGCAGATGGCGGTGTGACCCAGATCCTGCGTGCGTTCCGAATAGCCCATCCAGCGATTTTCGTCGCCGAACAGCTGCATGTCCGAAAACACGAAATCGACGTCGCGGCGGTCGTCGTAAAGCTCGCCGAGGCGTGACAGATAGTCTGCTTCCCAGCGGTCGTCCGCATCGAGAAAGCAGATCACGTCGGCCGTGGCGCGTGCCACGCCACGCTGGAAGGCCACCAGCTGGCCTCCGTTCTCGCCACAGACCAGGGTGACCCGCGGATCGTTGCCGTAGCGTTCGCGCAGGAGCTCCGCCGAACCGTCGCGGGAGCCGTCATCGACCACGATGACCTGCGCCGCCGCGCGGGTCTGCGCCAGCGCGCTGTCGACCGCCGTACCGACGAAATCCCGATAGTTGTAGCTGGTGATGACGACCGCGAAGCTGGTCATGCCGCCGCACCCTCCTCGCGCAGCCGACGGAAATAGGCAATGGTCTCCCTGAGGCCGTCCTCGAGCGTCACGCTGGGCTGCCAGCCGAGCTTGTCGCGCGCCACGGAGATGTCCGGCTGGCGCTGGCGGGGGTCATCCGACGGCAACGGCTTGTTCACCAGTTTCGAGCGTCCGCCGACCAGGGCGATCACCTTCTCGGCCAGTTCGAGCATGGTGTACTCGACCGGGTTGCCGATGTTCACCGGGCCGGTGAAGCCGCGCCCGGAATCCATCATCCGCACGATCACCTCGATCAGGTCGTCGACGTAGCAGAAGCTGCGCGTCTGGCTGCCGTCGCCGTAGATGGTGATGTCCTCGCCGCGCAGCGCCTGCATGATGAAGTTGCTCACCACCCGTCCGTCGTCCGGGTGCATCCGCGGGCCATAGGTGTTGAAGATGCGCACCACCTTGATGTCCAGGTCATGCTGGCGGTGGTAGTCGAAGAACAGCGTTTCAGCGCAGCGCTTGCCTTCGTCATAGCAGCTGCGGATGCCGATCGGATTGACCTTGCCCCAGTAGCCCTCCACCTGCGGATGCACTTCCGGGTCGCCGTAGACCTCGCTGGTGGAAGCCTGCAGGATGCGCGCCTTCACCCGCTTGGCCAGGCCCAGCATGTTGATCGCGCCATGCACGCTGGTCTTGGTGGTCTGCACCGGGTCGTGCTGGTAGTGCACCGGCGAGGCCGGACAGGCCAGGTTGAAGATGCGCTCCACCTCCACATAGAGGGGGAAGGTCACGTCATGCCGCATCAGTTCGAAATACGGATGCGTGAGCAGATGCGCCACGTTGCGCTTGCTGCCGGTGAAGAAGTTGTCCACGCACAATACGTCGTGGCCGTCGCGGAGCAGTCGATCACACAGGTGCGAGCCAAGGAAGCCGGCGCCGCCGGTGACAAGGATTCGTTTCATGAAAAGCCGTTAATTAGCGATGGCGGGGGCGTGCCGAGGTGTGCACGGTCAATCGACGCCGGTGAATTTTGTCATGGATGGCGCCACGAAGTTGCGACCTGGCCGGCCGAATGGACGAATTGCCCCGAAACGCCGCCTCCACCCGGCTGAATCGGGCCATGGGCTAGAATCCCGCCCATGCCGACCCTGCCGCTGACCCTCGCCGTCATTACCCACAACGAGGCCGGAAGCATCGCCCGTTGCCTGGACAGCGTGCCGTTCGCCGCCGAAAAGCTGGTGGTGGACTCGGGCAGCGACGACGACACCGTGGCGATTGCCCGGGCGCATGGCGCCCGCGTGGTGCAGCAGGACTGGCTCGGCTTCGGTGCCCAGCGCAATTTCGCCAGCAGCCAGTGCAGCCACGACTGGATCCTGGTGCTGGACGCCGACGAATGGCTCAGCCCGGAACTCGCGGTGGAACTGCAGCAGCGGCTGCCGGAGCTGATGGCCGGCAACACCCCGGCGGCGTATCTGCGCCGTCGCACGATCTACATGGGCCGGCCGATGCGCTGGTACCGGCCGAACGTGGGCGAGAAGCTGGCGCGGCTATACCATCGCGGCCGTGCGCGCTGGAGTGATGCGCGGGTGCACGAATCGCTGCGCTTCGACGGCGCCGCGCCGACCTTGCTCGCCGCCTTCGACCACGCCAACAACCCAAGCCTGCCGCACAAGCAGCTGAAGGTGCTGCGCTATGCCGAGCTGAAATGCCGCGACTGGCTGGACCGGCGCAAGCCGGTGCGGATGTGGCAGGCGCCGTTGGTCTACCTGCTGGCCTTCCTCAAGGACTACCTGTTCCGGCTGGCCTTCCTGGACGGCTGGCGCGGCTTCCTGATCGCCCAGACCGCGGCCAGCTACGCGCTGTACAAGCGCATGCGCTATTACGAGATGGTCAACCATCCGGAGTCGGTTGCGGATGCGACCGACTTATTGAACAAACATCACATAGATCGCTGAACACAGATTTGCAGCCATGCACGAGGTAGCGAACCCGCACGGCACCCGCTCCAATCAAATCACGCGCCTCCCGTCTTTGCCTCCTCTCCCTCCGGGAGAGGATTGAGGTGAGGGTTCAGGGCTCGCCACAAACTCCAACTAACTCACCCCCGACTCGCCCATGACCCCCAAGAAGCACTACCTCCTGTACGGCTCCGAGCGTTACGCGCTGGCGATCCTGCGCCCGTTGCAGGAAGCCATACGCGCCCGCGGCGACGAGACCGCCTGGTTCTTCGACGGCCCCGGCGCGGAGGACCTGGTCGAAGGCGAGCGCCTGCTGAGCGTGGCCGAGGTGCGCGCCTGGCGTCCGCTCGCGGTGATCACCTCGTCCAACGCGGTGCCGCACTTCTTTCCCGGCGTGAAGGTGGAGACCTTCCACGGTTTCGACGCCGGCAAGCCCCGGCACATCTACGTGCGCGGCTTCTTCGACCTGTACTGCACCACCGGCCCCCGCGACACCGCCCAGTTCCAGGCGATCGCCGACAAGGTCGGCCACTTCAGCGTGATCGAGACCGGTTTCCCCAAGATCGATCCGTTCATGAAGCAGATCGACGGCCCGCTGCCGCCGGTGCGCCAGCCCCCGGTGATCCTCTACCACTCCACCTTCTCGCCCTCGTGGAGCGCGGCCGAGACGCTGTACGAGGAAGTGTGGCGGCTGTCGCGCGATGGCCGCTGGCGCTGGATCGTCACCTTCCACCCGAAGATGAACCCGGAGACCACGGCGAAGTTCAAGGCGCTGCAGAACGAGTACCTCACGTTCGCCGAGAACGACAACATCCTGGAGCTGTTCCCCCAAGTCGACATGATGTGCTCGGACACCTCCTCCGCGCTCAACGAATTCCTGCTCACCGGCAAGCCGGTGGTGACATTCAGGAACCGCCGGCCCGGTCCGCAGCTGATCGACATCGACGACCCGGCGCAGTTCGAGAGCGCGATCGAGCGGGCGCTGGCGCGGCCGCCGGAGCTGATGCAGGCGATCCGCGACTACGCCGACGCGATCCATCCCTACCGCGACGGCCGTTCCAGCGAACGCGTGCTCGACGCGATCGACACCTTCATCGCCCGCGGCGCGAAGAATCGCCGGCGCAAGCCGCTGAACCTGTGGCGCAAACTGAAGATCCGCCGGCGCATCGGTTACTGGGGCCCGGCCTGATCGTTACCGTGCGCCTGCGCCGCTTGCGGCCGCACGGCGCAGGCTAGAATCATCCCCTGCCCGCCAAGAGCCTGCCCGTGTCACTGAGCCCGTATAGCCGTTCCGAACAACTTCGCGCCGTCTGGCCGTGGCTGCCGCTGTGGACCGCGGTGGCGCTGGCGGCGATCTTCTCGCACGGCCCGATGCCGCTGTACTCCACCCGCACCCTGGCGGTGGCGTGGGAAATGTGGAACCAGGGCCATTGGCTGGTCCCGCACATCAACGGCCAGCCTTACAGCGAGAAGGCGCCGCTGCTGTTCTGGCTGATCCAGGGCGGCTGGTTCGTGTTCGGCGTCAGCGACGTGTGGCCGCGGATCCTCGAGGTGCTGGTCGGCGGCGCCCAGCTGGTGCTGGTCTCGCTGCTGGCGCGCCGGCTGTTCCCGCACCGACCGTGGATGGCCAGGGCGACGCCGTGGATGCTGCTGGCCTTCGGCTACGCCTTCCTGTTCGGCCTGCAGATCATGTACGACGTGCTGCTGGCGACATGGACGCTGGCGGCGCTGCTGTGCCTGACCCCGAAGTCGCAACGCGCCGAGCCGCGCTGGCTGCTGTTCGGCCTGTGCCTGGGCTTCGGCCTGCTGACCAAGGGGCCGGTGATGCTGCTCCACGTGGTGTTCCCGTGGCTGCTCGGCCCGCTGTGGAACGACTGGGCCAGCGAGCATCGCGCGCGCTGGTACGGTCGCGGTCTGCTGTCCTTCCTGCTCGGCGGCACGATGCTGCTGGCCTGGGCATTGCCGGCCGGATTCTCCGGCGGCGAGGCGTACCGGCAACGGCTGTTCTTCACCCAGACCGCCGGTCGCGTGGTCGACAAGCTGGCCCAGGGCAAGGACCTGCAGAACCACGCCGAACCGTTCTGGTTCTACCTGCTGTGGCTGCCGGTGATGCTGTTCCCGTTCAGCGGCTGGCCGCGCATGTGGGTGGCCGTGGCCAGCCTGCGTCGACCGCTGGAGTCGGGCCTGCGCTTCGCGCTGTGCTGGCTGGTGCCGAGCTTCGTGGTGTTCTCGCTGATCAGTGGCAAGCAGGTCTACTACCCGCTGCCGGAACTGGGCGGCATGGCCTTGCTGATGGCCGGTGCGATCGCCGTGTTGCGCGAGCGTCGCCCCATTCTGGCGGCCAGCGGCTGGCTGGGCACGTGGCCACTGGCGCTGGGCAGCATCGTGTTCGCCCTGCTCCTGTTCGCGTTGCCGCTGCTGGTCGCCGGCAACCACCTGCGTGGCGAATGGCTGGATGCCGCGGCGCCCTACAGTCGTTACTTCAGCGTGGTATTCCTGCTGCTGGGCGCCCTGGTTTTGCTGCGCGGCCGTGGCGAACTGCGTCGCCTGGCGGTGGCCGGGCTGATCGGCGTGCTGGCCCTGAACACCTTGTTCACCCTGACCCTGTGGAACCGTTTCGACCTGCGGCCGATCTCGCAGATGCTGGGCGCCGCCGAGCAGGCCGGGCGGCCGATCGCCTTCCTCGGCAACTACGAGGGCCAGTTCCATTTCGAAGGCCGGCTGACCCGGCCGATCCGGGAACTGTTCGGCAATCAGGCAGTGCAGGACCAGGCGATCCAGGACTTCTCCCGCGCCCACCCGGATGGCGTGGTGGTACGCCGCGTGGACCAGCCGGATGCCACGGCACTGCGCTATGCCCTGCTGGTGCAGCCATTCCGCTCGTCATGGCTGGAAGTCTGGCCAGCCGTTGCACTCGCCGACCTGCGCGCAGGGCAAACGCCACCCGAACCGGCGCAACCCACCCGCGTCTACCCGTCGGACGATCGCCGCTACTCGCCACGGCCATGAGTGCCGAACAGATCGCCAACCTGCGCCGGCAATGCGGCGGTCCCCGTGACGGCGCGCTGCTGCGCTTCTCGCTGGGCAGCGCCCTGCTCGCCGGGGGCGACCACGCGGCGGCGATCGAGGAATTGCGTCGCGCCACGGATTTCGACCCGGGCTACTCGGCCGCATGGAAGCTGCTGGGCAAGGCCTGCCTGGCCAGCGGCGACGACGGGGCGGCCGGCGCGGCATGGCGCAGCGGCATCGCCGCGGCCACCGCGCGCGGTGACAAGCAGGCCGAAAAGGAAATGACCGTGTTCCTGCGCCGCCTCGGCTGAGCGCCGGGAACACCGGCGCGCGTGGCGGCTTCCTAGTCGTTCTTGCCGTCGTAGGGATTGACCAGCCCCACCGCGGAATAGCGCCGGTATTGCCACTGGTACTGCGCAAACGCCAGCTCCACGCAATCCTGCACGCCCTGGTTGAGCGCGCGACAGGCGATCGCCGGGTCCGCATCGGTGAGGCCCGCGGGCGCCGGCACCAGATGGATGCGGAAACCCGCCCCGCGCGGCAGCCGTTCGGCAAACGCGTAGAGCACGCTGGCGCCGGTGCGGGCGGCCAGCCGCGGCAGCAGCACCATGGTCAGCGCATCGCGACCGAAGAACGGCGCGAACTCGCCCTCGCCGGCGCGCGGCTTCTGGTCCGGCAGGATGCCGACCGTGCCCCCTGCCGCCAGTCGCTTGTACAAGGTGCGCACGCCGGCGCCATCGGCCCGCACCTGCTCCGGCGCCAGCGCCCCGCGCACCTTGCGCAGCAACCCCTCGATCGCGGCGAAGCGCGGCGGCCGGTACAGGATCGCCATCGGCGTCTTGCGGCACAGCCAGTAATTCAGCAGTTCCCAGCAACCCAGGTGCGGCGCGGCGATGATCACGCCCTTGCCCGCCGCCAGCGCGGCATCCAGCAGTGCCTCGCCGCGCACCTCGCGCACCAGCGCGAGAGCACGCTCGGCACCGGCGCCCCAGACCTTGACGATCTCGCTGCCCGACTTGCCGTTCTCCGTCATCACCTGACGCAGCAGGCGCGATTGTGCCGCCCCGTCCAGCTGCGGTCGCGCGATGCGCAGGTTGACCGCGGTGTTGCGCACCGTGCGGCCGCCGAGCCGCAGCCGCAGGCGGCCGAAGCCGGCGCCGACGCCATGCAGCGCACGCAGTGGCAGCAACGCGAGCAGGCGCAGCAGGAGATAGACGAGAAACATGTCGATACGCATCCGCGCAGTGTAAGCGACGCTCCGCCGATCTTTCACCGCAACGGTCGGCACCGTAAGCTGGGCACTCCGTCGCCAGCGCACCGCCATGATTGCCCTGATCCAGCGAGTCCTTTCAGCCAGCGTCAGCGTGGACGACGAAACGGTCGGCGCCATCGGCCCCGGCCTGCTGGCGCTGGTGGCGGTGCAGCCGGACGACGGCGAGGCGCAGTCCCGGCGCATGCTGGAACGCCTGCTCGGCTACCGCGTGTTCGCCGACCACAACGGCAAGATGAACCGCTCGCTCGGCGACACCGGTGGCGGCCTGCTGCTGGTCAGCCAGTTCACCCTGGCCGCCGACACCCGCTCGGGCATGCGCCCCAGCTTCACCCGCGCCGCGCCACCCGAGCATGGGCGGCGCTGGTTCGAGCACCTGCTGGCCGCGGCGCGGGCGGCGCACCCGGGGGTGGAAACCGGCCGCTTCGGTGCCCATATGGTGGTGCAACTGGTGAACGACGGCCCGGTGACTTTCTGGCTCGACACCGGCTGAACAGATCGACGCGTGCGAGGCCCGGCCCGATGCCAGCCGATGCACGGCAATTCCGTGATTTGGCGCGATTTTTGCGTGCCTGATCGCAACCCTTTCCCACTTGAAAACTGGTCAAAAAAGCAGCACATCGCTATAATGTCCGGTTCTTGAACCTTGCGGCGGTCGGTGAATGAATAGCAAAGCTCCCCACGAGCAACAGTCTGAAATCAAGGCGCTCATCTCCAAGGGTCTGGAGCAGGGCTACCTGACCTACGCCGAGATCAACGACCACCTGCCCGACGACATCGTCGATCCGGAGCAGATCGAAGACATCATGGCGGTGCTCAAGGGTGTCGGCATCGAAGTGCACGACGCCGCGCCGGACACCGACACCATCTCCGATGGCGCCGCCCCCGGCGGCGGCACCGGCGACGACGACTCGGCCGCCGAAGAAGCGGTGGCCCTGCTCTCCGCCGTGGACGCCGAAGTGGGCCGCACCACCGACCCGGTGCGCATGTACATGCGCGAGATGGGCACGGTCGAGCTGCTGACCCGCGAAGGCGAGATCGCCATCGCCAAGCGCATCGAGGAAGGCCTGGGCCAGGTGCAGACTGCGCTGGCCAGCTTCCCGCTGACCATCGAACTGCTGCTGGAGGAATACGACCAGCACCTGGACGGCAAGCGCCGCCTCAGTGAAATCCTGGCCGGCTTCCTCGACCTGGAAGAAGCCGCCGACCTCGCCCGCAAGGAAAAGGAAGCCGCCGCCCTGCTCGCGCCCGAAGTCGAGGAAGGCGAGGAAGGCGACGAGGACGAGGACGAGTCTTCCGAGGACGAGGAAGAAGCCGGTCCCAGCGGCCCCGACCCGGAAGAGGTCAAGCGCCGCATGGAGCTGCTGCGCGACTACTACGGCAAGTTCCAGAAGGCCGCGCCGAAAGCCGCCAGCATCACCGACAAGAAGATCGTCAAGCTGCGCGACCAGATGGCCGAGGAATTCCTCAAGCTCAAGCTGCCGTCCGCGCTGATCGACGGCTTCGTGCGCAAGCTGCGCGAAGTGGTGGGCGACATCCGCCATCACGAGCGCGTGCTGCTGGACATCTTCGTCAAGCAGGTGAAGATGCCCAAGGCCGAGTTCATCAAGACCTTCCCCAGCAACGAGGGCAACCTCGAGTGGGCAGCCGAACTGGGCCGCAAGCGCCAGAAATGGTCGCCGAACATCAAGACCCATCGCGAGGCGATCGACGCCGAGCAGGAGAAGCTCGCCGCGATCGAGCGCAAGCTGTTCCTGCCGCTGATCGACATCAAGGACATCAACCGCGCCATGGCCAGTGGCGAGGCGAAGGCCCGTCGCGCCAAGAAGGAAATGGTCGAGGCCAACCTGCGCCTGGTGATCTCGATCGCGAAGAAGTACACCAACCGCGGCCTGCAGTTCCTCGACCTGATCCAGGAAGGCAACATCGGCCTGATGAAGGCGGTCGACAAGTTCGAATACCGCCGCGGCTACAAGTTCTCGACCTACGCCACCTGGTGGATCCGCCAGGCGATCACCCGCTCGATCGCCGACCAGGCACGCACCATCCGCATCCCGGTGCACATGATCGAGACGATCAACAAGTTGAACCGCATTTCCCGCCAGATGCTGCAGCAGTTCGGCCGCGAGGCCACGCCGGAAGAACTGGCCAAGGAAATGGAGATGCCCGAGGACAAGATCCGCAAGGTGCTGAAGATCGCCAAGGAGCCGATCTCGATGGAAACCCCGATCGGCGACGACGAGGATTCCCACCTGGGCGACTTCATCGAGGACGGCAACGCCAGCTCGCCGATCGACTCGGCGACGGAAACCGGCCTGATGGAAACCGTGCGTGACGTGCTCGCCGGGCTCACCCCGCGGGAAGCGAAGGTGCTGCGCATGCGCTTCGGCATCGACATGAACACCGACCACACGCTGGAAGAAGTCGGCAAGCAGTTCGACGTCACCCGCGAGCGCATCCGCCAGATCGAAGCGAAGGCGCTGCGCAAGCTGCGTCATCCCAGCCGCTCCGAACAGCTGCGTTCGTTCCTCGACGTCGAGTAACCGCTGCTCGCTCCGCGATGCTTCTTTTCAACGGCCGCGCATGCGGCCGTTGTCTTTTCTGGAAGCACGATTTGTCGTGGCCATTTCGGGGTGATGCTCTTCTGCATGGCAATTGGCGCACAACAAGATGCATTTGGTCAGCTCACCCTCGACTTCGGCCATGCTTCGATTCGAGAGCGCGCGCAGGTCGAGGTTGAATGATTTGCGTGCGTGTTTGCCATGGTGCCAGGTCAACGCTGCAAGATTCGCGCGATAACCACACCGCACGCAGCATCCGCCCGCTGACTCAACCAGTTGCCGTTTGCGTAACAGGCCGCGTGACTGCTGGCTGGAGTAGCTTTGGTGTCGATGATTGGTATCCCGGTTCTTGCAGACCCGGGAACAGAATCGGCGCTGCCTGCCTGTCAGGATGGCACCGCACACCATGCAGGCAAGTTCGGATTTCATTTTATTAGCATAATCCAAAGCGCGCGCAAGGCGTGGCTTTGTCTGCGGGCGTTGCTACCATAGGCATACGGGCCTATAGCTCAATGGTTAGAGCAGGGGACTCATCGAAAGGTGCCGCCGTGCAGGAATGCATGGACGGGAACGGGATGAATTCAGGGAAACCTCAGCGGCGCAGACGCGGCCGGTGGCAACCCTGAGCCAAGCCGCCGGTACACCGGCGGAAGGTGCAGAGACTACCTGAGGGCTTCAGCGCCCTTCATTACAGGCTAGAGCGTCCCGCACCCCAACCGCACGAAGCCATGCAACGTGCGAAGGGTGAAGAGATAGTCCGCGCCGAAGGGAAACCTCCGGAACACGCGAATCCCTTGGTTCGAGGTTCGAGTCCTCGTGGGCCCACCATTCACGAAGCGGCATCTCCGGCCATCGCCACGGTTGCGATGCATCCGAATCCGCAGCTTCTCCGTATGCACCGGCATGGAGCACACCCCGGGTCGGGGTGCGCCGCGGCCGTGGGCGGGAAGTTGCGTATGATGGTTCGGAACCACTCTGTCACCGGGATGACGCCCGCCGGGGCCAAACGATCCGTGTCCGCTCCCATGAACCACAGCGCGCCTGATGCATCGTACTGGTCGGCACAGATGGCGGCCGTGTCGGTACAGCGCGACCGTGCGAGTTTCATGCGCATCTACGATCACTTCGCGCCGCGCCTGCAGCGCTACCTGCGCAACCTGGGCGTGGCCGAGTCGATCGCCGACGAGCTGGTGCAGGAGGCGCTGCTGACGCTGTGGCGCAAGGCGGCGATGTTCGATCCGGCGCGCGCCAGCCTCGCCACCTGGCTGTATCGCGTGGCGCGCAACCTCTACATCGACCACGTGCGCAGGGAACCGCACTGGCTGCCGATCCAGGAAGGCCTGGACCGGCTCGACCATCTCGAATCCGGTCGGCTTGACTCGCAACCCGAATCCTCCTTCGACCAGGATCTGCTGAAGCAGGCCATCGATCACCTTCCACCCGTGCAGGCCAAGCTTGTTCGCATGTGTTACCTCGAAAGCAAAAGTCACAGCGAGATCGCCCGCGAGCTGGACATGCCGCTGGGCTCGGTCAAGTCCTCGCTGCGGCGCTCGTTTGCCAAACTGCAGGGCAGCATGAGGGCCCCGCGATGAAACCGAATCGCCACCTCGACGACGCCACCCTGCTCAGCTATTCCGCCGGCGCCTTGCCGGCCGCGCTGGCGGTGGTCGCCTCCGCCCATCTGGAGCGCTGCACCACCTGTCGCGAGCGACTGCTCGACGCCGACCGGATCGGTGGCGTGCTGGTGCAGCAGCAACGCGTCGACGTACCGGCCGACGATGCGCGCGCCGCGATGCTGGCCCTGCTCGACGCCGAACCGGCCGAGGCGCTGCCGCCGGCGCCCGCCGAGATCATCGAGGAGCGGAACCCGGACCGGCTGCCCAGCGCGCTGCACCCGTGGTTCGGCCCGTCCATGCGGGCGTTGCGCTGGCGCCGCGTGGCGCCGGGCGTGCAGCGCATCCGCGCCAGCGGCATCGCCGGCGGCGACCTGATGCTGCTGCGCATCGCGCCGGGCAGCAAGCTGCCGCTGCACAGCCACGGCGGCAGCGAACTGACGATGATCCTGGATGGCGCCTACGACGACCTGCTCGGCCACTTCGGCCCCGGCGACGTGGCCGACCTGGACGGCGAGACCCTGCACCAGCCGGTGACCTCACCCGGCGTGCCGTGCATCTGCGTGGCAGCCACCGATGCCCCGCTGGTGTTTTCCAGCTGGATGGCGCGCACGCTGCAGCCACTGTTCGGGTTCTGAGCGCGGTGCCGCCGCGGAGCCTGCCTCGATGAGCACGGCGCTGGTGCTGTTCCGGCGCGACCTGCGCCTGGCGGACAACCCCGCGTGGAGCGCGGCCTGCGCCGAGCACGCCCACGTGCTGCCGGTGTTCATCCATGCCGATGACGAAGCCTGCCCGGCCGGTTCCGCCAGCCGTTGGTGGCTGCATCATGCGCTGCGCGCGCTGGACCGGGATCTGCGCGATGCCGGCGCCGCCCTGCACCTGCGTCGTGGCGAGCTGCTGGACGTCCTGCGCGAGCTGATCCGCCGCAGCGGCGCCGTCGCGGTGTACTGGAACCGCCTGTACGAACCGGCCGCGATCAGCCGCGACACGCAGCTCAAGAGTGCCTTGCGGCAGGATGGCATCGCGGTACACAGCCACAACGCCGCCTTGTGGTGCGAGCCGTGGCGGATCGCCACCGGGCAAGGCCAGCCGTACAAGGTGTTCACGCCGTACTGGCGCAAGCTGCGACCGGAACTGCAAGCGGTCGCCCCGTTGCCCGCGCCGCGTGTTCCGGGCTGGCGCGAACTGCCCGACGGCCTTCCACTCGAGGCACTGGAACTGCTGCCGCGCATCGATTGGGCCGGCGGTCTGCGCGCACACTGGCAGCCGGGCCAAGCCGGAGCGCGCGAGCTGCTGGAAATCTTCGCCGACGACGCCATCAACGACTACGCCCGCGCGCGCGACCTGCCCGCGCGGCACGGCACCTCGCGGCTGTCGCCGCACCTGCATTTCGGCGAGATCTCGCCGCGGCAGATCCATTTCGAGCTGGACCGACGCGCCGGCGCGATCGACACCAGACGCCGACCCGACCTCGAACCGTTCCTGCGCGAACTGGGCTGGCGCGAGTTCGCCCATCACCTGCTGTTCCATTTTCCGTACACGCCCACGGAGAACTTCAACCCTCGCTTCAACGAGTTCGCCTGGGCCGCCGACGACGAAGTCGCGATCGAACGCTGGCAACGCGGCCGCACCGGCATTCCGCTGGTCGACGCCGGCATGCGCGAGCTGTGGCATACCGGCTGGATGCACAACCGCGTGCGCATGATCGTGGCCAGCTTCCTGACCAAGAACCTGCGCCAGCACTGGCTGCACGGTGCGCGCTGGTTCCACGACACGCTGGTCGACGCCGACCTGGCCAACAACACGCTCGGCTGGCAATGGGTGGCCGGCTGCGGCGCGGACGCCGCGCCGTATTTCCGGGTGTTCAATCCACTCACCCAGGCGAAGAAGTTCGACCCCGACGGCGCCTACCTGCGCCACTGGCTGCCGGAACTGGGCGACGCACCCGTGGCACTGCTGCACGAACCGTGGAAGGACGCGGCCCTGCTCAGGCGCAGCGGCTATCCGGCGCCGATGGTCGACCTCGGCCAGTCACGCCAGCAGGCGCTCGGTGCCTACGCGGCATTGGCCCGCTGAGATCGAAACCCGCCGCAGCATCAGCCCAGGATCTGCGGATTCAGGTGCCACACGGCGAAGTTCAGCGCCGAGGCGAAGCTCACCCAGCCCAGGTACGGCAGCAGCAGGGCGCCAGCCAGCGCGCGCACGCGCCAGAAGCCGAGCACGGTGGCCACGATCAGCAGCCACAGCACCACGATGTCGGCAAAGGCCAGCGCCCCGCGATGCCAGCCGAAAAACAGCCAGCTCCACAACGCGTTCAACATCAGCTGGATCACGAACAGCGCGAGCACGCCGCGCTGCCGACGCCAGCCGCCTTCGCGCCAGGCCAGCCACGCAGCAATTCCCATCAGCGCATACAGCACCGACCATACCGGACCGAACACCGAGGACGGCGGCGCCCACGAGGGCTGGGCCAGTTGCTGATAGAAGTCGGCCGCCTGCACCGACGCCACTGCGCCGATGGCGGCGGCCACGAAGCTCAGCAGCAGCCAGCCGACCAGACCCAGGATCTGTTTCGCGTACGTCATGCCTGACTCCGGATGTGCATGTCTGAAAGTGGCTCCCGTAGCGGAGCTTATCTGCCCACTGTGCGGGAAGTCCCGCACGCACATTGTGAAGGGCCCGCGCCCGCCCCATCTCCTGGGTTCATGGCCAACGGCCGCAGCCACGCTTCGTCCGCATGCGCTCGTCCCGCGCCGCCAGGCGCCGGATCAGGACTCGCCGCTGACCCGGTGATTCGCGTTCGTGCGGCTCTTCGGGATGGGTCATGTTCGACAAGATCAGAAACTGGCGCATGCGACGCCTCGTCGCGCGACGACCGATCGCCGAAGGGCTCTGGCGCGACGCGCTGCGGCGCTGCGGCGCCGCACGCCGGCTGGGCGCTTCGGACCAGGCCAGCTTGCGCGTGCTGGTCACCCTGTTCCTGGAACGCAAGTCGCTGGAGCCGGTCGAGGGCCTGCATCTGGACGACGCCGACCGCGTCCTGCTGGCGACCCAGGCCTGCCTGCCGATCCTGAAACTCGGCCTGGACTGGTACGACGGCTGGCACAGCATCATCGTCTACCCCCGCGCCTTCAGCCCGCAGCGCGAGCGGGTGGACGACGCGGGCGTGGTGCACCGCAGCCGCGACATCCTGGCCGGCGAAGCCTGGAGCCGGGGGCCGGTGATCCTGTCGTGGGATGACGTGCAGGCGATCGGTCGGCGGCCCGGGCACAACGTGGTCGTCCACGAAATGGCGCACAAGCTCGACATGTTGAACGGCGACGCCGACGGCTTCCCGCCGCTGCACCGGCGCATGGATCGCCGCGCCTGGGCGCAGGCCTTCACCAGCGCCTGGGCGCAGCTGACCGAAGCGCGGCATCACGGCATCGAGCTGCCGATCGATCCGTACGGCCTGGAAAGCCATGCCGAATTCTTCGCCGTCCTCAGCGAGCAGTTCTTCGAAGCGCCCGCCGCCTTGCGCGAACACCTGCCCGACGTCTATCGGCAACTTGAGCAGTTCTATCGCCAGCATCCGCTGTGAGCGAAGGTTCCCGCCGCCATCCGCGCGCCGCACGTCGAACGGCCGCGAACCCGTCGCAACCGGGCTGAGCGGTCCCCGCGACGGCCATGCCCGGCAAGAGCCACGTTGCGAGCCAGCCCACGCATCCACTCCGCCGTTTCCCCCGTATCTGTCATCGAGCCCTACTTGCCGCTCGCCCACAGGTACGCCGCATGCCCCGTTCACCCGCCCCTTCCAGCGCACCCGCCAGCCCGGCCGGCATGCCGGCCGGCCATGGCCGCTCCTGGCCGGGCCGCACCCTGCGTCGCTGGGTTGATACCAGCGCCACCGTGCAGGTGGACGAGGGTCGCGAGGACCGGATCGACTGGCTGCGCGCCGCACCGTTCGTGGCGATGCACCTGGCCTGTCTCGCGGTGATCGGGGTTGGCGTGTCGCCGGTGGCGCTGGGCGTGGCGGGCGCGCTCTACGCGCTGCGCATGTTCGCCCTGACCGGCTTCTACCACCGCTACTTCTCGCACCGCACGTTCCAGACCTCGCGGGCGGTGCAGTTCGTGTTCGCGCTGATCGGCGCGTCCTGCGTGCAGCGCGGGCCGCTGTGGTGGGCGGCGCATCACCGGCAGCATCACCGGGTCGCCGATACGCCGGCCGATCCGCATTCGCCGCGCGTGCACGGTTTCCTGTGGAGCCATGTGGGCTGGTTCCTGACCCCGCGCAATTTCCGCACCGACCTGACACGCGTGCCGGACCTGGCGAAGTATCCGGAGCTGCGCTGGCTGGACCGCTTCGACATCGCGGTGCCGCTGCTGCTGGCCGTGGCGATGTACGGACTGGGCGCCCTGCTGCAACAGGTGGCGCCGCAGCTGGGCACCAGCGGCGGACAGATGCTGGTGTGGGGCTTCTTCGTCTCCACCATCGTGCTGTTCCACGCCACGGTGACGATCAATTCGCTGGCACACCGCTTCGGTCGCCGCCGTTACGCCACGAAGGACGACAGCCGCAACAACCTGTGGCTGGCGCTGCTGACGTTCGGCGAGGGCTGGCACAACAACCATCACTTCTTTCCCGGCTCCAGTCGCCAGGGCTTCCGCTGGTGGGAAGTGGACATGACCTGGTACGGACTGAAGCTGATGGCGATGCTGGGCCTGGTGCGCGGACTGAAACCGGTGCCGGCGTGGGTGCTGGCCAGGGCGGGGAGCTGAGCGATGCGCATTGCCGTGGTCGGGTCGGGCATCGCGGGGCTGGCGTCGGCGTGGCTGCTGTCGCGCCAGCATGAGGTGACGCTGTTCGAGGCCAGCGACTATTTCGGCGGGCACACCCATACGCACGAGGTGGAGCAGGCCGGAACGAGTTACCGCATCGACAGCGGCTTCATCGTGCACAACCCGGCGCACTATCCGCTGCTGACGCGGATGTTTGCGCAGCTGGGCGTGGCCTCGCAGCCGACCACGATGAGCTTTTCGGTGCACAGCGAGGCCAGCGGGCTGGAGTACAACGCCAGCACGCTGGACACGCTGTTCTGCCAGCGCCGCAACCTGCTGTCGCCGCGCTTCCTCGGCATGGTGCGCGACCTCACCCGCTTTTATCGCGAGGCGCCCGCGCTGTTGCTGACGCGCGAGGACACCACCAGCCTCGGCGATTACCTGCTGCAGCACGGTTACGGCGCCGCGTTCCGCGACGAGCACCTGATCCCGATGGCCTCCGCGCTGTGGTCGTCGCCGCCCACGCAGATCCTGCAGTTTCCCGCGCGCTACCTGGTGCAGTTCATGGCCAACCACCAGATGCTGCAGCTCAGCGACCGGCCGCAGTGGCGGGTGGTGAAGGGCGGCTCGTCGACCTACGTGGCGGCGCTGCGCGCGCACTGGCCGGTGCGCGAGCGGCTGAACTGCCCGGTGCATTCGATCCTGCGCCACGCCGGCGGCGTCGAGGTGTGCAGCGCGGCGGGCGTGGAGCATTTCGACCAGCTGGTGCTGGCCTGCCACAGCGACCAGGCGCTGCGCCTGCTGGGCGACGCGAACGAGCGCGAGCATTCGATCCTGGGCGCGATGACCTACCAGGCCAACGACACCGTGCTGCACACCGACGCCAGCGTGCTGCCGCGCCGGCGCAAGGCGTGGGCGGCCTGGAATGCGTGGCTGCCGCGCGATCCCGCCGCGCCGTGCACGGTCAGCTACTGCATGAACCTGCTGCAGGGCATCGCCTCGCCCGAGCCGTTCGTGGTGACCCTGAATCGCAGCGAGGCGATCGACCCGTCCAGAATCCTGGCGCGCATGCGCTACCACCATCCGGTCTACAGCCGTGCCTCGGTGCAGGCGCAGGCGCGCAAGGCCGAAATCCAGGGCTGGCGTCGCACCTGGTTTGCCGGCGCGTACTGGGGCTGGGGTTTCCATGAGGACGGCATGCGCAGCGCGGTCGAGGTGGCTGCGGCGCTGGGCGTGCACTGGCCGCCGGACCACGCGCCGGTGGCGACGCCCCCTGCGCACCAGGCGGAGCTGATCGCGTGACGACGAAACCGGCCAGCTCGAGGCTGCGATTGGCCAGCGCCGTGTATGAAGGCGTGGTGCGCCATCGCCGGCATGAGCCGCAGGCGCATGCGTTCAGCTATCGCATGGCCCAGTTGTACCTGGACCTGGACGAGGTCGAACGGATCTTCGCCGAGCGCTGGCTGTGGTCGACCACCCATCGCAACCTGGCGCAGTTCCGCCGCAGCGACTACCTGGGCCCGGCCACCCTGTCGCTGTCCGATGCGGTGCGCCAGCGCGTGGAGCAGGCCACCGGAGCGCGGCCGACCGGCCCGATCCGCCTGCTCACCCACCTGCGCTACGCCGGCATGGTGTTCAACCCGGTCAGCTTCTACTACTGCTACGCCGAAGACGGCGAAACCCTGCTGGCGGTGCTGGCCGACATCACCAACACGCCGTGGAAGCAGCGCCACGCCTACGTACTGCCGGTCGAGGACGCACAGGTGCATGGCCGCGCGCTGCACTGGAACTTTGCCAAGCGCTTCCACGTGTCGCCCTTCATGCCGATGGACTGCACCTACGACTGGCGCTTCACCGTGCCCGGCGAGGATCTGCGCGTGCACATGAACGTGATGCGCGAAGGCCGGCGCACGTTCGACGCCACGCTGAACTTGCAGCGCCTGCCGCTCACCGGCGCCTCGCTGGCGCGCGTGCTGTGGCGCTATCCGCTGATGACCGCCCAGGTGGTCGGCGCGATCCACTGGCACGCACTGCGGCTGTGGCTGAAGCGCAATCCCGTACACGATCACCCCGCCGGGGTCTCCCGCCATGCCGACTGAAACACACTCTCCGAGGTTTGCCATGAACGACATCGGCACCGCCAGCCGACGCAACGCTGCACCATTGGGCGGACTCGACCGCTTCCTGCGCCAGCAGCTGCTGGAGCGGATGCGCGGCCTGCGCCATGGCCGGCTGGTGCTGGAGGACGCCTGCGGCCGCGTCGAGCTGGGCGAGCCCGCCGGCACGCAGGCCGACCTGCAGATCCACCTGCAGGTGCTGGACGCGGATTTCTACCGCGCCGTGGCCCGCAACGGCAGCGTGGGCGCCGGCGAGTCGTACATGGACGGCCAGTGGCGCTGCGACAACCTGGTCGGCCTGATCCAGTTGCTGGTGCGCAACCGCGACCTGCTCGACGGCATGGAAAGCGGACTGGCCCGAGTCGGCGGCGTGGCGATGCGGCTGTGGCACGCGCTGCGCCGGAACACCCGCGACGGCAGCCGCCGCAACATCGCCGCGCACTATGACCTGGGCAACGACTTCTTCAGCCTGTTCCTCTCGACGGACCTGATGTATTCCTCGGCGATCTGGAGCGACCCGGCCGACACGCTGGAAACCGCCTCCGCACGCAAGCTGGAGCGCATCTGCCGCCAGCTCGATCTCCAGCCCACCGACCGGGTGATCGAGATCGGCACCGGCTGGGGCGGCTTCGCGCTGTACGCGGCGCAGCACTACGGCTGCCACGTCACCACCACCACGATCTCGCGCGAGCAGCATGCGCTGGCCAGCCGGCGTGTCGCCGAAGCCGGCATGAAGGGACATGTCACCCTGCTGCTGGAGGACTACCGCGACCTCGAAGGGCAGTACGACAAGCTGGTCTCGATCGAGATGGTCGAGGCGATCGGCGCGCCGTATCTGGACGTCTATTTCGGCAAGCTCGGCAGCCTGCTGAAGCCGGACGGGCTGGCGCTGGTGCAGGCGATCACCATCGAGGACCACCGCTACGCGCAGGCGCTGAAGTCGGTCGACTTCATCAAGCGCCACGTGTTCCCCGGCAGCTTCATCCCGTCGATCAGCGCGCTGCTCGCGGCCAAGACCCGCGCCAGCGACCTGGGCTTGATCCGGCTGGAGGACTTCGGCGGTTCGTACGCGCAGACCCTGGAAGCATGGCGCGAGCGCTTCATGGCCCACTTGCCGCAGGTGCGCGCGCAGGGCTTCGACGAGCGTTTCGTGCGCCTGTGGGAGTTCTACCTGGCGTATTGCGAAGGCGGCTTCCGCGAGCGCTCGATCGGCGTGGCGCACCTGCTGATGGCCAAGCCGGGCTACCGCCCCGCCGCATCGTCACCAGGCCGGATGGCATGAGCTTCTGGCTCAGCCTGATCGGCTACCAGGCCGTGTGGTTTGTCGCGGTGATCGGCGCGGGCCAAGGGCTGGCGTGGCCGGGCGTGCTCGGCATGCTGGTCTACGCGCTGGTGCAGCTGACGTGCGCTCGCCACGTTCGCACCGATCTCGCCCTGATCGCCGCCGGGCTGGTGATGGGCTTCCTGCTGGATGGTGCGCTGAGTCGCAGCGGGCTGGCTGATTACGCGGCCGGCTGGCCGAACCCGGCGCTGGCACCGGGCTGGATTCTCGCCCTGTGGGTCACCTTCGCGCTGACCTTCAGCCAGTCCTTGCGCTACCTGCAGACACGGCTGTGGCTGGCGGCGTTGCTGGGACTGGTCGGCGGTCCGCTGGCCTATCTGGGCGCGGCGCGCGGCTGGCAGGTGGTGACGTTTGCCGAACCCACATGGCGCGCCCTGCTGGCCCTGGCGCTGGGCTGGGCGCTGGCGACCCCGGCGCTGGCGTGGCTGGCGCGGCGCGGCAGCGCCTCGACGCCGCCGCGGTCGGCAACGCGAGGAGCCCGCGCATGACTCCCTGGTGGCAACTGCTGCTGGTGTGGCTGCTGGCCGCGCTGATGATGACGCTGGGCTGGCAATGGCAGCGCAGGCGCAGCAATGCGGGCATCGTCGACGTGCTGTGGGCGGCGGGTGTGGGCGGCAGCGCCGTCCTGCTGGCGATCACCGGCAGCGGCGCGCCGTGGACACGCGCGGTGCTGGCCTCGCTCGGCGGCGCGTGGGGCCTGCGTCTGTCGGCGCACCTCTGGCGCCGCGTGCGTGGCGAAGCCGAGGACGGCCGCTATCGCAACCTGCGGGCGCACTGGCAGGGCGTGCAGTGGAAATTCTTCGCCTTCTTCCAGTTCCAGGCCTTCCTGATCGTGCTGTTCGCGCTGCCGTTCGCGGCGGTGGCGCGCAACCCGCAGGTGTCCACGCCGTGGCTGGCCGCGGCCGTTGCCCTCTGGCTGCTGGGCGTGCTCGGCGAATCGATCGCCGATGCGCAGCTGGCGCGCTTCCGCGCCGATCCGGCCCACCGCGGCACGACCTGCCGCGACGGCCTGTGGCGGTATTCGCGCCACCCGAACTATTTCTTCGAATGGCTGCACTGGTTCGCCTACGTCTGCCTGGCGGTCGGCTCGCCGATCGGCTGGCTGGCGTGGTCAGGGCCCGTGGTCATGTACGTGTTCCTGCGCTGGATCAGCGGCGTGCCCTACACCGAGGCACAGGCGCTGCGCACGCGTGGCGAGGACTACCGCGACTACCAGCGCACCACGCCCATGTTGATTCCATGGTTCCCCAGGAGAACCCCGCGATGACTACCCCCGCTTCCACCGCACTGGCCAGCGAGCGTCCGGCCCCCGGCCTGCTGGGCATGGCCGAGCGCGGCCATCTTCCCGATGCGCTGCTGCGCCAGGGCATCCGCCGGCTGTGCGCCCAGCGCCTGCGCGAGGAGCAGGCCGGCGGCCTGGACGCGCAGGCCGCGCGGTATGCGCAGCGCATCGAGATGCTGCGCCACAGCCCGGTGGCGATCCACACCGACGCGGCCAACGCGCAGCACTACGAATTGCCGCCGGCGTTCTTCGAGCTCTGCCTGGGCAAGCGCCTGAAGTATTCGTCCTGCTACTACCCGCGCGGCGACGAGTCGCTGGACGAAGCCGAGGAGGCGATGCTCAAGCTGTACGGCGAGCGCGCCCAGCTCGCCGATGGCCAGTCGATACTGGAACTGGGCTGCGGCTGGGGCTCGCTGACCCTGTGGATGGCCGAGCGCTTTCCGGATGCGCGGATCACCGCCGTCTCCAACTCCGCGCCGCAACGCCAGCACATCGAGGCGCAGTGCCGCCGGCGCGGCCTGTTCAACGTGCAGGTGATCACCTGCGACGTCAACGCGCTGCAACTCGATCCGGCGCAGTTCGACCGCTGCGTGTCGATCGAGATGTTCGAACACATGCGCAACTACGAGATCCTGCTGGGCCGCATCGCCGGCTGGCTGAAACCCGGCGGCAAGCTGTTCGTGCACATCTTCGCGCACCGCACCGCGATGTATCCGTTCGAGACCGAGGGCGACGACAACTGGATGGGCCGGCACTTCTTCACCGGCGGGCTGATGCCGGCGTCGGACACCTTGCTGTGGTTCCAGTCCGCGCTGCACATCGAGCAGCGCTGGCATGTCGACGGCACGCACTACCAGCGCACGGCCAACCACTGGCTGGCCAACCAGGACGCGCACCGCGAGCAGGCGATGGAGGTGCTGGCGCAGGCCTACGGTAGCAAGGCCGCACCGCTGTGGTTCCAGCGCTGGCGCATGTTCTGGATGTCCTGCGCCGAGCTGTTCGGTTACGCCGACGGCCAGGAGTGGCTGGTCGCGCACTACCGCTTCGTGCGACCCGCCGCCGAAGCCCGACCATCCTTCACCCCGGAGACACCATGAAACTCCCGTCGACCCTGCTGGTAGCCTGCGCCATGCTGTTCAACCTCAACGTCGGCGCCCGCGAACTGCCGCCGATCACGCCGGTGGCCCATGTCGACCTGCCCCGCTTCATGGGTGACTGGTACGTGATCGCCACCATTCCCACCCGCTTCGAGAAGCATGCTTACGACGCAGTCGAGGTGTACACGCTGAAGCCCGATGGCCACGTCGCCACCTCGTTCCACTTCCGCGACGGCAGCTTCGACGGCGAGCGCAAGGAGATCCACTCCACCGGCTTCGTCAAGCCCGGCAGCGGCAACGCGGTGTGGGGCGTGCAGGTGTTCTGGCCGCTGAAGGCCCAGTACATCGTGGCCTGGCTGAAGGACGACTACAGCCAGGTGATCGTGGCCCGCGATGCGCGCGACTACATGTGGGTGATGGCGCGCACGCCGACCATCGCCCAGGCCGACTACGACGCCCTGCTGGCGCGGGTGCAGGCGCTGGGCTATCCGATGGACAAGGTGCGCAAGGTGCCGCAGCAGGAACCGGCCGCCAGATCCGGCCGTTAGCCGCGCCGGACCCGCGCCGACCATGTGGCACGGCGGCTCGACGGCGGCGCGGCAAGCGGACCCGGAGGGGGCCGTGCGGGCGATGTAACCGGTGCGCCCGCGGCAGCGAATGGAGAGACTGACACACTCGCCAGGACAAGCAGCCGCCATGCCCGTCAACGATCCCGCCGACGCTCCAATGACCCGCCATCGCTGGCCAGCCCTGCTGGCGATCGCCCTGATCGTGGGTGGCGTCGCGCTTGCCTTCGGCTGGATCGCCGGCTGGCTGACGCCTGGCCGGCTGACCCCGCAACGTTTCACCAACGCGATCGAGAGCGGCAACGGGCAGATCTACCGGGGCTACCGTCGCGCGCATGCCAAGGGCGTCTGCGTGGCGGGCTATTTCGAAGGCAACGGGCAAGGCGTGGCGCTGTCCAGCGCGCGACTGTTTGCACCGGTGCGCACGCCGTTCGCGGGCCGCCTGTCGATCGCCGGAGGCTCGCCCTACGGGCTGGACGGCAAGGCGCGCGTGCGCAGCATGGCGCTGGAGTTGAACAGCGACGACGGCCAGCAGTGGCGCATGGCGATGAACAGCTTCCCGTTCTTCGGCGTGTCCACGGTGTCGGCGTTTTACGAGCAGACCCGCGCCAATACCCCCGACCCCGCCACCGGCAAGCCCGATCCGGCGAAGCAGGCTGCCTTCCTCCGCGCCCATCCGGAATTCGCCCGCTTCGCCAGCTGGGCGAAGAGCGCGCCGTGGTCGACCAGCTGGGCCAACACCACCTTCAACGGCGTCAACGCCTTCCGCTTCATCAACGCCCGTGGCGACGTGCGCAACGTACGCTGGTCGATGCAGCCGCAGGCGGCCTTCGCGGCGATGACGGCGGAGCAGCGCGCCGCCGCCGACGGCAATTTCCTCAGCGAGGACCTGCAGGCGCGACTGGCCCGCGCGCCGCTGCGCTGGGACATGGTGGTGACCCTGGCGCAGCCCGGAGATCCCACGGCCGACCCGGCGCAACCCTGGCCCGAGGATCGCCAGCACGTCACCGTCGGCACCGTGGTGATCGAAAGCAGCACGCCGCAGGCCAACGGTGCCTGCCGCGACATCAACTACGACCCGCTGGTGCTGCCGACCGGCGTGCAGGGCTCGGATGATCCGATCCTGGCCGCGCGTTCGGCCGTCTATTCGGTGTCGTTCAACCGCCGCGAACACGACATCGCCAGTGGCAAGGCGGACACCGCCGTCGGCAAGACCGCCGCACCGGAGGCCAGGCCATGAACGATCTTCATCCCGCCAGGCTCGCTCCGCGGCACTTCAACCTCACCGCGCGCGTGCTGCACTGGAGCATGGCGCTGGCGATCCTGGCCATGCTGTTCGTCGGCATCGGCATGGTCACCTCCCTGAGCCTGCGCCCGACCCTGGTCAGCCTGCACCGGCCGCTGGGCATCGCGATCCTGCTGCTGGCGATCGTGCGGCTGGTGAACCGGCTGCGCCATCGCCCGCCACCGTTGCCGGCCGACCTGCCCCGGGTGCAGGTGCTGGCGGCAAAGGCCTCGCACTGGCTGCTCTACGCGCTGATGTTCGCGATGCCGCTGATCGGCTGGTCGATGCTGTCCGCCGGCGGTTACCCGGTGACCATGTTCAAGGGCTTCAACCTGCCGCCGATCGTACCCCACGACGCCACCGTCTACGCCGCGCTGCGCGGCGCCCACACCTGGCTGGCCCTGCTGCTGTTCGCCACCGTGCTGCTGCACCTGGCCGCCGCGCTGTTCCATGCCTGGGTGCGTCGCGACGAGGTGTTCCCCAGCATGGCGCGGGGCGCATCGCCGACGCCGGCGTCAGCTGCGCCGGAGCCGGCCGGCGTGTCGCCACGGGACTCAGGCGACAACGACGCGGACTCCTGACGGCCTCGAACTCAACCGGCACGCTGCACGGTTCGCAGCTTGCCGCTGTTGCCGCCACCACAGAAGAACTGGTCGCCGCCGTCCGACTCCAGTCCCGACACGCCGGTGCCCGCCGGCATCTCGAGGATTTCCAGCACCTCGCCACTGCCCGGATCGATGCGGCGCAGTTCGCTTTCGTCGTTCTCCCAGGTGCCGTGCCAGAGTTCGCCATCGGCCCAGCAGACGCCGGTGACGAAGCGGTTCGATTCGATGGTGCGCAGGATCGCCCCGGTGGCGGGATCGATCTGGTGGATCTGTCGTGCGCGGTACTGCCCCACCCACAACGAACCTTCGGCCCAGGCCAGCCCCGAGTCGGCGCCGCCACCGGGTGCGGGGATCGTGGCGAGCACCTGGCCGCTGTGCGGATCGATCTTCTGGATGCGGTCCTCGGCAAGCTGGAACAGGTGCTGGCCGTCGAACGCCGTTCCCGCATGCGCGACCACATCGATCGAACGCAGCGTCCTGCCGCTCGCCGGGTCGATCGCGTTCAACTTGTCGCCTGAGGCAAACCACACGTGCCGGCCGTCGTAGGTGACGCCATGCACACCGTCGACACCTGCAAAGGGGCCTTGTTCGCGGACGATTCGGGCGGCTGATCGTTTCATGCTGCTTCCTGACCGGGCCCCGGGAACCTGCTTCCGCGCCGTCACCCCTGCAAAGTCCGGAGGTGCTGCATCAAGGGCGAAGCGAGTCATCCAGGGCGTGTTGTGGGAGATCAAGGTGGATTCCCGCTTGCGCGGGAATGACGTCATGGCGGAGTTTCGGGATGCGCGGTCGGCGCGCCGGTCCATCTGATGTGTCTCGATGCAGACAGCCTAGTCGCCCTGCAGCGGCGCGGGGAGTAACAAGCTCGTCGGGAATCCGGGCACCGGCGGGCTCAGCCAGCGACGCGCCCGCCCGCGGCCAAACGACTGCACCTTGCCGGTCGCCGCCAGCGCATCGAGCGCGCGTTGCACGCTGCGCTGACTGGTGCCCAGCGCCAGCGCCAGGGCCGAGCTCGACCACGACTCGCCGTCGGCCAGCAAGGCAAGCACGTCCGCGTGGCGTTCATCGAACGGCGGCGCCAGCACGACGACCTGATCGGCCCGATGCGGCGCCAGCGCAAAACCGCGCTTCGTCGCGCCCACGCCGGCCAGTGCCTGCAGTTCGGTGCGCAGCCGGCCGATTTCGACGCGCAGGCGCACCCGATGCGATTCGTCGGCGTACCCGGTGCGGAAGACTTCGGCGATGAGCGTGTCCCGCGACACGTCGCCCGGCCATGCCCCGGCCAGCAGACGGGCGATCGCGAACAGCACGGGCCGCTTCGCCAGCGCCGCCCGCGTGCCGGACTGGCAGACGACGTGACGACAGGCGTCGATGACGAAGGCGTTCGATGCCAGCAACGCCTCGACGTCCTCCAGCCTGATCAGCCGTTCACCGCCATGCGTGATCAGCCGCGCCGCGGGCGCGTCGAGCACGCGGGCAGCATCGTCGATTTCCGCCAGCAGCGCCGGGATGCCGGCGTGGCGCGCGGCGTAGCTGGCCCGGGCCAGCGCCGCACGCGCCGGTTTCGTGCGCAGGCGGCGCAGGGCGATGCCGGCGTTGACCAGCTCGCGGGCCGCGCGCGAGGCGAGTGGCAGCGGCGCGGCATCGAATCCGGCCAGCGCCCGCTCGGCCTCGTCGAGGCGACCGAGCAGAAGCAGGCGCCGCGCCGCGAGATAGCGCGCATGCGCCGCGTTCACCGGATCGCCGTGCGCCTCCAGGGTCGCCCGCGCAGCATCCAGCGCCTTCACCGGCCAGCCCAACTCGCGCGAGGCGAGCGCGATTTCGGCTTCGGCGATGACGCACTTCGCGCGGGCCACCGCCTCGCTGGCACCGAACGCCCGCGCCGCGCGCTGCAGCAGCGCTTTCGCCCGCACGAAATCGCCGAGCTGCGCCATCGCGATGCCGCGCAGCGCCAGCGCGGACGCATCTTCGCGCAAGGCGATCCGGTTCAGCGCGCCCAGCGGATCACCCGCCGCCAGCGCACGCGCCGCCGCCGTGATCAGCGAGTCCATCGGACCGGAACCCATCGCGCCACGCTTGTCACTCCCACCGTCCGATGTCCGGTTTCTAATCTAGCCCACGATCCACCAGCAAGTCGCATCGATCCCCGAACGAAGGCCGGAACCCAGCGGGAGAACGCAATGACCATGCACACGACCGGAACACGCGACGAATGGCTGGCCGCCCGACTCGGCCTGCTCGACGCGGAAAAGGAGCTGACCCGGCGCAGCGACGAAGTGGCCCGGCTACGCCAGGCGTTGCCGTGGGTCAGGGTCGACAAGGCGTATCGCTTCGATACCGACGAGGGCAGTGCCACCCTGGCCGACCTCTTCCGGGGCCGCTCGCAGCTGCTGGTCTACCATTTCATGTTCGGCGCCGATTACCGCGCGGGATGTCCCTCGTGTTCGTCGATCGCCGACGGCTTCGACGGCTTCGCCGTACACCTGGCAAACCACGACGTGACGCTGTCGGCGGTATCGCGGGCGCCACTGGCGAAGCTGCAGGCGTACCGGCAGCGCATGGGCTGGCGTTTCCCCTGGGCGTCCTCATCCGACGGCGACTTCAACTTCGACTTCAATGTGTCGTTCACCGAAGCGCAGCAGCGCGCCGGAAACATCGAATACAACTATCGGCGCGATGGTCACGCGATGGACGCGAGCTCGGCCCCCGCGCCGCTGGTCCAGATGGCCGCCAGCTGCGGCACCGACGCGCCCACCTACACGCGCGACCGGCCGGGCCTCAGCGCCTTCGTGCGCGAGGACGGCGTGATCTACCACACCTACTCCACCTACGCGCGCGGCCTGGACGGCCTGTGGGGCATGTATCAGTGGCTCGATCGCGCGCCGCTGGGGCGCAACGAAACCGGCGTGTGGTGGCGTCGCCATGACGAATACGCTGGCGAGTGAGTCTTGCTCGGGAGTGCAGCGCACAGCTTGGATTGCCACCCCTCCCCGCGCGCCGGGCGTCCCTGGTCGCGAGTGCCGCTGGACGACGCGAATCCGCCGCCATGTCGAGCTTCGCCGTCGCGCCGAACGTGAACGAAGACTTCCTCCATGAACGTCTTGACGACCTGCCGCTCACGCCGATTCCGGAGAGTGGTCGGCACGCGCAGGTCGCCACCGGCATCTGCCGCGTACCTTTCCAACCATGGAGTCACACTCATGAACAACGACCGCATCCAGGGCAACTGGAAACAGCTCGCCGGAAAGATCAAGGCCCAGTGGGGCGACCTGACCGACGATGACCTGACCCAGGCCGAGGGCAACACCGAATACCTGGTGGGCAAGATCCAGGAGCGTTACGGCATCGCCAAGGACGAGGCGGCCCGACAGGTCAGGGACTTCGAAAGCACGCTGTGAACGCCAGCGCGTCCGGTGCCGTGCCGGCAGCCTTCTGCCGGCACGGCCGCGTTCATTCCGACGTCGTCACCTGCGGCACGTCCTGCGAGCCTTCCTCGCGATCGCGGTACAACGCGGCGCGTACCAGCAGCATCAGGGTGATCGGCGTGGTCAGGGTGAGGAAGACACCGATCAGGATCTCGTTGAAGATCGGGCGACCGTGCAGCACCGAGAAGCAGGTGATCGAGGCGGCCAGCATGAAGAACGTGCCCAGCGTGGTGCCCAAGGTGGGCGCGTGCACGCGCTGGTAGAAGTTCTTCAGGCGCAGCAGGCCGAGCGAGCCGATGAACGCGAACAGCGCACCGAGCAGCACCAGCACGGCGACGGTGATGGCCGCCCACGGCGGCAGGGCGTCGAGGTGGCTCATTCGATCACCTGCCCGCGCATCAGGAATTTCGACAGCGCCACGGTGCCGGCGAAACCGAGCAGGGCGATGACCAAGCCGGCTTCGACGTACAGCATGCTGCCGCTGCGGATGCCGATGGTCAGCAGCAGGAGCATCGCGTTGACGTACAGCGCGTCCAGCGCCACCACGCGGTCCTGCGCGCGCGGGCCGCGGACCATGCGGATGATCGAGAAGCTCATCGCCAGCAGGAGCAGCCATTGCGCCGCGATGATGGCGATGTGGAGCAGGCCGTGGCTCATTGGAAGACCTCCAGCAGCGGGCGTTCGTAGCGTTGCTTGATGGTGTCGATCCAGCCCTGCTCGTCGACCAGGTCGAGCACGTGGATCAGCAGGACGTTGGCAGTGGAGTCGTAGTTCACCCAGATCGTGCCGGGTGTCGAAGTGATGATGCAGGCGAGCACGGCGAGGCCGTGGCGATCGGTCAGCGCCAGCGGGATCGCCACGAAACCGGAGTGCATGCCCCGTTCGCGGCGCAGGACGATCCGCGCCACGGCGAGGTTGGAGCGGAAGATGTCCAGCATCACGCGCGCGAACAGCAGGCCGAGCAGGTGCGGGTTGCGCACGCGCGCCTTTGGCGGGCGCAACCGGCCGAAGACCTTTGCCAGCGCGATGCCGAGCAGCGTGCCCAGCAGGATCGCGGCCGGCGCCACGCTCTGGTTGAGCAACAGCCAGATCACCAGCAGCAGCGCCGACAGGATCGGGTATGGCAACCAGCGACGGATCATGGCGCGGCCTCCGCCGGCGGCAACACCGCATGGATGTAGCTGGCCGGCGCGTGCAGCTGGACGGCGGTGTCGCGCAGGTAGCGCAGCGGCGACTCGACCAGCACGGTGAGCAGCAGGCACAGCCCCAGCAGGATCGCGATGGAAGTCGCTTCCGTGAGGCGCACCCCGGGGAAGATCCGCTCCGGCTCGACCCAGAAGATCTGGATGCCGGCGCGGCACAACGCGATCACCGTGCACAAGCCGGCCACGATGATCAACGCGAACAGCGCGACCGCGCCGGGGCGCGCGCCGTGTTCGAGCATCGGCGCCAGCAGCGCGAACTTGGCCAGGAAGCCGGACAGGGGCGGCAGGCCCGCCAGCAGCACCGCGCAGGCGGAGAAGCTCAGCCCGAGCATCGCCATCGGGGCGCTGATCACCACCCGGCTCTCGTCCTCCTGCGCGTACAGGCTTTCGTTGGGCACACTCTCGCCCGCCTGTTCGTACGGCTCCAGGCTCAGCGTGTCGTCGGTGTCGTCGTCGCCGTCGGAGGCGAGCAGTCCGGCGACCAGGTAGAACGCGGCGATCGCCAGGCTGGAGATCACCAGGTAGGCCAGCGCGCCGGTGGTCACGGCCGGTTGCTGCAGGCCGATCGCACCGAGCAGGGTGCCGGAGGAAATCACCACGTTGTAGCCGGCCAGCTTGGCCAGGTCGCGCGCGCCCAGCATGCCGACGATGCCGGCCACCACAGTGGCGACGCCGCCCCACAGCATCCAGTCGCTGCCGAAATGGGCGGAGACCGGGCCCGCGTCATCGCCGAACAGCAGCAGGCCCAGGCGCAGCAGCACGTAGATGCCGACCTTGGTCATCAGCGCGAACATCGCCGCCACCGCCGGCGAGGCGGCGGCATACGTGCGCGGCAGCCAGAAGCCCAGCGGAAACATCGCGGTCTTGATCAGGAACGCCACGCCGAGGATCGCCGCGCCCGCGTGCAGCAGGGCGCGGGTGCGCTCGGGCACGTGCGGGATCAGCTCGGCCAGCGCGGCCATGTTCAAGGTGCCGGTGACGCCGAAGATCAGGCTGACGCCGAGCAGGAACAGCATCGAGGCGGTCAGGTTGACCGCGATGTAGTGCAGCCCCGCGCTGACCCGCCGCGCGCCCGAACCGTGCAGCGCCAGGCCGTACGACGCGGCCAGCAGCACCTCGAAGAACACGAACAGGTTGAACAGGTCGCCGGTGAGGAAGGCGCCGTTCAGGCCCATCAGCAGGAACTGCAACAGCGGCTGGAAGTGGCCGCCCCGATGCTGCCAGCGGCCCAGCGCGTACGGCAGCACGGCCAGCGCCAGCACGCAGGTGAGCAGCACCATCAGTGCGGACAGCCGGTCGGCCACCAGCACGATGCCGAAGCGCGCCGGCCAGTCGCCGATGCGGTAGACCGCCGCCAGCGCACCGTCGGCAGACACCGCGAGCGTCAGCGCGGCGGCGCCGGCGACCAGCGCCGCGCACGAGACGATGCTCAGCGCCAGCACCGTGCGCCGGCGCTTCTCGCCGACCAGCAACTGCAGTGCGGCGACCAGCAGCGGCAGCAGGATCGGCGCGATGATCAGGTGGTTGCTCACGGCGTACCGTCCTCGCCGTCGACGTGGTCGTTGCCGGTCAGCCCGCGCGAGGTCAGCAGCACCACCAGGAACAGCGCGGTGGTGGCAAAACCGATCACGATCGCGGTGAGCACCAGCGCCTGCGGCAGCGGGTCGGTGTACTGGGCGATGTCGCCGCCATGCAGCACCGGGTCGGCGCCGGTGCGCAGACCGCCGATGGAGAAGATGAAAAGATTCACCGCGTAGGAGATCAGGGTCAGCCCGATGATCACCTGGAAGGTGCGCGGGCGCAGCAGCAGCCACACACCGGAGGCGGCAAGAATGCCGATCGCGGCAGCCAGCACCAGTTCCATCAGCCCTCCCCTTCCGCGGCGGGCGCGGGCGCCTGGCGTGGCCGGCGCAGCGACTGGTGCGCCAGCGCGACCAGCATCAGGATGGTGGTGCCCACCACCACCGCGAACACGCCCAGGTCGAACAGCAGCGCGGTGGCCAGCGGCACGCGGCCCAGCAGCGGCAGGTCGAGGTACTGGAAGTACGTGGTCATGAACGGACGTCCAAACGCCAGCGAGCCCAGCCCGGTCAGCACCGCCAGCAGCAGGCCCGCGCCGAGCCAGCGCACCGGCAGCACGCGCAGGCGCGTCTCCACCCAGCGCGCGCCGCGGGCCATGTACAGCAGGATCAGCGCCACCGCCACGGTGATGCCGGCCACGAAGCCGCCGCCGGGCAGGTCGTGGCCGCGCAGGAACAGGTGCAGGCCGAACAGCAGGATCACCGGCGACATCAGCTGGATGATCAGGCCGGGGATCATCAGGTAGTCGGTCAGCGAGTGATCGGCGGCGCGATCGGGCGCGGCCGCGTCCAGTGCCGTCTGCTGGCGTTGCTGCAACGGCGTGCCGATGCTTTCGGCCGCGGGGCGGAAGCGTCGCAGCAGGGCGAACACAGTCAGGGCCACGATCGCCAGAACGCTGATCTCGCCCAGCGTGTCGAAGCCGCGGAAGTCGACCAGGATCACGTTGACCACGTTGTGGCCGCCGCCCTCGGTGTACGCGCGTTCGAGGAAGAAGCGCGAGATCGAATCGGCCACCGGATGGGTCATCGCGGCATAGGCGAGACTGGCTACGCCCAGGCCGGCCACGATCGCGATCACCACGTCGCGGCGGCGGCGGAAGCGTTGCCGGCGGCTTTCCACCGACAGCCCCTCGATCCGCTTGGGCAGCCAGCGCATGCCCAGCAGGATCAGGATCGTGGTGACCACTTCGACCAGCAACTGGGTCGCCGCCAGGTCTGGCGCCGACAGCCACACGAAGCTCACGCACGAGACCAGGCCTGCGCCACCGGTGAGGACCAGCGCGGCGAGGCGATGGAACTTCGCCTGGCTGGCCGCGCCGATCGCGCAGGCCGCGCCCAGCAGCCACAGCGACGCGAACGCCGGGTCGACGCTGGACCAGCGCAGCTCCATGTCCAGCGATGCGCCCGCCGCGGCCAGGGTGCCGGCCAGCAAGGCCAGCAGCACGATCAGCAGCAGTTGCGATTGCAGCCGCCGGCCCGGATAGCGCCGCTCGATCCGCTGCGGCAAGTCGGCGGCCAGCACCGCCATCACCCGCTCGAAGATCCGCTTGCCGCCGAGCCGGCCGATCAACGGCGCCCCCTCGCGCTCGGCGAAACGCCGACGCAAGCCCGCGAACAGCAGGCAGCCGGCCACAAAGGCAAACACGCTCATCAGCAGCGGCGTGGTCACGCCGTGCCACACCGCCAGGCTGTAGACCGGCAAGTCACTGCCCAGCACCGAGGCGGCCGCCGCCTGCAGGGTCGGCCCGATCACCCGCGCGGGCAGCACGCCCACCAGCAGGCAGGTCAGCGCCAGGAAGCCGATCGGGAAGCGCATCCACAACGGCGGCTCGTGCGGCTGGCGCGGCAGCTCGGCCGGCGTGCGGCCGAAGAACACGCCGCGCACGAAGCGGATCGAATAGGTCACGCCGAACGCACTGGCGGCGACCGCGATCACCTCCGAGATCGCGTCCAGCAGCGGCCCCTGCCGCGCGGCCAGCGTCTCGGCGAAGAACATTTCCTTGGACAGGAAGCCGTTCAACAACGGCACACCCGCCATCGCCGCGCCGGCGACCAGCGCCAGCGTGGCGGTGACCGGCATGAAGCGGCGCAGGCCGCCCAGCTTGCGCAGGTCGCGCGTGCCGGCCTCGTGGTCGACCGCGCCGGCGGCCATGAACAGCGAGGCCTTGAAGGTGGCGTGGTTGACGATGTGGAAGATCGCCGCCACCACGCCCAGCGCGCTGCCCAGTCCCACCAGCATGGTGATCAGGCCCAGGTGGCTGATCGTCGAATAGGCCAGCACGCCTTTCAGGTCCTGCTCGAACATCGCCGCGTACGCGCCCAGGATCAGGGTGACCAGGCCCACCCCGCCGACGATCCAGGACCACTCCGCGGTGCCGCCCAGCACCGGCCAGAAGCGCACCAGCAGGAATACGCCGGCCTTCACCATCGTCGCCGAATGCAGGTAGGCCGAGGCCGGCGTGGGCGCCGACATCGCCTGCGGCAGCCAGAAGTGGAACGGGAACTGCGCGCTCTTGGTGAACGCGCCCAGCAGGATCAGCAGCAGCGTGGGCGTGTACCAGGGATGCGCGCGCACCGTGTCGCCCGCGGCGAGGATCGCGTCCAGCTCGTAACTGCCCGCGATGTGGCCCAGCAGCAGCATGCCGCCGAACAGGCACAGGCCGCCGCCGGAGGTGACGATCAGCGCCATTCGCGCGCCGTCGCGCGCCGAAGGCCCGCGGTGCCAGTAGCCGATCAGCAGGAACGAGAACAGGCTTGTCATCTCCCAGAAGAACACCAGCTGGATCACGTTGCCGGACATCACGATGCCCAGCATCGAGCCCATGAAGGCCAGCAGCAGGGCGAAGAAGCGCGCCAGCGGATCGTCGGGCGACATGTAGTAGCGCGCGTACACGCCAACCAGCGCGCCGATGCCGCAGATCAGCAGCATCATCAGCCAGCTGAAGCCGTCGATCCGCAGCACCAGGTCCAGGCCCAGCCCCGGTGCCCATGGAATCACCTGGCGCAGCACGTCGCCGGCGAGGATCAGCGGGGCCAGCCACAGGCAAAGCAGCAGGCCGAGCAGCGCGGTGGCGGTCATCAGCCACGCCGCCCGGTTGTGGCCGCGGCCGCGCATCAGCCACGCCACCACGCTGGCCACGAAGGGCAAGCAGAGGATCAGGCTGGGCAATTGGTGCGGCATCGGTCACGGGCTCCCGGGGTTTGTCGGTGTCTCCGGCAAGAAACCCAGGCGGCGAAACCTGGCACTTCAAGAGCATCCGCGCACTTCGTTCGCTGAAACCTCGGCGACGGCGCTGGCCGCGGACAACGTTTCGGCCCCGCCATGGCACTGCACTCGACAGGCGCAGCCCCTCGAACGGGCATGACGGGATCGTTCGGGACTCGCCGCAGCGCGCGTCCCGCCCGCTGCCCCCGCAGTCTATCGTCCGGCGTGAATGGCCGGCAATGCGGGCGGTCGCGGCGACGCGCCGATGCTGCATGCCGACGCTGCACGGATCGATACGCCGATGCACACGGCCGGATGGAATCATGCCTCTCGTGCGCGGTCCCGCAGGCAAGCACGACTGGGCAGACTGCCATGCGGCGTGCACGCAGCCTGCACGCCCGGGCTTCGTACCATGCAGGCGGGAATCCCCAGGATGGCCTGACCGGCCAAGCCTTCCCATCCGTTCCGCGACCCCGGAGAAAACAACATGAATCATCGACAGCCACGTCGGCTTCGCCGTGCCGGCGGGATGCTCGCCTTCGTCCCGCTGCTGCTCACCTGCCACGTCGCCAGCGCGCAGCAGTCACCCGCGCTGGATCGCGTCAGCGTCTGGCTGGGCGCTTACAACGCCAACGCCGATACCACCATCGGCGCCAGCGACAAGAGTGGCCAGTACCACGGCGACTTCAATCTGGAAAAGGACCTGGGCTTTCCCGACCGCAAGACGGTGCCTCGTGCCCGGCTCGACTTCCTGGTCGGCGACAGCCAGGGATTCTCGCTGGACTACTACAGCGTCAATCGCACCCGCAGCAAGTCGCTGGCGCGCGACATCAGCTACGCCGGCAACGACTACAGCGCGGCGGCCACGGTGAAGGGCAAGCTCAACTTCGACTTCGGCAGCGCGTCCTGGCGCTGGTGGTTCGGCCACGGCAATGACGTGTTCGGCCTCGGCTTGGGCGGCGCCTACTACCGCGTGCACGCCAGCATCAGCGGCGAGGCCAGCGTCAACGGCGACCCCGTGGGCCAGGCCTCGTCCAGCACCACCGACAGCGCCTGGGCGCCGATGCTGCAGCTGGGCTGGCGACATGCGTTCAACGACCAGTGGCGCATGTACATCGACGCCGCCGGCGTCAAGAAGAACGGTGGCAACCTCAACGGACACATCGTCAACGCCGCGCTGGGCGTGGAGTATTTCCCGTGGAAGAACGTGGGCTTCGGCGCCGAATACGGCTACAGCCGCGTCGTGCTGCATCAGCGCAAGCACGACTACAACGCCAACCTCGACATGAAGCTCGACGGCCCCTCGCTGTTCGTGCGCTTCCGCTTCTGAGCACTTTCGCCGCGTAGTGGTTCGACGTGGCGTGGTCGCCTGGTGACCACGCCACGTCTGCATCGGCCGGTTCATTCCTCATCGGTTGCTCGCCTGCCCGGCATCACGGCAGGATCGTTCGAGCATCCGCGGCGCAGCTGTCTCGAAGCTGCGCGAGGATCGGCTGACCTCAGGTCAGTCGGAACTGCCCTGCAGGCAGCACGGCAGAATCGCCGCAGCAGTGCGGGGATACCTTGGGGATACCATGGGCACCAGGATTGCGTGGCCACTCCCGATGACCGCGCGCACAAGGAGACGTGCCCCGATGAGCCGACAGTCGTTGAGTCGCGAACAGTTGCAGCAGCGCGCCGCACGGCGCCATACGTGGCAAGAAGCAGCAGCCCGTGCGCCACAGATCGCCCCCCTGTTCGAACCCCGAAGCCCCACGTGCCGCACGCTGGACAGGAAGCTCGTCCTCGGCGACGAGGCTCTTCGCATGCTGCGTGCGCCCATGCATCTGGGTCTGGGAACCTATGTGGAGCAACTGAGGTTCACCGGCCACCATGAACTGGCACGCTATGCGCAGCAGTTTCACCCTTCCGAGATGGCCTGAATCATGAACACCTCGCCGCCACCGAGTACGCCCTTCAAGCGCCGTCCACTACCTTGGTACAAACGGGCTACCGCGGCCTTCAACGCTCCACGCGGTGGTGTGCCGGCTGCACCCGTCGTACCCAGGCGGATCGATTGCGGACCCTTCACCCTGAGCTTCCTCGAACCCGCGGCCGCGTTCGGTGAGGGCATGGGCACGCCCGACCCCGACCAGGTGAATCTGGATGCGGGCGCCTTTACCCCGACCGAAGCCCCCAACGCGCGGGCCAACCATCAAGCGATCTGGCTTGGGATCAGCAACTGGATCTATCACTTGCCGCGCTGGCACAGTTCGCGGATCTTTCCTGTACCGCATCCTCCCTATGCCGTCATCACGGCTCATTGGCAACTCGAACGGGTCAAGCACGACATCCAGCTCAAGCCCGATGACATGGCGATGCTCGAGGACTACCTGCGCCATGACTACGTCGCCTACCTGGAATCCGAGGGCGGTCCCAACTGGAAGCTGCGCGATGAGACGTACAAGGGCAAGACGATCAGCGGCGCTCCGTTGCCGCAATACCAGATCGACGACATTCTTGCGGCCCACTTGAAAAGCCCCCCTTCAAGCTATGAGCCACTGATCAGCAATGGCATGCATTGGCTACGTTACCTCTGGGATCCGATGCAAGGGATGCCGAACACTCTCATCTACACCACAACCCTGTTGCCCGACGTGCTGTTGACGGTAGATTTTCATATCGCGCGCATGAACTCCGAACCCTGGGAAGACTGGTGGGACCTGTTCATGGAGGACTGCGAGATCCTGGTGAAGACCATCACCTGCCAACGCAAGGAACTGCCGAGCGCCGGTGTGGCCGTGTCGGAATGACCGGCTTGAGAGGTTGGGAGATTCACGACTCAGCGGCGCGTCGATTCGACGACTGCTCCCAGCACCTGGAAGCGGATCGTGGCGAAGGCGCCGTCGCCGGCCAGCGCCGTGACGCGTTGCTCGCCGCCTTGCGGCAGGTCGATCGACATCGGCTCGGCGGCTTCGCTGCGGCCTTGCAGTCGTCCGTTGAGCAGCCATTGCACCGGGCCTTGCGCGCCCAGCGCGCGCAGGTTGATGCGCAGCGGCTGGTCGCTGTTCGGCGCCTGGCGCAGGGTGACGCCATCACCGAGTCCGCTGATGCGGATCGGGTTGGCGCTGTCCAGTGAGTCGGCGGCGCAGCCCGGCGCCAGTGGCGGCAATGCCGAACTCTCCCGGTCGTCGCGACTGAGCCACGGCGTGGCCAGCGCCGGCCAGCGTGCCAGCTGGACGGTCTGCTCGTGCGGCGCATGGCAGGCGCCGCTGAGCCGATGTCCGCGGCCGTCGACACGCAGCGTGATCAGGCCCGCCGACCACGCGCCGAGGCCGCGTTCGGCGAAGGTGGGCGGCAGCGCATCGTCCAGCAGCCAGGCGGTGCGGTGCTGACGGCACAGCGCCGGAGCGGTGGACTCCAGCGCGCCGCCCAGTGGCCAGCAGATCTCGCGCTGGCTGACGCTGGCCGGTCGGGCCGCGACATGACCGCCCCGCGACGGCAGCATGTCGGCGATCTGGAACAGCAGCGGCAGCGCGGTCACCGCGCCGTACTGGCCGGGCGAGGGCGTGCCGTCCGGACGGCCGATCCATACGCCGATGGTCCAGCGGTCGGTGACGCCGATCGACCACGCGTCGCGATAGCCGTAGCTGGTGCCGGTCTTCCACGCCACGCTGGCGTGGCGGTTGATCGCGCCGGCCAGCGGCGCGCCTTCGACGTCGGCGGGGTTGTGCGCAAGGATGTCGCGGATGATCCACGCCGCGCCCGGCGACAGCAGCCGTCGCGGGCGGGCGGGCTGGTCGGCGGTGTAACGTGGCGTGCCGGCGATGCCGCCGTTGGCGAACGCGGTATAGGCGCCCACCAGGTTTTCCAGCCGGGTGGACGCGCCGCCGAGGATGATCGACAGGTTCGGCTGCGCGCCCGCCGGCAGTCCGAGGTCGACGCCGCCCGCGGCCAGTCGGGCCACGAAACGGCTCGACCCGACCCGATCCAGCACATCCACCGCCGGCACGTTGAGCGAGCGCTGCAAGGCCTCGGCCGCGCTGACCGGGCCGGAGAATGCCTCGTCGAAATTGCCCGGCTTGTAGCCACCGAAATCCTGCGGCGCGTCGACCAGCAGGCTTTCGGAATGGATCAGGCCATCGTCCAGCGCCAGTCCGTACAGGAACGGCTTCAGCGTGGAACCGGGCGAGCGCGGCGCGGCCACCATGTCGATGTAGCCGTGCCGCTGCGGGTTGGCGAAGTCGCTGGTGCCGACGTAGATGCGCGCCTCCAGCGTGGCGTTGTCCACCACCAGCAACGCGGCCGAGGTATGCGGCGGCAGTCGCGACAGGTAGGCGCCGACGCGATCCTCGGCGGCGCGCTGCAGGTTCGCATCGATGGTGCTGGTGATCCGCCGCGAAGCCGGCTGCTGGCGCTGCAGCCGCTCGGCCAGCAGCGCGGCCGACAGCGGCGCGCGCAGCGAACGCGCCACGACCGGCTCGATCGCCGCGTCGCGTACCTCGGCCGGACTCCACACCCCGAGATCGCGCATGCGGCGCAGCACCTTGTCGCGGGCGGTCCGCGCCGCCTGCGCGCGACGATCCGGGCGCAGCCGGCTGGGCGATTGTGGCAACACCGCCAGCAGCGCGGCCTCGGCATGCGACAAGCGCGTGGCCGGCTTGCCCAGGTACGCCCACGACGCCGCCTCGACGCCTTCGATCGGCCCGCCGAACGGCGCGTGGTTGAGATACAGGTCGAGGATCTGTGCCTTCGACAGATGCGCTTCCAGTTGCAGCGCCCGGAAGATCTGCACCAGTTTGCCGCGGAACGTATGCGGGCCGAACTCAGACGAGATGGGTTCGATGATCCGCGCCACCTGCATGGTCAAGGTGGAACCACCGGACACGATGTGCCCGTGCACGATGCCGCCGGCAAAGCCGCGCACCAGCGCATACGGATTCACTCCGGGATGGCGGTAGAACCAGCGGTCTTCATAGGTCAGCAGCGCCTGCAGATAAAGCGGCGACACCTGCTTCGCCGTGGTCGGATAGCGCCACACGCCGTCGCTGTCGGCGAACGCGCGCAGCGGCGTGCCGTCGCGCGCCAGCACCACGGTGCTGCCGGTGTCGGGGGCGGGGAGGTGGAGCGGGAACAGGCGGTCGAGGGTGAAGGCGGCGAGCAGCAGCACGCCGACAGTGATGAGCACCGCACGCAGCCAGCGCCACGCGCGCGAGCGGCGTGTGGAAGCGAGCGGCGTGGCGGTTGGAATCGCAGTCATGGTGCGGTGCAGGCTGCCTGGCTCCCTCCCCTGCACAGCAGGGGAGGGCTGGGGTGGGGTGCTCTTTGTCATACCCAAGCGAAAGTCAAAAGCCCTACCCCCTCACCTGAAGGACTCCCTTCGGTCGCCAGCCTCCCCCTGCGAGCAGGGGGAGGAGCAGGAGCATCACGGTTCGACCACGGTGATCTTCGCCGGCTCGACCTTGCCGATGCCGCGCACGGCGGGGCGGTACATGTCCTCCACCAGCGGCGGTGGCACGGTGTAGTTGCCGGGGGTCACCGCACGCACCAGGTAGAACACGCGGGCCTTGTCGCCGCGGCGCAGGTTCAGCGCGGCGGCGTAGCGGTCGTCGCGGTACTCCTCGTGCTGGATGTCGGCGGCCGAAGCGTGTTCGTCCAGGTTGATGCCGTCGATCACCACGCCGGACCAGGTCTGCGCGCCGCCCAGGTTGAGGTTCTCCACTTCCAGCCCGCCGGGCAGCAGGTCGGTGACCAGGGCATCGGGGATGTCCATGCGCGCCTCGATGTCGAGTTCGACGATCAGCGTATCGCCCTCCCTCAGCTCATCGTCAGTCCACGGCTTGCCGTCGGTGGTGAAGTAACTGCGGCGCACGTCGATCTGGCTGTCGTCGGCCGCGGGTGCCTTCTGCGGGATGCCGGCCACGTCGAGCGTGGCGAAGATCGCCGCGCCGCTGGTCGGCTGCACGCTGACGCCAGCCGTGAGTTCGGCCACGCTGAGCGGACGGCTCCACACGCGCTGGTCGGGTGCCTGCTCGGTCTTGCCGCCGGCGGTGATCGTGGCAGCCAGCGGGGCGTTGCTCTTCGCGTCGAACGCCCTCGCCACGCGGGCGATCGCCGCCTGCTCCTGCGTGCTCAGGTACGACCACGACCAGCGGTAGTCCTTGTCCTGCTGCTGGCGCTGGCGCACGTTGGCAGTGGCGTTGCGGGCCCAGTCGACCAGCTTGGCGTCGTAGGCGGGCTTGTTCACGCCGTAGGTATGGGTGAGCGCCACCATCAGGGCCAGGTCGCGCAGGTCCGAGCCGTAGTCGCCGACGTACCAAGGGCGTTCCTTGCTCCACGCGAACGCCTCGTCGATCGCCTTCTGCGCGCGCTCGTTGTCGCCCATCAGCTTCAGCGCGATGCCCAGGTGCGCCAGCGGCAGCGGCGCGACCAGCTTCTGGCGTTCGTTGTCGAACAGCGCGCGCAGCGTGCCCAGCGGCGCGCGGTTGACCCGCGCCAGCACGAAGCCGGAGTACGCCTCGTCGGCCAGCCGCAGGTGGTCGTGGTGCTCGTAGTCGTAGTACGGGTGGCCGCCGGCCAGCAGGTCGTCGTTGAGCCGCTGCAGCGATTTCTGCAGCACGTCCTGCGGCACCGCGAAACCGGCGTCGCGGGCGTCCAGCATGAAGTCGACCACGTACGGCGTGGTGAAGGTGACGATCGGACTGCTGCCGCCCCAGAAACTGAAGTGGCCGTTGCTGGCCTGGAACGAGGCGATCCGCGACAGCGCTCCCTCGACCGCCGCCTTGCGCACGTCATCGCTCATCACCGGCGCGCCCAGCGCCTTGGCCGTCTGGCCGTCCAGAATCAGCTCGGCGTAGCCCTTGCTGGTGGTCTGCTCGATGCAGCCGTACGGGTAGCGCAGGATGTCGCGCAGGGCGGCGGCGTACGGCAGCGGCGGCAAGGTGCTCAGGGTGAGCCGCGCGTTCACCGTGGCCGGCAGCAGGCCGGCAATCGCGGCGGCACCGAAGCGTTCGGGCTTGCCGGCTGCCAGCGCCAGCGGCGTGGTGGTGACGGTTTCCGGCCAGGCCGGGCGCACCGCGAACTCGAAGTGGCGATCCACGCGGTAGTCGTTGAGTTCGGCGTGGATGTCCACGGTCGCCACCGCCGCGCCCGCCTGCGCCGTCACCGGCATGTGCAAGGTGGTGCCGGCGCCGTCCTTCAGCGCCACGTCCTGCACGGCCTTCTCGATGGTGATCGGGCCACCACCCTTGACGCTGACCTTGGCGGTGCCGTCCTTGCCCGAGAGGTTTTTCAGGTCGAGGCTGATCATCGCCTTGTCGCCGGCCGCCATCACCCGCGGCGTGCTGGGCTCGACCACCAGCGGCGCGCGCACGGTGACGTTGCCGTCGGCATTGCCGTAGCGACTGTCGGTATACGCCAGCGCGGCGAGACGCAGGCTGCCGTTGAAGTCGGGCACATCCACATGCAGCGTGGCCCTGCCCTGGGCGTCGAACGCCACCGGGCCGCTGAACAGGTCGACGATCTGCACCTTGGGATTGAGCCGGTTCGCCTTCGGCAACGCGCCTGCACTCATGTCGCCACCGTAGCGCAGCCTGGCCTGCTCGCCGTCCATCGCCTCGATGATGCGGCTGTACAGGTCGTACGCATCGACGCTCAACGCACGCTTGCCGAACAGCCACGCCCACGCATCGGGCACCGGGTAGTCGGTGATGTTGAGCACGCCCTGGTCGACCGCCGACAGCGTGACGAACGCCTTCTGCCCGGCCAGGCCGGTGGCCTGCACGCCGACCTCGAGCGGGTTGCCCGGGCGCATCAGCGCGGGCGCGTCGAGCTTCAGCGGAATGCGCCGGTCGTTGCGGTCCATCGCCACGTATTCCACGCCCATCGCGCGGGCCGGCGTGGTGTGCTCGGCCGCTTCACCGCCGCGGAACACCAGCGCCGTCACGTAGACGTCGTGGCGCTCCCAGTCTTTCGTCACCGGGATATCGAATACCGCGCCGGCCTTGGCCTCGATGTTCCTGGTGTAGAGCAGATGATCCGACTCCACCAGCAACACGCCGGGGCCGTCCTGCGGCGGCGTCACCGTGACTTTCATGGTGTCGCCAGCCCGATAGCGCGCCTTGTCCAGCTGCAGCTTGACCTTGTCCGGCCGCGCCTCCTTGCCGAGATTTTCGTCATCCCAGTTGTAGCCGGCGAAGAACGGGAACACCGTGGTGAGCTTGGTCAGCGGGTCGTATACCTCGACGCGGTAGCTGCCCCACTGCACGGGGAATTCGACGTGGGCCGACTGGCCGGCGGCCACGTCGACATCCTTCTCGTCGACCAGCTGCAGGCGCTGGTTCGCGCTGGACTGCCAACCACCGTTCTGCTCATACAGCCAGTAGAAGTCGCGCAGCTCACGCTGCAGGCGCACCTTCAGGTGGCTGCCGGCGATCAGCTCGCCCTTCGCATTGGCCCGCACGATCTCGAAACCGGCCGGCGCCTCGCTTTCGGCGCCCTGCTTCGGGTCGAACAACGGGCGCACGCCGACCAGCGCGTCGGCCGGCCAGTAGCTGCGCTTGAGCAGCCGCGTCACCGCGCGGCCGCCGCTTTCATAGACGCTGCCGGACAGGGTCACCGCCAGCGGCGCGACCGGCTGCACGTCGTCGGGCAGCGCCACGTCCTGCTCCAGCACGCCTTGCGCATCGAGCTTGGCGTCGATCACGTCGTCGGCGCTCTTGGGCAGCTCGACCAGCGGGTTGCCGAAGAAGGTGTCCTTCATCTTCTCCAGCGGATGCACTTCCGGCGCTACCAGCAGTTTCGCGGTGAAGCGGTTGCCGTCGGCGGGAGCGCCGTACAGGTAACTGGAGGCGACCTTGAGCTTCAGCGGCTCGTCCGGCGCCAGCTGCTGCTGCGGGCTGGACAGTTCGACCTTGAGCCGCTCGGGCAGGAACTCCTCGACGTGGAACGGGAACGCCTGCACGGTGTCCTTGGCTGAAGGGTCGAGGCGGAATTCCAGCTGCCACAGGCCGGTCGGCGCATCGGCCGGAATCGCCTGGCTCAGCTCGAAATAGTTCAGCTGCTGCGGCTCCAGCCGTTTCTCCACCAGGGTGCGGCCGTCGGGCTGTTTCACCCGCACGAACAGCGACTGCGGCTTCATCGGCTTGCCGTCGTAGTCGCGCAGCAGGGCCGACGCACGCAGCGTCTCGCCGGGGCGGTACAGGTCGCGCCCGGACCATGCATAGACCTCGAACGGCGCCTGCCTGCGACCGCTGATGTCGAAGTTCGACACGTCGAGCGCGGGCCGGTTGAACGGCAGCACCGAGACATCCTTGCCGTGGCGCGCCACCAGCACGTCGGACGCCTTGACCTTGTATGCGATCAGCGCATTGCCGTCGGCGTCGGTGGTGGCCTTGAGCTTGCTGCGCCCGTTCACGTCTCGCACTTCGACATCCACCGCATTGACCGGCGTGCCGTCGCGCAGCGAGGCCACGTGCAGCAGCACGTTGTCGCGGTACACGCGCAGGTGCAGGCCGAGGTCGCTGACGAAGAAGGTGGCGGTGTCGTAGCCGTCCTTGAAGGTGCCGCCGGCCTTGACCACCGCCATGTACACGCCAGGCGTGGCCAGCTCCTTGATGTTCTGCACCGGCAGGTAGGTCACCGTGCGCTCGTTCGCCTCGCCACCCAGCGTGTAGTGGTTGGCGTAGACCGAGTCGGCGATGTCGGTGATCGGCACGCTGGCGCGGCGATCGTCGCCTTCGCCGCACTGGTTGTAGTAGCGGACCTCGTGGTCGAGCTCGTAGCTCTCGCGATGGCCGTTGCGTGGATAGGCGCAGAACAGGTCCGAGAGTGCGTCCTCGTGCACGCGGAAGAACTCCACGTCGGCGTCGTGCACGTTCATCGACACCAGCGGAAGGCCGCGGGTGCCGCGCGCGGGCAGCACGCTGCCGTGCGAGGCGAAGCCCACCGCCGCCGGCAAGTTGCCGGAATACACCTCGTGCTTCACCTCGTGACCCAGGGTGCGGCCGTCGGCGGCCAGCACGCCGGACTTCAGCTGCACCACGTAGCGCGTGTTGGCCTGCACGAACGGGAAGCTCAGCGTCTTGCCGTCGTCGTCCAGGCTCCAGCTGCCGCTGACCACCTCGCCGTTCGGGCCGGTCACCGCAATCAGGCTGTCGAACGCCTGGGCCGAGGCCAGGGCCGCGTTGAAGCGCAGGATCAGCGCGGTGCGCGAATCGCGCGGGGTGGAGCTGGCCGAGACCAGCGCGAAGCCGGCCGTGCCCGCGTCCTTCGCGGGCGCGGTCGACGCGCTGGCGGCAGGCTTGCCCTGCAAGGCGGGTTTGCCGTCGTCGCCACCGCGATGACAGGCGCCCAGCGCCAGGCCGATCGCAAGGCAGGCGAGGACTCGCCACGCAAGGTGGCGCGAGATGCGCCGGCTCGATCGAGGTGACATGCAACCTTCTCCCTGTAGGTTTGCGTGGAAGTATCGCCGCCAATCATGGCGATCCGGAGGCGCGCAGCGGGCGCGCCGATTTTTTTCGCGTCGAACGCAGTGTGCCCCAGCGGGCGGGTCGAAAACCGGCCGCAGCGCGCTTCCCCGCGAGATGCCCTACGGAGCCGCCGCGAGATCCTGCCGGCCCAGCCAGTCGGCCAGCTGCATCAGCACCTGGCTGCGCCCCGGTTCGGCCTCGTTGAACAGCTCGTGGTAAAGCGTGGAAAAGAAGCGGGTGGTCAGCTGGCCGCTGCCGGCCGCCTTGCGGGCGAACGAGCGACTGCCGGACGGATCGACCAGCGCATCGCTGTCGGCGACCAGCAGCAGGGTCGGCACCGCCAGACCGGCGGCATCGCGGATGCAGGCGGCCCCGGCATGGAAGATGAAGTCGGCCAGTCGCGGGGTGATCCAGCCGTGGCGCAGCGGGTCGTTGCGGTAAGCGGCGACCACGCCGGCTTCGTGCGACAGCTTGCTGGCATCCAGCCCGTTGCGCAGGGGCAGGTTCGGCACGAGCCGGCTGAGCAGCCGGGCCAGCGCGATCATCCGGGGCGACTCCCAGCTGCGCAGCGCCGGCGATGACAACACCAGCGCCGGCGGCGTGACCCGTCCATCCAGCACCGCGCGCGCCGCGACCAGGCCGCCCATGCTGTGGCCCAGCAGCAGTGGCGGGTGCGGCTGGCTGGCGGCGTAGTCGTTGTAGACGGTGGCCAGATCCTCCAGCAGGTCGTCGGCCTGGCGCAGGGCACCGCGCCGCCCCGGGCTGCGGCCGTGGCCGCGCTGGTCGTAGCTGCGCACCGCGTGGCCGCGCTGGTTGAACCACGCTGCCAGGCGCTGGTAACGCCCGCCGTGTTCGCCCAGCCCGTGCACGATCAGCACCGCGCCGTGCGGCTGGGCCAGTGGCCAGTCACGCAGGCACAGCGGCTGGCCGTCGGCCATCTCCAGCCAGCTGATGCTGCTGTCGTCTTGCGCTGGCGTATCCGGCGCCGGCGCCCGTACCCGTCGTTCCACCCGCTTCCTCCTCGCCTGTTTCAACGGGATACCGTAGCCGGATCGGCCGGTGTCGTCACCACCGGCCGATGCGCCCGACGCTCAGTGCCTGTGAAGAAAACCACTTATTGTGGTTTTCTTCTATCGCACGTCCGGTACACGCCCGGACGTGCTCACGCGAATCTGGCACTTGCGTTCCCGATCCGCGCCCGGCCATTCATGGCCGGGCTTCGAGGTTGTAATTCACAACCTCTCAGTGCTCGGTGACCCGGGCGTCCTTCAGCAGCAGGTCGAGCTTGGCCTTCATTTCGGCGGCGGGGTGGCTGCCCTCGGCGTAGTGGTAGACGGTGTACAGCACGTCGGGCCGGGCCTGGCCCGGCGCGGCCAGCACGCTGCTGATCTTCATCACGTCGTTCTCGCTGCGCGGCACGCCGTCGAACGGCCGCTGGCGGTTGCTGATCTTGCTCCAGTTGCTCTTGTAGTCGTCGTTGAGGTCGTCCGACGGTGCCACCACGCGGGCGAAATTGCTCCAGTACTTGTCGTGCGCACTGGCCGCCTGCCACACGTCGGTCACGTCCCACACCACCTTGCCGTGGTCGAGGAAGTAGCTGAAGCCGATGGTGAGCATGCTGTCCCTGTCGATCTTCTGCAGCGCCGGGGTATAGGCGTAGCGCAGCCGCTTCGAGCTGTAGGCGAAGCGATGGCCGTAGTCGATGTCGATGTGGATGTCGTCGAACGCCGCCGGCAGCAGGTCCTTCTGCTTCAGGAAATCCTGCCACTGGGCCAGGCTGCCGTCGTAGGTGACGTAGAAGAAGTCGGTGAGCGCCTGCAGGTTGATCAGGTAGTCGTGCTCCTGGCTGGCCGGGGCGATCCGCATCAGCACCGCGTAGCCGTCCGGCACCGGCAGGGCGAAGCTCATCACCACCGCGTTCTCGGCCGGTATCGGCCATACCCGCACCTGCCAGCGGCGCTGCCAGGCATCGGTATACAGCGTGTCGCGCACCGGCTTGCCCAGCGAGGTGATGCGCACCTGCTCGGGGCCGACGTTGCGGGTGAGGAAGCCGACCCTGGCGATCATGTCCATCAGCTTGGCCGGGTCGCGGTACAGCGCGGCGGCCGTCACGTTGTCGGGCCGGCGCACGTGGAACAGCAGGTTGCGCCCGACCACGCCCGGCGTGACGTAGCCGTTGTTGGGCAGGCTGGTCTTGCCGCCCTCCTTCTTCGCCAGGCTCCAGGTACCGTCGTTGTCGCGGGTGATCAGCGAGGGGAAGTCGTCCATCGACGGCGTCGAATGCAGCAGTTCGTTGGAGCCCTGGCCGCGGGGGAACAGCCGCTCCGGCTCCTTCGCCAGCAAGGCCTTGAGCTGGCTGTCGGCATAGGCGTTGAAGCGCTGCTGGAATGCCGCGCTGAAGTCGGCAAAGCTCAGCGGCAACCTGAATTCGGCCTTGAAGGTGTTGCTGAGCGTGGTGTCGAACACGTCGAACTGGTAGGGCATGCGCTGGTCGATCGAGGCGACGTGGTCGGGCGCGTCCAGCACGCGGCCGATCGGCAGCGCGTAGTTCAGGTTCTCGTTCTGCGACTTCATCAGCACGATGCCGATGACCTTGCCGGTCGCGTCCAGCAGCGGGCCGCCACTGTTGCCCGGCGATGCCGCCGCCGAGAAGCGCATCCACTTCCAGCGGCCGTCCTGGTCTTCCGGCGTGTCGGAGGTGTACAGGCCGTCGCGGATCACCACGCCGGTACCCAGCGCATTGCCCACCGCATAGACCACGCCGTTGAGGCTGGGCTTGGTGTCCGCCTCCAGCGCGGCGGCCTTCGCCGGCTGCGTGGCCAGGCTGAACACCACGAAATCCTGCTGCAGCGAATATTTCTCGATCTTGTCGATCGCATACACATGGCCGTCGGCATCACGCAGGGCCGGCTCGCCCCACAGGCTGTCGATGCCCACCTGCAGCACGTGCGCCGCGGTCACGTAGCGGTTGTTGCCCAGCGCGAAAGCGGTGCCGATCGAGTAGTACTTGTCGTTGCGCTCCTGGAACGGCAGCAGCTCCAGCGGCAGCGGCTTCTCGTAGGTCAGCGGGTCCTTGACCGGCTTGGCCGCCACCACTTCGAAGGTGGCCGCCTGGATCTTCGGCAACACGGCCGGATCGAGACTGGCCGCATGGCTGGCGGCCGCAGCGAACAGGCTCACCAGGACCAGAAGCGCGAACCGGCTGCAGGCCGTGCGCATGAAGCCGGGCTTGCGCCGCGGCGATTCCATTACGTGCATGAGTGTCCTTCGCATCAACGCCGCCACCGGATTCCCCCCGCGGGCCCCTGGCTGTGACGGCCGAATCTGGATACTGCCGATTCCGAATACTGCCATGGCAGGTCCGGCGCTGCACCGGCGTACGGGTGGCGGGGATCGGCCGAAGCCATGACAGGAGCCGTCGAAGCGGTGGATTCGGGCCTGCCAGGCCCCATATATGATCGACTAGTGTTCCCCGACCGCTGCGCGAATCCGCATCGATGCACATCGCCCCCTGCCCGCTGGACGCATTCCATCCGGCCGTTGCCGCCTGGTTTCGTCGCACCTTCCCTGCGCCCAGCGCGGCGCAGGCGGCAGCGTGGCCATCGATCCGCGCCGGCAGCCACACCCTGGTCGCCGCACCCACCGGCTCGGGCAAGACGCTGACCGCCTTCCTCGCCGCGATCGACGAACTGGTGCGCGAAGGCGTGGCGCACGGCGGCGTGCTGGCCGACGCCACCAGCGTGCTCTACGTGTCACCGCTGAAGGCGCTGTCCAACGACATCCACATCAACCTGGAAGCGCCGCTGGAAGGCATCCGCGCCGAATTGGAGAAACTCGGCCTGCCCGACGTGGCGATCCGCACCGCGGTGCGCACCGGCGACACACCGCAGGTCGAGCGGACTCTGTTGCGCAAAGTGCCGCCGCACATCCTGGTGACCACGCCCGAATCGCTATACGTGCTGCTGGGCTCGGCCTCGGGGCGTTCCATGCTGGCCGACGTGCGCACGGTGATCGTCGACGAGATCCACGCCATCGCCGGCAGCAAGCGCGGCTCGCACCTGGCGCTGTCGCTGGAGCGGCTGGAATCGCTGTGCCAGCGGCGGCTGTTGCGGATCGGCTTGTCGGCGACGCAGAAGCCCATAGAAAAGATCGCCGACTTCTTGGTCGGCTCAACATCTCCCTCTCCCCGGCGGGGAGAGGGCCGGGGTGAGGGGGCGGGGTCGCGAAAGAGCAACAACATAGCGGCCGTCAAAAATGATGCCCCGACGCACGCCGCCCCCTCACCTCAATCCTCTCCCCCAAATGAAATAGGAACCGGGGGAGAGGAGGCGAACGCGAAGAGCGACGTTACTATCATTGACACGGGCCACACCCGCCCCCGCGACCTCGCCATCGAAGTGCCTCCCGTACCGCTCGAAGCGGTGATGTCCAACGACAGCTGGGAGCTGGTCTACAACCGCCTCGCCCAACTGGTCGAGGCGCATCGCACCACTCTGGTCTTCGTCAACACGCGGCGCATGGCCGAGCGCGCCGCGCGGCACCTGTCCGAGCGGCTGGGCAAGGAACACGTGGCGGCGCACCACGGCAGCCTGGCCAGGGAACTGCGGCTGGACGCCGAGCAGCGGCTGAAGCGCGGCGAATTGAAGGTGCTGGTGGCGACCGCCTCGCTGGAACTGGGCATCGACATCGGCGAGGTGGACCTGGTCTGCCAGCTCGGCTCGCCGCGCTCGATCGCCGCCTTCCTGCAGCGCGCCGGGCGTTCCGGCCACAGCATCGACGGCACGCCGAAAGCACGGCTGTTCCCGGCCACCCGCGATGACCTGATCGAATGCACCGCCCTGCTCGACTGCGTGCGCCGCGGCGAGCTGGACGCGCTGATCCTGCCACCGCAGCCGCTGGACGTGCTGGCCCAGCAGATCGTGGCCGAGGTGGCCTGCGCCGAATGGGACGAAGACGCGCTGTACGCGCTGGTGCGCCACGCGTATCCGTATCGCGATCTTTCGCGCGCGGATTTCGACGCCGTGGTGCGCATGCTGGCCGAAGGCTTTACCACGCGGCAGGGCCCGCGCGCGGCGTACATCCACCGCGACGCGGTGAACCGCCAGCTGCGTCCGCGGCGCAGCGCGCGGCTCACCGCACTGACTTCCGGCGGCACCATTCCCGAGACCGCCGACTACAAGGTGGTGCTGGAACCGCAGGCGATCATCGTGGGCACGGTGAACGAGGACTTCGCGGTCGAGAGCATGGCCGGCGACATCTTCCAGCTGGGCAACGCCAGCTACCGCATCCAGCGCGTCGAGCGCGACCGCCTGCGGGTGGAGGACGCGCATGGCGCGCCGCCGAGCATCCCGTTCTGGCTGGGCGAGGCGCCCGGGCGCAGCGACGAGCTGTCGTTCGGTGTGTCGCGGCTGCGCGAGGAGATTTCCGTGCAGCTCGATGCCAGTGGCGTGCCGACGGCGGTGGCGTGGCTGCGCGAATCATTGGGCCTTGGCGAAGCCGCCGCGCAGCAGCTGGCCGACTACCTCGCCCGCGCCAAGGCCGCGCTCGGCGTCCTCCCCAGCCAGCACACCCTGGTGCTGGAGCGCTTCTTCGACGAATCCGGCGGCACCCAGCTGGTGATCCACACGCCGTGGGGCAGCCGCATCAACCGCGCGTGGGGGCTGGCGCTGCGCAAGCGCTTCTGCCGCCAGTTCAATTTCGAGCTGCAGGCGGCGGCGACCGAGGACGCGATCGTGCTGTCGCTGTCGACCAGCCACAGCTTTCCGCTGGAGGAAGTCGCGCACTACCTGCACTCGAACACCGCCGAGCACGTGCTGGTGCAGGCGCTGCTCGACGCGCCGCTGTTTCCCGCGCGCTGGCGCTGGAATGCGGTGACCGCCCTGGCGCTGCCGCGCTTCACCGGCGGCAAGAGGACCCCGCCGCCGCTGCAACGGATGAAGAGCGAGGACCTGCTCGCCGCGGTGTTCCCCGACCAGGTCGCCTGCCTGGAAAACATCGTGGGCGAGCGCGAGGTGCCGGATCACCCGCTGGTCAACCAGACCATGCACGACTGCCTGCGCGAGGCGATGGACGTCGATGGCCTGCTGGCGATCCTGCGCCAACTCGAAGCCGGCGAGATCGCCATCGTCGCCCGCGACCTCACCGCACCCAGCCCGCTCGCGGCCGAAGTGTTGAACGCGGCACCGTATGCCTTTCTCGACGACGCGCCGCTGGAGGAGCGCCGCACCCAGGCCGTGCAGACACGCCGCTGGAACGCCGACAACGCCGACGACCTCGGCCGGCTCGATCCCGACGCGATCGCCGCCGTGCGCGAGGAAGCGTGGCCGCAGGTGCGCGACGCCGACGAGATGCACGAGGCGCTGACCTTGCTGGGTTTTGTCACCGTCGCCGAGGTTGAGGCCAACACCGGCTGGGCCGAACGATTGCAGGCGCTCGCCACGGCCAGGCGCGCGACGCGCCTCACCGACGTGTGGACCACCGCCGAGCAACTGCCGCTGTGGCTGGCGCTGCATCCGGCCGCCAGCATGCAGCCGCCGATCGTCGCGCCCGCCGAGTACGCCGCGCAGGCGTGGCCGCGCGAGGACGCGCTGCTGGAACTGGTGCGCCACCGTCTCGGCGGGCTTGGCCCGGTCACCGCGCGCGAGTTGGCGCAGTCGATGAACGTCGACGCGGGCGAGGTCGAGCAGGCGCTGCTGCGGCTGCAGTCCGAAGGTTACGTGATGCAGGGTCGCTTCACCGCCGATGCCAGCGACACCGAATGGTGCGAGCGGCACCTGCTGGCGCGCATCCACCGCTACACCATCGGCCGGTTGCGCCGCGAGATCGAGCCGGTCAGCCGGCGCGCGCTGATGCGTTTCCTGTTCGACTGGCAGCACGTGTCGGCGGCCACGCGCTCGAACGGGCCGGACGCGCTGGTCGCCACGCTGGCGCAGCTGGAAGGTTACGAAGCCGCGGCCGGCGCGTGGGAAGCGGAGATCCTGCCGGCGCGCGTGGGCGATTACTCGATCAGCTGGCTGGACGAGCTGTGCCGTTCCGGCCGCATCGCCTGGAGCCGCCTGCGCACCGGCAGTGGCGGCGGTGGCGGACCGGTGCGCAGTACGCCGATCGTGCTGCTTCCCCGGCGGGAGATGGCCGTCTGGACGGCCGTCGCCGCGGGCGACCCGCAGGAGATCCTGCTGTCCTCACGCGCCCAGGCCGTGGCCGATGCGCTGCAGGAACATGGTGCGCTGTTCTTCGACGAACTGTTGGCGGAGACCCACCTGCTGCGCACCGAGTTGGAAGACGCGCTGGGCGAACTGGTCGCTGCCGGCCGGATCAGCGCGGACAGCTTCGCCGGCCTGCGCGCCCTGCTGCTGCCGGCGGCCAAGCGCGACGGCGCACGGCATCGGCGCATGCGCCGGCACACCTTCGGCGGCATCGAGGATGCGGGGCGCTGGTCGCTGGCGCGCAGCACGGCGAAGAGCACCCCACCCCAACCCTCCCCTGCTCGCAGGGGAGGGAGCACAACCGCTCCTGCTCCTCCCCCTGCAAGCAGGGGGAGGTTGGGAGGGG
>NZ_AJXT01000036.1 GCF_000264295.1 Rhodanobacter spathiphylli B39 | reverse complement strand
CCGGCACACCTTCGGCGGCATCGAGGATGCGGGGCGCTGGTCGCTGGCGCGCAGCACGGCGAAGAGCACCCCCCCCCAACCCTCCCCTGCTCGCAGGGGAGGGAGCACAACCGCTCCTGCTCCTCCCCCTGCAAGCAGGGGGAGGTTGGGAGGGGGTGAAGCTCTTGATCCTGACGCCATCGAACACATCGCGCGCACCCTGCTTCGTCGCTACGGCGTGGTGTTCTGGAAACTGCTGGAACGCGAGGCACCGTGGCTGCCGTCGTGGCGCGAACTGCTGCGCGTCTACCACCGGCTGGAAGCACGCGGCGAAATCCGCGGCGGCCGTTTCGTCGAAGGCCTGGTCGGCGAGCAGTTCGCCCTGCCCGAGGCGATCGCGCCGCTGCGCGCGATTCGCCAGCGCGCGGATGACGGCGAGCTGGTCTGCGTCAGCGGCAGCGATCCGCTGAACCTGGTCGGCACCGTGCTGGTCGGCGACAAGGTGCCGGCGCTGGCCGGCTCGCGCGTGCTGTACCGCGACGGCATGCCGATCGCCGCGCTGGTCGGCGGCAAGGTCGTGCCATTGATCGAGTTGTCGGCAGTCGATGCCCGGCTGGCGAAGCAGGTGTTGCTGCGCCATCCCCCCTCGCAGCCGGAAGCCGTGGCTGCGGCGCGCTGACGCGATGGGCTGCCTGCCCGTGCTGCTGCTGTTTCCGCTGGGTTTCGGGCTTGGCTATCTGGTGGGCGGCGACATCGGCGGCATCTGGGGCGGCGGCATCGGCCTGACGCTTGGCCTGGCCTTGATGATCCTGCTGGTCCGGGCGATGCGGCGGCGGCGCTAGAGCTTGAGATGGATGTGCCGGCGATCCATCGCCTGAACGATCAGCCACCACACCGCCACGAACGCTGCGGCGAACGCCAGCGACGGCAGGTACGGGCCGAAGCGCGGCTTCATCCAGCCGGCGAACCGGATGCGACTCCACGTCGCCCGGCCCAGCGCGGGCAGAGGGAGGAGGTAGCTCAGGGTCGCGCGGGCGATCAGGGGCGACCCCAACCTTCCCCTGCTTTGCAGGGGAGGGAGCGCGATGCCACCAGTCGACCGGGACTCACGGCTGCAACGCCACGCGGCCCAACGCGTACAGCGGCCCGTCGATCGGCGCGGTGTAGATCAGGCACAACGCGCGTTCACCCTGCTGCGCGGGCAGCGCCGCGTCCAGGGTGAAGTTGCGGGCGCTGTGCGCGGGATCGGGCAAGGCCATGCTGGCCAGCACCGGGCCGGCGCAGGTGTCCAGGTGCACCACCAGTTCGCCGAACGGCGTCTCGTTCGGATGCGACGCCACCAGCTTCTGCTCGTGCGCCAGCGCATAGTTGCGTTCGAGTCGCACTGCGTCGACATGGATGCGGCGCAGCCCTTCCAGCGGCGTGGCGGGATACAGCTGGCAGCTGTTGAACACGTTGATGCTGTAAACCGGCGACGCCGAGGCGGCATCGGGCAGCGGTTGCACGCGCAGGCGGAAATCGCTGCCGGGACAGTTCGGCAACGCATTGCCGTCGAGGTCGAGCAGGCTGGCCCGATCCAGCACGCGCTGGCGCGAGGTGGCCAGCACGCTGCCATCGGCGGCGAAGCTGGCCGCGCGCACGGTGGTCGGCAGGGTCACGTTGAACGGTGCGTCGTAGCGCGGCGAAGCCTGCGTGGGCGCGCTGTCGTCCAGCGTGTAGCGGATGGTGCCGAAATCCGTCTGGTTCGACAGCGTGACCGTGGCCTTGCCGGTGGCCAGGGCAAGCGTGCGATCGATGGCGACGTCCACCGCGAACGCGCTGTCGGCATAGCCGACATGCTGTGCGCGGTAACGTGCGAGCTGCGCCGGCAGCCGGGCGAGGAAGCCCGGCCAGTCGCTGCTGGCCGGCGACCACGCCACTTCGCTGAGCGCATCCAGCCGCGGGAATACGGCATGCTCCGCATGCGCGAAGGTGGGAATGTGCTCGGCCCACACGTTGGCCTGCACGCCCAGCACATGCGCGGCTTGCTTCGGGCCCAGCACGGCAGGCACCACCTGGAAGCCGTAGACGCTGCGCAGCGACTCCACGCCCATGCGGCCGGCGTATTCGTCGGCCAGATCACCTTGCACGTGATCGAAGTACAGCGCCGGCGCGGGCGACATCACCACGTCGTGGCCCATCATCGCCGCCTTGATCGCGCCGTCGGTGCCGCGCCAGGACATCACCGTGGCGTCGGCCGGCAGGTGCTCGCCTTCGAGGATCTCGTCCCAGCCGATCAGCTTGCGGCCATGCCGGTCGAGGTACTGGCCGATGCGATCGATGAACCAGCCCTGCAGCGCGTCTTCGCTGGTGATGCCCAGCGCGCGCATCTTCGCCTGCACGGCGGGCGAGGCCTGCCACTGGTCCTTGATCGCCTCGTCGCCGCCGACGTGGATGTATTTGGAGGGGAACAGCGCCAGCACTTCGTCGAGCACGTTGTCGATGAAGTCGAAGGTGGCATCGTCCACGTTGTACAGATACGGATTGACGCCCCAGTCGACCGACACGTCCGGTCGCTTTCCGGTGACGCCGAGCTGCGGATACGCGGCCACCGCGGCCTGTGCGTGACCGGGCATGTCGAGCTCCGGCACGATCGTGATGTGGCGCGCGGCGGCGTAGGCAACCACCTCGCGGATCTGCGCCTGCGTATAGAAACCGCCGTAGCGTTTCGGCTCGCCACCCTTGCCGGCGTCCGGCGGCGTGCGCCACGCACCGACGCGGGTGAGCTCGGGATAGCGTCTGATCTCGATCCGCCAGCCCTGGTCGTCGGTGAGATGCCAATGGAACACGTTGAGCTTGTGCTGGGCCATCTGGTCGAGCAGGCGCTTCACCTCGTCCACGCTCTGGAAATGGCGCACCGAATCCAGCATCAGGCCGCGCCAGGCGAAGCGCGGCCGGTCGCGGATGGTCAATGCGGGAACGGCCACGGCGCCGTGTTTCGCGTCGGGCGTCAGCAACTGGTACAGCGTCACCGCGCCGTGGAACAGGCCCGCCTCATCGCTGGCGGCGATGTGGATGCCCTGCGGCGTCACCGTCAGCACGTAGCCTCCGGCCGCAATTTGCGGGTCGCGTTGCAGCACGATGGCAGCCGCGGCCCTGGCGTTGTCGCCGACACGAAGGTGCAGGCCCCGGGTGCGGGCCAGCAGGTCGATCAGATAGCCGGCGGTCTGTTTCGTGGCGGCGCTGCGCTCGGCAAGCACGATGGGCGTGCTCGCATCCACGGTGAAACTGCCGGACTGCCGCTGAAGCTGCGCCGGCAACGGGATCAGGGAGGGTGGCGCCACCTCGGCGGCGCCGGCCACGCGCAGCGGCAGCAGGGCAAAGGCCAGCAGCAGGCAGCTGCAGCGGGACAGGATCGAACGGCGATTCATCGGTATCTCCTGCGCGGTGGTTCCGCCAGCCATCGTCGAGGACGTCCGGACAAAAAGACGGGCCCGCAGAATCCACCGGGCCCGTTCGGGGAGAGTGCAGGCCGTCCCTGGCCTGCGCGTGGTTGCCGCGGATCAGAACGAGAGGTGCGCGTTCAGATAATACTGACGACCGTTCTCGTAGAACGAGGTCGGGATGACCGAGCTCTGGTAATACTTGTAGGTCGGGTTGTTGAGGTTCAGCCCGTCCAGGCTGAAGCTCAGCCAGTCGGTGGCCTTGTAGCTGAGCGACACCGCCAGCGTGCCGAACTTGTCCTGGTAGTATGGGTTGGCACCGGACAGGCCGATCAGGAACGCCGAGCGGGCGGTGTAGCTCACCCGGGCGCCGAAGGTGTCGTTCTCGAAGTAGGCGCCCACGTTGTAGGTGTTCTTCGACGTGCCCAGCAGGTGGTTGCTGCCATCGGCCCAGGTGTGGTCGGTCGACCCATCGGCATAGGTGTAGTTGGTGGTGAAGCCGAAGTATTTGCCGATCGGCTGCTCGTAGGCCAGTTCCACGCCGGTGACCTGTGCATCGGCGTTGATCGGCATGGCGACCTGGTAGGCCTCCAGCTGATGGGTCAGCTCGCTGAACAGCATCTGCGTCTGGGTGCCGTAGGCGACGTAGTCCTTCATGTTCATCGAGTACGCCGTCGCCGATACCAGGCCGCGCGGCATGAAGTACCACTCCAGGCCGGCGTCGAAGTTGGTCGACAGCACCGGCTTGAGCAGCGGGTTGCCGCCACCGCCGGTCTTGTTCAGATCCGAGCCCCAGGAGGAGGCGCCCAGCGCGGAATAGTCCGGCAGGGTCTGGGTCTGCGACGCGGCGAAGCGGAACACCAGGTTCTCGGACATGTTGAACTTGAGGTTCGCACTGGGCAGCACGCGGTGGATCTTGTTGTTGACGTGCTTGCGATCCCAAGCGCCGAACAGGCTGCTCACATCGGGGCTGACGGTATCGGCGAAATAGGTGGCGATGTCCTGGTCGATGTTGACGTAACGCAGGCCGACATTGCCGCTCCAGTTTTCGCCCTCGAAGTTGGCCTGGAAATAGGCCGCGAGGTTCTTCTCGTCGACGGAATACTCCGCACCGTAATTGTGGCGCCCGGTGGGACCGTCGTTGTTGGACAGCCAGGTGGAGTTGTTCACGATCGCGTTCTTCAGCGCGTCCGGGGTGAAGTACCACAGGTCGCGCGGGAAGTTGCCGCCGATGCCTTCGGCAAAGCCGCCCGGGTAGTTGGCGGTGGCGCCGTTCTGCAGCGTGGACCAGATGTCACCCGGGCTGGCGCCCTCGGGCGACTGCGCCTCGCGCTTGTGCTTGGCGTAACGCAGGCCATAGTTGAACGAGCTCAGCACGCCGGCGTTGAAGTACTGGGTGAAGTCGGCCGTGCCCCAGTTTTCCTTGTCGATCGCCTTGACCTGCTGGTTGCCCCAGGTGCCGAAGCTGGTGACGCCCGCGGGGGTGATGTCGCCGCCCACGTTCCAGTCCACCGGGGAACCGTTGCCATGCGTGGTCCAGCCCGCGCCGCCACCGTTCGCCGCGGTCACCTCGGCGATGAACTGGCGTGGCGTTTCGCCCACGCCCTTGGTGGTACCGGCCTGGAACTTCGCCGAGACGGAGTCCGAGACCAGCCAGTCCGCATCCAGCGTGTAGTAGGAAGTCTTGGACGAGGCCTCGCGGTAGATCATGTCGTAGACGACGTAGTTGGTGCCCGGCACGCCGGCATAGGTGGCATGGGTCAGTACGCCGTTCTGCACGGTGTAGCCGGGATCGGGCGCCTGGCTGGTGGCGAAGTTGCCGCCCCACAACATGAAGTTGCGGTTGTAGTTGTTCGCGTCCATGTCCGAGCGGAAGCCGCTGGCGCCAAGGGTCAGCGTGTCACTGGGCTTGAACTGCACCTCGACCAGGCCACCCTTGCGGTCGCGGGTCTGCTCGAACAGGGTGGCACCCAGCAGGCCGGGAACCTTCACCCCGGCAAGGTCGGGGTTGCTCTGCGCCAGCGCGGAATCGGGGGCGATGGTGGCGAAGCCGCCGGGAATCTCCTGCGCTTCGCGGCGCAGGTGACGCTTCTGCTTGAACACCTGCACCATCACGCCGAAGGTGCCGTCGGTGTTCTTGTAGTTGAACAGGCCCGAAAGCTGCGGATCGTTCGAATCCGGCAGGCTGGAATGGACCGCGCCGAGGCTGAGGCTGGTGGTGAACTGCTTCTCGAAATCCAGCGGCTTGCGCGTGATGATGTTGACGTTGCCGGTGGTGCCGCCATCGGCGAGGCGGGCCTCGGACGACTTGTGGATCTCGACCCGGCTGACCAGCTCGGACGGCAGCAGCGTGTAGCTGACGCTGCGGCCCATGGTGCCGCCCTGGCTGAGCACGAACCAGTCGGCCGTGCCGACGCTGTGGCCGTCGATCAGGGTCTGGGTCAGGCTGGGGCTGGTGCCGCGCAGGCTGACGCGATCGGCTTCGTCGAAGCCGCCTTCGTCGGCGCTGGACGAGCTGATGTTGACGCCCGGCAGGCGCTGCAGCGTGTCGGCCACGTTGTGCGCCGGCAGCTTGCCGACGTCTTCGGCGGTGACCACCTCGAGATTGGCCGTGGCATCGCGCTTGATGTCGAGCGACTTCTCCACCGCGCCACGGATGCCGGTGACCACGACCGTGGCCAGCTCCTTGGCCTTGGCCTTCTCGGTCTGGCTGGTGCGGCTGCTGCTGTCGGTGGCCTGGGCGCTGTCCTGTGCATAGAGCACGCCGGATACGCACAGACCGGTGATGATGCTCGCGGCTAGCAATGTCTTGCGGTAATTCATGATCTCCTCCCCTCAGAGGCTGGCTTGAATCAGGACCGGCTGATGACGGTCGCGGACGTTGGTTGTGACTTGCTTGGCGCCGTGTCGCCGGATGGCGGACGGAATCTCATCTCAATCTCCCTTGTGCTCATCCAGAAACCAGCCGGCGGCGCCAATGACACCAAGCTGGCCGTGCTCGATCAGTCGAACCGGAACCTGTTGCAGCCAGGCGCGCATCACGCCCTTGTTGAAATAGCGTTCGGCAAACGTGCTGGCCAGCAGGAACGGCTGGATCTGCGGCAGGATGCCGCCGGCCAGGTACACCGCGCGGGCGCCGTACAGCAGCACCAGGTCGCCGACGAAACTGCCCAGCAGTCCGCAGAAGACCTGCAGCGCCTCCACCGCGGCGGCATCGTTGCCGGCCAGTGCGGCGGCAGTGATCTCGGCCGGGGTCAGCTGGCGCTCGGTGCAGCCACGCAACTCGCACAGCGCGCCGTAAAGCTTGAGCAGGCCGGGGCCGGACAGCGCGTCCTCGAATGACACGTGCGAACGCTCGCGGCGGAACAGGCGCAGGATCTCGATCTCGCGCTCGGTGCCCGGCGCCAGCGAGATCTGGCCCGCCTCGGTGGCCAGCACCTGGGCGCGCGGCTGGCCCGGCAGCAACACCGCCGAACCCAGGCCGGTGCCCGGGCCCATCACCAGCACCGGTCCGCGGGTGGCGGGCCGGCTGCTCTCGATGATCGACATCGCGTCGTCGGCGCCGATGAACTGGGTGGCGTAGGCGACCGCCTCGAAGTCGTTGATCACGGCCAGCTGGCGGATGCCGAGCGCGGCGCGGATCTCGCCGATCGACACCGGCCACGGCAGGTTCTCGTTGACGATGGCGTCGTCCAGCACGTAGCCGGCGCAGGCCACCGCGCAATCGCTGAGCTGGCTGCACAGCCCCGCGTGCGGTGATGCCTCGAGCTGCGCCACGAAGTCGCCGAGCATCGCGGGCAGGCCGGACCAGTCCGCGCAGCTGTAGCGGTGGTAGTGCAGCACCTTGACCGACTGCCCACCCGGCGCCGCGACCACCAGGCCGATGCGCGCGTGCGTGCCGCCCACATCGGCGGCCAGGAACGGCTGCGCCGCAACGGGGCCGGCACGACCGACGCCTGTCGACGACAGGCCGCCGCCCAGCGACGTGCCGGTTGCCGCGGATGCATGGCGCTGGTTGGCGCGTTCCCCCACTGCCCTCTCCCGTGTCTGGCCCGCTGGCGAAAGCGGTGCGATGGACGCACCCGGCCGGGGCTGATGGGGGCCGAGTCTGCTGTCAAAATGACAACGTTGTCAACAGGGTGCCCGACAGTTTTTTCAAAGCGCCCTGCGGCGTCGCAACATAGCTGTCGCGACACTCCTGCGCCGGCGTTGAACTTTGCCCGCTGCGGCCTTGCTGCACGGCGATGGCGCGAGTTGGAACCGACCTTCCGGGCGCTGACGCAACGCCACACGAGGCTTCGTTTCGGACGTCTGGACGGCCGCCCCGGAGACGCCTGGCCATGGCGTACGCCCGGCCATAATTGACAACGTTGCACTTTTCAGCGAATAAAGAGACATTCCAGCCAGCCCGATCATCCGATCGGCGCACGCGGCGACTCGGGGAAAACATCCATGGCAACGACGCTGACGGCGGCACCGTCCCAACGCGGCTATTTCGGTCCGATGCTGATCATCGGCGTGCTGTTCTTCATCTTCGGCTTCGTCACCTGGCTGAACGGCCCGCTGACGATCTTCGTGAAGCTCGCCTTCAACCTCGACGACGTCAGCGCCTTCCTGATCCCGGTGGCGTTCTACCTGTCGTACTTCTGCCTGGCCCTGCCCTCGTCGGTGGTGCTGCGACGCACCGGCATGAAGAAGGGCATGGCGCTGGGCCTGTTCGTGATGGCGATCGGCGCGGTGCTGTTCGGCGAATTCATCAACATCCGCGTCTACCACGGCGCCCTGGTCGGGCTGTTCGTGATCGGCGCGGGGCTGTCGCTGCTGCAGACCGCGTCCAATCCCTACATCAGCATCCTGGGGCCGATCGACAGCGCGGCGCAGCGGATCGCCTTCATGGGCATCTGCAACAAGGTGGCCGGCGCGCTGGCGCCGCTGGTGTTCGGCGCGCTGGTGCTCAGCGGCATCGACACGCTGGACCAGCAGGTGAAGGACGCGCCCACCGCGGCGGCGCGCGAGGCCCTGCTCAACGGTTTCGCGGCGCGCGTGTACTGGCCGTACATGGCGATGGCGGCGCTGCTGGTGCTGCTGGCGATCTGGGTGGTGCGCTCGTCGCTGCCGGAGATCAAGCCCGCCGGCGCCAACGACGAAAGGGCGATCGGCCATGCCGGCCGCAGCATCTACAGCTTTCCGCACATGTGGCTGGGCGTGCTGTGCCTGTTTCTCTACGTCGGCGTGGAGGTGATGGCGGGCGACGCGATCGGCATCTACGGCCAGGGCTTCGGCCTGCCGCTGGACGCCACCAAGCATTTCACCTCGTACACCATGCTCGGCATGCTGGCCGGCTACGTCGTGGGCCTGCTGGTGATCCCCCGCTTCATCTCGCAGCAGCGTTACCTGGCGGTGTCGGCGGTGCTGGGCGTGCTGTTCGCGATCGGCGCGTACGTCACCCGCGGCTACGTGTCGGTGGGCTTCGTCGCCGCGCTGGGCTTCGCCAACGCGATGATGTGGCCGGCGATCTTCCCGCTCGCGATCAAGGGGCTGGGCCGGCACACCGAGGCGGCCTCCGCGCTGCTGATCATGGGCATCGTCGGCGGCGCGCTGATCCCGCAGGTCTTCGTGCACCTGAAGCAGCTGATCGATTTCCAGCTGGCCTTCCTGTGCGTGATGGTGCCGTGCTACCTGTACATCCTCTACTACGGCCTGGCCGGGCACCGCATCGGCCAGGCCGCCGCCAGCAGCGCGGCACAAGGCACTTGAGCTAGGATGCATGCGCCGCCGCGCAATCCGGCGGCGCCCGCTTCGGTTCGACGGCAGCGGCGTCACCAATCACGATGCATGAGGTTCAACCGGTGCGCAGTGCCACCATCAAGGATGTCGCGGAACGGGCCGGCGTCTCGCTGAAGACCGTTTCGCGGGTGATCAACAACGAACCGTCCGTGCATGCCCGCACCCGCGAGAGGGTGCAGCGCGAGATCGACGCGCTCGGCTACCAGCCCGATCCCTCCGCGCGCAGCCTGCGCAGCACCCGCGCCTACGCGATCGGACTGGTCTACGACAACCCGAACGCGCACTACATCATCAACCTGCAGCGCGGCGTACTGTCGGTGTGCCGTTCCAGCGGCTTCGGCCTGCAGATCCACCCCTGCGATTCGGCCTCGCCGAAACTGGCCGACGAGCTGCGCACCCTGGTGCAGCGCTCGCGCCTGGCGGGCCTGGTGCTGGCGCCGCCGATGTCCGAACAGCCGGAACTGATTCGCAGCCTGGTCGAGGCGAAGATCCCGTTCATCCGGATCATCTCCGCGCGCAAGGACCCGCAGGACGGCTTTCCCTGCGTCTACGTCGACGACCGCGACGCCGCCTACGCGATCACCGAGCACCTGATCCAGCTCGGCCACCAGCGCATCGGCTTCCTGTGGGGCGGCCGCGAACACCGTTCCAGCCCCGAGCGCTACCAGGGTTACGAGGACGCGCTGAAGGACTACGGCATCCCGCTCGACCGCAAGCTGATCCTCGCCGGCGACTACACCTTCGACGACGGCTTCCGCGGCGCCCGCAAACTGCTGGCGCTGAAGGACCGCCCCACCGCGATCTTCGGTTCCAACGACGAAATCGCCGCCGGCGTGCTGGCCGCCGCCCATTCCGACGGCATCAACGTGCCGTACGAACTGTCGATCGCCGGCTTCGAGGACAGCCCGTTCTCCAAGCAGTCCTGGCCGGCATTGACCACCGCCCGCCAGGCCACCGAGGAAATCGCGCGGCACGCCGCCCAGCGCCTGATCGGCGACCTGCAGCGCGAAGCCAACGGCGAGCCGGCCCGGCACGCGAACGAGGGCTTCAGCCCGGAGCTGGTGGTGCGCGGGTCGACGGCGCCAAGGCATGTGGCGCAGGCGCCACGGGGTGGCGGTGGGCGGCGCAAGGCGGGAGTTTGAGGGCCGGCCTGAGACCGGGCTGTTCGTCTGGCGAAGTCGAAGACTTGGAATCAATTACCCTCGTCCATTCGAGTTCACTCAAGCCGCCTGCCACGCCTTCGCCAGCTCCCCGGCAAGGTCGCGATAACGGCGCGGCGGATGGCCAAGCAGGCCGGTGAGCAGCTCCACCGCATTCGATTTGCCGAGCATGCCGTCGACGTGGAAGCGCGCCAGCATCAGGCGCAGATCGTAAGCCGACCACGACGGCATGAAGCCAGCCATGACGGTCTCCCAGGCATCGAGGTCGTTGCCCGCGGGCGTCACCGGCTTGCCCAGCACGCCGGACCAGATCGTCGCCAGCGCATCGCCGGTCAGCACGTCCGGCCCGGTGATCTCGATCACCTCGCGCGGCAGCGGCGTCGCGGACCGCGCGCGGCGCAGCAGCGCAGCCACGGCAATCTCGGCGATGTCGCGCACGTCGACCATCGCCACGCCGACGTTGCCGATGGGCATGCCGTAACGCCCCTGCAGCAGGCCGTCCTTGAGCGCCGCATCGTTCTGCATGAAGTAGGACGGACGCAGCACGGTCACCGGCAGGTCGAACTGCTCGATCATCCGTTCCGCCGTGTACTTGCCGGTGAAATGCGGCACGTCGGTGTAGACATCGCTGTTGAGTACCGACAGATACACGATGCGCCGGATGCCCGCCTCGCGCGCCAGGCTCAGCGTGCCGATCGCCTGCGTCACTTCGTCGGCGACCACGGCATTGAGCAGGAACAGCGTGTCGACCTCCTTCAGCGCTGCGCGCATCGAGGGGATGTCGGTCATGTCGCCCTTGACCGCGATGACGCCTGCAGGAAACGACGCCTGATCCGGGTTGCGCGTCAACGCGTGGACGGTGGCGCCTTGGGCGGCCAGGCCGCGAACGACGAGGCTGCCGATGGTGCCGGTACTGCCGGTGACGAGAATGTTCATGGGGATCTCCTTCTGGGGTGGTGGACGGCGTCATCCTGCTGTTTCACGAGCGGTACCGATAGCTGCATAATCTGGACATCCCGTCTCACTCATGGAACACCTGTGGATCTGCTCGCGCTGGCCGATTTCAATGACGTGGCGCGACACGGCGGCTTCGGCCGCGCCGCACGGAGTACCGGCCGGCCCAAGGCCACGCTGTCGCGGCGGGTACGCCAGCTGGAGGATGCGCTGGGCGTGCGCCTGTTCGAGCGCGGCGGCCATACGCTCCGGCTGACTCCGGAAGGACGCGAACTGCAGGAACGGACGCAGTCACTGCTGGAACACATCGACGAAGTGGGCGAGGTGTTGCGCGGGGGCATCGGCACGCCACGCGGCAGGCTGCGCATCAGCGCGCCGGTGCTGTTCGGCCAGCGCGGCCTAGGCCGCATCGCCGCGGACTATGCGCTCGCCTATCCCCAGGTTCAGCTGGAAGTCGTCACCGAGGATCGCTTCGTCGATCCGGTGGATGACGATTTCGACCTGATCATCCGCGCCAATCCCGACCCCTCGACCGACCTGGCCGGCCGCTGCTTCCTGCGCGACGTGATGGTGGTCGTGGCCGCGCCGTCACTGCCGCGGCCGGCGGGAAGAAGTACCGTCGCCGTGCCCGCGATCACCCTCTCGCGCACGCCTGCCGATGCCACCTGGCAACTCACCCGCGCCCGCAGCGTGCGCCACATCGCCACGCGCACCGTGCTGCGCCTGTCGTCGATGGCGATGATCCACGATGCGGTGATCGCCGGGGTAGGCGCCGCCGCCATGCCGCGTTCGCTGGTCCAGGCCGACATCGACGCCGGCCGGCTGCTCGATTGGGGTGCATTCGCCGACCACCCCGTCGAAGTGTGGGCGCTGTATCCCTCGCATCGACATGTGAGCGCCCGAGTGGCCGCCTTCGTGAAACTGCTGCTGGACCGTTTTGAAAATGCTTCGCCAAGCGCATTCGCTCGACTCGCGAGCGGGAGATGAAGCGGCGCCGGCGATGCGTCAGCCGCGTGCCAGCACGCCGATCGCCACCACCGCCAGTGCCACGCCAGCCAGGTTGAGCCGACTCAGGCGCTCCCGGAACAGCACCAGTCCCACCACCGCACCCAGCGCCACCACGCCGATGTTCATGCTGGCGAAGACCAGCGCCGGATGCTGCGGCAGGGCGCGGTGGCCGCGCAGGTAGAACAGGATGTTGCCGAAGTTGGCCAGGCCGAGCAGCAGCCCGGCCACGGCGCTGCGGGCGGTGAAGCGGGTGCTGCGGTGGACGCGACGCCACAGCTGCATCGCGAACGCGACCAGCAGCGCCAGCGCGAACATCGCCTGCAGCGACGTGCCCAGTGGCACGCCGGCCTGCGCCACGCGCTTGAACAGGATGTCGATCACGCCGAAGCCGGCGAACACCAGCAGCGGATACAGCCAGCCGGCGGCACCTTCGGCCGTCGGTGCGTGACCGCTGCGCCAGACCATGCACGAGAGCGCCAGCAGGCCCAGCGCGATGCCGCCCAGCTTGAAGGCGGAGAGCTGCTCGCCGAACAGCACGAACGCGGCCAGCAGCGAGATCAGCAGGGACAGCCGCTGCGCCGCGTCGCTGCGCACGATGCCGGCGTGGCGCACCGCGGCCGCCAGGGCCAGGAAGATGGTCGGCAGCAGAATGCCCAGCGCGACCAGCGCCAGCCACGGCACGCCCGGTTCGCGCAGGCTGGCCGGCGCGGGTTGCAGCAGCAGCGCGGTGAGCACGCTGGCCACCAGGTAGTTCCAGGCGATCGCCTGGCCCACGTCGAGTCGGAATCGACGCGCCAGTTTCAGCAACACCGACACCAGCACGCTGCACAACACGCTCAGCAACACGAAAATCATCGGGGGATTCCAGCGCGACCAGGGCGCATTGTGCCGCAGCACCGGCCAAAGTCGTCGGCGCGGTCGGGCATCAGCCGCGCAGGCTCTTCACCAGCATCAGGATCGCCACCGCGATGATCGCCAGCGCGAAGATGATGTTGAGCGCGCCGCGGGTCTTCGCCAGCCGCTTCGCACCCATCGCGCCCAGCCAGCCGCCGACGACGCCGCCGCCGATGAACTCGGCCGCCACCGGCCAGTCGACCAGGCCGGAGATCGCGTAATTGGTCGCCGCGGTGAGGCCGAACGCGCCGACCGCGAACAGCGAGGTGCCGATCGCGTAGATGATCTCCATGCCGCTGGCGAACATCAGCCCGGGCACGATCAGGAAGCCGCCGCCGATGCCGAAGAAGCCGGCCAGGCTGCCGGTGCCCAGGCCCACCGCGCCCAGCCGCGGATACATGCCCGGCAGCGGATAGCGATCCACGCCGCCGCGCCGCCCACGCAGCATGAAGCCGGCCACCACCATCATCAGCAGCGCGAACAGCACCAGCAGGTGCTGGCCGTTGATCGCCTTGCCGATGCTGGAGCCGATGAAGGCGCCGAGCACGCCGGTGGCGGCGAAGGTGAACGCCACCTTCCAGCGCACGTGGCCGGCACGCGCATGCGGAATCAGGTTGGCGAACGCGTTGAACGACACCGCCAGCGCGCTGGTGCCGATCGCCAGGTGCGGGTCGTGCACGCCGACCACGTACAGCAGCAGCGGCACCGCGAGGATCGAGCCGCCGCCGCCGATCAGGGCCAGCGAGAAACCCACGGCCGAGCCGCAGGCGATCGCCAGCAGGGCCTGCATGGTCAGCAGATGCGTCATCGCGGTTTCCATGCTGGGTGGAGGTCAGTCGTCGACACGGAACGGCCTGAACAAGGTGGTCACCAACGCCTGCAGGTGCGGGGCGCCGATGCGGCCATGAATCGTCCGCACCTCGCACCTCGCCCCTGACCGCGCCCTCGCGAAGCAGCAGGGAATGCCGCTGCGACAGGGTGGCCGACGTGGCGATGCCGTGCGCGAGGCCTGCGGCGGGTGACGGCGGCCATCAGCGACGGCTCATTTCCAGCCAGCCGCGCAGGATCGACAAGTCGTAGCCGGCCGCCTCGGTGGTGGCCAGGATGTTGTCGACGGTGTCGTCGGACGACAGCGCCCACAGCGCACTGCAGCGCGTGCCGCTGCGGCAGAACGCCAGCACCGGGCCGGGCAGCTGCGCCATCGCCTCGCTGAAGCTGCGCACCTGGTCATCGTTGACCTTGCCCGACACCACCGGAATATGCCGCCATTCCAGGCCCGCCGCGTGCGCTGCCGCCTCCAGCGCGGCGTTGTCCGGCTGGCCCGGCTCTTCGCCGTCGGGCCGGTTGTTGACGATGCTGCGAAAGCCCTGCGCGACGATCGCCGGCATGTCCGCCGCGGCGATCTGCGGGGCGACGCTGAGCTGCTCGGTGAGTTGACGGGGTTGCATGGGTTTCCCTCCGGGGTGAAGCCGCGCCGGCGATCAGATCGCATCCAGCGGAATTTTCAGATAGCGCACGCCATTGTCTTCGGCCGGCGGCAGGTGGCCGGCGCGCATGTTCACCTGTACCGCGGGCAACAGCAACTGCGGCACTTTCAGGGTGGCGTCGCGGGCGCTGCGCATGGCCACGAAGGCGGCCTCATCGATGCCGTCGCGCACGTGGACGTTGCCCGCGCGCTGCGCCGCCACGGTGGTTTCGCAGACGAACCCGTCGCGTCCCGGCACGGGGTAGTCGTGGCACAGGAACAGCCGCGTCGCGTCCGGCAGCGCGAAGATCCTGCGGATCGAGCGGTACAGCGTGGCCGCGTCGCCGCCGGGGAAGTCGCAGCGGGCGGTGCCGTAGTCGGGCATGAACAAGGTGTCGCCGACGAAGGCGGCGTTGCCGATCACGTGCACCATGCACGCCGGCGTGTGGCCGGGCGTGTGCAGCGCCAGCGCCTCGATGCTGCCCAGCAGGTAGCGCTCGCCATCGGCGAACAGGTGATCGAACTGGCTGCCATCGCGGGCGAAGCCGCCGCCGGCGTTGAACAGCGCCCCGAAGGTCGCCTGCACCTCGCGGATGTGCTCGCCGATGGCAAGCCGGCCGCCCAGCTGTTCGCGCACGTACGGCGCCGCGGAAAGGTGATCGGCATGGGCGTGCGTCTCGATCAGCCACTCGACGTCGAGCCGCTGCGCCCGCACGAAGGCGATCACCGCGTCGGCCGACGCGTGGCCGGTGCGCCCGGAGGCCGCGTCGTAGTCGAGCACGACGTCGAACACGGCCGCCTTCATCGTGGCGGGGTCCCACGCCACGTGGCTGAAGGTATTGCTGGGTTCGTGGAAGAACGACCTGACTTCGGGACGGTGCATGGTCAACTTTCCATCAGCTCGGCTGCAGGCATGGGTCGCGTGCGCAACGCGTGTACGGATACCGCTGCGGCCAGAGTATGCGACCGCCGCCTCATCGAGTCATCCGGACGCCATCACTGGCCCGCGGCTGATGGAAGATGCCGCCCATTGCCGCGCGACAGCCACGTGTAGTACAGCAGCGGAATCACCAGCAAGGTCAGCACCGTCGACACCATCACGCCGAACACCAGCGATACCGCCAGCCCCTGGAAGATCGGGTCGGTGAGGATGAAGAACGCGCCCAGCATGGCGGCCAGCGCGGTGAGGATGATCGGCTTGGCGCGCACGGCGCCTGCCTTCACCACCGCCTGCTCCAGGCTCAGCCCCGCCGCCAGCGAGTGGTTGATGAAGTCCACCAGCAGGATCGAGTTGCGCACGATGATGCCGGCCAGCGCGATCATGCCGATCATCGACGTGGCGGTGAACTGCGCGCCAAACAGCCAGTGGCCGGGCATCACGCCGATCACGGTCAGCGGAATCGGCGCCATGATGATCAGCGGCACCACGTAGCTCCTGAACTGGCCAACCACCAGCAGGTAGATCAGCAGCAGGCCCATCGAGTAGGCGATGCCCATGTCGCGGAAGGTCTCGTAGGTGATTTCCCACTCGCCGCTCCAGCGCACGGAATAGCCCGTGTCACCGGCCGGCGGGCCGGTGAATTCCTGCGTCAGCTGCTGGCCCGCCAGGCGCGTGTCGCGGATTCTGCCGACCAGGCCGAACATGCCGTAGACCGGGCTGTCCTCCATGCCGACGTCGTCGCCGGTGACGAAGGTGTAGGGCAGCAGGTCCTTGTGGTGAACCGCGCCGGCCCACGGCTCCTCGACCACCTTCACCACCTCGGAGATCGGCACCAGCTGGCCGGCGCGGGAGCGCACGCGCAGGCTGAGAAGCGGGTCCATCGAACCGAGCATGGCCGCTGGCAGGCGCAGCATGATCGGTACCGCGTACTTTGCGTTTTCGTCGGCGACATAGCTGGCCGGGTCACCGCCCATGCCGGCGCGCAAGACGTCGACGATTTCAGCCTGGCTGACGCCGAGGGCGGCCGCCCGTGCGCGATCAATCTCGATCAACTGACGCCTGGCCCGAGCGTTTTCGACGCTGAGGTTGACGTCGGCAATGCCGGGCGTCTGCGCGAACAGCTTCTCCATCGACAAGGCCACCGCACGCTGCCCCTGATAGTCCGGGCCATAGATTTCGGCGACGATCGGCGCCATCACCGGCGGCCCCGGCGGAACCTCGGCCACCACCAGGTGCGCGTGAAAGCGCCTGGCCACCTCGGCCAGCGCCGGGCGCACCGCCATCGCCACCTCATGGCTCTGCCGCTTGCGCTCGCTCTTGTCGACCAGGTTGACCTGGATGTCGCCCTGGTACGGCTGGTTGCGCAGGTAGTACTGGCGCACCAGGCCGTTGAAGTTCATCGGCGCCGAGGTGCCTGCGTACAACTGGTAGTCGCTGACCTCGGGCACATGGTTGAGCAGCTGGCTCATGTCCACCAGCGCGCGGTTGGTCTGTTCCAGCGTCGAGCCCTCGGGCATGTCCAGCACAATCTGGAACTCGGACTTGTTGTCGAACGGCAGCATCTTCAGGATCACCAGCTTGACCCCGGCCAGGCCCGCGGCCAGCAACACCAGCATGCCCATGCCGATGAACAGGCGGCGACGATTGCGCGCAGCCCCGGGGTTGCCCAGGAACGGCGTCATCACGCGGATGAACAGGCGCTGCAGGAAGCGGTCGATCTTCGGTTCCGCGGGCGCAGCGCTGCTCGCCGCCTCGCCGCGCGGTGGCGGCATGTGACCGCGCAACAATCGATACGCCAGCCACGGGGTGACCACGAAAGCCACCGCCAGCGAGATCAGCATGCCGACCGAGGCATTGATCGGAATCGGCCGCATGTACGGCCCCATCAGGCCGCCGACGAAGGCCATCGGCAGCAGGGCGGCGATCACCGTGAAAGTGGCCAGGATGGTCGGCCCACCCACTTCGTCGACGGCCAGCGGAATCGCCTCGAGCAGGCTTTTCTCACCCGGTACCATGTGCCGGTGAATGTTCTCCACCACCACGATGGCATCGTCAACCAGGATGCCGATCGAGAAGATCAGCGCAAACAGCGATACCCGGTTGATGGTGAAACCGATCGCCCACGATGCGAACAAAGTCACCGCCAGCGTGATCAGCACGGCCACGCCAACCACCACGCCTTCGCGCCAGCCCAGTGCAAACAGCACCAGCAGCACCACTGCAAACGCGGCCAGCGCCAGGTGCAGCAGCAACTCGTCGGCCTTGTCATTGGCCGTCTGTCCGTAATCGCGGGTGATCGTGGCATGCACGCCTTCGGGAATGTCCACGCCCTGCAGCGCATCCAGTCGCTCGCGGATGCTGCTGGCGATGGTGTGCGCATTGCTGCCGGCTTTCTTGGCGATCGCCAGGGTCACCGCCGGCACCAGCCCGGTGGACGGGCCGGAGCGGCCCGGCGGGGCACCGAAGGAGGCCAGCCGCGTGGCGTGATTGGTGCCGGAAACCACCCGTGACACATCGGACAGATACACCGGGTGCCCGCCGGCCAGGCCAATCACCAGGTGCGACACGTCCTGCGCATTCATCAGCAGGCTGCCGGCCTTCACCGGCAGATCCTGGTTGCCGCCGACCTCGCTGCCGATGTCGGCGGCGACATTCGCCGCCCTCAGGCTGCGTGACAGGTCGCCCACGGTGAGCTGGTAGCTGGCCAGCCTGGCCGGATCGATCTCGACCATCACCGCGCGGTCCGGCGCGCCGAGCGTGTAGACGTCCCGCGTGCCGGGCACGCGCTTGAGGTCGGTTTCCAGCGTGTGCGCCACCTTGGCCAGCTGCTCGGGCGTGGTCTCGGGGCGGTCGGACCACAGGGTGACCGCCATCATCGGCACGTCGTCGATGCCGTAAGGCTTGACCAGGGGCTGGCCGACGCCAAGGCCTTGCGGCACCCAGTCGGCGTTGGAATAGATCTTGTCGTACAGATCGACCAGCGCATGCTGGCGCGGCACGCCGACATCGAACTCCACCGTCACCACGGCCATGCCGGCGCGGCTCATCGAGTAGACGTGCTTGACGCCCTTGATCTCGGACAGCTTCTGCTCGAGCGGAAAGCTGACCAGGTTCTCGACACTGCGCACGCTGGCGCCGGGGTACGGCACCAGCACGTTGGCCATGGTCACTTCGATCTGCGGATCTTCTTCCTTCGGCGTGATGATCGCCGCGGCGATACCCAGCAGCAGCCCCGCCACCGCCAGCAGGGGCGTGATCTGCGAAACCTGGAATGCGCGGGCGATGCGGCCGGAGATGCCCAGCCTGGACGGCTCACTCATGAGCGGCACCCGGCCTGGCATTGCGCCGGGTCAGCCAGGCCACCGCCGCCTGCGGATCGCGCGCCACGCGCTCGCCATCATCCAGCCCGGCGAGCACCTCCACCTCGTCGCCCTCGCGGTTGCCGAGGCGCACCTGCCGCAAGGTGACGTCGCGCTCGCCGATCACGTACACCGCCACCAGCTCGCCGCGCCGGACCAGCGACGTGGCCGGCACCAGCAGACGCCTGGCATCGCCCATGGCAAACGCCACCTTCACCGTCATGCCCGGATACAGGGCGGTGGTGCCGGCCGGCAGCTGCACGCGCACGTTGAAGCTGTGCGTGGCCGCATCGGCATACGGGAACACCTCGATCGAGCTGGCCGCGATCGGCTGGCCATCCGCCGGCATCACGCTGGCGGCGTGGAACTTGCGGACGGCGTCGACCGCACTCTGCGGGAGTTGCACGTTGACGCGCAAATCGTCCAGCGCCTGCAACTGGATCAGCGGCTGCGGCGACGGCGGGCCGGCCTGCACGGCCTGGCCCACATGCACGAAGCGCTGCGTGATGACGCCGGCGAACGGCGCGCGCAACACGGTGTAGTCGAGCTGCTGGCCGACCGCGCCCGACTGGGCGCGCGCCGATTCCAACGCAGCCCTGGCCGCATCGCGTGCCGCGCGCTGCTGATCCATCTGCGCCGTGGACACATAGCCCTTCGCGTACACCGCCGCGATGCGTTCGTAGGAGGCCTGCGCATCCCTGTAGGTCGCCTGTGCCGACGCGATCTGCGCCTGCGCCGCATTCCGCGCGGACTTCTGTTCCACGTCGCTGAAGCGCACCAGCACGGCCCCCTTGGCCACCACGTCGTTGACGTCGTAGGGCAGCTCGACCACCCGCGCGCTGGTCTGTGCGGTGATCGTCACCTGGTTGACCGCCTCGACCACCCCATCCCACACCTGTTCCCGGCGGGACGGCTGCCCGTGCACCACGCTGCCGGCCAGCGAAGCGGGTGGCGACGGGGCAGCCGGTACGGCAGGCCTGTCACCACAGCCGGCCAGAGCAGCCAGCGTGACGGACAGCCCGAGAAGGCGCAGCTTGAACTTCATGGATGGCGCTCGTTGCGGGCGTGAATGAATCAGGATCCGAACGCGCAGCCGGGCTTCAGGCCCAGCCGGGCGAGGATCCTGGCGAGCGGACAAAAACCGGTGAAAGCCGACTGCAGCAGGTTCGCACCAACGAACACCGACAGCAGCAGCCACCAGGGCGAGACGAAATGCCCCAGCGCCACACTCAGCAGGATCACGCTGCCGGCAAACGCGAAGACGACACGGTCGATGTTCATTGCATGGTTCTCGGTCAGGTGGGAGGCTGGTTGCGAAGTCGGGGGCTCAGCGCGCTTCGTCGATCATCTGGCGGGTGGAACGTTCAACCTCGGCGGCAATCGTCGCCAGGCGGGGGTCATCCGAAAGCCGGGCCAGCATCCGCTCCGGCTCGATCATGCCGATATGGGTGCGGCCGAGCTTCGTGTAGACCGAGATGCGGCACGGCAACGCCATGTTGAGTTGCATGTCGATCGCCAGGACCTGCGCCGCCTGCTGCGGATTGCACACCTCGAACACCTTGCACTGCTCGGCGAACGCGATGCCCTTGCTGCGCAAGGTGGCACCCAGGTCATGCACGTGCAGCACGCCAAACTGGTGGCGCCTGACGACGGCGTCCAGATCGGCGGCGGCCTGCTCGAACGACTTGTCGGTTTCGACGATGTAATACATGTGGATCTCCTTGGGTGAACTGGTCACGCCTGGTCTTGCACGTCGTGCTTCAGGCGCTCGATGCCGAACGCCTGCATCACGTACTTTTCGTACAGCGGTTCGGCCTGGCCCTTGCGCATCTTGCGCAGGAAATACTTTTCATAGGCGACCTTGGCCAGGTGCACCCACTTGCCGGTCATGGCCCTGGTCACGTTGCGCGGGGGAATCTGTGGCAAGGCGATGAACGCGAAGCCGCTGTCACCCATGTCGGCCAGACACATCGCGTTCCAGGTGGCGCGTGCCCGCGCCGGCTTGCCGGCGAGTTCGTCGTGCAGGTTCTGCGCGATCGCGGTGACCATCGACTCGATCATCAGGCCGGTCTTCGGCGCACCGGTGGGCACCGGCGTGGCTTCGACCGGAGGAATCGCCACGCACACGCCCGCCGCGAAGATGTTCGGATACTTCGGGTTGCGCTGATGCTCGTCGATCAACACGAACCCGCCGGGATTGACCAGGCCGTCGATGCCTTGCAGCGCATCCACGCCGGCGAACGAGGGCAGCAGCATGGAGAAGGCGAACGGCAGCTCGTGGGTCTGCTGCAGCTGTCCCCTGTCGTCGAGCTGTTCCACATGGACCTTGTCCGACTCGACCGAGGTCACCCTTGCATTGGTTACCCACTTGATGTGGCGCTGGCGCAGTTCCGATTCGAGCAGGCCCTTGGAATCACCCACCCCGCCCAGCCCCATGTGGCCGATGTACGGCTCGGCGGTGACAAAGGTCATCGGTACCTTGTCGCGCAGTTTGCGGCGGCGCAGGTCGGTATCCACGATCATCGCGAACTCGTAGGCCGGGCCGAAGCAGCTCGCTCCCTGCACCGCACCGATCACGATCGGGCCGGGATGCTTGAGGAATTCCTGATAGGCCAGCCAGGTGGCATGCGCGTGGGGACCCGTGCAGATCGACTGCGAATGGCCCGCGGGGCCCGAGCCGGGAACCCGCTCGAAGGCAAGGCGTGGCCCGGTCGTCACGACCAGATAGTCGTAATCCAGCTTGCGTCCGTCCTGCAGCAGGAGCCGGTTTTCGTCGGGCAGCAGCTTGTCGGCGCGCATCTCGATGAAGTGGATGCCGCGATGTTCCAGCGGCTGCCTCACATCCACCCGGATGTCCTTCTGCTCGCGCCAGCCCACCGCGACCCACGGGTTGGACGGGGTGAAGTTGAACTGCGGCCCCTCTCCCACCACCGTGATGCCATGCTCGCTGCCGAGCAGCGCACGTACTTCGTACGCCGCCGACATCCCGCCCAACCCTGCACCCAGAATGACGATGCTTGCCATGAGCCCAGCCTCCAACCAGCGTGACCCTTGCATCGGTACTGCGTTGCCACCTTGACAGCGTGCCACCGGCGCGTGATTATGAACATGGTCTAATTTAGAAATATCTTATATATATGCCTGCCAGGAAGTCAACTCGCGCGCCTGCCCCAACGGGTGCGGCCAACCGTCGCAAGCACGCACCGGCGCTTCCGGACATGGGCGCCATGCAGGGCCGTGCCGAAGAGGCTTCGGACTTGCTGAAGTCACTGGCCAACTCGTACCGGCTGCGCATCCTGTGCCTGCTGGTGGATCAGGAAATGACCGTGGGACAGATCAACGAACAGCTGACCGACCTGAGCCAGTCGGCGCTGTCACAGCATCTGGCGCGGCTGCGCGAGCGGGGACTGGTCACCACGCGGCGCGAAGCGCAAACCATCTGGTACGCGCTGACTCGGGGGCCGAGCCAACGGCTGATGCTGGCGCTGCACGAAATCTATTGCAGCGCCTGACCTTCGCGGCGCTTCCCCCGGCCTGCAATGCGGGTCCTGGCAGTCCGCCCGCGCGGGCCGTCTTCAGTGGGCGGTCGATTCACCATCGAGAAATTGCAACACCGCCGCATTGAACAGCGCTGGCGCCTGCAGCGGGGCGAAGTGGCTGACGTTGGGCAGGATCATCAGGCCGGCGCCGGGAATCGCGGCGGCGACGTGTTCGGTGTGCTCGCGGCGGATGAATTCCTCATGGTCGCCATCGACGATCCACACCGGCGACGTGATCGTCTTCAGCTGCGCATCGCTCCAGTCCGGCTCGGTCGACCACATCGTGCCCATCTGCGTAGCAAGCGCCTCGAAACCCTTCGGCGTGGGCGACAACCGGGCGTAGCTGGCGCCCATGTGCTTCATCAGCAGGGGGACGATCGGATTCGTCTCTCCGGTGGTGGACATGCCGGAGGTGCTCGCATTGGCGCCGAACGCGAACAGCTTGCCGATGCGCGAGGGATGACGCATCGCCAGGTCAAGGCCGATGTTGGCGCCGTCGCTCCAGCCGACCACGTCGACCTTGTCCAGCTTCAGTGCGTCGAGCAGCGCCACCACGTCATCGGCCATCAGGTCGTAGCTGAAGGGCCGCGCATCGTGGCTGCTGCGACCCTGGCCGCGGCTGTCCATCACGATGACGGTGTGGTGCGCGGACAGCGCGCCGACCTGGTTGCCCCAATCGTCGGAACTGCCCAGTCCGCCGTGCAGCAGCAGGACCGGCGAACCCTTGCCGGTGACGGCGTAATAGAGTCGCGCACCCTGCGTTTCGACGTGGCCGTGGCGCGCCATGGCGACCGGTGCGGGTGCCGCTGGCAGCGTCTGCCAGCGCTCGACGGCAACACTGGCCGGCGATACCAGGACGAGCAGAACGAGCAGCCAGACACGAGACATGGTCATTCCTGTGGGTGGTGGCATCGCCTGCGCCGTCGGCGGAACTCTACTCCTGGCGCACGCCCGGCGAACACTCCCTGGCGCAACACGCCGGAGCATGAATCCGGTCAACCATGGCTTGCCGCCACCAGGCCGGCAGCCTCCTGGAAACTCAGTGCATGCCGGTCGGCGAGCCCAGCAGATGCCCCTGGACTTCCGTGCCGTACAGCGACATCGGCGTGTCGTGATACTTCCTGCGCGTCTCGCCGACGCTGCCGTCGAAGCGCGGGTCCTGCGGCCGCTCGTGCGCGTCCATGTACATCGCCACGTCCCATGCGTCCTGGTCGCTCAGCGTGTTGCCCCGGCTGAACGGCATGTTCGCCTTGATGAAGGCCGCGGCGTTGTCCAGCTGGTGCATGCCCGCACCCCAGTTGAACGACTGCGGCCCCCACAGCGGCGGAAACACGTTGCGCCCGGCAACCTGCCGGCCCAGGCCGTCGTCGCCGTGGCAGAGCGCGCAGTTGTTCCTGAACACGGTTTCGCCACGCGCGTAGTCCGGTGGCTGCGGCGGCTTGAAGCCGGCCTTCGGATAGCCCGCCCCGGGCAGCTTCTTCCCCACCGGCGCGCCCGTGGCCATCCACCAGGCGTAGGTCTCCAGCGCCACCATCTCGGCACTGTCCAGCGGCGGCGCCTTGCCGTTCATGCTGAAGCGGAAGCAGCCCTGCAGGCGTTCGCCGAAGGTGTTCACCTTGCCGTTCTTCTTGCGGTACTGCGGGTACACGCCATAGGCACCCCACAGCGGTGCCGAGTTCGCCTGGCGACCGGCATCGAGGTGGCAGTTGCTGCAGCTCAGCCCGTTGCCGACGTACGCCTTCGCGTGCGTGGGCGTGTCGGTGAAGATGTCGCGCCCCTGGCGGATCACGTCGCCCAGCGGGCCGGCGGGAATCGCCGACTCGGCCGGCGGCGAGAATGTCGTCGGCGCGGGCGCGGCGGCCACCGCTTTCGGCACCGGGGCGGCAGTCGCCGGTGCAGGCGCGGGCGCTGGCTTCTGGGTGCAAGCGGTCAGGCCACAGGCGAACGCGAAAGCCGCAAGCACGTACTTCATGGCGCAGTCTCCGCGACCGGAACAGGTTGGGCCGCGAACCACGCCGCCACCGACTCGATGTCCTGCGCACTGAGCGCTGCGGACAGATGCTGCATCAGCTGCAATGGATCGTTGTGTCGCGTGCCTTCCTGCCAAGCCTTCAACTGGGCCTCGATGTAGCTGGCGGGCTGGCCGGCCAGGGGCGGAAAGTTCGCACCCACGCCGCTGCCGCCCGGGCCGTGGCATTGCACGCAGCCGGGCACGCCGCGACTCCAGTCACCCCGCGTGGCCAGCACTGCACCGGCGCTGTCGGGCGCGGGCAGCGCCGTCGCCGGTTTCATCGCCAGCGGCAGCTGGCTGTAGTAGGTCGCCATCGCGTGGCGTTCGTCTTCGCTCAGCGCGGTTGCCATGGGCTGCATCACCGGGTTGCTGCGCGTGCCGCTGGCGAAGTCGTCCAGTTGCTTCCGCAGGTACGCGGCATCCAGGCCCGCCAGTCGCGGATTGTCCGCGGCCGCCTGGCCGGCGCCGTCCGCGCCGTGGCAGGCCATGCACGGCGCGGCACCGCGCCCGTTGCCGGCATGGGCGATGGCGGCGGCATCGACGGCCAGCGCAGCAGGCGGCATGCCGATGCCGGCCAGCGCGACGATCCCGAACAAACGACGTATGGCTGGCCGGAACATGGCGTGCACCTCAGTGGGCGGGAAGAAAGCCGTACTTGCGATACACCGCGGCCGCGGCCGGGCTCTGCATGAAGGCCATGAAGTCCTTCGCCGCCTGCGCGTGCGGTGCGTTCTTCATGCGCGCGGCGGTGTACGTGGCGACCGCGTTCTGCGCCTCGGGGATGGCCACGGTTTCCACCGGGCGATGCAGGATCTGCTGCTGGAAATAGGCCTCGGTCGACCACACCGGCGCCGCGTCCGATTCGCCCTGCAGCACGCGCAGCGGCGACTGGCGATGATGGATGCGGGTGAGGAAGGTGGTGCCGTCGGCCACCTTGGCCTGCATGATGGCGTGGTCGAGCGCCTCGCCACCGGCCTTGCGGTAGCTCGCCTCGATCTGCTTCGCGATGCCTTCCCAGGCCGGGTTCGGCATGCTGACCCGCACGTCGCCGCGACCCAGGTCGGCCAGCCCCGCGATGTGCTTCGGGTTGCCCCGGGCGACCAGGATCGCCAGCGGATTGCGCGCGTAGTCATGCATCTCGGCGAACCAGCCGCGCTCCTTCTGGCGGTCGGTGATGGCGCCCTTGCCGGCCGTATAGACGTCCGGACGATGGGTGATGCGCAAGTTGCCCATGACCAGCGAGCCGCTCTCGATCTGCTTGGCCAGGATGCCCGGCGGCAGGGTTTCCACGAAGATCCGCTGGTAGGCGGGATGCGCCTGCCGGAATGCGTCCATCAGGTCGTGCACCACCATGAACTGGTTGCCGGCGAAGAACACCACCAGCTGCGGATCGACGATGTCGCCGTGCAGGTCGGCGATCGCGTCGAACGGCGGCACGCTGAACTGCAGGCCGGCCGGTGGCGGATTCCACGGCGGCAGGTAGTCGGGTTGGTCGGTGGCGCTGGCGGCAGCGCTCAGCACGCATGCGGCGGCGGCCAGCAACAGCCGGGGAATCGGATGGCGCATGACGATTGGCTCCTGTGGATGGACTTACTGCGGGCTCAACGCGTAACCCTGCTGCTGCAGGTCGATCACCGTGGTCAGCCCGGACAGCGCCACGGTGACCTGCGGATCGACCCAGTCGTACTGGAAGTCGTGTTCGGCGACGGCCTGGGCGCACACGGCGACGTCCACCCCGGCCTTGCGCAGCTGGGCGATCAGCGGCAGGTTGGGATTGGCCACGCCGTACTTCTTGCGGTACTGCGCGTCGTTCAACACGATCGGCGTGGCCGGCCCGGCCGCGATCGCCACGAATTTCAGCTGCGACAGCGGCACGCCGGCGTTGACGTAGAGGTTCACCGCCCGCGCCACGTGATCCAGCGACGGGCTCACCATGGTCGGCTTGTCGCCGGCCTTGCCCAGGCTGAACACGACCTTGTAGGTGGCCTGGCGATCGGGCTGATAGGCCGCCTGCGGCATCGGATGAATCCGGCCGGCGCCGTGGATGGTCGGGGTCTGCCAGAAATCGTTGCCGGCGACGGCGCCGGTGGAAAACAGGGCCAGCGCAAGCAGCGCGGGCACGAACGAACGGATCATGATGACCTCGCTGACTTTCCGGCAGCGCGAAATGGCGCCGGGTCATGCTATGCCCGCACCGCTTCGTCGACCAAGGACGGATTTGTGATCAGGCCGATAAGCCGGGCTTATCGGTGCCCGCCAGGCCCATCACACCGGAGCGGAGCGCTGGGCGAAGTAGCGTGCCGGCGGCCGCCCGAACTGGCGCCGGAACATGGCCACGAAGGCGCTGACGCTGACGTAGCCCAGCGCATCGGCGACCTCGCCCACCTGCTCGCCGGCGGCCAGGCGCTCCAGCGCCCGGCTGAGCCGGGCCTGCTGTCGCCACTGGGCGAAGCTGCAGCCGGTTTCGCTGCGAAAGAGCCGGCTCAGGCTGCGCGCCGAAAGCCCGGCCCAGTCGGCCCAGGCCTCCAGGCTGCGGTTGTCGTGCGGCTCGGCCAGCAGCTTGCGCGAGATGCGCAGCAGGCGCCGGTCATCCGGCATCGGCAGGTGCAGCGGATGATCGGCGATCCGCGCGCGGCGCATCTCGTCCATCAGCACGTCCATGATGCGTTGCTGCCCGTCGTCCAACCGATCGCTGTCGGCCCAGGCGGAGGCGCGATGCACCAGTGCCCGCATCAGCTCGTTGGCGCCCAGCACGCTGGGCTCGTCCGGCATGCCGACGGCGGCCTGTGGCGCCACGAACACGCCCCAACCTTGGGTGCTCTGGATCACGCTGACGGTGTGTTCCTCGCCCGGCGGCATCCAGCCGACCCGATGCGGCGTCAGCGTCCACAGGCCGAGCCGGGTGCGGACGCATACCAGGCCACTTTCCACGTACATGAACTGGCCGCGCAGGTGGCGGTGCCACACGCTCTCCCGTTCCGGCGCCAGGTCCTTCACGACGAAGGCAATCAGGCCCGGGCCGTCCGCCCGCTCGATGCGCAGAAATTGTTCCTGGTGTCCCATTGGCGGGTTCTCGACACTTTTTGACTTATTCACGTTATCAGGCCAGGCGGGCGGAAAACTACACTGGTTCGACCCATCCAGCACGTCCCTCTGGCGCTCTGTCCATTCCCTGCCGGCAGAAACGTCTTCCATCTGATCCCGGAGGAAACCGATGCCCGTGAATACCCCCACCTTGCTGCGAACCCGGCCCACGCTCGACGCCAACGAGGCCTGCGTCACCTTCGTCGCCGCGGCGCAGCTGATGCTCGACCCCGCCACCCCCGAAACCCTGCGCCGCGAAGTCGAACCGCGGTTGCTGGCCCAGTTGCCCACCCTGCGGGCGCTGGGCGTGTTCGACCTGTTCGAATTGCGCGATCCCGCCTTGCGGGCCTGGCTGGCCGACGAACTGGCGGAACTGGGCGGGGGCGGCGTTCGAGCGTAATTTGCCCGTGCAAGCATCGACGCAGACATATTTGCCTTGACAACTATAGTTTTGGCAATAGAATGCGCGGCATGAAGACCGAAGCCCCGCTTTTGCACTCGACCCCAGGCGACCCGGCACACCCGCCGAGCCTGGGCATGCTGCTGAACATGGTGCGCGCCGAAATCGTGCGTGCGGTCGAGGCCGAGCTGGCCAAGCAGGATCTGGACCTGAGCTTCACCCAGTTCCTGATCCTGAAGAAGGCCCATCAGCTGGGCGCGGTGTCGGCCACCGAGCTGGCTCGGGCGGTGGAGCTCGACGGTGGCGCAATGACGCGCCAGCTCGACCAGCTCGAACGCAAGGGCCTGCTGCGCCGCACGCCGCACGCACAGGACCGCCGCGCCCTGCGCATCGAGCTGACCAGTGCCGGCAACGCGGTCTGGCAGAACTCCGCCTCGTTGTGCAGCGAGCGGGTGATGGCGGCGGCGCAGCGTTCGATGACGTCGACCGAGCAGGCCCGGTTGCATGACTACCTGGGGCGCGTGCTGAGCGCGCTTCGCGACAAGAACTGATCCCTCCCCCATCCCCCCTCCTCCCCGGACTTCCACCCATGCGTCTGCACCTACTGGCGGCTGCGACCGCCCTGACCCTGGCATTGGCCGGCTGCGCCAGCAGCGGCGGCCTGCAGCCGGACGGCACGCCCATCGACGCCACCTCGCTGAAAGCCGGGCGCAGCCTCGCGCGGCTGGACCTGACGCCGGCCGCATGGCCCGCGCAGGACTGGTGGCACGCGCTGGGCGACAGCCAGCTGGATGCACTGATCGATGAGGCGCTGCACGACAATCCCGGCCTTGGCGTGGCCGATGCGCGCGCCCGCGCGGCCCAGGCCGAGGCCGGGATTGCCGACGCGGCGCGCAAGCCGGAGATCAACGCCGGCGCCAGCGTATCCGGCGCGCGCATCCCCACCACGCTGATGCCGGCGGATGCCGGTGGCGGCCATTTCGCGCTGGCCAAGTACGCCGACGTGAGCTTCAAGTGGGGCATCGACCTGTGGGGCGGCAAGCGCGCCGCGTGGGAAGCCGCGCTGGGTTCCGCCCGCGCCGCCGAGATCGACGCCCGCGCCGCGCGCATCGAGCTGTCCGGCAACGTGGCGCGCGCGTATGCGCAGCTCGGCTATGCGTTCACCCAGCAGGATCTGGCCCGGGGCGAGCTGGAACGCGCCAACCAGGCCCGCAGGCTGACCAGCCAGCGGGTCGCCGCCGGCATCGACAACCAGATCGCGCTGAAGCAGTCCGATGGCGAAGTGGCCGTGGCGCAGCAGGATGCCGCACTGGCCGATCGCGCGGTGGACGCCGCCCGTTCCTCGCTGTCGGTGCTGCTGGGCAAGGGCCCGGATCGCGGCCTGCAGATCCACCGCCCGCACCTGCTCACCCCGGCCCAGCTCGCGGTGCCCGACAACCTGCCGCTGGACCTGCTCGGCCACCGCGCCGACCTGGTCGCCGCGCGCTGGCGGGTCGAGGCGGCCGGCAAGGACATCAAGGCCGCGAAGACCGAGTTCCTGCCCAACATCAGCCTGGGCGCGATGGCCGGCGTGATCACGCTGGGTGGCGGCAATCCGTTCACCCTGCCCGCGCGCTTCTACCAGTTCGGCCCGACGCTGAGCCTGCCGATCTTCGACGGCGGCCGCCTGCGCGCCAACCTTTCCGGCAAGGATGCGCAGTACGACCTGGCCGTGGCGCAGTACAACCAGACCCTGGTCGGCGCACTGAACGAGGTGGCCGACGAACTCTCCGCCGCGCATGCCGTGCAACTGCAGCTGGACGCGCAGCGGCGGGCGCAGACCGCGGCGCGGCAGGCCTGGCAGCTGGCCGAGCAGCGTTACCAGGCCGGCATCGGCAGCTATCTCGAAGCGCTCGTGGTGCGCCAGCAATTGCTGACGGCCAACCGCGGCGTGGCCGCGCTGGAAGCGCAGCAGGTCGACCTTTCCGTACAGCTGATCGAGGCGCTCGGCGGTGGCTTCCAGCCGCAGGCCGACGCGCCCGCTCCCTCCTCTTCTTCCCCCATCCCACGTTCCTGAGGCAGCCCCATGTCCAGCCCGACTTCCACTCCGGCCGATAGCACGGCCGCCACGACTCCCGCCGCTCCGAAAAAGAATCCGCGCGGCTTCATGCTGCGCCTGCTCGGCCTGGTGGTGCTGCTCGGCATCATCGCCTGGGCGCTGTGGTACTTCCTCGATGGCCGCTGGTACGAAGGCACCGACGACGCCTACGTCAACGGCAACGTGGTGCAGATCACCCCGCAGGTGCCCGGCACCGTGGTCAGCATCGGCGCCGACGACGGCGACCTGGTGCACGCCGGCGACGTGCTGGTGCAACTCGATCCCAGCGATGCCGACGTGGCGCTGGCCGAGGCGAAGGCCAACCTGGCCAACACCGTGCGCAAGGTGCGCGGCCTGTATTCCAGCGTGAACGGCGCCCAGGCCGACGTGGCCGCGCGCAAGACCGCGGTCGACAAGGCCCGCGCCGACTACAAGCGCCGCGTGGCGCTGGCCAAGTCCGGGGCGATCTCGGCCGAGGAACTGGCGCACGCCAGCGACGCGCTGACCACCGCGGAGAGCGCGCTGATCACTTCGCAACAGCAGTACCAGACCAGCAAGGTGCTGGTGGACGACACCGTGGTCGCCTCGCACCCGGACGTGCAGGTTGCCGCAGCCAGGTTGCGGGCGGCCTATCTGGACGACGCCCGCGCCAGCCTGGTGGCACCGGTGGACGGCTATGTGGCCAAACGCTCGGTGCAGGTCGGTCAGCGCGTGCAGCCGGGTGCCGCGCTGATGGCGGTGGTGCCGCTGCACGGCGTGTGGGTGGATGCGAACTTCAAGGAAACCCAGCTCACGAAGATGCGCATCGGCCAGCCGGTGGAGATCGAGTCGGACGTCTACGGCGGCTCGGTGAAGTACAAGGGCAAGGTGCAGAGCCTGGGCGTCGGCACCGGCAGCGCGTTCTCGCTGCTGCCGGCGCAGAACGCGACCGGCAACTGGATCAAGATCGTGCAGCGCATTCCCGTGCGCGTGGTGTTCGACGATCCGGCCACCCTGGACAAGCACCCGCTGCGACTGGGCATGTCGGTGACCGTGGACGTGAACCTGCACGACCAGAACGGCCCGACCCTGGCGCAGAAGTCGCCGACCCAGCCTGCCTTCAGCACCGACGTCTACAAACGGCAGCTGGTCACCGCGGACGCGACGATCAACCAGATCATCCACGCCAACATGGCTGGCGGAAAATGAAGCCCCCTCCCCTGCTCGCGGGGGAGGGTTGGGGTGGGGTTCGCTCTTGATCTTGAGGGAAGGTCAAGAGCGTCACCCCCTTCCAACCTCCCCCTGCCTGCAGGGGGAGGAGCAAGCAAAAGCCCCATCACTGACCGACGCCGATGACCACCCAATTCCGTCCACCCAATCTGGCACTGAGCACGATCGGCCTGTCGCTGGCGACCTTCATGCAGGTGCTGGACACCACGATCGCCAACGTGTCGTTGCCGACGATCGCCGGCAACCTCGGCGTCAGCAACAACCAGAGCACCTGGGTGATCACCTCGTTCGCGGTGAGCATGGCGATCTCGCTGCCGCTGACCGGCTTCCTCACCCGACGCTTCGGGGAAGTGCGGCTGTTCACCGCCTGCACCCTGCTGTTCGCGCTGACCTCGTTTCTCTGCGGCGTCTCGCAAAGCATGGAGATGCTGATCCTGTTCCGCGCCCTGCAGGGAGCCGTGGCCGGGCCGATGTATCCGATCACGCAGAGCCTGCTGATCGGCATCTACCCGCCGGCCAAGCGCGGCATGGCGCTGGCGCTGCTGGCGATGGTCACGGTGGTGGCGCCGATCGCCGGGCCGATCCTGGGCGGCTGGATCACCGACAACTATTCGTGGCCGTGGATCTTCTTCATCAACGTGCCGATCGGCATCTTCGCCAGCATGGTGGTGGCCAGCCAGCTGCGCGGCAAGGTCGAGAAGACCGAGCGTCCGAAGATCGACTACGTCGGCCTGATCACCCTGATCATCGGCGTCGGCGCGTTGCAGATCGTGCTGGACAAGGGCAACGACGAGGACTGGTTCAACTCCACCTTCATCATCGTCACCAGCATCGTCTCGGCGATCAGCATCGCGATCTTCCTGATCTGGGAACTGACCGACAAGGACCCGATCGTCGACCTGCGACTGTTCCGCCACCGCAATTTCACCGCGGGCACCATCGCGCTGATCCTGGCCTACGCCGCGTTCTTCTCGATCGGCCTGCTGGTGCCGCTGTGGCTGCAGCGCAACCTGGGCTATACCTCGACCTGGGCCGGTTACGCCACTGCCCCACTGGGCGTCATCCCGGTGCTGCTGACCTTCTTCGTGGGCAAGTACGCCAGCCGGATCGACCTGCGACTGCTGGCCTCGGTGGCGTTCGTGGTGATGGGCATGACCTGCTTCATGCGCTCGGACTTCTTCATCGGCATCGATTTCTACCACGTGGCGATGGTGCAGCTGTGGCAGGGCCTCGGCGTGGCGTTGTTCTTCATGCCGATCCTGACCATCCTGCTGTCGGACCTGCAGCAGAACGAGATCGCCTCCGGATCGGGCCTGGCCACCTTCCTGCGCACGCTGGGCGGCAGCTTCTCGGCCTCGATCACCACCTTGCTGTGGGAGCGCCGCGCGGTAAGCCACCACGAGCAGCTGGCCGAACACATCACCGCCTACGACCCCACTTCACAGGCAGCGATCAGCCAGCTCGGCCACGGCGACGCGCAGGGCGCCAGCAGCCTGATCAACAACATGATCACCCAGCAGGGCTACCAGATCGCGTTCAACGAGGTGTTCCATGCGCTGGGCTGGATCTTCCTGGGATTGGTGCTGGTGATCTGGCTGGCCAAGCCGCCGTTCGGTGCCAAGGCCGGACCGGCCGCCGGCGGCCACTGAGCTCACCGCGCAGGCGACCCGCAACAGCACGACGGCCCCGTTCGGGGCCGTCGTGCTTCCGTTGATTCAGATATCGAAGGCCACGCCGACCACCGCCATCGTCTCGCCGCGGTTCGGTCCGCTCAGGCCGCCGTTGGAGACATGGCGGATCGCCAGGGTGAAGTGTTTCGCCTGCCAACCCAGCGTGCTGACGAACTGGTAGTGGCTGGACAGCGCCTGGGTGGCATGGTTGGTGGCGGCCACCTGAAAGCTGGCGAACAGCGGCTGGTACCAGTCGCCCGCGTCACCGTGGTGGACGCGCACACCGGCGGCCAGCAGCGCCACCGAAGGGCGGGTGGTGTAGGAGCTGTAGTCGTAACGATGCACGTCGCGGCCATCGATCCAGCCCAGCGACACGTCGGGCGACCAGCTGTAGCGGGTGCCGCCGATCGGTTGCGCCGGGAACACCGCCTCGACGAAGGCGGCATGGCTGCCGTAGCTGTCCATGTAGCTGCGCCCGCCCTGGATCTCGATGCGGGTGGCGGCCGTGGCGGGCACGGCGGCGGCAATCAGGCCGAGGGCGAGGGCGTGACGAGCAAGAGTGCGGAGGGACATGGGAATTCCGGGGAGTGGAAGGAATTAATGTACCTTACAGTTTACCAAACGTCGCGCGCCTCCCGCCCCATCCATTCGGGTGATCTCGGCAACACGGTGTTTCACCAGGCACGAAAAACCCCGGCACGATGGCCGGGGTCGGGTGAACGCCGGGTTGAGACGGCTGTGTCGAGGGCTATTTCGCGGCGGAGCCGGGTTGCAGGGTCGGGCTGTCCAGATCCAGCGCGGTCGACTCCAGCAGCACCGCCTGTGGGTGCGTCTTGCGGATCTCCGCGGCGAATTTCGAGGCGTCGCCCACCACCACCACGGTGCCGGCATCAGCAGTGAGGTACTTGTCGGCGTACTTCTCGATCTGCTTCGGGGTCACCGCCTGCACCTGGGCGATGTACTTGCCGATCTCGTCCAGCGGCACGCCGTAGACGGCCAGGTCGCCGACTTCGTTGGCCAGCCCGGCGGTGGTTTCCAGGCTGCGGCCGTAGCCGCCGATCAGGGTGGCCTTGCGCGCGGCCAGTTCGTCGGCGGAAACCCGCGTGCCGCCGAGCCGCTTGAACTCGCCCAGCATCAGCTCCACCACCTGGGGCGCGGACGGGTTCTTGGTCTGCGCCGCGGCCAGCCACATGCCGGCGTCGTGCAGCGGCATCAGGCGGCTGTTGGCGCCGTAGGACAGGCCGCGCTTGATGCGGATCTCCTCGTTGAGGCGCGCCGAGTACGAACCACCGAGCACCGCATTGGCCACCGTGCCCACGTAGTAGCCGCGATCGGCCCGCGACGGCGCCGGATGCGCGGCGACCACGCCGGCCTGGCCGGCGCCGTGCTGGTCGATCAGCAGCACTGCGGGAAGCCGGCCGGCGTGGCTGCCGGTCGGTCGCGCTGGCAGCGGCGTGCCCGGCCTGGCCCAGTCGCCGAAGCTGGCCTGCGCCAGTTGCTGCGCCTGCGCCGGCGTGATGTCACCGGTGAGGATCAGCATCGCGTTGTCCGGGCGATACAGCGCCGCGTGCAACTGCTGCACGCTGGCCCGCGTGATGCGCGGGATCGAGCCGGGCGTGCCGCTGCGCGAATGGCCGTAGGCGCCATCGCCGTACACGCCGCGACTGGCCGCGAACGAGGCCAGCGTGGTGGGCCGGCTCAGCATCAGGTGCAGGTCATCCAGCGCCTGTGCCTTCGAGCGCTTCAGCTCGGCCTCGCTGAAGTCCGGCTGGCGCACCACTTCGGAAAGCAGTTGCAGCGCCTGCGGCACTTTCGGCGTGGTCACGGTGATGCCCACCGCGCTTTCGTCCCAGCCGGCGCTGGCGCCGAGCGAGCCGCCCAGCGCTTCAGCCGCCGCGGCAATCTGCGGCGCGGTCTTCCCGGCAGCGCCCTTGGTCAGCAGGTTGGCGGTGAGGTCAGCCAGGCCGGCCAGGGTCGGCGGGTCCATCTCGCCGCCGCTGCGCACCACCAGCTGCGCGGTGACCAGCGGCAGGCCGGCGCGGCGCACGCTGATCACCTGCAGGCCGTTGGCCAGCGTCTGCGACGACGGCGTGGGTACGCTCAGCGTGGGTGCCGGACCCGGTGCCGGCGGCGTGGCCGGGAAGTCGGCGGCGAACAGGTTGCCGCTGGCGATCAGCGCGGCGGCCAGCGCGGTCAGGCGGAAGTGCTTCATCGGACGGCTCATTTCACTGCTCCCTGTGCGGCGGCCGGCTTGGCTGCGGCAGCCTGCGGCAGGTAGTCGATGGTGACGCTGTGCGCGCCGGTGACGTATTTCTGCAACACCCGGTGCACGTCTTTCTCGCTGACCTTCTGCAAGGCATCCAGGTCGGTGTTGACGCGCTCCACGTTGCCGTCGATCAGGCTGGCCTGGCCCAGGGCGAACGCCAGGCCCTCGGCGGTCTGGCGCTGTTTCAGCGCGGAGGTGAGCAACTGGGTCTTCACCTTGTCCAGCTCGGCGTCGGGAATCGGCTGGGTCGCCAGCCAGATGATCTCTTCATGCAGCAGCTTGGCCGCCTCGGCCGGCTGGTGGCCGCTGGCGAGGATCGCGTAGGCGGTGAACAGGCCCGGGCCGACGCGGCTGTCGGCATCGGCGCCCGCTTCCTGGGCAACCTGGTGGCGATACACCAGCGACTGGTACAGGCGCGAGGATTCGCCCTGCGACAGCAGCGCCGCCGCCACTTTCAGGGCGATGCTGTCGGCGCTGTCGGACGCCGGCGGGATCAGCCAGGTGATCGCCACGCCGGGCAGCGGCGCGGTCTCGCTGGTGACGGTGTAGTGCTGGTCCTTGCTGCGCGCGGGTTCCTTCGCGGTGACCTGCGGAATCGGCGTGGCCGGTTTCGCGATCCCGCCGAAGTACTGGTCGACCCAGGCATTGAGCTGCTTCGGGTCGAAGTCGCCGGCGACGATCAGGGTGGCGTTGTCGGGACGATAGAAGGTGCCGTGGAAGTCGATCACGTTCTGCAGCGACGCCGCTTCCAGATCCTCGATGCTGCCGATGGTCGGGCGCTGGTACGGGTGCACCGTGTACGACTTCGGATCGATCGCGTTGAACAGCTTGCCGTAAGGATTGGCCAGCACGCTCTGGCGGTATTCCTCTTCCACCACGGCGCGCTCGGACTTGAAGTTCTTCTCGTCCACGTTGAGGTTGGACAACCGTTCCGCCTCGGCCCACAGCAGGGTCTGCAGGTGGTTGCTGGGCACGATCTCGAAATAGTTGGTGACGTCGTCGCCGGTGGAGGCGTTGTTCGCGCCGCCCACGTCCTCGGTCAGCCGGTCGAACTGCTCGGCGTGCATGTGCTTCGTGCTCTTGAACATCAGGTGCTCGAACAGGTGCGCGAAACCGGAGCGTCCCTGCGGGTCGTCCTTCGAGCCGACGTGGTACCACATCTGCACCGCCACGTTGGGGCTGGCGTGATCCTCCACGCTGAGCACCTGCAAGCCGTTCGGCAAGGTGCGCTGGTGGTAGGCGATCGGCGGCACGGCGAGTTCCGCGGCCGCTGACGGCAGGGGAATCGCGGTGGCGGCAAGTACACCGAGTGAAACCAGCAAGCTGGCCGTGCGCAGACGCTTGGTCATCCGTAGTCCTTTCGGGTGGAAAGCCTCAACCATACAAGGCGCACGCGGCGGGCGGGAATGCCCGGCCGCATCTCGCTTTTTACCCGGGCAGTATTGACAGGGGATTTGATCCGTATAAAATCCGCCAAACGAATTTACCCGGACAAAACATGTTGCCAACCACCTCCTGCATCGCCTTCGACGGCCCGCAGCGGATCGGCCAGGGCGCCCTGGCCGATGTCGCCCGTGCCGCCAAACAGCGCCTGGACGCGGGCGCCGCCGGACCGCTGCTGGTGTTCGACGAGCGCGACAGCCGGCCGATCGAGATCGACTTCCGCGGCAGCGTCGACGACGTGCTGGCCCGGCTGGCACCTGCCACACCCGCCGAGCCGGCCAACCGCGGACCCGGTCGCCCCAAGCTGGGCGTGGTGCCACGCGAAGTCACCCTGCTGCCACGACACTGGGACTGGCTGGGCCAGCAACCCGGCGGCGCCTCGGCGGTGCTGCGGCGACTGGTCGAGCAGTCCATCCGCCAGGGTGGCGCGAAGGAGCGCGCACGCCAGGCGATCGAATCGGTCGATCGCTTCATGCGCGTGATGGCCGGCGACGAACCGGGTTACGAGGAAGCCTCGCGCGCCTTCTACCGCGGCGACCGCGAGCGCTTCGGCGCGCTGATCGCCGCGTGGCCGGCGGACGTGAGCGCGCACCTGCAACAGCTGGCGGCGATCGCCTGGGACGAGCGCGCGGACGCCGGCTGACCCGGGCGGCAGCCCATTGCATTTTCATCCCGCTCAGCCACCCGACCTGCGAACCCACCGATGGCCACCGCCCACCGCGATTCCGTTTTCGCCAACCACAACTTCCGCCTGCTGTTCGGCGGCAGCACGATCTCGATGCTGGGCGACCAGTTCACCCTGGTGGCGCTGCCGTGGCTGGTGCTGAAGCTCACCGGCAACCCCGCCGCGCTGGGCCTGGTACTGGCGGCGATGGCGCTGCCGCGCGCGCTGTTCATGCTGATCGGCGGCGCACTGGTGGACCGGCTGTCGCCGCGCCGCGTGCTGCTGGCCGCGCGCGGGGTGAACGCGCTGCTGGTGGCGCTGCTGGCCGCGCTGGTGCTGCTGGGCGACATCCGCATGTGGCTGGTGTACCTGATCGCGCTGGGCATCGGCCTGTCCACCGCGTTCGCCTACCCGGCCGGCTCGGCAATCCTGCCGCAACTGGTGCGCAAGGATCAGCTGCAACCGGCCAACGCGCTGGTGATGGGCATGCGCCAGCTCAGCATGTTCGTCGGCCCGGCGCTGGCCGGCGTGGTGATCAGCGTGGGCACGCACGGCGCACAGCCGCAGGCCATGCAGGATGCCGAAGGGCTGGGCCTGGCATTCGCCGTCGACGCGGTCAGCTTCGCCTTCTCGCTGGCATCGCTGCTGCTGATCCGCGTGCACAGCGACTTCGATCCGAAACCCGCCGCGGGCGGCGTGCTGGCCAACGTGGCCAGCGGCGTGCGGATGATCTGGGCCGACCTGCCGCTGCGCGCGTTCATGCTCTACGCGGCGGTGGTCTCGGTGTTCGTCGGCGGCCCGCTGCAGGTGGGCTTGCCGGTGCTGGCCGATACGCGGATGGATCTGGGCGCCGCCTCGCTGGGCATCCTGATGACTGCCAACGGCGGCGGCATGCTGCTGGGCAGTTTCCTGTCCGGCCACGCCAGCCGCATCATGCGCGGCCGCCTCGGCCTGATGGTGCTGACCATCGACAGCCTCGCCGGCCTGGCCCTGGCCACGTTGGCGCTGGTGCATGCGACGGTCACCGGCGCGGTGCTGCTGGCCGCCACCGGCGTGCTCGCCGGCATCGCGCAGATCGCCATCGTCAGCTGGATCCAGCGCCGGGTGGCGCCGGAGATGATGGGCCGCGCCATGAGCGTGCTGATGTTCACCTTCATGGGCCTGGGGCCGATCTCGGCCGCGATCGCCGGCAGCCTGCTCAGGTTGATCCCGCTCACCGACCTGTTCGCCGGCGCCGGCCTGCTGCTCACCGCGATCGCCCTGACCTGCATGCGCAGCCCGGCGCTGCGCAGCATCGGGATGGAGCGACCCGCGCCGGTGGCGGCCGGCTGAAGCGACCGCGTGCTACGGCCTCACGCCTTGATACGCCGCCTCGCGACATACGGCAGCGCGAACAGGTACAGGCCGCTGAACAACTGCGCGAACAGCGGCGGCAGCGGCGAGTAGGTCAGCCACGCCGGCGGTTCGTGCGGGCTCATGCCGCGCCAGGCGAAGTTCGCGATCACGGTGAGGGTGAACACGATCGACAGCCAGCGATGGCTCTGGCGGATCCACTGGCTCGCGCTCATGCCGCCCCCTGCGCCGACGCCTTCGCCTCGATCATCTTCCAGCCATTGCCCGAGGGATCGCGGAAGCCCGCGTCGACGGTGCCGTAGCGGCTGGTGGGTTCCTGGGTGAATTCCACGCCCAGCGCCTGCAGCCGCTCGAAGGCCGCCCGGCAGTCGTCCACCACCAGCACCAGCGGCGGCATCGCGCCCTTGGCCACCATTTCGCAGAGCGTCTGCGCGGTCGCCGCGTCATGCATCGGCGGCCCCGGCCGGAACAGGCCGAGCTGGAACGAGGGCTGCTCCGGATGCCGCACGGTCAGCCAGCGATAGTCGCCGTTGCGCGCATCGGCATGGACGACAAAGCCCAGCTTCCCGACATAGAACGCGAGCGCCTCATCCTGGTCACGGACATACAGTCCGGCTACATCGACACCTTGGGTCATGGTGGAACCTCCGTGGATTGGAGTGCCTTTTTACCGGCCACCGCGCTGCGCCGCTTCTCCGAAACTGCGCTCTTGAGATCGGGCCGATGCGCGGCGCGCACGATGCACTCCGGAACACGCCCGTGCCCGTGCGGCATCGCCCGCTGGCGTGCGCGGAACTCCCCCGGGCTCTCGCCGGTGATGTCGCGGAAGATCCGCCCGAAGGTGCCGATGCTGCTCCAGCCAGTCTGCAGCGCGATCTCGGTGACGGCCATATCGGTATCGCGCAGCAACGCCGTGGCGCGCTCGATGCGCCGGGTGAGCAGATAGCGGTGCGGCGGCATGCCGAACGCACCCCGGAACGAGCGCGCAAAATGCGCTGCCGACACCGCGCTTACCTGCGCCAGCCGACGCACCGGCCACTCTTCGTGGGGTGACCCATCCATCCGGTCCTTCGCCCGCAGCAGGCGCCGCAACAGTTCGGGACTCTGGCCCATGTGCCCTCGCCAATCTCGTGAACGCAGCAGAGCCTACAACGCGGACCATGCCTGGCAAGGTGGCGGAAGCAGACCCTGAGCACGAATTGCGCAAGTCCGCGTGTCGCGCCATGCCAGTTCCCCCGGCCGGCAGCCATGGCCGCCGACCGCGAGATGGGCAGGCGCGATCAGGCGCAGATGCTGTCGGTGCGTTCCGGCCTGGCGATCCGACGCCGCCGCTATGGCAAGGACCGGGGCGTCGCGATTTCAGGGGCGGTTCCGGATGTCAGGCGGCGCCGGCCGGCTTGCCCAGATAGCGTGCCCGCTTGGCGGGCTTGAGCGCCGCCAGGTCCAGCATCACCAGTCCGTCGACGCAGCCGGAGAAACCGGGGTCTTCGCCGAAGTCCAGGAACTGCACGCCCGACGGCTCGACCAGGTCGACATACTGGCGATACAGCACCGGCAGGCTCACGCCCAGCGCATCCAGATGATGCTTCAGCTTGCCCAGGCCGGCGGGAGCGTCCAGTCCTTCCAGCGCCTGTCGCACGCCCTGGCTGACTTCCGCGGAGATCACGAACGGCTGCCTGGCCGCCGCCAGCCCCGGCGCACCGAAATAGTGCTGGTGCGCGGCGGCGATCCATTCGCGCGCCTCGCGCGGCAGGCTGACCGACATGCTCACCGGGCCGAACAGGTAACGCAGCCCGGGGTGGCGTTGCAGGTACAGGCCGATGCCCTGCCACAACTGGTCCAGCGCGCGCGAACGCCAGTACGCCGGCGCAATGAAACTGCGCCCCAGTTCCAGTCCCTGCGCCAGCCGCGATTCCAGCGCCGGCGAATAGTCGAACAGGCCGGAGGTATACAGGCCCTGCATGCCCCGTTCGGCCAGCAGCTTGCCGCCATGGCCAAACCGGTACGACCCGGCGATGCGCAACGCCTTGCCGTCCCACAACACCAGATGCTCGTAGTGCGGATCGAACGCATCCAGGTCGCGACGCGCACCCACGCCCTCGCCGACCTTGCGGAAGGTCAGCTCGCGCAGGCGGCCGATCTCGCGCAGCACCGCGCTGTCGGCACTGCCCTTGAGCAACAGCAGTTGCTTGCCATCGTTGAGTTCGGCCAGCAGCTCGGCACGCGCCAGTTCGGCCGCCACCTGCCCGGCCGGCTCCGGATGCGCCAGCGGCGCCTGGCCACCGAAGATCAGCCCACGATGCCGGCCGACCCGATACACATGCCGTCGCATCAACCTGGCCGCCTGCGTCGGCGAGCCACCGCTGCGCTGTGCAAGCTCGCTCGCCGCCACCAGCGCGCCGATGCTGAAACCGATGCGCCGGCTGCCCGGCGCCACCGCCTCGCGGGGCAGCATCGCCGTGCTCAGCGGCCTGGCCAGCATCGACATGCCGTAGAACATCGTCGAATTGCGCGCGGCCACGTGCACCGGCAACACCGGTACATTTCGCCGCAATGCCAGCCGCGCAAAACCGTCCGACCAGCGCCCGTCGCGCACGCCATCGGGGCGCATCCGCGACACCTCGCCAGCGGGAAAGATGATCAGCGCCTGGCCATCGTCGAGCGCACGGTAGATCCCGCGCAGCTGCGATGCCGCACCCTTGCCGAACACATCCACCGGCAGCAGCAGCCGACCCAGTTGCGGCACCGTCGCCAGCCAGTCGTTGCCGAGGATGCGCACGTCAGGGCGCACCGAACCGATCAGCTGCAGCAGCGCCAGTGCGTCCTGCATCCCCAGCGGATGATTGGCCACCACCAGCAGCGGACCCTCCAGCGGGATGTGTTCGCGTTCGCGCAGGTTGAGCTGACAGCTGGTGCCCAGCACATCCAGCACCCGCTCGACAAAATCGAAACCCTCGGCCGTGCCGACCCGGCTCAGCACGCGATTGAAACCGTCCTCGTCGGCCAGCCGCCCGAGCATGCCCGACACCGGGCGACGGATGGCCGGATACCGCGCGAGCCACGGCAGGCGCTCGACCAGTGACTGCTCGATACTCAGCATGGCGGTGTCCTCGAATCGACTGCCGCCATCGTGCAGGGGGATTGTGACAATCGGTCGGTGAGGCGGCCAAGCAGGCGGCGCTTGCAGCGGCGCGTCGGCGGCAGGCCCGAGCATTGCGTTCATTGCCTGGCGCAGCACGTGAAGAGCGACTGAGCTTTGCCCGCTATCGTGAACAACCCGTGGGCCGCGCTTCGTACGGCGGAACGGCGCTCTCGATGATCTGCCAGCCTTCAACCAGTCGGACCGCAAGCACCTTCGCGAAACGAGACACGGCTTGGTCCGGTGACGAAGGGGGCGTCTTCAACGCACTTATGCGCTCGACACCACCGTCCCTCCTCACCAGGGTTTCTTGATCCAAAAAAAAGCCGCCGGGGTTACCGGCGGCTCAACTCTGGGCAGCGGTGCCGGGGGTTGCCCCCCGGCGGTGTTGAATTACAGCGAGAAGTCGTAACGTACGCCCAGGCGAACAGTGCGCGGGGTCTGGTACGACAGCGTACGACCGTAGTTCGGATCGGTTTCGCCGTCAAAAAAGAGACGTGGCCAATTAAGCCGAGGCCACCCTCGGCAGAGCGCCCGCCGGCAGATCTGGTCAGCCACCTGCAGCACTATGGCGGCATGTACCCCCCAACCGATTTAATTAGCCACGTCCCCTTTAGTTC